>NZ_LZGK01000016.1 GCF_001690705.1 Gilliamella sp. wkB178 | reverse complement strand
CTCAGTTGTCGGCACCATCCAACGGCCAATTTAACATCAACATCTTAACACCCTAACCTATTATTGAATGATTGGTTTTATGGGTGTTGGTTTTTATTCCCCGCTTAAGTGGTGCTGAGGGAGGTAATTGGCATAGAACAGCCGGCAGGAAGCCGGGTGAGCCGTGGGCGCACAGGGAAGTGCGCTACGCGGCGGTTCGTTAAGTGCCAATTAGTGAACGATGTTGGTAGCGCAAACCTCATATTCACAGTGGTCGTCGGGGGTGTTGCGAACGTCTGACACCTTGGCGCCGTCGGTCGAGTTGACACACCACATGTCCCGAGAGTTAGCTTTGGTGCTTGTCCAGTAGAACGCCGCGCCTCTGAAGTTTGTACTGAAGCCGCTACCGGTATAACTTGGCATGTAGCCCCATTCACTAAACAGTCCAGCACCGATATTACGTTGGTAAGTGCCTACAATAGCTCCGGATGAATTGCGGCTAGCGTTATTAGTTAACTCTTTGAACTCTGCCACATGATAGCCTAAACGGCTACACAAGGATAAAACGTGAGCATACTTATCACAATTGCTTCCGTTGTTGATGAACCACTGCTTTAAGACAAAGCCATATCTTACTACCTCTCTATAACTACTATCATAACCTACTAACACGAATGTCTGTGGCAAGAGGACAGTTTTAATATTAGAGTTCATATGTGGACCGTTGAGGGTGACGCGGATGTTATTAGCATTATCGGGTGATGGCGTCATGGTAGCGGTAATACCTTCTTGGCTGACTGTTGGCCATGTCAATGCTGAACCTTTAACACCACCTATGTCTAAATCAAAATACAGATTATTAGCACCGGTAGTCGGGAAGTTACGATTGTAACTTGATGGTGTAGTTGATTGCACTAGAAAGCCTTTAGTTGGGTTCCAGATAGTGGCGGGGCCGGCGAAGTTCTCTCCTGAATAGCCTGACTCATTATTTGAACCATATTTAAGATTCGGCTGGGCGTAACAGATTGTAGGTGGGGGACTGATATAATAGGTAGCAGTACCTCCGCTGAAACTACTACTATTAGGCAGCCCATACCGGGTGGTTAAACTACCAGCAGTACTGGTTAATTCCACTTTATAAGGGGCACCACTACAAGCACTTAAAACGGTATTTCGACTCACTGCCTGATTGTCTTTATCGGTAATACGCACGCTTAAAGTACCACTAGCGGTAACACCATTAGCACCCTGACCATCACCATCATCATCGCCCCAATAATTATAGGGTGCGCCAATTAGAGCGTTTAAGGCGATGGAATCAGTATTGGTAGGCACCAGCATACCAATATCGGTAAAGCGCTGATTAGCTGCCCTGAGCACTATTGGGTTAGCTGCGGTCGAAGTATTATCCGGTGTGTAGGTGGTTTGAGTAGTACCGTCGGAGATGGTAATACCTAACAGACCCTCCGTAGTCGTGACCTTAGTGACCCCATTATCAAAGGTTAAATATGGCTGAGTACCATGGATTACCTGGGCAGTAGTGGCGGACAACGCTTGGGTAGTAGTAGCATATGGCAATAACAGCAACGGCATTAAGGCTAAACAACGCTTTAAATTAAAACCTAAACGTGAATGGCGCTTAATTAGTGATAATGGCGGTAACTGCCGATTGGGCGGTAATGATTGTAGTAGCCATAATGGCACCATTGAAGATAATTGCCGATTGGGGTGACCAGGTTGCCGATTATGCCGACGGCACGGGGCTAAATCTAGGACTAAATCGGGAACTAAATTATCACTTCGGTGAAATGAGGCAACTACAGTGTGTTGAGATAGATTTTGGACGTAAAGCTGCCAGTGCTTGTGTCTTGTGTCTTGTGTCTTCCAGTATAAGCCATGATGAAGATTCCGTCAAGTAATTTTATGTTTTATTTACACTTTTTCCATTCGAGTGCACGAAAAATAACCTCCGTACCACTCATCGCTAAAAGTATATCGCCTTGATAAATTTTAACTACTGTTTTGTTAAGTTTATTTGTAAAGAATAGTAAAGATGAAGGCATTTGCTTTATTTTTAAGCTGGGTTTGGGTTGAGTTTTTATACTGAAACATACCCCTATTAGGAAACATCTTGACGGGAAATTAATTATGTAAATCCGTTAGGTTTCGAGCGTTTTACGATTTGGTGATTATTTTAATTACGGTGCCGACGCTCGAGTAAGGGAATTTTAACGCGAAAATTCCCTTACAACCCAAACGCGGGCCTGCAGATGGTGGTCTACGACTGCCCTCCGCCTTCGCTTGGTCTTAACGCACCGGTCGTGATTTGTTCCTACAAAGCACTCCCTCGGCAAACTTCCCTGTTTGCCGTGCTAACCTCACTCAGTTGTCGGCACCATCTAACGGCCGATTTAACACCTAAAACCCAAGACTATTGTAAATTAATTGGTTTTTACTTCCTGCGGGGTGTGGGGAGATTGTTAAGAGGGATTCACACCAATCCCTCTTAACGCCTAAGCGGCAGCGTGACTAATTAACCAATTTTATACGCAAACATACCCCTCTCAGGAAACATCTTAACAAACATAAAAATGCCAGCGTTGATTGCTGGCATTTTAAAAAGCGGCTCGGGTTGCCCCTGCCGCTGCAACCGTCCTTTGGTTGCTTAAACTTTATTACCCCTTATTAAACACCCGTGACTTAAGGATTAAGGACTAAGAACTAAGGACTAAGGATAGGCGCAAACCGCGTTGTAGCCGATGCTGGGATCGCCGTCTTTGACAACGTCGCCGGTGAGCGAGTAGACATTGAACTGGTTAGAACCGTTGCTGTCGCTTGTCCAGTAGTAGTTGTAGAAGAAGCCGGCATCGGTATAAGGGTGCATGTAGCCCCATTCAGTGAACAAACCCGCACCAATATTACGTTGGTAATAATTAACAGTTGATGACGGCGTGGCGCCATCTATGCCATTAACGCATGGAAACCATCTATTATCCACACCACACTTCGCGTTAGTTAAGTCTTTGACCTGGGGCAGACGGTAACCTAAACTACTACACCAGGATGAGGTGGGAGCATAAGTATCTCTTTTAGTTCCACGGTTTACGAACCAATGCTTTAAGACAAAGCCATAGCTTACTAGCTCGCTATTACTACTATCTTTACCGACTAACACGAATGTCTGTGGCAAGCTGGGAGTAGCGACGCTACCTGGTGTGGCTGAACTGATTTGGGATTCTGTTGCCGCCGGACCAGTGAGGGTGACGCGGATGTTATTGGCATTATCGGGTGATGGCGTCATGGTTGCGGTAATACCTCCTTGGCTGACTGTTGGCCATGTCAATGCTGAACCATTAACACCACCTATTTCTAAATCAAAATACACATTATTGGCTCCAGTAGTGGGGAAGTTACGACTGTAACTTGATGGTTCAGTGGATTGCACCAGGAAGCCTTTAGTTGGGTTCCAGATAGTGGCGGGACCGGCCTTGTCGCCGGTGCCATAGGTTAGATTTGGCATGGCGTAACAGATTGTAGGCACAGCTTTAGGACTGATATAATAAGTGGCACTATTACCAGTGAAATTACTACTATTGGGCACCCCATACTGGGTAGTTAAACTAACATCAGTACTGGTTAATTGCAATTTATAAGGTGCTTTACATAAATCTAAGCTGGCACTACGACTCACGGCTTGATTGTCTTTATCGGTAATACTGACGCTTAAATTACCGGTAGCGGTAATACCATTAGTACCCTGACCATCACCATCATCATCGCCCCAATAATTATAGGGTGCACTAATTAAGTCGTTTAAGGCAATAGAGTTAGCAGTGGTAGGCACCAACATCTGTACATCAGCTAAAGTTTCACCAGCATTAGGTAACACTATAGCTGTAGTCGCTGAAGTATTGATTGCCGGAGTAATGTGAGTACCGTTGGATAGGGTAATCCATAACAGACCCTCAGCAGTAGTGACTTTAGTTACCCCATTATCAAAAGTTAAATAAGGCGCACTACCATTAATCACCTGTATTGTGCTGGCTAATAAGGCCTGAGTATTGACTGAATATGGCAATAATGATAAGGGTATTAATGCTAAAGCTACTTTAGATAAGCGTTTTAAGGTTGAATAATATAACTGCGAAAATCGCGATAAATTTAGATGTTTAAGAGTTAAAGTGAGTTTTAGGAGTAATAGTTTAACTAAAACGTTTTTAAAAAGATTTATGGTATAAAGCTGGCGTCTAACTGAATAGTACATAACGTTCCACCTTTTCTTTATTTTTTGTTTTATTTCATATTTTTCTCCATTACTGATAAATTGAGCTAAACTCATTTTAGCTATAAAAAGTATAATTCTTTGATAAAAAATTAACTACTTCTCAATCTAAAATATTTGTAAAATAAGTGTAAATACCAGTATAAATAGTAGGTGATTTTACTCGGCATGTAGCGTGTAAAAAACAAACAATTCCTTTTATCCCATGCCAATAAAGGCTTTAAAGCCAATTTATGGATACACGCCATTATCGAACCCAAACCATAACAAATATCAACCTATTTTTTATACGCAAACGTATACCTCTCAGGAAACATCTTAACAAACATAAAAATGCCAGCGGCGGAGCTGGCATTGGTTGGTATGGTGTGCTTTGGCGTTGTCGGTCGTAATTAGTATAATTCCCGAGCAACTTAGGCAATTCGCATACCGGGTTTGGCGCCGTTATCCGGTGATAATAGGTAAATACCGTCACTATCATCTTTGCCACTGGCAGCCAGCACCATGCCTTCGGAGATGCCAAAGCGCATTTTTCTAGGTGCCAGGTTAGCAATCATCACCGTTAAGCGCCCTACCAATACTTGCGGATCGGGGTAGTATTGTTTAATCCCCGAAAATACATTGCGGGTTTCGTCACCAATATCTAAGGTGAGCTGTAATAACTTATCTGAACCTTCAACCAAAGTAGCATTTTTAATGAGGGCCACGCGTAAATCAATTTTAGCAAAATCATCAAAATTGATAGTTTCGGCAATCGGTTCAGCAATTTTGGCTGTTGCTGGCGCAGCTGATGCAGCTTGTTGTTTTGAGTCTTCAATCATGGCGGTGATTTTGTCCATATCTATGCGGTTAAATAAGGCTTTAAAGCGATTGATAGTGTGATTAGTTAGGGCTTGATCAATGCTGTGCCATTCTAATTTACTATTTAAAAATTCCTCAGTGCGCATTGCTAGCGAAGGCACAATCGGTTTTAAGTAAGTCATTAAAATGCGGAATAAGTGGATCCCCATGGAACAGATATCCTGTAATGCCTGATCTTGCCCATCTTGTTTAGCAACCACCCAAGGGGCTTTTTCATCAATATAACGGTTGGCTTCGTCGGCTAATGCCATAATTTCACGGATGGCTTTACCGGATTCGCGTTGTTCAAAATAATCGGCAATAATTTGTGCTTTTTCAACAAATTGCGCATATAACTCTGGCTCGGAAACTTGCGCTGACAGTTTGCCGTCAAAGCGTTTATTAATAAAACCAGCCGAACGCGAAGCAATATTGACCACTTTATTAACTAAATCACTATTCACGCGTTGGACAAAGTCTTCCAGATTTAAATCAATATCATCAATATGTGGTGATAATTTAGCGGCATAATAATAACGCAGGCAATCAGGATCTAAGTGTTTTAAATAGGTGCTGGCTTGAATAAAGGTACCGCGCGATTTAGACATTTTGGCACCATCAACAGTAACATAACCATGCACAAAAATATTCGATGGTTTGCGGTGGTCACTCCCCTCTAACATGGCTGGCCAAAATAGGCTATGGAAGTAAACAATATCTTTACCAATGAAATGATACAGTTCCGTGGACGAGTTTTTATTCCAGAACTCATCAAAAATCGCTTTATGGTTTTTATTGCAATAATTCAAGAACGAGCCCATATAACCGATTGGCGCATCTAACCATACATAAAAATATTTGCCCGGAGCATCGGGAATTTCAAAACCAAAATACGGGGCATCGCGGCTAATATCCCACGGCTGTAGGCCAGCGGCAAACCATTCTTGCATTTTGTTGGCCACTTGTTCTTGTAAAGTACCTGAACGTATCCACTGTTGTAACATGTCGGAAAAAGCCGGCAGATCAAAAAAGAAGTGTTCCGAGTCTTTCATAATCGGCGTAGCACCAGAAACAACTGACTGTGGATTAATTAAGTCGATGGGATTATAAGTAGCACCACAGACTTCGCAGTTATCGCCATATTGATCCGGCGCTTTACAACGCGGACAAGTGCCTTTTACAAATCGATCCGGTAAAAACATTTGCTTTTCCGGATCGAACAGTTGTGAAATCACTTTAGTCTTAATATAACCATTAGCTTTTAAGCGTTTATAAATCTGCTCGGAGATTTCCCTATTTTCCGGGCTGTGAGTTGAATGGTAATTATCGAAACTAATATTAAAACCGGCAAAATCGCGTTGATGCTCGGCTTTTACCTCATCAATCATCTGTTCCGGCGTAATGCCCAATTGCTGAGCTTTGAGCATAATTGGGGTGCCATGAGCGTCATCGGCACAAATAAAATAGATTTCATTACCACGCATTCGCTGGTAACGCACCCAAACATCAGCTTGAATATGTTCAAGCATATGACCTAAGTGAATTGATCCATTCGCATAAGGAAGCGCACAAGTAACCAGTATTTTGCGTTGAGTTGTCATGTTGATTTATTACCTTTTTTTACATAATGGCAGAAATAGTACAACAATCGTGGGATTATCGCCAGATTTATGCCATAATTTGCTGAAAATTCTTTAGATACTCAGCCACCATTTAGTGATGGTTTTATAATGTAGGCACTGGCATTTGTAGTCTACCATGATTACTATCTTTATTAACCAATATCAATGAGTTACTAATTTGTGGTAATATGAATACCAACATTTATGTTCCAAGTGATAAGGCTTATACCCATGGAAGCAGAAAAGATTCTTGAGCAATTTACTCACCCTACTCTAACTAAAAATTTGATTGAACTAGGTGCGGTAAAACAATGTGAATGTGTAAATAAACAATTATTGATTACTTTGGAAATGCCATTTGCTTGGCAAACGGCATTTGCTGAATTACAACAAACGCTTACCCCTACTTTACTTAAACTAGATGGCGTTGATGATGTTAAGTGGAAGATTAAATACAATATTGCTACTTTAAAGCGTGCCAATAATCAACCCGCTATTAATAATATTAAAAATATTATTGCCGTGAGTTCCGGTAAAGGCGGTGTGGGTAAATCGTCGACAGCGGTTAATTTGGCGTTAGCTTTACAACAACAAGGTGCCAAAGTGGGGATTTTGGATGCTGATATTTATGGGCCATCAATCCCAACTATGCTTGGCACCGAAAAACAGCAACCTTTATCACCTGATAATAAGCATATGACCCCAATTATGGCTTATGGACTAGCCAGTAATTCGATTGGCTATTTGGTTGACTCTGATGGCGCCATGGTTTGGCGTGGCCCCATGGCTAGTAAGGCGCTATTGCAGATTTTACAAGATACGCTGTGGCCTGAACTAGATTATTTGGTGATAGATATGCCACCGGGTACCGGCGACATCCAATTAACACTGGCTCAAAACATTCCGGTTACAGCGGCAGTGATTGTAACGACCCCACAAGATATTGCTTTAATCGATGCCAAAAAAGGGATCACCATGTTCACTAAGGTGAATATTCCAACCTTGGGTATTGTTGAAAACATGAGCTACCATATTTGTGAAAATTGTGGTCACCATGAAGCAATTTTTGGCGAAGGCGGTGCCGAACGTTTAGCCAAGCAATACCACACCACGTTATTAGGGCAAATCCCACTGCATAGAATGTTACGCCAAGATCTGGACGCTGGTAAACCCACAGTCATTAGTCACCCTGATAGTGAATTTAGTAAGATTTATGGCCAAATTGCTGGCCGCATTGCCAGTGAACTGTATTGGCAAGGTGAAGCAATTTTACCGGATATTTCGTTTAAAGCATTATAAAATAAAGGTTTTCCGCTATATTAACCAAAATCGACAAGCGCGGAAAACCCTACCCCGGTTAGCTGATTATTTTATCCTTAAACATAAAAAACACCGCCCCCAGCAAACATAATCCAGCCCAAATGTAGTCTGTTTTGAAAGGTTCTTTAAGAATAAATATCGAAAATGGAATAAATACCGATAAACTGATCACTTCTTGAATAATTTTCAATTGCCCGGCAGTGGCCACTTGAAAGCCAATGCGGTTGGCTGGCACCTGTAATAAATATTCAAATAAGGCGATCCCCCAACTAATAAACACCGCCACAATCCAAGCTTGATTATGTAAAAAGCGTAGGTGGCCATACCAAGCAAAGGTCATAAAAATATTACTAAAGGTAAGTAGACAAACAGTGATAAGAAGTTGATTCATGATTAAGATGACAGTAATGGAATAAGTTCGGCTATTATATACCTGTGTCTATTAAAGTTACACCAACGCAACTTGGCAATTTGCTTATAGCAAAGAAGTAATTATCTATTTTATTAATTGGTTAAATTGCCCCTGTTTATGGGTTCTGGCTATTGTAGTCCTGCCTGTGTCGTTTTATAGTTAAGCAACATGTTTTAGCTTATCTCCATCTATTTTCAATGTATTGCTGCTGCAAGGTATTGCTAGCAATTACACCTTAGGTAACCACACTTATCACAACATTTAGGAGACGATTATGCAAAAGAGAGTAAACGAAGTCACTATGGGCGGTTCAGCCGTTACTTTATTAGGCCCGAAAATGAAAGTTGGCGATCTGGCTCCGGATTTTGTGGTTCAAGATGTCGCCATGAATGCTGTCAAATTATCTGACTTTAAAGGTAAAGTTAGAATTATTAATTCCGTTCCCTCAATTGACACTTCGGTCTGTAGTGCTCAAGTTCATCATTTTAATGTGGCCGCAGCTAACCTTAAAAATACAGTTATTTTTTCGATTAGTGTTGATTTGCCATTTGCTTTACGCCGTTATTGTGCGGCCGAAGGTATTGATGCGGTTAAAGTCACCTCGGATCATAAAGAGCTTGATTTTGGCTTAAAATATGGGGTAGTCATCGCAGAAAAACGTTTATTGACGCGCGCCGTTTTTGTTATTGATCAACAAGGCAAAATTGCTTACGTTGAGTATGTTAAAGAAGTATCCAATGAACCTGATTATGACAAAGTTCTGGCTGCAGTCAAAGCCTTAGTTTAATAACTATTAATCTATTATGATTTTACCACCTAGGCTGGTTTTAGGTGGTAAGTTAGCTTGAGTTTTATTAGGGTATCAGTTTAATAATAAATAATATTCGGTTATAATCGCCGCAACTTATCTAGCCCATCTATTTACTTATATCATGAATAATACCCAGAAACGATCGCGGATATGGTCTTCTATTCTTTGTTTGGCTTTTGCGGCCTTTATTTTTAATACTACCGAATTTGTGCCGGTGGGATTATTGCCCAATATTGCCGAAAGTTTTTCGATGGATGTAGCCCATGCCGGGCTATTGCTAACTATTTATGCTTGGGCGGTGTCGCTACTGTCGCTACCATTGACTATTTTGACAGCGAAAATGGAACGGCGAAAATTGCTGGTGTTTCTGTTCTGCTTATTTATTGGTAGTCATATTTTAGCTGGCTTTGCATGGAATTTTTATAGCTTAATGGTGGCACGAATTGGTATTGCCTGTGCCCACGCAGTATTTTGGGCCATCACTACGCCGTTAGCGGTTCGATTAGCCCCCAATGGTAAAAAGGCTAAAGCGATGGGCTTTATTGTGGTTGGAACGTCGATGGCAACTATTTTAGGTATTCCTATTGGGACTATGATTGGGCAACTGGTGGGTTGGCGAGTCACTTTTTTATGTATTGGGATTATCGCTTTTTGTGTGATGGTGTTATTAATGTATTTACTACCGAATGTGCCGAGCATGAATACCATTTCGATTAGGGACATTCCTAAAGTGTTACAGCGACCGGTACTGCTTAACATCTACCTTCTAACCGCGATTATCATAACCGGGCATTTTACCGCTTATACCTACATTACCCCTTTTATGCTTAAAGTGGGCGGTTTTGATCAGCATATGGTGGTGGTGCTACTGTTAGCTATTGGTTTTTCCGGCATGATAGGTAGCATTCTTTTTGCCAAATTTGCTGACAAGCATCCGGTAGCTATTTTAGTGGTGCCAATAATATTGTTACTGATTTGTTTGTTATCACTTTATGTTTGTTCGTTTAGCTTGTTCACCGCGATAGTGCAAGGAATGGTGTGGGGGCTATCAATTACGATTATTGGTATGGTAATGCAGAGTAAAGTGATTGATGTTGCCCCGGATGCCGCCGACATAGCCACTTCCGTTTATTCCGGGATTTACAATATTGGGATTGGTGGCGGCGCCTTTGTGGGTAGCCAAGTGTTGCTGTATCTGTCAACGCATTATATTGGTTTTGTCGGGGCAATTTTTGTGATCATCGCCCTGTGTTTGTTTTATTGGTTAGCCAGAAAAACTTGGTATTCAATAAGTAACCACTAAACGGTTACTTATTAATGGCTTCTAGCTGTTCCCACCTTGCAAACACGGCTTCAAGTTCCGCTTCTTTATCGGCTAAGGTTTGTAAAATTAAGCTAGTGTGCTCGTGAGGTTGATTAAAGAAGTCACTCTGACCAATTTGGGCTTGTAACTCGGTTATTTCAACGTCTAGTTGCTCTATTTTTTCCGGTAATTGGGCTAATTCGCGTTGCTCATTATAACTAAGTTTCAGCTTGGTTTTTGCCGGTTGATTATTGTTAGTGTTGGCCTTATTGTCTTCCTTTTTAGTCGCTTTATTATTATTTGTTGCAACTTGCAGGTTTACCGGCCTGGTTTGTTGCTGTTGTTGCAAAGCATCGCTGTAACCACCGGCATAAACTCCAATATGGCCTTGGTCTTCAAAAAACCAACAATTGGTGACCACATTATCCACAAATTGGCGATCGTGGCTCACGAGTAATACTGTTCCTTGATAATCATTAACCAATTCTTCTAATAGTTCTAATGTTTCAATATCCAGATCATTAGTCGGCTCGTCAAGTACTAGTAAATTGCTTGGTTTTAAAAATAATTTTGCCAACAATAAGCGATTACGCTCACCACCGGATAATGCCCGCACTGGTGTGCGGGCGCGTTTTGGTGGAAATAAAAAATCTTGCAAGTAACCAAGCACATGGCGAGAACGCCCATTAACCATCACTTCTTGTTTACCTTCAGCCAGATTATCCATTACGGTTTTTTCAGGATCGAGTTCTAAGCGATACTGATCAAAATAAGCAACTTCAAGTTTAGTTCCACAATGAACACTGCCCGAAGTTGGTTGTAAATCACCAAGCATGAGTTTTAATAATGTGGTTTTGCCAATACCATTAGGGCCAATAAGCGCGATTTTATCGCCGCGTAATACTTGCACACTAAAATCATTAACTAATTGTTTACCGTCAATTTGGTAACTGACATTTTCCAGTTCAAACACGATTTTTCCGGAACGTAGTGCTTCTTCAATCTGCATTTTGGCACTACCCATGACTTGACGGCGTTGAGAATATTCTTGGCGCATGGCTTTTAAAGCCCGTACTCGGCCTTCATTACGGGTGCGGCGTGCTTTAATTCCTTGGCGGATCCACACTTCCTCTTGGGCGAGTTTTTTATCAAATTCAGCATTTTGCAGTTCTTCGACGCGTAAAGCCTCTTCCTTACCCAGCAAATAACTATCGTAATCGCCCCCCCATGAAGCCACTTTACCACGATCTAAATCGATAATCCGTGTCGCCATTTGGCGAATAAAAGAACGGTCATGAGAAATAAACACTATACTACCACTAAAACTCTTTAAAAATTCTTCCAGCCAGCGAATAGTTTCAATATCTAAATGGTTAGTGGGTTCATCCAGCAATAATACTGAGGGTTGGCAGACCAATGCCCTTGCCAGTGCGGCTTTACGTAACCACCCACCCGATAATGAGGATAACGCCGCCTCGCCATCCAACGACAGTGAGGAAATAACATTACGGATGCGGTTATCCAACTGCCAACCATTTTGCTGATCGAGCTGTTCTTGTATTTTGGCTAATTTAGCTAAATTAGCTTCACTCGGATCATGCTCAATGCGATGCGAGAGTTCATTATAATCTTTTAATAGCTGAGCTTGGTCTTGCAACCCTTCGGCGACAAAGTCAAATACATTACCTTGAATGTCGCGCGGCGGATCTTGTTGTAAACGCGACACCACCACATTATTTTCGTAAACAATTTGTCCTTCATCTAAAGGGATTTCTTTATTTAGTACTTTAAGTAAGGTAGATTTTCCGGCACCATTGCGCCCCACCAGACAAACGCGCTCGTTTTCTTCAATCGCCAGATCAATGTGATCCAGTAAGGGCGCATCACTAAATGAAAGGTAAGCATTTGTAAGATTAATTAATGACATACTTGTGGTTTTTGTTTGGATATTGAATAATAAGCGGGTATTCTATCATAAGTTGTTGTTGGCAACTAAAATCAATTACCAAAGATATAATAAAAATCCTCACTAATGTGAGATCTCGGTTCTCTTCCTGTATAAAACTAATGCTGTAGTATTTATTAATTAACTGAAAATATTAATAAATCTCGGTGTGGAGGTTATTATGAGTCATATGTGGACGTTCCAACGAGTAGGTGGATTAGATCAAGTTGTATTTAACAGTAGTGATGACATTATTAATTTAGCTGACTTAGACCCCAAATTATGGGTGGCACTGAGTTGCCCCACCACAGGCCTCAATTTTGACGAAAGAACCCTGGCGCTTTTGGATGTTGACCAAGATGGCCGCATCCGTATTCCCGATATTTTAGATGCCATTAGTTGGACTAAAGACAAGGTCTTATCTTTTGATAAAATCTTACAATCATCCGATATTCTGCCACTGACGCAGATTGATACCGCCACTAAATCAGGGCAAAAATTATTAGTAACTGCGCATAGTATCTTAGCTAATTTAAATAAAAACCAACAAGATTTTTTAACTCAAGATGATGTGCAACAAGCAATTAAAATCAATGCCGGCAAACTTTATAATGGCGATTTAATCTTCCCTCCGGCGCCTGAATTATCCGCGACTATGCAAACCTTTATTCAATCAGCAATTAAGGTTATTGGTGCCGAAAAAGACATGAGTGGCCAAGCCGGTATTAATTTAGATATTGCCACTACTTTTGTTAACAATCTGCAAACTTGGCAGCAATGGCAAACTGATATTAGTAAGACCGAAACCCCTTTTGGTGACAATCGTGCCGAAATTTGGAAACTGGTACAAATACTTAAACCTAAAATTGATGATTATTTTTTGCGGATAGAACTGGCTCAATATGCGCCCCAAGCGCAAACCGCACTGAATGTAGATGAAAAATATATAGTGCCAACGGAAAATGGCTTATTATCCGACGACGCGCTGGCAGAACTACCATTATCGAAAATTGACACTAACAGTACTTTGGATTTAGTGAATGGACTTAATCCACTTTGGAAGGACAAAGTCAGCCAATTTAAATCCTTAGTGGCGTCGTCATTAGCCAATCCAGATCAACTGAGCCAAGCAGAATGGCAACATATTCAAACTAGTTTGCAAGCTTATACTAAATTGATTAATTCCAAACCAGAAATGGCAAAAATTAAGGTAACCATTGCGCCAACTGCCAGTATTGCAGATCTACCGGCACCATTGATTGCCAGTTTGACTGACAAGCAACTGCTTAACGAATTTCAACACATGGTTGAACAAGACAATCAAACCCCTATTTCGGCGGCTGATGTGCTAGTTTTAGAAAAATTAGTGCTGTTCCATAAACACCTTTATCGGTTATTGGTTAACTTTACTTCGTTTGCTGATTTTTTCTCACTCGAAAATACCGCGGCGTTTCAACTTGGCAAGCTTTATATTGATGGCCGCTGCGCCACTTTATGTGTTGCCGTTGATAACATTGCCAAGCACTCTACCCTAGCCAATTATTCTGAATTATGTCTACTTTATTGTGAATGTACGCGCCACGGGCAAAAACAACTTATTGCCGCGGCTATTACTGCCGGGCAAGGCGATCTGTTAATTGAGGGGCGTAATGGTGTGTTTATTGACACCGAAGGTAACGATTGGGATGCCAATGTAGTCAAAATAATTAGCAAACCAATTAGTATTCAACAAGCGGTGTGGGCGCCTTATCAACGTATTGGTCGCTTAATTACCGAACAAATCAATAAATGGGCTAGTAGCAAAGACGCCAACATAGAAAAATCTAGCGCTCAAGTAATTCAAAATCCGGAAAATAAATTTGATATTGGTAAAAGTGTCGGCGTTTTTGCCGCTATTGGTTTGGCTATTGGCGCCATTGGCACTGCCTTGGCAACTATTTTCCAAGCAATTTTCTCATTAACTTGGTGGCAGTTCCCATTAGTTATTATTGGGTTATTTTTAATCATTTCTGGTCCTTCGGTAATTTTGGCATGGCTAAAATTACGGCGCCGAACCCTAGGACCGTTGCTTGAAGCTTCCGGTTGGGCAATTAATGGACAAGTTAAGATTAATTTATTACTTGGCGGGCTACTTACTAGCAAAGCTGAATTGCCACCAAATGCTAAGCGTAATTTACGTGACCCAATGAGGAAACGCAGCCGAAAACCATTAATAGCATTTATACTGGCCATCTTAATTGGTATTGGCATTGCTGGTGGTTGGCTATGGCATAAAGGTTATTTTAATCAATACCTTGAACCACAAAAGCAACAACAAATTAGCAATAACACCAATACGCAAAAATAAACCTAGTAATAGCGATCGCAATAAGTATCGCTATTACTAGCTTTGGTTCGCTGATAACCTCGGCGAACCATTAGCACCATTAATGCTCATACACTGGCAAGCGATGGCAAATAGCTAGGACTTTTGCTTTAACAGCTTGAATCGCTTGTTCGTCATTAATATTATCTAACACATCGCAAATCCAATGGGCTAAATCACGGCATTCCGCTTCTTTAAAACCACGACGTGTGATCGCCGGCGTACCTAGCCGAATTCCCGAAGTAACAAATGGGCTTTTAGGATCTTTGGGCACACTATTTTTATTTACGGTGATATTGGCACTACCTAAAGCGGCATCGGCCTCTTTACCGGTGATGCCTTTAGCCACTAAATCAATTAAAAATAGATGATTTTGCGTTTCACCAGCAACTACCTTATAACCACGTTTTAAAATAACATCAACCATAGCTTGGGCATTTTTAATTACTTGCTGTTGGTATTGTTTATAAGCAGGTTCCATTGCCTCTTTTAACGCTACGGCTTTAGCGGCAATCACATGCATTAACGGGCCACCTTGTGCCCCGGGGAATACCGCTGAATTTAGTTTTTTATACAGTTCCTCACTGCCACCTTTGGCTAAA
This sequence comes from Gilliamella sp. wkB178, assembly GCF_001690705.1. Classification (GTDB taxonomy): domain Bacteria; phylum Pseudomonadota; class Gammaproteobacteria; order Enterobacterales; family Orbaceae; genus Gilliamella; species Gilliamella apicola_K. The sequence continues at coordinate 287,352 of NZ_LZGK01000016.1, read as the reverse complement.
ATTAGCCCCCCACGTGGCCCACCTAACGTTTTATGGGTAGTGGTAGTGACTACATGCGCAAACGGCACCGGATTAGGGTAAACTCCAGCAGCAACTAAACCGGCAACATGTGCCATGTCCACAAATAAATATGCGCCTACACTATCAGCAATTTCACGCATTTTTTGCCAGTCAACGATGCCAGAATAAGCAGAAAAACCACCGATAATCATTTTCGGCTGGGACTGTTTGGCAATGGTTGCTAGTTCGGCATAATCAATATGCCCGGTAGCATCAACCCCATAAGCCACAACTTTATATAGCTTACCGGAAAAACTCACTGGCGAACCATGGGTTAAATGCCCACCTTCGGATAAGTTCATACCCAAAATGGTGTCACCCGGTTGCAATAAAGCGCTATAAACCGCAAAATTGGCTTGCGAACCAGAATGTGGTTGTACATTAGCATAATCCGCACCAAATAAGGTTTTAGCCCGATCAATAGCTAATTGTTCAACAATATCAACATATTCACAACCACCATAATAACGTTTACCCGGATAACCTTCCGCATATTTATTGGTGAGTTGCGATCCTTGCGCTTGCATTACCCGCGGGCTGGTATAGTTTTCGGAGGCTATTAGCTCCAGATGATCTTCTTGACGTTGCTCTTCACCTTTAATGGCATCCCATAAATCCTTATCATAATCGGCAATGGTCATTGCTTTACTAAACATGTTGACTCCTTATTATAAATTAGATCAGCTTGTAAGCTTATTGCAGTACTTGTTAGTATAAAAACCAAGCATTTATCCTCACTCAATCAGCATTTTATTGCAATCTTTTTTACTAATTATAAAAAAATTTTATATTAACAAGGCAATTAGCGATCATTGGTTTTATTTATTATGAGATCAGCTAGTCAGTGATCGTCATAAATTATTAACAATCTTACTAGCTATTGTTACCATAAACTGAACTTAATAAACTCAGTTTTTACTCAGGGAAATTTTCAATTTTACTAACATTAAGTATATACTGACGCTAAGTTTATAATTGAGTTTTTAGTTTATATGCCTTTATCGACACTTACTGTTATACCGTTTTTTATATTAACCATTGTTATTGCTTCATTGTTAAAACAGAAAAAATGGCAATTATTGACCATAATCTTAATGACCGTACTGATAACTATGGAGCTTACTTCTATTTATTTTAGTGGTGGCTTTATTGATTATCAGTTTTACGTTAATTTAAATGTTAACGATATTATCGAAGGTTTATTTATTTTTAAGCTGCAAGCAGTATTAGTTATAGGGGTATTTTTTGTTTTAATCTGGCTATTATCCAAATTAGCCAATCTATTAAAACGTAAATGCCACTTACTATTGCGGTTGTCATTAGCAATTTTAGCGGTGGTTTCGCTTAGTTATCATAATGGTCCATTTAGCCGCTTATATGAGATTTATCAGGTAACCAGTGCCCCACGTGAACCATTCGATCATGCGTTACAAGCGCTTAACATGCAGGATTATACCAATAAAAATCAGCTAATTAGCCATAAAGGCAAAAATATCGTGGTGCTATCGTTAGAGTCTTTTGAACAAGGCTTTTTCGATTTTAACGATCTAACCCCGAATCTAAAACAATTACGTGACGATTATACCTTCTTTGCTAACATGCCAATGAGTGCCGGTAGTAGTTGGACCACGGCCTCAATGTATACCTACATGACTGGTGTGCCTTTTTTAATAGGTGGTTATGCAACCACACCATTAATGCAAGCTAATGCCACTAAATTAGTGAGTTTAGGTGATGTACTAACCCAAGCGGGATACCAAACTCGCTATGTAATGGCTGGTCCTGACTTTGCCGGGATCGGGCATACAGCTGAGCTGTTGGGGATGCAAGTTATTTCGGAGAAGAACTATATAGGTCAATACCCTAAAGCCCCTTTTGGCCTATATGACAAAGATATTTTTGATATTGCCCAAAAACAGATCGCTACCATGAGCCAGAGTGATAAACCTTTTGCGCTCTTTATCTCCACAGTATCTACCCATGCACCTAATGGCTTTGATGATGAACGTATGCGGGCCATCATTAGCCCCAAACAAGATAATATGTCATTTGTGGCAGCGTCGCTCGATTATAATTTAGGGCAGTTCATGCAAAACCTGAAACTGCAAGGATTATTAGCTAACACGGTGTTTTATATTTTCCCTGATCACTTAATGATGGGGTCGGGTACTGCAACAATTAAGCAACTGTCTACGAAAGAACGTAAACTGTACTTACTCACAAATGCCGCTGCTCAGGATTTACAAAAAACTCCGGATCAAACCATCTATCAAATAGATCTACCTAGGTTGATCCTTAATGGCGCCCAAATCGAAACTAATGCCAAATTTTTAACCGATTATCTAAATACAGAAAATTTCGATAAAAAACAGTTTATTGAACAAAATAAAACCAATATCGCGACTTTGAATCATTCAGCAGAGGAATTTAAATAAAATTAAATATGACAGTTGATACTTTGATTTTAGTCACCACTATAAGTTGCTTCGGGATGATATCCCCTGGTCCGGATTTTTTTCTGATACTCAAAAATAGTTTAAGTTACCCTCGTAAACTAGCATTAATGACTTGTTTGGGGGTAATTATGGCAATCTGCGTACACATGAGCTATTGTGTTGCCGGAATAGCGGTACTGATTACCACTACACCTTGGTTATATAATGCCCTGCGTTACGCGGGTGCAGCTTATTTGATCTGGTTGGGGATTAAAGCGCTGTTAGCTAAAGAATCGGCAACTACTTATGTCTGTAAATCGATGCCCCAACAGTTAATTTCGACTAAGACGGCATTTATGCAAGGTTTTTTGTGTAATTTACTTAATCCTAAGGCTACCTTATATTTTTTGGCTATTTTTACCCAAGTGTTAGATGCCAGTTCATCGTTAACCGATAAACTATTAGTGGCTTTAATCATCTGGTTTGAAGCTATACTGTGGTGGCCGTTGGTAGTGTTTATTTTTCAAACCCAAGCAATACAACGCCGTTATTTTAAAATTCAATTTATTATTGATAAATTATTAGGAGTAATTTTAATTACGCTTGGGGTCAAAGTGGCTTTCGGTATTTAATCACCTAAACCAATTTATTACCGATATTTTATACTGAAACGTATAGTTCTCAGGAAACATCTTGACAGATTAAAATACGACTACTTTCTTTTTTGAATATTTAACTGTTAATTGTTAAACTGTTCGCCGTATAAAAGTATATAATAACTAACAATTTGCTTTACAAGCGCTAATAAAAATTAATTATGTTACACCAAACACCATAGGCTAATTAAAATGGATAAATTATTACAATATGGTCGAGAGTTACTTGAATTAGAACTTTATGAAGCCCATAAACTACCTCAGCGTTTAGGCAAAGATTTTATTAAAGCTTGTCAGCTGATTTTAGCCACTAAAGGTAAAGTGGTAGTTTCCGGTATTGGCAAGTCCGGGCACATCGGCAAAAAAATCGCGGCATCGTTAGCTAGCACAGGTAGTCCAGCTTTTTTTATGCACCCGTCTGAAGCATTACATGGCGATTTAGGCATGGTAACCGCAAATGATGTGGCTATTTTAATTTCTTATTCCGGACGCGCTAAAGAATTTAGTTTTATTTTGCCGATACTGGCAGCCATGAATATTCCAGTTATTGCCATTACTGGTGGCTTAGATTCCCCCCTTGCCAAATCAGCGCAGGCAGTTTTGGACATTTCCATTGAAAAAGAAGCTTGTCCAATGGGACTGGCACCGACTTCCAGTTCTACCAATACTCTACTGATGGGAGATGCACTTGCCATCGCAGTAATGCGCGCTCGAGGTTTTAAAGAGGAAGATTTTGCCCGTTCACATCCGGCGGGTAGTTTAGGTGCTAAATTACTTAATCACGTTAAAGATGTGATGCGTACTGGTGACTTAATTCCTAAAGTTCCGCAAACCGCGACAGTGCTTGAAGCGATGTTAGAACTTAGCCGCACTGGGGTAGGTTTAGTGGCAGTCTGTAATGATAATAATAAAATTATTGGGGTTTTCACCGATGGGGATTTACGCCGTTTATTATTAAAAAATGGTACCTTACAAGATTGTATTATGGATGTGATGACCAGCCCTGGCTACCGAGTACCGGAAAATTGGAAAGCGGTTGAGGCTTTAAAATTATTCAATGACCACAATATTACTGCTGCCCCGGTAGTTAATTCTGAAGGGGAATTAGTGGGTGCATTAAATATCCATGATTTGCACCAAGCCGGAATTAGCTAAAACTATTGATAAATACCTATTGCAAAAAGGGGCTATCTATTGAGATAATTACCGACCTAAATTTTTGTCGTTAGACGGAGATCCAAGAACAAGTTACACAATTAATACTAGAATTGATTACATATAATCGTAACGTATTGATATTGTGTTGTATATTTTAACCAAATTTAATAGATGATGAAACTACAATGGCAGAAAAGCGAAATATCTTCCTAATTGGCCCAATGGGGGCAGGAAAAAGCACAATAGGCCGACAAATTGCACAACAGTTAGGCATGGAATTTTTTGATTCTGATCAGGAAATTGAAAAACGTACTGGCGCTGATATTGCATGGATTTTTGACTTAGAAGGTGAGGATGGGTTCCGTGCCAGAGAAGAAAAAGTCATTAATGAATTGACTGAAAAACAAGGTGTAGTACTGGCAACGGGTGGGGGTTCAGTATTATCTAAGGAAACCCGCAATCGGTTATCAGCACGTGGCATTGTCGTCTATCTTGAGACCACAATTGAAAAGCAAATGGCTCGTACCCAAAAAGATAAACGCCGCCCATTACTGCAAGGTGGTAATACTCCGCGTGAGCTATATGAAGAGTTAGCTGATGAACGCGAACCACTATATGAAGAAATTGCTGATATTACCATCAAAACAGATGAACAAAGTGCCAAAGGTGTAGCGGGTTACATTATTGAAAAAATAGAGCAGATTTAAACTGTTTATTTTAATTAAATAGTTAATAATGATAAGCAATAATCCTGGGGACAGGTTAAGGAGTAAATATGCGTGTAGATAAAGATGACCGTTATGTAACCGAACAATCTAATAAGGTCTCTACGCCCTCATTACAATTGCCAAGTTTTCTAAAAGATTTGTCCAAGAAAAAATTAGTAATTGCTGGTTTAGCAATTGTTATTATTCTGTTATTGCTTAGTTTACTGGTGTTTCGTTCTTCTAATAAAAAAGAACCGACGCCTACATTATTAACTCCGGCGCAAATTAATAGTGTCGATACTACCGAAACAACTAATAATTCTCCGGTTGATGGTTCTAATGGGCAAAACAGTACTGTTAATAATGCTCAACCTGGCAATGCTAATCCGGTGCCCACTAATGCGCCGGAAACCAACACTAATCAACTTAATATTCCGGAAAATCCTGAAATTTCGAATAGTAATACACCGGCAAATACCCCTAATGTATCTTCGCCGGTAACTCAAAATTCAGTTACCAGAACACCAACCAATGAAATTGTTAGTAATACCTCCACGCACGCAAATAATACTAAGAGCACCAAACTTAATCCGCCGGTGATTAAAAATACTTCTACCAAGAAAGATGTTAATCCTAAAGAAGAAAAAAACAGTTCTGGTAAAAACGCTAAAATAAAGAATGACCAATATACTATTCAAATTACTGCGTCTACATCAGCTGATAAGCTAAAACAATATGTTAAACAGCATAATATTACTAATTATCAAATTCACGAAACTAAACGCAATAATACTACGTGGTTTGTGTTAACTAAAGGTAGTTATGCCTCAATGGATGAAGCCAAAAAAGCCATCAAAGCGTTACCTAGTGCACTACAAAAAGATAAGCCTTGGGTTAAATCTGGTGCCAGTCTTAATAAAGAGAAAGTAATAAAATAGTGGATATGGTTCATATATCCTACTACCAAGAGTAAAACAGGAGCATCCGTTGAAAAAACAACGAGCCTTTTTAAAATGGGCTGGGGGAAAATATGAGCTTGTGGATACAATTAAGCAGTATCTACCGGAAGGGGATCAATTAATAGAACCCTTTGTAGGTGCTGGTTCGGTATTTTTAAATACTAATTATAAAAGTTATATTCTGGCTGATATCAATAATGATTTAATTGAATTATTTAATTTATTGAAAACCAATCCAGATAAATTTATTAATGATCTCAAATTACTCTTTAACCCACAAAATAATAGTTCTGACGCATACTATCAATTGCGCGACGTATTTAATGCTAGTAAAGATCAATACTTAAGATCGCTATTATTTGTGTATTTAAATCGGCATTGTTATAACGGTTTGTGCCGCTATAACAATAGTGGTTTATTTAACGTGCCTTTTGGCCGTTATAATACTATTTATTTTCCAGAAAAAGAGTTGTATTTTTTTGCTAACAAGGCGCAAACTGCCAAATTTATTTGTGCGCCTTATCAAGAAGTAATGAAAAAAGCCAAACCTAATTCGGTTATCTATTGTGATCCTCCTTACTTGTCACCTAATGATTCAGCTGGATTTACCGCTTATTATTCAAATAATTTTGGTTTTGAAGAGCATAAAAGATTGTCACAATTAGCGGAAAAAATAGCTTATAAAAAGAATATTCCGGTATTAGTGTCTAATCATTATACAGATTATACTAAAACACTTTATAATAAAGCATACTATCTTCACCGCACCGAAATACGGCGATCGATTAGTTGTGCCGGTGAAGGCCGCAAAAAAATTGATGAAATTTTAGCATTATACAAAAAATCATAAACTAGTTTGTGTATATGCTTAATTATTAGAGGGACACTATGAAAGAATTTATTATTGCGCCATCAATATTATCAGCTGATTTTGCTCGTCTTGGTGAAGAAACTCAAAATGTGTTAGCGGCCGGTGCCGATGTGGTTCATTTTGATGTGATGGATAATCACTTTGTACCTAATTTAACCATGGGTTCGATGTTCTGCCAAGCGCTGCGCGATTATGGCATTACGGCTCCTATTGATGTGCATTTAATGGTGTCACCAGTTGAAGACTTAATTTTATCTTTTGCTAAGGCTGGAGCGAGTAATATTTCGATTCACCCGGAAGCTACCATTCACCTAGATCGCTCATTACAGTTAATTAAAGATCATGGCTGTACCGCCGGTATTGTGCTTAATCCTGCCACTCCACTCGATTATTTAGATTACGTCATTGATAAAGTTGATCTTATTTTATTAATGGGTGTTAATCCTGGTTTTGGTGGTCAATCATTTATCCCCACTACCCTAAAAAAACTACAACAAGTTAAACAACGCATTTTACATTCAGGCCGTGATATTCGCTTGGAAATTGATGGCGGCGTCAAAGTCGAAAATATTGCTGAGATTGCCAAAGCTGGCGCCGATATGTTTGTTGCCGGTTCAGCCATTTTTGGACACCCTGATTACAAAGCGGTGATAGATGCTATGCGTAAACAGTTAGCAGGAGTTAAACATGCGTAAATTAGATGATATACAAGCCCTCGCATTTGATTTAGATGGAACATTGGTGGATAGCGTGCCCGGGTTAGCTTTAGCGACACAACTTATGCTAGCAGACTTAAAATTACCTACTGTAACCAATGACCAAGTTAAAAACTGGGTAGGTAATGGCGTTGATGTGATGTTAGAGCGGGCATTTACAGCCATTAAAGTTGAACTGTCACCACAACTATTTACTGATGCTAAAAGTCTATTTAATAATCATTATGATAAAGTCATTGATGCCGAAACTAAATTGTTTCCCCATGTTAAAGAAACGCTCAAAACACTGTATGCAAACAATTATCCATTAGCCTTGGTTACCAATAAACCGGCCCAATTTTTACCGGCTTTATTAACTTCATTAGGTATTAAGGATTATTTTGCATTAGTGCTTGGTGGAGGGGATGTGATTAAATTAAAACCGCACCCGGCGCCGCTTTATCAGGTGTTGGCTACTTTTGGTTTGTTTAATGATCAACTGCTGTTTGTGGGCGATTCTAAAAATGATATTGATGCAGCTAAAAATGCTAACTGCCCGACTGTCGCTTTAAGTTATGGTTATAACTATGGAATCTCCATTGCTACTAGCGAACCAGATTTTTTATTTGATGATTTTAAAGATATTTTAACTATATTACCTCAGCCGAGAGCTGATGCGAAAAAATAATTAGCATAAATTAGGAATAAATTATGAGTAAACCGATTGTCTTTAGTGGTGCCCAGCCATCAGGAGAACTTACACTTGGCAACTATTTAGGTGCGTTAAAAAATTGGGTCGCCTTGCAAGATGAATATGACTGCATTTATTGCATTGTTAATCAACATGCAATTACCGTGCGGCAAGATCCCATTAAATTACGCAAAGCGACACTCGATACAATGGCACTTTACTTAGCTTGTGGTATTGATCCTAATAAAAGCACTATTTTTGTGCAATCACAGGTTTCGGCACATGCTGAATTAGGCTGGGCATTAAATTGTTACACCTATTTTGGTGAACTTAGCCGCATGACCCAGTTTAAAGACAAATCATCACGTTATGCAGAAAATATTAATGCCGGTTTATTTGATTACCCGGTACTTATGGCCGCGGATATTCTTTTATATCAGGCCAATTTAGTTCCGGTTGGTGACGATCAAAAACAACATTTAGAATTATCACGTGATATTGCTATGCGTTTTAATGCGCTTTATGGTGATATTTTTACGGTACCAGAACCATTTATTCCTAAAGTTGGTGCGCGAGTAATGTCGTTACAAGAGCCGACTAAAAAAATGTCTAAATCAGATACTAACCGCAATAATGTGATTGGTTTACTTGAAAACCCTAAAGATGTAGAAAAGAAAATCAAACGTGCGGTAACCGATTCTGATGATCCACCAGTAGTGCGTTATGATCTTAAAAACAAAGTTGGCGTTTCCAATCTGTTAGATATTTTAACCGGAGTCACCGGTAAACCAATTGCCGAACTTGAACAACAGTTTGCTGGCAAAATGTATGGTCACCTTAAGGCTGAAGTTGCTGAGCAAGTTATTAGTATGATGACAGATTTGCAGACCGAGTATCATGAATATCGTAATGACGAAAGTTATCTATTGGCAATTATGAAAGAAGGTGCTGAAAAAGCCCGCGCTAAGGCCGCACCAACCTTGAAAAAGGTATATGATGCCATTGGTTTTGTATAATTGAACTAATTAATAGTGGCGGCTATTGAGTTTATATGTCAGGTATTATAGTCATTTAAAGGTATGCGGGATCGGTTATGAAGATTATTATTCTTGGTGCTGGGCAAACAGGCAGTGCGCTGGCTGAATATCTGGTTACCGAAAAACAGAACGATGTCACTGTGGTTGATGAAGATCCTGATAAGTTACAATCTTTGCAAGAACGTTTCGATTTACAAGTGATTATGGGTAAATCATCTTACCCACAGGTGCTAGAAAGTGCCGGTGCCGAATCGGCCGATATGCTAATTGCCGTCACTAATTCAGATGAAATTAATATGATGGCTTGTCAAATTGCCCATGTTTTATTTAACGTGCCGCAAAAAGTTGCCCGTATTCGTGCGCCTGAATATAACGACGAGAATTATCCTTTTTTCAATAAGAATTGCATACCAATAGATCATATTATCGCTCCGGAAAATCTTATCACTAAGCATATTAGCCAATTAATTCAATACCCAGGAGCACTGCAATTTGCCTCTTTTTATGATAATCGCGTTTGCCTGGTAGCGGTAACCGCCTATTATGGTGGTGCATTAGTAGGTAGTGAATTGTCCGAGCTTAAAGAACATTTGCCACATGTGGAAGCGCGCGTGGTAGCAATTTATCGTAAAAATCGTTTTATTCGCCCTATTGGTTCAACGCTTATTGAAGCTGGTGATATGGTTTACTTCATTACGCCACCACTTAATATTAAAGCGGTAACCAGCGAACTACAACGGTTAGAAAAACCCTATAAACGCATTATCATCAGTGGTGGTGGTGGTGTTGCTTTGGCCTTAGCCAAACGTTTAGAAAATGATTATCAAGTCAAACTCATTGAACGCAATGCTGAACGTGCCGAGTTAATTGCCGAGCAATTAGTGAATACTACGGTGTTGCATGGTGAATCATCCGACCAAGAATTATTATCGCAAGAGCAAGTGGAATTAACGGATTTGTTTATTGCCGTCACCAGTGATGATGAGTCTAACATAATGTCTTCTATGCTTGCCAAACGTATGGGCGCCAAAAAAGTCATTGTATTAATTCAACGCCAAGCTTACCTAGAACTCATTAATGATAGTGTGATTGATATAGCCATTTCACCACAACACGCAACCATATCAGAATTACTTAGCCATGTAAGGCAAACTGGCGTGGTCAAAGTAGTCTCACTTAGACAAGGTGAATCTGAAATTATCGAAGTGGTGGCTCATAGCGACAATGAAAATTCCAAATTAGTGGGCAAAAATATCAATAGCTTAAAACTACCATCGGGTGCCACCATTGGTGCCGTAGTGCGTGGCGAGGATGTGATTATTGTCAATACCGATCTTACTATTGAAGATAACGATCATTTGATAATCTTCCTACCGGATAGAAAAGCAATTACTGAGATTGAAAGATTATTACAATAACTTGTTTAATGTTGATATTCAGTTCATAATAATTTTACAGTTTGACTCGGGGTGTTTTTTGTTTACACAAAAAACTGAGATTTTACCCGTTGAACCTGATCTGGGTTATACCAGCGTAGGGAAGTCTAAGTCAGATAGTCCATAGATTGGCATTCTTCCTTATAAAGCAATTAATCAATAAGGGAAAATTATGCCAACCATTAACACATTACTCGCCGCTCAAGCACTTCCTTTTATCCAACAGATCCAGCAGCAACAACCATTAGTGCATTGTATTACCAATGATGTAGTACAAAATTTTACCGCTAACATTTTATTGGCTATTGGTGCCACACCGGCCATGGTTATTGCCGAGGAGGAAGTTAGCGCATTTGTTAGCATTGCCAATAGTTTATTAATTAATCTTGGTACGATCACTCGCGACTCAGCCAAAAGTATGTTATTGGCCGCAGCCCAAGCTCAAAAAACACAAACTCCGTGGGTATTAGATCCCGTTGCTGTAAGTAGCGTGCTCAGTTTTCGCAGTGACATTGCCGCCCAATTATTAACCTATAAACCCACGGTTATTCGCGGTAATGCTTCGGAAATATTAGCGTTAAATGGTGACAATTGTTCAGCAAAAGGGCCGGATAGCCAAGACTCAACCAAATCAGCGTTAAATGCCGCTAACCAATTGGCTCTAAAACATAACACTATTGTTGCCATCACCGGTGATATTGATTATGTCACTGATGGCAATAACATTTATGGTGTAACCGGTGGTGATATTGCTTTGACTAAAGTTACCGGCACCGGCTGTTCATTGTCTGCCATGGTTGCCGCCTTTGTTGCTAATACTACTGATAGTTTATTAGCCACCGCAGCCGCTTGCTATATGATGAAAACTGCCGGAGAACGCGCCACTAAACAATATGGCTTAGGCAGTTATGCGGTGGCACTTATAGATCAGCTTTCTGTTTTCACTACTACTCACCAATGAGGCAATGAGATGAATAAGCACTTAGATCTAAGCCTGTATTTAGTCCTCGATCCATTATTATGTGGTGGTATTAGCGGCATGGTAACTACTACCGCAATTGCGGTAGCCAACGGTGTAACCGCGGTGCAATTGAGATCAGAATATCAATTTGCCGGTAAGGATTGGTATCAAGCAGCTTTAGCCTTAAAACAGGTTCTCAGTGACACCCCGGTGCCACTATTTATTGATGATCATGTTGATGTTGCCTTAGCTGTGGATGCTGATGGGGTGCATATTGGCCAAAGTGATTTGCCGGTCGCTGTCACCCGTAAACTAATCGGCAATAACAAGTGGTTGGGATTTTCGGTAGCTAATCGGCAACAACTTGATGCCGTTGCTTGGCAACTAGTAGATTATATTGGTATTGGGCCAATCTATCCTACTTCGACCAAAAAAGATGCGGCACCAGCTATGGGAATGCCACAATTAGCGGAATTAGTGCGCCTAAAGCAATGCCCTGCCGTTGCGATTGGCGGAATTAACACCAATAACGCTACCGCGGTTTTACAAACGGGTATCGAAGGCATTGCTGTGGTTTCAGCAATTTGTGGTCAAGAGGATATCCAACAAGCCACCTTATCACTTATTAAAAAAATTCAATCAGCTAAAAGGAAATAATATTATGACGACAATTGCATTAACTATTGCTGGTTCCGATCCCAGTGGTGGTGCGGGTATTCAAGCTGATTTAAAAACCTTTTCAGCATTAGGGGCTTATGGAATGTCAGTAATTACCGCATTAACGGCTCAAAGCACTCAAGGTGTGGCTGCAGTGCAAGCTATTGCCCCTGAATTTGTGGTGGCGCAATTTAATACCTTGTATCAAGATATTAAAATTGATAGCGTCAAAATGGGAATGTTGATGGATAAAGAAATCGTCACCACAGTCTATCATCTGCTAACAAATAACCCCATTCCGATAATAGTACTTGATACTGTAATGATCGCTAAAGGTGGGCACCCATTATTGAAATCAGATGCCGTTAGCGCCATTCGCGATCTGTTATTACCATTAGCTACCGTGATTACCCCTAATTTACCGGAAGCGGCCGCCTTGTTAGATTGTGCTGAAGCACAAACCGAAGATGAAATGCAACAGCAAGGATATGAGTTACTTAAGCTGGGCTGTAAAGCGGTGTTAATGAAAGGTGGGCACTTAGTTAGTCAAGAAAGTCCTGATTATTTAATTACTCAAGATAAAATTATAAGAATGACCTCTACCAGAGTACAAACCCAAAATACTCATGGAACAGGTTGCACACTATCCGCAGCCATCACCGCCTTATTACCTAAAAACAACTTAGAATTAGCCGTTCGCCATGCCAAAGATTATTTACACGGAGCCATTAGCCATGCCGATAATTTAGCTATCGGTAAAGGGATTGGACCCACCCATCATTTTTATCGCTGGTGGTAGTTATGTAATAGTAGTAGTTAAGTAATAAATGAAATTATGTTAATTTTGTAAAGATGTTTCCTGAGAGGTATACGTTTCAGTATAAAAATTTGCTATTAATAGTAGCATTAAATTAGCTAGCAATGAGGATTAGCAAAATTGAGGTATTTTTGCTAATCCTAGTCAATGGTAAGATGATTAATGGGTTAGCACCTTACCATTACTCAGCAATCTTCCGCATTAAGCGTAAGATACGCCAACAAATTGATAACCGGCTTCATTAACTGCCGCGATGGCTGCTTCTTGCGAGATAGTCCCATTTTCAATATTAACTTCACGTTTAGCTAAATCAACCGTTACTTTAGCTTTAGGATCTATATCATTAATCGCTTTAGTAATGGCCTTAACACAATGTTGACAACTCATATTATCGACTATTAATTTCATACTAACCTCTCTATTTATTGTTAAATTCTAACATTGCAATACCAGTATATGCTTCTTTACTTACCAATACAAAATGAACTGAAAATTCGGCCTAATAAATCATCCGAGGTAAAAGCCCCAGTGATTTCACTTAATGCTTCTTGAGCTAGTCTTAACTCTTCAGCCAGTAATTCACCGGCATGAAATGTGGTTAGTTGGTATTTACCATTGTTTAAGTGCTCAGCTGCTTTTGCTAGTGCCTGTAAATGCCGTCGCCGTGCTAAAAATCCACCTTCAGTACTACTGGTAAAACCCATTGCTTGTTTTAGGTGTTCGCGCAATAATTCTACGCCGTCCCCGGTTCTAGCCGATAGCTGAATCAGCGAGTAACCATTTACTTCACTATAACCTAGCGATTCACCGGTTAAATCGGCCTTATTGCGAATAACTGTGACTGGCATATGCTGTGGTAAGCGTGCAATAAATTCAGGCCATAATTTTTCCGGATTAGTTTCTGCGGTAGTGGTACTGTCCACCATCAATAATACTCGGTCAGCTTGTTCGATCTCGTGCCATGCTCGTTCAATACCAATGCGTTCAACTTCATCACTGGCTTCGCGCAATCCGGCAGTATCAATAATGTGTAGCGGCATACCATCGATATGAATATGTTCACGTAGTACATCACGGGTAGTACCTGCTATATCTGTAACAATTGCCGCCTCGCGCCCGGCAAGGGCATTAAGTAAACTAGATTTGCCCGCATTAGGGCGCCCGGCAATTACCACTTTCATACCTTCACGCAATAAGGAACCTTGTTTAGCTTCTTGACGGACTTCGTCCAACCGCGCTATTACCTCATTGAGTTGGGATTCAATTTTACCATCAGATAAAAAGTCGATCTCTTCTTCCGGAAAATCAATGGCCGCCTCGGTAAAAATCCGTAGGTGTATCAAGGATTCAACTAGTGCATTAACTTTTTTAGAAAATACGCCTTGTAATGAAGATATTGCCGATTTTGCTGCTTGTTCCGAACTGGCATCAATCAAGTCTGCAATTGCTTCTGCTTGGGCTAAATCAAGTTTATCATTTAAAAATGCGCGTTCGGAAAATTCCCCAGGTCTGGCAATGCGAACATCAGCAACTTCTAATACCCGCTTTAACAATAAATCTAATATAACTGGCCCGCCATGTCCTTGTAATTCAAGGACATCTTCACCAGTAAATGAATGGGGATTAGGGAAAAATAATGCAATACCTTCATCCAATATCGAATCATCGACAGCTAAAAAAGGTAAATACTCAGCATAACGAGGTTTGGGTAATTTCCCTAATACAGCATGGGCAACGGCTTGTGCTTTGGGCCCTGAAATTCGCAAAATACCAACACCACCACGCCCGGGTGGTGTTGCTTGGGCAACAATAGTATCTGAATTCATATTCATCTATGTATAAATTTAATCTTGATGCTTTATCATATCATGTACGTCAAGCAAAAACAGCCGCTTACAACTGCTTGATAAAGATATTATAACTTCTAGGCTAGTACTGGTAATTGAGGAATCAATCACCTTGTTTTTGATACATCTAAACTACTTAACTCAATGGTTATGATTTTCGGGTGATTGATTAACTAAACTAGCGTTTGCTGGGTGATCAAACAACCAAGAATTTACTAACGCTAATGGTTCACGGATTAAAGCGTAATATTTATCTAAATTAGTAAAACTCAAACTAGCTGGTAATCCGGAAACATCTTTAATACCAGATCGTTTGGCTAACATTATAGAACGTAACAAGTGAAAATCACTGGTTATCACCACCGTTTTACCTAATGGTAACACATTATTTGCATATACGAATTGTTGCGCGGTTCGCGTTGATTTATCTTCAATATAAATTCTGGAAGTGGCAATACCTTTTTGGGCTAAGTAATCAGCCATCACGCTAGCTTCGGTCGCGGATTCATCTTTACCCTGACCACCACAAACAACCACTTTGGTCTGTGGATTGGTTTGTAAATAAGCTACTGCCACATCTAAGCGATCTTTTAATGTTGGATGCGGCGTGGCAGGAGATCCAATCACCAATGATCCTAAAACAACGACTGTATCAGCATTTGCAGCTGGTTTTTGTTGCGCATAATAATAAATAACAATATTACAAATAACAAAATACAATAAAACTAATACCAATCCATACTTAATTAATTGCTTAAATTGCATCAAACTACTAACCTTTTTTAAAACAGTTTACAAAGTGATCGTTAATCAGCCCCATTGATTGCATAAAGGCATAACAAATGGTCGAACCTACAAAAGAAAATCCCCTCTTTTTTAACGCTTTGGACATTTTATCGGAAATTTCGGTACTGACCGGCACTTCACTTAAATCCTTATAATGATTAATGATCGGTTCACCATTAACGAACGCCCAAATAAATTCAGAAAAATCCTCACCATTACTTTGCATAGTTAAATAAGCCTGAGCATTTTTTATAATACTATTTAGCTTTAAACGATTACGAATCAATCCCGGATTTTGCAATAAGATCTCAATATCCGCGGCAGTGAGTTGCATAATTTTTTCAGGTACAAAATCAAAAAAACAACGGCGATATTCATCACGTTTTTTGAGTACCGTGATCCACGATAGCCCGGCTTGTTGACCTTCTAAACAGATTTTTTCAAATAATTTTAGACTATTATGTTGAGGAACACCCCATTCATTGTCATGGTAAGCTATATATAAAGGATCATTGTTAACCCAACTACAACGTATTGATTTTTCGGTATTCATTAGTATTAATATCTTAAGATTTAATTATTTATTATGACGTATATTGATAATTATTGTATAAAATAAATATAAATATTGTCGAATTATAAATCAAATAGTGAGTTTCATCATATACATTAAATTTTTTTATGATTAAAAAAAAGACTATTTTTTGTGGCAAAATATCGACTACTTATCACGATTTAGTCAAAAAAGATTTAATTTCTTAATTTTCTTTATCATATTAATAATAAGGTTAGATTACATGAACCAAGTAGAGATTTGTTCACAATGGCAGCCAGTTGCTCGGCCATTAAATGGAAAAGATTTAAAAACATTATTCTTATCCTCTTTAGGAGGTACCTTAGAATTTTATGATTTTGTTATCTATGCTCTATATATTGATACCATTGTAAAACCACTTTTTTTACCGCACACATTATCACCTTTAACGCTAGATCTGTTTGCTTGGGGTATTTTTGCTGCCGGTTATTTAGTGCGCCCGATTGGTGGCATCATTATGGCTCACTTTGGTGATAAAGTTGGGCGTAAACGAATGTTCACTTTAAGTGTGGCAATGATGGCCCTGCCAACGTTTATTATTGGTATTTTACCTACTTATGGTTCGATTGGTATTTTTGCACCATTTTTGTTACTGATTATGCGCATGTTACAAGGTGCGGCCATCGGTGGTGAAATGCCGGGCGCTTGGGTATTTATTGCCGAGCATGTGCCTCAGCAACGCTATGGTTTAGGCGTTGGTACCTTAACATCAGGCATTACGGGTGGGATCTTACTTGGTTTCATCATGACAATTTTTATTGACCTGAGCTTTACCACTGAAACTATCTTAGATTATGCATGGCGGATTCCATTTATTGCCGGTGGGGTGTTTGGAGTGATTTCCGTTTATTTACGTCGCTTTTTATCAGAAACCCCAATCTTCAAAGAACTTGCTGCACGTAAAGCCTTAGAAAAAAGCATTCCGGTGGTGACTGTAATTAAAAAACATAAAACTGCCTGTGTGATTGTCGCTTTGTTAACTTGGTCTTTATCCACAGCTATCATGGTTGGGATTTTAATTACTCCCGGTCGCATTGTTGGTGGTATGTATCATTTTGCTAATCTTGATTGGCGCATCGGTGGTTGTATTGCCGCTTTAACCTTAACACTAGGGTGTGTTATTTTTGGTTGGTTAGAAGATAAACTTGGCACTACTATAAATGTAGTTATAGCTTGGGGTGGCTTGGCAATCACTAGTATTTATTTTTATAGTTCATTAAGTGCGGATATGTCGTTAACTAAATTGTATTGGATTTGGGCACTATTTGGTTTATTTATTGGGGCAATTGTGATTACACCAATAATCGGTACCCGAGCATTTCCGCCTTCAATTCGATATTCAGGATTATCGTTTTCTTATAACTTAGCTTATGCCCTATTCAGTGCCATCACTCCTACCTTAACTCTTTATCTGTTAAGTCCGCAGCATTTATTAGGTGAATATAGTTATCTTGGTGCTGGAATTTATATTGCCTTTGTTTCGTTAATTGCCATAGCAGTTGGTTTTTATCCATTAGCGAAACAAGGTTGGCGGAATGAATCTAGTAATTAATAGTTAATATGCTATTAATAAATAAAAAGCCGGATAAGACCGGCTTTTTTGTTTTGCATAATAGTTGACGATACTTTAACGCATAGTAACAAACTCTTCAGCTGCGGTTGGATGAATAGCCACTGTATTATCAAAATCTTTTTTGGTGGCGCCCATTTTGAGTGCTACTGCAAAGCCTTGTAGCATCTCATCCATACCATAACCAATACCATGAATACCAACTATTTTTTCTTCTTTACCCACACATACTAATTTCATTCGGCACGGCTGATTATGCTGGGTTACCGCGGTATACATAGCCGTGAATGTGGAAGTATAAATTTTAACGTTGTCTTGACCAAATTGTTTGATAGCTTGCGGTTCTGTTAATCCAACTGTTCCTATAGCAGGATGAGTAAAAACGACCGTTGGAATATTGTTGTAATCTAAATGTTCATCCGGTTTATTATTAAATAATCTTTCCGATAACCGGCGCCCTGCAGCAACTGCTACTGGGGTTAATGCTATAGCTCCAGTGTCATCACCTACAGAATAAATACCCGGAACATTAGTGTTTTGATATTTATCGACAACCACAAAACCTTTGTCATTAACAGCTATGCCAGCCGCTTCTAAATTCATGGTTTTAGTAGCAGGTTCGCGCCCTATTGCCCAAATCACACAATCAACAGTATAACTTTCACCATTTTCAAGAGTTAATGTTAATGAATCATCCTTATTTTTGGTTACTGATTGAGGAATAGCAAAAGTATGTAATTGTTGACCGTCAGTAGCAATAACTTCCATTAATGTTTCAACAATTAATGGGTCAAAAGATCTTAACGGTGATTGTTTACGGACAAATTGATGGGTTTGTGCACCTAAAGAATGTAAGACACCAGCAATTTCACAAGCAATGTAACCGGCACCAACTACTGCAACCCGTTTAGGTAATGCTGTTAATGCAAAAAAACCATCCGAAGTAATACCATATTCAGCGCCTGGTATATTAGGTATGGTTGGCTTGCCACCTACTGCAATCAAGATATGATCGGCACTATATTGCTCACCATTAACTTCCACGGTATGTTGATCTACAAATTTGGCATAACCATGAATTACATCTACTTTATTTTTATTTAAAACCCAATCATAAGATTCATGGACATCATCAATATAAGCGGTGCGGCTAGCAATCAGTTTGTCCCAACTAAACTGATTTATAGTGGTATCAAAACCATAGTCAGGCCCATAATTTTTTATCGCCTCAGCAATTTGTGCGCCATACCACATAATTTTTTTAGGTACACAGCCAACATTAACGCAGGTGCCGCCAAGCAAGTTAGCTTCAATAATGGCACATTTTTTTCCATATGATGCTGCGCGGTTAGCAGAAGCAATACCGCCACTACCACCACCTATAGCAATATAATCATAATGTT
The DNA here is from genome assembly GCF_001690705.1 of Gilliamella sp. wkB178. Classification (GTDB taxonomy): domain Bacteria; phylum Pseudomonadota; class Gammaproteobacteria; order Enterobacterales; family Orbaceae; genus Gilliamella; species Gilliamella apicola_K. The sequence goes on along the minus strand of NZ_LZGK01000016.1, from coordinate 268,011 downwards.
TAGTCATAAAATTTCCTTAGTACTCTTTTTGTCATAATTTTGCTGATTAGCTTGGCACAAAGCAGACAATAAAAAAAGTCATAAATAAGAAATTTAATAATAGCTATTAACGATTGATCGAATTAACAATAAAAAATAAATAAGAATACTTGAAGAAATTAAAGGCTATTTATAATAGATATAAATAGCCAACTCATTTATTGGTTTTTAATGGTATTAATTATGTTAGTAGTTGAACAGCCATTTTCAAAGTTAAGAACTCTAACTTCACCACCAGCTTGAATGACTTCTTTACCACCAGCAATATCCTCAATTTTGTAATCGCCACCTTTGACTAATACATCCGGTAAGATACTCGCAATTAAGCGCTGAGGCGTTTCTTCGGTAAATGGCACTACCCAGTCTACTGAATCTAGTGCCCCTAGCACGATCATACGTTGCATTAATGGATTAATAGGCCTTGATTCACCTTTGAGTTTTTTCACCGATGCGTCACTATTGACGGCAACGATAAGGCGGTCACCTAATTTTCTGGCATTAGCAAGGTAAGAAACATGACCAGCATGTAAAATATCGAAACAACCATTGGTCATGACAATTTTTTCACCACGCACACGGGCTTTCCGTACTTCTTCTTTTAATTCTTCTTCGGTCATTACACCAAAACTGTCATCGGTTCTAGCACGGATGGCATTGCCAAGTTCCACTTGAGAAACTGTCGAGGTACCTAATTTACCCACAACGACACCCGCAGCTGCATTAGCTAGAAAACAGCTATCTTCTAAAGATTGACCAGCAGCTAAAGCCGTAGCCAAGGTAGCAATAACGGTATCACCGGCGCCGGTAACATCGAATACTTCTTTGGCTTGAGTCGGTAAATGATAAATTGGTTTATTTAGTTGCAATAAAGTCATGCCTTTTTCACTACGCGTAACTAATAAAGCTTTAAGATCATAACGTTTAATTAACTCATAACCTTTTTTGGCGATCTCATCTTCAGTACTACACGTCCCAACTACAGCTTCAAATTCTGACATATTAGGAGTTAATATTGTGGCACCACGATAACATTCAAAATCAGTGCCTTTCGGGTCGATCAAAATGGGAACATTGGCTTGATTCGCTAATTTAATTATTGCTTGAACCGCAGATAAGGCACCTTTGGCATAATCTGATAAAACCAGAACTTTATGACTAGTTAAGGCGGCTTGAATGCGTTCCAACATTGGTGATGGATCAATATTGCCAAATCCTTCCTCAAAATCAATACGGATTAATTGTTGATTACGTGATAATACCCGTAATTTAGTAATGGTCGGATGAGTGGTAACCGCAACAAAATCACATTGCACATGGTGTGCATTTAGTTGTTCATTAAGTATTTTAGCTGGTTCATCAATACCGGTTAGGCCAATCAGACGAACATTACCACTGAGTGCAGTTATATTCATAGCAACGTTGGCGGCACCACCCGGGCGTTCTTCCAAAGCATCAATTTTCACTATTGGCACTGGGGCTTCTGGCGAAATCCGATTAGTGCCACCATACCAATAGCGATCTAACATTATGTCACCAACTACTAAAACATTGGCTTGACTAAAATCTGGTAACGAAACTTTCATTATCAATAATTATCCTTATTTATAATTAGGTTTATCCTTTTCTATTTATTGCTGATCTTCGGTTTCATGATCGGATTCATCTTCAGATCGATCTTGACTACGAGGTTGATAAAACCTTGCGAAAAAGGTGCCAATTTCAAACAATAAACAAATAGGTACAGCTAACAATATTTGTGAAAATACATCTGGCGGAGTAACAAACATAGCTACAGCAAATACGCCAACAATAATATAGGGGCGCTTCTTGCGTAGGCTTTTAGGCGTAGTGACTCCAGTCCAGCAGAGTAAAATAATGGCCACCGGCACTTCAAAAGCGAAGCCGAACACCACAAATAAGGTCATTACAAAATCTAAATATTTAGTGATGTCGGTATTGATCGCTACATCAATTGGTGCCGTATGAATAAAGAAATAAAAAGCCAAAGGAAATACCACAAAATAAGCAAAGGCAATTCCAATATAAAACAAGATAGTACTGGAAATAATTAGTGGCATAACTAAACGTTTTTCGTGCTGATATAGTGCTGGTGCAATAAATCCCCATATTTGGTAAAGCACATAAGGAATCGAAATAAAAATGGCTACAACAGCGGTCAGTTTAATCGGTGTGAAAAAAGGCGCAGCAATATCTGTAGCAATCATACTGCTTCCTTTAGGAAGCTGGCGAATAAGAGGATTGGCAACTATGTGATAAATATCATTGGAAAAATAAAGTAAACAAGCCAGTACTAGCAAAATACAAATAATGCAACGTAACAGCCGCGTTCGGAGTTCAACAAGATGGCCAACTAAAGGTTGAGTAGCGTCTTCTGTCATGATTTATCTTTATTTGCATTAATATTAGTATCAGTTGTAGTTACTGAATCAATTTCTTTTTGTAATGATTCGGTTACTCGTTTTAAATCATCAATAGATTCTTGGAGTTCTGGTGTCAGAGTTTTTAAACCACTTTGCTCAGCTTTTTTGAGACTCTCTTGTAACTCTTGTAATTTAAGCTCTTTATTCAACTCTAACTGTACGGTTGCCGACATACGGCGCAACACTTTTATCCAACTGGCTACGGTTTTGATGGCTACAGGTAAGCGTTCCGGACCTAATACAACTAGTCCAATCACTAATACTAAGAGTAATTGCCCAAAGCTAATGTCGAACATTGGTTACTCTTTTTTATTGTCGTTATCGTTATCACTTGCTGACGCATGATTTTCAACTTTATTAGTAGCAGCATCCTGCTCTTTTTTATCTTCGTCATCATTCATGGCTTTTTTGAAACCTTTAATGGAGGCTCCAAGATCTGATCCCAATGAACGTAATTTTTTAGTTCCAAATAACAATACAACCACGGCTATTAGTATTAGCAGCTGGGGTAAACTTGGCATCATGGTAACTATCTCCAACAGGGTTAAGTAATCAAATTATACACGCAAATTACTCGATCCTAAATAGGCTTTAATGAGTAACCAGTGTGACTATACAAATTAAACTAACTATACAAATAATACCGATTAAATGCCGTTGCCGTTGACGACTATGTTGTAATTCTTCATCTATTTGTTTTATTTGATTAGTCATTCGCCTAGCCATTCTTTCATAATCATTTAATTTAGCAGGTAATTCTGGCAACATGGTTCGCCATTGCGGTAAAACCGCCCAAACTTGTTGCAATAATTTTTTGGCGCTATATTTATCTTCATACCATTTTTCTAAAAATGGTTTAGCTGTTTGCCATAAATCAAGTTCAGGATAAAGTTGCCGCCCTATACCTTCAATATAAAATAGGGTTTTTTCAAGTAAGGTCAATTGTGGTTGAATATCCATATCAAATTGACGAGCCACTTGAAATAATTCAAATAAAATCTGGGAAAAAGAAATTTCAACTAATGGTTTAGCAAAAGCTGGTTCACATACATTGCGCATTGCCATTTCTAGCGCAGTGACATCTGTGGTTTCAGGCACCCAGCCAGATAAAATATACGTCTCTGCTATTTTGCGATAATCTCGATTAAAAAACGCCAAAAAATTTTCTGCCAAATAACGTTGATCATCATCGCTTAGAATCCCAACAATTGCACAATCAATGCCTATATAACGTGGATTTTGGGGTTCACTAATATCCACAAAGATATTACCCGGGTGCATATCAGCATGGAAGAAGTTGTCGCGAAAAACTTGGGTAAAAAAGGCTTGAACACCACGTTCTGCAAGCAATTTCATATTGACATTATGTTGTTTAAGTTGCGCAATATCAGCAATCGGTATCCCTTTAATGCGTTCTTCAACTAACACATTTTTGCGACATAAATCTTGGTAAACATAAGGTATATATAAAATATCACTATTAATAAAATTGACGCGCAATTTGGCAGTATTATAAGCTTCTTGTTGCAAGTCTAATTCTTTTAATAGCGTGGTTTGATAGTCAGTGACAATTTCCACCGCTCTTAATTTTTCCCCCGATTTAATACGTTTAGTGCATTGTTTAGCAACCCAAAACATCAGATCGATGTCAGATTGTATAATCGGTAAAATATTGGGGCGTATAACTTTAATAACAATTTCTGCTTGACTACGTTTTAATATAGCGGTGTGAACTTGAGCGATAGATGCTGATGCTAAAGGTGTTTCATCAAAATTAGAAAAATAATAGTCAATAGGTTGACCGAGTGCTGACTCAATAATTTGTTTAGCTATTTGACCATCAAATGGTTTTACTTGGTCTTGTAATTTAGCTAAAGCATTAGCAATATGCTGTGGTAATACATCGCGTCGAGTTGAGATCATCTGCCCAAACTTTATCCATACAGGCCCCAGATCTTGCAATGCTTGGCGTAGCCTTTCACCAATTTCAAGTTGTTTGCCTTTAGGTCGAACCCAAAATAAACAGATCAATAAAAAACGTAACCATCTGGATGCTCGATGGGTTGGTAATAATTCTTGCAATCGATAGGCTCTAATTACCGTTAATATTTTATATAGTCGAAAAAATGTCATTATTTATTATCACATCAAAATTTAAAACCGGTATGTAATGCAACAATACCGCCGGTCATGTTGTGGTATTTAACATCAACAAAACCTGCATCTTCCATCATTTTTTTCAATGTTTTTTGATCTGGATGCATACGGATTGATTCAGCTAAATAACGATAACTATCGGCATCATTGGCGACAATTTTACCCATTAACGGTAACATGGTAAAAGAATACAGATCGTAGGCCTTATTTAAAATTTGATATTGCGGTTTGGAAAATTCCAAGATTAATAAACGCCCTCCCGGTTTTAATACTCGCCACATGGAGCGCAGTGCTTTATCTTTATCTGTCACATTACGTAAACCAAATGAGATAGTGATGCAGTCAAAATAATTATCGGCAAAAGGCAATTCTTCAGCATTGGCTTGAACATATTCGATATTGTTAAACAGCCCCTTATCACGAAGTTTATCACGACCAACCTTTAACATGGATTCATTAATATCGGCCAGTACTACTAAACCATCGTCGCCAACAAGCTGGGAGAATTTGGCGGTTAAATCACCGGTACCGCCTGCAAGGTCAAGGACTTTTTGACCTTTACGTACACTGCTATATTCAATAGTGATTTTTTTCCAGATGCGGTGAATGCCAAATGACATTAAATCATTCATTACATCATATTTATCTGCTACGGAATGGAAGACTTCGGCAACACGTTTAACTTTTTCTTGTTTTAAAACTTGAGTAAAACCGAAATCAATTTTTTCTTGATTAGTGTTATCTTGTTTATCAGAAGATTGAGACATTAAAATTCACCTTACATCAACAGTTAGCTTATTCTAGCATAAGCCATGATAAATGCGATGAACTAAATCAATAATGCTTCAACCATCTTAGTTACCGTTTCAAAATGCTGTAAAGGGGTATGTTGCGGATCTAAATCTTTTTCATTAATAACAAGATCAAAATGATAACTGTTGGTTAACACTTTTAATACTTCGTGTTCCTTTTGAAAGATTTGCCGGTAACATTGTGCTAATGCAGCAAAATCAATTGAAGTAAATAATAGCTTATTAGCAATCCTTTCAGCACTTGAGATTCGTTCTACTTGCAACATAGCTATTTTTATATAGTCAGACTCACTTAAATAACGTTGATTATGACAGGCTGAGATTTCCCTCTGGATATAATTTACATAACCATTAGCTACATATTGAGTATTATAAATGTTAGCTAGTTGTATTGGTAAATCATTAAATTTTTGTGAACCAATAATTGCTACTTTTTTTATAAAAAAAGGTTTAGCCGCTTGAGCAATAAAAGACCAATGTTTATAAGGATTTTCACGAATTGCCGTCGCACTAATAGGCATAAATTCACGATCAGCATCAATGGTTACTACCGGACAACCAAAATAAAGTTGATGGTTTGCTACATCTTGCAATTCACTGGTAAATACTACGGTGGGTTTAATTTTATATTCAGCAAGGATACCCTTAACTCGATCACTCCAATCCTTCCAGCCATTAGGGTAATAATCAATTCCCGCTTCATTTAAAACATGCACATGAATATTATGACGATTTTTAAAAGTTTCTTGTAACCAAGAAAAGCGATCACTAACTTGAGGTTGTTTGGGTAGGCGACTCTTTTCAAAAAGCTGTTTATCTCTAGTTGCTTCACAGCCAAGCATAATATGAAGTTCATCAACTTGGCTCATTGCTTTTTCAATTAAATAAATATGCCCACAGTGTAATGGGTAAAACTTTCCAAAAATTAAGCCAATTTTATGTTTAGACACCATAACTTATACCAGTAACATTTAAATACTTGGTAACAATGTACATTAAAAAAATGCATTTTCTAACCAAATCATGCTATTTAACTTAATTTATCCAATAACAATACAATTTTAGTCAGTAAACACATTTATGGCAAAAATTAAATAACATAAAACTAACTTTGCAGAGCATATAATGCAATACCCGTTGCCACCGAGATATTAAGGGCGGGCATATTGTCATTGCCTTGTAAATGAATAACCACATCAGCACAACTAACTAATTTCATGTTTATTTGTTGAAAAACAACTAATACGACTTTTTTGGCAAACCTGACTTGCCGTAATTCAGTAGAAGCAATGGATTTTACTTGACATGGTAATAACGCCACCACTTGATAGCCATGTTGTTTAAACAGATCTAACGATGCCATAAAATCATCACTTTTGATGGATTCTACGGCTTCAATTCCACCTTCCGCTACTCGCATGGCAGCACCACTGTCTAGTAGATTTGTTTGACGTAACATAACACCATTAACTTTGTAAAAAGCAGCACTTCTAATTAGCCCACCTAAATTATGAGGATTATTGACATCATCAATTGCCAAAACACAATCTTCAGCTTTTTTGCTATTGGTTTGTAAATAATTAAGTAACATTACAGGCATACGTTTTTTAATTATTAAACAGATGCCCCCATGATGAGCAGTTTGTGTAAGTTTGGTGATCTGTTCGCTAGCAACAACATCATAGCCTAAACGTTGTTTGACCAACCATGTAATTAACTCTTTGAATTGATAAGTCATTTCTTGAGTGATAAATAACTTAATTATTGCCGAACGTCGATGCTTGAATACCGCCTTACAGCTATTTTCGCTATAAACTATAGTTTCTTCTTTACGTTGAGTATATTGGTCATAACCAAATGTTGGTAATTGTTCATTATCACGTACTTTTTTATGCCAAGGGGAACTATTTTCAGTAGATGACTTATGTCGAGATTGCTTAGATTCAACACTAGGCTGTTTTCCAAAACTAGATTTACTAGCCCGCGGTTGGAATGTTTCAATACGATCATTATGATCTGGTTTGACCTTTGATTTAGATTGAAAAGGTTCATTTTTACGCTTGCCTTTTTTAGCGTTGCTATTCCCTGATTGGGAGCGAGAAACACCTTGTGATGCACTATTTGTAGCATAAAAAATGGTGGGCTTATTTTTTTCAGTATTAGAGTTCATATCAATCTCAATATTAATCAGTTAGCGGCTACGAATTGTTGGGGCTATTTTATCTAATACACCATTTACAAATTTATGGCTATCTTCAGCACCAAAGGTTTTAGTCAAATCAATAGCTTCATTAATTACCACTTTATAAGGTACATCTTGGCGTTTCATTAATTCATAAAGTGCAATTCTAAGGATAGCTAACTCTACTTGACCCAACTCATCAACTGAACGTTCAGTAAGGTAAGGTGCCATTTTATTATCTAAATCAATAGTATTTTTGACCACTCCATTGAGTAATTCTTTAAAATATTTAGCATCAACGCCCTTCATATCTTGTTCTGCTATAAAACTGGCTTCAACATCAACAAGATCATTTTTTGAAATCTGCCAAGAATAGATTGCTTGGACTGCACATTCTCTTGCCCGACGACGAGGATTAACTGATGCCACTAAATTACTCCTTAATTGTTTTAATAATGTTTAGCATTTCAAGTGCCGTTAAAGCTGCTTCCGCACCTTTATTACCAGCTTTGGTTCCGGCTCGCTCAATAGCTTGTTCAATACTTTCTGTGGTTAAAATACCGAATCCCACAGGAATTGCATATTCTAAGCTAGCATTTAATAAACCTGAACTTGATTCACCGGCAACATAATCAAAATGCGCGGTGCTACCTCGGATCACTGTACCTAATGCTACAACTGCGTCATATTTTTTCGATTGGGCTGCAACTTTGGTTGCTAATGGAATTTCATAAGCACCAGGTACCCAAATAACGGTAATATTTTTTTCATCTACTTGCCCAATACGAGTCAATGCATCAACTGCACCATTAACTAAGTTATCATTAATAAAATGATTAAAACGAGCCACTATAATGGCTACTTTGGCTTTTGGTGCCGCAACTTTACCTGTAACTGTTTGCATATTAATTCCTTATTAATTAATTTTTAAATGCAATTTAAATATCTCTTTGCGTGAAAAACTATGCCATAATTGTACCATATTTTATGGGCTTATCCTATTAGCAAATAACGCTACCACAATGATTTAACAGCTAAATAAGATAAAATAAAATGAAAAGATTTTAATCTCTTATATAGATTTTAAAATCTCACCAACAACCCAACTATTATTAAAGTGAACTTGCATTTTTAAGTGTTAACTATAGTTTTAGCTAAACTTCAACTTATCAATAAATCTTTAATTTTATTACTTGCAAGCAATAATGATCGTTTTAAAATGGGAAAGAAATATTTTATATAATGGAGTAACACAAATGTACATAGACAATATTCGTTCGGAATTAAATCAAGCTATTGAAGTGTTGACTAATTTTATTTCTAATAATGAAAATTTAGAAAAAATTCAACAAGCTGCTATATTAATTGCCGATTCATTTAAACAAGGTGGTAAAGTTCTATCCTGTGGTAATGGTGGTTCTCATTGCGATGCCATGCATTTTGCGGAAGAGCTAACCGGTCGTTTTCGTGATGATCGTCCTGCTTACCCTGCCATTGCAATATCTGATGTAAGCCATACTTCATGTGTTGGTAATGATTATGGTTTTGATTATATTTTTTCCCGTTATGTGGAAGGCGTAGGTAAGAAGGGAGACGTGTTGTTAGGTATTTCTACCTCCGGTAATTCAGCCAATGTACTCAAAGCAATCCATGCAGCCAAACAAAAAGGTATGAAAATAATTACTCTTACGGGCAAAGATGGCGGCAAAATGAATGGGCTGGCTGATATTGATATTCGTGTACCTCATTTTGGCTATGCTGATCGGGTGCAAGAAATCCATATCAAGGTTATCCATATTTTAATATTGTTAATTGAAAAAGAGATGGCAAACGTAAATGTGTGAATTATTGGGTATGAGTGCTAATGTACCAACCGATATCTGTTTTAGTTTTACTAGCCTAATTAAACGTGGTGGGGACAAAGGTCCTCACAAAGATGGTTGGGGAATTACTTTTTATGAAGGTAAAGGTTGCCGTACTTTTAAAGATCCTGAGCCTTGTAGTTATTCCCCTATAGCTAAAATGGTTCAGGAATACCCAATTAAATCTAAGTCTGTGATAGCACATATTCGGCAAGCTAATCGTGGTGGAGTGGCGCTGGAAAACACCCATCCATTTACACGCGAATTATGGGGCAAAAACTGGACTTTTGCCCATAATGGACAATTAACTGATTATGAACAACTACCGATGGGATTGTTTCAACCTGTTGGCTCAACTGATAGCGAATATGCTTTTTGCTACCTAATTAATCAATTACACCGAAAATATTCGCATAAACCCGATGATGATCTACAATTATTTAATTATATTAAGCAATGTGCCAATAAATTAAGTCAGCTTGGTGTATTTAATATGCTGCTTTCTGATGGCCAATATGTTTTTGCCTATTGTTCGACGAATCTACATTGGATCACCAGAAGAGCGCCTTTTGGTAAAGCTAAGTTAATCGATGAAGACGTAGAAATTGATTTCCAAAAACACACAACTCCAAATGATGTAGTTACTATTATTTCGACGTTGCCACTAACATCAAACGAAGTTTGGCATAAACTGCAAACTGGTGAAGCTATTTTATTTAAAAGCGGTGAAGTTATCCAATCTTCCTAGTTTTAGATCTTACCATTGGCGGTTCATCTTTGAATAGATATTGTAAATAGCCGAGTGTCAGTAAACCAATTGCAGTAAGTACAATCCAAGGAAGATGCGGGAAATTTATTCGCATAGCTATATCATACAACCAACCTGCACCGGTATAGCCAATAAAACCGCCTAACGCAAGGCCTAATCGACTAAACCCCATATAGCTACCTTTTGCTCTAGGATTAGTCAGCACAGTAGATAGTGTTTCACGTGCCGGTTCAGCGATAATCGCACCTAAATAAAACAATGCAATTAGTAATAATAAAATTGTTAGTTCGCTGGTAAAACCAATGATGATAAAACCCAATGACATCAAAAATAAACCAAATTTGAGCCGCTGATCTAGTCTAAAATATTTTTCACTTAACCGCGCTAACGGATAAAGTAATAACAAAGAAATACCTGCTTGAATGGCATACATCCACTTCACATAACTTGGACTGCCAGTTACATTAGTAATAGTTAAAGGCAGCATTAGCATAATTTGCACCCAAAGCACATAGTAACCGGTTAACGTTAACACATAACGCGTAAATTTTTTATCTTGCAATACCATTTTCATGCCATTAATTATAGGCGCTTTGCCAATGGCAATATGATACGCAGGCAGAAAGAAGATATTAAATAGACCACATAAGAAGAAAATAACGGCGCCACACCAACACACTAATTGAAAATCATAATCAATCAGAATACCACCAATAAGCGCCCCAATAACTGCGCCGGCGTTATCTTGAATCATTAATAGTGAAATAAATTTACCGCGTTCATGAGGGCGGGTAAATTTAATCGTCAGCCCCATTCGCGGCGGATCAAACAATAATCCACCTAGTGCTGAAAGTAGACACGAAAGCAGTAACAACCACGGCTCATTAGCAATTGCCATGGAGACAAAACCGACACAACGCAAAAACATGCCCCAAACAATCATTGGTTTAGCACCAAAACGGTCAGCTATAGCACCACCTATAATACCAAAACCTTGCTGAACAAATTGGCGGAAACCTAAAGCAAAACCGACAAATAACGCACTCCAACCGACTTGGCTGACAAAATGAGTCGAAACCAATGGGAAGACGACATAGAATCCTAAAACAATAAATAAATTATCTAATAATAGGATTTGTTTTCCTGTTTTGCGAATCTGTGAAGGTATTGGCATTTATTTAGTTCTTTCCGATAAATAACCTTGATAATCGGGAATAGCAATTTCAATTTCGCTGGTAAAAATTGAGGATTGAATCAACGCATTAGCAGTAGCTTGATTAGTCGCAGTAGGAATATTCCAGACTGTAGCCAAACGTAGCAACGCTTTTACATCTGGATCGTGTGGCACCGCATTAAGGGGATCCCAAAAAAAGATCAAAATATCAATTTTACCTTCGGCAATTAAAGAGCCAATCTGTTGATCGCCACCCATTGGCCCACTTAACATTGGGGTGATATTAAGTCCAATTTGTTGTTTAATTAATGTTCCCGTCGTCCCGGTACCACATAAATTGTGGTGGCAAAGTTCTTCACGATTGGTTTTACACCAATTTAATAAATTGTCTTTTAAATGATCATGCGCGACTAAAGCAATATTTTTCTTGGCAGCTATTTTGCGTGTGGTATAAAGCATTATTGTCTTCCTATTTTATTGTTATTTTCTGTTTTTAACAGAGTATTAATAAAAGAGCAAGCAATATTTAAGCTTAATAAGTAAATAAAAAAGGCACCGAAGTGCCTTTTAAAAATACTGCAAAAGACTTAATTAGAATTGATAAATTAAACCAAGTGCTACAGTGTCTTTAGTAGTTGCTTTAATTTGAGATTTATTAAAGCTATCATCATACAAACCACGACGAGCACCGATATCATCTTTATCTAACAAGTTAATTTTATAATCAATGATCGCTTGTAGATTTTTGTTAAAGTCATAAGTTAAACCTACATCGACATATTTAATTAGATCATTGCCTTTAAGACCTTCATCACCACTTCTTGAGAAGCTTGAAGCATCTTGAACTTTATGTTGAATATAAGCTACAGATGGAGTTAAACGACCAACTTCAAAGTCAATACCATATTGAGCAACTAGTTCAAAACCTTTAGTTTTTAAATCATCAGCATTTCTGTTAATTGTGGCATTATCCCAACCATATTTTTGTTTACCTTGGATATATAAGGCAGCTAAATAAAGATTGTCATTGTCGTATTTAATACCTGCTGACCATGCTTTAGCATCTTTATGACCACCAGTTTGTGCATAACCAGCACCAATAGATATACCAGTGTCTAATACATCCCAATCTACTACAGTACCCCAAGCTTCGGCACTGTCATGACCTTTATCGTGTTCATATTTAGCAAAATGTTGAGTAGAACTATTATCACCATTATCTGCATATTGTACCGCAAAGCGTAAACCATCGACTAAACCAAAGAAGTCTGAATTACGGTAAGTAGCAACAGCCTTAGTACGAGCAGATAAGGCATACAAATCGTTATCCGAAGCATCACCACCAAATTCAGGCAATACGTCAGTATAAGAAGTTAGAGTTTTTAATACCCCATCATTACGACCATAATCAAAAGCACCAAAATCACCAAAGTTTAAACCGGCAAATGCATAACGAGTTTCGTCCCATGATTCTTTACCAGTTTGAGTTTCAAATTCCCAACGACCATAACCAGTGATACCATCAGTAATTTGAGTTTGACCTGACATACCTAAACGAGCTGTAGTTTGATCACCCTCACCAGTTTGATTGTCACGATCAGTAATATAGTTTAAAGCATAAACTCGACCATAGAAGTCAACTTTATTACCATCTTTATTCCACACTTCGATAGAAGCGCTTGCAGTACCCGCAATTAATAATGCAGGAATAGCGATTGCTAATAGATTACGTTTCATTTTTTACCCTCTTAGGTATTTTATTTTCTAAAAGATGCAAATTACTTTGCTCTTGTGCTAATAAATAATTGCTAATGTTAGCAATTATATTATTACTGATATTGGCTATTAAATTTACCCATTTTTATTTTTGATATGTAAATAATTAATACCATACATCTTAACTCTACTAATTTTAGTATTGTAAGACGAGCAATACAACATTTTTAAACATAAAATGTGATTTTTATATAAGTGAGGTGTAAAAAAAGGCACCTAGGTGCCTTTTTATTTAAATCAGATATTAAGTTATTAGAATTGGTAAATTAAACCAACACCTAACACATCTTTTGTACCTGGTTTATATGGATGGTTACCACTATCTTGGTGCACTGTATTTTTATAAGCACCTATGTCGTGATTATCAAGTAAGTTAAATTTATATTCTAAAAGAGCGCTAAAGTTTTTATTTAGCTGATAAGTAGCACCTAAAGAAACATATTTAACGTATGGTGAATTCAAATCAGTACCATTTCCTAAGTCTATACCATTAGCTGAAACTTTTCTTTTATGTTGAACATAAGCTAAAGATGGAGTTAAACGACCTACATCTAAATCAATACCATATTGAGCAACCAACTCAACACCTTTGATTTTCTCATCTTCTATACTAATGTGATTAGAATGAAGAATAGCCCAACGATCTTTTAATTTAGTTTGGAAATAGTTAGCGGCTAAATATAAATTATAGTTATCATATTTGATACCAGCAGTCCAAGTGTTAGCATCTTGTTTACTGCCACTTGTTTGTGCATAACCAGCACCAGCAGTTAAACCAGTGTCAAAAATACGCCATTGAACATTAGCACCAAAAGCTTCTCGGCTATCTCCTACACGTTTGCCATCATCGTTATAATGCCAGCGTTTACCATCTAGAGTGTTTGAGTTATCACCGTTATCGGCATATTGTAATGCAAAACTTAAATCATCAGTCAACCCGAAGAAATTATTGTTACGGTAAGTAGCAACCGCTTTAGTACGAGCTGATAATACATGCCAATTATTATTAGCAGCATCACCACCAAATTCTGGCAATACATCGGTATAAGCAGTAATAGCTTTAAGTACACCGTCGTTACGACCATAGTCAAATGAACCTGCGTCACCAAAATTTAAACCAGCAAATGCGTAACGAGTTTCATCCCATGAATCTTTACCAGTTTTAGTTTCATATTCCCAACGACCATAACCAGTGATGCCATCAGTAATCTGAGTTTGACCAGACATACCTAAACGTGCGGTAGTTTTATCGCCTTCATCTTTTTGACCACGATCTGTAACATGGTTCATGGCTTTTACTCGACCATAAAAGTCAACTTTATTGCCATCTTTGTTCCATACTTCAATAGATGCATTTGCGCCAGCTGCAACTAAAAGTGCAGGAATAGCGATTGCTAATAGATTACGTTTCATTTTTTACCCTCTCGGTTATTTTTATTAAAAGATACTAATTACATTAGCATCAATTTGTTACATTTATAACTCATCCAAAAATAATATTTTTTTGTATTATTTTTATATACTTTTTACAGTAGTGTAAATTATGTAGAAATTTTTTTTAAAATCAAGAGAACTTTCACTTAAATATGATGTCTAATATAGAAATAAGGTTTGTTTGCTTATTTTTTGAGCAATTTTTAGAATATTTAACAGAATTAGTAGGTTATTAGAAACCAACCTCATGGTTAGTTTCTAATCTGATAAAGTTAAAAAGTGGCATTTCGAGGTGTTCTTGGGAAAGGAATGACATCGCGTACATTTTGAACTCCGGTTACATACACAATTAAACGTTCAAAACCTAAGCCAAATCCTGAATGTGGCACGGTACCATAACGGCGCAGATCACGATACCACCAGTAATCTTCTTTTTTGAGTCCCATTTCATCCATGCGTTTATCTAACATATGTAAACGTTCTTCACGCTGCGAACCGCCAATAATCTCACCAATTCCCGGTGCTAACACATCCATAGCTGCAACAGTTTTACCATCATCATTCATACGCATATAAAAGGCTTTAATGTCTTTAGGATAGTTTTTAACAACCACTGGTGCTTTAAAATGTTGTTCTGCTAAATAGCGTTCATGTTCGGAAGCTAAATCAATCCCCCAACTTACTGGATTTTCAAATTTAGCATCGCAATTTTGCAAAATAGTAATCGCATCAGTGTAATCCACCTGCGCGAAATCAGCTTTAATGAAATTCTCTAGACGATTAATCGCATCTTTATCAACGTGTTGAGCAAAAAACTGCATATCATCGGCGCGTTTTTCCAGCACTACTTTAAATACATATTTCAACATATCTTCTGCTAATTTGGCATTATCGTTCAGATCTGCAAAAGCAACTTCTGGTTCCATCATCCAAAATTCCGCTAAATGACGAGTAGTATTGGAATTTTCTGCTCGGAAAGTTGGCCCAAAGGTATACACTTTAGATAAGGCACACGCATAACTTTCGGCATTTAATTGCCCTGAAACGGTTAAAAAGGCTTCTTTACCAAAAAAATCCTTATCAAAATCTACATCACCTTTATCTGTTTTAGGTAGATTTAACAAATCTAACGTTGACACCCGAAACATTTCACCCGCACCTTCGGTGTCCGATGCGGTAATAATCGGCGTCGACAACCAAAAGAAACCTCGTTCATCAAAAAATTGATGAATAGCTTGAGCAAGCGTATGGCGAACTCGCGTTATTGCACCGACAATATTAGTGCGAGCACGTAAATGGGCAACTTCACGTAAATATTCAATAGAATGTCGTTTTGCTGCCATTGGATAAGTGTCAGGATCTTCAACAAAGCCATAAACTTCAACAGCTGTTGCTTGTAATTCATATTTTTGGCCTTGCCCTGGTGACTCAACCACTTGGCCGGTTATCTTAACCGAACAACCAGCTGTTAACCGTAATACATCTTGTTCATAATTTGGTAGGGATTTTTCAATTACCGCTTGAATCGGATCAAAGCAAGAACCATCATACACTGCCAGAAATGAAATGCCGGCTTTAGAATCCCGACGAGTTCTTACCCAACCTTGAACAGAAATTGTGCTACCAACAGCAATTTTTCCTTGTAACACATCGACAATAGGTGCAACTAAATTCATGTTAATTATCCATCTCTATATTATTAATTTAGGTCTATAAGTTATATTTAATAGTAATACAGGTATATTTTAAAAGTAATATTTGTGTTAGTGTTCAACACTAAATGTGCGTTTTAACTCATCAATAAAGTTCAAATCCTGAGATATGGTTTTACCCGGACTATCGGATAATTTTGCCACGGATTGGCCATTACACTCGGTTAATTTGAGCACAATGTTTAAAGCTTTAGTATTAACATTTGTAGAAGGAATATCACAAGCTAAAAAACCACCCACACCGAATGATAATTGTACTCGATGATTAAAGTGTCTATATATTCTAATAGCCTTATCAAAATTTAAACTATCAGAAAATACCAGTAATTTGGTTTTAGGATCAATACCAAGTTGCTGATAATGATTAATCGCTTTTTCACCCCATTCAATAGGATCACCAGAGTCATGACGTAACCCTTGATAATGTGACGCAAAATATACACCAAAATCACGCAAAAAAGCATCCATAGTTATACAGTCCGTTAAAGCCACCCCTAAATCATGCGGATATTCATCTAGCCAAACTTGTAATGCGTTTTTTTGGCAATCTTCTAAATTAGGACTTAAACGCTGATGAGCTTGGAACCATTCATGTGCTTGAGTACCAACAGGTGTTAATCCCAAACGATAAGCCAGCAAATAATTACTAGTACTATGAAAATTGCTAAAATTAGCTTGCAAATAGCTTACCACGGCTTCTTGCACTACAAATGAATAACGCCGACGCGTACCAAAATCCATCAGATTAAAGCCAGACATATCTAAATCCGCTGTTTTTTGAGCAAACGTTGCTAATTTATCTTTAAGGTGAACTAAAGCCTCAGGAACACCAATATTAGGCGAACGATCTTTATGCACAATTTCACTAATCACCGCCAATAATGGCACTTCCCATAAAATCACATCTAACCAAAGCCCAGCTATGCGAATAACAAGTAAACCTTCTTGATTTTCAATGGTAAGTAACTCACTATTGAAACGCCAATTTTTTAGCCAATTTAAATAATCCGACTTAAAAAAAGACATTTGTGATAAATAGTTAAATTCATCTTCAGAAAGGACTAATGATTCCATCAATTTAACTTGATGCTTGATTTCATCAGCATATTGCCCTAATAAATCATCACTACGGCAACGAAATTCGGCAACCACAGTGGCATCGGGATAATGATGAAAAACGGCTTGTTGCATGTGCAACTTATAAGCATCAGTATCTAATATTGATGTAATAATAGCTGGTAACATAGTGAATTAATTATCAGTACTTTAAAAAATACTGCTGATTATAGCAGAATAATATTGAAGATATAGATTAATTAATGTAATAAGATTATTTTTAATCAGCTATAATAAATTATCTAAGTTATTTAAATAATTTAACCCACATACATATTAATATTGTCAATCAGATCTTGCGTCTATTTGATAATAATGGGAATAACAATCATCTTTTTAACATATTAATTTATTATAATGTTCTAATTCGTTAATTAAATAACAACATTAAAGGCACGCAGACAATGAGTAAAAATACCACTGAAACCAAACCGATTGCCAAATATCGCCTTGATTATAAGGCACCCGATTTTACCATTACTGACATCGATCTCGATTTTGATTTAGCTCCCGAAGTTACTACGGTCACCGCTCGCAGCCGTGTTATTCAGAAAAATAATACCGCCAATGAGTTAATTTTAGATGGCGAAGATCTTAAATTAATCTCCATCAATATAGACGAACAACCTTGGCATGATTATCAAATCACAGACACAGGCTTAACTATCCATAATGTTCCTGCTGAATTTACCTTAACTATCGTCAACGAAATCAAACCGATTGATAATACTGCACTTGAAGGCTTATATGTCTCTGGCGATGCACTATGCACCCAATGTGAAGCAGAAGGTTTTCGTCATATTACCTATTATTTAGATCGACCTGATGTGTTAGCCAGATTTTCAACACGAATTACCGCCAATAAACAGAACTACCCTTACCTACTTTCTAATGGTAACCGTATTGCCCAAGGCGAACTTACTGATGGTCGTCATTGGGTGCAATGGCAAGATCCATTTCCTAAACCATGTTACCTATTTGCTCTAGTGGCAGGTTATTTTGATATTTTGAAAGATCACTTCACCACTCAATCAAACCGTAAAGTGGATCTCGAAATTTATGTCGACAAAGGTAACTTAGATCGTTCTCATTGGGCCATGACTAGCTTAAAAAATGCCATGCGCTGGGATGAAATGCGTTTTGGTCTAGAATATGATTTAGATATTTTTATGATTGTGGCGGTTGATTTCTTTAATATGGGGGCTATGGAGAATAAAGGTCTTAATATTTTTAATTCCAAATATGTACTTGCCAAACCAGAAACCGCAACTGACGAGGATTATATCGGTATTGAATCAGTCATTGGTCATGAATATTTTCATAACTGGACTGGCGATCGGGTAACTTGTCGTGACTGGTTCCAACTCAGTTTAAAAGAAGGTTTAACCGTATTTCGTGATCAAGAATTTACTTCTGACCTAGGTATGAGAGCCGTAAAACGCATCAATGATGTTAAATTAATGCGCACCATACAATTTGCGGAAGATGCCAGCCCAATGTCGCACCCAATTCGCCCTGAGCAAGTCATCGAGATGAATAACTTCTATACCGTAACCGTGTACGAAAAAGGTGCTGAAGTAATTCGCATGCTGCATACTCTGTTAGGTGAAGAAAAATTCCAAGCGGGAATGAAGCTCTATATCAAACGTCACGATGGCAGCGCGGCTACTTGTGATGATTTT
The DNA here is from genome assembly GCF_001690705.1 of Gilliamella sp. wkB178. Lineage (GTDB taxonomy): Bacteria > Pseudomonadota > Gammaproteobacteria > Enterobacterales > Orbaceae > Gilliamella > Gilliamella apicola_K. The sequence continues at coordinate 248,855 of NZ_LZGK01000016.1, read as the reverse complement.
GTTGCTGCGATGCAAGATGCATCAGGCGTTGACTTAACCCAATTTAAATTATGGTATAGCCAATCTGGCACGCCTGAGTTAACCGTGACTGATAGTTATGATGCTCAAACCAAACAATATACCTTAACAGTTGAACAATATACGCCAGCAACCCAAGATCAAAAGCAAAAACAAGCTCTACATATTCCACTTGATATTGAATTATATCAACACAATGGCGAAGTTATTGCATTGCAATCTCATGGAAAAACGGTTCATCATGTACTAAATTTAACGCAAACTAAACAGCAATTTATATTTGATAATGTACCAGAACAACCGATTATTTCGTTGTTACGTGATTTTTCAGCACCAGTTAAATTAAGCTATGATTATCAAGATAGTGATTTGATTTTCCTTATGCAACATGCCAGCAATGCCTTTAGCCGTTATGATGCTGCGCAAATGTTATTGGCAAAATATGTTCGTTTGAATGTTAATAATTATCAACAAAATAAGCCTCAAGTCTTACCTGAATCGGTAATAGATGCATTCAGAGCAGTTTTACTTTCAGCAACAACGAATCTGGCACTGATTGCGCAAATTTTAACTCTACCTTCTGAAAATGAGTTAGCTAATTTATTTACAGTAGTTGATCCAATTGCGATTTATCAAGTCCGTCATTATTTATTAACACGTTTTGCTAATGAACTCTATGACGAACTCAATGCGGTCTATCAGCATAATAAAACTGGTGAGTATCATATTAATCATGCCGATATTGCTAAACGTTCACTAAAAAATTGTTGTTTAGCTTTATTCGCCTATGCTGACAATAAAACTCATGCCAATATGTTAGTTAGTCAACAATATTACCGCGCTAACAATATGACTGATTGTTTAGCCGCTTTAACCTCTGCAGTTAAAGCTGAGCTTGATTGTCGTGCTGAATTATTGACTGATTTTGATAATAAATGGTATCAAGATGGTCTGGTTATGGATAAATGGTTGGCCTTAAATGCAACTAGTCCAGATAAACAAGTGCTTAGCAACGTGAAGAAATTATTAACTCATCGTTCATTTACGCTTAGCAATCCAAACCGAATCCGATCACTTATTGGTGCTTTTGTTAATAATAATCCGGTAGCATTCCATGCTGAGGATGGCAGTGGTTATCAATTTTTAGTTGAGATTCTTACTGAGCTAAATCAAAAAAATCCGCAAGTTGCCGCGCGATTAATCGATCCACTTATTCGTTTAAAACGTTATGGCGAAAAACGTCAACAACAAATGCGCCATGCTTTAGAGTCTTTATTGAAAATAGAACATTTATCTAAAGATCTCTATGAAAAAATTAGTAAGGCACTAGCCGCATAATCAACCCAATCTCATCCTATAAAAAGTCGGATGAGATTAATGCAGCTTGAGGCTTTAATTTATACTGAAACGTATAGTTCTCAGGAAACATCTTGACAACTATTGTTAATGGGTTTTTATTATGACAACAATTAAAGAAATTACACCAACGGAGTTAGCACAAAAATTATATCAGCATGAACAGCTGTTTTTATTAGATGTGCGCGAAGAGAATGAAGTAGCGATTTGTGCCATTGCCGGTGCGACTCACATTCCGATGAAGCTGATCCCACTGTATTTAGATCAAATCCCTGACGACGTGGCTATTGTAATTTATTGTCACCATGGTAATCGCAGCCTAAATGTTGCCAATTACTTAGTCGAAAATGGCTTTGAGGTTGATGATATTTACAACCTAACCGGTGGTATTGATGCCTGGGCTTTAACTGTAGATAAACAAATGCCAAGGTATTAACAAGCCTGTTATTAAACAGGCTTAATCTACTTTTATTGTTGTGGCATCACCCAATAACCATTTTGGTTATGTGTTTGCATATAATCTTTGAACTGTTGCGATTGGTAGATGCGCTTAACATCTTGCGCCCATTGGCTATTTTCATTACCACCATTAACCACCACCATGATCTCTAAATCAGGAATAATCGTTTCCGACAATAGCGCCTTGTTTGAGTCAATATTGGCAGAATACACAATACTCCCTGGAATCACCGCAAAATCTAAGTCATTAAGTACTCGCGGAATATTAGCTGAATCCATTTCAATGATGTCAATACCAGCAATATTTTGTGCTATATCATTTTTATTCACAATAATTGGATTGGTATTAGCTTTTAATTTAATCCAGCCCGCTTTTTCTAATAAATTGTATGAGCGTGCAGCGTTTGAAGCATCTTGCGGAATAGCTACTTTCGCACCACTAAATACTTGCTTTAAAGATGTATACTTATTGGAAAAAATCGCTGCCGGTACTGATGGCACATGCACAACAGGTTTCAAATTAGCTTTACGCTGCTGATTAAATACATCCATATAAGCGGTATGTTGCGCCACCGTCAAATCAATACTCCCTTCACTTAATGCGACATCTGACTCTAGTAAATGCGGGAAATTAACTAACTTCACCTTATAACCTTCTGATTCTAGAATCGGTTTAACCGCATCTTTGAAAAGATCATTATACGGCCCTGGCGAAACCCCCATACTAATTTCTTTTTTAGTTTGATTATTGGCAGACTTAGCTGAGTTATCACAGGCATTAATCACTAATGCTGAACTGGCTAATAATGTTACGGCAATATATTTAAATAAATTCTGTTGGCTAAAGTAGTTTTTCATATTGATGATCCTTATAAACTAGTGACGTTACACACTCTAGCACAGAAAAAACACTTCATTTATTCCAAGTTATTCTAACTTATAACCAAAAGGAATAAGATATAAAAAACGATTATTAGAGCAACAAATTAACATGTGCTACCGTTTAACTCATGATTAATGATTAAGCGTTGGAAAGACTATGACTAATTCTGTTGCAAACACCATCCATAAACTTTTTAAGGAATTACATCAACATCCTGAACTTTCTAATCAGGAATTTGAAACCACTAAACGATTACGATCTTATTTACAACAAGCTAATATCCGCATATTAGAATTGGGTGCAAAAACTGGGGTTATTGCTGAAATCGGTTCCGGATCACCAGTTTTAGCATTGCGGGCAGACATTGACGCCTTACCAATTAATGAACAAACCGAATTAGATTATCGCTCCCAAAATCGCGAAGTTATGCATGCTTGCGGTCATGACTTACATGCATCAGTTTTGATGGGGGCCGCCTATTTACTTAAAGCACAAGAAAAAAATTTGCAAGGTACCGTGCGCTTACTGTTTCAACCAGCTGAAGAGAATTTTAGTGGCGCTTTACATTTTATAGATATCGGTGCACTTAATGGTGTGGATGCAATTCTTGGGTTACACAATAACCCTAACTTAGCTGTTAATCAAATGGCTTCATGTTCTGGTCCATTTTCAGCCAATGTCGATCGTATAGAAATTACAGTAACTGGCATCGGTGCTCATGCCGCCAGACCGGAATCGGGTATCGATCCTATTGTCATTGGTGCCCAAATTGTCAGTGCCATACAAACCATTTCCAGTCGCACCATAAGTGGTTTAGATCCTGTGGTTGTCAGTATTACTAAGTTTTTAGGTGGTAATACCTGGAATGTCATCCCAGAAAAAGTTGAGATGGAAGGTACTGTTCGGACTCTTACTCCCAAAGTGAGAGCTAAAGTTAAACAACAATTAATCAGTATTGTAGAAAATGTGGCTATTAGTATGGGGGCCAAAGCTGAACTTAGATGGTTTGATGGTCCACCATCTGTTATGAATGTGGCTAAATGGGTTGCATTAGCGAAGCAAGTAGCCAAACAAACAGGTTATGAGGTAGTCGATTTTAAACCAGGATTAGGCGGTGAAGATTTTGCGCATTACCTACATGTAGTGCCCGGAGCCTTTATAAATCTTGGTTCGCAAAGTCAGCATGCCCTGCACCATCCGAAATTTCAAATTAATCTGGATATGATAACTCCAGCAGCTCATTATTTATATGAACTCGCAACGCAAGCACTTATCGATTTAAAACATAATAATAAATAGGTTACGTGATGATCAGATTTGAAAATATATCTAAGCAATATGAGCGTAATGGGGTTACGACCCAAGCGCTACAAAATATTAATTTAACCATTAATAAAGGCGATATTTATGGCATCATTGGTTATAGTGGCGCCGGTAAAAGCACCCTTGTTCGTTTAATTAATTTCTTAGAAAAACCGACGCAAGGTAAAGTGATCATTCAAAATCAAACCCTTAACGATCTATCTAATAGCGAATTGCGTAAAGTTAGGCGAAAAATTGGTATGATTTTTCAGCACTTTAATCTACTGGAATCGAAAACGGTATTTGAAAACGTTGCTATCCCATTAATTCTACTAAAAGAAAGCAAACATAATATTGAACAAAAAGTTAGCGAGTTGCTTGAATTTGTGGGTTTAAAAGATAAAGCTAATAGCTATCCCAAAGAATTATCTGGCGGACAAAAACAACGCATTGGCATTGCCCGAGCACTCGCCAATAATCCGGACATATTACTTTGTGATGAGGCTACTTCAGCACTCGATCCGCAAACAACCCAAGCAATTTTAGATTTAATCAAAAAAATTAACGAGCAGTATAAAATCACAGTGGTATTAATCACCCATGAAATGCATGTTATCCAGCAAATTTGCCATAAAGTAGCTGTGATGGAAAAAGGTAGAATTATTGAACATGGTAATGTGCTTGAGGTGTTTGGTCACCCACAACAACCAACAACCCAAAATTTTGTTAGTTCAGTAATTAATGACCAAATCCCTTCCGGTGTGGTGGAAAATTTATTGGAAACCGAAGAAATCAAACATAATTTCAAATTATTCAAACTTGAATTCCTTGGGCTTTCAGCTTCTGAACCCGTAGTTAATTCCTTAATTTTACAACAAAAAGTGGTAGTTAATATTTTATTTGCCCATATGTCCGAAATCCAAAAAACCGTTATTGGTAGCATGTTTGTGCAATTGCAAGGAACAGATAGTGATATCAACGATGCGGTACACTATTTGCGCCAAAATGGTGTGCAAGTATCCGAAATTCATGATTGGGAGATTAACTAAAATGGAAATATTCAATAACATTCTTAATTATTTAGCATCTTCTTTTTCAACAAATTTGACAGCCATTCAATTTGTCGAAGCGTCTTATGAAACATTGATTATGGTATTTTTCGCTTTGATAATTGGTTCCTCACTCGGCATTCCACTCGGCATCTGCTTGGTTACCACCAGACCTTCGGGTTTACTCGAAAATCCGAGAATATACCGTATTCTTAATCCAATTATTAATATGGTACGATCGTTGCCATTTATTATTTTATTAGTCGCTATTCTACCGTTTACTAAATTGATTGTAGGCGCCTCAATTGGCTTAGCCGCAGCTATCGTTCCTTTAACAATCTATGTTGCGCCTTATATTGCCCGGTTAGTTGAAAACTCTTTACTGGACGTAGATGAAGGCATCATAGAAGCTGCCGAATCAATGGGGGCTACTCCGTTACAAATTATTTGGCATTTTATGTTACCCGAAGCGTTTAGTTCTTTAATCCTCACTTTAACTACCGCTACCATTGGTCTAATTAACGCTACCGCAATGGCTGGTGCTGTCGGCGCTGGAGGTATTGGTGATTTAGCAATTTCCTATGGGTATCAACGCTTTGATACCACGGCAGTAATTATTACCGTCATTATTCTAATTATTACCGTACAATTTGTGCAAAGTATGGGCAACTACTTGGCGCGCAAAGCCAGGCATGAATAATCGCTTTGCTAAGCTAAATAAAAAAATATTGCAATCGGGCACTAAAATGCAAACTTGATGCCCGGTTATTTAGTAAGATTAAGCTTAGGATTTTTATTAAAACATAGCGAATTCATTTTAACGTAAGATGTTACCGGTCAGTGATATGTCCAAGTATAAAATTATTACTTATATTCAGCTTCCGTGTTAATGATCTAAAGACAATAACTTTAATAGATTTCATTATTCATTATTATCAAGTAGAATAAGCGCAATTTTAATTAAGGTAGTATGAAAAATGACTGTGGCAAATGCATTACAGCAAAATTTGGTGGAAATCCATGATATGTCATTTTATCGTGGTACAAGGCCAATTTATAAAAATATGAGCCTAAATGTTCCCAAAGGCAAAGTGACCGCCATTATGGGGCCATCAGGTATTGGTAAGACTACGTTATTACGCTTAATTGGTGGTCAATTAAAACCACAATCAGGGCAAATTTTATTTGATGGTGAAAACATTTCTACCATGACGCGTTCCCGTCTTTATGAAGTGCGTAAACGCATGAGTATGTTATTCCAATCTGGTGCATTATTTACTGATTTAAGCGTCTTTGATAATGTTGCTTACCCTTTACGTGAACATCTTAATTTACCGGAACCTGTTTTATACAATTTAGTATTAATGAAGTTACAAGCAGTTGGGCTACGTGGCGCCGCTTATATGATGCCATCGGAATTATCTGGCGGTATGGCAAGGCGTGCGGCGTTAGCGCGTGCCATCGCGCTCGATCCTGATTTAATTATGTTCGATGAACCTTTCGCTGGGCAAGATCCTATTTCCATGGGGGTAATTGTTAAACTTATTGCCGAAATCAACCAATCTCTTGGTTTAACTTGTATAGTGGTTAGCCACGATGTGAACGAAGTGATGAGTATCGCTGATTATGCATACATTGTAGCTGAACAACACATTATAGCCGGTGGTACATCGGAACAGCTACGTAGCAATAATGATTTACGAGTAAAACAGTTTCTTGAAGGGCTAGCGGATGGTCCGGTTCCTTTCCATTATCCTGCTGATGATTATAAATTAGACCTAAGCAGAGGTGCTAAATAATGTTGAATTTACTCGCAAAGATGGGGCAATGGTTGATTAACCTCGTTGCCTTGATAGGTCGTTCTGGGATGATGCTGTTTGGCGCCTTAATCGGTACCCCACAATTTGGTAAACAATTCCCATTACTGGTTAAACAATTTTATTTTGTCGGGGTACAATCACTTTCGATTATTATCGTATCCGGGCTATTTATTGGCATGGTCCTTGGACTACAAGGTTACTTTATTCTTACCACCTTTGGTGCTGAAGCCAGTTTAGGTATGTTGGTAGCTTTAGCGTTACTGCGTGAGTTAGGTCCGGTAGTTGCCGGGTTACTATTTGCCGGGCGTGCTGGTTCGGCATTAACCGCTGAAATCGGTTTAATGAAAGCAACCGAACAATTATCTAGTATGGAAATGATGGCCATCGATCCTTTAAGGCGCATTATTGCTCCACGCTTTTGGGCTGGCTTTTTCTGTTTACCTTTTTTAACGGCTATTTTTGTGGCTGTAGGTATATTAGGTGGTGTGTTAGTAGGTGTTGATTGGAAAGGAATTGATGCCGGATTCTTTTGGTCATCCATTCAAAGTAATGTTGATTGGTGGCATGATTTAGGTAACTGTTTTGTAAAAAGCTTTGCCTTCGCTATAGCCAGCACTTGGATTGCACTATTTAATGGTTATGATTGTGTGCCAACATCAGAAGGCATTAGTCGAGCAACAACGAATACTGTTGTTTATTCATCATTAGTTATTTTGGGGTTAGATTTTATTTTAACCGCATTAATGTTTAGTAATTGAGGTCATTAAACATGAGTCGTAAAGTTGAAATTACCGTTGGGTTATTTATGGTGTTAGTTATTTGCTCGGTACTATTTTTGTGTTTTAGAGTCACCGATCCTACATCATTTGTTAGTCATAATTCCTATCGTGTTTATGCTGTATTTGATAATATTGGTGGTCTAAAAGCGCGTTCACCGATTAAGATTGGTGGGGTAGTGATTGGTCGCGTCAGTGATATTTCTTTAAAATCATCCGATAATGCGATTTATAAACCTTATGTTACTATGGAAATCGACACTCAATATAATAAAATTCCGAGTAGTAGTTCCCTTTCAATAAAAACTTCCGGTTTGTTAGGTGAACAATTTATTGATATTAACTTCGGTTTAGATCCAAGTACCGAAATGGAACTTGATGCATTAGATGCACCCGATGGTTCTACTAATGTTGCAACAAATAACAATAATAAACCGGCCTATTTTCAAGAAGGTTTTGTCATAAATAATACTAAACCAGCCATGGTTATAGAAGATTTAATTGGTCAATTCCTTTATAGTGCTGGCGGTTCATCAGATAAAGATAAAAAACAAGATAGTAGCGAAAAGTAAGGAGCTAATATGATAACTAGATTCAAGCAAACTATTTTTTTAGTACTAACCTTAGTGTTTAGTGCTACTGCTTTCGCAGAAAATAATCCTTATAACGAAATGCAAGTTGCTGCCGATAAGATTTTTAATACTATGAAATCACAATCATCAGCTATTAAAGCTAATCCGGATAAGTTAAAAAACATAGTGAGAACAGATTTGTTACCTTATGTGCAAGTAAAATATGCCGGAGCATTGATTTTAGGTAATTACTATAAAAGCGCTACTGATGCACAACGCACTGCATATTTTAATGCTTTTGAAAACTATTTAGTGCAAGCATTTGCACAAGCGCTTTCAATGTATAATGGTCAAACCTATCAAGTTGAGTCAGCTTCTGATTTAAGTGGTAAGAATTTAATTTCTATTCGAATTTTATTAATTCAACCTGACAAAAACCAACAACCTTTACGTATTGATTTTCAATGGCGTAAAAATTCTGTTACTGGTGAGTGGAAAGCTTACGATTTAATTGCTGAAGGTGTAAGTATGATCACTACTAAACAAAATGAATGGTCAACAATTTTACGGCAAGATGGTATTGATGCTTTAACTAAACAACTTACTGACCTAGCTAATCGTAAAATTGATCCTAATGCTAAGCAAAAAGGCTAGTTGATAATGTCCAGAATCTCAGCAGAAAATCAACAACAAGTATTATATTTAAAGGGTGAGCTAGATGCTCACTCATTAAATGAAATTTGGGCTACACAAAAATCGCTATTCAATGGCACAAAATCAATCGATGTAGCACAGCTTACTCGAGTTGATTCTTCTGGACTCGCTACCCTAGTTTACTTTTGCATTAAATATCAATTGCAACTGACAGGAATTAATCCGCAGTTACAGACATTAATTGCTCTGTATGATTTACAACCTGTACTAACTAATTAACTGTATAATTAAACCTATACTTTACCTGAAGCATTTTTACAAAAATAAGCAAAATAAATAATACTAATAAAGAGTTTTACTAATGGATAAGCAAGAAATCATAAATAAATTAAAAAGTTCAATTAATCTTGATGATGTTTATGTAATGACGGATGACGATAGTCATTTTCAAGTTATTGCGGTTGGTGAGTTATTTGCTGATTTAAGTCGTGTTAAAAAACAGCAAATCATTTATGCTCCATTAGCTGAATTTATTAATGATAATCGTATTCATGCGCTTTCAATTAAAACCTATACACCTACGGAATGGCAACGTGAACGCAAATTAATGGGATTATAAGTAATCATATTTTAACAGACTTGAATTGATGGTTTTTGCCACCACTTATGATCGCATAACTAGATAAAATCATTGCATAAAGGTACCACAATATGACTAATCCATTATTAACCTCTGCACCATTACCACTGTTTTCGCAGATTAAGCCTGAACATGTTTTACCGGCTATACAAGAGACTCTGAAAAATTGTCGCCACACAATTGAAACTGTTCTTCAACAAAATAGTCAGTATACTTGGGATAATTTAATTCAACCGATTGATGAGATGGACGAAAAATTCAGTCGTGCTTGGTCACCAGTTAGTCACCTTAATGCAGTGAAAAATAGTCCTGAATTACGTGCCGCTTATGAAGCTTGCTTGCCATTACTTTCTGAATATAGTACTTGGGTGGGTCAACATAAACCTTTATACCAAGCTTACAAACAGCTTAAACATAGTGCAGAATATACCAAACTTACTAAAGCTCAGAAAAAAGTCATTGATAATGCTTTGCGTGATTTTGAGTTATCAGGTATCGGCTTACCGGATGACAAACAAAAACGCTATGGCGAAATTGTAGCAAAATTATCAGAGTTATCCTCCAAATTCAGTAATAATGTACTTGATGCAACTATGGGATGGTCAAAATTAATCACTAATGTGGAACAATTATCAGGCATGCCAGAAAGTGCCCTAGCAGCGGCTAAACAACAAGCTAAGGATAAAGATCAAGAAGGTTGGTTACTAACCCTTGACATACCAAGCTATTTACCGGTGATGACTTACTGCGATAATCGTGATCTACGCTTTGAACTTTATCAAGCTTATAATACTCGGGCATCAGATCAAGGCCCTAATGCTGGAAAATGGGATAACACCGAAATCATTAAACAGATTTTAGTTTTACGTGATGAACTTGCCCATTTATTAGGATTCGATACCTATGCCGATAAATCCCTAGCCACAAAAATGGCTCAATCAACCCAACAAGTTATTGCGTTCTTAACTGACTTAGCCACCAAAGCTAAACCACAAGGTGAAAAAGAGTTAGCCGATTTAAAACGTTATGCTTACGAGTTTTTTGGTGCCAGCGAATTAAAACCCTGGGATATTGCTTACTATAGTGAAAAACAAAAACAATATCTGTATACCATTAATGATGAAGAATTACGCTCTTACTTCCCTGAATCAAGAGTCATTAACGGGTTATTCGAAGTAGTACAACGAGTTTTTGGTATCACTGCCAAAGAACGTAATGATGTCGAAGTTTGGGATCCAGAAGTTAGATTTTATGATCTTTATGCCGCTAACGGTGAATTGAAAGGTAGTTTTTACTTAGATTTATATGCGCGTGAACATAAACGTGGTGGGGCTTGGATGGATGACTGCATTGGGCGTATGCGCTTTGCCGATGGTCATTTGCAAAAACCCGTAGCTTACTTAACGTGTAATTTCAATCGCCCAATCGGTGACAAACCAGCTCTATTTACTCATAATGAAGTCACCACGCTATTTCATGAGTTTGGTCATGGATTACACCATATGTTAACTGAAATTGAAGTTTCATCTGTAGCAGGTATTAATGGTGTGCCATGGGATGCGGTTGAATTACCAAGTCAATTTTTAGAAAATTGGTGCTGGGAACCTGAAGCCTTAGCCTTTATTTCAGGGCATTATCAAACTGGTGAACCATTACCGCAAGAAATGTTAGAAAAAATGTTAGCAGCTAAAAACTATCAAGCAGCGCTATTTATTTTACGTCAATTAGAATTTGGTCTATTTGACTTTAAATTGCATACCCAAAAAGATGCCAACATATTAGAAACATTAAAACTAGTTAGGCAACAAGTCGCGGTTGTACCTACTGTGGAATGGGGACGATTCCCGCATGCATTTAGTCACATTTTTGCCGGTGGTTATGCCGCTGGTTACTATAGCTATTTATGGGCCGAAGTATTATCCGCCGATGCTTTTTCTCGTTTTGAAGAAGAAGGCATCTTTAATGCCAAAACTGGGAATTCATTCCTTGACAATATATTGTCACAAGGCGGTAGTGATGAACCTATGGCTTTATTTAAAAACTTCCGTGGTCGTGAACCACAATTAGAGGCATTACTTCGTCACTATGGTATCCACTAGTTCTAACTTAGCTCAGCTAAAATTATTAGCTGAGCAATGGTTAACTGAGCATGCACATCTTCCGTTTACCTTAGTATCACAAGCAAATCAACTTGAGTTACAAAAACTAGATGAACCCAAGTTAGGCGCGGTTTATGTTAATTTTGTGTCCGGGGCAATGGCTCATCGCCGTCAATTTGGTGGTGGTCGTGGAGAGGCTATTGCTAAAGCGGTAGGAATTAAAGGTGATTATTTACCAACAGTGGTTGATGCCACGGCTGGACTTGGTCGTGATGCTTTTGTGTTAGCATCTTTAGGATGTAGGGTAACTATGTTTGAAAGGCACCCGGTGGTTGCCGCGTTATTAGAAGACGGCCTGCAACGTGCCTACCAAGATCCCATGATAGGACGTTTGCTACAACAGCATTTACATTTGATTTATAATTCAAGTATCTCTGGGCTTAGTTCATATAATGAAAAACCCGATGTAGTTTACTTAGATCCTATGTTCCCACATCGACCTAAAAGTGCTTTAGTTAAAAAAGAGATGCGGATTTTTCAACAATTAGTGGGTAGTGATATTGATGCCGATAACTTACTGGAACCAGCAAGGCTACTGGCTAAAAAACGGGTAGTAGTAAAAAGACCTGATTATGCCCCTTTTTTAGCTGACCAAAAACCAATTGCCAACATAAAGACGAAAAATCATCGTTTTGATATTTATACTCCCATTGAAGTAATATAGGAAAATTGTTTGATTATGCGATTAGATAAATTTCTTGCTCATCATCTTGGTGCTAGCCGCACAATTGTCACCAAAGAGTTAAAAGCGAAAAAAGTAACCGTAGATGGTGAAATCATAAAATCAGGAGCTTATCAATTAACTCCACAACAAATTGTTGAGTATGATGGTTATGAAATAACACCTATAACCAATAATCGTTATTTTATGTTAAACAAACCTCAAGGTTATGTGTGCTCAACTGATGATCCCGATCATCCAACCATTCTTTATTTTATTGATGAACCTATGCCAGAAAAGCTACATGCAGCCGGACGTCTTGATTTAGATACCACTGGACTAGTTTTATTAACTGATGATGGTAAGTGGTCACACCGCATCACTTCCCCAAAACATCATTGTCAAAAAGTTTATGTAGTAACTGTTGAACAACCGTTGACTGCTAATCTGATTCAGATTTTTGAACATGGCATTCAATTACATAATGAAAAATCACTTACTAAACCAGCTTTACTAAAGATTATTGATGATTACCATGCCGAATTAACTATTAGTGAAGGTCGTTATCATCAAGTTAAACGGATGTTTGCGGCAGTGAATAATCATGTAGTTGAATTACATCGCAAACAAATCGGATCTATTATTCTGGATATACCTGAGGGTGAATATCGCCCGCTTATTCAAGATGAAATCGACTCGTTTAATTAATATTACCTAACATTTTAATAAATATTTAATATGCAGATTATGTGTCTGACAAAATAAATGTAATATTTTGCTTACTCTAATTACTGTATTTATTTTAACTTTTAAAAAAAATAAAAAGGAAGAACTAAGTTGTCAACCCCGGTAAACCAAGTAGAAATTAAAATTTCTAAACAAGCGCTGATATTCGTTCTCGGTTTTATATCTATGTTAATGCCATTATCGATAGATATGTATCTACCAAGCATGCCAACTATTGCCCATGATTTTAATGTAACGGACTCAGCCGTTCAGCTTACCATAAGTTGCTATTTATTAGGTTTTTCATTTGGCCAACTATTATTTGGTCCAATCACAGATAGTTATGGTCGCCGCAATGTGCTAATTATTGGTTTAATTATTTTCACTTGTGCAGCTTTAAGTTGTGGTATAGCAATCAATATTAATCAATTAATTACGGCTCGTTTTTTCCATGGTATCGCCGCGGCAGCAACTACCATTATCATTAATGCTTTAATGAAAGATATCTTTCGCGACCGTGATGAATTTTCCAAAATGATGTCTTTTGTTATGCTAATCTCTAACGTAGCACCGTTACTAGCACCTATTATTGGTGGGTTCATTTTAAATTGGTTTAATTGGAAAGCGAATTTCTATACCCTTGGAATTATAGCCTTATTATGCCTTGGCTTGGTAATAGCATTTATTCCAGAAACATTACATAAAATTAAACGCGCAAAATTTAGTTTAGTACGAATATTAAGTAACTTCATAACGTTATTTCGTCATAGGCAAGTGTTAACTTACATGATGATAGGTGCATTTTCAGGTGCTGGACTATTTTCATTCCTTAGCTTAGGACCTTTTGTATATATGAATTTGCATGGCGTAGCTTCAATTAATTTCGGTTATTATTTTGCCGTTAACATTATTGTGATGGTATTCATGAATACGCTCAATAGTCGCTTTGTAAAGCATATTGGCTCGATTAAAATGATGCAATTTGGACTGACCGTCCAATTTATTATGGCCGTTGGCTTAATGTTGGTAACACTATTTAATCTTGGTTTTGTGTATTTAGTTGCTTGTATTGCCGGTTATATTGGTTGTATGTCTATTATCGCAGGCAATGGCATGGCAGTGATACTAGATTTTTATCCTCATATTGCTGGCACTGCATCCTCATTAGCTGGTACTATACGTTTTGCTGTTGCCGGTGCAATTGGCATCTTACTTTCCATGTTTGCAACATCAAATACTGTAACTACGGTCACTGATAATATAACTGAATGGCTTATGGTTGGATCAATGGTATTATGTAATTTTATGGCTGTTGCATTATTTTTGAGTGTTAGAAACAATAAAAGGAAACTGGAATGATTATCTAACCACTTTAATGCATAGATAATCAACATTAATTCCAACACCAAAATATCTAATAAAAAGAATATACAATTTGCTATGTTTTTCAGTGTTCTAGCAAAAAAATCTACATAATAAATTTAATTTTATACAGTATTCACACTGTATAGGGGGTTAATTTATGCTAAAATGCCAACAATTTTAATCGCGATAGTATTTTAGGTACTGGTTTGAAAAAATCAAAAATCACAAGAAAGCAGATAATTATTCAACTTTTATTATTAGCTATAATAGCGTTATCTGTTGGCTTATTTTTATCATTAATATCTTACGACCCATCTGATCCAGGTTGGTCTAGGACTGCATGGCACTACCCAGTAACTAATTTTGGAGGTTATATTGGCGCTTATGCTGCAGATATTCTATTGCAATTTTTAGGTTTTATTGCTTACAGCATACCGTTTATCGCTATTTTTATTTGTTTGCAGTTAATGAGCTATTTTTATAAGCATGCCCATGATCCCATCAATTATTTCAGTTTATCATTTCGAATTATTGGTATTTTAGCTTTTATCTTTAGTACTACTGGTTTTTTTACTCTAAATATTCAAGATACCGAGCAGTTTGCTGCTGGTGGCTATTTAGGTTCAATAGTCATTGAAAGCCTATTGCCAGTTATGAACAGTTTTGTTACTTCATTAGTGTTACTCGGTACTTGTCTTGCCTGTGTTACTTTGTTAACTGGATTATCATGGTTAAATCTTACTGAAAAATTAGGTGCCTTTGTTATGTTATTACTTGCACCTATACGATGGCTATTAACACAACGTCAAAATAAAGATACCCATAATCGAGAAGAGAAGGAAGTATTAACTAAAGAACCAGAACAACACAAATTTACACTCCCTCTGGATAAACAAAATTTAGACAGCAATACCCTTGATTCTTTACAACTAAATAAAAGTGATAAAACTTCAGAACCTTCTATCACTGCTAGACCTGAACAAGCAATAACCGCCGCATCCCAAGAAGATGAAAAGATTTTAATAAAAACAGCAGCGGAACTAATACAAACACTAGAAAATACTGAGCCTCAACAATCACATGCACTAAATGAAACTGGTGATAAGAAACTTAAAAAGGAAATTGATCCTGATGATATTCTAACTCGCATGGAATTGATTATTAAAAACATGAATGAGCGTAAAATAGCCATTAAATCAGACGAATCTATAACACCGGAAAGCCAAGCCAATAATTCTACAGTCGAACCAGTGATTGAAGAAGATAAATACACAATTTCTGATGCACCAAGCAAACCACTATTTACTGAAATTCATAATGATTCAATAATTGCAAACAATAATAATGAAGATCCGCAACCTATAATTGATTTATTAACTGATGATGCATCGGCAGAAACTAGGGCTGATCTATTAACTGAGCAAGAAACTTCACTAACAATTAACTTAGCTGCTGATGAACAACCCAACCAGATATTAGCCAATATGCCTGTAGAAGCTGGTATTGATGATTTACAAGGTAACAATTCTACATTAGATGATGATAAAGACAGCTTGATTCATCCACTATTAAGACGGAATGAGAAACCATTACCCAAACCAACTACACCATTACCATCATTGAATTTATTAACAGCACCACCAAAAACACGAATTGAAGTTGACCATGCTGCATTAAATGCTATGTCCGAATTAATAGAGAAAAGTTTAGCTGACTATAGAGTCAAGGCTAAAGTTGTCGATTATCTGCCAGGCCCGGTGATCACTCGTTTTGAAATAGAACTGGCACCTGGAATCAAAGCTGCACGAATTTCAACTTTAGATCGGGACTTAGCACGCTCGTTATCAATGCCATCAGTACGTGTAGTAGAAGTGATTCCTGGAAAACCATATGTCGGGATTGAACTACCAAATAAAAATCGTCAAACCGTCTATTTTAGAGAAGTATTAGATAGTCCTCAATTTCGTGATGCACAATCCCCTCTTACAATTGTGTTAGGTAAGGATATTGCAGGTCAATCTGTAGTTGCTGATTTAGCTAAAATGCCACACTTACTTGTAGCCGGTACTACGGGTTCGGGTAAATCAGTTGGTGTAAATGCAATGATATTAAGTATATTGTATAAATCGCAACCTGAAGATGTGCGTTTTATTATGATTGACCCTAAAATGCTTGAACTTTCTATCTATGAAGGCATTCCACATTTATTAACACCAGTTGTGACTGATATGAAAGATGCTGCTAATGCGTTAAATTGGTGTGTCAATGAAATGGAAAGACGCTACCGTTTAATGTCAGTACTTGGAGTACGTAATATTGCTGGCTACAATGAAAAAATCAAACAAGCTGAGGATATGAATAGACCGATACCAGATCCACTTTGGAAACCAACTGATAGTATGGATCTTAATATTCCTATGCTAGAAAAATTACCTTATATTGTGGTCATGGTAGACGAGTTTGCCGATCTCATTATGGCAGTGGGTAAAAAAGTCGAAGAACTTATAGCTAGACTGGCACAAAAAGCTCGTGCTGCTGGCATACACTTAGTGTTGGCTACTCAGCGCCCATCAGTTGATGTTATCACTGGTTTAATTAAAGCCAATATCCCAACTCGTATAGCCTTTACGGTTTCAAGTAAAATCGATTCTCGCACTATTTTAGATCAAATGGGGGCTGAATCCTTGCTTGGTATGGGGGATATGCTTTACTTAGCACCAAATAGCTCAATTCCAATACGTGTTCATGGTGCTTTTGTGCGTGATGAAGAAGTACATGCTGTCGTTCAAGATTGGAAAGCTCGTGGTGCACCAAAATATATTGAGAATGTTACTGTCGCAACCGATGATAATGATAATAGTAGTATTGATTCCATTGACGAGGAACTAGATCCTTTATTTGATCAGGTCGT
Source organism: Gilliamella sp. wkB178 (assembly GCF_001690705.1). Taxonomy (GTDB): domain Bacteria; phylum Pseudomonadota; class Gammaproteobacteria; order Enterobacterales; family Orbaceae; genus Gilliamella; species Gilliamella apicola_K. The sequence goes on along the minus strand of NZ_LZGK01000016.1, from coordinate 231,504 downwards.
CGCCTTTGTAATAGAAACTAGAAGAGCTTCTATTTCGAGTGTACAGCGCAAATTTAGAATTGGATATAATCGCGCAGCAAGAATTGTTGAGCAGATGGAAATTGAAGGAATTATTAGTGCTCCTAGTCACAACGGTAATCGAGAAGTACTCGCTCAAATATCTCATAATGATTATTGAGGTTTGTGTAATTAAACTAATTGATAGCACCATATCAAAGAAAAATGGGTAACAATAAATAATGAGTACTTATTTCCAGCAAGTATCACAATTAGAATCAGAACTCATTGATGATAACAATTTATGCTTACCTGCTCAATTGGCAACCAAAGCCTTGATTAGAGAAATCTGCCTATCACCTAAACCAGGTTTAGTGGATATGAATAATAATGGATCTCATCGTGATATGAATTTCCAAACTTTTATTCAAAGTATCCGGGCTATTTCAATTTGGTTTGAGAAATTTTATCAATATGGTAAACAAGCAGCATTTAACGACCATCACGCTTTTTTAAAGGGCATAAGACCAATCGGCCAACAATGTGAACAAGCAATGTATGTAGCCACTAATCAGGTTAATACTCATAAAGGTGGTATTTTTGCCTTCGGCTTGTTGCTTGGCGCAATTGGTAAATTAGAACTATTGGCTTTACCCGTCAATGTTCAAGCGATTTGTTCTGAAGTAGCTGTTATTTGCCAAGGCATCGTCAATAATGAATTAAAACAAAATAACCTTACTAACTCAGTAGGAGAAAAACTTTTCAAACAACATCATTTATCCGGAGCTAGAGGAGAAGCAGAATCTGGCTATGCAACGGTTAGAACAATATCCTTACCTATTTTTAATAGAATGCAACAAGATGGCTATAATGAAGAAATAAGCCTATTACAAGCAATGTTATATTTACTTGCTTATAATCAAGATACTAATTTAGTCTCTAGAGGGGGGATTGACGGTTTAAATTTTGTGCAACAACAAGCTCAAAAACTAATTAGTCAAAATGGCATGATCCATCCTAATGGTTGTCAATGCTTATACGAACTGGATAAGCAATTAATAAACTTAAATTTAAGCCCTGGTGGTTCTGCTGATTTAATTGCCATTACTTGGTTTTTATCTCAATATTAATCATTAATATCCCAATTTAATACTCGAATTAATTCAGAATGTATCTCTAATTCTTAACTATCTAAATTAACTAAATAAAAATAAAGTATATTTTCCTACCACAATTATTAATTTATCATCTGACTTTTATGTACGTTTCAGTAACAAAATACCTAATTAAATTATTTAACAAAAAATTAAACCAAACTTGTCTACTTTTTTAAACTATGTTAGCTTGAAATCACTTGACAAAATAATAACGAATTAATGTCACTGGAAAAATAGATTAAATAGGCATGATGATGATTATTGTTAAATTAACAATATAGTTGTATATGTTTGAACTTTAAAAAAATAAATCACCTTATAAGTAATAGGAGATAATAATGGATTATCCAAACATTGCTCAACAAATTTTACTATTAGTTGGTGGTAAAGAAAATGTAGTCAGTTTAACGCATTGCTTTACTCGATTAAGATTTCAATTGAATGACATAAATAAGGCTAATCGTGAAAAGTTATTACAGACTGAAGGAGTGATTTCTGTCGTTGAAAGCAGTGGTCAATATCAAGTAGTTCTTGGCAATCAAGTAACTAAAATTTATGATGCCATTATACCACTTATTGGAGAATTAGCTCCCAGTGAACAATCAGCTCCTAAAGTTTCTATTGGTGTGAAAATTCTTAATGCTTTTGCAGCTATTTTCACTCCGATTATACCTGCAATAGCCGCTTCAGGGATGTTAAAAGGAATTTTAGCTATTGCGGTTATGATTGGTAATTACTATTATCAGATCGATATTAAAACTTTTAATACCTATACAATTCTACATGCAGCATCCGATGCCGTATTCTATTTTATGCCAATAATTTTAGGTTATACCGCCGCAAAAGTTTTTAAAGCACATGAGTTTATTTCAATGATAATTGGTGCAACGTTATGTTACCCTTCAATAGTTAATTTAATGACCAGTAAAAATGAAGTCACCTTTTTTGCCATAGAATTAACTAAGGCGAGTTATACATCTAGTGTCATACCAATCATTATAGCTGTATTAATATTAAGTTATGTGCAAAGATTTTTAGATAAAGTTATCCCTGATGTATTAAAAATCATCATGGTACCAACCTTCTCTTTATTGATTATGATACCTGCAACATTGTTGGTATTTGGACCAATTGGAATTTATATTGGCGAATTTATAAACTGGGTTTATTACTACATCATGAACATTAGCCCAATTCTATTAGGTGCGTTTATTGGTGGAGTATGGTGTATATTAGTTATATTTGGTGCTCATCGCGCTATTGTGCCAATTGGAATCAATGATGTAGCGCAAACTGGTCGACAAAATTTACTAGCTTTTGCTGGTGCAGCTAATTTTTCACAAGCAGGTGCAGCATTAGGAGTATTTTTTAAAACCAAAAATAAAAATCTTAAAACTGTTGCCGCCTCAGCCACTATCACTGCTCTTTTTGGCATTACTGAACCTGCAATTTATGGTGCTAATTTAAGATTAAAAAAACCAATGATATGTGCAGTAATTTGTGGTGCTATCGCTGGTGGATTAATGGGTTGGGGTGGTTCATATGGTAACGCTTTTGCCAATCAAGGTGTTTTAACAATACCTGTTTATGCTGAAGCGGGGACAAAAGCCTTTTTATGTTATTTGATTGGTATCGCTTTCGCCTTTTTTGGTTCATGTATAATGACAATTATTGTCGGTTTTAATGATATTCCAAATGATGAAAAACAAACAAACACTACCAAAGTAAATAATAATAGCTTATTAACTACTGATAGTGTTATTTTCTCACCAATCAAAGGGAAAGTGCTCCCTTTGAATCAAGTTAAAGATGAAGTGTTTGCCTCTGGTGCTATGGGTAAAGGTGTAGCTATTTATCCTGAAAAGGGCGAAGTCATAGCTCCGCAAGACTGTACAGTGACTGTACTCTACCCTACTTTACATGCTATTGGTTTAAAATTGGATAATGGCTTAGAACTTTTAATTCATATTGGTATTGATACAGTTAAGCTGCAAGGAAAATATTTTCAATCTTATGTACAAGTAGGCCAACATATCCAAAAAGGAACTAAAATTGTTTCATTTGATATTGACAAAATAGAACAACAAGAACTTGATTTAACCACATCAATTATAGTCGTTAATTCTCAGTTATATAAAAATATTGAAAGTAGTAACCAAGTTAAAGTTGATTATGATAACAAACTATTAGTTATTCAAGTTTAGGAATTTATATATGAAAAAGTTTTCCAAAGATTTTTGGTGGGGGGCATCTTCTTCAGCATTTCAGATAGAAGGCGGATGGGATGCTGATGGTAAAGGTATGACTGTTGCCGATTATAACTCATTTCAACGTTCGGCAATACAAGCTGATAGCAAAGTGACTAGTGATTTTTATCATCATGTTGAAAGTGATATAGCATTATTTAAAGAACTTGGACTAAAAACATATCGATTTTCGATTTCGTGGGCTCGCATTATTCCTGATGGGGATGGTGAAATAAATCAAGCAGGAATAAATTTTTATAATCGTGTAATTAATGAGCTTATTAAACAAGACATAATCCCTTTTATTACCCTTTATCATTTTGATTTACCCTTTGCATTAGCAGAAAAATATAATGGTTGGCAAGATCGACGAGCAGTCGATGCATTCAGGCGTTATGCTCAAATTTGCTATAAAGCTTTTGGCGATAGAGTTAAACACTGGCAAATCAATAATGAACAAAATCTTATGATTCGCGTTAATGAAAGAATGAACATGTACCATGTTGCACCAGAAGATGCTGAAAAAGTTAGAGCACAAATGGATTATCATATGTTTGTCGCTCATGCATTAGCAACTAAAGATTGCCATGAGTTAATCCCAAACAGTAAAGTTGGTCCCGCTGTTTCATCAACCATGACCTACCCTGCCAGTAATAAACCGATGGACGTTTGGGCCGCAAAAATGAATGATAATTTCAAAACAAATTATGCCCTTGAAATGTATTGTTATGGTGATTATCCGGGCTATTATAAAAACTACTTACAACGTTGTGGCATTTACCCTATCACTCAAGTAGAAGATGCAAAAATCTTAAAACAAGCTAAACCAGACTTCATTGCAGTAAACTACTATCGTACATTAGTGGCAAGCTACTTACCTGAAGATAATGAGCATCCGTTTGGCTCCAAAGAAAAAGATATTGATTTTGACCTTTATGGTTACTTCAAAATAGAGAAGAATCCACATCTAGTCGCCTCAACTTATGGAGCTCAAATTGATCCTATGGGATTACGTTTAGTGCTCAACGAATATTATCGACAATATCGTTTACCTCTCATTATTACTGAAAATGGACTAGGGACACCGGACGAATTAACTGCTGATAACCAAGTTCATGATGACTATCGTATTGAGTACATTAAAGCACATATCGAAGCTTGCCATGATGCCATTGAAGATGGAGTTGAACTATTTGGCTATTGCCCATGGTCTGTTATTGATTTATTAAGTTCTCATCAAGGATTTAAGAAACGTTATGGTTTTGTTTATATTGATCGCGATGACCATAACTTAAAAAGTTTAAAACGAATCAAAAAGGATAGTTTTTTTTGGTACCAAAACATCATTAAAAATAATGGCATTTAATGATGCTTTCAATTATGGGGCTTTACTTACCATTAGCCTCATAAGATAAAATTTATCTATTTAATCAATGAGATTTTGTCAGACTTATGATGAATGTAGAAATTGTAAAATTCCCAGAAACACATATAGCTGTACTAGAACACTTTGGTTCACCATTACTGGAATATAAAACAGTTGATAAATTAGTTAAATGGCGACAAGAAAATAATCTTTTAGATAATGAAAAATATCGAAGCTATGGCATTCATTATACTAATCCATTTATTACACCTATTGAACACCATCATATCGATTTTGCTATTTCTATTGATCAACCAATAGCAAAGAATTCTTATGGTATTATCAATAAGAAAATTCCACTACTTCGTTGTGCAAAATGCCGAGATATTGGTTCTCGAAATAACAACAAAGCCATTATTTATTTACTAGAAGAATGGTTGCCATATAGTGGGGAAAAAATCGGTAATTTTCCGCCAATCTTTCATTATGTAAATGTTGGTATTAATATTTCTCCTAAACAAATGATAACTGATGTTTATTTACCTTTAAAATAATATAATCTTATAAATTAATTATAATGATTTAATAATTAGCTTGTTTTCCATATTTAATACAATTATTTACCTAGTCGTTTATAAAGTCTTTCGGGACGACCGATTTTTCCGTGATTAAGTTCTACTGTCAATAATTTAGTTTGTACACAATATTCTAAATAGCGTCTCGCTGTTGTTTTACTGATCTGCGCTTTTTCAACAATTTCATCAACGGTTTGTGGTTTATCTGTTTGCATAAAAAGATCTTTAACTTTTTGTAAAGTAATTTCTTCAATACCTTTTGACGGACGATTAACATCAACAAAGTCCTTAGTCTGTAAATTGAAAAGTTCGTCTATCCGCCGTTGGTTCACATGTTTTTGTAAGCTTTGACGATATAAAAAAAGTTCAAAGCGTTCTAGCGAATGTTTTAATCGTTGAAAAGATACCGGTTTAATCAAATAATCAAAAGCCCCGAAACGAATGGCTTTACTACAAGTATCCATATCGCTAGCTGCAGTGATAAAAATTACATAACAAGCAAGGTTATTATTAATAATATATTCAAAAAGCTCAATTCCTCTACCATCGGGTAGATAGTTATCAAGTAGAATTAATTTTGGTTTAAGTTTTTCTACCATTATTTTGGCTTCAGCCAAATTTGAGGCGATACCAATAACTTCAACTTTCGTATCTCTTTGAATAAATTCGGCGTTTAGTTCAGCTAATATAGGCTCATCTTCAACAATAAGCACTTTAATGCTATCTTCTTTCATACTTTTACCTCTTTATTATTTGGGTATAAAAACAGAAAAGATTGTGCCGTAAGGTTCATTATCTTCAAATGTAATATAACCGTTCGCCTTTGTTACATAGGTTGATACCAAATGTAAACCTATACCGTGTTCTTTTGTTTCTTGTGATGTTACGCCTGGTTCAAATATCGAATCCCGAATACTCTCATCTACCCCACATCCTTGATCACTTACCTCTAATACAATTTCATCAGTAGCATCATTGAGATATAAATAGATTGTTTTGTTACCAAGAGTATTTTTTAAACAAGCATTAAAAGCATTATCCAACAAATTACCTAAAATTGACATAAATTCAGTCTCAGTAATTGCTGCTGGTATACTGTTTAATTGACAGGCAGGGTCAAATATAAGCTGCAAACCAATTTCATGTGCTTTCGAATATTTCCCGATTAGTAACCCGCAAACTGCTGCCACTTTAAAATGTTCGGTAATGAAATCTAGATTTTGTTGATTATCGGCGGAATGTAATGTAATAAAAGCTTGTGCATCATCATAGCGTTTCATATAAATTAAACCTGATAATGTTGCCATCCAGTTTAGATGTTCATGCCTTAATGCTCGCAAATTATCAACATATTGCGTGACTTGAGTTAATTGCATGCTTAATAAATTAATATCATCATAATTGCGAAATGTAATTACCCAACCTTGAATTTGTTCATCAATAATAATTCTTATGCGATTAGCAATAACAATGATGTTATTAAAATAACAAATATGGTCGTGTATATCCTCCGTTTGGTTATCACATCCATAGAGAAAATCCGTTGATTTAATAAAATCACATAAATCATGGTGTAATAATTTATGGTCACTAATTTTAATATCTAACATTCTTCTAGCTGATTGATTTATATTGATAATTTTATAATCAAGATCGATCGCAATAATACCTTCAAAAATTGACTCCATGATAGATTTTTGACTTTTAACCAATAACGCAATTTCTTTAGGTTCCAAATTAAACATCTGTTTTTTAATAGCTTTCGCAAAAAGCAACGAAAAAATAAATAATCCAGCAAATAATAAAGAACAAAATGAAATAAAAGGAATAAATTGTTGTTTATGTAACTCATAAATATCGTCAATCATATATCCTACAGAAACAATTCCTATCACCCTGCCCTGATCTAAAATAGGTGCTTTACCTCGTAAAGCTAAACCAAGTGAACCTTTACTGATAGTAATACTACTATTTCCGCTAAGTACTTCCTGATTATCACCTCCAATCATAGGGGAGTATAAAGGGCTATTGGCGGTATGATATAAACGGTACGCACTAGCGTCACCAATCACTATGTAACTTGCATCACTTTGTTTAAAAATTCCAGATACTAACTCTGCTATTTTATTAGTATCTCTTTCTTCAACATATTTTATTAAACTAGGTATCACAGCCACTTCTTTTGCTTGAATTTGAGCTTTTTCACCTAGACTTCTATATAAAGCTGTTTCGGTTGCATTCCATATATAACTTTGTAAAAAAGCGATGCAGATTAATGAAAATATTAACAGCGATAAAAATAATTTTGTCGTAAATGATAATTGAATTTTTTTTTTCATTTTACCCTTGTTTTTCTATATAGAATATGCGTTAGAGTTTATCACGCCATTAAAAAACATATATCCTTTAAAACCATAAAAACCTCAGTGAAACTATGATTCATATCACAATTTTTGTATTAATATTTTGTCACCATAAGCGCCATTCAAAACAATTTAATAATTTTGGAGATATAAAACACATGGTGGATTTAAGTTCAACAAACAAAACACAGGGTGACAAAGATAAAAATACTACCAATAGTATTAATCAAAATAACAAGTTTTGGCCATATGGTTGGTGGAAACTTATGGATGATTATAAAATAGGTGTAATACCTTTACCACTATTTATAATTGCTGGTATCATGATCTTTGCTGAAGTGTTAGTAACTGGTAAATTACCAAGTGAAATCGTGGTAATGGTAGTTACTTGTGCTTTCTTTGGTTTCCTATGTGGCGAAATTGGTAAAAGGTTACCAATCGTTGGTAAAATGGGTGCGGCGGCAATCTGTGCAACCTTTATTCCGTCTGCATTAGTATATTATGGTATTTTACCTAGCCCAATCGTACAAGCTACAACAAAATTCTATAAAGATACTCACATTCTTTATTTATATATTTGTTGTATTATCGTTGGTAGTATTATGAATATGGATAAGAAAACCCTTATTCAAGGATTCTTAAAAATATTTGTACCAATGGCTTGTGGTGAAATCGTTGGAATGTTAGTCGGTGTAGGCATGGGTTATATTTTAGGTTTATCACCATTCGAGACTTTCTTCTTCCTCGTATTACCAATTATGGCTGGAGGTGTCGGTGAAGGTGCTATTCCGCTATCTATAGGTTATGCTTCCATTCTTGGTATGGAACAAGGTGACGCCTTAGGTCGTGTACTTCCGATAGTAATGTTAGGTGGGTTAACCGGTATTATCTGTGGTGGTGTACTTAATCGTTTAGGTAAGGCCTATCCTCATCTAACTGGTAATGGTAGATTACTGCCTGCGTCCGAAGAAGATGAAAACAATAATAATAAAGCTACTAAAACTGAATCTATTATGGATGTGACTACATTCGCTTCTGGCGTACTTTTAGCTGCTTTACTTTATATGGTTGGTATGATTGGTCACAAATTAACAGGTATTCCTGCTCCAGTAGGGATGTTATTTGCTGCGGTAATAGTTAAGTTAGCCTCAGGTGTATCACCTAAAGTATTAAGTGGCTCACAAGTCGTATATAAATTTTTCCAAACTTCAGTAACTTACCCAATATTATTCGCAGTAGGTGTAGCAATCACTCCTTGGGAAAAAATTGTTGCGGCATTTACTATTGTAAATCTAATAGTAATTGTTTGTACTGTAGTGAGTTTAGTTACTACAGGATTCTTTGTTGCTAAAAAACTAGGTATGTATCCTATTGATGCTGCAGTAATTTCATGCTGTCAAAGTGGTCAAGGTGGAACTGGTGATGTGGCAATTTTAACTGCTGCAGAACGTATGGAACTTATGCCTTTTGCACAAATTGCAACCCGTATTGGTGGTGCAATTAATGTATCGGTTTCTTTATTGATCCTCGGAAATTTCTTAGTTTAATTAGTTATTTTTTAAGGCGATCTTAGTTCTTCACTAAGATTGCCAATTTTATTTTTACAATTGCAATTCAAATAACAAGCTTTTAAGGAGTTTTTATGAAGCTGGTCAGTTATCTTATCTCAGGAAAAGCTAGTTTTGGTCTATATACTAATCACGGTATTATTGATTTAGGTCTAAAGCTAGGTAATAAATATGTGGATTTAAAATCGCTTCTTGCAGATAAAGATGGGTTATCTATTGCCAAGACCTATTTAAATAAACCTAGTGATGTCAATGAACAACAAATCACGTTTTTACCAGTTATTCCAAATCCAAGTAAAATTCTATGTGTTGGAATGAATTATGCTGAAAAACGTGCCGAATTTAATGAAACCAGCTCTGCTCCAACATTATTTGTTCGTTTTCCTGATTCGCAAACAGGTCACAAAACCAATATTATAAAACCTGCAATAACTAATGAATTAGATTATGAAGGCGAATTAGCAATTATTATTGGTAAAGCGGGTTTCCGTATTGATGAAAAAGATGCTTTATCCTATGTTGCAGGATATAGTTGTTATATGGATGGTTCGATCCGTGACTGGCAATATACTTGGTTTACTGCGGGTAAAAACTGGCCGAATACGGGTGCTTTTGGTCCTTGTTTAACTACTACAGATGAAATTCCTGATCCAACTATTTTAACCCTAACCACGTATTTAAATGGGAAAGAAATGCAACACGATTCAATTAAAAATCTTGTTCATACAGTACCAGAATTAATTGCTTATATTAGTACATTTACACATTTATCTCCTGGTGATGTAATTCTTACGGGATCCCCTGGTGGTGTGGGTAAAAAACGCAATCCACCAGTATTTATGCAAGATGGCGATACTATAGAAGTTGAAATTTCCAATATTGGACGTTTAACTAACTTTGTGGTTGCAGAAAAAAGGTAGTTTTATGTACGATGTAGTTGATTATTTAGTTGTTGATATTTCTAAATCAGAAGCAGATCAAAAAGAAATTAAATATTTATTATCATTATCAAATCTTGATTTAGATCCACAAGTGACTATTTTTATAGTAGCTAAGGTGGATAACTGTATCATCGCTTGTGCAGGCATTGATCATAACATTATTAAATGTGTCGCCATTCATCCTGACTATAGAGGCAATCAACTAAATCTTACTTTAATTGATAAAGTCATAAAATATGCCAATGCAAATGGTAATTTTCATCTATTTTTATATACTAAACCTGAAAATACCGATTTTTTTAAAGGATGTGGTTTCTATCCAATTGTTGAGATAACTGATTTAGTTGTCTTAATGGAAAATAATCCCATCGGAATTAAACAATATTGTAAGCATTTGGGCACTGAACGAAAAGAAGGGACTAAGATTGGCAGTATTGTAATGAACGCCAATCCTTTTACTAAAGGTCATCAATATTTAATTCAATATGCAGCAAGTCAATGTGATTGGTTACACGTTTTCGTTGTTAATGAAAATGTGTCTTTATTTCCATTTGATGTTCGTCTACAGCTAGTCAAAGATGGATGTAAAGACTTCAATAATGTAACCGTACACACTGGTTCAGCATATATAATCTCAAAAGCAACATTCCCATCTTATTTTTTAAAAGATAAGGCCAAAATTGATTATGCTTATATGGGTATTGATTTGCTAATTTTTCGTAATTATATAGCTCCAGCTTTAAATATTACTCATCGATTTGTTGGCAGTGAACCTTATAGTGAAGTAACCAGAGCCTATAATGAGGCTATGCATTATTGGTTACAAGATAAAAAAATAAGTCAATTTCCAATTATTACCGTCGTAGAAATACAACGAATAACTGAGGGGAATTCAGTAATATCGGCATCACTAGTTAGGAAATTACTTGCAGCAAAACAATATGAACCAATTAAAAAATTAGTTCCACCTTCTACTTGGACATATTTATCTACTCATATGGTCGAATCAAACAATTAATTCGTTTTAAAAAGGTAAAAAAATGAAAATACAAAAAGAAGCCATGGCAGGAACTCTCGAATCAAGTGATTTGTTAGTCAAAGTCATACCCAATACGGGAATAGAAATTGTTATTAATAGTGATGTTAATAAACAATTTGGTGATCAAATACGCGCGGTTGTTGATCAAACATTAAACGATCTTAATGTAACTGACGGTTTAATTATTATTGATGACAAAGGCGCGCTTGATTGTGCTATTAAAGCACGTGTACAGTGTGCAGTTTTACGTGGTGCAAACGAAGAAAACTTAGATTGGAGTAAATTACTATGAAAAAATTACGTCGAAGTATGCTGTTTCTTCCTGGTGCCAACGCTGCGATGTTATCAACATCTTTCGTTTACAAACCCGATTCAATCATGTTTGACCTTGAAGATGCAGTTTCAATTAAAGAGAAAGATTCTGCTAGATTATTAGTCGCTCAAACGTTGCTTTTGCCTGTTTATAAAGAACATGGCATCGAAACTGTAGTTAGAATTAATGCGCTAAATACTCCTTTTGGCCTAAAAGATCTTGAAGCAGTTGTAAGAGCTGGCGTGGATGTTGTTCGTTTGCCTATGACTAATTCTGCTGATGATATTCATGAATTAGAAGCACATGTTGAAAGAATTGAAAAAGAGTGTGGGCGAGAAGTTGGGAGTACGAAATTAATGGCTGCAATTGAATCAGCTGTGGCAGTAGTTAATGCTGTTTCGATTGCTAAATCCTCTCCTCGCTTAATAGGCATTGCGTTAGCTGCATTTGACTACCTTGTAGATATGCAAACTGAACGTGGTGACGGTACTGAATTATTTTATGCTCGCTGCGCCGTTTTACACGCAGCTCGTGTGGCTAAAATTGATGCCTTTGATGTGGTTTACTCTAATGTTAATGATGATGAAGGCTTCTTAAAAGAAGTAAGTTTGATCAAAAAATTAGGTTATAACGGTAAATCACTGATTAATCCTAGACAAATAGAACTATTGCATAATGCTTATGCACCAACAGCTGCAGAAGTTGAACATGCGAAAAAAGTGGTTGAAGCCGCGGAAGAAGGGGAAAGAAATGGGCTAGGCGTTGTTTCTTTAAATGGCAAAATGATTGATGCTCCGATTATTGCTAGAGCTCAGAAAGTTATTGAGCTAGCCAAATATTCTGGCGTCCGTAAAGAAATTTGATAGGATTGAAAAATGACTACTTCTATAAACAAAAAAATTGATGACTTACTTAAACAGCATCCTGATCTCAAAAATATTACACCTTTTGTTGATGCCAATACTACAACTCCTTATTTAAAAGATGAATCAAAATATACCCGTAAATTATGTGCATCAATCGAACAAGCAATCGAAAAATGTGAATTACGCGATGGTATGACTATCTCTTTCCACCATGCATTTCGGGAAGGCGATAAAGTCATCAATAAAGTGGTGGAAATTATCAGCAAATTAGGAATTAAAAATCTAACATTGGCTTCTAGTTCATTATTGAGTTGCAACTCAGCGTTAATTTCTCATATTGAAGCTGGCGTGATCACAAAAATTTACACTTCAGGTTTAAGAGGAAAATTAGCTGATGCGGTTTCACATGGTTTAATGGATAATCCGGTACACATTCATTCTCATGGTGGGCGCGTAAAATTAATCCAAAGTGGTGAAATTAATATCGATATCGCCTTTTTAGCTGTTTCAACTGCTGATGAACAAGGTAATGCTAATGGTGTGTCTGGTAAATCACGATGTGGCGCATTAGGTTATGCGATGGTTGATGCTCAGTTTGCCAAAAAAGTAGTGTTACTTACTGAAGATATTGTTGATTATCCTAACTATCCAGCAAGTATCCGTCAGGATCAAGTTGACTACATTGTTAAGGTAGATGAAGTTGGCGATCCAACTAAAATAAGTGTAGGTGCTGCCCGTATTACCAGCAATCCACGTGAATTAATGATTGCTCGTTATGCTGCTGATGTAATTGAACATTCCGGATATTTCAAAGATGGATTCTCCATTCAAACTGGCTCAGGAGCCTCTTCGACTGCGGCTACGCGTTTTCTTGAAAATCGTATGCGTGCTAAAAATATTACAGCAGCCTTTGCTTTAGGTGGTATTACGGCAAGTATTGTTGATTTACATGAAAAAGGTTTGGTTAAACGTTTACTTGATACCCAAAGTTTTGATGGTACCGCAGGACAATCTTTAGCAAAAAATAAAGATCATATCGAAATTTCTACTAACTTTTATGCAAATCCGGCATCAAAGGGAGCTAGTTGTGATGAACTAGATATTGTTATCTTAAGTGCTTTAGAAGTTGACCTAGACTTTAACGTTAATGTATTAACTGGTTCTGATGGTGTTATGCGTGGTGCATCTGGTGGTCACTGTGATACTGCGGCTGGTGCCAACTTAACTATCATCGTGGCACCATTAATTCGAAGCCGTATACCAACAGTAATTAAAAAAGTCACTACTGTTGTAACTCCTGGTGAAAGCGTTGATGTTCTAGTTACTGATCATGGGATTGCTGTTAATCCAAATCGTCCAGAAATTGCTGAGCGCCTTAAAGCAGCTAATTTACCAGTAATGTCTATTGAGGAACTATACCAACGAGCTGTTGCCTTAACTGGTGAACCGCGTCCAATTGAATTTAATGATAAGATTGTTGGTATTGTACATTTCCGTGATGGATCCATTATTGACGTAGTCCGACAAGTTAAAGATTAACGTCTATAGTAACTGTAATAGCATAACATTTTATAATGTTATGCTATTATTTTATTTATATTTGAATAATATGTTAATAAAATTTAATGATGGTCAACAGATTGACTTAGCGCAAATGCTACTAGCAAAAGAAAAGCGAGTAGAAAATCAGAAATTGATGCTTACTCGTCATAATTATCCTCTTATCTCTTTAAGTATAGTTATTCCTGGACCAATTAAAGATAGCAGTGGCGCTAATTTCTTATTCAAAGAAGCAATCAAAGCATTACATGATTGTTTTGCAGAAAACACTATTTTAGTAATTGATGAGCAACATTATCACTCTATAGCCGGAGCAGAAGCTATTATGTCAGTGAAATGCTCTGCTAATAGATTAAAACAGTATTGTATAGATATTGAAGAAAATCATCCTTTAGGACGTTTATGGGATATTGATGTTATTGATCCAATTACCCAACAAAGTCTTTCTCGGTCTGAATTTAAACATCAATCTAGAAAATGCTTAATTTGCCATGATATGGCTAAAGTATGTAGCCGAGCCAGACGGCATTCATTAGACGAAATTTTTTCTACAATAGAAAAGAAAATTGGTGATTATCTCAACATATAAATTTAATTTCTCTAGATCATGACTTCATAGGATTGATGAAAATAATTTCACATATATCATCAACCCAAATACATAATAATTATTTAAATCATTGCTAGTGCTTGCTCTAAATCAGCAAGTAAATCATTAATATCTTCGAGCCCTACAGAAATTCGTAATAACTGATCTGAAATACCAGCTGTTTTTCTAGCTTCAGCAGTAATGCCAGAATGGGTCATAGTAGCTGGATGACAAATAAGGCTTTCAACTCCTCCCAATGATTGTGCTAAGGTAACAATATTTAGCGCTTTTAGGAATTTAGGTAACGCATCAGGTTTATTTATTAATTCAAAACTTAATAAGGAACCAAATCCTTTTTGCTGTTTTTTAGCAATGTTATGTCCAATATTTGTAGGTAAAGAAGGATGATATACTTTGGCGATTTTAGGATGATTAACCAAAAATTCAACTACTTTTTGTGCATTTATTTGCTGTAATGTTACTCGAGCGGCTAATGTACGTAATCCACGTAATAATAGGTAACTATCAAATGATGAGGTTGATGTTCCAATATTGTTTGCCCACCATAAAACGTCAGTAGCTAGTTTTTTATCCTTAAAGACTAATATTCCCGCCAGTAAATCCGAATGACCATTCAGAAATTTAGTACAAGAATGTGTGACAATATCTGCTCCTAGCTCTAAAGGTTTTTGTAGAATTGGGGTCATAAACGTATTATCCACTAATACCAAGGCCCCTGCTTCATGAGCTAGTTTAGCAATTTCTTGAATATCAACAACGCGCAATAATGGATTACTTGGTGATTCTATCAAGACTAATTTTGGTTTTAAAGCTAATGCTTCTTTTAATACTTCAAGATTTGATTGTTCAACAAATTTAGCTTTAAAGTAACCTCGCTGACTTAAACTATTAAAAAGACGATAGCTACCACCATAGCAATCATGTGGTGCAATAACTAAATCATTAGGAGTCAAAAGTGCTATGCTAATTAAATGAATTGCAGACATACCACAATTAGTTAGAATTGCATCTACACCACCTTCTAATTTAGCTACCGTTTCTTCAACTAAACGTCGGCTAGGATTAGTTTTTCTAGCATAATCAAACTGCCTTGGTACAGCAAATTCTTGATAACGGTAACAAGTAGAGGGCGTTATAACAGGTATAACACTACCATATTGCTCATCAGTATTTAAACCACCGCGAACCGCAATGGTTCCTTGACTTAGATCTTCAGGTTGAATAGCCATAATAACATTCCTAAATAATAATTATTGAATAAATAGCACTAGCTTATAAGAATAGCACATACAAATAAGACGTCAACATGTCTAGACGTCTAACTATCTTGATGTATAGATTGCAGCGTAATAAAAAAAACGCTAAAATTAACCACATTAGTTGTGATGTGATTTGGTAAACAATATGATGAAATGGAATGGTGAATATATAAGTCCTTATGCAGAGCATGGTAAAAAGAGTGAGCAAGTAAAAAAAATAACTGTATCAATCCCTTTGAAAGTACTAAAAATATTGACAGATGAACGTACTCGAAGACAAGTTAATAATTTGCGCCATGCAACGAATAGTGAATTATTGTGTGAAGCTTTTTTACATGCTTACACGGGGCAACCACTACCATGTGATGAAGATTTACAAAAAGATCATGAAGATGGTATTCCTAAACAAGCTCAAAAAATGATGCGCGATTTAGGTATAAATCCGGAATTATTAGAAGATTAGTTAATCACTATTCTGTGATTTAATTCTTGAAAAGTAAAAAGGCGCATACAGCGCCTTTTTAACTATAACAATCTACAATCAATTGGTAAATATTATTTTTTACCACCAACCATTGCAAAACGCTGTTTAAATTTATCTACACGTCCACCAGTCGCAACATCACGTTGTTTCCCTGTATAAAACGGATGACACTCACCGCACACGTCAAGATGAATATCGTGGCCAATGGTTGAATGAGTTTTAATAACATTACCACAAGAACAAGTTGCAGTAATTGCTGTATATTCTGGATGAATACCTTCTTTCATAAAAAACCTCTAAAGTTTGTACGTATCGCTATATAGATAGCAATATATTAAAGCAAAATCTATACACCATACGGATGTTAAAAAACATGATAAGCTTGCGGATTATACGCCTGATTAAATGTATAAGCAAGTAGAAGAACCTAGTTAAACCGGCAATAGACCTATAGTCACTTGCAATTCAATTTTTTCTCCATTGCGTAATACTACAATGGGGATAATTGTGCCTGGTTTCAACTCCGCAATTTGATCCATGGTTTCTACAATAGATTTTACGGGTTTGTTATCTACCATAACTAAGATATCATTAGCTTGTATACCTGCTTGTAAAGAAGGGCCTTCAGTGTTAGTCACTAAAATACCTAAAACTTCTGGTTTATCACTAGGGTTTTGCGTTGGTGCGAACTCCAACCCATCAATACCAATATAACCACGAATAACTTTACCATCTTGAATTAATTTGTTCATTATTTTTACAGCTAATGAAGTTGGAATAGCAAATCCTATACCTTCAGGAACTTCATTACCCATATTTTTGGCAAAAGTAAGTGTATTAATACCAACTAGCTCACCTTTAGTATTTACCAATGCACCACCAGAATTACCATGATTAATAGAAGCATCTGTTTGAATAAAGTTTTGCCTTCTGTATGGGCTTAATCCATCTCGTCCAGTTGCACTTATAATCCCTTGGGTAATAGTTTGCCCTATATTGTAAGGGTTACCTATTGCCAGAACAACATCACCAATTTTGGGTTCTCGATTAGTGTTAATATGAATAGTAGGAATATTGGTTGCCTCAATTTTAAGTACGGCAATATCAACAAGCTTATCAGAGCCAACGGATAAAGCTTCGAAAATCCTACCATCTTGCAAAGCAACGATGATTTGCTGCGCACCATCAATGACATGATAATTAGTAATAATGTAACCAGATTCACTCATAATCACGCCTGAACCTAAAGGTGTTATGGAATTATCTTGTGTTTGTTGAGGTATAGTATTGATAGAACGGCTATAAATATTAACAACTGCAGGCGCAGCAATTTTCACTGCATCAGAATAACTTAATGGATCATTATTAAAAATAGATACTGAAAAGCTAGATTGATTCCCATTACGTAAAGAAGGGAAAATAATTAATAATACCAGCGCTAAAACAGCACCAATCAATATTGGCCATAATATTTTTTTAAGCATTTTAAATAAAGATCATAATAAACAAGTTTACTTGATTCTATCATATCTATATACAGGTTAGAATTTTTGTTTTTGTCGATGCTTAAGCATCGACAAAACAATAAAAAATTAACGTAAAATCAGATAAATAAGACTATCACCACGTATAATATTCAAAGCAATTGCCGACGGATTACTATCAATAATTTTACGTAGATCGGCAATAGTACTCACCCGTTCTTTATTAACGCCGGTAATCAGATCACCTTCTTGTAAGCTTAAACGTGATGCTGGCGAATTTTTAGCTATTCTTTCAATTAAAACACCTTTAAGCCCCTTAACTTCACCATTACTTAAAGTTGCGCCATCAAGAGCTGCATGAAGTGATTTTGCTTCCGTCGTAGATTCATCACTATTTTTTAATTTAACATCAACTGATAATTGTTTACCATCACGAATTAATCCTAACTGTACAGTTCTACCTGCACCTGTTGTGGCAATTTTAGCACGCAATTCAGCAAAGCTATCCACTGGTTTACCATCTATTGAGATAATAACATCACCAGATTTTATACCTGCTGCTTTAGCGGCAGAATCATCCATAACTTCACTAACAAACGCTCCTTTTTGAACGTCTAAATCAAATGCTTTAGCTATATCGGAAGTTAACTCATTACCTTTTATGCCAAGAACCCCACGTTTAACTTCTCCATATTCAATAAGTTGTGAAGTTAAATTTTTAACCATATTACTTGGAATAGCAAAACCAATACCAACGTTACCACCACTTGGAGCTATAATAGCCGTATTAATTCCGACTAATTCGCCATTTAAATTAACTAAAGCCCCACCGGAATTACCTTGATTAATGGAAGCATCTGTTTGAATGAAATTTTCAAAGCCATCCATCGTCAAGCCACTACGTGCTAATGCAGAAATAATCCCAGAAGTAACGGTTTGACCTATACCAAATGGGTTACCAATAGCCACTGCATAATCACCGACACGTAATTTATCGGAATCAGCTAACTTAATTGCTATTAATTTTTTAGCATCATCAATTTTAAGTAATGCAATATCACTTTGTGGATCTTTGCCAATTAATTTAGCTTTGTATTCATGTCCATCATTAAGTACTACGGTAATTTTATCCGCATTATCAATAACATGATTATTAGTTACCACATATCCTTTATCAGCGTCTATGATTACTCCAGAACCTAATCCTGAAAACGATCTTGATTGACTATCAGGATAACCAAAAAATCGTCTAAACTCTTCTGGCATGTTATTTTGCATCTGCGCAGTACCTTCAACTTTTATACTTACCACTGAAGGTAACACCGTTTCTAACATGGGAGCCAAACTTGGTTGTTCAGTATTATTATTGTTTGTAGTTGCAGGAAATGCAGCATAAGTACTTGGCAAAGAGATTAAACTCATACCTAAACTTAACGCAATTAAGCTCAAAAATCTTCTAGGTTTTCTTAATGAATTATTCATCATACAACTCTCTCGTTCATGTTAAAGAATTTAATGTTTTAATAATGCTTCGCCAGATGAATCTGGAGAAAATAGACAATTATAATTAGGATTTATTTTCATCAGTTTTGAACAAACCAGATGGGTTATCGGAATAATCTTTAGGTTGTTTTTCAAGGGTAAGTTCTTTTGTAAGACTTAGATCATCATTAGCTTCAAGATCAATCACAGGTATATCATTACCTGAAATTAATTGTCCAGAATTTTCTGCCATATGTTGATAAAGTCGTCGAAAATCTTTGGCCATGTTATCTAATATTTCAGCACTATGCGAAAAATGTTTAACAATCATCTGTTTTTGAGCATTTAATTCTTCCTGTGTTTGCTCTAATTCTCGTTTAACTTTGGCATACTTACGCGCTTTGGGACTAATTATACTCATAAAAATTAATCCAATAATAAAACCAACTATTAACCCAATGATAAGATAAGTTATCATATCTTTATCCATATTTTACTCCTTGTAGTTATTCACTATATAATTCGATTAAATTATTTTTTTATTATTTTTACTTATTTTGCATGGTTAGCAAGTTTTATCAATTGTTTTTTTAGTTTATCGGGTGCATCTTCGGCTAAAGCATATAAAAAACTAGCACTTTCTGTTGTAATAAAGTTAAATGATTTAGATTTTTTTGATAAGTGATTAACAACTTCTAATGAATGAACTGTAATATCAGGATTAATTTGATATTGAATCGACGATAATGATGGTAATATTCTTTTACGTAACACCGAAATTATATTTTCTTGCTCATATTTCAACCTAGTTAACCAATTAGCTGAACTAACTTCAATAATTAAAATACCCTGTCTATAATTTGCCACTCTACATTGCTGATTTAATGCGTGAGGCAATAAATCATTAACTAGAATAGCTAATTTATATAGTGCAAATGTCCTTTCTTTAATTTGTGACAACGATGAATCTTGCGTCAAAAGTGTTGCTAATTTTTGTGGTTCATTCAGACGCATAAATTATGTCCTATTCTCAATTAAACTCCAAAATCACTTTTTGAAAAATACCTACTAATATTACACAATTTACCTCATTTATTACTAAATGTCTTATCAAAAGAATAAATTTACAATTTATTAAAAACTTTTTTAAAAAGGAAACTTAGTTATTTCTAATAGATAAAACAACAATAACTTCCTAACAATAAATATAACCATAGATTTTTTATAAATTAAGAATAAGCGAAAAAATAATTTGGTAAAACTAATAGATAGATAATTAACACGATTGGTATACCAATTTCTTAATATAAGAAAATTATTTTTAGACAATGCTATATAAGATTTAGATTATGTTCAATGCACATTAATAATGCCAATAAATGTGATTCACATCACATTTATTGGTTTATAAATATTAAAAATTTGACAACCTTTAGCTTCTATTTTTTAATACTTGTTATACCAATATAAATATTTTTAATATTATAAAAGGTTAAAACATGCATATACCTAGTCGCCTTTATCGAGAAATAGGTAATAAACTAAAATTATTATTGCGAAATGAGACTTATAAAATTGGAGATAAACTACCACCAGAAAGGGATCTGGCAGAAGCCTTTGATGTAAGTCGAACCGTAATACGTGAAGCCTTAATAATGTTAGAACTTGAAAATTTAGTAATAGCAAAAAAAGGTTCTGGTGTTTATGTAATTGGTTTACCTGTTGAAGTTTTATCTGAAAAAGATAAAAAAATTGAAGAAGACGATTTTGGCCCATTTGAATTATTACAAGCAAGACAATTAATTGAAAGCAATATTGCTGCTTTTGCAGCGTCACAAATAGTTAAGGCCGACATCGTCGAATTAAAAGCAATTTTACATCAAGAACGACAAATTTTAGAACAAGGTTTACTTGATGATTACAGTGCAGATGAAATGTTTCACATTACTATAGCTAAAGCTACAAAAAATTCAGTGCTTGAAGGTTTATTAGCTGATTTATGGCAAAAACGTTCAATTAGTAAAATGTGGGAGCAATTACATAGCCGTATTACTGATCATAGCTATCGCAAAAAATGGCTTTATGATCATGAAAAAATATTACAAGCATTACAATTTAAAGATGCTATGGCAGCACGTCGTGCTATGTGGCAGCATTTAGAAAACGTAAAACAAAAATTAATGGAAGTTTCAGATAGTGAGGATCCAAATTTTGATGGTTATTTATTTAATTCAATTCCAGATGCTATTGTCAATCAGTAAATAGCAAGATTAACACTATTTGTAAATTTTACTTTTTATAACTAAGTAGATTTTGTTAAGGAGACTTAGATGGAACAAACAATGCGTTGGTTTGGGCCAAGTGATCCAGTATCATTAGACGATATAAAACAAGCAGGCGCCACTGGAATCGTTACGGCTCTACATCATATACCAAATGGTGAAGTTTGGACAATTAAAGAAATTCAAAAAAGGAAAAAAATAATTGAAGATAAAGGTCTAACATGGTCTGTTGTCGAAAGTATTCCAGTACATGAAGAAATAAAAACTCATACAGGAAATGTTAAACAGCATATTGCCAATTATCAACAATCTATTCGTAATTTAGCTGCCTGTGGTATTGATACTATTTGTTATAATTTTATGCCAGTTTTAGATTGGACTCGTACTGATCTAGCTTATGAGTTACCAGATGGTTCCAAAGCATTACGTTTTGATCAAGTTGCTTTTGCAGCTTTTGATATTCATTTATTACAAAGACCAAATGCTGAAAAAGATTATTCTTCTGAAGATATTACCTCAGCTAAAAAATACTTTGATCAAATGACGCAAGCTGATAAAGATAAGCTTATAGCCAACATCATTGCTGGGTTACCTGGCGCTGAAGAAGGTTATTCTCTTGCACAATTTAGAGCACATCTTGCAACCTATGACGGTATTGATAAAGCCAAGTTACGCGAAAATTATGCTTATTTTTTAAAAGCAATAGTCCCCATTGCTGAAGAAGTCGGCGCTTTTCTAACTGTTCATCCAGATGATCCTCCGCGTCCAATTTTAGGTTTACCACGTATTGTTTCAACAATTGAAGATATGCAGTGGATTAAAGATACTGTTGACAGTATCCATAATGGTTTTTGTTTTTGTACTGGTTCTTATGGTGTTCGTAGTGATAATGATCTAACCATGATGGCAGAAAAATATGCTGATCGAGTGCATTTTATTCATTTACGGGCTACAGTACGAGAAGATAATCCATTATCTTTTCATGAAGGTGATCATCTCGCCGGAGATGTTGATATGTATAGTGTAATTAAAGTATTAGTAAATGAAGAGGAGCGCCGTAAAAAAGCTGGAATCAAACGATTAATTCCTGTTCGTCCAGATCATGGTCATCAAATGTTAGATGACTTAAAAAAGAAAACTAATCCTGGTTATTCGGCAATTGGTCGTTTACGTGGCTTAGCTGAGATTCGAGGCGTAGAATATGCAATTCGTAGAGCCTTTTTTTAAAATTTGTCATTAAAATAATTTTTAGCCAAAAAACGATTAAATAAATTAATCCACCTGTTAATAAGGTGGATTTTTTATTCATCACATAGACAAATAAATCATTATGCCTTAAAAGCATGTAATTGATTCATAGCTGCTTCAATACCTTGAGATAGCAAGATATCAGTGCAACTAATGGATTCATCTATTGCTTTATCAATTAATTCTTGTTCTGGCTTAGATGGTTTATTGAGAACATAGCCAACAACTTTATTTTTATCTCCTGGATGACCAATCCCTATTCTTAATCGGTAAAAATTAAGGTTATTACCTAATTTGCTAGCAATATCCTTTAATCCATTATGACCACCATGACTGCCACCAAATTTAAGTTTAGCTATACCTGGGTTGAGATCTAGTTCATCATGCGCCACTAATATTTCTTCAGGTTTAATTTGATAAAATGTTGCCATAGTTTGTACGGCTTTCCCACTCAAATTCATAAATGTGGTAGGTACCAATAAACGAACATCATGACCAGAAAGATTGATTCGGGAACTAAAGCCAAAAAATTTAGGTTCATTTTTTAATGGTTGATTATGTCGATCTGCAAGTAAATCGACAAACCAAGCCCCGGCGTTATGTCTGGTTGCTGCATATTCGTTACCAGGATTAGCTAATCCTACAATAAGTTTAATTGTTGTCATAATTCAATATTAACTTTTGACCAATTACTTTATAGTATTAAAATGCCCCAAAAATGGGGCATTTATATTAGTTTAAGGTAATGTTAGTAATGAAACATTGCCGAAATAGATTCTTCATTACTAATACGACGAATAGCTTCAGCAAGCATTCCTGATAAAGTTAACTGACGAACATTTTTTAATGTTTTCACTTCAGCTGAAAGTGGGATTGTGTCACAAACTATTACTTCATCAATTGCAGAGTTTTTAATATTACTAACTGCTTTACCTGAAAAAATTGGATGTGTGGCATAAGCAAAAACTCGTTTGGCACCACGTGCTTTTAAAGCATCTGCTCCCTTACAAAGAGTCCCAGCTGTATCAATCATGTCATCAACTAAAATACAATCTCGATCCGCAACATCACCAATGATATTCATTACTTCGGCTTCATTAGCGCGTTGGCGGCGTTTATCAATTATCGCCATATCAGTATCATTAAGTAATTTAGCAATTGCACGCGCACGCACCACACCACCAATATCAGGAGATACCACAATAGGCCGTTCAAAATCACGTTGCAACATATCTTCTAAGATAACAGGGCTACCAAATACATTATCGACTGGTACATCAAAAAAACCTTGGATCTGTTCAGCATGTAGATCAACTGTTAATACCCGATCTACGCCAACTGTTGATAAAAAATCAGCAACAACTTTAGCGGTAATAGGTACCCGAGCAGAACGCACTCGACGATCTTGCCTTGCATAACCAAAATAAGGAATAACAGCAGTAATACGCCCTGCAGATGCTCGACGCATTGCATCGATCATAACCAGTAATTCCATTAAATTATCATTAGTTGGGGCACAAGTTGATTGAATTATAAAAACATCTTCACCACGGACATTTTCATTTATTTGGACATTAACTTCTCCATCACTAAAACGACCAACAATAATGTCTCCAAGAGAAGTGTAGAGACGATTAGCTATACGCTTTGCTAGTTCGGGTGTGGCATTACCAGCAAAAAGCTTCATATCAGGCACGAGAAATCCTCAAGCATGTTATTATGATTACTTATTTGTAATCGGTTAAACCGGAGTGTTAATTATATAATCATTTATAGATCATCCTCAACTATTAATATAAAGATTTATGATAATTATTGTATTAATATCATAATAATCAATTAATAATAGTAAATAATATGTTTTTTGATGAACCTAGAAAATCTAGGTAAAATAACTAATAATTATGAAAGATAAAACTCGATAAACTATATGAAGCAAGTAGATAACGTAATGAATGAACAATTAAACAACCATAATCAAAAAGTAAAATCAAATAGACCTATTCGTAGTTTCGTGTTACGCCAAGGTCGTTTAACTAAAGGGCAAGAGCATGCATTAACTAATTTATGGCCTATTTATGGTATTGAATATGATTCAAATTCACCTATTATGTTTGACCAAGATTGTTCAGTAATATTAGAAATTGGGTTTGGCATGGGAGCTTCATTAATTACAATGGCAAAAAATGCACCCAATAAAAATTTTATAGGGATAGAAGTGCATAAACCTGGTATCGGCGCTTGTTTAATGGCAATTAATGATAATAAGTTGTCTAATTTAAAAGTTATGTGCCACGATGCCGTTGAAATATTCGAAAATATGATTCCTAATCATTCATTGGATAAAGTACAAATTTTCTTTCCTGACCCTTGGCATAAAGCCAGACATAATAAACGACGAATTATTCAACCTAAATTTGTAGAGCTCATTTGGCAAAAATTAAAATTAGGTGGGGTGTTACATTTAGCTACAGATTGGCAAAATTATGCTGAACATATGCTTGAAGTATTAACTCAAGCAAAAGGCTATGCAAATCTATCAACTACTGGAGATTATGTTCCTCGTCCGGAAGATAGACCTATTACTAAGTTCGAAAAACGTGGGCAAAACTTGGGGCACGGAGTTTGGGATTTACAATTTATAAAAGTCTAGTTTTTGTGACAGACAATATGATGAACCAATATTGTTATCGACAATAATACAAACGCCAAAGTGGGTAAAAAAAATAATAAAATCGTTAAAATAATTATGAAAACCACGATTTTATTTTGGCATAATTATACAAATAAGGTTAGATCCTAAAATTATGAATAATAATTACCAATTGAATAAAGTTGTTATATTTAGCCGCCATGGTATTCGCACACCATTACTTAATACGCTTGAATTTCTTAATCAGGCCACTCCTTCTACATGGCCGACTTGGGATCACCCTTTTGGTTATTTAACTACTCGTGGAGGGACATTAGAATCTTATTTTGGGCACTATTTTTCATTGTGGTTAGAAAAACACAACATCAAACTTCCTGCAGATAACTCCCAATTGTTTGTCTATGCCAATAGTTTGCAAAGAACTGTTGCCACAGCACAATTTTTTATAACTGGTGCATATGCAGGTCAAGATATTGTTGTTCAGCATAAGTATCCAATAGAAAAAATGGATCCTATTTTCGATCCAAGTTTACGCAATGATGCTAACGAATTTAAACAACAGGTATTAACTGATTTTGATAAGGCAGATGAAGCTGAATTAATTTATAAAAATTTAGCACCATCCTTTGACTTATTAGCCGATATTTTAGATTATAAACATTCAGAGTTATATGCTAAATATCAGTGTAAATTGGCTGATATTCCATATGAGTTGCATTTCAAAAAGAATGAAGAACCCGCTTTACTCGGACCTTTAGCTATAGGTGCCTCAGCTACTGACGCATTTTTACTACAATATTATTCTGCGTTTCCCAAAGAACAAATTGCTTGGGGAAAAATTAATAGTCTTAAACAATGGCAACAAATCATTAATATCCGTAACCAATATATCAATTTATTGTGCCAGACTAAAACATTAGCCAAACACGCTTCTGCTCTATTAATTAATATGATTAGCAATTTAATGCAACGTGATCATAATCAAGTAAATCTACTAGTTGGCCACGATAGTAACATAGCTTCACTACTTAGTACCTTAAACTTCAAGAACTATCAACTTCCAGAACAATTTGAAACGACTCCAATAGGCGGTAAAGTTGTATTTCAACGTTTTCTACACCGAACGTCGGGACAATATTTTTTCAAAGCAGAGTATGTATACCAAAGCTTTACACAACTCCATTTAGGACAGGCAATAGACTTTAACAATCCACCAAAACATTTTCAACTTGAGCTAGAAAATGCAATAACCAATAGTGATGGTTTTTATAACTGGCATGATTTTGAAAAACGTTTGCACTTTAATCAATTATAAAAAGGTTTGTTCCAACTATTATTTCTGCTGATATCTAATATAAAGACTGAGGAAATAATTATGTTCAAAACTTTATCAGTACAGATTTTTTATCAAGAATGAATTACCATCTGTATGGTAATTACTTTATATATAATAATTTCTGCAGTTTTAATTACGCTTTTGGTTTTTTCATTTAACGTCGTTAAAGAGTCTAAGTTACACTAAAGGTGTAATCCTTCAAGAAATTTAGAAGGTTCAATATTAATTTTTCTTTTGCAAAAAGATAAAATACCATAAACTATATTTATGTTTATCTATTTTGCATTATGCATAGTTTTATTTTAGATTTATGTATCTTTTTATAAAAGATTATTAACAATTAAGCAATAAATAATAATTACGAAAATAATTATTCTAGATTAAGGTTTTATTATGAAAATACTAGTAACAGGCGGTTGTGGTTATATTGGAAGTCATACTTGTGTGCAATTAATTAAATCAGGCTATACACCTATTGTCATTGATAATTTATTCAATAGTAAAGCTTCAGTTTTAGATAGAATACAACAACTAACAGGTTATTCAATTGATTTTTATCAGGG
This sequence comes from Gilliamella sp. wkB178, assembly GCF_001690705.1. Classification (GTDB taxonomy): domain Bacteria; phylum Pseudomonadota; class Gammaproteobacteria; order Enterobacterales; family Orbaceae; genus Gilliamella; species Gilliamella apicola_K. The sequence continues at coordinate 204,112 of NZ_LZGK01000016.1, read as the reverse complement.
TGATGTATGTGACGAAAACCTGCTAGCCAAAATTTTTTCTGAGCATGACATCCAAGCAGTTATTCATTTTGCTGGTCTCAAAGCAGTTGGCGAATCAGTTTATAAGCCCCTTGAATATTATGAAAACAATGTCTACGGCAGTATTGTACTTATGAAAGCTATGCGATCAGCTGGCGTTAAACAATTAGTTTTTAGCTCATCGGCAACCGTCTATGGAGAGCTGGCACCAGTTCCTTATATTGAAACCTTACCTCAAGGATTACCAACTAGCCCTTATGGCAAAAGTAAATTAATGGTAGAACAATGTATGATGGATTTAGCTATTGCCGAACCTAATTGGTCGTTGACATTACTTCGATATTTTAATCCAGTTGGTGCTCATCCTAGTGGCTTAATGGGCGAGGATCCGCTTGGCATTCCTAATAATTTAATGCCTTACATTACCCAAGTTGCAGTTGGTAAACGTGAGTCGCTGGCTGTATTTGGTAATGACTACCCTACTCCTGATGGTACCTGTGTGCGCGACTTCATTCATGTTGTTGATTTAGCTGATGGCCATATTGCTGCACTTAAAGCAGATCAAAATAAAACCGGTATACATATTTATAATTTAGGTTCAGGTGTTGGTCACAGTGTTTTAGAGCTTATTAGAGCATTCGAAACAGCATCTGGGAAACCACTCAATTGGCATTTTGCACCAAGACGGGATGGTGATTTACCCGCATTTTGGGCCGATGCTAATAAAGCCGAGCAAATTTTAGGATGGAAAACTAAATTAACACTTGATGATATGGTAAAAGATTCTTGGAACTGGCAAGTAAATAATCCTCAAGGTTATCCTGATTAAGATTATGGTAACCACGTTTTTTAATCAATTTTAAAGCAAACTAATTAGGTAGTAACTTAAAGTTTAAAAAATAAGATAGCAGTGGTATACAGCGATATGACTGATGCCACTACTATTCTTTTGTAGCTAACTTTAAATTAATTCCCCTCTGACTTATAAAATACATAACTATTATCAATAAATATTTATAGAGTTAATTTAATCTAAAAAATTGTAAAGATGTTTCAGGAGAAGTTAATGTTTAAGTATAAAGTTAAATTGAATTTTAATTAGCTTAAACTAACAATTCTTAGCAAAATTCTGTATGATATAAAGCATCTTGGATACAAGGATAATATAATAAATGAAAAGCAATATATTAACTGCTATTTTCCCTGGTACGTTTGATCCTATTACTAATGGGCATCTCGATCTGATTACGCGAGCTTCACAACTTTTTCCTCGCTTAATTATAGCTATAGCAGAAAATCCAAGTAAAAAAACATTATTTACCTTAGACGAACGCGTTAATTTTGCTTCTACTTCAGTCGAGCACTTACTAAATGTTGAAGTTATTGGTTTTGATAATTTAATGGCAGATTTTGCCCAAACACATAATGCTACCGTCATTGTACGCGGTGTAAGAACCACCCATGATTTTGAGTATGAAAGACAACTTGCTGAAATGAACCGTTCTTTAAAACCTGATTTAGATACTATATTTTTAATGCCATCAATTGCTATGGGGTTTATTTCATCAACTATTGTTAAAGATGTTGCCTATCATGGTGGTGATATTTCTAATTTAGTTCCTATCCATGTCAAAACAGAATTATTAAAGCGATTAACTTAAATTTAGTAATTAATATGGTTAATTTTTACACTCCTCAAAAAAGAAAACTAGCTCCTCAGCAATTGACGGTATCCATTTCGAACCTTGATACCTTTGGGCATGGAGTTGCTCATCATAAAGGTAAAACAATTTTTGTTAAATCAGCTTTGCCAAATGAAATTGTTGATATTCAATTGACCGAGGATAAAAAAAATTATGCAAAAGCTAAAGTAATTAAATATCATAACCTAAGTAAGGATCGTGTCACTCCACAATGTGGTTATTATCAGAAATGCGGTGGTTGTGAATTACAACATATTTCACCACATCTACAGCACCAAGCTAAATATGATTCACTCATTAAACTGTTACAAAAAGAAAGTGGTGCATCTTTACAGCACATTATTAAACATTCCCCTCAGATTATTGCAGATCAACCTTATCATTATCGCCGTCGTGCACGACTTGCTATTAATATTATTAAAGGGGAATTGTATATAGGTTTTCGCCAAGCTGAATCAAATCAAATAATTAATATAGAACATTGCCCAGTTTTAGTTACACAATTGGATAAATTACTGGCACCATTACAACATTGTTTACGAAAAGTTAAACAGATAAATGCACTTGGACATGTTGAATTAATTAGTGTTGATAGTGGAATTATTTTAGTTGTAAGGCACACCAAGCCACTCAGTGAAACGGATACTAATCTATTAAAACAGTTTGCAGAAGATCACAACTTATCCTTGTATTTACATGGTAACGATTTGGTGCATATTAGTGGTGGAACTGAACATTACTATCTTATTAACCATTTAAAATTAACTTTTAGTCCACTGGATTTTATACAAGTAAATAGTAAAATTAATCAGAAAATGATCGTTCAAGCACTTGACTGGTTAGCTTTAAAATCCACTGATAAAGTATTGGATTTATTCTGTGGTATGGGTAATTTTTCATTACCTATGGCTACATTATGCAAATCGGTTACTGGAATTGAAGGTGTTAACGCACTAGTTGAAAAAGCTAAATTTAACACCATATTAAATAATAATAACCTTTGTGCTAACACTAATTTTTTAACTTGTAATTTGGATGATTGTCAGCAATTCTCGCGATGGAATTATACAACTTTTAATAAAGCGTTATTAGATCCAGCCAGATCTGGTGCTTTAAATGTGATAACTGAAATTGTTAAAATTAAACCATCAAGAATTGTTTATATTTCGTGCAATCCTGCCACTCTAGCTAGAGATAGCAAATTATTGATTACAGCAGGGTATCAAATTGCTAAAGTGGCTATTTTAGATATGTTTCCACAAACGAAGCACATTGAATCAATGTTATTGTTAACCAAATCAGGGTAATAAATTATGGTATCAATTAGGGGCGCTCACCAACATAGTGACGAGCATTACTCACTTGCTCAATTTGATGTCGAACAATGGGCAAAGGATGAATTATTACTAACTAATCCTGATTCTTATAAAAAATTTAAAGATATATGGGATTTCTGTTTTGAGAATAGCGCTGGTGCTTCTGAACAGACTCACTGTTTTGAAAATGCAGTAGAAATGGTTGAAATTTTATCTACCCTTAATATGGATGTAAATAGTCTATGTGCTGCATTATTATTTCCATTTCTTGATGCCAAAATTATTCGTCGTGAAGATCTTCCTGAAGATTTGGATCGTGAAGTTATCCATATCATTTCTAGTATTATTAGAATGAAAGAAATCCGCCAACTTCGAGCTATTCGTAATGGTCATGCAACAACAGAACAGATCGATAGTATCCGTCGAATGCTACTAGCAATGGTAAATGATTTTCGTAGTGTAGTGATTAAATTAGCTGAACGCATTACTTATCTACGCGGTTTAATGAACGCATCTAAAGAAGAACAAGTTTTAGCGGCTAAGGAGTGTTTTAATATTTACGCTCCACTTGCTAATCGTTTAGGTATTGGTCAATTAAAATGGGAATTAGAAGATTTTTGTTTCCGATACTTACATCCAGATGAATACCGATTTATTGCCAATAAATTACATGAAAAGAGAATAGATCGTGAGTTATATATTGATGAATTTGTTGAAAATCTTCAAGAAATGATGAATAAAGATCATATTCGAGCCGAAGTTTATGGTCGCCCTAAACACATTTATAGTATATGGCGAAAAATGGAACGTAAACATCTGCAATTTGAAGATCTTTATGACATTCGTGCTGTACGCATTATTTGCGACCGGATTGAAGATTGTTATAATGCTTTAGGTATTGTTCATAGCCATTACCAACATATTGCCAAAGAATTTGATGATTATGTGGCGAATCCCAAACCAAATGGTTATCAATCGATTCATACTGTAGTTTATGGGCCTCAAAATAAAACTATTGAAATTCAAATTCGTACGGAACAGATGCATAACGATGCTGAGTTAGGTATCGCTGCCCATTGGAAGTACAAAGAAGGCAGTACTGACAAAATGACTGCTTATGACCAGCGTATTTCTTGGTTACGTAAATTATTAACTTGGCAACAAGAAATGTCGGAAAGTGGTGAAATTCAAGAAGCCGTACGTAGTCAAATTTTTGATGATCGTGTTTATGTATTCACTCCAAAAGGCGATGTAGTCGACTTACCGGCAGGATCTACCCCACTTGATTTCGCTTATCATATTCACAGTGATGTTGGCCACCGCTGTATTGGTGCAAAAGTCGGCGGCCGTATTGTGCCTTTTACTTATATTTTAAAAACTGGTGATCAAGTTGAAGTTATTACCCAAAAACAGCCTAATCCTAGCCGAGATTGGTTGAACCCTAATACTGGATTTATTAATAGTAGCCGAGCGCGAGCTAAAATCCAAGCTTGGTTCAAAAAACAAGATCGAGATAAAAATATTGCCGCTGGTGAGCAAATTTTAATTGGAGAACTGGAACCACTAAATATTAGTTTAAAAAGCGTCGAGAAAATTTTAATTAATAAATATAATGCGCATTCGTTTGATGAAGTTTTAGCTGGTATTGGTAGTGGAGATGTCAGAATTAATCAGTTAATCAATTTCTTGAATGCACAATTCAATAAACCAACAGCAGCAGAAGAAGATGAAGCAGCATTAAAACAAATTACCCAAAAATCGGGGAACCAAACCAAAAATACCCCTAAAACAAATAATAAGAAAAATGATGAAATTATTATTGAAGGCGTGGGTAATTTAATGTACACCATTGCTAACTGTTGTCGACCAATTCCCGGTGATCCTATTATAGGATTTATTACTCAAGGTCGAGGGATCTCAATCCATAGAGCGGATTGTGAACAGTTACAAGAACTAAAGAACCACGCTCCAGAACGTATAATTAAAGCTATATGGAGTGGCAATAGCCAAGCAAGTTATACCATGATAACCCGTGTTGTGGCTAACGACCGCAGTGGTTTATTGAGGGACATCACCACCATATTAGCTAACGAAAAAGTTAATGTACTGAGTTTATCGAGCCGAAGTGATACAAAACAACAATTAGCTACCATAGATATGGATATGGAAATATTCGATCAAGACTCGCTTAATCGTGTACTAAACAAGATTAAACAATTACCAGATGTTATTGAAGCTAAACGTCTAGGGTAGACAGTAATTCATATTGCCACAAATAGTGGCAAGTTTAATTATGTTTATTTTCTATGTAAAATTTGAAATTGATAAGGATAAGGATTTTTATCATCAGGCTGATGATCCTCTTGATGAATCACATGCCATTGTTCAGGAGCATAATTGGGGAAATATGTATCTCCTTGTAAGTCAGCATCAATATGTGTTAAATAAAGGCGATTTACTCTTGGTAACACCTGATTATAAATATTACCACCACCAATAATAAAGCTTTCTTCAACTTTTTGCTTACTAGCTAATTGTATGGCTGCATCAATCGATTTTACCCAACTAAGATTGGGTAAAAGAGCCATACCCTCTCGTGCACTAATAACAATATTATGCCGATTTGGCAAAGGCTTCCCTATAGACTCAAAAGTTTTTCGTCCCATAATTACTGGTTTATTAAGTGTATTTTTTTTAAACCAAGCTAAATCAGCTGGTAAATGCCATGGCATTTGATTATTTAAGCCAATTACCCGATTATGTGCCATTGCCACAATAATACTTAATGTCATTTTACTTCCTTTACACATAACCTAAAGATTTAATTCGCTGTTGTACATGTTTTGGAAACACTGTTTGCGCCCATAGCCGTTCACTCAAAGATAGTAATGATTCTTTTTGGCCCGAAACAATCCAATTAGCCAGTTCTGTTGCTACATCAGGATAAATTACAGGTTCTGGAGAAGGTAAATCAAGCCAATATTTAAGCTTGATACTATTCAAATTTTCCATCACCGTTGCTAGTTCCAAGGTTTGCAAGCACTGTGCATTATAAATCTGTTCAAATTGTCCAGAAACTGGTTTAGTAAGGATTTTTTTACCTAATATCAAGGCTTCTGAGATTAAAGCAAATCCAGTATTAGTAATAATACCAGAACAATTAATTAACGCATTGGTAAAATTATCGCGTCCAAGTGGTTGTAAAATTATATTACAATCCTGCGATGTTTGTTTCACTTCTGGATGAAAACAAACAAACTGGTAATTTGCAAAATTTTTTAAAAACGCAGTAATTTCATCTAATCCTTCAAATGGCAAATAAACTACAATATTACCATCTTCTTTGGGTGGTTGTTGAAAAGAATCGATCATCGGTGGAATTAATTTATGTCCAAAATGGAACCAATGTAGACCAACTGGTTTAGTAACAGGAGCATAATACTTCATAATAACATTAGCGATCATACCATATTCTTTTGGCTTCAAATATTGACAAACAACCTGATTACTAATACCTAAACAATCACGATGTTGATAATGCGCGGCCCAAGCGCTAACGGGCTCAAAATCACTAATAATACAATCATATTTTGATAAATCTAGTTCACGAACATCTTTAATTAATCGAAATGCTCGAATACGTTGAACTGTTTTACGGAAGTTAATTTTCCCATTTATAGTTGCAAAGGTAACACCACGGAAGGTTTTATAATTACCAAAAGCTTCCATATCAAAATAATCTTTTGGATCTCGACCACTTAAAATATAATCAACATCAGCCCCAGCCTTTTTTAAGGCCTTGGCTAGTGTTCTACAACGACTGACATGACCATTTCCGGTACCTTGTACACCAAAAAGAATTTTCATAGCACATTATCAGTAAATTAAAATTATATGAATATAATAGCAGAACACCTCATATTTATGATACTTATTTTAATTAGAAAGAGTAGATAATTATAAGTTTTATAAATTTTCAACCGTCATCTTTATTCTTTAAGAACTTTAAGAACTTTTGTAAGTTTTATGTTCAAATTCTAATTAAATTAATATAAATAATGAAATTAATATTTGCAAAAAGAAGATATGAACAAAATTATAACTATTCTATAACATTAATTCGAAATTCGGGGTCTTATTGATTCAATAATTGTTTTTCATTTTGGCAAAAAATGCTAACATAGTGCTATTATGATCGTGATAGATTATTGGCAAAAACTCAGTAAGCGTTTTATTATCAAAACTGCATTATCGCACTTATTATTAGGTGTAATTGCTACTGGCTTTAGTTTATGCTCTCAAGATGGTTTACCGGCAGAAGCTTCAGTACCCCAAGTTGGAATTATTGCAATTACTGCAATAGTACCTGAACACCAATCCGTTATACCTAAACAATCACAAACACTATCTCGATTACAAAAACAGTATGTCAGAATAAAAGACTTATCACTGAATTACAGCAATATATCACCTAGCAAAATTATTCGTCTATCTCCTTATAATGGCATAAGAGCTGGTCCTCAAACTATTGCCCAATGCGTGTAGCGCATAATTAAATTAATTTGTCTTATAAGGCTCTAGCCTTAAATTCCTTTTGAAAGAATTAAGAGAAAATATATGTTGTTAAAACTATTAACCAAAGTATTTGGTAGCCGTAATGAACGCGTTTTAAAAATGATGCGTAAACGTGTTGAAAAAATTAATGCTCTTGAACCAGCAATGGAAGCATTAACTGATGATGAACTTAAAGCAAAAACAGCTGAGTTTAAAGAAAAATTAGCTGCAGGTACTAAACTTGACGATATCTTAGAAGAAGCATTTGCTGTTGTTCGTGAAGCAAGTAAACGCGTATTCGGTATGCGTCATTTTGATGTGCAATTAATTGGTGGTATGGTCTTAAATGAACGTTGTATTGCGGAAATGCGTACAGGTGAAGGTAAAACCTTGACTGCAACTTTACCAGCTTATTTAAATGCTCTAACAGGTAAAGGGGTACATGTGGTTACCGTCAATGACTACTTAGCTCAGCGCGATGCCGAAAACAATCGTCCTTTATTCGAATTTTTAGGGTTATCTGTTGGGGTGAATTTACCCAATATGCCACCACAGGTGAAACGCGATGCATATAATGCTGATATCACTTATGGTACTAATAATGAATATGGTTTTGATTATTTACGTGACAATATGGTATTTAATAAAGAGTCTCGCGTACAACGACCATTGCATTATGCCTTAGTCGATGAAGTTGACTCCATTTTAATCGATGAAGCCAGAACACCACTAATAATCTCCGGTCAAGCTGAAGACAGTTCTGATCGCTATATTAGCGTCGATAAAATTATTCCACATTTAATACGACAAGAAAAAGAAGATTCTGACCAATTTCAAGGAGATGGAGACTTCTCTGTTGATGAAAAAACCCGTCAAGTTAATTTAACTGAACGAGGTTTAGTTAAAGTAGAAGAATTACTTATTAAACAAGGAATTATGAAAGGTGATGAATCACTTTATGCCCCTAGTAATATCGTATTAATGCACCATGTTAATGCGGCGCTCCGTGCGCACCATTTATTCCATCGAGATGTTGATTATATTGTAAAAGATAATGAAGTAATCATCGTTGATGAACATACCGGACGAACTATGGAAGGACGTCGTTGGTCTGATGGCTTACACCAAGCGGTAGAAGCTAAAGAACATGTTAAAATTCAAAATGAAAATCAAACCCTTGCTTCAATTACTTTCCAAAACTATTTCCGTCTGTATGAAAAGTTAGCTGGTATGACCGGTACTGCTGATACTGAAGCTTTCGAATTTAATCAAATTTATGGTTTAGATACCATTGTAATTCCAACTAATCGTCCTATGATTCGTAAAGATAATGCGGATCTAGTATATATGACGGAAAAAGAAAAGATTAACGCTATTGTCGCTGATGTCCAAGATTGTTTAAAACGAGGGCAACCAGTCTTAGTTGGGACTGCTTCAATTGAGAAATCAGAACTGGTTTCCAGCGCATTCCAAAAAGTGGGTATTAAACATAATGTTCTTAATGCTAAATTCCATGCACAAGAAGCTGAAATTATTGCTAATGCCGGTAGTAAAGGTGCAGTAACCATTGCTACTAATATGGCTGGCCGTGGTACCGATATTATGCTCGGTGGTAACTGGCAAAATGATATAGCTAAACTCGAAAATCCTACCCCTGAAGACATTGAAAAAGCCAAACAAGCATGGCAAGTTAGGCATGAAGAAGTTGTTGCTTTAGGTGGTTTATATATTTTAGGTACCGAACGCCACGAATCACGTCGTATTGATAATCAGTTACGTGGTCGTGCTGGTCGTCAAGGGGATCCCGGAGCTTCACGTTTTTATTTATCACTAGAAGATCCATTAATGCGAATTTTTGCTTCAGAACGTGTTGGTAGTATGATGCGTAAACTAGGTATGAAGGATGGGGAAGCCATAGAACATCCATGGGTCACCAAAGCCATAGCCAATGCTCAGAAAAAGGTTGAAAGTCGTAACTTTGATATTCGTAAACAATTACTAGAGTTTGACGATGTAGCTAACGATCAGCGTAAAGCAATTTATCGACAACGAAATGAGCTATTAGATAATTCAGACATTAAAGAAACCATCGATTCTATTCGTGGTGATGTTTTCAATGCACTTATCGATCAGTATATTCCACCACAATCAATTGAAGAAATGTGGGATGTCCCTGGGCTGGAAATTGCACTTAAAACTGATTTTGCTCTCGACTTGCCTATAGCAAAATGGTTAGATGAAGAACAAAATCTACACGAAGAAACATTACGAGAACGTATTTTACAAATCGCTCAAGATACCTATCTTGAAAAAGTAAATACTGCTGGTTCAGAAGCATTTAGAAATTTTGAAAAAACTGTCATGCTACAAACACTAGATAGTTTATGGAAAGAACATTTAGCCGCAATGGATTATTTACGTCAGGGTATTCATTTACGTGGTTATGCACAAAAAGATCCAAAACAAGAGTACAAACGCGAATCATTTAACATGTTTGCTGGCATGTTAGAATCACTTAAATATGATGTGATTGGTATCCTGAGTCGGGTAAGAATACGTTCTCAAGAAGAAGTAGACGAAGCTGAACGCCAACGCCAAGCGGAAATGGAAAAATTAGCAGCACGCCAGCAAGCTAATCACGAATCTATGTCTGGAATGAATGGTGAAAGTGAACAACAAGCATCAGGACCAGCACAACCAATGGTTCGTGCTCAAGCTAAGGTTGGCCGCAATGATCCATGCCCTTGTGGATCAGGTAAAAAATATAAACATTGTCATGGAGCTGTTCACTAACGAAAAAATTTAGTATTATCAAATAAGGTTAAAATGTACAAACGCCGATCAATATCGGCGTATAAATTAAACACAGCAACTCTATTTTGATATGACTATTAAACAGAAAGGATTATGAGAAAACATACTGAAATTGCTGTAGGTATTATTCGTTCACAAAATTGTCAAATTTTCATAACCCAAAGGGGAGAAGATTCCCATCTTGCTGGCTTTTGGGAGTTTCCTGGTGGCAAAGTGGAACCGGGAGAAACACCTTTTCAAACCCTACAACGCGAAATTGCAGAAGAAGTCGATATCCATATCCACGTTGCCCAATTTTTAAAACAATTTGAACACAGATATGACGATCGTGATATCACTATTCACGCTTATCTAGTTGAAGAATGGGATGGTGTGCCATTTGCTAAAGAAGGACAACCTAGTCGTTGGATTGATCAAGAAGATCTTAATGCTGATGAATTTCCCGATGCCAATCGTCCAATTATCGAAATGTTAAAAAATCTTGATAAACAGATTTAGCTGAAAATTATTGTCAAAATGTTTCAGGAAAACCATATGTTTCAATACAAACATTTTTTATGAAGCCGTTGTTCAGCTAGTGCCAGAAAAATAATACCGATAATGATAAACAATGCACCAAGTAAACGCATCCAAGTTATTTGATCATTAAAAGCGATAATAGAAACCAACATTACCGTGACAACTTGTAGATGAGAGGCGGCAAAAGCAGGACCAACTGGAGCTTTTTTCAGCAAAACCATCCAAGTAATAAATGCTCCAGAATAACCTAAAATGACCAAATATGCCCAATAATGACTAAAAATACGTATTAACCAGTCAATACTAAATTCAAATGGTAAAGCAGATAACGCCGTTAATTTAAAACTGGTTTGTCCAAAGGTATCAAAAAAAAGTAATAAGATAAAACCAATTAAATAAAATTTTTTCATTAAGTAAGCCCTACTAATACCACACCGAATGTAATGAACAAGATACCTAGAAGACGAAATGGTGTAATTTGTTCTTTAAATAAAAAACGCCCAGCTAACATCACAGTTATCATATTAAAAGAACCCAATAAAATACCTTGGGACAATGGCACATAACTCAAAAAAGCTAACCAAAAAATAAAACCAATAAAATAAACACCAAAACCTAACCACAACCAGTAATTACCAAACAATCTTTTCCAATAATTAATACCTTGCTTATGCTTAGAGGTGATGGCCGCATATTTAAAAGCGATTTGCCCAACGGTATCACAGGTAATATTAATCAACCAAAGGAGGATAATTATGACTGACACTGCTGACAAAATCCGTGGATTTCTAGCACACTATGTTTAATTAAAAAGATGTTTTGTTGTGCTAATTGTTTTAGTTGCTGTTCAATATCGGTGGAATGTTTTTCAATAATCTGTTGACACTTATCACAAATAAATAGAATGGAAATATGCTCAGGATTATTGAAATGCGGGCAAATAATATAACTATTAGAAGATTCAACTTTATGGATAAAACCTTGTTCAAGTAAAAACTCAAGGGCTCGATAAATTGTTGGCGGTTTTGCTTGTGGCTCACTAACTTTTAATAGATCCAAAAGATCATATGCACTCATTGCTTTATTGGCTGTTAACATAATATCTAAAACAGTTCGTCGTTGAGTAGTCAATTTGATATTACGTTGTTTACATAATGTTTCAATCTTTTCAATTAGCAGAGTTTGCATCATCTTTCCCTTGCCTTAAGTAATTATCTTTTTTGAGCTGCCTTCCTGCGTCTAATCTCTTTAGGGTCATTAATTAAAGGCCGATAAATCTCGATACGATCACCATTTTTAACTAACTCGTTAAGATCACAACGTTTACCATAAATGCCAATTAAATGATCATCTAATTTAATTTGACACAATGATAAGATATTGGATTTTCTAATAGCTTGCAAGACATTACTTTGCTCTTGAACTTCACAATTAATTATAGTCTGACTATTGGGCAACGCATACACAACTTGAATATTTATCATATTAATATATCTGCCTTGCACGCTGTGAAAATGCATTAACCATATTAGCCATCACTTCTTTAAAAATTGGTGTAAAAGCAATATCTAACAACTTATTTTTAAATTCAAACTCTAAATCAAAACTAATTTTACTTCTGGTTTCACCTAATGCAATAAATTGCCATTTACCCGTTAAATGCTTAAATGGGCCTTCAAGCAATTGCATATCAATTGAATTAGGTTCATTAATGCGATTAAGAGTTGTAAATGATTTTTTGAAACCTAACTTCTCAACTTCAATAAAAGCGGTAACAAGATTATCTTGTTTGCTAACAATACCAGTTGCGATACAATCTGGTACAAATTCTGGATAGTGAGCAATATCATTCACCAACTCAAACATTTGCTGAATAGAATAAGGCTCAATAACCTCGTGAAAAATATGCGCCATAGCTATAAAATTAAAAAATAAAATTAGTGGCATATAGTATCACGTAACTCTATAATAACGCACATTATGACTAAGAAAAAATCACATAAGCCGAGTTCGGCAACTATTGCATTAAATAAACGCGCACGCCATGAGTACTTTATTGAAGAGGAAATTGAGGCGGGATTATCTCTGCAAGGTTGGGAAGTAAAATCCCTACGCGCAGGTAAAGCCAATATTAGTGATAGCTACGTATTACTTAAAGATGGTGAAGCCTGGCTGTTTGGTGCCACGATAACACCTCTTTCTGTCGCTTCAACACATGTCATTTGTGAACCAATGCGCAACCGTAAATTACTTTTAAACCAACGTGAATTAAATTCATTATTTGGGCAGATTAATCGCCAAGGCTATACAGTAGTCGCTCTTTCATTATATTGGAAAAATGCATGGGCAAAAGTTAAAATAGGCTTAGCCAAAGGTAAAAAAGAGTTTGATAAGCGTACAGATATTAAAGAACGTCAATGGCAAGTAGATAAAGCACGTATTATGAAAAATGCTAATCGTGGATAATTGCTATCTTATATTAATAAAAGATGTAATTATGCATTAAGCCCTAAGAACTTAATGCATAATTTATTAGTAAATGAATAGATGATTTTTAAAGAGTTACACCACTTTTTAAAATAGCTAAATCTCTGAAATTATTTTTTTCATTACAGGTTTGTTGCCCATTTGCAATGAGAGTAATCTTATCAATAAATTCAACTAATAAAGTTTTCATTGAAACACCTTGGATAAGTTTTCCTGCATTAAAGTCAATCCAGTTAGTTTTTTTGTCAGCTAATTGGGTATTAGTCGCTATCTTAACCGTTGGAACCACTCCTCCATAAGGAGTCCCTCTTCCAGTAGTAAATAATACCATATGGCAGCCGGCTGCCGATAAAGCCCCTGTAGCAACTGCATCATTACCAGGAGCACTAAGAAGATTAAGACCATGTTTAGTTATTCTTTCACCATATTTCAGTACATCAATTACTTCACTACCACCTGCCTTTTGGGTACACCCTAGCGACTTTTCCTCTAACGTAGTGATACCTCCAGCCTTATTACCCGGAGAAGGATTTTCATAAATAGGTTGATTATTTGAAATAAAATATTGTTTAAAATCATTAATCATGTGCACTGTTTTATCAAAAGTAGACTCATCAATACAGTGTGACATTAGAATATTTTCTGCACCGAACATTTCTGGAACTTCGGTTAACACACTTGTACCACCATGAGCAATAACATAATCCGAAAACAAGCCTAACATTGGATTGGCAGTGATCCCAGAAAAACCATCTGATCCACCACATTCTAAACCGAATTTTAATTCACATAAGCGCCCTACTTCTCGTTTATCATGTTTCATGATCGCATAAAGTTCTCTTAATTGAACTAAAGCTGATTCGACTTCATCTGTTTCTTGTTGGGCAATAAGAAACCTGACACGAGATTCGTCATAATCCCCTAAATCTTTCTTAAAATCAGAAACTTGGTTATTTTCACATCCTAAACCAATAACTAACACAGCGCCCGCATTAGGGTGCTTAACTAAGTCTTGTAAGATTATTTTAGTATTTTTATGATCCTGTCCTAATTGAGAACAACCATAAGGATGTTCTAAAACAGTAATACCATCAATTTCTAATTGATTATTTAATTCGTTACAAAAACGTTTAACAATTTGTTGAGCAATTCCATTGATACAGGTAACTGTTGGTATTATCCAAAGCTCATTTCGAATACCTACATCACCATTTTTACGTCGATAAATATGCACTTCTTTGTCAGGTATTTCATGCAGTGAGTCATCCTTGGATAATTTAGGTTGATATTGATAATCATTAATATCACTTAAATTTGTTTTTAAATTATGTGAATGAATGTGTTCACCTGCCTTAATAAAACAAGTGGCATGCCCGATCGGTAAACCATATTTAATGATATTTTCGTTCTGATTGATATCATTAAGGGCAAATTTATGCCCTTGTTTAATAGGTTGTTGTAAATCAATGGTATGCCCATCGATCACAACACCTGGTTCATGCGCTTCCAAATCCGATAATGCAACACCTACATTATCTTTATTATTTATTTTAATAAATTTGATCATTGTATTGCTCATTTTATTTATTACTAATAATGCATTGTTCGATTGCTCTCCGCATACCTTTTTCGGTAATAACAGATAAATATTGAGTTAATGTTTCAGCTAATTGAGGAATACTTAATAAGTCATGTTCCCAATGTTTGTTATCACTTAATACATTATGTACCAAATCTGCTAATGTTCCTTTACCTTCAGCAATATTAGCCCAACCTGTACTAAATAACTCTAACCAAACAGCATCATCTTGTAATGGATAATTTTGATTATCCCTAATACCACGGTAAAAAGCCATTAAAGCTGCAAACGAGAACACTAAGTGTTGAGGTAGAACATCGTTCTCTTTTTGATATGCAATTAATTGTGGCAAAATACGGGTTTTAAATTTGGTCATACTATTTAGCGCAATAGATAACAGTTGATGTTCAATAAATGGATTTTTGAAACGACTAATAACAGATTCAGCAAAATCGACTAATTCCTGATGAGGTAAATCTAAAACAGGAATAATCTCATCAAAAATAGTATCTTTAATATATGCTAAAATTTGCGGATCATTCATTGATTCACCAACAGTATTAATACCAGATAAATAAGCGACTGGCACTAATGCAGTATGAGCACCATTTAAGATGGCAACTTTTCTTTCTTTATACGGTTTTATATCATCTACAATCTTAATATTGATATTGCATTTATCTAAACATAGTTTTTTAGCTAACCATTGTGGACCTTGGATAACAAACAAATAAAAATATTCAGCTGTATCAATAAAATTATCTTTATAACCTAGCTCCGCTTCTAATTCAGCAATTTGAGCTTTTGGATAACCCGGTACAATTCTATCGACTAATGTTGAACAGAATAAATTATCATTTTCAAGCCAATGAATAAACTGTTCCGACAATTTCCATTGATGTGCATATTTAAGGACTAATTTTTTTAGTGCAACACCATTGTAATCAATTAATTCACAAGGAATAATAATTAACCCACTTTCTTTACTGCCAGAAAAATGAACAAATCTTTCGTATAAAAAAGCTGTTAATTTAGCTGGATAACTGGTTGCCGGGCGATCTGTTAATTTATCATCAGCAACATAACTAATACCAGCTTCGGTAGTATTAGAAAAGATAAACTGGATATTAGGATCTTTTGCTAATTCAAGATATTCATCGTACTGAGTATAAACATTTATCTCATTATTGACAGAACGAATTATTCTAAATTCTTTTACGGCCTTATCATTTTCATTCAAACCTCGAATAAGTGTGGTATATAGTCCATCCTGAATATTCAGAGGTTTAGGAAAATCGGTATTTAAAGGGCGAACAATAGTTACACCGGCACCAAGGCCGGCTTTCTCATTTAAGATATCTAGTTGCCAATCTAAAAAAGCACGTAAAAAGTTGCCTTCACCAAATTGAACTACGCGGGTTGTATATTGCGCCCCTGGAAAATCAACTCTATTTAATGTTTTCATTTAAGTAACTCTTTTTTAAAATTAACTAATTTTTAATACGTTAAACTTTTTTAGCTTAATTCAATACCAAAATAGTTTTTGGCATTATCAAAACTAATATTTTTAACCATTTGGCCTAGTAACTGAATATCTCGAGGTGCTTCCCCATCTTCAACCCAACGACCTATCATTCGGCACAAAATACGTCTAAAGTATTCATGACGTGTATATGAAAGGAAACTACGGCTATCAGTTAACATTCCAACGAAACGGCTTAATAATCCAAGTTGCGCAAGTTGAGTCATTTGACGAATCATGCCATCTTTCTGATCATTAAACCACCATCCTGAACCAAACTGCATTTTACCTTGAACCCCTTCACCTTGATAATTACCTATCATGGTGCCAAGTATTTCGTTATCTGATGGATTTAAACAATAAAGGATTGTTTTAGGTAAAGCATTTTCTTTTGCTTGAGCATCTAACAACCGTGAAAGTGGTTGAGCAATAGGGGAATCGTTAATTGAATCAAAACCAACATCTGGCCCCATTAACTTAAACATTCTTGAATTATTATTACGCAAAGCCCCAATATGATATTGTTGAACCCAAGAACGTTTGTTGTATTCACTACCAAGGAAAACAAGCACTGCTGTTTTAAATTGAGCTTCTTCTTTAGCTGTTAATAAAGAACCAGATAAGCGTTTCGCCAAAATTGTATCTAATTCTTTTTCAGTTGCTTCTTCATAAACTACGGTATCTAAAGCATGATCAGAAACCTTACATCCATGTTGAGCAAAGTAATCCATACGTTTTGACAATGCCTGACAAACATCTTGAAACTTTGTAATATTTATATCAGCAGCTGCCGATAATTTTTTCATATAATCAATAAAGAATTCAGAACCGATATTAAATGCTTTATCTGGTCGCCAACTTGGTAAAACTTTTATATCAAATGAAGGATCATTTGCTACAGTTTTATGATGAATTAAGTTATCAATAGGATCATCTGTGGTACCTACCATTTTTACATTCATTTTTTTCATAATACTACGCGCTGAAAATTCTTTAGTTGCTAACATAGCATTACATTTATTCCAAATAGTTTCCGCTGTAGCTGGTGAAAGTAAAATATTATCGATTCCAAATGGTCGACGTAACTCTAAATGAGTCCAATGATAGAGCGGATTACCAATAGTATAAGGTACTGTTTCGGCCCAAGCCTTAAATTTTTCGAAATCATCAACATCATTGCCAGTACAGTATTTTTCAGCAACACCATTGGTTCGCATTGCACGCCATTTATAGTGATCACCCTTTAACCAAATATCATACAAATTTTTAAATTGGTAATCTTGAGCGATTTGTTCAGGTGGTAAATGGCAGTGATAATCAAATATTGGCTGCTCAGCTGCATAATCATGATAAAGTTGACGAGAGAATTCAGTATCTAATAAAAAGTCTTCAGTTAAAAAACTCATATTATCCTCCATAATTAGTGTCCAATGATTTGATTGTACATATTGATAATATGTACAATCCGATTAATTTATTCTTGGTTGGTTGATGGGACTTTCAAGATTGTCCATACAGCTAATGCAGCTAATAGATCTAAACAAGTTAATATTACAAATAATGGAGTAAATCCAACAGTATCAGCAAGCGCACCAACAATTAAAGCAAAGATAGTACTTGCTAACCATGCTGCCATACCAGTAAAACCGTTAGCTGTTGCTACTTCATTACGACCAAACACATCTGATGACAATGTAATTAGTGCTCCAGATAAAGTTTGGTGTGCAAAACCACCAATACAGAATAGGAATATTGCAACATAAGGACTAGAGAATAAACCAATTAGACCTGGTCCAATCATCAATATTGAACCTACAGTTACTACCATTTTTCTAGAATTAACCAAACTTACTTTAAAATGTTTTTGGAAGAAAGGTGACATGTATCCACCAAGCACACAACCAACATCAGCAAATAACATTGGCATCCAAGCAAATATAGCTATTTGTTTTAAATCAAAACCATAGGCTGTAAACATAAATAGAGGGATCCAAGCATTGAATGTTCCCCAAGCCGGTTCTGCAAGGAATCTTGGTAATGCAATACCCCAAAAGCGACGACTAGTTAGAATTTTGCTAGTAGGTAACTTTTCAGTATTAGATGCTTGGTGACCCGCTTCTTGACCAGATAAAATATATTTTCTTTCTTCTTCAGATAAATATTTTTGCTTAGTAGGATGTCTGTAAAGAAGGAACCAAAATGTTGCCCAAATCAGACTTAATAAACCACATAGGATAAAAGCCCATTCCCAGCTGTGGAACCAAATAGCCCAAGCAACCAAAGGTGGAGCGATCATAGCACCAACCGATGAACCTAAGTTGAACCATCCAACAGCTATTGATCTTTCTTTAGCTGGGAACCATTCACTAGTAGCTTTTAAGCCCGCTGGAATCATAGCTGCTTCTGTGGCACCTACTGCACCCCGAGCAAAAGCTAATCCAATCCAACTTCCAGAAAAAGCCGTTCCAATACAAAATAAAGACCAAAGTAAAGCAAAAACAGCATAACCAACTCTTGTTCCAAGTAAATCTAAAATATAACCAGCAACTGGTTGCATTACTGTGTAACAAGCAGAATATGCAGCAACAACATATGAATATTGCTGAGTTGTCATACCCATTACATCTTTAAGAACCGGTGCAGCGACAGATATTGAATTCCGAGTAAGATAGCCTAGAATAGTACCTACAGTAACTAAAGCTATCATATACCAACGTAAATTTTTGATTGTTTTGTACATATAATTGCTCCTCAAATTTATATACAACTTAATATTAACATGCATGACAACTAAAAAAGTTGACCTACATCACATTATTAAAAAATAACCATAATATAAGTCTGGTTATTTATTTACCAGTTAATATTGAATTATTGAGCAATTTGTTATAAAAAATGGAATAATATTATTTAACTCTAAGCAATTAGATGTTATTTTAAAGTGATATACAATCCTAGAAGTTATGAATACGAATTATGAACCAAGAACAAAATGAACACCAACGTCTATATCAAGTAATAGCTACCGAACTAAAAAATCGCATTAATAGTGGTATTTATCCGATAGGCAGTAAATTACCGTCTGAAAGGTTAATATGCGAAGAGCTTAAAGTTAGTCGTTCGGTAGTAAGAGAAGCGATTATTATGCTTGAAGTTGAAGGCTTTGCAGAAGCAAGAAAAGGTTCAGGTATTCACGTTATTGGGAATAATTTACAAACTAATATTATAACTTCTCATCAAGGTTTAAATTTTGCTACAACTGGACCGTTTGAACTTTTACAGGCTCGTCAACTAATAGAAAGTAATATTGCTGAGTTTGCCGCTACTCAAATCACTAAAGAAGATATTGTTAAATTATTGGAAATTCAACATAAAGCTAAAAAAGAAGATCACTTTAGAGATTCAGATTGGGATTTGAAATTTCATACCCAGATTGCCATGATAACCCGTAACACTGCTTTAACAACCATTGTACAAGAAACATGGCAACAAAGAACACTCAATCCATTATGGAAAAAACTTCATGAACACGTACCTCAAACAGATATTGATAGTTGGTGGAATGAACATGAAAAAATTCTTGAAGCATTAATCAATCGCGATCCTAAAGCAGCTAAATTAGCCATGTGGCAACACTTAGAAAATACAAAAAAAATGTTATTTGATGCTGCTAGTATTGATTTTGAAACTAAGCGCGATCATTACTTATTTTCAGATAATCCTGTAATAAGTATTGATGAAAATGAATATGAGTAATATAAATTACGCCACACTATTGTGACTGTGCTCCGTCTGTCATTCTGCTAAATTAACTAAATTAAAAAAATGAAATCTTAACTTATATTCTATTTTAAACTTGATACAAAAATTCTGATATTATCATAAACTTGTATGATAACTACCTTTGATCATCTATCGTCACGCCAACTGGAGGTACAAAATTGAATTTGCTTAATTCAACTTTACCCAATTGTTGGCGAGATAAATCATAAAAACTGCGTTGACCATCTTCTTCAATTATTGTGAAATTTGAAATCATTCCGGTTGGTAGAACAGAAATAATAAAATCTTGATTAGAACCATCAGTTGGTTTGAGTGTAAAAGAATCTTGCTTACGAGTTACCTGATATACATTCCAAATAGGATTATGACTATCAGTAATCAGTAACATTAAACGATTATCAACGGTTTTCTTTAAATCCATAACACTAACTTGTTCAACTGCTGGAGTATATACCCACATATTTTTGCCATCAGAAATAATCGAAGTTTCATCGGGTTCATTAATTGTCCAGTTAAAATAGTAAGGTCTAGTAACCCAAAGATCACCTTTACCTTGTTGAACGGGTTGATTATCGGCAGTTTTAACATCTTGAGTAAAGCGTGCATAAAATCCATCAATTTTATCTAGCCTTTGTTGTAACACTTCTTTATCACCTGCCAAAGCTGACATACTTAAAAATAACCCGACCAATAATAACAATTTTTTCATGGCAAATCCTTATATATCCATTTGTATTTTTTAAGCAAATTTTATGCGATTGCTTATAACCAATTTAGTATCAAAATATTACCGTTTTTCGTCTAACTGGGAAAGATATTTTCTTTTCTTTTTCACTTATCCAGTAACCAGTATATAATACTTTAAATTTCACCCAACTGGATAATCTACCTAATGCCGAGTATGTCCTTTGATTTTACAACTGATGAATTTAAACCTTTAGCAGCCAGAATGCGGCCGCGTAATTTATCAGAATATATTGGACAATCACAGTTATTAGGCAGCGGTAAACCTTTACCTAAAGCGATAACAGCCGGTCACCTACATTCAATGATTTTATGGGGGCCTCCAGGTACCGGTAAAACCACATTAGCGGAAATCATTGCTCATCATGCCAATGCTAAAGTTGAGCGTTTATCAGCCGTTACGTCTGGCATAAAAGATATTCGTGACGCCATAGAACGTGCAAAAATCAATCAACAAGCAGGTATTCGTACTATTTTATTTGTTGATGAAGTACATCGTTTCAATAAAAGTCAACAAGATGCCTTTTTACCTTATGTAGAAAATGGCACCGTTACATTTATTGGTGCTACCACAGAAAACCCATCGTTTGAATTAAATTCTGCACTATTATCACGAGCAAGAGTCTACTTGCTAAAATCATTAGCAAATCAAGATATAGAAAATATTTTACAACAAGCAATGGATGATCCTGAACGTGGTTATGGTAATCAACAAGTTGTGTTACTCGAAGAAACCAAAAAGCAGATAGCTGAGTTTGTAGGTGGTGATGCCAGAAAAGCCCTCAATACTCTTGAACTATTAGTTGACATGTCCGAAGGTAAGCAACTTACCCCTGAATTATTAAAAGAAGTCATTGGTGAACGCAGTGCCAGATTCGATAATCAAGGCGATCGTTTTTATGATTTAATTTCTGCGGTACACAAATCAATCCGAGGTTCTGCACCAGATGCAGCCCTTTATTGGTATGCAAGAATTATTTCTGCTGGTGGCGATCCATTATATGTAGCTCGTCGATTACTGGCAATCGCTTCCGAAGATGTAGGTAACGCTGATCCTAGAGCCATGCAAGTAGCATTAGCAGCTTGGGATTGTTTTACTCGAGTCGGGCCAGCAGAAGGCGAACGAGCTATCGCACAAGCCATAATTTATCTTGCATGTGCACCAAAAAGTAATGCCGTTTATCTTGCTTTCAAACAAGCAATGAATGATGCACAATCAAAACCTGATTATGATGTTCCTGAACATTTACGCAATGCCCCAACAAGTCTAATGAAAAATTTAGGTTATGGTGCTGAATACCGTTATGCGCATGACGAACCGAATGCTTTTGCTGCTGGTGAAAATTACTTTCCGCCAGAGCTTGCCGACTCTAAATATTACCATCCATCTTCTCGTGGTGCCGAAAAGGCCTATACCGACAAACTTCAATGGATAGAAGAACAAAACCGTAACAGTAAGATGCAACGCTACAAATCAAAACAAGAGTAATCGGTTATTACGATAAAATCTATTCATTGATAGGTAGATCTTTATATTTATGATCACCAATATCCCATTTTTACGGCTAAATTTTCACTAAATATAACGGCATACCTATAACATTGGTATATAAATTAATTCAAGTTTTTGCGGTTTAACTCCAATAACATCGCCACGCTCACATACTATATATTGTGTTAATTTGATTAATAGGCACTATATATTGTATTTTTGATTAATATCAATTATGATGGCTAACACAAAAAAAACATAACACTGGGTAAAAAATGAATAAATCAATGTTAGTTACAAAACGGGATGGCAAAAAGGAAGCAATCAATTTAGATAAAATCCATCGGGTCATTAATTGGGCAGCAGAGGGATTAGAGAATGTGTCAGTTTCGCAAGTTGAATTACGCTCACACATTCAATTCTATGATGGCATAAAAACATCAGACATTCATGAAACCATTATACGTGCTGCGGCGGACCTTATCTCACAAGATGCACCTGATTATCAATATTTAGCTGCCCGTTTAGCGATTTTTCATTTACGCAAAAAAGCCTATAACCAATTCACTCCCCCCCCACTTTATGAACAGGTAAAAAAACTAGTTGCAAATAAACGTTATGATAAACACTTACTGGAAGATTATACTCCAGAAGAGTTTGCACAAATGGACCAAATCATTGATCATTGGCGTGATATGACCTTTTCCTATGCTGCAGTAAAACAACTTGAAGGCAAATATTTAGTCCAAAACCGCGTAACCGGTGAAATTTATGAAAGTGCACAATTTTTATATATTTTAGTTGCGGCATGTCTATTCGCTAATTATCCGAAAGCAACGCGTATGAGTTACATTAAACGCTTTTATGACGCAGTCTCGACATTTAAAATCTCGCTACCAACTCCAATCATGGCTGGTGTTCGTACCCCAACTCGTCAATTTAGTTCATGTGTACTAATTGAATGTGATGATAGTTTAGATTCCATCAATGCTACTGCCAGCGCCATAGTTAAATATGTTTCGCAACGGGCCGGAATAGGAGTTAATGCCGGGAGAATTCGAGCTTTAGGCAGTTCAATCCGTGGTGGTGAAGCATTTCATACTGGTTGTATTCCGTTTTATAAATATTTCCAAACCGCGGTGAAATCATGTTCACAAGGTGGTGTTCGTGGTGGTGCGGCAACAGTTTTTTACCCACTTTGGCATTTAGAAGTCGAAAGTCTTCTTGTCTTGCGCAACAATCGTGGAGTTGAAGAAAACCGTGTTCGCCATTTAGATTACGGGGTACAAATCAATAAATTAATGTATCAACGGTTAATTAAAAATGAAAATATTACCTTATTTAGCCCATCTGATGTTCCCGGACTCTATGATGCATTTTTTGCTGATCAGGATAAATTTGAACAGCTCTATCAACAATATGAACAAGATGAAAATATCCGCAAACGCGAAGTTAAAGCGGTGGAACTCTTTGCATTGTTAATGCAAGAACGCGCATCAACTGGTCGCATTTATATTCAAAATGTTGATCACTGTAATACTCATAGCCCATTTAATGCACAATTAGCGCCGGTTCATCAATCCAATTTATGTATGGAAATTGCCTTACCAACCAAACCGCTTAATAATATTAATGACGAAAATGGTGAAATTGCCCTTTGTACTTTATCTGCTTTTAATCTCGGTAAAATTGAATCTCTTGATGATTTTGAAGACATTGCTGATTTAGCGGTTCGCGCTCTGGATTCACTACTTGATTATCAAGACTACCCTGTTCCAGCTGCTCGAAACGCTTCATTAAACCGCCGCACATTAGGTATTGGGGTGATTAATTATGCTTACTATTTAGCTAAACATGGCGTTAAGTACTCTGATGGCAGTGCCAATAATTTAACCCATCGTACCTTTGAAGCGATGCAATATTATTTGTTAAAAGCCTCGAATAATCTGGCGAAGGAAAAAGGTGCCTGCCCGTTATTTAATCAAACCACCTATTCTCAAGGTATTTTACCAATTGATACTTATAAAAAGGATTTAGATAGTATTACTAAAGAACCTTTGCATTATGATTGGGAATCACTACGTGAATCTATAAAAAATCATGGATTACGTAATTCAACATTATCGGCATTAATGCCATCTGAAACTTCTTCACAAATTTCAAATGCTACCAATGGTATTGAGCCACCGCGTGGTTTTGTGAGTGTTAAAGCATCCAAAGATGGTATTTTACGCCAAGTAGTACCGGATTATAAAAATCTGCAAAACTTCTATGAACTACTATGGCAGATTCCTAATAACACTGGTTATTTACATCTAGTAGGTATTATGCAGAAATTTATTGATCAATCTATTTCGGCCAATACCAATTATGATCCAACCAAATTTCCAAATGATAAAGTACCAATGAAACAATTATTAGCGGATTTATTGACAGCTTATAAATTTGGCGTAAAAACCCTTTATTATCATAACACTCGAGATGGTGCTGAAGATATTCAAGGTGACATTACCCATACTAGTAACGATGATGGCTGTGAAGGCGGAGCCTGCAAAATCTAACCGCTCGAAAAATAAGTAAGTATTACCTTAAAATCAGTTTTAAAGGGGAGTCGACCACTCCCCTACCATTCCTCCCTTTTTGCACTGTCGAAAGGTGGCGGTAAAAGTAACTAAAAATTTGTTAGGAGTTCTTTTATGAGTATGAATTACAGTACCTTTTCGCATGTGCATAATGACCAACTTAAAGAACCAATGTTTCTTGGTCAATCAGTAAATGTTGCCCGTTATGATCAACAAAAGTATGAAATGTTTGAAAAATTAATTGAAAAACAACTCTCCTTCTTTTGGCGTCCCGAAGAAGTTGATATTTCACAAGATCGTATTGATTATGCCAGCCTACCTGAACATGAAAAACATATTTTTATCAGTAACTTGAAATATCAAACTTTACTTGATTCAATTCAAGGCCGCAGTCCCAATGTTGCCTTATTGCCTTTAATTTCAATTCCGGAGCTAGAAACTTGGGTTGAAACTTGGTCATTTTCAGAAACCATTCATTCACGTTCATACACACATATCATTCGTAATATTGTTAACGACCCATCCGTTGTATTTGATGATATTGTAACCAATAAAGAAATTCAAAAACGTGCTGGTGATATTGCTGGTTATTATGATGATCTTATCAGCTATTCTAGCTATTATAATTTGCTTGGTGAAGGCAAACACACCATCAATAACAGAACTATTACTATTGATTTACGTGAACTAAAAAAGAAACTCTATCTTTGTTTAATGAGTGTTAACGCCCTTGAAGCCATTCGTTTTTATGTTAGTTTTGCTTGCTCATTTGCTTTTGCTGAACGTGAACTAATGGAAGGCAATGCTAAAATTATCAAACTTATTGCTCGTGATGAAGCCTTACATTTAACTGGCACTCAATTTATGATTAACACCTTACGCAGTGGTGAAGACGATCCTGAAATGCTCGAAATTGCCAAAGAGTGTGAACAAGAGTGTTATGATCTATTTTTACAAGCCGCCAATCAAGAAAAAGATTGGGCAGAATATTTATTCGCTGGTGGTTCCATGATCGGTTTGAATAAAGATATCTTATGCCAATATGTTGAATATATTACTAATATCCGTATGCAAGCTGTTGGGCTCAAATTACCATATGAGGTAAAATCCAACCCAATTCCATGGATTAATAACTGGTTAGTTTCCGATAATGTTCAAGTTGCACCACAAGAAGCTGAAATGAGTTCTTACTTAGTCGGGCAAATCGACTCCGAAATTAATGAAGATGATTTAAGTGATTTCAAACTGTAATTTTATACTGAAACGTATACCTCTCAGGAAACATCTTTACAAAAGGAACATACTAATGTTCCTTTTTTGTTATTAATGATTAGCTCTACACTAATTCAAGTTATTAACTCGATTAATATCACTTTACATCATCAATATAAATTTATTATTTCAATTAAAGTTTAGAAGTTTATCTTGATATATTTTCGAATTAACTTAATATTTCATAAATATATCTATAATGTAAGGAAATCAAATGAAAAAGTTATTAATTGCAACATTATCGCTTATTTTACTTGGATGTGTTAGTGACATTAAATATAACTATATGCCTGAAGTGACACAAAAAAGTTATCCAGAGCTTAATACCATCACTACAACTTATATTGGTGATGACATGATAAACCAAGGCAAAGTCAAATTAATGGACGCAATCTCTTTTACTACCACTACTGAAATTACCAGACCTTTTCATGCATATATCATTGAGCCGGGTGACTATCCTAAACTTGGTGAAAACAAAACCCATTTATTTTTTGCTACTAAAAGTGAAAATAGTAATGCTATTGTAAAAACATTCACTTCATCACCAGAACCTATTGGTATTAGAATAAGAAAAGACAATGCCAAAAATGAAGTATGTATTTCATTCAGTATGGGATCTGACTTTTGTAACGACAATATACAATACAAAGTAAAGAAAATTTTGGTAGCAAGTCGAGATGAATTCCAACAAACATTAATTTATAACGGTAAAATTGGTAATAAAATTAACATAGGATACCGAGAATTTAATAATGATTTGACTCATCCTGCTTTTTCAAATAATGCAGAATATGATTTATCTAGCTCAAAAGTAATAAGATATAAAGGTGCGGTAATAGAAATACTGGAAGCTACCAATCAGTATATTAAATATAAAGTAATTAGTAATTTTAATACACCTAAATAATTAATGTAATTAAGTGGTTTCAAATTGTAATTTTATACTGAAACGTATACCTCTCAGGAAACATCTTTACAAAAGGAACATACTAATGTTCCTTTTTTGTTATTAAGACAATCATTAACTAATGTAAATTAGTTTCTGGTAACTTGACAGTAATTTAAAATCGCGTAACGATATAGCTATTGAATTTGCTTAATTTAATACTATGGCTATGCATGAAACTCATTTGTGTTACCCTGTTTCTCCCCTAGATTTCAGTGATGAACAGATAAATATTAACTATCTCAAGCAGCAGCTTGATGAGTTTCAACAATGGTCGATAAGCCAATTTAAACTCAATACCGATATTGATGTATTAGTTCATTTGCGCAGTGCCTTTATCGATAAGCTATTACAGCGTTTATGGCGTTATTATCAAATTCCTGAGCAAATTTCTTCACTATTTAAACAAAACCGTATTGCTTTAATTGCCGTAGGTGGATATGGGCGTGCCGAGCTTCATCCTTTGTCTGACATTGATATTTTAATTTTAAGTGATAAGCCGCTGACTGAAATACTGGAAAAACAAGTTGCTGATTTAGTTCGTTTACTTTGGGATCTCCATTTAGATATTGGTCACAGTGTCAGAACATTAACAACCTGCCTACAAGAAGCTAAAAACGATATCACTATAATGACTAACTTGATTGAATCAAGAATAATTGCAGGCAGCGAATCATTATTAAATGAACTTCGTAAACAAATTTTTAGCGATAAGATTTGGCCTTCCCCTGCTTTTTATCAAGCAAAAGTTAAAGAACAAGAAGAACGCCATAAACAATATCATAGCACCACCTATAATCTGGAACCTGATTTGAAAAATAGCCCGGGTGGTTTACGGGACATGCA
This sequence comes from Gilliamella sp. wkB178, assembly GCF_001690705.1. Classification (GTDB taxonomy): domain Bacteria; phylum Pseudomonadota; class Gammaproteobacteria; order Enterobacterales; family Orbaceae; genus Gilliamella; species Gilliamella apicola_K. Next base: position 175,932 of record NZ_LZGK01000016.1, on the reverse strand, counting down.
AATCATTCAATGGATAGCTATTCGCCATTTTGGTGGTGAATTTCTACATAAGATTGCCCACTTTGATTATTTAACACCTGAAGATATTGAAGAATTTAAAACTTGCCGTAAATTTTTATGGCGCATCCGTTTCGCACTACATAGCGTGATTAGTCGTTATGATAATCGGCTACTGTTTGATCGCCAGCTGAGCATTGCTAATATGTTGGGTTATACCGGTACCGGCAACGTTCCGGTTGAAAAAATGATGCATGACTATTATCGGGTCGCGCATAATATTACCGAGCTCAATCAAATGTTATTACAACTGTTTGATGAATCAATACTGGAACTAAATCCACCAAATAAACCTTATGATATTGATGAACATTTCCAAGTGAGGGAAAAACTAATAGATGTAAAAGATGATAATCTGTTCAAGCAAAATCCAGTCATGATGATGCAGCTCTTTTATACTATTTTATTAAATCCGCAAGTAATTGGTCTTTATTCTAATACCATTAGACAACTGCGCTCTGCAAGACGGCAACTACCACAGTTACTATGTGAAGATCCCCAAGCCAGACAGCTGTTTATGCAAATTATCAAGCATCCGGATGCGATTAAAAAAGCACTTTTACCTATGCATCAATATGGAATATTAACTTCTTACATTCCTGGTTGGAGGCACATTGCCGGCATGATGCAGTTTGATTTATTCCACATTTATACGGTTGATGAACACACTATTCGACTATTACTTGAACTTGATAATCTAAAAAATACCAGCGATAAACCCAAACACCCCAATAGCACTGAAGTCTATAGTAAATTACCTAAACCAGAATTATTAATTATTACCGGTTTATTTCATGACATTGGTAAAGGCCGACACGGCGATCATTCTGAAATCGGTGCTCATTTAGTTAAAGGTTTTTGTCAATTACATCAATTGGATGCTAAAGATACGGATTTAATTGTCTGGTTAGTTCGATCACATTTACTCATGTCAGTAACCGCTCAAAGCCGTGATTTGCAAGACCCAGATGTGATTAGGGAATTTATCCAACAGGTAAAAAGCAAACGTCGTTTACAGTATTTACTGTGTTTAACTGTTGCCGATGTTTGCGCCACCAATGAAACGCTATGGAATAGTTGGAAACAAAGTTTAATGCGTGAACTCTATTTTACCGCTGAACGTTCCTTTGATTCTGGTATTCATCAAATTCCAGAACAACGAAGTGTTGCTCGCCAACATAAACAACAAGCATTAGAAATTTTATTACAACAAAACTATGCAGAATCACAGATCAAAAACTTTTGGCAAGATTATCGAGTTGACTATTTTCTACGTTATACCACGGAACAAATCGTTTGGCATGCACAAAATCTTTTGCAGCATGATTTAACCCAAACCTTAGTAATCATCAATCCTAATCCTCATCATGGTGGCACTGAGATATTTATCTATTCACCAGATAGACCGTATTTATTTGCCACGGTTTGTAATGTGCTCAATATGCATAATTTAAATATCCATGATGCCCTGATTATCACTAATAAAAACCGATTCGCGCTAGATACTTTTATTGTCCTGGAACCAAATGGACAAACATTACAACTCGATCGCCACCAAGGTATTATAAAAGCAGTGGAAAAAGCGCTACAAAGCTCAGTTTATAAAGGTGTAACTATTAAACCGCCCAAACAACGGTTACGATCTTTTTCCGTACCTACCCAAGTAAACTTCTTATCTTCTTTTAACGAAAGTCAAACTTATATGGAATTGATTGCCCTCGACCGCCCGGGTTTACTTGCTCGCGTTGGCGAAATCTTTGCTAATCTAGATTTATCATTAAGTAGTGCTAAAATAGCCACTATCGGTGAACATATCGAAGATCTGTTTATATTAACGGATAAACACAATAATGCACTAGATGATAATACTTGCAACAAACTTCGACAATCAATAGTTCTTGCTATTGATTCTATGAATTAAATAAATTAAAGAATATAAATTATGCAATTTTTTATTATTTTGTTTCCTATTTTTTGTATTTTTATTGTTGGTTTTATTGCCCAAAAAACCTTAAAGTTTGATGTTGCTAATCTTTCTAAAATGTCACTTTATGTATTATCACCGTTTTTGGCTTTTAAAACATTTTATACACATACTCTAACCATCGACTACCTCTTCTATATTTTTTATATTTTTGGGCTGTGTTTTGCATTAATTATTATTGTGTCTATTTGGTCGATTATCATGAAATATTCAAGTAAAGAGCGCTGTGCCATGATCTTAAGTTCTTGCTTTATGAATAATGGTAATTATGGCACTCCGGTATTGTTAGTATTCTTTGGTAGTATGGGCTTTAATTTAGGGGTAATTATGATGGTATTACAACAGTTTGTAATGAGTACTGTTGGCATCTATTACGCCGCTAAAGGTAGTCGACATAATGACATTGTTAGCCAAAAAGATGTACTGAACAAAGTAATCCGCATGCCGGTCGCTTATGGGGCTTTTCTAGGCATTATTTTTCAGTTGTGCCATATCCCCTTATCAAAATCAATTATGACTTCAATTGGCATGATTGGTGATGCTTCGATTGTTGTGATTATGATTATTTTAGGGATGCAATTGGCTAAAATACAAATTAAACATCTCGATTACCCGAAAATCTCGTTTTCATTATTAGCGCGAATGGTACTTTCACCAATTGTGGCCATGTGTATGGTTTATTTTATGCCGATTGCTCCAGTCTATAAACAAATTTTAATTGTATTGGCGGCAATGCCAACGGCGGCTAACACTACTCTTATGTCAGTACAATTTGATACTTATCCGGAGTTGGTCTCAAGTGCCACTTTGCTTAGCACAATCTTAAGCTTAATAACATTACCAATTGTGTTATGGTTAGTCGGCGCACCAATACCATTTTAGAAAGGAAATTCTCCCCCACAAGGGAGAGAATTAAATATTAAAAGCCATTATTTCTATAAACGTAATCCGGATTTGGCCCAGTACGCAAGTTTTGATTTAACCCGTTAATTTTTTGCATATCTTCAGCAGTCAATTCAAAATCAAAAATATTGGCATTTTCGGCAATCCGATCAGGATGGCTAGATTTAGGGATTACAATATAACCATTTTGAATATGCCAACGCAATGTTACTTGTGATGCCGATTTATGATACTTATCACCAATTTCTACTAGCAACGGTTCATTAACCACTTTATTCCGAGCCAATGGCGACCAAGCTTCAATAGCAATCTTTTGTCGACGTAGATAATTGATTAATTCCACTTGTGTTAAATATGGATGAATTTCAATTTGATTAAGCATTGGTTTAATATTTGCTTTCATAGCCAGTAATTCCATATGCGAAATATTAAAATTACAGACCCCGATTGAGCGTACACGTTTTTCTTCATATAGTTTTTCAAACGCCTTCCAAGTCTCAAAAAAGGTATCATTTAAAGGCCAATGCACCAAAAAAAGATCAAGATAATCAAGTTGTAAATCTTTTAAAGATTGGTCAAAAGCAGCTAAAGTTTTTTCATAACCTTGATTATTATTATCAATTTTACTAGTAATAAATAATTTATTACGCTCAACACCACATTGCTTGAGAGCTTGCCCAAGTTGTTTTTCATTTTGATAAAGTTCAGCCGTATCAAAGGAACGATAACCAACTTTTATTGCAGTATTAACTGCACGAGTTAATTCATCTAGATCTGTTATTTTATAAGTACCAAAACCGAACTGCTCCATGGATACATTGTTACTTAAAACTATCTTATCATTGATAGAAAAAGTCATCATCGGCCTCCTTATCGTATTAAATTAATTAACTATAGATATTATAAACACATTATTCCAAACTTTGGATCAATTATGCCCTTCCGACCATTCACTTTCAAACAATTTGACAAACTGAATTAAAAAATCATGCCTGGCTTGGGCTAATTGCTTCCCCTTTTGGGTATTCATCAGATCTTTTAGTAAAAATAGTTTTTCATAAAAATGGTTAATTACCGTACCGGGTTGTTTATAATTTGTTTCGTTTAAAGCGGTTCGCGGTGGAATATTAGGATCATACATAATATGATGTTTATTACCACCATAATAAAATGTTCGTCCTATACCTATTGCGCCTAGGGCATCGAGTCGATCCGCATCTTGCACTATTTGCCCTTCAAGGGATAATATTTTTTTGTTATTAAGATTTTTACGGTATGACATATTTTCAATAATATCAAAAATCATATGTATGGCATTAGCTGATATTGGTTGTATCTTTAAAAAATCGTCTAATTGAGCTACCGCTAAATTGACATCATCGACAACTTTTTCATCAATAACATCATGTAGATAAGCACTAGCAATCACAATAAAGCTATTAGCGTCTGGCTCGGTGACTAAAATCTGTTTAACCAACTTAACCACTCGTTCAATATGAGCTATATCATGCCCAGAATAATCATCAACCAATTTTTGCTTCACGAAAGATTGGATGTTTAGGATGACCTGTTGCTGTGATAGCGTCATTAATGGTGTTTTGCTATTCTTCATGATATTAATTACTTTAGGTATAAATGAATACAAATATTGAATACAAAATATACTTACTATATTATGCAATTTTGTTTAATTATAGCACAAAAAATGGGCACATAATTTGCTAATCACCAAGATGAAAGCCGATCGCTTATTCCACATCTTATGAAGATAATCTATAAATATCTAAGTAAATAATATACAAAAATAGCTTTAACAGCACTAATTTTAACACTAACTTTAAGTATAAAAATCCAGATACAACAAGTAATTAATCATATTACTTAACAAATATAAAAAAATAGCTAAAGAAAAACATTAGAATTTAATAATTTTTTATTTTTCTGCGATTGTTTTCGTTAATTTGGGGATGTAGAATGCGCAAATCTAAAATATTAACCAAGCAAATATTGGAGTCGACTGAGTGAAAATATTAGCGCGTAGAGTTTTGCCATGGCAATTAATAGAATACTTCACTCGCTATCGCCAACTGTTGGTTTTAATATTTGGCCTATTAATCTTTTTTATTGCCTTAATCGTTTGTTGGAATTTACTAAAAGAGATTAATCTTAATGATTTGAAACGATCAATTCATAGCCTTTCCGTTCATACTATTTTATTTTCCTGTTTATCTGCAATCGGTAGTTATGTAATGCTGATTTGCTATGAATGGTCCGCTGCTCGCTATGCTGGCGTAAAACTTAAACCATCTACTATTGTGGTTGGGGGTACATGTGCATCTGCTATTGGTAATGCTATAGGGTTATCGGCTTTATCTGGCGGCGCTGTGCGCTGTCGTTTGTACTTTAAATATGGTTTAACTACTATTGATGTTGCCAGAATGTCAATTTTTGTCACCTTGTCGCTAGGTTTTACTTTACCATTGTTAGCAGCAATAGCCGCATTAATCCAAACTAAAAATACTATGCTGGCACTGCATCTGTCGGTTCAAAGTGTATGGTTAATTGCCGGTTCAGTATTATGCCTGTATATCGTATTATTAATTTTTCTTTACCGAAATCGACGTAATGAAAGGCCAAATAAAGACACCCGTTTATTTCAAATAATTCGGTGGGCAATCCGTTTACCTAATTTACGTCTAGCCTGCTGGCAATTCCTTATCACTTTGCTTGATGCTATTTTAGCTGGTTCCATTCTGTATTTTTTATTACCTAACCACCCCAGTTTTATCACGTTTATTATGATTTATATTCTCGCCTTAGTTGCTGGAGTATTAAGTCATATACCGGGTGGTGTTGGTGTGTTTGAAGCGATTATTCTAGCAGCCTTTTCATCTGAAATAGGTGCGGCATCGTTAACGGTTGCTCTACTTATTTATAGGATTATTTATATTTTAATTCCATTGATTCCTGCCGGAATTTTATTACTTATCAATGAAGGTAAAAATTACTTAACTACGCCACAAGTTAAAGAAACCGAAACCGGAATTGCTGCATCAGTGATGGCTGTAACCGTATTTTTTGCTGGTGTAGTTATGATGTTTTCAAGTGTCGTGCCAGGGTTTAATCCACACTTAGTTAACAGTTTTATTCCTAATAAGGTAATCAACATTGCCCATTTAAGTTCTAGTCTAATTGGTGTTCTGTGTTTATTACTAGCTATGGGCTTAAGGCGTCGACTCTTTTCCGCGTGGGGAGTTACCGTTTTATTACTATTTATTGGCAGTATTTTTTCTATATTACGGGGCCTGCATTGGATTGAAGCCGGAATATTATTATCGATTGCCATTCTATTAATAAAGTTTAGACATGCCTTTTACCGAAAAAATCACTTAAGAGTCATTCCATTTTCATTTAAGTTTTTCGCTATTTGTTTTTGTATGCTAGCCATGTTTGTCTGGGTGATTTTATTCATTTATCAAGATGTGCCTTATAGTCACTCTTTATGGTGGCAATTTGAATTAGATAGCCGCGTCCCAAGGGCATTGCGTGCTGCCTTAGGCAGTTTTATATTATTAAGCTGTATTATGTTATTTTGGTTATTCCGCCCGGCATTACCTATCTTGACCAAACCAAACAAACAGCAACTGGCTAAGGCTTATCAAATTATTTTAGCTTCCAAACAACCTGAAGGTGGATTAGCCATGTGTGGGGATAAATCGCTACTATTTAATGAGTCAGAAACCTCTTTTATTATGTATGCTAGACGCGGGCGAAGTATGGTAGCACTTTACGATCCGATTGGTGACATTAGTGAACGTGCAGATTTAATATGGGAATTTCGCGATCTGTGTGACCAACACCGTTTACGTCCAGTTTTCTATCAAGTTAAAGCCGCTAATTTGCCGTTCTATATGGATATCGGCTTGCGAACTGTCAAACTTGGGGAAGAAGCCTTAGTTAATTTAAAAAAATTCGATTTAAATTCAAAAGGATATAAAGACTTACGTTATACTTGGAATCGTGGTCAACGTGATGGCTTATCTTTAGTATTTTATCCACCAGGTACCGCTCCACTCGATGAACTAAAACTAGTATCAGACACTTGGCTCAAAAATAAACATTCCAAAGAAAAGCAATTTTCGTTAGGATCATTTTCTAAAGATTACTTGGATAATTTTACTATTGCGGCAATTAAGTATGAAAATCGTATCATCGCTTTCGTTAATCTTTTAGAAACGCAACAATGTTATTGCGCAAGTATTGATTTGATGCGAGTGCTGCAAGATATTCCTAAATTAACTATGGAATTTTTAATGGTTGGTTTAATTCTTCATTATCAAGAAAAAGGGTTTAAGTATTTTAGTTTAGGTATGGTACCACTTGCCGGAATGCAGAGGCGACGAGGTGCGCCACTGATCCAACGATTAGGGGCATTAGTCTTTCGTCGCGGTGGGCGTTTTTATAATTTCCAAGGATTACGTCGCTTTAAAGAAAAATTTGCCACTCAGTGGGAACCTCGTTATATGGCTGTCCCTGCTGGGCTTGATCCATTAGTTGCATTGATCGATACCACCATGTTAATTTCTGGTGGCATTACTGGCTTAAAAAAGAGTAAGAATCCATAAATATGAAAAAATTGTTACGCTATCTACTGTTATTGCTCATCATTATTGTTGTGCTGGTACTGGCATTTTTGGGTTGGCATTATTTTAAAAATCAAGCCAGCGCGTCCGTAAAGACCATAGCAATAACTAATGATTTTGCACTTATATCCGCAACACCAAAACAATCTGCTGAAGCCGCGGCTATCATTGTTGCGACACCAAAAAGCCATTTCACAACAGAACAATTATTAACTTTATCTGCCACCACCGGTGCCAAACTGGTACAGTTTGAGTTAAAACCGCAAGCCAGTTGCAGTGAACAACAAAACCGTTTTAATCAAGCGGTGAAAATGCTCGATGAACCTAAATTTGTTGTGGCAGGGATGGAAGAAGGCGCCGCTTTTGCATACCGTTGGTTAACTACGCAACAAACTGACGATGCCAAAGCCTTGTCAGTAGAATTTACTTTAGATGATCAAGACTGTAATGAGCCTTTACCCAAGCAAGCTAATCATGGTATGTGGCAAGTTATTTGGAATAATCCGCCAGATGATGACGTAGCTATTTTCCCGCGAGAACAGCAAAAAATCACTACTACAACGGCTATCGGTGAATACGATGCTACTCCAACTGAGCTTTTAAGCCTACATTTACCGGCGATTTTATATGGTGAACATGAACAATTACCGGTAATTGAGTTACCGGCAACCATTGCAGAAGCCCATCCGAAAACAGTCACTTTTTATTATTCAGGCGATGGTGGCTGGCGTGATTTAGATAAAATCTCAGCCGAATATATGGCCCAACATGGTTATGCAGTGGTGGGAGTGGATGCATTAAAACTATTTTGGCAGCACCGATCGGTAGAGCGTAGTGCTAAAGATCTTGCTTACTTAATGCAACAATATCGAGATAAATGGGGAACGACGCGGTTTATATTAGCGGGTTATTCCTTTGGCGGCGACATATTACCTGCCCTTTATAATCGTTTATCACCTCAGGACCAAAAAAGTGTGTCAGCACTGGTTATGATTGCCTTTTCAAAAGATGCCAATTTTGAAATTGAAGTCAGTGGTTGGTTAGGGCAATCGGGTGATGAAATGAAAACTGCTCCTGAAGTGAAAAAAATTCCTGCCAATAAATTATTTTGTATATATGGTGCAGAAGAAACTGATGAAACAGGTTGCTTACAACCAGAAATGCAAGGTGAAGCGTTTAAATTACCTGGTGGCCATCACTTCGATGAAAACTACCAACACTTGGGGCAAATTATTATGGATGCCATTGATAAACGCCTGTAATAAATCCATCTAACAAATAACAAAGGGGCTACTGCCCCTAATTGAGATTGGCTATTTTTTGCGAACCTTAACCTTTCCCTCTGAAAGTAATACACCACACAAGGTAAATAAAGTGCCAATTGCGGCAATCCAAGTGAAAGGTTCATGCAAAATAATCACCGCGGTAATAATGGTAATAATGGGGACTAAGTAGATATAAATGCTGATTTTAACGGCACCCACAAGTTTTACTGCATAATTCCAAGAAGCAAAACAAATAGCCGAGGCACCAATACCTAAAAATATAATATTAAGCAGATTAACTGATTTACTAAAACGCGTTAAATCTAATTCAAAATTAAATATATACAGTGCTGGCAACATTAATATTAAGCCATAAAAAAAGAAGCGCCGAGTTAATAAAATAATGTTGTAGCCATAATTACTACTTTTTTTAGTTAGAATTGAATAACAAGCCCAAAAAATACAGGCAAAAACGGCGAGTAAATCTCCTAATGGATTGACTGATAATACAAATTTGCCATTAAAGGTAATTAGCGCAATGCCAATAATCGCAAAAATACAACCAATATAAAAGCTTTTTCCCGGTTTTTCAGCTTTCAAAAAAAAGATGGCTAAAATCGCAGTAAATACGGGTGCTAAAGTGGTAATAACGCCCACATTGGAAGCAGTAGTATAAGTTAATGCTATATTTTCACATAAAAAATAACAAGTCACACCACAAAAACCGGCACACAGAAATAATAGTTCTTGCTTGATACCTTGCCAAACAAACAAACGTGGAGCTAAAATCCATAAGGTAAGATAACCCAAGGTAAATCGAAAAAATAAAATTTCAATCGGTTTAAAATCGGTTAATAAAACTTTGGTAGCAATATAGGTTGTCCCCCAAATAAACACCGTCATTAGTGCAATAAGATGCCCTTGGGTTCGTTTAGATAATAACATGAAGATTTTCTCTGCTCACATAACACCACACTACTCAAGCATACATTATTAATCCTAATTTTTATTTAGGCTAATTAATGCCAGTCAAAATAAATTATAATAATATCTTTGGAGTGACTTGATAATGTATAAAGTAACCATATTTTGAAACTAGAAATACTAACTTCCCATTTAACTTTGTGCAAATATTTTTTACTTTAATAATAAAATTAAATGGTTAAGCTAACACAAAAAGCAAACCTTAAAATTACTACTAATGTAGCCTTGATAAATTCTAGGCAAAAAAAATCCACTCGAAAATGTGAGTGGAGGGCAAAAAATGAAAAAACGTAATCTGTAAATATAGACAAGTTAAATTATAAAAAGTTCAATTTAATTTTATATATTTTGCAAATTTTAATAAAAATTAAGCTAATTAATTGATTATTTATATGAAAATAATTTAATTTTTTTTCAATTTTATTTTCTATCAACCAATAATTTATACCTTAACAATATATTTTATACGCAAACGTAGGGTTCTCAGGAAACATCTTTACAAAGCTAATTTAATCGTAAAACTCATCAGCAATTTATAATTGTTTAATAGAATAAATTACACTTTGAAAGAGTATAATAATATACTACTAGTTGAATTTACCGTCAGTTGTTAAGGAGAAGTTATGAAAAAAAATGTTGTTTTGTTCAGTAAAATCCCCGCTGATCAGCAAGCTAGGCTTGAACAAGCCTTTAATTTAACACTCTTTGATCGCACCCCTGAGACTGAACCTAAAGCTTTTATTAAAGCATTAGCTAATGCCGATGGTATGATTGGCTCTAACATGCCAACTCGCATTGATGATAGCTTCCTTTGCCAAACACCAAAGCTTAAAGCTGCTTCGACAATTTCGGTCGGTTTTGATAATTATGATTTAGCTGCCTTAAAAAAACATGGCGTGCGCTTAATGAATACCCCTAAGGTATTAACTGAAGGCACTGCTGACTTAATTTTCACCTTACTGATGGCAACTGCACGCCGCACTGTTGAATTATCTAATTTGATTCATAATGGTCAATGGACTAAAAGCATTACACCCGAATATTATGGTAGCGATATTCATGGTAAAACCATCGGGATTTTGGGGATGGGGCGGATTGGTAAAGCCATAGCTAAACGTGCTCATCATGGCTTTGATATGAATGTCATTTATTACAATCGTTCAGCGCAACCGGATGCCGAACAAGCGTTTAATGCCAAAAAACTTGAGCTTGATGAAGTTTTAAAAACAGCAGATTTTATTGTCATTATTTTACCACTTACACCGGAGACTGATCGTTTAATCACTAAAGAAAAACTGGCATTAATGAAACCATCAGCTATTTTAATTAATGGTGCTAGGGGTCGTGTTATTGACGAACAAGCATTAATTGCCGCATTAAAAAGTAAAACTATAAAAGCTGCTGGACTCGATGTGTTTGAAGTTGAACCACTACCAACCAGTTCACCATTATTACAACTAGATAATGTTTTATTATCACCACATGTAGGTTCAGCAACCGTTGAAACCCGTTATGCAATGGCAAAATGTGCCGTCGATAATATTATTGCCGCATTAAAAGATGAAAAACCAACTGAAAATTGGGTTAATCCGGAAGTAGGCTAACTTGTATTAACACTTGAATTCACCTATAATGCCCCGATATTGTAAGGTAATACCAACACATAATTGGGGCTGATTCTGGATTCGACGGGATTTGCGAAACCCAAGGTGCATGCCGAGGTGCGGTAGGCCTCGTAAATAAACCGCAAAAAAATAGTCGCAAACGACGAAAACTACGCACTAGCAGCTTAATAACCTGCATAGAGCCTTCTCTCCCTAGCCTCCGCTCGTAGGACGGGGATCAAGAGGAGTCAAACCTAAACGAGATCGTGTGGATGCCTTGCTTGGGGCTGAAGCATTAAATTTAATCAAGCTAGTCTATCAGTGGCGTGTTTGTCCGCAGCGGGTAGATGAAATCTAAAGACAAACTACGCATGTAGTACCAAGGATGTAGAGATTTCGGACGCGGGTTCAACTCCCGCCAGCTCCACCAAATCACTATTTCATAAAATTCTTTTAAACCCACTAAAGCACACCAAATATAGTAACAATAAGCCTTTAAGCCTATTCCATTACCCTGTAAACATCAGTAAGATACATTTACATTCATATTTTTCGGGACTATATTAAGGACTACGTGGACATAGTCCTATAATTTCATAGTCCTAAAAGGTGAAAGTATGCCTAAAAAATAGCTCCAATGACTGATACACAAATTAAGAACGCCAAGCCACAAAATAAGGATTATCCTATTTATGATGGAAATGGTTTGCTTTTGCTTATCAAGTCAACAGGGACAAAAATATGGCAATTTAGATATTATCGCCCTATAACGAATAATAGGACTACGGTCAGTTTTGGTAGTTATCCCGAAAATACTTTATACGACATGCAATAATTTCCTATAACAAATGTGAAAATTATTACAATATGGTTATTTCTGTTTATGATTATATATCCGAATTCAATAGTGATTTATAGTTTTTATCTATTATAATTTAATCTATATTACTTATATATGCTTAAAAATTTGATTTCATTTATTATTCAGAAGTTATATCTTCAAGAAACAAAAATATTGATTTATAAAATCAATAAGATAACGTTAAATGTTGCTTTTGAAGAGTTTAAAGATTTAATAACAATACTAGTTATATCTGAAGATAGACGTTTTTGGCAGCATTGTGGTTTCGATTATAAAGCAATCATTCGAGCAGCATACAACTATGTAATATATAATAAAAAAAGTGGTGCCAGCACAATAACTCAGCAATTAGTTCGCACAATTACAAATTATAGAGAAAATACACTTAAACGAAAAATAAAAGAAATATTATTAGCCATCTATATTGAAAGAGAATTTGATAAGAAGACCATAGCTATGTCATATTTATTTTTGGGGTATTATGGTTGGAGAATGAATGGCATTATAGAGGCTATGGATAGATTACATACCGAAAATATTTTTGAAAAGGTTGATCTGCCATATGCAATTATATCTATGCTTAAGTATCCATTACCTCAACATTATAGCCCCAAAAGACTAAATGAAATTTATGATAGAATTCTTTATATTAAATATAACGAGAAAATATGATGAATAAAGATATTACTGAGTGGGGTAAATATGTATCGGGAGATGTTCCTAAAAATGCATTTACTTCAGAAACTCTTAATAAAATAGATGGGTTGGGTAGTAATGATATACGCGACTTTATCCAATTGTATATATTGGAAAGTATTCCTAGATTCATTATAGATCGTCCCTTTATTTATAATGCAGTCAGAAGACATATTGTAAAAAATATAGGGTTAACAGATAATGATTACAATGTAGTTTATTTAACAGGAAGCGCACAACTGGGCTTTTCTTTACATCCAACTAAAGAGCGAAAAAGCTTTAATCCTAAGACTTCAGATCTTGATTTTTTTATTGTGTCACCTAAGCTATTTGGAGAGTTGAAAACTGTTTTCGAACAGTGGGGAAAAGAACCTGAGAAAAAAGATAAACAAAGTGAACGTGCTTATGAGACTTCTAAAAAAAATCTACAGAGTGGTTTTTTTCAAATATTACAATTATCTCCTAGATATAAACATGTGATTAAGTATCTTAAGATGGAAGAAACGACTCTAAATTTTATAAATTATTTATTAAAAGAAAGTTTGACAGAACCTTTTAGTATAAAAAAAATATCATTTCGAGTTTACAAAAATTATGATGCAGCAATAAACCAGATTAAATTAAATATAGAATATTTTATTAAATGTGCAAGATAACACTATTTTTGACATAATCTATTCGCCAAAATTATTTTCCCAAAAACTCAAAATTTGTTTTCCAAAAATAATAAAGGAACAAATAAAGGGAATTACTTATTATGAATTGTGACAAATTCAATAATAGCAAGGGTTTTCTTATACTAATTCAACTCCCGCCAGCACTTAAATCAATAGACGTAAATCGAAGTAAAATAATCTTTTAAATCAATAAAATTATTTAATGATGTTTATTTTAGATGTTAATTTTTTAGAATAAATTACTGATTCTATTTTTTATTAATAAGATAATAATGATTAAATATACAAATAATAAGAAGATTATCTTTCGATAAGCATAAAAAAACCTGCTATAAGCAGGTTCTAAATAACTGAGATTGGCTCCTCCAACAGGACTTGAACCTGTGACATACGGATTAACAGTCCGCCGTTCTACCGACTGAACTATGGAGGAACACTTAACGGACAAAATATTAACCATCTATAACGATTCTGTCAATGCGAAATACATTAATTGCATACAACTGCTCAGCTTATAAGCAAATTAGGTAATTACTATGCTAAAATAACCCAGTTTAGATTGGTGATATAAAAGGTTAATAAAATTTATGAAAAAGAATATTTGTGTTTTTTGTGGTGCGAGTGAAGGTAATTTAGTTGAATATCGCACCCAAGCTGAACACTTAGGTATAACATTAGCAAAGCAAAATAGACGTTTAATTTATGGTGGTGGTAATAAAGGTTTAATGGGCATAATCGCTAACGCTGTTTTAGATCATGGAGGTGAAGTAATTGGAGTGATCCCTGAGCGTTTAGTTCAAGCTGAAACTGCCCATCATGGTATTACCCGATTAGAAGTAGTTGCGGATATGCATCAACGTAAAGCAAGATTATCTGAGCTTGCAGATGGTTTTATCGCTATGCCCGGAGGAACAGGTACCCTGGAAGAGTTATTTGAAGTTTGGACCGGTATGCAAATTGGTTACCACGAAAAACCGGTAGCTTTATTTAACCCTGCTCAATTTTGGCAACATATGTTAGTTTTTTTGCAACATGCGGCCGATCAAGGATTTATTCGTGAAAGTTTTTTTAAAACTTTGATCGTTTCTGACCATTCTGATTCGCTTTTACAAGCCATGGATGATTTTATTCCTAAAGATTTACAACGTTGGATTAAAAAGTAATATCCAACTAAAAAAAATCGCCATCATCTGATGGCGATTTAGCTTATTAAGCCACTGCTTCAGTAGCTGATTCTGGTTTTTTGATTACCGCATAAATAACACCTGCAATCACTGCCCCAACAAGTATTGATAACAAATAGCCACTTACTGGTTTTACTACTCCTGGAATAGCTAATGCAAATAGACCGCCATGTGGAGTCATTAATTGTGAACCAAAAGCAAGTGCCATGCCACCAGTAATCGCTCCACCGATTATACAACAAAGGATTACTCGTAATGGATCTCGCGCTGCAAATGGTATTGCACCTTCTGTGATAAAACATAAACCTAATACCAGTGAAGCTTTTCCACTTTCTTGCTCAGGTTTAGCAAACTTTTTACGGGCAATAAGTGTTGCAAGCCCCATGGCTAAAGGAGGTACCATACCACCAGCCATAACTGCTGCCATTGGTGCATAAACATGAGAGGAAATTAAGCTTGTACCAAATGCATAAGCAGCTTTGTTAATCGGCCCACCCATATCAACACACATCATGCCACCTAATATAGCACCCAAAATAGCTGCATTTGCAGTCCCCATTGAATTTAGCCATGCTGTCACCGCACTCATTAACCAAGCAATCGGTGTACCAACGATAAATTGCATCACTAATCCGGTTACTAATGTTGCCAGTAATGGAACAATTAAAATTGGTTTTAATGCTTCCATACTTTTTGGTAATGGTAATTTTTTGGTGATTAATAAGGCTAAGTAACCAGCAAAATAACCAATGATAATACCACCTAAAAAACCTGCTTTTGTTGATTCTGCTAACAAACCTCCCACAAGACCTGGAGTAAGACCTGGTCTATCAGCGATAGAATAAGCAATATATCCTGCCAGTAATGGCACCATAAGCGAGAAGGCTAAGTCACCAATTTGTTTTAAATGTGATTCACCAACTAATTCTTGAACTAATGCCTGTTTAACAATTTCAACACCATTTTCTATCACGGTTACTGTTTTCAAAACTTCTTTAAATTCACCTAACGCAAAAGAAAGAGCTATAATTAAACCACCCGCAACTACCATCGGTAACATGTAGGAAACACCTGTTAACAAATGCTGATAGATGCTCTTTTTTTCTTTAGTTGCCTTATTTACAGAACTACCTGCTACTGGTTGGTAGATTGTTGCTTCTTGAAAAGCTTTGTCCAACTCTTGCGCCGTCTTTTTAAGTGCCTGACCAGTTTTAGTTCGGTACATTTTTTTACCTGCAAATTTACTTAAATCAACATCAATATCGCAAGCAACAATAACTACATCAGCACTAGCCACTTCTTCTGGTGTTAATTCATTACCCACACCTACAGAACCACGAGTTTCAACTTTACACCACCAACCGCGTTTTTTAGCTTCTTCTTCAATTGCTTCCGCCGCCATAAAAGTATGGGCAACACCAGTTGGACATGCTGTAACAGCAACAATACGTTTTACTCCATCGTTTACTAATGCTGCTGAATCAGTAGTTGGTTGATAAACAACTGCTTTACTTTGTGCGTCAGTTAAAATTTGCTTAGGATTAGCAAATAGATCATTTAATTCTTTTACTACATAAACTTTTTTACCAATAACCGCTTTATCACTGATTGCTCCTGAACCAACGGCAACGATTACATCGGCTGATATAGCATTATCAACCACTTTTAAATTTAATGAATTAGCTACTAAGGCTAACTCGGCTTTAGCAAGACGCCCATTAACAGGTCCTACACTATTACCTTCAACAATATATATATTCATGCAGACTCCTATTCAGCAATTACTTCAATTTTTTCTAGCATTTTATTGACAGCTTGACGATCGGATATACCTACTCCGGCTTGTTCAACCGATAAAGCTGCTACGCTTGATGCAAATATTAATGTGTCTTTAATTGATTTATTAGTTAACAAACCATACATTAAGCCACCAACCATTGAATCACCTGCACCTACAGTACTGATCACTTTACACTTTGGTGGTTTTGCTAACCATGCTTCATTTTTGGTTACCCATAAAGCACCTTTACTACCGAGTGAAATTACTACGTTTTCAACACCTTCATTTATGAGTTCCATAGCTGCAGTTTTAATTTCTGGTAAAGTGGATAATTTTCTTCCAACCCACATTTCCAGTTCTTTATCATTGGGTTTAATTAACCATGGCTTAGCTTTTAACCCTGCCACTAATGCTTCTCGGCTACTATCAAACACAACTTTTGGACAAATCTTTTTTACTTGCTCCATCCATTTAGTAAAGTTATCAAATGACACATCCACTGGCAGACTGCCACTAATTGCCACCATATCAATTTCTTTTAACCATTCAAGTGAACTGGTTACAAATTTTTGCCAATCTTGATCACTAACTGTAAAACCTGAAAAATTAAGATCTGTAACCTCACTATTTTGTTCAGTCAATTTGACATTAATACGGGTTTGCCCTTCGATAGTTTGGAATTTATCGATCACACCTAATGATTGAAACAATAAATCAAACCCATTACGATTTTCTTTGCCTAGAAAACCACCGACAGTCAATTTTACATCTAGATCAGTCAATACCTTGGCAACATTGATACCTTTACCGGCAGCAAGTAACGCATTGGTTTGCACTAAATTAACCTCACCCAGTTCAACTTTTGGGCAAAAACCTAATAAATCATAAGCCGGATTTAAAGTAATAGTAGCGACACGGTAAACCATTATTCAGCCCCCTCACCTAAACCACTTTCAATAGCTTTACCAATAGCATCAAGTGCTTGTGCCGCATCATTCCCTTCGGCGGTAAATTGTAAGCGATTACCTTTTTTTGCTCCTAACGCCACAATTTTCATTAAACTAGTGGCACTAACGGGTTCATTTTTACCATCTAAATTAGCTACAGTTATTTTGCTATTAAATTCCTTCACTAATTTGACTAATACCGATGATGGTCGAGTGTGTAGACCATTTTCATTGAGGATAATAAATTCACGACTTAGAGTCGTACTACCTTGTTCTGTAGTAGGTTCAGAGGATGAATTAGTAGTTTGAACTGCTGCTAAAGAATCGCTAGCAAGTAGATTAATAAGATTGTCACTAGTACCAGATAATAATTTTTGCATGTTTTGATTAAAGACTAACGATGCCAAACGATTGATGATTTCAGTAATCGAATCATCAATTGCTGACATGGTAATAAGTAATTTGACTGGTTTATTGTCTGCACTAATGTTACTAATAGTTCGGGTAATCGCCATTGCATTTTTTAAATTGCCTTGTTTACTATCATTTAACCATACACCATGCCCCAAATAACTTGGTTTATTATCTAATACATTAGCAATAAAGCTTGCATTCACCGCATCCAATTGTTTTAAGCGTGAAGCATTTAAGGCTTGTAAAGTTGCCAAACTATCGGCTGGAATATCTAATAATAATGATGATTCATTGACAGTAAATTGACTATCGCTATGGTTAGCTTGACCAGTTAAAATTGCAATAGCTTCATCGGCAGATTTTATATTTTTGATTTTATCTTCTACGCCATCAGCGCAAAGTACATGGGTTAATTGCCTTAACAATTCTAAATGCTCATCCGAGCTAGCGGCGATACCAATTGCCAGATAAGCTATTTCACCATCTTCACCCCATACAACACCTTTAGGAAAACAAAAAACTTGTACCCCGGTTTTTTTAACTAAATCTCGGGTTTTAGTCGTACCATGAGGTATAGCCAGACCAATACCCAAATAAGTTGCCGCTTGTTCTTCGCGTTCAAGCATACCATTTACATAACCATCTGCAACAAATCCTGCACTAGTTAAAGCAGTGGCAATTTTTTTTATTGCTTGTGTTTTGTTAGCTGCCTGTTCATTTAAATGAATATTATCTTTAACTAAATGAAACATATAATAAATACCTCTAGGTTAAAAAATAGAATCTACTAAGGTGATTCAGCAACTCTAAATCCTTTCTTGAATTATATTGAATCGTTTCAGCAATTATTAATTTAAATAGATTAATTATCAAATAACTTATGTCTATTAATAATTTATTTGTGATCTAGATCTAATTTTTGTCTAAAAAAACACTAGATACTTATTAAAAATAAATCAATATGTTGATTATTAACTAAGACAATTTCTACTTAAATTACCTCGATAAATCAATCTTCGAGGGATTACAGTAGTACCTGGTTGATAATTATTGTCACGTAAACTATCCAATAATAGTTTGATAGTTGTTTTAGCAACTTCTTTATGATCTTGAGAAAGTGACACCACTTTACAAGGCAAAAAATCGAGCAATTCATTATCACCAAATGTAGCAATGGTAAGACTTTCGGGTAATTGTCCGAATTTTTTTAAAATCGCGTCAATCGTCCCTTGCAATAAAGAAAAAGAAGTGGTGAAAATACCATTTGGAAGGTCGTGAGATTCTAACCATTGACTAAAAGCTATCTCCGCATCATGACGACTATAATTGTTAGCATATAAGTAATTAATTTCATTATTATTTTTTGAAGCTACATTTTTAAAACCATTTAGACGCCGTTGACTAACAGATAAATTAGGTAAAGCACCAATATAAGTAACCGAACCTTGCACAAGGTTATAAAATACTTGTGCTAATGTTGTCGAATCTTCTCTATCTGCTCCTACGATATTTCTAAACTCTGCTGCAGATAATGTTCTATCTAAGGCAAATAAAGGAATTTCAGTATTTTCCCAATCATTATAAAAAGCATAATCATTTTTAGTTACAAAAGAAGAAGAAATAATTAATGCATCAACTCTACGCTGTTTTAAATGTTTTACACACTCTTTTTCTATTTCTGGATTATCTTCAGAACATGAAAGTAATAATTGATATCCTTCTTGCCTAACCAATTGTTCTAAATAATTTGCGATCCGAGTATAACTGATATTTTCTAAGTCAGGGATAATAACACCAATAGATTTGGTTTTACCGGCTCTTAAGCCTGCGGCAACTGCATTAGGTTGATAATTATATTCTTTAACTATCGCCATAACTTTTGCGATAGTCTTATCACTAACACGATATTTTTTGGCCTTTCCATTAACCACATAGCTCGCTGTAGTTCTAGAAACACCAGCTAAACGAGCAACTTCCTCTAATTTCATAACCATTTTCTCAGGAATAAATACTGCCGTTATTTAACATGAAATAAAACTAAATGTAAACAGCCCTACTTTTTAAGTAACCACAAGTATTTATTAAATAATTAATAGATATAGTAAGTCATTTTAATTATGATTTAATAATAAATAGCAATATTTTGATCATAAATATTGGCTATCTTTACTGGTGTATCAAATATATCTTCTAAGATTTCAGTATTCATAATCTGTTTTGGGGGACCTTGATAAGCTAATTCTCCTTTTTTCATGGCGAGAATATAATCAGAATAAACTGAAGCAAAATTAATATCGTGAATTACAATCACAATAGTCTTTCCAAGTTCGTCAGCAGCCCTTCGTAATTGTTTCATCATTGCCACTGCATGTTTCATATCAAGATTATTCAGTGGTTCATCAAGCAATACATATTCAGTATCTTGGCAAAGTATCATAGCAACATACGCACGTTGGCGCTGACCTCCCGATAACTCATCTAAAAAGCGATCTTTAAACTCGGTGAGATTTAAAAATTCTAATGCTCGATTAATATGTTGATGATCATCCGTATTTAAACATCCTTTAGTGTACGGATAACGTCCAAAGCCAACCAATTCAAACACCGTCAATCTACTGGTAAAACGATTTTCTTGCCTAAGTACTGAAAGATAAGTGGCTAATTTATCACTTGGAGTATTCACCACATCCATATTCTGAATTTTGACTTGCCCTTCATCCGGCAATAACAACCGACTAATAATCGATAATAGTGTAGATTTACCCGCACCATTAGGCCCTATAATGGCTGTAATACCACCTTGCGAAATTGTCGCATTGATATTTTTTAATACTGGGATTGTTTGATATTTTTTACTAATATTATCAATTTCTATCACATTGAAACCTTTTTCAATAATAAGAATATAAACAGAGAACCGCCAATAAATTCAATCACAATTGACAAAGCACCAACCAGATTTAGAACATAAGCTAAAAATAGTTGTCCCCCAACCAGAAAAATAACACCTAATAAAACAGCTGTTGGTAACAAGAAGCGATGTTGACTAGAACCACTGATACTATAAGCTAAATTGGCAATTAATAGTCCTAAAAAAGTGAACGGCCCGACTAAGGCTGTTGATATAGCTACTAACACTGATACTAATAATAAAATAATAGTGACGCTTTTTTGATAATCAATGCCTAAATTAATAGCGTTATCCCGACCTAATGCTAACACGTCAAAACGATAACGCATGCGCCATAAAAATAACCCGATCACACTAGCAATGACTAATGAGAAAACAATTAATACTGGTTCCGCTCGGGTAAAGGTGGCAAAAATGCGGCTTTGTAAAATAGCAAATTCACTTGGTGTCATTAATCTCTGGAGTAAATTAGAAAAACTGCGAAATAAAGTACCTAAAATAATCCCAATTAATAAAACTAAATGTAAATTTTGCTTAAGTTTAGTAAATAAACCACGGTATAAAAATAGCGAAAATAAAATTAATAATAATGATTCAAATAGAAATTTACCAATAATACCAATATAAGGAATACCTTGAGCATTGATAAAAAAGATTACCAATGTTTGAATCAAAATAAATAAAGCCTCAAACCCCATAATAGAGGGAGTCAAAATTCGGTTATTGGTTACAGTTTGAAATAATAAGGTTGAAGTTGCCGCTGAAAAAGCAACTAAAAGCATGGTTAAAATAGTCCAAGTACGATGTATTAAAATATAATTAACATTACCTTT
Source organism: Gilliamella sp. wkB178 (assembly GCF_001690705.1). GTDB lineage: Bacteria > Pseudomonadota > Gammaproteobacteria > Enterobacterales > Orbaceae > Gilliamella > Gilliamella apicola_K. Next base: position 154,188 of record NZ_LZGK01000016.1, on the reverse strand, counting down.
TAGGTTAAATACCATAAAACATACAATACAGACTAAAGCAATAACCAACAAAATTAATAGTCTTTTAGGGCTGGAAATATGGCGAGTTTGATTAACTAACATGGTGTCTTCGACTCAACAACATTAAAAAAACAATGGCACCAATTACTCCCAGAATAACACTAACTGGAATTTCAAAAGGATAACGAATAACCCGACCAATAATATCGCATATCAATACTAAGCTAGCTCCAAAAAGGCAAATCCAAGGGATTGTTTTACGTACATTATCGCCAAAGAGTAAACTCACAATATTGGGCACAATTAAACCTAAAAACGGCAATACTCCTACAACGACCACCACAATACCACCAATTAAAGCAATGACAATCAACCCCATTAACATTACTCGTCGATAATTAAGCCCAACATTAACCGAAAAATCACGCCCTAAACCTGCTACAGTAAATTGATCTGCACTCCAACAAGCCAATAATGTTAATCCACCAACCAACCATAATAATTCATAACGACCTTTTAATATTCCGGAAAAATCTCCTGACTCCCATCCGCTAAGTGACTGCAACAAATCAAAATACATAGCAAAAAATGTGGTAATAGCGCTAATGACTGCGCCTAACATAATCCCAACCAGAGGCACCATAAGTGCTGATTTGAAAATAATTTTTCGTGAGATTATCATGAACAACATAGTACCAAGCATAGCAAATAAACTAGCTACTACCATTTTAAGCATAACACTTGCTGCAGGAGCAAAAACCATCATAACTAGCAGCCCCAAACTTGCAGATTGGGTTGTCCCCACTAAAGAAGGTTCAACAAATCGATTTTGTGTCAGTAATTGCATAATCAAACCGGCTACACTCATAGCACTACCAGCTAATATTAATGCAACTGTCCTTGGAATACGGCTAACGAAGAAGATTTCTCGCATGCTATCATTTGCCCACAGATCTGACAAAGTCACATGCCCTGCGCCTATAAATAAGCTTATTGCAGTCATTATCAATAAAATAACAATGCCTGCAATAAAATAAAAAGATTTAACCATGTTTTACATTAATTACTTGCTGATTGCTGTAAAACTTCATTAAGTTGATCCATTAAGCGACTATATGTTTGTATTCCACCAGCTATATACATAGAAGTAGAATCTAAATAAACAATATGATTGTGCTGCCAAGCATCAGTTTTTCTGATTAATTCATTATCCAATACTTGCTGAGCAGATTGTGCTTCTTTATTACCAATGGCATTATCTCGATCTAGCACAAATAACCATTCGGGATTTACACTTAAAACAAATTCTGCAGTTATTGCATTGCCATGACGACCTGCTTCTTGGAAGGTTGTTGCTGGTTTAAAATCTAACTGATCGAATACAAAACCAAAGCGCGATTTAGCACCATAAGCCGACATTTTACCACCATTAATCATAATAACTAATGCAGTACCTGCGTTAGCAGTTTTAGGTTTAAGCTGGTCGATTTTTTGATTAAAATCAGCAATTAATTTCTTTGCTTCATCTTGTTTATGGAAAATAGTACCTAGCTGTTCGGTTCGCTGAGTTAGGCTTGTTAAAAAGTTATTAGGATCGATATCTAATGCAACGGTTGGGGCGATTTCACTTAATTTATTATAGACATCGTTAGTACGACCACCGGCAACAATTAAGTCAGGTTTGAGGGAACTTAAAACTTCATAATTTGGTTCAAATAAAGTACCAACATTGGTATAGGCTTTATCACCATATTTAGCTAAAAAGTCAGGAAAATGAACGTCAGATTGCGGAACGGCTGTTACTGGAATATTTAATGCATCAATAATATCAAGTGTTGCTGGATTAAAAACAACCACCTTTTGAGGATTGTCAGGAACTTCGGTTTTACCTTGTGCATGTTCAATAGTCACAGTTTTCATGGCAGTTTGTTTATCTGCTTTATTATCGCACCCAGCTAAAGCTAATAATAATGTACATAACACTAAAAATTTAACTTTGATATTTGAATACATATAATCTCCTAATTATCAATCCCAAAACATAATAAAATGATAAATAGAATAGTTATCATTTTCATTATTGGATTGTAACCAAAAAGCGACTTTGGTTCAATGAACTTTGAGTATTTATAAGAACTGACGAGAAGCAATATAATTTTTAACACTTACTAAATTAATAATATATTATAAGCAGTTATAAAGTTACTTATTTGATAATAATAAAACTTACTTTTTTGTGATGACATTATCATCAATAAATAAAACGAAAAACATTATTAAAATAATAGAAATATCGATTTGATCAACAAATTACTTATTAATTTCTAAAAAAGGAGAAAAATATGAAAAAATTACTCATTATTATTTTTGCATTTTGTTTACTTGGATGTGTTTCAACGCCTAGCGCTAAAGATTTGGCAACCGCTGACTTTGGTAATAAACCGGTTAATTACGAAGAAAATATAAAAAGCATTGTAGGTACAAACTTAAAAGATCCATTTTCTGCTCAATATAAATTTGATGAACCGAGAAAAGGATATGTAGAAGGAGGATTAATGCAGAATTTTGAACTTCAATATGGTTGGGTTATTCCTGTGCATGTTAATGCAAAAAATAGTTTTGGCGCCTACGTTGGATTTAAAACTAAATATTTCCTAATACATAATGAACTAATTGAAGATGTCACTTATGGCTATAAATTAGGAGCTGTTAAAATATTATGATAACCTATGAATGAAGAGCTGTTTAACAGATTTTATTTTACTTTCTGACATAATTATTCTCGAAAATCCGATGAGTTAACTATAAATAATAGTTAACTCTGATCCCACTGATAATTCAACTAACAACAGAATAGTAAAGATCTATAAAGTATTTTTATTATCAATTGATAGTTCTTTAAGTTTTCGCGTTAAAGTGTTACGCCCCCAACCTAATAAATGGGCAGCATCTTGTTTATGTCCACGCGTAAAATTAAGAGCACAATTTAATAAAATACGTTCAACATCATTCACAGCTGCGGTTAATATCTCGGTTTTACCAGAAACTAGTGCCTGTTTAGCCCACTGTTCTAATAGAATTTGCCAATTTACTTCTTGTTGAGCTTGATCAGCTGATAGCAGGTTTACTTCATTATTAAGTGAATCCTTAGGATTAGATATTTTTAGCAATTCAGGAGGTAAATCTTGAACTAAAATTTCTTTATTTGAGGACATTACCGTTACCCATCGGCAAGTATTTTCAAGTTGTCTAACATTACCTGGCCAGTTAAACATACATAAAATACTCAATGCTTCTGGACTAAATACTTTACTCTCCACGCCTAACTCTTTAGCGGTAGTATGTAAGAAATGTTCAGCTAACTTAGGAATGTCTTGCGCACGATCACGTAATGGTGGCAATAAAATCCGAATAACATTTAAGCGATGGAATAAATCTTCTCTAAATTTACCTTCCCTCACTCTTAATTCTAAATCTTGATGAGTAGCAGCAATAATACGCACATCAACTTTAACGGGTGAGTACCCACCAATACGGTAAAATTGCCCATCAGCTAATACCCGTAATAAGCGTGTCTGCACATCAAGAGGCATATCACCTATTTCATCCAAAAATAGCGTACCACCATTAGCTTGTTCAAAACGCCCATGTCTAATTTGCGCTGCGCCAGTAAATGCACCTTTTTCGTGCCCAAAAAGTTCAGACTCAATCAGATCTTTAGGAATCGCCGCCATATTTAAAGCTATAAAAGGTGCATTTGCTCGCGGACTATGCGTATGCAGAGCTTTAGCTACTAGCTCTTTACCTGTGCCTGATTCACCATTGATTAATACACTTATTGACGATTTTGATAAACGCCCAATTATACGAAAAACTTCCTGCATTGCCGGTGCTTCACCTATAATGCCAGTTGAGGCTTTGGTGGTAGTAATAGAATTTGTTTTTTGGTTTTGACTTTGTAAAATAGCTCTTTCAACTAGTTGAATAACTTCATCAACATCAAAGGGTTTAGGAATATAATCGTAAGCTCCTTTCTGATAGGCATTGACTGCAGCATCCAGATCAGAATGAGCGGTCATAATGATAACTGGTAAACTGGGTAACTGTTCTTTAACGTAATTAAGTAACGATAATCCATCTATCCCTGGCATTTTAATATCCGAAATTAAAACTGCAGGTTTTTGCAACTGTGTAGCTAATGCATCAATAACTTCTTGACCACTAGCAAAGCTGTCACACTCAAAATTAGCATTAGTTAATGCTTTTTCTAACACCCAACGAATAGAACTGTCATCATCAACAACCCAAACCTTCATTTTTTTCTTCCTCACTGCTTAATTGGCAAATAGACAGAAAATTCAGTATGTCCAGGCCAACTATTAAATTCAATTTTGCCATGATGCTGGTCGACAATGTTTTGTGCAATTGACAATCCGATACCTGTTCCACCTTGATAACCACTTACCATTGGGTAAAACATTGTGTCTTGAATATGAACTGGCACACCAGGGCCATTATCTTCAATATCTATACGCGCACATAATCGGTAACGTTGCCCATGTAAGGTTACTTGAAATGAGGTTCTAGTTCTTATTGTAATTGTACCTATCTTGGTTCCAATGGCCTGTATGGCATTACGTACAATATTTAAAATCACCTGTTCTATTTGTTCGGAATCATGAATAAAATCAGGTAAGCTAGGATCGTAATCACGTACAATTTCAATGTTATTTGGTTTTTCTAAACATAAAAGTGCATAGATTCTCTCAATGGCTTTATGTATATTTTGTGTTTTTTGTTGTAACCGTTGTTGTGGACCAAGTAATCTATCAACTAGATTTCTTAATCTATCAGCTTGTTCAATAATAATTTTGGTATAGTCTTGTAATTCATTGTTGGGTAACTCGCGCGACAACAATTGCGCCGCCCCTCTAAGTCCACCTAATGGATTTTTTATTTCATGGGCAAGGCCACGAACTAATTCACGAGCTGCATTTTGTTGTGCTTGTTGTAATTGTTCTTGGCTTAATCGTTTATGGTTATTCAAAGGTACCATTTCAATTAAAATACGGCCATTTTCTAAAGATTGTGCAGTTAACGATAAAATATTTAATTCATTATTCACCACCAAATGAACTTCATTATCGGTAAATCCTTGGCTTTGCATTAATGCAGTTTGCATTAACTGAATATCCAAAGAGAAATAATTCAATAAATCTGGTAAATAACTATCTAATAATTTTTTTGAGCTTTGTGCTAACAATTGTTGAGCAGCAGAATTTGCATAAAGTATACGAAGTCGTTCATCAAGTAACAAAATACTTGTGATCATGGAATCGAGAACTAGATTAGCATCAGATTCATTATCAAATGTCATCGTTAGATTTCCGCCCTCAATTATAAACCACCGCTACAATTAGCGGTGGAATAGTGTTTTTAATTCAGAAGAATATTACTTATAGACTATAGTACAATTCAAATTCAACTGGGTGTGGAGTCATACGAACACGATCGACGTCTTGACGTTTCAATTCAATATAAGCATCGATAGTATCCTTAGTGAAGACATTACCACGAGTTAAAAATTCATGATCTGCTGCTAATGCATTAAGTGCTTCTTCAAGAGAACCTGCTACTTGAGGAATTAATTTAGATTCTTCTGGTGGTAAATCATATAGATTTTTATCCATTGCATCACCCGGATGGATTTTATTAATAATACCATCTAGACCCGCCATTAATTGTGCTGCAAACGATAAATATGGGTTACCAGCTGGATCCGGGAAGCGAACTTCAACACGACGAGCTTTAGGACTAGTTACCACAGGAATACGAATTGAAGCGGAACGGTTACGCGCAGAGTAAGCAAGCATAACTGGCGCTTCATAACCTGGCACTAAACGTTTGTAAGAGTTAGTTGCCGGATTGGAGAAAGCATTAATCGCTTTAGCGTGTTTGATGATACCGCCAATATAAAATAATGCCATTTCAGAAAGACCTGCATATTTATCGCCAGCAAATAAATTCACGCCATCTTTAGATAAAGATTGGTGGCAGTGCATACCGGAACCATTATCACCAAATATTGGTTTTGGCATGAATGTAGCAGTTTTACCATAGGCATGAGCAACATTTTGTACTACATATTTATAAATTTGTACTTCGTCAGCTTTTTTAGTTAAGGTATTAAAACGGCATGCAATTTCATTTTGACCTGCGGTAGCAACTTCATGGTGGTGGGCTTCAACAACTAATCCTAATTGCTCCATAATTAAGCACATTTCAGAACGGATATCTTGAGACGAATCAACCGGAGGGAGTGGGAAATAACCACCTTTAACGCCTGGACGATGACCTTTATTACCTTCTTCATATTTAGTACCGGAGTTCCAAGCTGCTTCAATATCATCAATATGCACAAAGCTACCTGACATTGGCGAACCAAAACGCACATCATCAAATAAGAAAAATTCTGGTTCTGGCCCAAAAATAACTGTATCAGCAATACCTGATGATTTTAAAAACTCTTCAGCACGTTTAGCAATGGAACGTGGGTCACGATCATAACCTTGTAATGTAGCTGGTTCTAATACATCGCAACGTAGATTTAAAGTTACATCTTCAAAAAATGGATCGATAACCGCACTATCAACATCTGGCATTAATACCATATCTGATTCATTAATACCTTTCCAACCCGCGATTGATGAACCATCAAACATTTTACCGTCTTCAAAGAAATCAGCATCAATTTGACTAACAGGAATAGTGACGTGTTGTTCTTTACCTTTAGTATCGGTAAAACGTAAATCAACAAACTTAACTTCATTTTCTTTAATTAAGCTTAAAACTTTTTGTGTAGACATTTATCTTCTCCATTAAGGACAAACAATTGTTCAATATAAAAGGCTATTTTTGCCAAGTTATTTTGTTTATGCAAATATAATGCCATTTTTTAATTGCACTATTTTATGTACATTTATGGATAAGATAGTACCATAGCTACTAACTTTTGCACCAAAATAAAGCGTTACGCACAAAATTAATGCACCGAAATGAAAATAGTGCTTCTAAAGTAGCTATTTTTCGTTAAATATTGTCTCATCTTAAATAAATATTGCTAAGGTAAAATAAGTTTTCTCCCATTGGCTCTGTATTTCATCGTATAATATCGTTATAATCTCCACTTATTTTGAATAAAAACTAGGTAATCATATAAGTATGGACTTTTTTACACTCGAAATTATACCTTTTATTAAAAATCATCCCTTGCTTTCTTTAGGATGGATAGCTTTATTTATTGCTATCATCGTGTTAACCATAAAGAGTAAATTATCTAAGGTTAAAATTATTAGTAATGCCCAAGCAATCAATATGATTAATAAACAAAATGCAGTTATTATTGATATTCGTTCAGCTGATAATTTTAAAAAAGGACACATTACCGAATCGCATAATATCTTACCTATTGACATTAAAAACGCTAGCGCCAAAACTATTGAAAAATTCAAAGAAAACCTAATTATTTTGATTGACGAAAATGGTTTATCTACATCAAGTATTGGCGACACTTTGGTTAAACAAGGTTTTTTACATGTTTTCGCGTTGAAAGATGGTATCGCTGGTTGGAATGGCGAAAATTTACCACTTGTTAGAAAATAATATTATTTAAAAATAAGGTTTTATCATGACAGAACAAAACAATACCCCAACAGCTGAAACAGAATTCGCAATTCAACGAATTTATATCAAAGATGTGTCGTTTGAAACTAATAATGTGCCTGAAATCTTTACTAAAGAATGGCAACCAGAAATGAATGTTGAACTTAATACATCTTCAAATACATTGCATGATAACGTATTTGAAGTGGCATTACGTGTAACCGTCACAGTAAAATCTCATAATGAAGTTGCATATATTTGTGAAGTCACTCAAGCAGGTATTTTTTCTGTAGTTGGATTTAATGATGGTCAACTCCAGCACTGCCTTGGTGCATATTGTCCTAATATTTTGTTCCCTTATGTACGTGAAGCGATTGCTAACTTAGTGAATAAAGGTTCGTTCCCGGCTGTAAATTTAGAACCAGTGAATTTTGATGCACTCTTTATGAACTATTTACAACAGCAACAACAACAGCAAGCTCAAGCCGAATCCGGTGAAACCTTGCAATAATCTTAAAAATTGTAGTTATCTAAGCTTAAGTTAAATGGATTATTTATGGGGAAAAATGCTGTAGTATCAGTAATTGGAGCCGGTTCCTACGGTACCTCTTTAGCTATTTTATTGGCTCGTAATGGTCATTCAACCCTACTATGGGGGCGTGATCCTGATAAGATGGCTACCTTACAGCATGATCGGCAAAATCAACAATTTTTGCCGAATATCCCATTTCCGGAACGGTTACAGGTCGAAAGAGATCTACAAACAGCAGTACAAGCTGCGCCAATTTTGCTTATTGTTGTTCCTAGTCATGCTTTTGCTAGTATCTTGAAACAAATAAAACCTTTTTTACGCCCAGACACTAAAATTGTATGGGCAACCAAAGGGCTTGAAGTTGATACCGGACGATTATTGCAAGATGTTGCCAGAGAAATTCTTGGCGATCAAATCCCATTAGCGGTAATATCTGGACCTACTTTCGCTAAAGAAGTTGCCTCTGGTTTACCGACTGCGGTGACCGTTGCCTCGACCGATGAGCATTTTCTGACTGAATTACAAAATTTGTTCCATTGTAGTAAAGGTTTTCGTGTTTATAGTAGTAAAGACTTTATCGGGGTTCAGCTTGGTGGTGCCATTAAGAATGTAATAGCCATCGGGGCGGGTTTATCGGATGGGCTTGGTTTCGGCGCCAATGCAAGAACCGCATTAATCACTCGTGGACTGGCTGAAATGATGCGCTTAGGCGCGGCTCTGGGTGCTGACCCAGCAACTTTCATGGGAATGGCTGGGCTTGGTGATCTAGTGTTGACTTGCACCGATAATCAATCACGTAATCGCCGTTTTGGCATACTACTTGGTCAAAATAAATCAATCCAAGAGGCGCAAGATATTATTGCACAGGTGGTTGAAGGTTGTAAAAACACCAAAGAAGTTTGGACGCTGGCACAAAAATACCATGTCGATATGCCAATTACTGAACAAATCTATCAAGTCCTTTATGAACATAAAGATCCTAAACAAGCCGCTATGGCCTTGCTAGGGCGTTCCCAAAAAGCAGAGTTAACAAGCTAATTTTTATACTGAAACGTAGGGTTCTCAGGAAACATCTTGGCAAAATGTTGCTGCTGCTTAAATTAAAAGTAACTACTGCTATTAAATATTAAGCCCAATTCCCTGTGCTTTTGCTTTGAGGTAAATATCATAACCAACGTAAACATCTAAAACTGCGGTACCTACAGTTTTAAATACTGTTATTTGTTGAGAATTTTGTCGACATTTTTGCGGTTCAATAACTAAATCCCCGAGTTCCAAAAAGTCATTTTCGGTAACTAGTTGTTGCTTAATTGGATCAATAATATCACCCGCTTCGGCAAAAACTCCATCTTTAGTATCGAGTACTCGAATATCTGCTTTTTCCACAATATTCGCGGGGATCTCATGCATTGCAGGTGTATAAGCACCAACACCATTAATATGTGTGCCCGGCTTAACTTTAGTACCATCAAAGGTTGCTACTTTTGAGGTAGTGACCGACGTAATAATATCTGCTTGGCTTATATCATCATCTAAATTTTGTGAGAAATATAGATTGGTTGAAAAATGTGCAAATTTTTGCTGCATTTGCGCAGTAAATTGTTTAGCTTTTTCCTGATTAATATCGAAAATAGCAACATCCGTTAATGGTCGTACTGTCAACATCGCTTCCAATTGTGAAATTGCTTGCCCACCCGTTCCAATTAGTACTGATCGGCTTGCATCTTTGCGAGCTAATAGATCTGTTGCCGCACCTTGTACCGCCCCCGTTCGCAGCTGGGTAACATAAGTGCCATCGAGTATGGCACAAACTTCGCCAGTTTGCGGATCAAGCATTAATACTTGTGCTGGTACTGAAGGTTTACCCAATTTGGGATTATTAGGAAATACTGAGACAATCTTAATCCCAACAACATCACGGCTTTTAATGTGCGCAGGCATAAATAAACACTGACCATTTTGCACATCAAAATTAGTACGTAATGGCACCTCACTATTACCTTGAGTATAGATTTTTAAGGCTTGTTTATCTGCTGCGATGGCATCTTGCATACTGTATACTTTTTCGATATCGGTTGCGGTTAAAACTAACATTTAATCCCCCTTCGTCATTTAAACTTTTATTTTACGTTTTTGTTACTAATTGTCTATTTTTTATATAAAACCAATCCACAAATACAATTCAATTGTTTGTTTTATATTAATAATATTAAACAACGATTACCTTCCTTGTATAATTGCTTTATTTTAACTATTATTAGTAAATGCAATCTTGCATGTTAATTGAGATATAAGATGTTATTCAACGTATTAAGATTTTTCTTAAAGATTTTATTTCATGTAAAAATTCATGGTAACCTCGATAATTTAAAACAAGACCGGCTCCTAATCACTCCTAATCATGTTTCATTTCTAGATGGTGTATTAATTGGTGTTTTTTTACCTGTGCGCCCGGTTTTTGCTATTTACGCTGGTTATATTAATCATTGGTTAGTCCGCTTAGCTAAACGTTATGTCGATTTTGTACCAATGGATCCAACTAGCCCTATGGCTATTAAACGTTTAGTACGTGAAATAGAAAAAGGTCGCCCTATTGTGATCTTCCCGGAAGGTAGAATCACTATAACTGGGTCGTTAATGAAAATTTATGATGGTGCCGCTTTTGTTGCAGCCAAATCGCAAGCAACCATTGTACCGGTTTGGATAGAAGGTGCTGAATTTACTTTGACTAGCCGCCTAAAAGGCTTATTTAAACGTCATTTATTCCCCAAAATTAGCATTCATGTATTAGAACCAACTTCAATTCCAATGCCTAAAGCTGGTAATGCTAGTGAGCGCCGTTATATTGCTGGCGAAAAGTTACATCAAATTATGATGAATGCTCGCATGGCTAGCCGTCCAAAATTGACACTATTTGCAGCACTACTTGAAGCTCAAGTCCGTTATGGCGTCAAATCACGCATGGTACAAGATCCGACAACTAACGAAGCATCTTATCGTAACTTGTTAAAGCAAATTATTGGGGTTAGTTGTATTATTGCCAAAATTACAAAGAAGAAAGAACGCGTTGGAGTTTTACTACCTAATGCAACCATTACCGTGGCAACAATTTTTGGGTTATCAGTTAAAAATCGAATTCCGGCAATGCTTAATTATACTGCTGGCACCAAAGGACTAACTTGCGCAATCACTGCGGCAGAAATTAAAACGATTATTACCTCACGGAAATTTATTAAGAAAGGTAAACTGGATTACTTACTTGAGGAAATCAAAGGCGTTAAATGGTGTTTTCTAGAAGATTTACGCCACAGTTTAACTTTCACCGATAAATTATATGTTATTATTCACCAATTTATTCCAAGGTTAGTCGAGTATAAGCAATCGAGCGAAGATGAAGCTTTGGTACTATTTACTTCTGGTTCGGAAGGTAACCCTAAAGGGGTAGTTCATAGCCATGGCAGTTTAATTGCTAATGTTGAACAAATCCGTACCGTTATTGATCCAACTCCTGCCGATCGCTTTATGTCCGCATTACCTCTATTTCATGCTTTTGGTATTACTGCTGGATTATTTTTACCTTTATTTTCTGGTAGCCGAACCTTCTTATACCCAAATCCATTGCATTATCGCATGGTGCCAGAAATTATTTATGACCAAAACTGTACCATTTTATTTGGAACGCCAACTTTCTTGGCAAATTATGCTCGTTATGCCCACCCATACGACTTTATGCGTTTACGTTATGTCGTTGCCGGGGCAGAAAAATTATCTGACGCAGTTCGCGAACAATGGAAAAATAAATATGGTATTCGTATTTTAGAAGGTTATGGTGTAACTGAATGTGCTCCCGTAGTCGCTCTTAATGTACCAATGGCTTTTAAAAATGGTACTGTCGGTCGCTTATTACCGGGTATGACATCGCGATTAATTCCGATTTCAGGTATTAGTCCTGGTGGCGAATTACAAGTTAAAGGTCCTAATGTGATGAAAGGCTATTTGCGAGTAGAGCATCCAGGTAAATTAGAACCACCAATAGCAATTGATGAGAATGGCAAACCTGAATCTGGTTGGTATGATACTGGTGATATTGTGGCCATTGATCAAGATGGTTTTTTAACCATCAAAGGGCGTTTAAAACGTTTTGCCAAAATTGCTGGGGAAATGGTTTCGCTAGAAAGTGTTGAAGTATTAGCTAAAAAAGTCGATCCCAATGCAATGCATGGTGCCACGGTCAAAGCCGATGCATCTAAAGGCGAAGCAATTGTGCTATTTACCACTTCAAAAGAACTAAATCGAGAGCAACTTAATCAAGCAGCTCAGGAGTTTGGTATTCCAGCTTTAGCAGTTCCACGAGATATTCGTGTAGTTAAAGAACTACCATTACTGGGAACGGGTAAGATTGATTTTATTACCCTGCGAAAAATGGCTGATGAATAGCTAGCAAATCAACAAAAGGATGTTTCATGACGCAAAACTCTCTTTTTAGTAAAGGCATGATAGCAACCATGCTGGCGCAATTCTTTTCAGCTTTTGGTGATAACGCCTTATTTTTTGCTATTTTAGCCTATATTAAAAATCTACATTACCCAGAATGGAGTCAATCAGTATTACAGATCGGGTTTGTGGTGCCATTTATTCTGCTTTCACCTTTTGTCGGTCAATTTGCTGATAGCATGTCAAAAGGCCGAGTAATGATGATCTCAAATAGTCTGAAATTACTAGGTGCTGGTAGTATTTGTTTAGGTGTTAGTCCATTTTTAGGTTATATTTTAGTAGGCATTGGTGCTTCAGGTTATTCACCTGCTAAATATGGTATTTTAGGTGAACTTACCACAGGCGATAATTTAGTTAAAGCTAATGGTTTAATCGAAGCCTCAACAATTGCCTCAATATTACTTGGCTCAGTTGCGGGTGGTTATATTGCTGATCTTAATGTTACTGCTTCTTTATTAGCCTGCGTATTAATGTTTGGTTGTGCAGTGATTGCTAATCTCTTTATTCCTAGATTACCAGCCGCGAGACGTGATATTAAATGGCAATTTTTAAGCATGCTTAAAGATTTTATTCGCACCGTAAAAATGCTTTTTATCAATAGACAAGCACGTTTTACTTTGTATGGTACTAGCCTATTTTGGGGCGCAGGAATTACGTTACGTTTTTTATTAATTAGCTGGGTACCGGTTGTATTAGGTATTGTTGATAATACCACTCCAACTGTACTCAATGCTGTTGTGGCTGTGGGGATAGTGGTTGGTGCCGGGCTTGCCAGTAAATTTATTTCTATCAATAATACCTTACGTTGTATTCCTGCTGGCATTATGATGGGCATTGTAGTCATCGCCTTTACACTTCAAAGCCATATGGTTTCATCATATATTTTATTAATTATGATTGGCGCACTCGGTGGCTTCTTTTTAGTCCCTTTAAATGCTTTGATCCAAAAAATAGGTAAAGAGATTATAGGTGCCGGTAGTGTAATAGCAGTACAGAACTTGAGTGAATATGGCGCCATGATGATTATGCTGGGGCTTTATTCTGTTGCTGTTGCTGCTGGTGTACCTATTATAGCTATTGGCGTAGGTTTTGGGGCATTATTTGCCTTAGTTATTTTACTATTATGGTTAGGATTAAAAAATAATGCCAAACATTAATTTATCAAAAATGCTAACTGAAAGTCGTAATTCAAACAGTGAAAAGATTGATAGCTGTTCTACGCTTGATATTTTAAAAATTATAAATAATGAAGACAAACAAGTTGCTATTGCAGTTGAAAAAGAACTACCTAATATTGCCAAAGCAGTAGATGCTATTAGTCAGGCTTTTTTGCATCAAGGCCGCTTAGTCTATATGGGTGCGGGCACATCCGGTAGACTAGGTATATTAGATGCCAGTGAGTGCCCACCGACTTATGGCACCCAACCAGATCAAGTAATAGGATTAATAGCTGGCGGGCAACCAGCTATTTTTAAAGCCGTCGAAAATGCCGAAGATAATCCTGAATTAGCTGTCGCAGATTTAAAAAATATCAAATTTACTGCCCAAGATGTATTAGTCGGTATTGCTGCAAGTGGGCGCACACCTTACGTTATAGGCGGAATGCAATTAGCTAAATCAATTGGTGCTACCGTAGTCAGTTTATGTTGTAATCCCCAAGCGCCGATGATTAATATTGCTGATATTGCAATCACCCCAATTGTCGGTGCAGAGATCATTACTGGATCATCAAGAATGAAGGCCGGTACCGCCCAAAAACTAATTCTAAATATGTTAACTACGGCTAGTATGATTAAAATTGGCAAAGTCTATGGTAATTTAATGGTGGATGTGGAAGCGACTAATGCCAAACTGATAGAACGCCAAATAAATATCGTAATGCAAGCCACCGATTGCAATCGGGAAACGGCAATTTTAGCACTGGCACAAAGCCAAAGACATTGCAAAACAGCAATTTTAATGATTTTGACCAACCTCAATGTTGAACAAGCTAAACAAGCGCTTAGTGACAATAATGGCTTTATTAGGGAAACACTAAAGAATTATCGCAATGAATTAAATTAAGCTAGCAATATAATATTGCTAAAAAGTACCTATTCAATAGGTCCAAACATATTTCATACCTAGGATTAACTTCTAAAAAATAATCATTTGCATTATTAAAAGTATGATCAATAATTAACAAAAATCTATAACTAAAAAGAATAAAAATATAATTACTTTTATTTTTGAAAAAGTGTAATATTTTTTCAACTTTAATTTGAATTCTCTGCTAATATAACATTTTATCTAAAACAAAACTGTTATTTGAGGCCATCTTTCAACAATAAAATATATAAAAATTAGGAATATAAACATTTTTTACTCAAATAATTATGTAACCGATATTTTATAAAAATATCTTTTAATAATAGAAAGTTAAGTTTTTATAGCAACGTAATATCGTTATATATTTTATGATTTAAAATAACTAAACCAATATAGTTTTTAGGATTAAATTTATAGTAATTTTATATTATCCAATAAGATAATAATTTGGAGGAAATCGTATGGTAGGGATTATTCTGGCAACTCATGGTGAGTTTGCAGAAGGTATTCTACAATCGGGTACAATGATATTTGGAGAGCAAGAGAACGTTAAAGCCGTGACTTTGCACCCAAGTGATAGTCCTGAAAGTTTGAAAGAAAGAATGTTAGCAGCAATAGCTACATTTGATAATCAAGATGAAGTATTATTCTTAGTCGATTTGTGGGGAGGTACACCATTTAATCAAGCGAATAATTTATGTGGCACGCATAGCAACTGGGCTATTGTGGCCGGTTTAAATCTACCTATGTTGATCGAGGCTTACTCTTCACGTTTATCAATGGAAACCGCTAAAGAAATAGCCTCAGCGTTGTTAGAACCGGCAAAAGAAGGGATTCGAGCAACTGTTGAAACTAGCACACCTAAACAAGCAGCAGTAAAACCATCAACTTCTATACCAGAAGGTACCGTGCTTGGTGATGGTAAAATGAAAATTGTCCTTGCCCGTGTTGATTCTCGTTTACTGCATGGTCAAGTTGCCACCTCTTGGACTAAATCTACTAATCCTAACCGCATCATCGTTGTTTCGGATTCCGTTGCCAAAGATGATTTGAGAAAAAAGCTTATTGAAGAAGCCGCTCCTCCTGGTGTAAAAGCCAATGTAGTTCCAATCAAAAAAATTATTGAAGTTGCTCACGATCCGCGTTTTGGCAATACTAAAGCCTTACTTTTATTTGAAAATCCGGAAGATGTTTTACGAACTGTTGAAGGTGGTGTAGATATTAAAGAGCTTAATGTTGGCTCTATGGCACATTCAGTTGGCAAAGTGATGGTAAATAAAGTTCTATCCATGAACACTGAAGATGTTGATGCCTTTGAAAAGTTAAAAGCCAAGAATGTGAAATTTGATGTTCGCAAAGTACCTAACGATTCTAGTAGTAATATGGATGAGTTACTGAAAAAAGCGAAAGAAGAATTAGCCGAGCAAAAAAATTAGTTTTATTTAAGGGGTTATATTATGACGTTATCTATTATTGCTATCATTTTAGTGATAGTTGTGGCCTTCCTAGCTGGAATGGAAGGTATCTTAGATCAGTTTCAATTTCACCAACCGTTAGTAGCTTGTTCGTTGATTGGGTTAGTAACAGGTAATTTAGAAGCTGGAGTTGTACTTGGTGGTTCATTACAGATGATCGCACTAGGTTGGGCTAATATTGGTGCAGCTGTAGCGCCAGATGCAGCACTTGCCTCTGTGGCATCATCCATTATTCTAGTACTTGGTGGACAAGGTGTTGCCGGTGTTTCAACCGCTATTGCAATTGCCATTCCTCTTGCTGTGGCTGGTTTATTCTTAACTATGATTGTGCGAACTATTGCGGTTCCTTTAGTACATATGATGGATGCAGCGGCTGAACATGGCAATATTCGCCGTATTGAATGGTTACAAATTCTAGGTATTTGTTTACAAGGTTTAAGAATTGCTATCCCTGCAGCGGCATTATTATTTATTCCTGCTGAAACCGTTAAACAAGCATTAAATGCAATGCCTGAATGGTTAACTACTGGTATGGCTATCGGTGGTGGTATGGTGGTTGCAGTAGGTTATGCTATGGTAATTAATATGATGGCAAACCGCGAAGTATGGCCATTTTTCATTATCGGTTTTGTTGTTGCTGCTATATCACAACTAACATTGATTGCGTTAGGTGCATTAGGTATTTCATTAGCACTTATTTACCTAAGCCTTTCTGAACGTGGCAATTCATCAAATGGTGGCGATAAAGGCGACCCACTTGATGACATTTTGAATGATTACTAAGAATTTGGAGAACGAAAATGACAGATAGAATTCAATTAAGTAAAAAAGATCGTTTAGCTGTGGCTTGGCGTTCGACTTTTCTCCAAGGTTCTTGGAACTATGAACGTATGCAAAATGGTGGTTGGGTTTATTCTATGATCCCAGCTATTAAAAAATTATATACTACAACTGAAGACCGTTCAGCGGCACTTAAACGTCACTTAGAATTTTTTAATACTCACCCATATTTAGCTTCTCCTGTGCTTGGCGTAACACTCGCTCTTGAAGAGGAAAGAGCTAATGGAGCCCCTGTTGATGATGTCGCCATTCAAGGGGTTAAAGTCGGTATGATGGGTCCACTAGCTGGTGTTGGCGATCCAGTATTCTGGTTTACTGTCCGCCCTATGCTTGGTGCTCTTGGTGCGTCATTGGCTTTAAGCGGTAATGTTATTGGCCCAATTTTGTTCTTCTTATTGTGGAATATTATCCGTTGGGGCTTTATGTGGTATACCCAAGAATTTGGATACCGCACAGGTTCTAAAATCACTGATAATCTTTCCGGTGGCTTACTACAGAAAATCACCAAAGGTGCATCTATTTTAGGGATGTTTGTACTAGCCGCTTTAGTGCAAAGGTGGGTATCAATCAAATTCCAACCAGTAGTTTCCACCGTAAAATTGGACAACGGTGCTTTCATTGATTGGAATTCATTACCTGCTGGTGCTGAAGGTATCCAAAAAGCATTGATCCAATTGCAAAATGGGTTAGCACTAACTCAAGAAAAAGTAACTACCCTGCAAAATAACTTAGACCAGTTAATTCCAGGATTAGTACCTTTATTATTAACTTTCTTATGTATGTGGTTATTACGTAAAAAAGTATCCCCTATTTTGATCATCCTTGGTCTATTTATAGTTGGAATTATTGGTCATGTAATTGGCCTGTTATAAGCTTAACATTTTGTTAAGATGTTTCCTGAGAGCATAATGTTTGAGTATAACATTATGCTCTTTATATAACTAAAACTAGTTGTGTCAGGGCTTTATGAACCAATTCTGATTTCAGATAAATCTTGAGGTTCTGGTTACAAATTGACTATTCAATATGGATATACAAAAAGATGGTACAATCATTAAATACTAAAATCGATTTAACAGTTAAAGCTACTGCTTTTGTCGGTTTTTCTGAGTATGGCAATATTATGATTGGTGACAAAGCCTTCGAATTCTATCATCAACGAGATAGCCGTAAATATATCCAAATTCCTTGGAATGAAGTAGATTATGTTGTCGCTTCGGTTTTATTTGGGGGTAGATGGATACCTCGTTATTCAATCCAAACCAAACAAAATGGCACCTTCACTTTTGCATCTACAGATCCTAAAAAAGTCTTAAAAGCGATACGTGTATATGTTGATGGGCAAAAAATGGTTAAATCACTTGGCTTTTTTGATGTTTTAAAGCGAGCTTTTAATAGAAAACGTAAACACTAATATGCCGACCGAGTAAAATCACTAGCTAATTTTAATAACATATCGCTACATAGTATTTAATTTGTTTGTTTTATAAGCAATTCCACTAACTATCAACTAGAAACAGCCATTGCACTTTTTGCCAGAAAGGGTATAATTCTCGGGCTTTGATTTTGTCCGTGTTGGGCAAAAAAAAGATTTTTTAATTTAAGAGGATGTTATGGTAACTATTCGTTTAGCTCGTGGTGGCTCTAAAAAGCGCCCATTTTATCAAGTAGTTGTCACTGATAGCCGTAACCCACGTGATGGTCGTTTTATTGAGCGTATTGGTTTTTTTAATCCAATTGCCCAAGGTAATGCCGAAGAATTACGTTTAGATCTTGATCGCGTAAATCATTGGGTAGGTTTAGGTGCAACTGTTTCTGATCGTGTTAATACATTGATCAAACAAGCACAAAAAGCTGCTTAATTAAGTAAAAAAATAGTAACTGTAATGATGAATACTGAGAATCTAATTGTTGTCGGCAAACTTGGTTCAAGCTACGGCATTCGTGGATGGCTCAGAATTTTTTCGTTTACAGAAATTCCAGATAGTATTTTTGATTACACTCCTTGGTATATCCAGCGTGCTGGAAAATGGCAGGAAGTAATCGTAGAAAGCTTTAAACCACATAATCAAGATATGATTGTGAAGCTTGCTGGCATTGATGATCGCGACCAAGCGAACACATTAACTAATGTTGAAGTTTATGTTGATGCGCAAAAGTTACCACAACTAAATGATGGTGATTTTTATTGGAAAGATTTGATTGGTTGCCAAGTAAAAACAATCAATGGTTACAATTTAGGTCAGGTAACTGATTTAATGGAAACCGGTTCTAATGATGTATTGGTAGTAAAAGCTAATCTAAAAGATGCATTTGGAGCAACAGAACGTTTAATCCCTTTTGTTGAAGAACAATTTATTAAACAAGTTGATTTAACAACAAAAATGATTGTGGTCGATTGGGATCCCGCTTTTTAATTAGTAAGGTAAGAATATGTGGATTGGCGTTATTAGCCTTTTTCCCGAAATGTTTCAAGCAATTACTAGTTATGGTGTAACTGGTCGAGCAGTTAAAAATGGGCTGTTAGAAGTAAATTATTGGAACCCGCGCGATTTTGCGCATGATAAGCATAAGACTGTCGATGATAGGCCTTATGGTGGTGGCCCAGGCATGTTAATGATGGTACAACCACTTAAAGATGCTATTCATGATGCTAAAACAGTTGCAGGTGACGATACCAAAGTAATTTATCTGTCTCCACAAGGGCGCAAATTAAACCAACAAGGTGTTTGCGAATTGTCACAAAATCAAAAATTAATTTTGATTTGTGGGCGATACGAAGGAATAGATGAACGCGTTATCCAAACCGAGATTGATGAAGAATGGTCAATTGGGGATTACGTGTTGAGTGGTGGTGAATTACCGGCGATGACCATGATTGATGCACTAGCTAGGTTTATTCCTGGGGTGTTACATCACGAAGCATCAGCAGCAGAAGATTCTTTTGCTAACGGACTACTTGATTGCCCTCACTATACTCGGCCTGAAGTGTTAGATGGTATGGCGGTGCCTGATGTATTAATGTCTGGTCACCATGAAGCGATTCGTCGTTGGCGATTAAAACAATCACTAGGACGAACTTGGTTAAGAAGAAAAGATCTTCTTGCAAATCTAGCTCTGACTGATGAAGAGCAATGCTTACTTGCTGAATTTCAGCATGAATACAGTGATAAGCAAAGCGATTAATATTTCAGTATAACTAGTAAGAGATAATATTATGAAAAATGCAATTATTCAGCAATTAGAACAAGAACAAATGAAGAAAGACATCCCGTCTTTTCGCCCGGGCGATACGGTTGAAGTAAAAGTATGGGTTGTTGAAGGTAATAAAAAACGTCTTCAAGCATACGAAGGTGTGGTTGTTGCAATTCGCAATCGTGGTTTACATTCTGCATTTACAGTACGTAAAATTTCGAATGGCGAAGGTGTTGAACGAGTATTCCAAACTCACTCACCAATTGTTGATTCAATTACTGTGAAACGTCGTGGTCAAGTACGTCAAGCTAAACTTTACTACTTACGCGAACTTCGTGGTAAAGCTGCTCGTATTAAAGAGCGCCTTAACTAATTTTGATTAGTTAACTACTAAAAATTAATTAAAATATATCAGATTAAATATGGTCACCTTTATGGTGACCGTTTTTTTATATAATAAAAGTTATTCCCCACCAATATTTATTGATAAAATTAGCTTTATTTATTAAAGCCACACAAAAGGTATATATCATGGGAGACTATCTTGTCGATATTCTTGCTACAACCGTAAAATTATTTGCATTAATGACCCCTCCAGCCGTTTTAAGTGCGTTTTTGAGTGGTACCAAACAATACAATGAACAACAGCGACGCAAAACTGCATTTAAAACGTCCTGTGCAGTTTTTATTATTGGAATTGTATTATTCTTTATTGGTAATGCCATGTTTAGTGTTTTTGGTTTTACACTGGATGCTTTTAGAATTGGTTCAGGAGCTTTATTATTTTTGACAGCTGTATCATTAATGAACGATTCCCCAGAAAAAAATAAAATTAATAGTGATGAAGATATTAGTGTAGTGCCATTAGCAATCCCGCTATGCATGGGGCCGGCATCCATAGGTACGATTATTGTATTAGGAACAGGTGCAATTGGTGTTGTACAAAATTTGATTGGGGCTATTTCATTATTAATTGCCTCAAGTGGTATTTATGCCATGTTGTTATGTGCCAAAAGTATTGCCAAAGTTTTAAAAAATACTGGTATTGCTATTCTAGCAAAATTAACTGGCTTACTATTGTCAGCCATTGCAGCACAAGTAATTTTTACAGGTGTTGCCGCATTTTTAAAATAAGCTAGTAAGCCAATTCACATTATTTAATATAGAAATAATTAATAAACTAAACAGTAAGCAAATACATACTGTTTAGTTTTTCATTAAGCATTATTAATTTGTGCGCACTAGCTATTTAATCTATTTTAATTCACCGCTGAATATTGGATGGCGTTTCTTATAGAAAAAATAAGAAGCCAAGATAACTAAGATTAATATTACTTCTGATAATAAGATGAAATGACCTGATTCACCAAACCAGACCCCAATAATAATCACCAAATTGACAATAATAGAAATTGCTGCCAGCCA
Organism: Gilliamella sp. wkB178; assembly: GCF_001690705.1. Taxonomy (GTDB): domain Bacteria; phylum Pseudomonadota; class Gammaproteobacteria; order Enterobacterales; family Orbaceae; genus Gilliamella; species Gilliamella apicola_K. The sequence goes on along the minus strand of NZ_LZGK01000016.1, from coordinate 132,477 downwards.
AGGGAATAAAGGGGATTTAAATTTAATCATCTCTTTAGGATATTTACCACTATTTATACCTTTACGGAATTGATACTGACACCAAGCAATAATAATCCACGCAAAACAACCCACTTGCCCGGTACTTGCTACCAAATAAATATACAATTTTTCTGCCGCTATATATTTAGAAAACAAAGATACTAGTGCAATAATCGCAATAAACAAAATACCTTTAGTCGGTACTCCGCGTTTATTTACTGTAGAAAAATATTTAGGAGCAAGATTATCTTGAGCCATTGACCACAACATTCTAGAGCTAGCATAAATTGCTGAATTAGCTGCAGAAATGGCAGCACAAAAAATAACAAACAACATTATATTTGAGGCAAATGTAATGCCTGCTTTATTAAATACCCACACAAATGGACTAATTTCTGTATGTTCAGTGCCATAAGGATAAACTAACGCTAATACGGCAATGGCTAGTACATAAAACAGAATAATGCGGAAGGCTACCCCAATAATAATTTTTGGTAACACTGATTGTGGTGATTGCGATTCCCCCGCGGCACTACCAATTAGTTCAACACCTTGAAATGAATAGGTGACAATTGTCATACAAATAAAAATAGACAAAAAGCCATTAGGAAACCAACCAGATTCAGTTTTAAAAGTAGGTAAAATATGAGTATGTGAATATTGCTGATAGAGTAAATAAATACCAATCCCAATAAATGCAATAATTGCCAAAACTTTAATGGTTGAAAACCAATACTCGCTTTCACCAAACGCTCGTACTGAGGTTAGATGTACTGCAGTAATAACGATTAAAATTAATAAACTGAAAAGATAAATGGGAATAGCAGGAAACACTTGGTGAGCAATCATTGATGCAGCAGTTAAATCTGCCGCCATCGACAGCACCCAACTTAACCAATATAACCAACCTATGGTGTAACTCCAAATTGGATTAGGTATAAACATTAAAGCATAGTGTTGAAAAGAACCCGCATGAGGAAAGGCACAAGAAAGTTCACCCAAACATAACATCGTTGACAGCATTATGCACCCGGCCATTAAATAAGCAATAATGGTACCTAATGGTCCAACTGTACTAAGGGGAGCTGCAATACCAATAAATAAACCGGTACCAATTGATCCACCTAATGAGATCATCAACAAATGACGATTTTTTAGATTTTTCTTTAAAGTGCTACTGGGGTAAGGTGTATCTTGAGATTCTATTGTTGCCATGTAAACCGCCTAATAAACAATAAAAACTGCTGGTTACCCAGCAGTTTGCACGAATTAATAAATAAACCGTTTTTCTATACCATTAGTTTGACATGCCATAAGTAAGGCGGTGTAATCAAGTTCAAAACAAATGACATCACCGACTCGTAATACTTGTGTAACATCTTCAATATCGACGAGAGTGTGATCACTGGTTTGCCCTAAAACAGTAATATTGTCATTGATAGGAACACAACTTTCTGCTGGAACATCTTGACGCCCAAAGGCAAGAAGTGCTCGTTTGCGAGTCCCATGATCAACAAATGTTTTACTATTTAAAAAAGCATCTACACCTAATTCACCAACGGGAACAGTCGGTTTACTATTGAGCTCAATGATTTCGGCATATAATTTGTACAAATTACTACATGCTTTATCAACTGGTTTGTTTGAATGATGAAATTCATCAAGGTATTTCATATCCACATACTCAATACCAAACTCATGTAAACCACCTATTCTCAAATGATTCAATCCTTCCGGCCAAAGACCTTTGTCTAGTAAGTGATAACTAGTACAATTACCAGCCGATAAATATTTTATCTTAATATTACAGGATTGTTCTACCTTACGAGCTATTTGTAAAAAATCTTCACCATTTTTGACGGTAGGCAAAACAGTACCATAGCAGTTAAAGTTAGTGCCAAGCCCATAAAGCTCAACACCGGGTAAAGATAGTATTAGTTTAACAGTATTGATAATTTCATCAATATGTTCAAACCAAATTCCTTCACGTAAATCACCCATATCCACCATTAATAAAACTTGATGAACTTTTTGCTGTTTAATGGCTTCATCAGAAAGTGCTTGTATAACTTCTGGCTCACTATTTAAGCTAATATCAGCATATTTAACTACATCACTAATTTCACTTAAACAAGGACTACGTAATAAACAAGTTTTACAATTTAATGCTTGTTTCACTTTTTTCAAATTATAAGTTCTTGATTCGGCAATCACATCAATGCCACCATCGAGAACGGCTTTCGCCGTTTCGACACAACCATCAAAGACCTTATTTACAGCCATTACTTCAATGCCATGTTTAGCTAATAGATCTTTTTCTACACGGGCATTATTTCTTAACTTGCGTAAATCAATTTCTAATATAGGTTTGTACATATATTTACTCCTCTATATTTTATTGTGTTGTAAACGATTACGTTTTTGTGCTCGATGGAATATCCATTCAGCTAATCCAATAGCAAGCACCGCACCACCAACAATTTTAGCTACATACTCTGCATAACCACCCATATCAATTTGTGCTGGTGGAATAAAGACTAATACCACTGCAAACAGAGTAGATAAGAATCCTAAGCCAGGTAACACAATCGGCATTACTTTACCCGGAATTTTGAAACTACGCGCTACATTTGGTTGTGTAATACGTAAACGATAATAAGCAATAAACATAACTAAATATGGAATAAAGTAACAGATAGTAGTTAACGCTGTTAACATCCAATAAGCTGCGGCAATACTTGGCGACACAAAAGTTGAAAAACATAAAACCGTTACAATAATTGCTTGAATAATCAATGCAAAGGCCGGTGTTTTATAAACTGGGTGCAAACGACCAATTCGTTCACCAAGTAAATTATCTTCTTTTGATGCTTCTTGTAACATATAGATCGGGCCAACTAACCATGAGTTAATTTGTCCTAAAGCACCAAAGAATAAACAAATAGCCATCACTGGTAATAACCAAGGCATGTGTAATTCGTTAGCCGCTGCTTCCATTGCCTGCATTACTCCAGCAACAATATCAGTATCTTGAGCAGGTAATAAGGTATTAATTGCCCATGAACCAATCATATAAATACCAACAATTACGATTGCTGATACTGCCATTGCTTTAGGGAAATCACGTTGTGGATCACGAGTACGCCCAGCAATCATTGGAGCAACTTCAAGTCCGGCAAAAGCAAACATCATGCTAGATAAGAACACAATAGTATCCCAACTACTTAAATCAGGGATCCAATCACTAACATGGCTATAATCAGTTGCCATTGGGTGACCAGTTAATAACCAAACTACCGCTAAAACAATAATAATTGCTGCCGGGATAAATACTCCAAGCCAAGCACTAACACTATTAATAATTTTAGTCCATTGCATGCCTCTAATATTCATAAGTGTCAAAATCCAGAAGACCACCATGGAACCTACACCAATAAATACTTGATTTTGTGCTAACTCTGCACTAAACATATAACCAATTGCAGTAAAACCAAATTGCAACATTAATGGGAAGAAAAGCACACAAGAAAACAAGAAGCAAACCACAACTATCCAACCAATACGTTTACCAAATGCTTCTTTTACCCATACAAAAATCCCACCATCTTTTGGCCAGCCAGTTGAAAGCTCACCACAAACCATGGCTAAAGGGAAGAAAAGACAAAATGCAGCAAGTAGCCAAAGCAACATTGCTGATGCCCCATAAGGAGCTACATTAGGAATTTGACGTAAACTCAGTATTGCAATGACATTCATAAACACAATGTCTTTAATACCAAGTAAACCCGAATCTTTAGTATTACTCATATATAACCTCACATTATCATATCTGGAGCATTAACTGCTCCAGATAAATCATGATTAATACAGATCGTATCCAACCATATCTTCGTAGGTGTCTTCACGACGAATTAGGCGATCGTCACCTTCTTTATCGATCATTACTACCGCAGTACGAGGACGATTGTTATACACTGTTTGGCTTTCAATGGTATAAGCACCTGCATCAAGGAAAGCAACAATATCACCAATTTGAGTGTCTTTAGGCATTAAGAATTCTTCACCTTTAACACCAACATGGTAATAGTCACCACCATCACATAAAGGACCTGCCAATTTAATATATTCATCATGTGATTCATTGATTTTTGATGCATTATAAACATAGAAGAACCAATCAAAATGTTGACTGTCAGACAGGACACTATAACCAGCATCAACAAATTTCCATTCAACATGTTCTTCAACGTTACCGTCTAAATCGTAATTAGTTTTACGTTTTTCACAGGCAACTTCTGTTACCAGAACCCCTGCTGAACCAGTGACTTTACGACCAGGTTCAATGCAGATTTCAACATCAGTACGCCATTTGTGCACTTCACTAATAACTGCATCAGCAAAATCCTGCGCGGTAATACCTGCATACATGTTATCTTGTAATGGGTTACCATTTTCTTCGTCATATTTATATGGTACCGGAATACCGCCACCAACGTTGATTAAATCAAATTTAATGCCAAGTACTTCTTCTAAACGGCGTGATTCATCAACTAGTACTTTAGTTGCTTTAGCAAAAGGTTCTGACTCAGGAACTTGATCCCCAACATGCATATGTAAACCACGTAAATGTACATAAGGCATTTTAAGAATACGGCGGCAAGTTTCTTCCGCTTGTTCTAAATCAATACCTGATTTTGCATGATATGCAGTAACTAATTCTGCATGTGTTGCTGATGGCACATTAGGTTCTACGCGCACACAAACATTCGCAACTTTTTTCAAGCGAGTTGAAATTTCATCAATAATATCAAGTTCATAAAGGCTATCAACATTGATAATATAAAGATCATTTTGGATAGCGAATTCTAAATCTACTGGTTTTTTAACGACACCATTAAACACAATTTGGCTACCACTAAAACCAATATCTAAACATTTACGGACTTCATACATTGAGTTCGCTTCCGCATAGATACCTGCATCTTTTATCGCTTTTAATACACCCATTACTGAACAAGTTTTTGAAGCATAAAAAATCTTAGTATTAGGATGCGCTTTAAAAGCATCTTTAATTTCTTGCACATTACGATCAATTTCTTTTTCAGAAAAAACATAAAATGGTGTTGGATATTTTTTTGCCAACTGTTCCAAATTAACGCCATCAAAACATAGTTTGCCGTCTTGAGCACTAAATCGGCGATCTTTTGTTACAAGATCTGTACGTAATTTGTTATAATTTGACATAATTGTGTCGGACATATAGCCTCCAGTTAATTAGTACATAAAAAAGATAAGTAAAAGGTTTATCACTTATAACTTGTGCTTTTAATGCAATCAGCGTGCCAACTTAACAAAACATTAATAATCAAATAATTAACAAAAAAATTACAAAAAAAATATTAGTCATTTAGTAGAATATATGTTTTTATGACAAAAATTCGTCAATATCAGTAATGGTTGAATACTATTTAAGTTTAACAAACCCAATTTAGTAAACTGCCACATCTTAAAAGGTATTAATACATGACAATTGATCCTGAATTACTACAGGCTTTAGAAATATTTAAACATTTTTTTGACTTAATGCATCAGCCAATGGCTATTATCAATAAAGAAGGTAAATATATTTACTACAATCAGGAAAGTGCTGAGCTGGATGGTTATTCGAAGGAAAAAGCAATTGGCAAGCCAATGTTAAAAGTCTATCCTAGTTTAAAACAAGAAGATAGCACTATGCTACAAGCCCTACAACAGGGTATAGAATATCAAAATAACTACCAATCTTATTATAACCATGTTGGTAAACTGGTTGATTATTTACATACTACCGTACCCCTCTATAATCATAATAAAGAGATCATTGGCGCGGTTGAAATAGGTCGAGATTTATCGACAGTACGTGAATTACAAGACCAAGTGTTTAATCTAAATAGCAAATTATATCAGAATAAAGAACAGCCATTACCCGATATAGTTTTTGTGTCGCAAAAAATGCAAGAAGTGATTGATCAAACCAATATTTTAGGTGCTAATGATGTGCCAGTTTTAATTGTTGGCGAAACCGGAACGGGTAAAGAACTTTTTGCTCGATTAATCCATCAAACTAGTCTACGGCGTGATAAAGCTTTTATTTCACTTAATTGTGGTGCCCTACCAACTACTTTGATTGAAAGTACTTTATTTGGTACTGTCAAAGGTGCTTTTACAGGTGCTGAAAATCGCCAAGGGTATTTAGAACTGGCTAATGGTGGGACTTTATTCCTTGATGAACTCAATGCGATGCCACTGGAAATGCAAAGCAAATTGCTGCGATTTTTACAAGAAAAAACCTACTGGCAATTAGGTGGTAATAAAGAACAACATTCAGATGTGCGTATTGTTGCAGCCATGAATGAATCCCCTGTGGATCTGTTAAATAGTGGCAAATTACGCAGCGATCTATTTTATCGGTTAAATGTTGGTTTAATCAAGTTACCCGCATTACGGGAAAGAACCGAAGATATTCCTGTATTGGCAAGGTATTTTATTGATAAACATAAAAATGATGTCAATGTCGTAATTAGTGGTATCAGCGATCATGCATTGCAACAATTAATTTCAGCACCTTGGCCAGGTAATGTGCGCATGTTAGAAAATACAATTGTGCGCAGTATGGTACTACAAAATGAACCCGGCGAATTACAACAGATAATGCTTGATGATGACTTATACGAAATGAGTAATACAAGTAATCACAATGGTGCTAATAGCAATTTTGCCCATAAACCTGTCAGCAATTATGTGAGTAATGGTAGCGACTTAACTGAACAAGTCGAAGATTATGAACGCCAACTTATTGTTGATGCTTTAAATCAAGCTAATGGTAAAATTATTAGTGCAGCTAAAATATTAAATGTATCGCGTACCACCTTGCAATATAAGGTAAAAAAATACAATATCCAGTTAGGGGTACTTGATCGTTAATCAATAATATTAATACTTATGCAGTAATCGCTTCGGCACAAGCAAAAGCACTACTCCAGGCCCATTGGAAATTATAACCACCAAGCCAACCCGCTACATCGATAACCTCACCAATAAAGTAGAGATTGGATTGTGCTTTTGCTTGCATTGTTTTTGATGATAAAGCTTCGGTACTTACTCCGCCTAATGTTACTTCCGCAGTACGATAACCTTCAGTGCCATTGGGGACAACAGTCCATTGTGTTATGGTATTATATAATTGTTGTTGCTGTTTATGATTAAGTTGTTTAACCGTTGTATCCGCTAATAAATTAAGTTGCATTAGTGCTTCTATGAGCCGTTTAGGTAAAATTTGTGCCAGGCAATTCTTTATAGTCTGATTACGATTTTTTTCCAGCAGTTGTTGGAATTGCGAATCGAATTGAAAATCTGGCAATAAATTAATATTGATGGGTTCCCCTGCTTGCCAATAACTAGAAATCTGTAAAATTGCTGGTCCAGAAAGTCCACGATGAGTAAACAGAAGATTTTCTTTAAAACTAATTCTTGTGTTAGAAACTTCAACTGGGAGCGCTACACCAGATAAAGTCGCTAAAAAATCGAGTAAAGGTTTATGTAGAGTAAAAGGCACTAATCCAGCTTTAACGGGCACTACGGGTATAGAAAATTTTTCAGCTATTTTATAGCCAATTGACGTCATACCTAATGCTGGCATAGACAAACCACCTGTTGCCACTATAACCTTATCACTATCAATAACGCCTTGTGAAGTATATAATTTGAATTGCTGATTATAGGACTCAATATTCTCAACTTGAGTTTGCAATTTAAATTTGACTGTACCTTTTTGGCACTCATTGACTAACATATCAACAATATCTTGCGCTGAATTATCACAAAACAGCTGACCATGCCCCTTCTCGTGATAAGCAATATTATGTTGATTGACTAATTGCAAAAAATCCCATTGTGTAAAACGCTTTAAGGCAGATTTACAAAAATGCGGATTTTGAGATAAATAATTGCCAGAACTAATATCAAGATTAGTAAAATTACATTTACCACCCCCTGACATTAAAATTTTACGCCCAACTTTTTTACCATTATCAACTATAGTCACTTCATAGCCTTTTTGCCCAAGTAATCCCGCACAAAAAAGCCCTGCCGCACCGGCACCAATAATAGTAATTCTAGTTTGCATAACTGATACTTCAAAAAGAAAAGGTGCTAGATTATAACAGTATAAATTTTCTCGTCCTAGTGCCTCTTTTTATACTAAAAAATATACTTCTCCTGAAATATCTTTACATGACTAACGAATAGTCTATTAGATTATAGCAATTAGATTAAGATATTTACTTTATTTGCACTAAAACATAACAATTAATCATTAATATTTTATATACAATTATTAGCTTCATTAATAACTATAGTAGAAGTTATGAAAAGATTGACTTATAAGTAATATTTATTTGACCAAAATACTATTTTTCTTTAATTTCTCTGCTTATATGGGATAAACGCCTATCCCTACCCCCAATAAAAATATTATCAATCAGAGGCAATGATATGTTATACAACCAGCATCATGAAAAAGATAACTGCGGATTTGGTTTAATTGCACACATTGAAGGGCAACCAAGTCATAAAGTGGTGCGAACTGCAATTCACGGACTTGCCCGAATGCAACACCGTGGAGCAATTTTGTCTGATGGCAAAACTGGTGATGGCTGTGGGCTGTTATTACAAAAACCCGATCGTTTTTTTAGATTGGTTGCGCAAGAAGCCGGCTGGCGTTTAGCAACTAACTATGCGGTAGGAATGCTATTTTTAAGTCAAAATGAACAAGAAGCACAAGCAAGCCGGGATATTGTTGAGGAAGAACTAGCCAATGAAACTTTATCTATTTTAGGTTGGCGTGAAGTACCTATCGACCAAAGTGTATTGGGCGAAATTGCCTTATCTTCACTACCTAAAATTGAACAAGTTTTTGTGAATGCCCCTGCTGGATGGACAAAAATAGATTTAGAACGACGTTTATATATGGTGCGTCGTCGTATTGAAAAAAGAGTCCAAGACGACACCTTTTACGTATGTAGCTTTTCAAATCAGGTAAATATCTACAAAGGTCTATGTATGCCTAAAGATTTACCTCGCTTTTATTTAGATTTAGCTGACTTACGTATGGAAACTGCTATCTGCTTATTCCATCAACGTTTTTCTACTAATACCGTACCGCGTTGGCCATTAGCACAACCATTTAGACATTTAGCTCACAATGGTGAAATCAATACCATTGAAGGTAACCGCCAATGGGCCAAAGCGCGATCATACAAATTTAAAACACCTCTTATTCCTGATTTGCAAGATGCGGCACCTTTTGTCAATGTCACTGGTTCAGACTCAAGTTCATTAGATAATATGCTAGAACTGTTCCTCGTAGGTGGCATGGATATAGTTCGAGCTATGCGTCTACTAGTGCCACCTGCTTGGCAAAATAATCCAGATATGAACGAAGATTTACGCGCCTTTTTTGATTTCAATTCAATGCATATGGAACCGTGGGATGGCCCTGCGGGGATTGTACTGTCTGATGGCCGTTATGCCGCCTGTAATTTAGATCGAAATGGATTACGTCCAGCGCGTTATGTTATTACCACTGACAAACTTATCACTTGTGCATCTGAAATCGGTATTTGGGATTACCAGCCTGACGAAGTGGTAACTAAAGGACGAGTTGGTCCTGGTGAGTTACTGGTCATTGATACTGAAGAGGGTCGTATTTTACAATCATCTGAAACTGATAATGATTTACAAAAGCGGCACCCTTATAAAGAATGGATGAGCAAAAATGTTAAACAACTTATCCCTTTTGAAAACTTGCCCGATGAAAATATTGGCTCGCGTGATTATGATGATGGCTTATTAGCGACTTATCAAAAACAATTTGGTTATAGCTTTGAAGAATTGGATCAATGTATTCGTGTATTAGGCGAAAACGGTCAAGAAGCTACTGGTTCAATGGGTGACGATACACCTTTTGCAGTATTATCTAGCCGACCAAGATTGATTTATGATTACTTCCGTCAAAAGTTTGCCCAAGTAACCAATCCCCCTATCGATCCATTACGTGAAGCACATGTAATGTCACTGTCAACCAGTATTGGGCGAGAAATGAACGTATTTGCAGAGGCCGAAGGACAAGCTCACCGCGTTTCATTTAAATATCCAGTCCTAGTTTATTCAGATTTACAACAATTAACCGCATTAGAATCACGTTATTACAAATCTGAGACATTAGATATTACTTATGAAATTGATGGTAGTTTACGTGATGCCATTGAGCAATTATGTGGTGATGCCGAAACTAAAGTCCGTAGCGGTACAGTATTATTAATTTTATCGGATAAAAATATAGCGGCAGATCGTTTACCAATTCCTGCACCAATGGCTCTTGGTGCAGTACAACAACGTTTGGTTGAAAAGAGTTTACGTTGCGATGCCAATATAATTGTTGAAACCGGTAGTTGTCGTGACCCGCATCAATTTGCCGTACTCATTGGTTTTGGTGCTACAGCGATTTACCCTTATTTAGCTTATGAAACCATAGCACAAATGGTAGATAATGGCACAATTAAGAAGTCCTACCGCCAAGCAATTCTCAATTATCGTAATGGTATCAATAAAGGCCTATATAAGATCATGTCGAAAATGGGAATTTCTACCGTTGCTTCGTATCGTTGTTCAAAACTATTTGAAGCGGTTGGTTTACATAACGATGTAGTTAATCTCTGTTTTCAAGGTGTAACTAGTCGTATTAGTGGCGCTAATTTTGATGATTTTTCTCAAGACCAATTTAATCTCTCCAAAAGAGCATGGTTACGGCGTAAACCATTAGAACAAGGTGGATTACTTAAATTCGTCCATGGTGGTGAATATCATGCTTATAATCCTGATGTTGTGCAAGCATTACAAAAAGCGGTAAATAATAATAGTTATGAAGATTATAAGCGCTATGTTGACATCGTAAATAATCGCCCTGTTGCTACATTACGTGATTTACTCAAAATCAATCCGCCTGAAAATGCTGCAATTCCATTAGAGCAAGTTGAAAGCGAAGAATTACTATTTAAACGCTTTGACTCAGCGGCCATGTCGATTGGTGCACTTAGCCCTGAAGCACATGAATCGCTGGCTGAAGCGATGAACACTTTAGGTGGTTTTTCAAATTCCGGTGAAGGCGGTGAAGATCCGGCTCGTTATAACACGATAAAAGTTTCTCGTATTAAACAAGTTGCGTCGGGGCGTTTTGGCGTTACCCCCGGATATTTAATGAGTGCTGATGTAATCCAAATCAAAGTAGCCCAAGGAGCAAAACCAGGGGAAGGTGGTCAATTGCCTGGTGATAAAGTCACACCTTATATTGCTAAATTACGCTATTCTGTGCCAGGTGTGACACTGATTTCGCCTCCACCTCATCACGATATCTATTCCATTGAGGATTTAGCTCAACTTATTTTCGATCTTAAACAGATTAATCCCAAAGCGATGATCTCAGTGAAATTAGTTTCTGAACCTGGTGTGGGTACTATTGCAACAGGTGTAGCCAAAGCTTATGCCGATTTAATTACTATTTCTGGCTATGATGGCGGCACTGGCGCTAGTCCATTAACTTCCGTGAAGTATGCTGGTTCACCTTGGGAACTAGGTCTGGTTGAAACACAGCAATCGCTAGTAGCCAACGGGCTCCGTCACAAAATACGCTTACAAGTTGATGGTGGTTTAAAAACTGGTATTGATATTGTTAAAGCTGCCATTTTAGGTGCTGAAAGTTTCGGTTTTGGAACTGGACCAATGGTAGCTCTAGGCTGTAAATATTTGCGTATTTGCCATTTAAATAACTGTGCTACTGGTGTTGCAACTCAAGATGATAAATTACGTAGCGAGCACTATCATGGCTTACCAGAAAAAGCCATGAACTACTTCCGCTTTATAGCCCGAAATACGCGTGAGGTAATGGCTGAACTTGGAGTAAGCCGTATTGTTGACCTTATCGGCCGTACTGATTTGTTATTAGAATTAGATGGAATTACAGCTAAACAACAAAAATTGAATTTATCGGGACTGCTGGAAACAGCGCAACCCGTTGCAGGCAAACCTGTTTATTGTATTGAAGATAATAAACCTTTTGATAAAGGTGTGCTTAACAAAGAAATTATGACCCAAACTAAAGAGTGTGTTGATAATCGTCAAGGTAAAAGTTTCTATTTTGATATTCAAAATACCGATCGTTCCGTTGGTACTACTCTATCTGGTTATGTAGCTAAAAAATATGGCGAGCAAGGTTTAGCAACTGATCCTATCTCATTAAACTTCAATGGTACTGCTGGTCAAAGTTTTGGTGTTTGGAACGCTAGTGGTGTTGATTTAATGCTCACAGGTGATGCTAATGACTATGTAGGTAAAGGTATGGCTGGAGGTCGCATTGTTATTCGACCACCACTAGGTTCTGCATTCAAAAGTCATGATGCCACTATTGCCGGTAATACCTGTTTATATGGTGCCACAGGAGGCAAACTCTTTGCCGCCGGGCGTGCTGGTGAGCGTTTTGCTGTGCGTAATTCTGGCGCAATTAGCGTTGTTGAAGGTATTGGTGATAACGGCTGTGAATACATGACAGGCGGTATTGTTTGTGTATTAGGTAAAACGGGTGTTAACTTTGGTGCTGGCATGACTGGTGGTTTCGCTTATATTCTAGATGAAGATGGTGATTTCCATAAGCGTATTAATAAAGAACTGGTTGAAATATTAAATGTCGCCGATCACTCTATTCATGAAGAACATTTACGTGGGTTAATCATGGAACATGCTCAACTTACGCATTCATCACGTGCCGAAGATATTTTGGCCAACTGGGATAATTTTGCTAAAAAGTTTGTTTTAGTCAAACCAAAATCAAGTGATGTAAAAGCATTGTTAGGTCACCGTAGTCGCTCATCAGCAGAACTACGCGTTCAGGCACAGTAAGGAGAACCCGCAAATGAGTCAAAATGTTTACCAGTTTATCGATTTACAACGTGTTGATCCGCCTAAAAAATCGTTAAACATACGCAAAATAGAATTTATCGAAATTTATGAGGGATTTTCTGCTTCTCAGTCGCAAGCACAAGCTGATCGCTGCCTTGCTTGCGGTAATCCCTATTGCGAATGGCGTTGCCCAGTTCATAACTATATTCCGAATTGGTTAAAATTAGTCAATGAAGGAAAAATCTTAGAAGCAGTCGAACTTTCGCATCAAACCAATAGTTTACCTGAAGTATGTGGTCGTGTATGTCCACAAGATCGGCTTTGTGAAGGGTCTTGTACACTCAGTGCTGAATTTGGCGCGGTCACTATTGGTAATATTGAACGTTATATTACTGATGAAGCCTTTAAAATGGGTTGGAAACCTAATCTTTCCAATGTTGAAAACACCGGTTTAACAGTGGCAATTATTGGCGCTGGCCCGGCTGGACTTGCTTGTGCCGATGTATTAGTGCGTAATGGTATTAATCCAGTAGTATTTGATCGCCATCCTGAAATAGGTGGTTTATTAACATTTGGTATTCCAGCGTTTAAATTAGACAAAGAAGTCTTAATTAACCGTCGTCATATTTTTACTGAAATGGGTGTTGAATTCCGGCTTAATACTGAGGTAGGTAAAGAAGTACTATTAGCTGACTTAATTAATGAGTTTGATGCGGTTTTTGTGGGCACTGGTACTTACCAATCTATGCGAGCCGGTCTGGAAAATGAAAATGCTAACGGTGTGTATGATGCTTTACCATTTTTAATTGCCAATACCAAACATATTATGAAACATAAGCAAACCAAAGATACACCATATATCGACATGAAAAACAAACGTGTGGTAGTGCTCGGTGGTGGTGATACCGCTATGGATTGTGTACGTACATCTATCCGTCAAGGCGCTATTGAAGTTACCTGTGCTTATCGTCGTGATGAAGCCAATATGCCCGGTTCCAAACGAGAAGTAAAAAATGCCAAAGAAGAAGGCGTTCAATTCCAATTTAATGTACAACCTCTTAGTATTGAAACTAACAATGATGGACAAGTCACTGGAATAAAGATGGTTAGAACAGATCTTGGTGAGCCCGACGCAAAAGGTCGACGATCACCTGTGGTTATTGCAGGTTCTGAATTTGTGTTACCTGCCGATGCAGTAGTAATGGCATTTGGATTTAAGCCACATTCAATGCCATGGTTAGCCGAGCACGGGGTTGATTTTGATCAACAAGGTCGAATCATTGCTCCAGCAATTAAAGGTTATCAAACTTCAAATCCGAAAATCTTTGCTGGGGGTGATGCGGTGCGAGGTTCTGACTTAGTGGTTACAGCAATCAGTGAAGGCCGAAAAGCAGCCGAAGGGATTTTAGATTATTTAGAAGTATAAGTATCAACCTAAGTTAGCTTGGAACACTAGCCTCAATCAATATTAAATGGGCTAGTGTTTTATATTAATATTTATCTGTGTAAACGATAAGGCTCATCCATAACCACAAAAAATTGCTCTTGTAGTGCTTCATTTATCCAATCTTTAATACCTTTTGTATGGCAAATTTTATCAATGTAATTAGCTACAATTGGGCTTGTCTTTATATGATAGTTTTTCAATCTTAGACATACAGGTGCATAAAATCCATCGGCTATACTAAAGTCACCGAACAAATAGTTTTGATTAGATGTGTTTGAGATCAACAACGAGGATAAAAGATCATCTAATAACATAATTTCATTTTTTACTTCTGAATGATCGCGTAATATTATTTGCCCTACCTCAGGAAACTCAGCTTCAATATTCATTGGCAAATAATTTCGGATAGCCGGAAAACCTGAATGCATTTTAGCAACTAAACTCCGTGCCACTGCTCTATGTTTAATATCAGTAGGCCATAAAGCTAAATCATGATGTCTTTCTGCTAAGTATTCGCAAATAGCTAAAGAATCAGTGATCACAAAATCATTATCAACTAAAATCGGTACAGTTCCATACTTTGAAATTGAAGATATCGTTGTTTTGAACAAAGAACCTGCACTAAAACCATCAAATTTAATTAGCCTTTCGTTAAAAGGAATATCAAAATACTTCATCACAACCCAAGGTCGCATCGACCATGTTGAGTAATTTTTGTTACCAATATAAAGTGTATAATTCATATTTTATCTTTATTAACCAACACTTATTACTCTCATTGTTTTATTATAAATAAACCCTATGAGTGCCTTTTTTCGGTTGGAAAGTTGCTTTGCCAAATTCATCTAAGAAATAGGCAATATGATCTGCTTTGTCCCCCAGTAAACGGCCTTTTACTTTGTTCCAAGTCATCAGCACAATCATCGCATCAGGTTCACAACAAATTAGCATAGGCTGTTGAAATTCTTCATTCCAATAAAACTCACCACCATATATTTTATGTGCGGTAAGTAATAGATAACAACCATATTCTTGAGCAATCATATCTAACTGTTCTTCGGCAATACTAAAGTTTTTTTCAGCTAATTCGCCAATAATCATTTCAACAACTGTAATACTTTTTTCAGAATAATCGAGTTGATTGATACTCCATGTAGGGCTATGTAAAATTGCATTTTGGGCCCAGGCTTCAATTTCTTGGTATAGTTCATTTTTCGGTTCAGTCATTTTCATTCACTTCTCTATTTAATTTGTTCTGTTTGTTTAACACTTTGCCACGCATCTTCCATTTCTTCAAGTGTTGCATCCCTTAAAGTATAGCCTTTTTGTTTTAATATAAATTCAACTTGTTTGAATCGACGGATAAATTTTTGATTAGCTTGTTGTAAACACAGTTCAGACTTAACTTTTAAGTGCCTGGCTAAATTAACCGTAGCAAAAAACAAATCACCGAGTTCTTCTTCAATTTTATGTTGCTTTTGCGTTGTTTGATTAATTTCCTGCTCCACTTCGTTAAGCTCTTCCTTTACTTTATCTATAACAGGTTTTAATTCCAACCAATCAAAACCAACAGAAGCACAACGTTTTTGAATTTTTTCAGCTTTCATCAAAGCAGGTATGGCATTAGGTATATCATCTAGTATGGAGTATTGTGCTCGTTGATCTCTTTCTTTTTGTTTCAGCTGTTCCCAATTAGGTTTATTTGTTGTTTTAGCAGAAAAAATATGGGGATGTCGGCTAACTAACTTATCTGCAACTGCTTGACACACATCATCAAAATTAAATTGCCCTTGTTCATTAGCTAAATCGGTATAAAAAACAATCTGAAACAACAAATCACCCAATTCTTTTTTTAGTTCTGGCATATCCTGTTTATCAATTGCATCTAGAACTTCATATGTTTCTTCTAAGGTATAAGACTTTAAAGATGCCAAGGTTTGTACTCGATCCCATTCACAGCCAGTTATTGGATCACGGAGCTGTTTAACAATAGCTTGTAGACGTTGTAATTGATTCAAAATATTTCTCTAAAATTTGTTAGTTAATAAATCTATTTTAAGGGTTTTACTATTGAACTGTCATTGTTTTTACATTTTAATTTAAGGCAATATAAAATTATTTTAAATAATGCTAATTAAAATTAGAATGTGAAAAAATTAGTAATCTCTTTCAAGTTAGGTATCAATAAGATAATTTGTAGCCTGATAAGATCAAATATGTATATAATAGTTAATTATCACACTAACTTTAGTTAAAAACATGAACAATTTACGTGAACTTACATTAAGAGGCACTATTCTTGGTGCCTTTATTACTATTATATTTACTGCATCTAATGTGTATTTAGGATTAAAAGTTGGATTAACTTTTTCATCTGCTATTCCTGCAGCTGTTATTTCAATGGCTATATTAAGATTATTTTCGGGCGCAACGATTTTAGAAAATAATATGGTGCAAACTCAAGCTTCAGCAGCTGGTACCTTATCTTCGATCATTTTTGTTCTTCCTGGGTTATTAATGATTGGTTATTGGCAAAGCTTCCCTTTCTGGCTAACATTAAGTGTATGTGTCGCTGGTGGAATGCTTGGTGTTTTATTTTCTATTCCTTTGCGCCATGTAATGGTAGTAAAAAGTAATTTACCTTATCCCGAAGGTGTTGCTGCTGCTGAAATTCTAAAAGCCGGCTCAAAAACCGATAATAACGACTCAAATGAAGGGCTAAAAGACATTTTATTTGGCGGTATTATTGCATCACTAGTCAGCCTTTTTACAAATGGATTCCGCGTTTTATCTGATAGTACTGCCTATTGGTTTACTGGGGGAAAATCTATATTTCAACTACCTATGGGATTTTCGTTAGCACTACTTAGCGCTGGTTATTTGATTGGTATTATCTCGGGTATAGCTGTATTAATTGGTACTATTATTGCTTGGGGATTCGGTATCCCAATTTTAAGTGTACTAAATGATTATGATACTAGCTTACCATTATCCAAAATTGCAATGGGCTTTTGGGCTAAAGATATCCGGTTTATCGGTGCCGGCACTATTGCTATTGCCGCTATTTGGACACTGCTTACTTTAATTAAACCGATGATTGAAGGATTGAAAATTTCTTTCAAAACTTTACGTTCTGATGTGTCAGTTAACGATATTGAACGAACCGAACAAGATTTATCACCGAAAACTATTTTCTTGATTATGGCTGGCATGCTAATTATTTTGTTAGGTACTTTTTATACCTTTATCTCTGATAGTGGTTTATCTACTGGCATTGCTTGGACATTAGTTTTTTGTGCCGTATTATTTGCTTTCATTATGGGCTTTTTAGTCGCAGCAGCTTGCGGTTACATGGCCGGATTAGTTGGTTCTTCTGCCAGTCCTATATCAGGTATTGCTATTGTTGCAGTTATAGTAATTTCATTGATTTTACTTGGATTAGGCGAAACAAATGGTATGTTATCTTCTATTGAAGGTTCCAATTTTGCCACTGCTCTCGCATTATTCACTACTAGCGCTGTATTAGCTATTGCTTGTATTTCTAACGATAATTTGCAAGACCTCAAAACCGGTTACTTAGTACATGCAACGCCTTGGAAACAACAAGTAGCATTATTAATTGGGTGCGTAGTTGGAGCAATTGTTATTGCCCCTATTTTAGAGATCCTATATAACGCGTATGGTTTTACTGGTGCTCTACCTCGCCCTGATATGGATCAATCACAAGTATTAGCTGCCCCTCAAGCAACACTAATGACAACCATTGCCAAAGGTATTTTTTCGCATCAACTAGATTGGACCATGATCTTGATAGGATTAGCTTTAGGTGCAGTGATTATTATTATTGATTTGTTACTAGCCAGTAATCGTTCAAAATTTCGTTTACCTGCCTTGGCTGTCGGTTTAGGTATATATCTGCCACCAAGTATTACAATGCCAATTTTTATAGGTTCTTTATTATCATGGATAATCAAACATTATGCTTATGCCAAAGCTAAAAAACAAAATCTAAACCCTGATATCGAATACAGAAAAGTAGATCGTAAAGCAGCTTTAATTGCATCAGGTCTAATTGTAGGTGAAAGCTTAGTTGGCGTTATTTTAGCTGTTGTCATTGTTATTAGTATTACCAGTGGTGGTGGTGATGCTCCGCTAGCTATATCAGCAGATTTAGGTATGTTACCTCAATATTTAGGTCTATTGGTTTTTGTTATGATTTGTTTGCTATTTATTCGCAAAGCTTTAACCGCAATCAAAAAGTAACGTTAATTAATGATTGAAAAAGCCTTTTACTATTAAATAAAGGGCTTTTTTATTAAATATTATTCTTAAGACTACTTCCTAATTTTAATGTTAAAGCAATATTTATTGCTGAATTATAGAGATTAACTTTTGCGGTTTCTGAATCTAAAGCTTCAGATAATGTTGATACTTTAGATAAAATACTGAACATCGCTGTAATGCCGTAAGGATAAACTGTTTCGGCCCTATCCCCTAAACTACCAACTATAGCTATAACGGGTTTATTATGTTTTTTGGCGATTTGAGCAACTCCAATTGGTACTTTTCCATTAACACTCTGATAATCTAAACGGCCTTCACCAGTAATAACTAAATCAGCTTGTTTTATTAAACAATCTAATTTCAATAGATTAGTAATAATTTCTATTCCAGGTCTTAATTTTGCGTTAAAAAATGCTAATAATGCAGCCCCCATTCCTCCTGCAGCACCTGTTCCTGGAATCTGTTCAATATCGACATTAAGAAATTGTTTGATCATATGAGCAAAGTGCTTCAGATTAGAATCAAGTAATTTAACATCTTCTAATGAGGCTCCTTTTTGAGGTCCAAAAATAGCAGAGGCTCCATTTTCGCCTGTTAATGGATTAGTTACATCACATGCGACTTCAAATTCACAATCCTTCAAACGACTATCTATTTGAGTTATATCAATTTTCTCTAGTAAAGCTAACGACGCCCCGCCATAACCAATTTGATTCCCAAATTTATCTAAAAGTTTTACTCCTAGTGCTTGTAGCATTCCTGCCCCACCATCATTAGTCGCACTACCTCCTATTCCAATAATAAATTTATTACAACCATGATCTAATGCATCTTTAATTAACTCTCCGGTACCATATGAAGTAGTAATTTTTGCATTTCGTTTATTTATTGGTACTCGCTCTAATCCACTAGCACTCGCCATTTCGATAATAGCTGTATGTCCATCACCTGATATACCATAAAAAGCCGTACCATTTTCACCTAATGGATCGGTAATTGGTACGGTAATTTTACACCCTTTTAAAGCATCAACCATTGCATCTACTGTTCCTTCGCCACCATCAGCAACTGGTATTAGTGCAAATTCTGCACAAGTATAAATTTGTGAAAATCCAGCTTTTATAATGCTAGCAACTTCCTTGGCACTTAAACTTTCCTTAAAAGAATCAGGTGCAATGACAATCTTCATACTTATCCTTACAAAATCATCCAATGTTATTGAGTATGTTTCCATACCCAATATAATCAACTTTTATTTAATTTCAATTTTTGCTAATGTTTCGTAGTAACGAGCTAAAGCACTATGATCACATTCTCCCATACCATCAGTCTTAAGTGCTTGCATCATTTCCATTACAATTGCAGTAAGTGGTAATGAAGTACCTACACCATGAGAAGTATCTAATGCATTTTGTAGATCTTTTATGTGTAAATCAATTTTAAATCCAGGTTTAAAATTACGATTTAATACCATTGGTGCTTTAGCATCTAAAACCGTACTCCCTGCAAGCCCACCTCGAATAGCTTGATAAACTAATTCTGGATTTACTCCAGCTTTAGTTGCCAAGACTAATGCTTCAGACATTGCAGCAATATTGAGTGCCACAATAACTTGGTTAGCCAGTTTTGTTACATTACCTGCACCGATATCACCAGTATAAACAACAGAACCTGCCATTGCTTTCATCAAATCATAATGTTTATCAAAAATAGTTTTATCACCACCAACCATAACTGATAATGTACCGTCAATTGCTTTAGGCTCACCACCACTCACTGGAGCATCTAACATATTTAAACCTTTTTTTGCTAATTCATCATGAATTTCACGACTAGCTAATGGTGCAATAGAACTCATATCAATAAGAGTAGCACCTGCTTTGGCACCTTCAACAACACTATTTTCACCTAAGACAACTTCTTTAACATGAGGTGAATTAGGTAGCATTGTAATAATAACATCACAAACTTTAGCTACTTCTTTTGCATTTGGCGCACTTTGTGCACCAGCTGCAACAACTTCGTCAACTGAAGCTTGGTTTTTATCACAAACAATGAGTGAATAACCTGCTTTTAACAAGTTTTTACTCATCGGTTTTCCCATAATACCTAAACCAATAAAACCAATTTTCATATTATTCTCCTTTATTATTGTGATTAAAATAATATTAATTATTTTAAATAATTTATCTGCTAGTAATTCAGTAGAACCTCTCAATAAACCTAGATTATTACCTATTACAATAAATGTAACTCCCATCTGTATATATTGACGTTCATCAACGTCAATTGGAGCTCAAATTTCAAAAACTTACATTTACTTTTAACGCGGCAAAACACGTTTTATCACTTTTTGTACTTAAAGATGTTTTTGGAGCATTAAAATGATCCAATGAGGTATATTAATCACTTGACCTAAAATCAATACCTTAAACGGATGCAATAACTACTAAATTAACAATAATTTACATAATCTAAACTTACATCATTTCACAAACAATTTAATTAATTTTAGTGAAATAATCGGTAATAGTTCCAATAGCATTTCTATAATGAGATGACTTTTTATTCATATGGTTATAATTTATTTTACTATTTTAAATTATAAATACTCATCATCCATCTATAATTACTTTTGGTTTAGTTGAAAAATTTGATTTTAACTTAATTATTCATGTTTATTTAGTATGTATAAATAACATGAAAATTTCATTGGGCAATAAAACAAAATTAAAAGATAATATGCGGTTATTTATATGCAAATAAACAAATTAATGTTATTTATTTCACAATAATATAAGAAATGGGACTTATTATATAATGAATATTATTTTTTACTTATATAAAACTAATCATTAGAATATTTGAAAATATACTGTTAAAAAAAATGAAAATATAATTACCAATTATAATATTTAATAGCTTTATTTTGCATAAATAACTATTTTTTATTTATGCATTTTTCTGGCTTTTGAAAATAATTGTAATAAATCTTGCTCAGACCAATTCTTAGCTATTTTTTATCCACAGCCAATAACTTGATCTATTACACAATATAATATTATAAACACATCTCTTTTGCTATCTAACATTCTTTCCTTAATTATCTAACTAGTTATATTTTATAAATAAAATTAGTTCTTATCTAATTGTAGAGCAATATATAAAAGTAATTTATCATCAAATTTATCTAAATTTAATCCAGTCAACTTAGTTATTTTATTTAATCTATATTCTAAGGTATTACGATGTATAAAAAGTTCATTCGATGCATTACCATTATGTAAATTATTTTTAAACCAAGTTTGTAAAGTTTTTTGTAATACACCATTGTTATCATCCTTTTTTAATTTTTTTAAAGGTAACAATAATTCCTCGGCTTGCCAATCATAACTTAATCCATGTAATAAAACTGGTAAAATTAATTGTTGATAATAGTAATTTCGTACATTAGGCATCCTTTGTTTACCTATAAGCATAGTAGTTTTAGCTGTTTGATAGGATTTAACTAAAGGGTAATTATTTTGATCAAAATAATTACCTAACGAAATTCGTATATCTAATTGGGTTACATTTTTTATATCAATAACTAACTGCTCCAATTTTTTCTTATGTTCTAATAAATCCCATCGTCCATAACGGTTAAGGGCAGGGATCAGTATGACTAACTCAGTAATGGATTTAATCGCCACTAAATTATGTTTGCTTAATATTTGTACCTGTATTTGCAAATTTTGTAGCTCACTCATAGCGGTATCTATACCCAATTGTCCACTATCCACTTCTATTATGCCAACTACTCTAGGTAAATTTAGATCGATATCTAAACGTTTTACCCATTGCACCATACTATCTGGCAAAATTTCTTTCTCAATCAAAGTTAAAATAAGTTCTTCTTTTAAACGATTATCATAGGACAGTTCTTGTAATAACTGCGTTTGTTCCATCATCATTTCCGCAGACATACAGACAAGCTCACCAAATTGGCGAATATCTGAAGGTTCACCCGTTAAGCCAATTACTCCTACAATACGATCATTCAATTTTAAAGGTAGATTGATACCAGGTTTAACACCGTGCAAACGCTTTACCATATTATTATCAATTGAAACAATCCGTTTCTGCGAAATTGCAAGCATAGCACCTTCATGAACTTCACCTATGCGTTCTAGATCACCACTTCCAATAATACAACCATTCGCATCCATCACATTAATGTTACAATCAATAATTTTCATTGTTCTGTCAACAATTTGTTGTGCTATTTTAGGAGTTAGACTATAAGGACTCATTACCATATTAAAGCTCTTATTTTAATTTTTCATAAATGCAATTTTTTGTTAGCATAACACATTTTATTTTGTATTGAATAATCGTTGACAATATTATGATAGTATTTGATTCCATCCAAGTGCGCCGAGGTGCTAATTTACTTTTAGATAATGCTTCTGCAACCATCAATCCTAAACAAAAAGTTGGTCTGGTCGGTAAAAATGGTTGCGGTAAATCCACTCTTTTTTCGCTCATAAAAGGAGAAATTCAAGCAGATGCAGGAATATTAAGTATTCCTTCTCAATGGCAACTTGCATGGGTAAATCAAGAAACTCCTGCATTAGATACACCAGCAATTGAATACGCTATTGACGGTGATCGTGAATATCGGCAATTAGAACTGCAATTAGACATAGCCAATCAACAAAATAATGGCCAACAAATTGCGCTAGTGCATGAAAAACTTGATACGATTGATGCCTGGACGATTCGTTCTCGAGCAGCAACACTTTTGCATGGCCTGGGATTTTCCAATGAACAATTACAATTACCCGTAAAATCCTATTCTGGTGGTTGGCGCATGCGCTTAAATCTGGCACAAGCTTTGATGTGTCGTTCTGATTTATTACTTCTTGATGAACCGACTAATCACCTTGATTTAGATGCTGTGATTTGGCTTGAAAAATGGCTAACTAATTATCAAGGAACGTTAATTTTAATTTCACACGACAGAGATTTTTTAGATCCACTAGTGAATAAAATTATTCATATTGAACAAAAAAGCTTGTTTGAATATACCGGAAACTACTCTTCGTTTGAAATCCAACGAGCAACAAAATTGGCACAACAACAGTCTCTTTATCAAAGTCAACAACTAAAAGTGGCTCATCTGCAAAGTTATATTAATCGTTTTAAAGCAAAAGCAACTAAAGCCAAACAAGCACAAAGTAGGATTAAGATGCTCGAAAAAATGGAACTAATAGCACCAGCACATGTTGATAATCCATTTCATTTTAGTTTTCGTGCTCCAGAATTTCTACCTAGTCCACTATTAATGATGGAGAAAGTCGTAGCTGGCTATGATGAGAAAATTGTATTAGAGAAAATTAAACTTAATTTAGTCCCTAGCTCCCGAATAGGTTTATTAGGTCGTAATGGTGCCGGTAAATCAACATTAATTAAACTATTAGCTGGTGAACTTTTACCTAAAGAAGGGCATATTAATTTAGCTAAAGGTGTACAATTAGGCTATTTTGCTCAACATCAATTAGAATACTTACGCGCTGATGAATCACCGCTTTGGCATTTAACTCAACTTGCCGATTTCAATATTACCGAACAAGAGTTGCGTAATTATTTAGGTGGTTTTGATTTTCATGGTGATAAAGTTAATGAACCAGTAAATACTTTTTCTGGCGGAGAAAAAGCGCGTTTAGTGTTAGCACTTATTGTGTGGCAAAAACCTAATCTACTTCTATTAGATGAACCAACTAACCATTTGGATTTAGATATGCGACAAGCATTGACCGAAGCCTTAATTGATTTTGAAGGCGCGTTAGTTGTGGTCTCCCATGATCGTCATTTATTGCGTTCTACCACTGATGAGTTTTATCTAGTACATGATCATAAAGTGGAGCCATTTGAAGGAGATCTTGATGATTACCAGAAATGGCTTGCCGAAGAACAGAAACTTGAAAATCAAACCATTGAGAATAATATTAATAAAAATGAAACAGTTCAAAATCTTTCAGCTCAAGATCGCAAAGAACAAAAACGTAAAGAAGCCGAATTACGTGCACAATTGCAACCTATAAAAAAACAATTACAACAAGAAGAACGTAACCTTGAGCAACTAACTAAACAATTACAAGATATTGAACAGCAATTAGCAGATCCTAGTATGTATGAACCTGACAAAAAAACTGAATTAACCACTTTATTGCTTAATCAAAGTCAACTAAAAAATGAACTGGAAGAGACTGAACTTAATTGGCTGGATTTACAACAACAACTAGAAGATTTTAATACAATTTAAAAAATATTATCGTGTTAAAAAATTAAACAACTTTGCCTTATTTAATTCTGCCACTAATTAGCTTAAGTTACTAGCTAGTCTTACTTTAAGTAGATATAAAAAAATCACAGAATGACTTCTGTGATTTTTTTTAAACTCTTTTCAATTTGATTCAATTAACTTTTTTCAACTTGGCTAAAGTCAAGTTCTACTGGGGTTGAACGCCCAAAAATTGATACCGAGACTTTTAAGCGACTCTTTTCGTAATCAACTTCTTCTACGACACCATTAAAGTCAGCAAATGGACCTTCATTAACTCTAACAAGTTCACCAGGTTCGAATAATGTTTTTGGACGAGGTTTATCACCAACTTGTTGTAAGCGATTCATGATTGCATCAACTTCACGTTGACTAATTGGTGCTGGTCTATCAGAAGTTCCACCAATAAATCCTAGTGTTCTTGGTACACTTTTAACTAAATGCCAAGTTGCATCATTCATTATCATTTCGACTAAAACATAACCAGGAAAGAATTTACGTTCACTCTTACGACGTTGACCACTTTTCATTTCGACAACTTCTTCAGTTGGTACTAAGACCTCACCAAATAAATCTTCCATGTTATGTAATTTAATATATTCACGTAAGGATTGAGCAACACGTGCTTCATAGCCTGAGTATGCTTGAATAACATACCATCGTTTTTGTTGTGTTTCACTCATATTAACGTCCTATTGATGTTAAGTAAAAGACTATTGAACGGAATAAAGAATCCATTCCCCAAAGGGCTAAGCCAACAATAACAGTAATAGCTGCAATGAGTAGAGTTGTTTGTACTGTTTCTTTACGAGTAGGCCATACTACTTTTCTTAACTCTTTTCTTGATTCTTGTAAAAATACAAAAAATACTTTACCTTTATTCGTTGTAAATGCAATCAATAAAGTTAGAAGTGAAATTACAACCACTGCAATAATTCTAACGATCGTATTTGGTTGATATATATCATTAGGCCCAGCAAAATAAAAATTTCCCCAGACAATAAATGCAATCAATATAAGAACCAAACCCCACTTGAATTTGTCTAGAATCGTGCTTGTATCTTGACTCTCGTTATTTACTAGCATATAAAACCTACAACTATGTTATTTATAATAATATCCATTTCCCAAAATGCTCTTTTTGCTAAAAACATTTTGCTAAATAGACTAGATAAGAAAGGGCATCTAACGATACCCTTTCTATGAGTAACAAGTAGCTAAATTATTTAATAACCTTAGCAACAACACCAGCACCAACAGTACGACCACCTTCACGGATAGCAAAACGTAAGCCGTCTGCCATTGCGATTGGGTGAATTAATGATACTGTCATTTTGATGTTATCTCCAGGCATTACCATTTCTACGCCTTCTGGTAAAGTGATAGTTCCTGTTACGTCAGTTGTACGGAAGTAGAACTGTGGACGGTAACCTTTGAAGAATGGAGTATGACGACCACCTTCTTCTTTGCTTAAGATATACACTTCTGATTCAAAATCAGTATGTGGTGTGATTGAACCTGGTTTTGCTAATACTTGACCACGTTCGATTTCTTCACGTTTAGTACCACGTAGTAATACACCAACGTTTTCACCTGCACGGCCTTCGTCTAGTAATTTACGGAACATTTCTACACCAGTACAAGTTGTTTTTGTTGTCGGTTTGATACCAACGATTTCAACTTCTTCACCAACTTTGATTACACCGCGTTCTACACGACCTGTTACCACTGTACCACGACCTGAAATTGAGAATACGTCTTCAATTGGAAGTAGGAATGGTTTATCGATGTCACGTTGTGGCTCTGGAATATAGCTGTCTAATGCTTCTGCTAATTCTACAATTTTGTCTTCCCATGCTGCATCGCCTTCTAATGCTTTTAGCGCTGAACCACGAATTACTGGTGTATCGTCACCTGGGAAATCATATTGAGTTAGAAGTTCACGTACTTCCATTTCAACTAATTCTAATAATTCTTCATCATCAACCATATCACATTTGTTTAAGAATACGATGATGTATGGAACACCTACTTGACGACCTAATAGAATGTGTTCACGAGTTTGTGGCATAGGGCCATCAGTTGCTGCTACTACTAAAATAGCACCGTCCATTTGTGCTGCACCAGTGATCATGTTTTTAACATAGTCAGCATGGCCCGGGCAGTCTACGTGTGCATAGTGACGAGTTGGGGTGTCGTATTCAACGTGTGAAGTATTGATGGTAATACCACGTGCTTTTTCTTCCGGTGCGTTATCGATTTGATCGAATGCACGTGCTTGTCCGCCGTATTTTTTAGCAAGAACAGAAGTAATTGCAGCAGTTAAAGTTGTTTTACCATGGTCAACGTGGCCGATTGTACCAACGTTAACGTGGGGTTTTGTACGTTCAAATTTTTCTTTAGACATTTATTGTCCCTCAAATGTAATACAAATCGGTGGCGAATCACCACATTAACCAAGTATTATATTTACATAATACTAATATAAAATCAGCTTTGAATGATAACAGATAAAGCCATCGAGTGACAAGCTATAAAGCTGTTAAATTCGATATTTTTAGAAGTTTAGGAAAGGTACAAGAATGGTGCTGATAGGCAGATTTGAACTGCCGACCTCACCCTTACCAAGGGTGCGCTCTACCAACTGAGCTATATCAGCAATTGGAGCGGGCAGCGGGAATCGAACCCGCATCATCAGCTTGGAAGGCTGAGGTAATAGCCATTATACGATGCCCGCATATTCAAACTCGGCTACCTAAATGCTTCAATTAGCTATTGCTAATATTAGATACATGGTGGTGGGGGAAGGATTCGAACCTTCGAAGTGTGACACGGCAGATTTACAGTCTGCTCCCTTTGGCCGCTCGGGAACCCCACCCCGAATCTTTATTACTTTGTATACTTAGGAAAATGGTGCCGGCTGCCGGAATCGAACTGGCGACCTACTGATTACAAGTCAGTTGCTCTACCTACTGAGCTAAGCCGGCCTAAGTGCTGCGCATTATGGACTAGAACACTTAACCTTGCAAGTAAAAAAAACAAATTTTATTTTATTTGCTTAAAAAAAAATCAAAACTATAAAAAATCCTGAAATATATGACTATATCAGGATTTTGTTTAACAGAAAAAATATTTTATATTATTTCTTTTTAGTAGCTTTTTTCTTAGTGGAGGCTACACCTTTTGCCGCAGTATGTAAGGCAACATCTTCACTAATATCACCTTTATCTTCATAAACTCGTCCATAGTACGAGTCTAAGTAGAGTTGTTTTAATTCAGCAATAAGTGGATAACGCGGATTAGCACCTGTACATTGGTCATCAAACGCATCAACAGATAATTGGTCTACAGCAGCCAAGAATTCTTTTTCAGGAACTCCATATTCTTTAATTGAAGAAGGAATATTAAGATCTTTCTTAAGTGCTTCTAACCAACCAATAAGTTTTTCAACTTTCTTCTCATCTTTATCTGAAGCCGCAGTTAATCCTAAATGATCTGCAACTTCAGCATAACGTTGAATTGCTTTTGGATAACCGTATTGACTAAAAGTACCTTGTTTTGTTGGTTTATTAGTCGCATTAAAACGCACCACATTGCACATTAACATAGCATTGGCAAGACCATGAGGCACATGGAATGCAGCACCTAATTTGTGTGCTAATGAGTGACAAATACCTAAGAACGCTTGTGCAAATGCAACACCTGCAAGAGTTGCTGCACTATGAACTTTTTCACGTGCTATAGGATTTTGCGCGCCTTCTTTATAGCTTGCAGGTAAATAAGCCTTCAACAAGCTTAAAGCTTGTAATGCTTGACCATCAGAAAACTCATTTGCCATAATTGAAACATAAGCTTCTAATGAGTGAACTACAGCATCATAACCACCAAATGCACAAAGTGATTTTGGCATATTCATTACTAAATTAGCATCGACTATTGCCATATGCGGAGTAATTGCATAATCCGCTAACGGATATTTTTGCCCAGTTGCATCATCTGTAACCACTGCAAACGGTGTCACTTCTGAACCGGTACCAGATGTGGTTGCCACACAAATAAGTTTGGCTTTTTCACCCATATGCGGGAAATGACATGCACGTTTACGAATATCCATGAACCGTAATGCTAGTTCATCAAATTTAGTTTCAGGATGTTCATATAGAACCCACATAATTTTCGCCGCATCCATAGGTGAACCACCACCAACCGCGATAATAGTATCAGGCCTAAATGCAGTCATTGCTTCGGTACCTTTACGAACAATACTTAATGTTGGATCTGCTGCAACATCAAAGAAGGTTTCACATAGTGCACCTCTTGATTCAAGTTGATCAGTGATTTGTTTAGTATATCCATTGTCAAATAGGAATTTATCTGTAACAACAAATACTCGTTTGGCTCCCTGGTCAACAACTTCGTTAAGGGCGACCGGTAATGATCCACGACGGAAATAGATAGAACTTGGTAATTTATGCCATAACATGTTTTCTGCTCTCTTAGCGATTGTTTTCTTGTTGATTAAGTGTTTCGGTCCGACATTCTCAGATACCGAATTTCCACCCCAAGAACCACATCCTAGTGTTAAAGATGGAGCTAAATCAAAGTTATACAAATCACCAATACCACCATGAGCAGCTGGTTGATTAATTAAAATACGACAAGTTTTCATTTTCTTGCCAAAATAAGCAACCCGATCTTTATTGGCATCTTGATCAGTGTAAAGAACAGAAGTATGACCTAAACCACCCATTTCGATTAATTTTTCTGCTTTATCAACAGCTTCAGCAAAATCTTTTGCTTTAAACATTGCCAACGTAGGTGAAAGTTTTTCATGTGCAAAAGGCTCAGATAAATCAACTTTAGTTACTTCACCCACCAATACTTTTGCTGATGATGGTACTTTAAAACCAGCCATTTGAGCAATTTTCGCAGCTGGTTGCCCTACGATGTTGGCATTTAAGGCACCTTTATCATTTAAAATAATACCTTGTACAGCTTTAGTTTCTTTAGCATTTAAAACATATGCTCCATACTCATTTAATAAACTACGCACTTCATCATAAACAGAATCAACCACAACAATCGCTTGCTCTGACGCACAAATCATACCATTATCAAAAGTCTTAGACATAAGGACTGAAGCAACAGCACGTTTTAAATCAGCGGTTTCATCAATAACCACAGGTGTATTACCTGCGCCAACACCTAGAGCTGGTTTACCAGAACTATATGCAGCTTTCACCATACCTGGTCCACCAGTAGCTAAAATAGCCGCGACATCATCATGATGCATTAATGCATTAGATAATTCGATAGATGGCTCATCAATCCACCCAATAATATCTTTTGGGGCACCAGCTTTTACTGCTGCATCAAGAACGATACGAGCGGCTTCAATGGTTGATTTCTTAGCTCTAGGATGAGGCGAAAAAACAATCGCATTACGAGTTTTCAAACTAATTAATGATTTAAAAATAGCGGTCGATGTCGGATTAGTTGTTGGAACAATACCACAAATAACGCCTAAAGGTTCAGCGATAGTGATGGTGCCATATTGTTCATTTTCCTCAATAACACCACAAGTTTTTTCGTGACGGAATTTATTAAGAATATATTCTGCAGCAAATAAGTTTTTAATTACCTTATCTTCTACAACGCCCATGCCTGATTCAGCAACAGCTTGTTGTGCAAGCGGAATACGCGCAGCTGCAGCGGCTTTGGCTGCTTCTGTGAATATTTTATCGACTTGCTCTTGAGTATAAGTTGCATAAGTTTCTTGAGCTCTTTTCACGCGCACCATCAACTCATTTAACTCATTCATGTTGGTTACTGCCATAGATTTCTCCTTGAAATTAAAAATAAATCTGGATCGTTTGGCGTCTTCCCTGAATTTTTAATGCCTGTGCATAATTACAAAACGAAATTGACGATATCCTAAATCAGTTTGTTACTTTATACAATAATATATTGAACAAAAAATAATGTAACTGATGGGAACTAATGTTTTATTTTTTAACTAAAATTAAACATTATTAATAATTTTTTTGTAGTTGAAAAAATATTATTAAATAAATGATTTAATAATATAATTAGAGGGCTTATTAATAAACCTGATTAGATTTTACATAATTTATCTAATACATAGGCAACCGCAACAAAACCAAATGTTGCCGTAACTGTGGTAATTGCTCCAAACCCTGACTCACAGTCCATTTTTTTAGCGCCATTAGCTAAACTTTTCGAGTAACAGACTTGTCCATTTTGAGCTGGATAAATTAATTGTTCAGTCGAAAACACACATGGTATAGCAAACTTCCCTTTACTATCTTTATTAAGCTTATATTCATTTTTTAGCCTTTCGCGTAATTTAGCCGCTAATGGATCTTGAATAGTTTTTGTTAAATCAGCAATTTTTATCTTAGTTGGATCTTTTTGTCCACCAGCACCACCTATAGTTATTACTTTCAGTTTTTGTCGTTTACAATAGGCTAAGACCGCGGCTTTATCACGTACACTATCAATGGCATCAATAATATAATCATAATAAGGTTTTTGTTTAGTACCTAAATAATTACTCACATTGTCAGCATTAATAAAATCATCTACTTCATTAACAACACATTCCGGGTTAATTTGTAAAATTCTCTCCGCCATAATCTTAGTTTTAGCTTTACCAATATTGGCTTTTAAAGCATGGATCTGTCGATTAGTATTAGTCACACATACATCATCCATATCAATTAATGTAATTTGCCCAATACCGCTACGTGCAAGTGATTCTGCTACCCAAGAACCTACGCCACCAATACCAATTACACAGATATGTGCTTGTAAAAAACGGTGTAATGCTGGTTCACCATAAAGTCTAGCTATACCACTGAAACGTTGAAAATAAGATTGTGAATTCATAATTTTTGCCAGTGTTTATACTAAAACACTGTCTTCTCCTGAAACATTTTTACAAAATAACATAAAGGTAATTATGTCTAAATTTATTTTACTTGGCTAGAATACAATTCCATATATGGGCATTAATTTGGTTTTAAATAAGAATAGAGTTTATAGAGGTACTACTCATTTTAGTAGCACCTCTATAAATTAATTTTTGAAAGAATGGATTGGTGCCGGAATGCGGCCACCGCGTTTAATAAAATCACATGAACTAAATTTATTAACAGGCATAACTGGAGCATGTCCTAATAACCCACCAAATTCAATATTATCACCCACTTTAAGCCCTACTGCCGGAATAATTCGGACGGCTGTAGTTTTATGATTAATAACACCAATTGCCGCTTCATCAGCGATGATAGCAGAAATGGTTACTGCGGGGGTATCACCAGGAATAGCGATCATATCAAGCCCTACAGAACAAACACAGGTCATGGCTTCTAGTTTTTCCAGATTTAAGGCACCATTATTTACTGCATCAATCATACCTGCATCTTCTGAAACCGGAATAAATGCTCCACTTAAGCCACCAACGTGACCACATGCCATCACGCCACCTTTTTTGACGGCATCATTAAGCATAGCCAATGCGGCGGTTGTTCCATGGGTACCGACAGCTTCCAACCCCATTTCTTCTATTATATGAGCAACAGAATCGCCAATCGCCGGCGTTGGCGCTAAAGATAAATCAACAATACCAAATTTTACACCCAAACGTTCGGAGGCTTCCTTGCCCACAAGTTGCCCCATGCGTGTAATTTTGAAAGCCGTTTTCTTAATAGTTTCTGCGACAACGTCAAATGATTCACCTTTAACTTTTTCAAGTGCTCGCTTAACTACTCCTGGACCACTTACACCAACATTAATGACACAATCCGCTTCACCAACACCATGAAATGCACCGGCCATAAATGGATTGTCTTCAACCGCATTAGCAAATACCACTAATTTTGCACATGCCATACTACTATTATCTGCAGTCAACTCTGCAGCTTCTTTAATAATTTGTCCCATCTGTTTTACTGCATCCATGTTGATACCAGTTTGGGTTGACCCTACATTAACTGATGCGCATACGCGTTCTGTTTTTGCTAACGCTTCTGGAATAGATTTAATTAATATTTCATCCCCTTTGTGGTAACCTTTTTGCACTAATGCTGAGAAGCCACCAATAAAATTAACCCCAACAGCTTTCGCTGCCGCATCAAGAGTTTTAGCAAATTCAACATAATCTTTATCATTACTAGCACCTGCTATTAATGAAATAGGCGTAACAGAAATACGTTTATTGATGATTGGAATACCAAATTCAGAAGAGATATCTTCCCCAACTTTGACAAGATTTTTAGCCAGCCGTGTAATTTTTTCATAGATTTTTTGACGAGCTTGTTCACCATCACTATCAATACAATCAAGGAGCGAAATACCCATAGTTATTGTGCGGATATCGAGTTTTTCTTCCTCAATCATTTTAATTGTTTCGAGGATCTGTTTAGTTTCCATCAATATTATCCTTTCTAAAAAGTAGAAAATAGCAAATTATAATCGATGCATAGCATCAAAGATTTCTTCGCGTTGAATATTTACTTTTACCTTTAACTTATCACCTGTTTGCGTTAATGTGGTTTTAACTTCATCAAAGGATACTTTAATTTTAGAAAAATCAAGTAACATAATCATGGTAAAATACTCATCCATAATGGTTTGAGT
Organism: Gilliamella sp. wkB178; assembly: GCF_001690705.1. Taxonomy (GTDB): domain Bacteria; phylum Pseudomonadota; class Gammaproteobacteria; order Enterobacterales; family Orbaceae; genus Gilliamella; species Gilliamella apicola_K. Next base: position 98,749 of record NZ_LZGK01000016.1, on the reverse strand, counting down.
CACATCCAAAATATTAATATCTAATTCATATAACTTTTGGCTAATACCAGCAATAATGCCTGTTTGGTCTTTACCGATTACGGTTAAAATAGTTTTCATAACGCTCCCCGCACAATTTTCATACAATATAAAAATATTTATTGAGTTAGTTATAATAACATCTTCAAAAAATATCTAAATAGGAGTAAATTATTTTTTTGAAAAAAGACAATACTATTAAAATAATCAAAGCAAGGCGGTAATACGATGAATTTCCCAAAATCTACTAAATTGGATCATGTTTGTTATGACATTCGTGGACCAATTCTCGATCATGCCAAAAAATTAGAAGAAGAAGGCCAAACAATTCTTAAACTTAATATTGGAAATCCCGCCCCATTTGGTTTTACTGCCCCCGATGAGTTACTTGCTGATATCATTCGCAATTTGCCGTTTTCACAAGGGTATTCGGATTCCAAAGGACTTTATTCCGCGCGTAAAGCTATTATGCAACATTATCAAGCTAGGGGAATTACTAGTTTAGATGTTGAAGACATTTATATTGGTAATGGAGTATCTGAGCTTATTGTCCAATCTATGCAAGCATTACTAAATAGTGGCGATGAAGTACTGGTACCTATGCCGGATTATCCTTTATGGACGGCAGCGGTAAGTTTATCCGGTGGCAATGCTATTCATTATATTTGTGACGAAGAAGCTAATTGGTCCCCAGATATAGAAGATATAAAAAGTAAAATTACCCCAAAAACTAAAGGATTAGTGATTATTAACCCTAATAACCCAACAGGAGCAGTTTACAGTAAAGAGATATTACTAGAACTAGCCGAAATTGCACGCCAAAATAACCTACTCATCTTTGCTGATGAAGTTTATGATAAAATTTTATATGACGACGCAGTACATCATTCAATTGCAGCACTAGCCCCAGATTTATTTGTTGTTACTATGAGTGGATTATCCAAAATCTACCGAGCTGCAGGTTTTAGGCAAGGTTGGATGGCACTTTGTGGACCAAAACACCATGTAAAAGGCTATATTGAAGGCTTAAATATGTTAGCTTCTATGCGTCTATGTGCTAATGTACCAATGCAACATGCTATCCAAGGCGCACTTGGTGGTTACCAAAGTATTAATGAATTTATAGTTCCTGGTGGGCGACTGTACGATCAATGCATGCTGGCATGGCGTTTACTTAATGACATTCCTGGCGTTTCATGTACCAAACCGCAAGGTGCTTTGTATTTATTCCCTAAAATTGACCAACAAAAATTTAACATTCATAATGATCAACAACTCGTTTTAGACTTTTTATTACAAGAAAAAGTACTGTTGGTTCAAGGTACAGGTTTTAACTGGCATAAACCAGATCATGTCAGAATTGTTGCTCTTCCACACATAAGAGAACTGCAGGATGCCATCCAACGGTTTGGGAATTTTTTATCTAACTATAAACAATAACAAAACTAACCCGTTAGCAATAATAGTTAAAATTAAAAAAAACCGATCAATTCGGTTTTTTAATTAACCTTCGTAATTCATTTTACAAAACTACATCTGTTCCTTCTAAGGTTTTCTCAATTTTTTTAGTACTAGAATCTAAAGCAGGTAAAAGTTCTTTTTCAATATGGTTTATCTGATCTTGTAATTGCGATACACCAACTGATATACCTATATTGCCTTTTGCTATTTCATTATGAATACGATCTACTTCGCGATAAAATCGCTGTGCATCACGTAGTAATTCTGGTGGCGTGCCTAATGTGGTAGATGAAAATTTCATATTGTCCCAAACCAGGGTATAAAAATTTAAGGGTTCAGTACGTGCACCCAAATAGCTACTATCTTGACATTTAACTAAATAGTTCTTTAAGATGCTAATATTATCAGTTAACTCATATTGCAACGATTTTTGCAGATAATAATTATCCTTATAGCTTTTCATATTTTCAAATTGAACCGCTTGTTTATAACCTTGATTAGCTGCCAGATAAACCCCAATTACGGTTGCCAGTAGAATAAAGATTTGGTTTACCCAAAAACTCGCTTTTTTAATTTCCTCATTCTTTTCGGCATTCACTTTCGATGTTAAGTTTTCAGATACCATTATTTCCTCCCTAATATTTGTTAACTACTTATAATTTTCATATTATTTAATGATACAAAAAAAGCGCCACTAAATAGTGCCGCCTTTTATAGTTCGTATTTTTATGCTTATTTTTTCAAATCAGCAAGTTTGGTACGAATATTTTTTGCACGGTCTGCAGAAGATGGGTGACTACTTAATAATGAAGCATTACCACCACCTAATTTATCAAATGCAGTTGCAAGTCCTGCTGGATTGATATTTTTTTGAACTAAGAAATCAAATGAGTAGTTATCAGCATCTTTTTCTTGGCTTTGTGAGAATTGAGAATTTACTACAGCCGCAGCTAAAGCACCTAGTTGTGATTTAGAAATTGAAGCTACTGCAGCATTTCCTGATGCAGCTGCTGCATCACGAGCAATTTCTGTAGCATAGGCAACTTGCATTGCTTTTTTGCTATGACCTAAAGCAACATGACCAATTTCATGACCGACTACACCTTCAATTTCATTGTCAGTCATCATATCCATCAAACCACTGTATACGCGAACACAACCATTTGCCATTGCCCAAGCATTAACGTCTTTAGTTAAATATACTTTATATGAAATTGGTGTACCATTTATATTATTACCAAGAGTTTTGGCAATTTTATTTAACCGTTTAGTATAAGCACTATTTGCGGGAGCAATTTTTGATTCAGCATCCATTTGAGCACATGATTGTGCACTTAATGATTTCACATCATTATCACTGAGTGTTGCAGCCTTTAAAGACTTCATGCCAAGACTAGTTAAATCGTCGGCATTCATGCTTTTACAACCGACAAGAGACATTGCAGCAACTAAAGGTAGTGCAACCAACAATGTTTTTTGATGTTTTTTCATACTATTTTCCTTATATCAATAATAATTCATTTTATGCTAACTTCCGTTAAGCAAAGGAAATTTTAACTCATGTTAAATAATAATCAACAAATAATTACTTGCGTAGTCATAACGTGGGATTTAGACTATTGCCTCTTTTTTGAAGGTCATATGATTATGCAGCTATCCGATTTTAATTTCACATTACCCAAAGAACTTATTGCCAAACACCCATCAACGACTAGAAGTGCATGTCGACTGTTATCACTTGATGGTAATAACGGTAACATTGAACATGGAGTTTTTAGTGATATTATTAATAAAATAAATCCTGGTGATTTACTCGTTTTTAATGATACTAAAGTTATTCCTGCTCGCTTATATGGCAAAAAAGAATCCGGTGGCAAAATTGAAATTTTAATTGAACGATTATTAGACAACAATCGAGTGCTCGCTCACATAAAAGCCTCAAAATCCCCCAAAGTTGGTACTGAGCTAATATTAGGGGAAGATGAATCCATTTCTGCGATTATGTTAGCGCGGCATGATACTTTATTCGAATTACAATTCCCCGACGATGTCCTTAATATATTAGACAAAATTGGGCATATTCCTTTACCACCTTACATAGATCGTCCTGACGAGGCCGCTGATAAGGAGCTTTACCAAACAGTTTATAGTGAAAAACCAGGAGCCGTTGCCGCGCCAACTGCTGGCTTACATTTTGATGAACCTCTATTAGCAAAACTAAAACAAAAAGGGGTTGAGATGGCATTTGTTACTCTACATGTTGGTGCCGGCACCTTTCAACCAGTGAGAGTCGAAAATATTGAAACACATGTCATGCACGCCGAATATGCGGAAGTTCCTGCCTCAGTTGTCGATGCTGTATTAGCGTGTAAAGCTCGGGGTAATAAAGTAATCGCTGTTGGCACCACATCAGTCAGGGCTCTTGAAAGTGCTGCTCAAAAAACTGGAACTATTGCACCATTTTTTGCCGACACTCAAATTTTTATCTATCCAGGTTATCACTTCAAAGTGATCGATTCACTGATCACTAATTTTCATCTGCCTGAATCTACTCTAATTATGCTAGTTTCGGCTTTTGCTGGTTATGGAAACACCATGAATGCTTATCAACAAGCCGTTAAAGAACAATACCGCTTTTTTAGTTATGGCGATGCCATGTTTATTACAGGTAAAGCTAACTAATAATACGAAAATGTAGTTTTACCTAAAAATTGATTAAATTTTATAGAAGCAACCAAGTTTACCCAAAGCTGGGGTGCTATTGGTTCGCCAAACCACTTTGCATAATTATAGATAATTATTCTTGATTCAATTTTCTTAAAATATTATTAATTCGCGCCAATGTTGATGGATGTGAGGTTGACTGCGCCACTGAGTGAATTGGCATTTTTACTAACATATTAATTAATCCCATTGGATTTATTTTCTCACTGACTAATAAATTAAAGGCATAATCATCGGCATCTATTTCATATTGTTGAGAAATTTCTTCTTTCATCATAATTACGGTTTCATTAGCCTTCTCCGTAATCTCTATATAAGGGGCTTGTCGAAATGAACTTATTGTATGATTCAGTGCAATATGAGCTTGTTCGTGAGCTAATACCGCTTGTAATTCATTATCTATTAATTGTTTCATTAATCCACTATTTACACGTATACAACCATTAGCTGTTGACCATGCATTAGGTTCGGTATCTAAATAAACCTTATAATTTAATTCAATATTATTAACTGATTTTGGTAAAGTTTGCGCTATTGAATAAAGTCTCTGACTAAGAGCATGAGAATCACTTGGTATGACAGCTCTCTTATCAAAATCAGCACAAGCTTGCTCACTAATTGCCAAAATATCTTGTTCAGATAATGCCTGAATTTGTTCAGATGAAAGCAGCAGCGGCTGATTGCTATTTTTATTTTGGCAACCTGTCAATAAAAATATTAGCCAACATAATAATGGCAAAAAAACATATTTCAAAAGAATCCAACCCTCATCCGATATTGTTTATTCAAATGATGCACGCTAAACTAAGCGCCGCAAATTAATAATACGCTAACGTATTATAACAAAAATAGGCGCCAAACTGTTTATTTGGTCGCAAGAGGTTAACATAAAAATGAAATTTGAACTAATTAATACTGATGGATTAGCCCGTCGGGGAAAAATGCGATTCGATCGCCGAGGAGTCGAATATACTGTTGAAACACCGGCTTTTATGCCGGTTGGTACCTATGGCACAGTTAAAGGTATGACGCCAGAAGAGGTTGCTGCAACTGGCGCACAAATATTATTAGGTAATACTTTCCACCTTTGGTTACGTCCCGGTCAAGAAATCATGCGTAAACACGGCGATTTACATGACTTTATGCAATGGTCTGGTCCGATTTTAACTGATTCCGGTGGTTTTCAAGTTTTCAGTTTAGGTGATATTCGCAAAATTAAAGAAGAAGGTGTGTATTTCCGTAATCCTATTAATGGTGATGCTATCTTCTTATCTCCAGAAATATCAATGGAGATTCAGTACGATCTTGGTTCCGATATTGTAATGATTTTTGATGAATGTGCGCCATTCCCTGCTGAATGGGACTATGTCAAAAAATCGATGGAAATGTCGTTACGTTGGGCCAAACGTAGCCGTAAACGTTTTGATGAATTGGGTAACAAAAATGCTTTATTTGGCATTGTACAAGGTGGCATCCATCAAGAATTACGTGACATTTCAATTAAAGGATTAACCGAAATCGGTTTTGATGGTTATGCCGTAGGCGGACTAGCGGTTGGTGAACCAAAAGCGGATATGCATCGCATTTTAGAAGCAACATGCCCACAATTACCGGCAGATAAACCACGTTACTTAATGGGCGTTGGTAAACCAGAAGACCTAGTCGAAGGTGTGCGCCGTGGTATTGATATGTTTGATTGTGTGATGCCGACTCGCAATGCCCGTAATGGTCACCTATTTGTCACGGATGGAGTAATCAAAATTCGTAACGCCAAATACAAGGATGACACTACACCACTCGATCCACATTGTGATTGCTATACTTGTAAAAATTACACCAAGGCTTACCTGCATCATTTAGATAAATGTGGTGAGATCTTAGGCGCACGCCTCAATACAATTCATAACCTACGCTATTATCAACGATTAATGGCAGAAATTCGCGAAGCCGTTGCTAACCAACGTTATGAAGTATTTGTTGTCGAGTTTTATCAACGAATTGGTAAGTCTCCAGCTCCTATATCCAAATAGCTAGTTACTAACATAATTTTTATCAGTAACTATTGACACCTAAGTGTTAGCGCAGTATTATGCGCATCCTAACGGCGAGTAGCGCAGCTTGGTAGCGCAACTGGTTTGGGACCAGTGGGTCGGAGGTTCGAATCCTCTCTCGCCGACCAATTTTAAAGAAAAAGCCTGCTCTATGAGTAGGCTTTTTTTATGCTATATTACATATCAAAAAGATATGTGATAAAGATGAATCAAATCAAACCTGATACCATTTTGGTGAATGAACATATTCAGCTAAAACCGCCAGCTAAAGAATATAGCCGTGCTTTATATAATGTCATAAACTTTAATCGGGATTATTTTAGTCAATTTATGGCTTGGCCTCAGTTCGTAACCCAAGAAATTGATACCGCAAAATTTTTAGATAACTGTATACTTGAACACCATAAAGGCTTAACTAAAACCTATGTGATTTTAGTTGACGATAATCCTGTTGGTTTACTTTCCTTTAATCGAATTGATAATGCTAATAAAACAGCTTATATCGGTTATTGGTTAGATAGCCGAATGCAAGGTCATGGCATAATGACTCAAGCAATTCATACCTTAACTAAATATTATGCTGAAAGCCGAATTATTAAACGTTTTGTAATTAAATGTTCCGTAGACAATAGCAAAAGTAATCAAGTGGCTAAAAGATGTGGATTTAGTTATGAAGGAACACTGAAGCAAGCGGAATATTTAAACGGAATTTATCATGATCAGAATATTTACGCTCTAATATCCTCTTATTTATAACCTAATTATTTATTTTTATACTGAAACGTATAGCTCTCAGGAAACATCTTGACAAAATTTTTGCAATTGATACCACATAATATATAATCAAATAAAAACCTACTAACAGCAGGTTTTTATTTTAACTAAGTCTTGTTAATTAAGTTAAATTTAGGCGGTCGCTTTTATACCACTAAACAACTTACAATTAGTTGCAGCAATAAGCGCCAACACGACAAAACCTATAATTACAGCAATTTGACCATTAGCCGGAACTCCAGCCGGGGAGGCTGCAATACCAAAGTTATGGGCTGTTGCACCGCCAACTAAAAAGCCTAACACAACAATTGCTGCGTCAGAATTGCCTTCACCTGCCATAACTAACTGACGTAATGGGCAACCACCAATTAGAATTGAACCAAAACCTACCAAAGCCATACCTAGGAAATTCCATACTGAATCAGTATGAGCAATAGGTTGATTATCGAAACTTAAATTGAAGTTTCCAATAAATAAGTTAGCAATTAATGCCACAACAAATATAGCTATATAGCCTGATAATAAGGTGCCACTTCTTAGTAAGATAAGGTTACGAATACCACCGGACATACATAAACGACTGCGTTGTACAAAGGCACCGATTACTAATCCAGCTATTAATGAGATCCAAATTGGCGCATGGAGTGAGCCCGGACCTTTACTACTAAATAGTATAAATGCCGGACGAACTAATAAAAACACTAATAAAATTGCCGCTATAACTGGCATTACCATACCATTAGCTTTAGGTTGACTAGCTGATGTGCCTAATGAATAACCTTTTGTAAGGAATATACAGCCTAAACCAATACCGGCAATAAATCCAAATAAACCAACTAAGGCGTTAAGATCACCTGCAGCTAAGCGTAACACCATTCGCAACGGGCAACCTAAAAAAACCAGTGCACCAATCATTACAAAAAAACCAATAACAAAGCGTAATAATGGTGCACTACCACCACTTGCCTGAAACTCTCTTTTCCCCATAGTTAATAGGAAAGATCCAAGCACAAAGCCAATAATTTCAGGGCGTATGTATTGAACAGCCGCCGCATTATCTAACCCAAGTGCACCTGCGGTATCACGTAAGAAACAAGCTGCACAAATACCCATATTAGGAGGGTTCCCCAATGTCATTAATATAATTGCAATCAGACCAATTAGTCCGCCTGTAATTATTAAAAGTACCAAACTTTTTTTGTTTTCCATATAAATAATCCCATAGCTATGAATTGTTAATGATAATTAAATATAAAATTTTAATGCTACTTATTATTGTGTAGTTAATCAGTTATATATCGAATAGTTACACTTTTAACTTAAATAAAAACTAAGTATAGATGTAAGCAACTTTTAAACTCTAAATAAAACTATATACAGCAATTAATAAAAACGATAGCTCATTGATCACACAGGTCAAATCAACTAAGGCCGATTAATTACACTTTATTTTTTGGTTACTATTATCAGGAGTGACTATTGGGAGAGGCAGCGACAAGCTAAAAAGTAATGACATATCAAATTATTAGCTTAATACCATCATCACTTTTTAAGGTGATGATGGTTTTGGTATCACATAATTAACAAGTTAATATTACTCCTAAACTATTTGGCATTAACAATGGCTTTTGGAGCAAGATTAGTTATTAATGTGCCATTCTCTGTTTCCTGACGTAAACGATATTTAAGTTGACTATACTCCTCTTTTACATAACGTTCTGCCGATAATTGATCTTCAATGGCTAATACGCGTACCGGTACATATTTATACTCAGGTGTTTTGGTTATCTTGCTAAGATTTTCACCTACTAGCTCATTACAAGCACCAATCCACCATTGGTAGGTCATATAAACTGCACCTTTATTGGTTCTATCACTAACTGAAGCTCGAGTGATGACTTTTCCGTGGTGAGATTCAACCCAAACCAATTCATCATTTTCAATATTCAGTTCCCTTGCATCATCTGTATTCATTTGAATATAACCAGGTTCATCGGCTAATGCAGCTAAAGCACGACAGTTACCAGTCATTGAACGGCAAGAATAGTGACCAACTTCACGAACTGTTGCCAATACCAATGGAAACTCGCTACTAGTTTTTTCAACTGGTGCTACCCATTCACAGGTAAATATTTGCCCTTTACCATCTGGGGTATCAAATTTAACTCCACCATGACCATCGTCATATAAGTAACGAGAACCTGGCGAATCTAAAGTTGGGCAAGGCCATTGAATATAACCTAATCCACCATTAGCATCGAGTTTTTCATAAGTTGCACCATAATATTTTGGACATAATTCGCGTAACTCGTCCCAAATTTCTTTAGTGTTGTTATAATGCATTGGATAACCAAGTTCAGTAGCTAACAAGCTAATAATTTGCCAGTCAACTTTAACATCACCTTTTGGTTCAACTGCTTTATAGAAGCGTTGGAAACCACGATCCGCTGCAGAATAGACTCCTTCATGTTCACCCCATGTGGTTGCCGGTAAAATAACATCGGCAGCCGCTGCAGTTTTGGTCATAAAGACATCTTGCACAATAAATAATTCAAGTTCGCTAAATCCACGCCTTACTGCTGATAAATCAGGTTCCGTTTGTAGTGGATCTTCACCCATACAGTAAAATGCTTTCAATTTTCCTTTTTCAGCATTCATGGCTACTTCACTTAAATATGCTCCCACTTTATCTGGTAGTGATTCTACTCCCCAAGCTTTAGCAAATTTAGCCCTTACTGCATCATCAGTAACATTTTGATAACCTGGGAACTGATTAGGTAATGCCCCCATATCACATGCACCTTGTACATTATTTTGACCGCGTACCGGAGCTAAGCCAGTATTAGGGCGACCAATTTGACCAGTTAATAGTGCTAAACTAGCCAATGCACGTACTGTTTCAACCCCTTGATAGAATTGACATACTCCCATTCCCCAGAATATTCCTGATGCTGGAGAAGTTGCATACATTCGTGCTACCTGACGAATAACATCTGGTTCTATACCAGTTAATTCTTGTACTGATTCTGGTGTATAAGTTGAAACAATTTGTTTAAGGTCATCAAAACCGTCAGTATATTTTTCGATAAAACTGTGGTTAATCAGATCTTCTTCTATAAGTACGTGAGCAACCGCATTTAAGAAAGCAATGTTACTACCATTCTTCAATGGCACATAAAGATCAGCAATACGCGCTGTTTCAATCTTTCTTGGATCACAAACTATTACTTTTGCCCCTTTCTCCTTCGCTCGCACTATACGACGGGCAATAATTGGATGGGACGTTGCTGGATTCCAGCCAAAAACAAAGATACATTTAGTGTCCTCAATCTCAACGATTGAGTTACTCATGGCACCGCCACCTACTGAAAGTTGCAGACCTGCAACAGAAGGACCATGTCAGACCCTAGCACAGCAGTCAACGTTATTAGTACCAATTACTGCTCTGGCAAACTTTTGCATCACATAATTGGTTTCATTACCAGTACTACGTGATGAACCAGAACACATAATGGAATCAGGACCATACTTTTCTTTAATTGCTTTTAATTTACTGGCAGTAAAACTAATTGCTTCTTGCCAAGATACTGGTTCAAGTTTTCCGCCTTTTTCACGACGAATCATTGGATTACGTAAACGCGGAGTTAAAATCTTGGTGTCATTAATAAAATCCCAACCATAAAGGCCTTTCAAACATAATTCACCTTCATTAGTTAACCCATTAGCGCCTTCAGCACCCACTACCCGATTATCTTGGACGTGCAAACTAATTTTGCAGCCAGATGCGCAATATGGGCAAACCTCTATCACTTTTTTCATGTTAAACTCCTTAAACTATATTATGATCTAATAAAATAAATAATAATTATTTTACTATGATCTAATAGATTATTAAGTGAGTGTATCATTACCGTTTAAACGTTAATTGACACGCTCTTTCATTTCTTCCAAATTATCTATTTTATTGAATGATAATGCATTAGTTGGGCATGCATGTACGCAAGCTGGGCCAGTAGCATTATCACTACATAAATCACACTTCATTATTTCAGCTTTATATTTAACTCCAAATGGGTAACCATTTATAGTTAAAGGGACTTGACGCATTTTGATATCTATTGCTCCATATGGGCAAGCTAAAACACAAGTCTTACAACCAATACATTTATCTTGTATCATTGTAACACTATTATCTTGTTCAATTAATGCGCCATTAGGACAAGCTGCGACACAAGCTGCATCCTCACATTGGCGACACATAACCGGAATAGTCACATCACGGGTAAAGGTTAACTTGATGCGCGCATTGAAATGTGCTGCTTCTAATGTTGTTAACTCATCTTTATGGGAAAGCACGCAAGCGATTTCACAAGTTTTACAACCAATACAGGCATTAATATTAGCACTGATAAACTGGTTCATAATTATCTCCCTAATTCAATGCAGTAAATTCAGTCTTTAAACGATTTGATTTAAGCGCATCATAGATCTTATCTACCCCCGCTTTTACCTTTTCGGTCATAGGGTAGTAGAAGCCAACAATATCAGGCTGTATTCCTAAAAAATCGATTACGGGTACATCCTCTTTTAACTGATCTACTAAGAATGTTAAAGGCATATTATGAGTATTCATCAAAAACATCTCAGCGATTAAATCAGTATCTACAAAACGAATCTCACCAGGGTTTAGCCCCATTTCAGTTGCGTCGACAATCAATAGTTGTTTCGGCTTAAGCTGGCGAATATTATGCACCACATTTTCTGGGGCACTACCACCATCAATGACAAGCCACTGGGCAATTGGCTGTTGTTGCAATTTTTCAGCTAACAATGGACCAGCACCGTCATCACCCATCATACTATTTCCAACAGTAAGAATAATTCCTGTATACTGATGATTAATACTCATACTATTTTACTCTTTTAATCATTAAATACATAGCTGGTTCTTTAGTCATGGCTTGAAATAATTGCAATAATGTTTCAGTCCATTCTTTATATGGTGAAACCATCTTATCGCGTTGCTGCATAAAAGCATTAGCCAATAAATTCACATGGGTAATATCAATGCTAATTTCGCCAAATTTTAATAATCTAGCTAATTTGGCATGAGCTTCTGGAGTAGCAGATATATAATCGATCCAATGCATATATTCATCAGTAGGACAGGTTAAAACACTTTTTAAACAATCTATTACCCCAACATGATGACCAATTGCTAAAGAGTAATACATTACCTGTTCCGCTTGTGGTGGAATATCGGTTTCTTGTTCAACAAATTTCTGATTAAGTGAATAAAATAGCACCTGATCAGCCATGATATTCTCCTTTAAGCAAACTATAAAATACTGTTTGCAATCGGTTTACAACTTCAGACAAACGTGGATCTTGCTCTGTATCTAGCCATTCTGCAAGTTTACTTTCAAATTCTGTAGGCGAATTATTTTCAATTAATGACATAATTTTATCACTGATATGTTTACCTTGGTAATAACCAACCATTTTTCTTGCTTCGCGCTCAACAATAATTCTAGCCTCAACCGGAATATTTGGGTGAAGTACTTTAACGTGTTCACTACTAGTTTGATCGTAATCATGACCTTTTAATTTTTGTTCCAATAAACCAAGGGCTACCGCGAAACCATAAATGGTTGCTGCTGGTGTTGGTGGGCACCCTGGAATATAAACATCAATAGGTACAATTTTATCGCTACCACCCCAAACACAATATAAATCATGAAATATACCGCCACCACAACCACAAGCACCATATGAGATGCAAATTTTAGGATCAGGTGCACTATGATATGCCCGTAAGGCTGGCATTCGCATTGAACGTGTTACTGCACCAGTAAAAATCAAAATATCTGCATGCCTTGGTGATGGTACAACTTTGATTCCAAAACGTTCTGCATCAAAAAGTGGTGTGATTGCCGCAAAAATTTCAATTTCACAACCATTACACCCTCCGCAGTCGACACGATAAACATAAGCGGAACGTTTTATTTTTTTAAGTAATGTTTCTTTAAGTTTACTAATTTGTTCATCAACTACAATAGGGTTTGGTGTGTAATGCAAAAGACTATTATGTTCAATATTATTTTTCAGTTCCATTTTCTACTCCTGATTGCACATATTTACTTAATAGCACATTACTTTTATCGACAATATTTTGACGACGTTTACATTCCGGACAAGTTTCAAATTGTTCTCGTCTTGATAACACTTCCTGTTCATCTAATCCAGCATGGATTAATAATGCCATAACATAATCAATCTCTTTTTGTGGTGCAAAAAAACGCTCACAAACATGGCATTTAGCCAATGAAAAAGTTGCTCGTTCATATAAATCATTTTTGTTCATTACAGCCAATTCAAATTCTGGCGATAATTCAATAGCACGGGTCGGGCAAACCTCTTCACAACGACCACAGAATATGCAGCGACCAACGAATAATTGCCATTCACGTTTACCTTTTTTGGTGTTTGTTTGCATAGTCAACGCATTAGCAGGACAAGCTGCGGTACAAGATCCACAAGCAATACACTGATCCGGATTATAATGAGGTTTACCACGAAAACCTGGCGGTAATTCCAGTGGTTTAAACGGATATTTAACCGTTGTATCGCCTACTTTGTGTATTATCTTCAACAGTTTTAACATCTTTTTGTCCTCTATGGTTTTACTGGCGAATTAACACGCTCAATACCATAACGTTCAATCTCTTTATAAGGTACAGTTACAGATTTTTGTTTACGTACATCAACTAAAGTCACCCGGTCAGTACAAGAATAACAAGGATCTAAACTACCAATAATTAATGGTGCATCAGATACAGTATTACCACGTAACATATATCTGAGTACTGGCCAATTAGCATAGGTAGCCGCCCTACAACGCCAACGGAATAATTTTTGATTATTACCGGTCATGCTCCAATGCACATCCTCACCACGAGGAGCTTCTGTAAAACCAAGTGCAAATTTATGTGGTTGGTAAGTAAATCCTTCTACTAATAGAGGACCACTTGGTAAGTTATCCAGTGCATATTCGCATATAGCTATAGAATCAAGAGTTTCTTCCACTCGCACCATAACTCGAGCAGCGACATCACATGAATCATAACTAATTAAATGTTTCGGTAATAAGTTATAACCCGCATAAGGATGATCAAACCTAACATCGCGTTTAAAACCACTTGCTCGAATCATAGGTCCTACCGGGCTAAAATCACGAGCAATTTTCTTATCTAAAATCCCTACACCTTTAGTACGCTGTTCAAAATTTGGGGTACCAACTAACATTTCAACAAGCTCAATTACTTCTTTACGCATTTCTTGTAATACTTTTATTGTTGTAATCCTAGCTTCTTTAAGAATATCTCGTCTAATACCACCAATAAGGTTCATGCCATAAGTTTTTCTTGCCCCTGTTAGCAATTCAGCTAACATCATTGACTTTTCACGTACTCTGAAGAATTGCTGGAATCCGCCATCAAAACCAGTAAAGTGGCAACTTAATCCTAAATTTAATAAATGGCTATGCAAACGTTCTATTTCGAGCAAAATGCTACGGATCATCTGTCCTCGTGCTGGAACTTCAATACCTAAAGCATTTTCAACTGAATTAGCATAGGCAACACTATGTGCATAACCACAAATACCACATACCCTATCAGCTAAAAAGGTCACTTCATTATAGCCCATGCGATTTTCGGCTACTTTTTCCATACCTCGATGCACATAAAACAATCGATAATCGGCATCGATTATTTGTTCACCATCAACAAATAATCTAAAGTGACCAGGTTCATCTGAAGTAACATGCATTGGTCCAATAGGAACTATACGGTTATCTTTATCACCTAATTCATTTAAAAACGGATAAGTATCATTATTGGTAGTTGGCGCTGGGCGTTGACGATAGTCCATAGTATCTTTACGTAATGGGTAAAGTTCATCTGGCCAATCATCAGGTAACACTAAACGGCGAGCATCAGGAATACCTACTGGTGTTAGACCGTACATATCACGAATTTCACGTTCTCCCCATACAGCAGCGGGTACCAATGGAGTAACTGAAGGAAATTCAGCGCTAATTGGATCGACAAATGCTTTAACGACTACCCAACATTTTTCCCCCTCTTCCATAGATAAAGCATAATAAATGGCGAAGTGACCATTTAAAGAGCGTTCATCATTACCAAAGAGCACAGGTAACCAACCACCTAATTCGTAATAAAGATAGGCTACAACTTGTGGCAAGCTATTTAAATCAACTGTAATTGTTAGTTGATTATAGGTTTGACGTTCTTCCTCTATTACTGCATGTGGAAAACGATTTCTAACCTGAGTAACATAATTATCACCCAGTAATTGCTGATTTTTAGACTGATTATTTAATACCGTTTCTAGTGTCACTTTATGCTCTCCCGTTGTAATGAGTCTAAAACAATTCTAGATGTTTGCGTGATAATTCCTGACTGTAAAGAGTGATCTTGCGGTGCAGATAATTCATCACTATTATTAACTGACGCAGTTGGCGCATCATAGGTAAGTACAATTGCTGTAGCATTATTTAATAGTTGTTGAATTGGTTTAGGAATACAAATACCCATAACTAACATCATAATAATCAATAACGCCATTGGTACTGTAGTTAGTAATCCTAACTCACCTTTCGCAACTTGTTCAGGTGCCTGCCCAAAAGTCACTTTAGCAACCATTCTAACTAGACCTGCTAACACAATGGTTAAAAGCAACAGTAATAGTAAAGCTAACCAAATAGAACTGGTTTTAAGTGTAGCTACTACTAACATAAACTCACTAACAAACACATTAAATGGAGGCATACCACCTAAGGCTAAGGCTCCTCCAGCAAATAATACTGCAGTTAATGGTGCTACTTTTAATAAACCACGAACGGTAAAAATATCGCGGGTACCATATTTTAATAATACATTACCAGAGCCACAGAATAATAAAGTTTTAGCTAAGCTATGATTAAGTGTATGTAATAACGCAGCCAAGACACCAAATGGTCCACCAACACCAATTGCAATAGCTACGATGCCCATGTTCTCCACACTAGAATATGCTAGTAAACGCTTCATATCACGTTGTACTACAATGAAAAACGCAGCCACACCTACTGATAAGAATCCAAATATTAACAATAAATTACGTAAAAAACTGCCGTCAATAGAACCGCTAATAATAATGTAATAACGTAAAATCACTAACAAAGCACAATTTAATAGGACGGCGGAAAGCAAGGCACTGGTTGGGCTTGGTGCTTCACTATGTGCATCTGGCAACCAAGCATGCATAGGGAATAATCCCATTTTAGTACCAAAACCAAGTAAAACAAAGACAAATGCAATATGCATCAAGGTTGCATCAAGTATTTGCGGATGTTTAACTACTTCAGTCCAAAAGATGGCCATACTTGGGTCAAGCATAACATTGGCTGCATTTGAATAAACTAGGATTGTTCCATATAAACCAAATGCAACACCTATAGTACAAACTACAATATATTTCCATGCAGCTTCTAAAGAAGATTTTTGACCGTATAAACCTACAAGAAAAGTTGAACTTAACGTTGTAGCTTCAATTGCAACCCACATTAAAATTAAATTATTCGTAGTTATGGCAATTAACATAGTAAATAAAAACAAATGGAAAAAGCCGTAGTAATAACAAAGTGTTTTCGGGGACACTTCACCATATTCAACCTCATGATTCATATAACCCACGGAGTACAATCCAGTTATAAAACCGATAACGGCTAAAATGCCTAAAAATAGTGCTCCAAGCGTATCAATATGCCACCATAAGTTTGCTGATAAAATTTGACCATCAAGATGTATTTTAAATAATACACTCGCAGCAACTGCAACTAAGGCTACTAAACCTATTACATTGATACCGTGTACCACTTTAACAAGACCGTTACTTGCTAAACTGCATAAAAAACAGATCACAGAAAAACATAACGGTATAATTAATAACAAATATAACATTAATGTATCATTCATGATGATCTATCCTTTCAATGTATTAAGTTTATTGGCATCAAGTGTATGAAGCACACAATAAATTCGCCTTGCAAAATAACACATCACAACGACGGCAAAAATTGCATCAGTTGTAACTCCAATTTCAACTAGTTTTGGAACCCTATTAGCTAACAACGCTAAAGTTAAACTTGAACCATTTTCCATTAAACAATAACCAAAAATTTGTTTAAGAATATTACGTTGACTAATAATACACATTAAACCAATTAAAAAATGACCTAAAGATACAGCTAAAACTGGTTTCAATTCACTAACTAAGGGTAGCTCTACTGGTTGAACTACAAAATGACAAGCTAACATGATCAAAGCAGCCAAGATAACAATAATTGGTACCGGTATGACTCCACCTTCAATTTTTGCTTTTTTCATTTTTCTGTAAGTTAGGTAGACTATTAGTGGTACCAATATCACTTTGGTTAGAATTGCTGTTATCGCCCAACTATACAGTTCACTGGTGGCAAAATAATTACCAATTGCAAACATTATCATTACCAAGACTAACGACTGTAAACTATACATCACAATCGTGCTGGAAATTTTGCGTACGATAATCGTTAAAACAGATGTAATTATCAGTAAACCTGCCAGATTATTGATAATAAAAGATCCCGTCATAGTAAACTCCATTAATTAAGCCAGAACACTGCCATTACACTGGAACAAAGTGACATTACAATCAGAATCACTAATACTATCTTCATCGCCAGTGGCACTGATGCAGCATTAGCAACATCTTCTGATGGTTTACCTAATACGCTTTTGCCAAACCAATATAAAAACCAACCGAAACTTGCTACTGATTCAATTACAACAATAATAACTAACGTCATAATTAACCAACTACCAGATGACAACCCAAAACCGGCAGCAAAAATTGGATATTTACTGAAGAAACCATTAAATGGTGGCACACCAGTAATGGCTAATGAAGCAACACTAAATCCTATTCCCAACATAGGTAAGGTACTTAATATGCCTTTTAGTTTTGGTAACATTCTGGTACCACAGGTATAACTTAGAGCACCAGCAACTAAGAAGAATAAGCTCTTAGCAAATGCATGGTTGAATATATATGCAATGCCTGCTTCAAATGACATTGTGCCATATACCGTTCCGTAACCATAAATTGCTAGTGATAATGCAAAGAAAATATAAGATAATTGAGTAATAGTTGAGTACGCGAGTAACCGTTTTAAATCAGTTTGTGGCAAGTACATAATAAAACCATATACCAATGTAATTACTGCCATGATCATCCCAATTTCACCTATGATAATTGGTATATTCCCTGCTGACATAATTGAACGTGCAAAAATATAAACCCCTACTTTTACCATTGAAGCAGCATGTAAATAAGCACTTACTGGTGTTGGCGCTTCCATTGCATCGGGTAACCATACGTGTAATGGTAGTTGGGCTGATTTGCCCCAGGCTGCAAATAATACACCACACAAAATGACTATTTTTGCTTCAGGACTTAATTGAGATAATGCATTTAGTGAAAAAGTTCCTGACTCAATAAATAACCATGCAGCGGCTATATATAAACCTAAAGAAGCTACGTGAGTAACTAACAATGCTTTCATTGCTGAATGTTGTGATTTAGCTGTTTGATAATAACCAATCAGTGCCCAGGAACAACCACCGGTAATTTCGAAAAATAATAATTGTCCCAACAAAGTAGAAGATAACACCAAACCAGCCATTGCACCGATGAATACCATTAAAAAAGCATAGTAACGAGTAGTACCTTCATGCGGGTGTTCACGATTATTTTTACTTAAATATGCTGTTGAATATAGACTGATTAAAAAACCCAAAAATACTACTGCAAAGCATATAAGAGTACTGACTTTATCAATTACTAAACCAAAGATGACTGTGTTACCTATATTTAATAATGTATATGTTTGGGTAACTTGACCTGCCTGAAAAAAGTACCAACCGAGACACACGGTTCCTAACGAGGCTAGTAACGACACAATCACACTAAAAATACGTGCAAAAGGATAAGGTGAACAAGCAATAATTACTGCACCAATAAATGGAATCAGGATGGTCGCTAAGGCAATATATTCCATCATATTTTCCCGTTCTCCTTATAAACCTGTTAAATAAAACACATAAGCTAATACTGATACACCAAATCCAGCCCATGTGACGTTAGATGTCAATAAAAATCGCCCTCGGCATAAACAGTTTTCGAAAATACTGGCTAATACAAATACTACGATTAATTTGACTAGATAACACAAAATTGCCAATAAAAAGTTAGCGGGTGAAAAAGGGATAAAAACCGCAATAAATAAGCTAGCAAATATTACTTGCTTAAGGCTTATACTTAATTTAATTAAAGCGAATCCAATACCTGAATATTCAGAGAGTGGACCTTCTTGTAACTCTTGTTCTGCTTCAGCATAATCAAAAGGAATTTTACCCATTTCAATAAATACTGCAAACGCACAGGCTATCATAGCTAACATGGCTGCCGTTGGTGTTGCTCCTCCCCATTGAGTAACAAATTTTATGCCCATAAAACTAATATTGGTTGAACCAGCAATTAAAGCTATTACTATCAATCCTAAAATTAGGATAGGTTCGACCAAAATACCGAGCATAAGTTCACGACTAGCACCAAGACCAGCAAAAGGACTACCAGAATCAATACCGGATAGAGAAAAGAAAAAACGAAATAGTGCAAATAGATAGATAATCACAATTAGATCACCCACCATAGACATTGCTGAATTCAGCGTCATTATTGGTAAAATCATTGCTACAAGTAGCATAGTACCAATTAATATAAGAGGAGTAATTCTAAAGATTATCCCTGCATTAGCTGGTGACATTTCTTGCCTACAAATTAGTTTAACCAGATCTCGATAATCTTGAAAAATACCTGGACCTCGCCGGGATTGCATGCGTGCACGAATTTGGCGTGAAATACCCGACATTAATGGTGCCACTAATAATAATAAAACTGCTTGCAGTAGACCTACAATTATCCAGAACGGAGATAGCGCATCAATATTTGGCATTTTTCCTCCTATACTACGGTAACGAAAAGCAAAATAATTAGGGTAACTATTACATATAGAGCATAAATACGATAATCACCTTGTTGAATTCGCTGAACATTCCGACCAATAATTTGTACTAAATTAACCACATTATTCACAATTTTCACATCCCACAAAGGCTCGATCCTCTGTGCTAATTTGGTTGTTTGTTGCACCATGATTTGCATATATCTGCCTATACTTAATTTGTTTCGTAAGGTATACAATGGTGCAAACATAAATCTTAATGGTTGAGTGAAATTCCCTGCTGTTTGCGCCATATCAATTTCATACTCATAACCACAAGCCCATGGATTATCATTATTTCTAAATGGTAAGCGTTGTGGTTTAGTAAATAAGTAAACTAATAAAGGTAAAATAACTAGGGCAATTAATAAAATAAATAATAAAATTGGAGAAACGGTTGCCTGATAAGCATCACCTGCAACTAACATTGAACCATTACTTGTAACTTGATCTAAAACAACTGTATTTAATTTACCTAATTGATTAGCAATAGATGAAATCAAAGGAATCATTAAAAAGGCACCAGCACCAAGGAAAATACATAACAATGCTAATGCCAACATTGGGACGGTCATGGATAACGGAACTTCTTTAGCTTGTTCCGCCTGAGGGCTACGAGCTTTACCGCAAAAGCAAATACCATAAACTTTAACAAAACACATAGCTGCCAAGGCGCCGGTAATGGCTAACATAACAATGGCTATTGGTCCAGCTAAACGCAGTATAATACTTTCATTGCTACTCATAGAGAACAATGATTGATAGGTATACCATTCACTAATAAAACCATTTAATGGTGGTAGTGCCGAAATTGCCATACAACCAATTAAAAAAGCAATAGCGGTTAACGGCATTGCTTTGGCCAAGCCCCCCATTTTGTCCATATCTTTAGTATGCATGCGGTAGATAATTGCACCTGCACCTAGGAATAATAATCCTTTAAATACTGCATGATTTAATAAATGATATAATGCACCAACAAAACCCAATATAATTAATAAAGGTAAATTGGCGGCAATCCCTATCATTCCTGCCCCAACACCCATTAAGATAATACCAACATTTTCTACTGTATGGTAGGCAAGTAATCGTTTAATATCATGTTCAGCTAGCGCATATAACACACCTAATACCGCTGAAATAGCACCAAATGCCAGTACTACTACCCCCCACCAAAGTTGAGTAGCACCTAGTAAATCAACTGAAACTTTAATGATACCAAATACCCCGATTTTAACCATGACCCCAGACATTAATGCTGAAGCATGAGACGGTGCAGCAGGGTGAGCTTTAGGTAACCACCCATGCAATGGAATCATACCTGCTTTAGCGCCAAAGCCAAAGAAAGCCAATAAAAACACTATAGATGACATTAATGGTGATACTGTACTGCTTCTAAAGCATTCAAAATCAAGACTTCCTGTTTGTAAATATAAAAGGAAAAAACCCACCATAATCAATATAGAACCAATATGGGCAATTAAGAAATATAACAAACCGGCATTGACAGCTTTTTCATCCTGCTCAGTGATCACTAAAAAATAAGAGGCAAGAGACATAATCTCAAAGAAGATAATAAAATAGAAAGCATTATCGACTACCATCAGTATTACCATGGCAGCAATAAATATATTAGTAAAAAAGCCAATACCATAAGCCCCTTTACCACAATATTCTTGTACATAAGAAAATGAATAGCACGATGAAGCGATGGCTACTAATGAAATTACTGCGATCATAAAAGCAGATAGACCATCTAATCTCAAAGTACACGTGGCGAAAGTAAAAGGTGTCCATAACGAATGTAGATAAACTTCACCTTGGATGAGAACTGGAACTATTACGATTAAACCAACTAATCCAGCCAATATACCAGCTATACCTGAAACTAAGATAGCTTGACGCTCTTGTTTAGCTAGTAATAAAGACAAAATACCACCAGCCACATAGATTAGGATTGAGATTAATAACATATTAAACGGATATGGCATTATAACTCTCCTTCCGGTAAAGCTGCATCGGCAGTATTAATCAACGATTCTTCAAAAGCTTCACGTTTTAATCGAGATGCAACATTCAAATTTTTATCTGCAATTAAATATAATGCATCTGTTGGACAACTTTTGATGCAGGCTGGACCTTCTGGATCAAAAAAACAAAGGTCACATTTAACCGCAATTGTTTTTCTACCAGCATTCCAAGCTAAAAATGGATTAACTGAAGGTGCACTACCTGGTAAATCACTGAGTTCTGACTCAGGAACATAATTTTCGAAACACTCAGGTAAAGCTTCAGGTTCACTGGCTGCAGGGGTAATAGCTCCGAATGGACAGGCTAAACCACAAAGCTTACAACCAACACATAAACTCTCATTAAGTAATATTGAATTATCTTTCTTAACGATAGCATTAACTGGACATACTTTAGCACATGGCGCATCTTCACAATGACGACATAAAACTGGGGCTGTACCATTATCATCACGCATAACGGTCAACCGTGCATGGGCAACTAAACCAACCTTTTCATGAGACTGAATACAAGCAGCCATGCAAGTATTACATCCAATACATTTTGTGGGCTCTGCGATCACAAAACGGTTCATGAATATTCTCCCTGCGATATCATTAATTGAATACTAAATTATAACTAGCAATAATCATGCCAAAATAAATTTTATTAAAATAAAGAATGAAAAATTATTAAAATCAATATGTTATTCATTATGATGATAATAGTTATTTCATTAGCTAATAAACATTAATAAAAATCTTAAAACCTTTAATCCCTTTATTTTTATGTGGTTATACACCAAATAACCATAAAAAAAGTGTCGATATTATTTCGTCACCTATGTGTCAATTTCGACAAAAATGTCGAAAAACAGTGAAAAATATCGTCACGATTGAAAGCCTTATTTAAGGCTAAATCATTAGTTAGTCAAAATTGAGAATAAAAATTAAAGTCGCTGTATTATTAACATTTTGGTAAATTTAAGGCTTAATCAATAATAAGATTAAAGAATTACTTACTGTAAAACAGATAACTAAAATAAAATGTGTAAAGATTTTTAATTACTAAAAAATAGCTTTTATTAATGTTATACAATTAATGTCTAATTTGCTTATATTGGTATATTTATTGCATAGTTTTAATTAAACTATCACTAAACCTAGCGACAATTTTAAAGTTATGGGTTATATAGCTATTAATATAGAAGAGTTACAACAATGCATGAACTAACTTTATGTCATCAAACCCATGAGTTAATAATACGTGAAGCTAAATTACAAAATGCAAAACAAATTACAGCTGTTTGGATTGAAATTGGAGCTTTATCATGTATTGAGCCAGAGGCTATGCGTTTTTGTTTTGACCTAGTTTGCCAAGGGAGTATTGCCGAAAACTGTCAACTACATTTAGAACAAAAGCAAGTTACAGTATGGTGTAATAAATGCCAAAAATTGATCCAACTCAAAAATGTTTTTATTGCGGTTTGTTCAGAATGTAATTCACCATTATCAACAAATATCGACGCGGATGATAAAGTTTGGGTAAAAAAAATTCAAATTAAGTAAATTATATTTTTTAACTATATGTTTAATATTCAAGTTGTTATTAACTGATTATATAATTGTCTTTCCTTGATAATAACAATAGAGGGTGAAAAATTAGCATATAGCATACATATTATATAAATGTGTAGAGAACACCATACAGTTAACAGATCAACTTAGCAATACTACGATAGCCTAAGTAACTTAAAATGGATTATAAATAATATTTAGGATGGTAATTAAGGAGAATTTATGTGTATCACTTGTGGATGTGAATCTCATAGTGCGTCTATGAAAGAAAGCCATGATCATGAACAGCATCATGATGAGCGGCATACTCACCACGAACCTCAGATTATTCATCATCATTATTATCATAATGGTGACGTCCATCATCATTATCATATAACAACAGATGAGCATATTGCTAAAACTTTTGTCCCTGCTATTGAACATGAACAGCATAACGATACTCATGCAAATCAACAACGTTTAGTTGAAATTGAGCAACATGTTTTAGCTAAAAATGATCATATTGCCGAACATAATCGGCATCATTTCGCTGAACAGCATGTTCTCGCACTTAATTTAGTTTCCAGCCCTGGTTCAGGAAAAACTACACTTTTAACTGAAACCTTAGGTTATCTAGCAAATAAATATCCTTGCGCAGTCATTGAAGGAGATCAACAAACCTCTAATGATGCAGATCGTATTGCTAAAACTGGAGTTGCAGTTATTCAAGTTAATACGGGAAAAGGGTGTCACCTAGATGCCGAAATGGTACATAAAGCTGCGCATCAACTTACTATGCCTGAAAATGGTTTTTTATTTATTGAAAATGTTGGTAACTTAGTTTGTCCCGCTAGTTTTGATTTAGGTGAAAAATTAAAAGTGGTGGTAATGTCTGTGACTGAAGGAGATGATAAACCGCTCAAGTATCCTCACATGTTTGCCGCCGCCGGACTAATGCTAATTAATAAAATTGACTTAATTAATTATGTCAATTTCGATATTCAACAATGTATAAATAATGCCAGAATAATTAATCCTAATTTAGCTGTCATATGCTTATCTTGTGTAAGTGGTGAAGGTTTAACTGACTGGTTTGAATGGTTGGAGGCTCAACAATGTGTATAGGTGTACCCTGTTGTATAAAAACGATTGATCCTAATCATCCTAATCAAGCTGAGGCAGTAGTAAATGGCATTATTTGTAATATTGATATATCACTAATTAGCCGTGAAAATAACCAAAGCTTAATTGGCCAATGGGTATTGGTGCATACAGGTTTTGCCATGAGTAAATTAGATGAAGAAGAAGCACAAAACACATTGCTTATGCTAAATGCGATGCAGGAAGAAGAAGCTGATGTTGCCGTTTTATTCCAAGCGCAAGATAGGTTTTAAGTTATGCAATTTATTGATGAGTTTCGAGATCCTCAGCAAGTTCAACAACTCTTAGCTAGGATTAATACATTAATTAATCAAACACAATACTCGTCCACTAGACCATTACAAATTATGGAAGTATGTGGTGGTCATACTCATGCAATTTATAAATTTGGATTAGAAAAATTATTACCGCCACAAATTGAATTTATTCATGGCCCTGGATGCCCTGTTTGCGTGTTACCAATGGGACGCATTGATAGTTGTATTGAAATTGCTAGGAAACCAGAAGTCATCTTTTGCACTTTTGGTGATGCAATCCGAGTGCCCGGACGTAATGGTTCATTATTACAGGCTAGACAACAAGGCGCTGATATTCGGCTTATCTATTCACCTCTTGATGCATTAAAATTGGCAAAAGAAAATGTTAATAAGCAGGTTGTGCTTTTTGGATTAGGTTTTGAAACAACTATGCCAGGTATGGCTTTAACTCTAAAACAAGCCAAACAACAGCAATTAAAAAATTTCTCACTATTTTGCCAACATATCACTATTATGCCAACACTGCGTTCTCTGTTACAACAACCAGATATTTTAATTGATGCATTTTTAGCTCCTGGACATGTTAGTATGGTAATCGGCATACAACCTTATGATTTTATTAGCCAAAATTATCATAAACCAGTAGTTATTAGCGGATTTGAACCTGTAGATATATTACAAAGTATCATTATGATTTTAGAACAAATCATTGACCATAATATTAAAGTTGAAAATCAATATCGCCGGGTGGTGCATGATAACGGCAATGCTATTGCTAGAGCCGTCATTAATGAGGTATTTACTTTGGAAGGTGATGATGAATGGAGAGGACTTGGCATCATTGCAAATTCCGGCGTCAGGCTTAGCAAAGACTACCTCGAATTTGATGCAGAACATCGATTCGGTTTACTACGAAAAAAAGTTGCCGATAATCCTCAATCTCGCTGTGGTGACGTATTAACTGGCCGATGTAAACCAATCAATTGCCCGTTATTTGGCAAACAATGTACACCTGATTCTGCATATGGTGCATTAATGGTTTCATCTGAAGGAGCTTGTGCAGCATATTATCAATATCGACATGGTGAAGTATGACAATAAAAACAATCTCTCTTATGCATGGTAGTGGTGGATTAGCTACTCAGCAACTTATTGATAATATTTTTATGCAGGCTTTTAATAATGAAAAGCTAACACAACGAGAGGATCAAGCTCGCCTTTTATTAAGCGACTTTACGCAAATTGGTAACAAACTAGCCTTTAGTACAGATAGTTATGTCATTGATCCATTAATTTTTCCGGGTGGGGATATTGGTAAGTTAGCAGTTTGTGGAACAGTCAATGATTTAGCCGTTAGTGGGGCGTATCCACGTTATTTATCTTGTGGTTTTATTATCGAAGAAGGACTACCTATTGAATTATTGACACAAGTTGTTAGCAGTATGGCCAATACAGCTAAAATAGCTAATATTGAAATTGTTACTGGTGATACCAAAGTAGTCCCCAAAGGCGCTGCAGATAAACTATTTATTAATACTAGTGGCATTGGTGTTATTCCTTATAACCTTGATTGGGGAATGCATAATATTTACCCTGGCGATAGTATTATTGTCAGTGGTACATTAGGCGATCATGGTGCAACAATTCTTAATGAACGCGAAAAATTTGGTTTGATGGGTAATTTATCGAGTGATTGTGCTCCACTTAACCAGCTCATTGATCAGCTACGAACTATTGATGGTATCCATGCGTTACGTGATGCGACTCGTGGTGGAGTTAATGCTGTATTACATGAATTTTCTCAAGCATGTGGTTACGGAATGAAAATACAAGAAGCCGACCTTCCCCTTAGTCCCATGGTACGAGGTATTTGTGAGTTATTAGGACTTGACGCACTTAATTTTGCTAATGAAGGGAAATTAGTTATTATTGCGTCAGCTACAGCTACTCCTATAGTGTTAGAAACGTTACGTGCTCATCCATTAGGAACTCACGCTAACCGTATTGGATTGGTTACACCACAACAGCAAATTTTATTATGCGGTCTTTATGGTGTGGAAAGGTTACTTGATTTACCTAGTCAAGAGCCTTTACCAAGGATATGTTAATCAATTTACCAACACACTAGTATTTAAGGGGAAAAATGGCACAAAATGGTAGTATGATTCGTGTAAAAGGCAAAGTACAAGGTGTTGGTTTTCGTCCATTTGTCTGGCAATTAGCAACTGAACTTGGTCTTTATGGTAACGTAAGTAATGATAGTCAAGGTGTACTTATCCATTTGTGGCATCATTCCATTAAAACTGATATTTTTATTGAACAACTTAAACAACGTTGCCCCCCATTAGCTAAAATTGATAGCATTGTTATTCATCCATATTATTGGCAGCAACCTCCAATGCATTTCAGTATTATTGCTAGCCAAAAGGGAATAATAGACACATTAATTGTACCTGATGCAGCAACCTGTGAAATTTGTCTTCAAGAGTTAAATACTCCTAGTGATCGGCGCTACCTCTATCCTTTTATTAACTGTACTCATTGTGGCCCACGCTTTACCATTATTAAGAAAATTCCTTATGATCGACCCAATACTACAATGGCTACATTCAAGTTATGCCCACTATGTCAACAGGAATATGATAGTCCAAATAATCGCCGATTTCATGCTCAACCCACCGCATGTCCTGTTTGTGGTCCACACATATGGGTTAGTTCAGCTGATGATAATATTTTAGCTAATAATTCAGAATCAATTAATTTTATTGGAGACAAATTAAAACATGGTCATATTATTGCAATAAAAGGCATTGGTGGTTTTCACCTTGCCTGTGATGCATTACAAGATCAAGCAGTACAACGATTACGACAACGGAAACATCGCCCTCACAAACCTTTTGCGATTATGTTACCTAATGAAGACTGGTTAACTCTATGTGTAAGGTCTGATGTCAATTTAATTTCATTAACTCAACAACTTAAAAGCCCTGCCGCACCAATTGTACTTGTCCCTATTAAGCCAAATAGTCCACTAAGTCAGTATATTGCCCCTGATTTAAATGAAATAGGTATTATGTTGCCTTCAAACCCTTTACATCATCTCTTATTACAGCATTATCAAAAACCATTAGTTATGACTTCTGGGAATATGAATAATCACCCTCCAGCACTTACCAATGAGCAAGCCTTATTAACTCTAAAAACTATTGCCGATTATTGGTTATTACATAACAGAGATATAGTCCAACGAACTGATGACTCGGTGATAAGAATAACTTCTACTAAAATTGAAACATTAAGGCGAGCAAGAGGTTATGTGCCTGACGTAGTGGATTTACCCGCTGATTTCAAATCATCGTTATCAGTACTTGCTATGGGCGCTGATCGCAAAAATACCTTTTGTTTAACCAAATCGTCACAGGCTATTGTCAGTCAACATTTTGGTAACTTGACGGATCTCAAAATTTCGCAACAATTTCAAGATACATTGAATTTATGGTTGAAAATTTACCAACCAAAGCTAGATTTAATTGCAATGGATGCGCATCCAAACTATATTAGCCACACCATTGGATTAGAGTTTAGCCAACAGCTCAATATTCCAGTGTTACCTATTTATCATCACCATGCACATATTGCTGCTTGTTTGGCTGAAAACCATTATCCATTAAAGGGAAAACCGGTTATTGGTATTGTACTTGATGGGCTAGGTTATGGACCAAATCATAGTTTATGGGGTGGTGAATGCTTAATCGCTGATTATAAAAGCTTTCAATATTTTGGGGGATTACCAGCAGTTTCCTTGCCGGGTGGGGATTTAGCAGCAAAACAACCATGGCGTAATTTACTTGCGCATTTAATCAAATTTGTAGATAACTGGCAACAAATAGCTAAAGTGACAAATATTCCTAAAGGAAATATAGAGTTGCTTACACAAGCTATTCAAAAAAACATCAATTCACCACTTGCTTCATCAACTGGCCGCTTATTTGATGCAATAGCTGCAGCACTTGGTATTGCTCCCACACAAATCAGTTGGGAAGGTGAAGCTGCATGTAAATTGGAAAATATTGCTTGGCAATACCATGGTGTTCGTACCACAGTAAATATGCCAGTGAAAAAAGATATGACATTAGATCTCAAAACATTTTGGCAACAATGGTTAAGGCTTAATGCTTCTCCAGCTGAACGCGCTTATGCCTTTCATGTCGCTTTAGCCAATGGTATGGCAGAACTAGCCAAAATAGCAGCCCAACAATATCAACTCACTACTATTGTTTTAAGTGGTGGAGTAATGCACAATCAGTTACTCCGCCAATTAATACAACAAGCACTACCTAAATATCAATTACTATTTCCAAGTCAATTTCCTGCCAATGATGGTGGAATTGCTTTAGGGCAAGCAGTTATTGCTAACGCTTTAAACATATATTAATCATAATTAAACTAATAATAATATTATGTTTAACAGGCTTAATTAAATATAATCTTAGGCGTTTAAAATTCATATAAAAATACCCATATTAATCTAAAAGTACCAGAAATAATCGATTAATGTGAGTTATCAAATAAATAAGATGAATTATTGTCCGTTTATTCCCAAATAACCCTATTTTTTGTATACTATTATAGTCTGGAGTAAATTAATATGGTTACTGACAGTGCATACTAAACATCAATTTTTTGACTTAGCCTCATTAAATCAGGCAATTTTTGCTTGTCTTGATAATATAAACAGGCTGTGTAAAAAATTTGTGCAAATAGATCGTATCAATATTATTATCGAAACTCTATCCCCTTCGACTTTAACACTATTTAATATTGATAGTAAAACCGAACAAAAAGGAGTCTGGTCACAAACATCTTCTGATAATAATAAAGTTTTTCATTGTGAACTTTCCTCGGTGCCAATGTATTATAACCATACTACTTACCAACTTTTTCTAAAAGATGTAATACCCACTACTTATTATCAAGACGTGCA
The DNA here is from genome assembly GCF_001690705.1 of Gilliamella sp. wkB178. GTDB lineage: Bacteria > Pseudomonadota > Gammaproteobacteria > Enterobacterales > Orbaceae > Gilliamella > Gilliamella apicola_K. The sequence continues at coordinate 68,582 of NZ_LZGK01000016.1, read as the reverse complement.
AAATTGTTACCATTTTTCATTATATTGGTCAAATGATTGCCATTGTGCCTTACATTTTTTACGAACAAATGAGAATAGTTTTACTACTAGTGAGATTGCAAGTCTACAACAACTCGCAGATCTAGTAGCTCAGATCATTACTAATTTATTTACCATTGAACAAATTAAAGGTGAAAAGGTTTTTTTTGAACATGAACATTTGCGAGATCATATTTTAGTTAGCATAACGAATACAGCAATATCTATTCATGATTTAGAAAAAATGATTAAATCAGTTGCACATGATATGATCGAATTTTTCAATATTGATTATATTGGATTGATTGTTCCTACTAGCGAACAAGCGCAACAACCACTCTATTCTACATATCGTCTTTCAGATACTAAGTATAGTCAACAATGTTTATCACTTAACTTCCCCCAATCATTTATAAAAAAATTAACATCTTACTCACCTTTAGATATACATTCTATCGAGGAATTACACACACAATATAGTAAAAATACTTTACTCAATATGATGTTAGATGTTGGTTTACGTAAATTATATTGCTTACCATTGAATTTGACCAATCAACAAAAAGGAGCTCTTTTACTGGCTCATAGTCATGATGAAGTTTTTAATGATGATAATATTAATTTATTTAAACGTATCGCCGATCGTATTACTATAGCAGTTGATAATATTCAAACTTATCAACATGTATCGAATTTAAATCACTCATTAACTAATGAAAATCAATATTTATCGGAAGAAATTCATCTATTTGATTCATATAGGGAAATTGTTGGTCAAAGCAAAGCTCTGCAAAAAGTATTAGAACAAGTTGAAATGGTAGCGGATAGTTCAAGTTCAGTTTTGCTATTAGGAGAAACCGGTACCGGAAAAGAATTATTTGCTAAAGCAATACATCAACGTAGTTCACGTCATAACAAAAGGATGATCAAAATAAATTGTTCTGCTGTGCCGGCAAATCTACTGGAAAGTGAATTATTTGGGCATGAACGTGGAGCTTTTACTAATGCTAATGCTCAACGAATTGGTCGTTTTGAACTTGCGCAAGGTAGCACATTATTATTAGATGAAATTGGTGATATTCCACTTGAATTACAACCTAAATTACTGCGAGTTTTACAAGAAAAAGAAATAGAAAGATTAGGAAGTAATAAAACGATTCCGGTCGATGTCCGGGTAATCGCTGCCACAAACTGTGATTTAGAACAAATGGTTGCTGATAAAACATTCCGAGCAGATCTCTATTACCGTTTAAATGTTTTTCCAATTCATATTCCTCCATTAAGAGAGCGTAAAGAAGATATACCGATTTTGGCACAATTTTTTACTCAGAAGTTTGCACACCAAATGAAGCGAGAAATAGATAGTATTGCTTCATCAACATTACAACAGTTATGTGATTATGATTGGCCAGGTAACGTTCGAGAATTAGCTAATGTTATTGAACGTGCGGTAATTCTTACTAAGGGGCATAACTTAAACTTAAATATGCAATCTTTTCTGGTTAATGATCGTACTAATTTAAAAGAGCCGATCGTTAAAAAAGCATCGCCACTAGATTTAGAAAATAATCATTTTAGTCATACTGATATAGTACAACGTGAAAAAATTATCCAAGTTTTGAAAGAAACTAATGGTATTATTGCCGGCCCAAAAGGGGCAGCAATGAAATTAGGACTTAAGCGAACAACGCTACTTTCAAGAATGCAAAAACTCAATATTTCTGCTAAAGAAGTTATACAAGAAGATTCATAGGAAAGTATTTATGAGGCAATTATCACAGATCCCACCAATTGAAAAACTACTCAATCTTCCTGAGATTGAAGCCTATTTCACTTTATTAAGCCGTACTATAGTTGCCGAAATAGTAAAAACACAAGTCAAAGAGTATCGCAATGAATTAGTGCAAACCAACCAATCAGTAGATATTACACTTCTTCTAGACAAAATTTTAGTAAAATTAGCCTACCAAAATAAAATCCGTATTCAACCAATTATTAATGCAACTGGTATTGTAGTGCATACTAATCTTGGGCGTTCCCCACTACCTAAAGCGATTTGGCAGGAAGTAGGTGACATTGTTTGTAATTACTCTAACCTTGAATTGAACTTACTTAATGGCAAACGTGGTAATCGGATGGGGTTATTAAATCAAGTTTTACAAGCTTACTTTGGTGGTGAATCTAGCATTATAGTCAATAACAATGCAGCAGCCTTACATCTTATTTTAAAAACCTTTGCTGAAGGTAAAGAAGTAATTGTTTCGCGAGGTGAACAAATTCAGATTGGTGGTGGTTTCCGCATTCCGGATATTTTAGCTGATTCTGGTGCAATTCTACGCGATGTAGGTACCACTAATATTACTACCATCGATGACTATTTAAATGCCATTAATGATAATACTGCAATAGTGTTAATAGTTCATCAATCCAATTATTACATAGAAGGATTTAGTCAACACGTTGATATCAAACAGCTGGCTGCTAATCTACCTGAACATGTTATGTTAGTTATTGATCAGGGTTCTGGTAATCATCTTGCCGCAATACCAAGTGAATTGTCCGTTAATAATTACCTAAAAATCGAACCAGATTTGATTTGCTTTTCTGGTGATAAAATTCTTGGTGGACCTCAATCCGGAATTATCCTAGGGAAAAAAGATAAGATCAACAAACTTAGTAAACATCCTATGATGCGAGTATTAAGACCAGGTAAAGAAACGTATGCTTTATTGGAAAAAATATTAATTCACCGCTTAAATCGTGATGGTAAAGCTGATAATTCAGTCGAATTACTCATTAATCAACCTTTATCATGGCATTTGGCAAGAGCTAAACAATTAGCTGATATTGCACCTGAAAAATTAGTTTTAAAGGCAACTAAATTTATGGTGGGGGGGGGCAGCACACCGCGTGCACAATTTGATACTTGGGCTATTTCAATAAACAGTAATTTACATACCAGTACTTTAATTGAGCGCCTGCGTAACAATAATCCACCTATCATTGGAGTTATACAAAACGACCAAGTACTACTTTATCCAGTAACCTTATCTGATGAAGAGTTGTCAATAGTCAAAGATTACTTAACTATCTTAACAACTGAAATCGATTTTTAATTACGTAGAAATAGCATTTTTGCCAATAAAAATCAAAGGAGTAAACAATGGAAGAAATTAAATTAACCCAATTCTCTCATGGTGGAGGATGTGGTTGTAAAATATCCCCAGCGGTACTAACTGAATTATTAGCTAAGGTACCAGTTGGTCCTATTCCACCAGAGTTACTTATTGGAACAGAAACATCTGATGATGCTGCGGTTTATCAATTGAATGATACTCAAGCAGTAATTGCTACTACTGATTTTTTTACACCAATTGTTGACAATCCTTATGATTTTGGCCGTATAGCAGCAACTAATGCCCTATCTGACATTTATGCTATGGGGGGGACACCAATTATGGCATTAGCAATTGTTGGAATGCCACTTGATAAATTACCTCAACCAGCTATTAGTGATATTTTATCCGGTGGAGCTAATATTTGTCGTCAAGCTGGTATACCTATTGCTGGTGGTCACTCAATCGATATCCTTGAACCTGTTTATGGTTTGGTAGCAATTGGAGTGATTAACCCCAAACAACTTAAAAGCAATGCAACAGCTCAAGCTAATGATGTATTAATATTAACTAAACCATTAGGAATAGGTATGTTATCTGCTGCTCTAAAGAAAGGCCAACTTAATACCAGTGATTATGCCGAATTAATTAAATGGACTACTACCTTAAATAAAGTTGGCACTGAAATAGCTACTATCGATGGGGTACATGCTATGACTGATGTTACCGGATTTGGTTTAGCGGGTCATCTATTAGAAATGTGTAGAGCTGCGAAATGCCAAGCTGAAATTAGTTTTAATCAGTTACCATTTTTAGAAAGTGCTATCAATATTGCCAAACAAGGAACAGCAACTGGTGCTTCTAATCGTAACTGGCAAAGTTATGGTAATGCGATTAATTTAGCAGACTCATTTGAATTATGGCAACGTAATTTATTGACCGATCCACAAACATCTGGCGGTTTATTAATCGCTTGTAGTGAAAATGTTTTGCCACAAGTACAAGCAACCATTGAAAGGTCACAAGGTAATCAAGGATTTGTTATTGGCAAAATAACTCATTGCAATATTGCAGGTGAGGTTTTGGTTAAAAATTAATTGAACCAATTTAGTTGATAATGGATAAATATCAATGATGTTAGTAAAAGGGGGATTGTATGAATGCGGTTATAGGTACAGCGGGTCACGTCGATCATGGTAAATCATCGTTAATCGAAGCTCTCACCGGTATTCATCCATCCCACTTACCACAAGAAATTGCTCGTTCGATGACTATTGATCTAGGTTTTGCCTATTTTACAACACCCGATCAGCAAAAAATTGGTATTATTGACGTACCTGGTCATGAGCGTTTTATCCGCAATATGGTAAAAGCGGTGTGGGGTCTGGACTTAGTATTATTTGTAGTAGCAGCTGATGATGGTTGGGCGGCATTATCAACTGAGCATTTACATGTTATTGCAGCAATGGATATAAAATCCTGTATATTAGTAATTACTAAAGCTGATTTGGTCGATGAGCGGCGCCTCAAAGAGGTTGAAAATGACTCATTAGAGCATTTTTTAACTGAAATGGATATGATTCCCGATGTTATAAATGTTAGTAGTTATACTGGTGCAGGTATCGATAACTTGAAACAACTGATTATTGATAAAATCAATAACCTTCCACAAAGGGAAGAGCTAGATAATCAAGCTCATCTTTATGTAGATAGAGTTTTTTCAGTTAATGGCATTGGTACAACTGTTACTGGTACGTTACGTGGTGGAGAAATAAACGTAGGCGATGTATTAACCCTATTTCCAGGAAATCATGCAGTAAAAGTTCGTTCACTACAGAGTTATCACCAACAACTTAATTGTGCTCAACCTTATAGCAGGACAGCAATTGGCCTAAAACAACTCAATAGAAAATTAGTAACCAAAGGTAGTTGCTTGGTAGCTAAACCACAAGCTATTACTATGAGTACGGATTGGATTGTACAATTAAATCCTAATTTTAGTTCCTTTCTCAAAAAACAAAGTATTGTTGAAGTCGCTTTAGGTACGGCACATGTATTAGCTAAATGTTATGTTTATGCTGAAGGTAAACTAGCTCGGCTACAATTAGTTGAAGCTATTCCAGCTTTTTGGGGTCAGCCATTATTATTGATACAACATGGTGGTAGCCACATTATTGGTGCTGGTCGTGTTGTGTGGTTACAAAGTATAGATACTAAAAAACGTAACCAATTACAGTCTATCTTAGCAGACCTATCTATTAATAGTGCTAATAGGCTTAATGCACAAATTATGCTTCAACTGGCTGTTAATGGTTATAGCCAACAAAAAAAAGGAATAGCTCCGCCCTTAAATACTCTTACTTTTGGTCCATGGTGGATCACTCCTGAAACAAAAAACAGCCTCAAACAACAATGTGATGATTACTTAAATAGTGTAGTACATATGGCTTCAGCGGAAGAATTAGCACGAATAACCGGTTACCCAATTGCACTAATTGAATTAATTGCAGAAGAGGCTTGCCAAGCTAAACAATGGCAAAAAATTGACGGTAATATAACTACTGTGAGCCAGTTACAAGATAGTAAAATTCCCGCTAACCAACAACAATTACTTGATGATATTGCTGAATCCGGAGAACAAGGTTATGATGCATCCAAAACGACCATTGTGGGTATAAGACGTTTATTACGCAGTTTAACTGAAAAACAACTCATAGTACCTACTGAAAATGATCTATTTTTTACTCGCGAAATTTATCAAAATATAGTTTGTAAGATTATGTCTAATCGTAAATTATCACAACGATTTAGTGTTGCTGACGCCCGCGAATGTACAGGCTTGTCCCGAAAACAACTTATACCATTACTTAATCGTTTAGAACGAGATGGTTGGGTAAAAAGGGTTGACAATGAACGTGAAGTAATCAAAGAGTTTTCATGTTAAATAAATGATACTATAAGCTAATATATTTAATTCAACTCTTTTCTTATAAAAATCAGACTAGTTGATTATTTCTTGGCGGAAGAGGCAGGAATCGAACCTACCACAGCCGATAGGCTGACAACGGTTTTGAAGACCGTGAAGACCACCAGATCTCATCAACTTCCATAAGTATAAGCATAGTAATAATAACTAGACTAACCTAACATTGTCAATTGAATTAATATATTAATAATATTAGACATTTATTTTCAACATATTATTTTATTTGCTATTTTTCAGCTCTAATCATAAACATTGGCGTTGAATGATAATTAAGAAGTTCGGTTTGATCCCAAACTTGTTCAGAAATATTCGTCTCAAGATAAATTTTACTAAATCCTAAATCAATCAATACCTGTACATCCCATTGTGGTCTTATTTCTTGACTTAACGGTAATAATTTAGCAATACGTTCCATTTCAATTGTATCAGTTAACAAATAATGATCAGCCACATTTCTGCTACGAGTATTATTACGATCTCGTTGATACTCTAAGTAATGAGAAGGATCATATAAAAACAAATACCAATTGGCATCAAAGTTTAATAATCGCCCACCTTTTCTTAATACTCTAAACCATTCTTTATAACCATTTAATGGCTTGTCTAAATCCCAAGTAACATTTCGCAGTACTATTAGATCAAAAGAATTATCAACAAATGGTAATGATTGAACATCAGATAACACCAAGTTAATTTCTACCTGATAATTGTCAGCATTCTTTTTTGCTTGATCTAACATTGCTTGTGTAACATCAACCGCGGTTACATCATGTCCAGCCAAAGCTAAAGTTATAGCTATGAATCCAGGACCTGTACCTATATCTAATACTTTTAAAACTTCTTTTTTAGGTGCATGCGATAAAATAAGATTTTGCCATATTGTACGTTTTTTAGTCGCTAGTTCTTCCTGATTGGTTTGGCTATAACCTTCAGCACGTTTGCTCCAATAAGCAACTATATCATGTACAAGGTTGCTGTCTTGGCTATTATATTGTTTACAGCACACATCTACTCCCAATATTTCCATTTATTATTAATTAATATAATGATAACTCTGAAAAACTATAACTCATTATTTTTTACTGTGGCAAAAACTGATTTTAAATTGGTTTCTACTCAACTGTAATCAATCTTGCTAACTTATGTTGGCAATAATAATAGTAATTTATTTGCTAATTGTGTTGCCATATAGCATTAACAATACAATAACGATCATTACGCCAATACCAATTGAGTATTTAGTTTTAATTTTATACTTTTTCACTTCGCCTAGTGCTATCTCAACACCTTTATTCTTCTTATCATAATAATAATATACTGGTAAACCAATTAAAGTGAGTATTATTGAGGCGATACCATTGGTAGTTTGATAAACAAGCATGCCATAAATAACATAAACAGCACCTAAAATAGCAATAATTGGAATAATTGGATAACCAATAACTTTATAAGATCTTGGAACATTAGGATACTTTTTACGAGCGATAATTACTCCAATAAAAGTCAGTAGATAAAATACCCAAATAGAAAACATCGAAATTTCAGATAGACGATCAGCATCTAACAAAGCTGAATATAGAAAAGAGAAAATAACTAAAATTACAATGGCATTAACTGGCGAACGGCTATCATCATCAATCGTGCTTAAATAACGTGCACCTATAATCGTTCCACGCTCACCCATACTAAATATAGTTCTTGATAAAGTCATGATATAACCATTAATACCACCTAAAATAGATACCATAATCCCAACAGCAACTAAATTACCGCCTAAATGCCCAAACATACGTTGTGATGCCACAGCGGAAGCATCATGACCAAGAGAGACCATTTCTTGTACAGGAAAAATTTTAAATAATGCAATATTAATACATGCATACACAATAACTAAAAAGATAATCCCAAAAATAATCGCTTTGGGTAATACTTTAGCAGGATTATTTATTTCACCTGCAACCGAGGCAACTTGTGCCCAACCATCATAAGCAAATAATGTTGCTAAAATGGCTACTGCAAAAGGTGCATATGTTTCAATACCTTGCCCACTTGCACTAAATAGTGCTACCTGACCATTACCCTTCCATAATCCAAATATAGCCAATAATAATATTGGGATCAGCTTGCACACAGTAGCAATTGTTTGCAGGTAACCGGCTTGTTTAACACCAATAGCATTAATACAGGTGATAAAACCTAATACTCCAGCGCTAACAGCCATTCTATAAGCATCATCAATATTGAATAATAAACAAAATACCGAGCTAAAATAGCCAACTAATGCGCCAACTAAAGAAGGAGCGAACAGCACTGTAATCATCCATCCATAAAGATGGGAAACTTTAGAACCATAAATTTTTTCAAGATAAACCAGTAATCCACCTGTTTTTGGAAACATCACACCTAATTCACAAAGTGTTAATCCACCACAAATTGAAAAAATACCACCTATAATCCAAGCTAACAACGCGTAATTATAATCACCAGCAACCTCTAATACTGCTGGAGGTTTCATAAATGCTCCAGCACCTAAAACCATTCCAACAACCAGTGACAACGCCGAAACTATACCTAGATCTTTCCGCAATTTATTTTCTAAATTGTGATCTGACATTAAAAAACCTCTTTGATATATATAATTTATTTGTGAAAATTCTGCTTATGATAGGGCTTTATTTATAAAATACAAGCAACATTGATATTAATTAATAACAATGCATAATAAATTAAGTAGATATTGATTTTATGAGATGTCCTAACTATAAAACCAGCTCAAGGCTGGTTTTATATAATGAATATTAATTAAATATAGCTATTTATTTTTCTTCATTTTCATATCAACAACCATACGACCGCGAATTTTACCGGCTTTCATTTCTTCGATCATATCGTTAATATCTTCAAGAGGTCTTTTTTCAACGATTGGTACAACTTTACCTTCAGCACTGAATTGGAATGCTTCAGCTAAATCTTCACGAGTACCAACTAATGAACCTAACACTTGAATACCATCTAATACTGTTCTTGGAATACTAAGATCCATCGTTTCAGACGGTAAACCGAGTGCAACTACACGGCCTAATGGACGCACGGAATCAATTGCTTGATTGAATCCAGTTTTAGTCACAGAAGTTACTACTGCACCATGAACACCACCATTAGTATGTTCTTTAATATAGGCACCAACATCTGCCACTTTTTTAGGATTTACTACTAAATCAGCACCCAATTGTTTACATAACTCCAATTGGCTATCACTATTACTAATGGCGACCACTTTGTTGTTAAATACTTTTTTGCCATATTCAACAGCAAGTGTTCCTAACCCACCGATACCAAATACAGCTAGCCATTGACCTGGTTTTGTAGCTGCTACTTTAATACCTTTATAAGTAGTCACACCTGCACAAGTCACACTGGTTGCTTGTGCTGGATCAAGCCCATCTGGTACTTTAACTGCATAATCAGCCTTAACAATACATTGTTCTGCCATACCACCATCAACGCTATAACCAGAATTTAATACATTACGGCAAAAGGTTTCATTACCTGAAATACAAAACTCACAAGTGCCACAACCAGCATGAAACCATGCAATACTAACGCGATCACCAACTTTAAGACTTTTTACGTCCGGAGCAATTTTAGTTACAATACCTACCCCTTCATGGCCAATAACACGTCCTGGTTTTTTACCAAAATCACCCGCAGCAACATGAAGATCTGTATGACAAAGGCCACAATATTCAACGTCCACTAAAGCTTCTCCCGCTTCTAATGGTCTGACAGGAATATCTTTAATTTCAACTTGTCCATCACATTCTTGTTTAATAACAGCTGCTTTCATTTTCTTCTCCTAATAATTACAAAATATAATTAGTTTTATTTTAACCTAATTACTTTTAAAAAATATGAGTAATTTCACAATTTTAGGAAAATAAATGATTATTTAATAATCTACATTAAAACACATAATAAATCTTAAATTTTTTGTCAAAAAGAAAGGAATTAACTAATAATATTTACAAATAGATAAAATTAAAAACTGAAATCAGCTGATGACGAGTTAAAGAAACAGATATTAATATCTGTTTCTGCTTATCTGAAATAATTACGACAAATCTAGTTATTTGTGCCACTTTTAATTTATTTAAATTCAATTAGTTGAATCGATAATAAATATTAACTTATTAAAAAAGTGTTATAAGGTTAAAAATAGTATAAACGAACAATAAATAACCACTCAAAAAAAATACAATAGTTAAATTCCATATTCCATAGTGATCTATAAAGGAAACGATTATGAGTAAAATTTTATTTATTGGCAGTGGACATATGTCTGAAGCAATTATTCGAGCATTAATTAACAATAACACCTATTTACCAAATGATATCTTTGTTAATGATATTATTGAAGAACGTTTAGATTATTTAAAAACTACCTACGATGTCATTCCAACTAAACAGATTATTGATTCAGATATTATTGTACTTGGCGTTCGTCCTCAAGATACATGGGCAGAAATTGTTCAACAATTAAACCCTAAAAATGAAAAAACCATTCTTATCTCCATTATCGCTGGCATCACTATTGCTAAAATCAAGCAAACATTAACCATCAATTTACCAGTTATTAGAACAATTCCTAATACCTTAACCGATACTGGCTATGGTTATTCCGGTGTCGCAACCGATAAATCTGACCAATTATTTGTTAAGCAGGATTTAGTAGTCAAGTTTTTTAACTCTTTTGGTAAATTAGAACATATCGATGAATCTTTGCTTGATATTTTTACTGGCTATGCCGTTGCTGGACCTAATTATATTTATTATTTTTACGAATCTCTAGTTGATGCTGGTGTATTAGTTGGATTACCTCGTGATATAGCAAAGCGTATAGCGCTTGAAAATTTACATGGTGCAGCTTCTATGCTTCAATTAAGTAATAAGCACCCACGAGAATTACTGGATATTAATAATTCTCCTGCAGGCGTGGGTATAAATGGTTTATATGAACTCAATAATAGTGATTTTACAGCTGGTTTACAACGTAGCGTAAAAGCCTCAGTAAAACGAACAGTGAAGCTTGGCAAAAAATAAATTAAATGCAATCTAACCCCGACAATTAAAAGAGGAACAAATAGTTATTCTTGTTCCTCTTTTTCAAATATTCAAACTAAATGACATTGTAATTTATGCAATATCTTTTGCAACATAGCGTCCACTATTATTATTGATTAGCAAAAATAGTCCAATTAATGCTCCTAAAACAAATAATGCAACGACATAAAACGCCGGTGCCATTTGACTCAGAAAATCACTAAAAAAAGAAATCAGTAATGGGGTTAATCCACCTGCAATTGCATAAGCCATATTAAACGAAAATGAAACCCCACTATAACGGATCTCGGTTGGAAACACTTTAACCATAAAGTAAGCAAAAGAACCTACAATACCCACACCAAGACCAGCTAACAAATAAGTCATAAGTAAAAGATGAGGATTATTTAAAGATAAATAAAAAATAGCAATGGTAATAGCGGCAATAATACAACCAATAAACAATACTTTACCCATTGCGAACTTATCCATCATCATGCCATAAAAAGTACAGCTAATGATGAGTCCAATAATAGCTAATATATTTCCTTGTAAAGCGTCAAGGGCAGAAAAACCAAACTGTTTTTGTAACAAAATCGGGGTCATTAGCATGATAACCATGATTCCCGCAGATAATACCCAAGTAAGTAACATCGATAAGATCGTTTGAGGTAAATATTGCGTTAAAACTGTTACCACTGGTAATTTTTTAGATAATTCCTGTTGTTTACGTTTTTGGATCGCTAGGAAAATTGGGGTTTCTTTTAACCATCGTCGTAAATACATGGCGATTAAGCCAAAAATACCACCAATGATAAATGGGATTCGCCATCCCCAGTCAATCATTTGCTGAGGTGTTATATTTTTATTTATTACTGTTGATACTAATGAACCTAATAAAATACCTAAACTTAAACCACTGGTTAAAATTCCACAAGCCAAACCAATCTTATTCTTTGGTACATGTTCAGCAACAAACGTCCAAGCCCCTGGCACTTCACCACCGACAGCTAAACCTTGGCATAATCGCATAAGCAATAGTAATAAAGGTGCAAAAATCCCAATAGTTGCATAGGTTGGTAAACAACCAATAAATAAGGTTGGCAACGCCATAAGTAATATACTCAAGGTAAACATGCGTTTACGACCGAATAAATCACCGAAATGTGCCATAACTATTCCACCAAATGGGCGGATTAAATAACCTGCAGCAAAAATACCAAAGGTTTGTACTTGGCTAAGCCAAGATGGCATAGTACCCGGAAAGAATAAATGACTTATAGTAATTGAAAAAAAGACAAAAATAATGAAATCATAAAACTCTAATGCTCCACCTAATGCGGAAAGTGCCAAGGTTTTATAATCTTGATTATTTAAACCTCGTGTTTGTGTGATTGTTGCTGAACCTAACATAATTATCCTTGTAAATTATTTTTTACACACAGTATATTATTTTGTACTACTATACCTGAACTGTATCTTTTTTAAAAGAAAATTACAGTTATGATAATAATTTAAATTTTGTAATTTAATAAATTAATCTAGTTAATATTTTTTAAAACAATTAGTTAAATTTATATATGCATATTGATTTATAAAAAATATTAAAAATTAAAACTAGCACAAATGAATAATAAATATCCGCTCAAAAAAAATACAATAGATTAGTTTCATATTAACTGGAGATCTATAAATGGCTATAAAACGTATTTCTCGTGGCAAGTTTACTCGTTTGCAACAATTGTCAAATCAAGATGGTGTGATTGCTGCTTTGGCAATTGATCAGCGTGGATCCATGGTCAAAATGATGGAATCTGCTGTTGGCAAAGACCGTTATAAAGTCGATATGGTCTATGAGTTTAAAGAGTTAGTTTCACAAGAATTGACTAAATATGTTAGTGCAATTTTATTAGATGAACAGTACGGCTTTAAAGGTATGGCTAAAAAGAATAGCAATGCTGGCTTAATAATGTCATATGAAAAAACTGGATACGATGCAAGCACTCCAGGTCGATTACCTGATATCCTGCCAGAAGACTCATTACAACGTTTATTAAAAAAAGGAGCCGATGCCGCCAAAGTTCTTGTCTATTATAACCCAGATGATCCCCAAGATATTTTAGATAAAAAACATGCTTTCCTAGAACGACTTGGTAATGAAGCTAGAGCAGCTGATATTCCTGTTTTTGTAGAACCAATTGTTTATGATAATGAGATTACGGATGATAAAAGTCCTGAATTTGCCAAAATCAAACCGCAAAAAGTTATTAAAACCATTAAAGAGTTCACTAAAGATCAATATTACATCGATATTTTAAAAGTTGAAGTCCCAGTTTTATTTAAAAATGTGGAAGGTTTTAATGACAATAATAATGCTGTCGTTTATTCACAAAAACAAGCAGCTGATTACTTCAAACAAGCCAGTGATGCAGCTACAAGACCTTTTATTTATTTAAGTGCTGGTGTACCTACCAAAACCTTCCATGAAGAATTGATTTTTGCTGGAGACAATGGTGCCAAATTTAGTGGTATTTTAGGAGGTAGGGCCACATGGTTTGAGGGTGTAGCTGCTTATGCTAAAGGCGGTAAAGATGGATTATTAAGGTGGTTAGATAGTGTTGGACGTGAAAATGTTGAGCATCTAAATAAAATCTTAAAACAATATGCCACACCTTGGTATGAAATTTATGGTGGGCTAAATAAAATCGAAGTGTTTGATTTAAGTCTAAGTAATTAATTAACTACGTTTTTGTTTGAATAAAAATAATTTTTTATAAATTATGATGAGAGAACAGGGTTTGCTCCTATTTTCCCTTCTCTCTACCACTGTTCCGCCGATACCCGTCGGCGGAACTTTATACTTACTCCATAAGTCATATCTTATTTCAATACTATATCGCTCTATCAAAAAACAGGTCAACTTTACTTTGTTTTGCCATTTGTTGAAGGTACGCTTTGATTTTTTTAGGAAAAACCAGATCTTTAACACAAGTTAAATTGCGTAATGTCGGGAATAACAAGATATCATCTAAAGATAGGGTCCCATTACAAGCATTTGGCGAAATAATAAGTAATTCAAGTTTATCAAATAGCTTACTTACTGCTGAAATCAATGTATCGGATTGTACTAAACAATCAGCAAAGCTATCCATTTTATTCGCTTTACTTGTCACAAAATCATCAATAGCATTTTGGGTAGAAAATTCCAGTAAATTCATTTTAATATAACGTGGACACTCTAAACGGTAATCATACTGTTGGATCTGTTGAATTAATTCTGTAATTTTCGATGATCTAACACCAGTTAAGATAGGTTTATCACCGTAATTATTATCAACATAACTAACAATATCTAGACTTTCTGGCATAAAACTGCCATCGTCTTTTTGTAAAATCGGTACCATTTTTTCACCGATCATACTAATTGGTGATTGATTGTCATCACTTAACAGTACATGTTGTTCTACGAGAATATTTTTAAGACCAAATATCATTCTAGCTCTTGCGCAAAAAGGACAATGTTCATAAATATATAGTTTCATTTTCGTTCCCTCAAACGATCAATACACCATAAAAAAAAAGTTAAACCTATAAATAAAACCACAACCATACTTGCTGCTAACAAAGCTTTGGGATAACCAATCCGAGTCACATTTATAAACGGATACGGATATTGATTAGTGTAATAACCTCGAACAAAAATATAAACACCGTAAACAAGTATCGATAAAAACGAGCCAATGATAACTTTAAAATTGATACGACGAAACGGCCCCAAAATTAACCAACTTAAAATTCCTAAAACAGGAAGCACAACATGTAAACTCTCATTAGTGAAAGTTAATATTAAATTAGGTGGTCTATGAATTGCTCGCAACATCCAGTTATAAACCAGTGCCGTAATGATCACGCCAACTAAACCATTTAAACGAATAACTTTAAAACTGAATCGATTACAGCCAGGATTAAAGGTTAACCAAAAACAACTGAGTGCTAACATAAAATTCGATAACACAGTAAAAAAACTATAATAAAAAATTAATCGCCCAATTGATGTGGCAGGTTGCCAAGGTCGAAGCTGAACATGCCAATAAATATAACTTTCGATACCAATAACAGTAATGGCAAACAGAGCAATAAATAGATTAATACTTCGCTTTAACATAACAAACATTTAAAAAAAGAACTATTAACATAGTATATAGTTAATAATATAAGAAAACACATATTATATTAATAAGTTATTATACTATTCTTTAATACTACTTCTGTAAAAATGTTTCAGGAAAAGTATACGTTTTAGTGTGGATATATGTACTTGTTATAAGTATTACTCTTGATACTTCAAAAATTACTATACCTTAGCCATACATTGTTAATAACTCAGAAAACTGCGACTTACTACTATTAAGTAGTATATAATATAAATAAATATTTGAAGGTTGAAATGATTTTTTAATGTCAGGAAATAATATATTACCAGCGGATAAAATGCTGATTGAACAGTTTCTTGATTCATTATGGTTAGAACGTAATCTCGCGGAAAATACCATTGAATCTTATAAACTAGATCTATTTACGTTATGCCTATTCTTGTTAAACCAAAAAGTTACTTGTCTTAGCTGCCAGACGTTGCATTTACAAAATTTTTTAATGCAACGAGTTAAAGATGGATACAAAGCCAGTAGTTCTGCTCGTTTACTAAGTGCAACTAAACGTTTTTTTCAATATTTATACCAAGAAAATTATCGCACTGATGATCCCTCTGCAACATTATCATCACCTAAGTTACCGAAAAAATTGCCAAAAGATTTGACAGAATCTCAAGTAGGAGCATTAATGGAATCACCAAATATAGAAGATCCAATTGAACTCCGAGATAAAGCTATGCTAGAAGTGCTATATGCAACTGGATTACGCGTTTCTGAATTAGTTAATTTGGAAATTAGTGATATCAGTTTACGTCAAGGCGTAGTAAGAGTTATAGGCAAAGGTAATAAAGAACGTTTAGTACCATTAGGTGAAGAAGCTGTTTATTGGCTTGAATATTTTTTTAAATATGCTCGGCATGATCTTCTCAAAAATGGCCCAATTGATGCTCTTTTTCCGAGCAGGTTGGGCAAAAAAATGACAAGACAGACATTCTGGCATCGAATAAAATATTATGCCATACTAACAGGGATTAATATTGAAGCACTTTCGCCTCATGTTTTACGCCATGCTTTTGCAACGCATCTGCTTAACCATGGTGCAGACTTACGTGTGGTGCAAATGTTATTAGGTCATAGTAGCTTATCTACTACACAAATTTATACACATGTTGCCACAGAAAGGTTAAAACAGTTGCATCGTAAACATCATCCTCGAGCATAACGCTCTTATCATTAAGGATTATTGAATGAAGAAATTAGTTTTAGGTTTAGCATTAATCTCTACATCAGTATTGGCAAATAATGCAGATATTACCAATACCTTAGAAAAATTAGGTTATGGGACTAAAGATATAAAAATCTCTAATAGCCCTGTACAAGGATTCAAAAAAGTACTGACACCTGACGGATTATTTTATGTTACCGAGGATGGTAAATATTTAACGCAAGGACCTATTTATAATTTAGAAGGTGATGAACCTAATAATATTGCTAATAGTGATAATACCAAATTAATTAAATCTATTGAAAAAGATGCTATTGTTTATAAAGCTAAACAAGAAAAATATGTAATTTCTGTTTTTACTGACTATACCTGCCATTATTGTAAATTATTGCATGAAAATATTAACCAATATTTAGACGCAGGCATCTCGGTACACTACTTTGCATTCCCTCGTGCTGGAGCTGATAGTGAAGTAGGTAAAAATATGCAATCAATATGGAGTACTGTTAATCGCAAAGCTGCATTTGAAAATGCCTATAAAGGAAATACCATTTCACCAGCAAATAGTATGGTTCCTTATGTAAAACAACAATTTAATGTTGGTAAACAACTCGGTATTAGTGGTACACCTGCAATTGTTTTACCTAATGGTCAACTTATTTCAGGATATGTACCAGTCGATAAATTAATTGATACTCTAAATAAAAATTCATCTAAATAGTATTTAATTAATACGCTAGAATTGAAATTTAAACTCAATATTAAAATTATGTTAGCGCAAATGAGCTAACATTTAAAATATGAATAAAGATAAATTATTACGGCGAAAACTACCAGATTCTTTACCTGAGTTTCCTAAAGATATTCCGTTACTGTTGCAACGGATTTATGCTTTACGCGGAGTTAAGTCCACCCAAGAACTTGATTATAGTACGCGCAATTTATGTAATTATGAAACATTGCATGGTACTGAACTTGCGGTCGAAATTCTTTATTCTGCTATAAAAAATAAACAACATATTATGATTGTTGGGGATTTCGATACTGATGGTGCTACCAGTACAGCGTTAGTCTTCAAAGCGTTAAAAAAAATGGGAGGGCATTGGGTCGATTATATTATTCCTGATAGATTTAAAGATGGTTATGGATTAAGTATTGCTGTAGTAAAAAAAGCTCTTTTACAACAAGCTGATCTGATTATTACAGTAGATAATGGTATTTCTGCTGTAGAAGCTGTAGCATTTGCTAAACAAGCTAACATAACAGTGATTATTACTGATCATCATTTGTGCCCAGAAACATTACCTGCAGCAGATGCCATAATAAATCCTAATTTACCTAATTGTCCTTTTCCCTCTAAACACCTAGCTGGTGTTGGTGTAGCCTTTTATTTTATGTCTGCTTTACGAGCAAAATTACGACAAGAAAATTGGTTCATTGATAATAATTTACCTGAATATAATATTGCCAATTTATTAGACCTAGTTGCTTTAGGCACCATTGCTGATGTTGTCAAACTTGATCATAATAATCGAATATTAGTCCATCAAGGAGTCAATAGAATCCGCTCAGGTTACTGTTGTGAAGGTATAAAAGCTTTATTCCAACTAGCAAAAAGAGATCCTTTATCATTTACATCTACTGATTTAGCATTTTATATTGCTCCTAGATTAAATGCAGCTGGACGAATGGATCATATGTCACTGGGGGTTGAATTACTACTCTGTGAGAATTATGAAATGGCAATCGAAATGGCAACAAATCTCGATAATCTTAATAATGATCGTAAATTGATCGAACATACCATGCATAAAGCAGCCTTATCATTTATTCAACAAATCGAGAAAGAAAAGACCTCACTCCCAAATATACTTGTATTTTATCATCCTGAATGGCATCAAGGTATTATTGGTATTTTATCTGCTCGCTTAAAAGACAAATACTATCGCCCTGTTATTTCGTTTGCGTCAACACAAGATGGTTTTTTGAAAGGCTCTGGTCGCTCCATTCCTGGTATTCATTTACGTGATCTATTAGAAGAGCTAAATAATCAATATCCCGATTTAATAGTAAGCTTTGGTGGACACGCAATGGCTGTAGGACTAACAATTTGTGAAAAAAATTTAGAAGAGTTTAAAATCTACTTTGAAGCACTGTTAAACAAGCAATTAAGTGCTGATTTACTTCAACAAATCATTGAAACAGATGGTGAAATAGATAGTCAAGATTTTACTTATTTATTAGCTAAACAACTCAAAGAATCAGGCCCTTGGGGAGAAGGATTTCCTGAACCTATATTTGATGGAGAATTTATTATCCATCAACAACGATTATTTTCCGAAAAACATCTCAGTTTAATCTTAGAACCTAAAAATGGTGGGCCTTTAATTGAAGGAGTATATTTCAATGTCGACCTTTCTGAATGGCCTGATCAATCAATAAAAAATATAAAAATCGTTTATCATTTAGAAGTAAATGAATTTCGAGGTAATGAAGCTACTAAATTACTGATTAGGTATTTATGGCCTATCGCATAAGCAATGAAAATCAATTATAATTATCAAAAATCTACCAATTACACCTAACTGTAGATTTGTATAAAACTATTAAAAAATATTATTTATTATAGATATTTACACCAAATTAAGGACTAAAAATGCATATTCATATTCTAGGGATCTGTGGCACATTTATGGCAGGAATCGCATTAATAGCCCGTTCGCTAGGTCACAAGGTAACTGGATCAGATAAAAATGTTTATCCGCCAATGAGTACTTTATTACAAAAAGAAAAAGTAGATATCATTGAAGGTTATGATCCCTCACAACTAACACCAACTCCTGATTTAGTAATTATTGGTAATGCTTTATCAAGAGGTAATCCTTGTATTGAATATATTCTTGATAATAACATTCCTTATATTTCTGCCCCTCAATGGCTTCATGATAATGTTTTACGGGATCGTTGGGTAATTGCTGTTGCCGGTACCCATGGTAAAACAACCACTGCAGGCATGATAAATTGGATTCTTGAACAACAATCATATAAGCAGGGCTTCGTTATTGGTGGTGTACCTGGTAATTTTGATGTTTCTGCTCGTTTAGGCGATGGTAATTTTTTTGTTATTGAAGCCGATGAATATGATTGTTCATTCTTTGATAAGCGCTCCAAATTTATGCATTACTGCCCGAAAACGTTAGTAATGAATAATCTAGAATTTGATCATGCTGATATTTTTGATGATCTTAGTTCAATTCAAAAACAATTTCATCATCTAGTACGCTTAGTACCGAGTAAAGGCTTAATTATTTCACCCCATGAAGATGTAAATTTAAAACAAGTGTTAGCTAAAGGTTGTTGGAGTGAACAAACATTTACCGAATCTGAAATTGGTTGGCAAGCCCAACGAATCAATAATGATGCCAGCCACTTCGCAGTATTTTTAAATAATAAAAAAGTTGGTGAAGTCCAATATTCTTTGGTTGGTGAACATAATATGCATAATGCCTTAATGGCAATAGCCGCAGCACATAATGTTGGAATTCAACCCGCTGATGCTTGTTTAGCGCTTGGTTCATTTGTTAATGCTAAACGACGCTTAGAACTTTATGGCGAAGTAAATAATATTGAAATTTATGATGACTTTGCTCATCATCCAACTGCAATTTTAGCAACATTAGAAGCTCTTCGTAGCAAAATTGGTGCTAATCGCCGCATTTTAGCTGTACTTGAACCTCGTTCAAACACTATGAAATTAGGTATATCAAAAGATGAATTGGCCCCGTCACTTGGCCGCGCTGATGAAGTTTTTATTTTCCAACCAGAACAATTACCTTGGTTAGTTGCTGATGTTGTTGATGCTTGTATTCAACCAGCTTATTGGTCTGGGGATATTGATTTATTAGTTGAAATGATTACGAAAGCATCTCGACCTACTGATGCAATTTTAATTATGAGTAATGGTGGTTTTGGTGGTATTCATAAAAGGCTTTTAGAAAGCCTAGAAAAACAGCAACTCAAATTGCAAGAGGAAGATCCTATTATTTAATGACATGGTCTAAATGACAAGTTGAAAAACGGGATCTTGTAATACTAAATGCATACCTTTTAAGAAGGAGGTTGTAATGCAATACTTAGTTACCTCGTCAGAAATGAAGCATTACGATACCTATACCTCACAAAAGGTAGGTATACCATCCCTTGTTTTAATGGAACGAGCTGCTTTAGCAGTAATTGAACAGCTTAATACTGGTCAATTTAATTTGCGCAAAGTAGCCGTAGTTTGCGGTTATGGTAATAATGGCGGCGATGGTGTTGCTGTCGCTCGGTTACTTAAACTAAAGCAAATTGATGTTACAATTTATTTTGTTGGTAATCCCGATCACTGCTCTCCGGAAACCATACAACAAATAAAAATTGCTCAACATTATGAGGTACCAATAACTACTTCATTATCAGACTCTTTCACTGACTATACCACTATTATTGATGCTATATTTGGCATTGGCTTAGAGCGTGCTATTAGTGGTGATTTTTATCACATTATTCAATTAATTAATCAAAGCGAAGTAGACGTTTTGTCAATTGATGTTCCTTCTGGTATTTCTGCCGACACAGGGAAAATACTTGGAATAGCAGTTAAAGCTAAACAAACTGTAACTTTTGCTTATAAAAAAATAGGATTAGTACTTTATCCTGGTACTGATTTTGCTGGATATGTGCATATTGCTGACATAGGAATATATGCTGATGAACTTCCTAACTGTTATACATATACCGATGATAAATTAATTAATCTATTACCTAATAGAAATAATTATTCTAATAAAGGTAGTTTTGGAAAAGTGTTGGTTATTGCAGGGTCAGAAAATATCAGTGGCGCAGCTTTCCTTGCAGCTAAAGCAGCTTACCGAACTGGAGCTGGGTTAGTGCGCATTTACACACCAGAATGTAATCGTAATATTTTACTTAATCAATTACCCGAAGCCTTATTAACACCTTATATTACTAATCAAATCGATAAAGCTCAACTTGACGAAGTTATTAATTGGGCATCAGTTATAGTGATTGGCCCTGGTATGGGAGTATCTGATAATACCCATAAGATACTATCAACAGTCCTGAAACAAGCGAAAATTCCAGTAATTATTGATGCCGATGGACTTAATACTCTTGCGCAAGATTTAAAATTACTAACTCAAACCGAATCTACTGTGATTGTGACGCCCCATTTAGGCGAAATGGCAAGATTAACCAATAAAGCCATTACAGATATTGCTGAAAATCTAATAGAAAATGCCCAAGCATTTGCAGAACAATTCGAAGTGATTTGTGTAATGAAAGATGCTAGAACTATTGTAGCGACACCATATAAGAAAACATATATTAATCAATCAGGGAACAATGGTATGGCTACAGGTGGAACTGGAGATGTACTAACAGGTATTATGGCAGGACTTATGGCACAACATTTGTCCCCTATACAGTCTACCCCAGTAAGTGTTTACTTGCATGGCTTAGCAGGTGATGTAACAGCCAAAAAGTTAAATAAATACAGTTTATTAGCTAGTGACATAATTACGAGTTTAACTAATATATTATCTGTTTAGAATAAAAAAGTATACCTAAATCCCAGTTTACAAAATGAGGATATTTAATGAATGAAACTTCTGACATAGTTGCTATGTTATGCCGTAGAATAAAAATGGCAAGAATTGAAAAAAATTTATCACAAGTAGAACTCGCAAAAAAATCAGAAATTGGTATAGCCACAATAAAACGTATTGAATTAGGTGAATCTATTACCTTACAAACATTGATTTCCGTTCTCCGCGGATTAGGTGAACTTGATCAACTTAATAATTTACTAGCCTATAATGAGGTTATTCATAAAACATCAGCTGAATTACCTAAACGCAAAAGAAGACGACGACAAGTCAAACCAGAAAAAGTAGATGTAATAGCAGAGAATGACTTTTTGCGTTCTAATGTCAATACTATGCGATGGAAATATTAAATCTAATTCGAGCTTTCGCCGATAATACGATCGGCGAAGTTAAAATAATTAATAAATCTTAACTACAATGAACCGTAATTGCTAACCCACCACGTGATGTTTCACGATATTTTGCGTTCATATCTTTACCGGTTTCATACATGGTTTCAATAACCTTGTCTAAAGATACTTTTGCCGCTGTAGTTCGTCTTAAAGCCATTCGTGTTGCATTAATTGATTTAACTGCTGCTATTGCATTACGCTCAATACATGGTACTTGTACCTGCCCAGCAACTGGATCACAAGTCAAACCTAAGTTATGTTCCATAGCTATTTCTGCTGCCATACAAACCTGCTGAGGGTTTCCACCCAAAAGCTCTGCTAAACCTGCTGCTGCCATAGAACACGCTACACCAACTTCACCTTGACAGCCAACTTCTGCACCAGAAATTGAAGCATTCATTTGATAAAGTTGCCCAATTGCTCCACATGTTAAAAAGAATCGAATATAAATATCCGGAGTAACCGGGTTAATAAACTTATTATAATAAGCTAGTACGGCAGGTATAATACCACATGCACCATTAGTTGGAGCAGTAACAACCCGACCACCGGCAGCATTCTCTTCACTAACTGCTAATGCAAACATATTTACCCAGTCAATAATTATCATGGGGTCGCTAATTATTTTATCTTTAGTAGTGGATAATTGTCGATATAATGAAAATGCACGACGGGGAACTTTAAGCGGACCAGGCAATAATCCTTCCGTATTCATACCCCGTTTTATGCCTTCTAAAATAGTTTGCCCTACGCGAGAAAAATAATCTTCAATCTCTTCATACGTGTGCAACTGTAGCTCATTTTTCATCATAATACTAGAGATTGATAGCGAGTTATCCTCACAATATTGCAATAACTGAGCGGCTGAAGAAAATGGATAAGGAAGTTTTACAGCACTTTGCTCCTGTTGACCAAATTGTTCTTCTTCAACAATTTTACCACCGCCTACAGAGTAATAAGTTTTTTGCAATAGCAAAGTTTCACCTTCATATGCACTAAGAGTCATACCGTTTTCATGTAGTGGTAAAAATTTTGAGTGAAAAACCATACTCGTTGTAAGTGGAAAGTCGATCTCATAACGGTTGTTGTAAATAGGTAAACGATGAGTTTGGCTAATTTTTTCGATGAATGTAGGAATATTATCAATATTAACGGTATCAGGTTTTTCTCCAGCTAATCCCATAATTATAGCAATATCTGTTTGATGACCTTTACCAGTTAATGATAGAGAACCATAAACATCAGCAACGATTTTAGTAACCGACGACATTTTATCTTCGCTGATTAGTTGATCTATAAATGCTTTGCCAGCCCTCATTGGTCCAACAGTATGTGAACTTGAAGGTCCAATACCAATTTTGAATATTTCAAATACCGAGCTCATATTTTTTCCCTTTTGCTGCACCACTGTTAATTAATAACAGATGATTTAAATCTATATAAATTTAATATTGCTATTAGTTAGATGACAATCATCAATATGGTTAGATTTCTACTAACCATAGTTATACAACTTATTTTATATGTTATTAGTAGTTATTTTTTGTTGACAAGTTGTATACCTGCTAACTTTTTCCCGTCGACAAAAGCCGACGGTGTTATATATTGAATAATAATGAATTTAAAGTAATTTTAAATTAAGTTATAAATAGCCGCTGATATTGCTATAAGTCCCATGATAACAATAAAGACATTACTTAGTTTACCGCGATATTTTGCTAATGCTGGTAATTTATGAATCGCATACATTGGCATTAAGAACAATATTACCGCAAGGATTGGACCTCCTAGAGACTCAATTAGCCCTAAAATACTCGGATTAAGTGTTGCAATTCCCCATGCGGTGACAAACATGAATAAGATAGCAATTTTATCAAGCTTCTTCTGCGAAATTATTTTGCCACGGCTACGTAATGCTTTATTAACAATACCATTAAAACCTTCTTTACCACCCAAATAATGACCTAAAAACGATTTTGCCATTGCAATAAAGGCAATTGGTGGGCCAATATATTCAATTACTGGTGAATTAAATCGATTAGCCAAATATGATAATGTAGAAATATTTTGTGCTTTAGCTTCAAGAAGTTCTGCCGGAGTTAAGCAAAGTGCACAACTAAAAACAAAAAACATTACAGTCACAACCATCATTATATTACTTGCGGCAATAATTTTAGTACATTTTGCTTCTGCAAAATTTTCACCATATTCTTTACGTTTTGCTACTGCTAAGGACGAGATAATTGGTGAGTGGTTAAATGCAAATACCATTACAGGTATAACTAGCCAAAGTGTCATTAAAATGCTCCGCCCACCTTCACTACTACTATTACTAAATGAGAAGTTTGTAAAAATTTCACCATTCCATTCAGGAATTAAGAATAATGCCAAAATCATTAACACAGTGATAAATGGAAATACTAAAATTGACATAACTTTAACAATCAATTCTTCACCAAAGTGAACTATTAACATCAAAAAAGCAACCAAAATAAATGATAGTAAGGCTCTTGGTGGTGCAACCATACCTAGCTGATGAGTCATAAAACTATCTACAGTATTAGTTATACCTACACTATATACTAACAAAATAGGATAAATAGCAAAAAAGTAAAGTACTGTTATCCAATTTCCAGCTGTACGACCAAAAGCTTCTTCTACAACAACCGTAATATCCCCATCACGACTTTTACCTGATAACACAAACCGACATAAAGCTTGATGAGCAAAAAAAGTCATTGGAAAGGCAAGGATTAGCATCACGACTAAGGGTATTAATCCACCTACTCCCGCATTAATTGGCAGAAAAAGTACTCCTGCTCCAATAGCAGTCCCATAAAGACTAAGCATCCATAAAGTATCACTTTTACGCCATTTTGGTAATTTTGATTCCTTTTGTGTCGTTTTAATATCCTCATTAGATATAACATTGCCCATATTAAATTTCTCCCTATGAAATAACATATGCATATGATATCAATTTAAAAACCTTACTAACGTGATCTCCGTCACATAAATAACAAAAACATCAATATAATCAATTAGATAAATAATATCTGTTTTGATACCAATTAATTTTAAAATTATTAAAGTATCATTTTTGATGCATATAACCTATGAAATATAAAACTATTAATAACAATTGAATAATTTAACTAACAATAGTTCTTAATTAGTAAATAAAAATTAATAGATCACAGTGTAAAATGTTATTAAATAGACTAACTAAGTTAGTAGTGATTTTTTAAAGCAGTTCTATATTTATGAAATAAATTATATTTCATAAATAATGTGTAAATGATTTGAAAAGTAAACATTCTTCCATAGTTGATTATTTTACTATTTATTTAAACTTAAAAATTACTTTAGTGTTGTGCTTGGTACTGCTAAACTAACCAACGTTTTTATTATATTAATAACTTAATTATTTTTTTGGGATAAATTCATGCGAACCAGTAAATATCTTCTTTCTACTTTAAAAGAAACTCCAGCCGATGCTGAAGTTATTAGCCACCAATTAATGTTACGAGCAGGAATGATCCGCAAGGTTGCAGCTGGCTTGTATACTTGGCTCCCCACTGGTTATCGAGTACTAAAAAAAGTTGAAAATATTGTTCGTGAAGAAATGAATAAAGCGGGCGCAATCGAAGTCTTAATGCCAGTTGTACAACCCGCTGATATTTGGCAAGAAAGCGGTCGTTGGGAACAATATGGGCCTGAATTACTACGAATAAAAGATCGCGGTGATCGTGATTTTGTCCTAGGCCCAACTCACGAAGAAGTTATCACTGATCTGCTCCGTAATGAAGTCAGTTCTTATAAACAATTACCACTTAATATTTATCAAATTCAAACTAAATTCCGTGATGAAGTCCGCCCGCGTTTTGGTGTGATGCGTTCTCGTGAATTCATTATGAAAGATGCATATTCATTTCATACTTCACAAGAATCATTACAAGAAACTTATGATGATATGTATAAAGCCTATAGTGCAATTTTTACCCGTACTGGCTTAAACTTTAGAGCTGTACGAGCTGATACCGGATCGATTGGGGGAAATTGGTCGCATGAATTTCAGGTATTAGCTGATAGTGGTGAGGATGATATTGTTTTTTCAACTGAATCCGACTACGCAGCTAATATCGAAATGGCTCAAGCATTAGCACCGATTAAAGAGCGTTTACAACCAACTAAAGATCTACAATTAATCGACACACCAAATGCTAAAACCATTGATGAATTAGTGGAACAATTCAATATACCAATTGAGAAAACTGTTAAAACTCTAATAGTTAAGGCAAGTAAAGAAAGTGGACATCGATTAATTGCTTTATTAGTGCGTGGCGATCACACTTTGAATGAAATTAAAGCCGAAAAAATTGATATTGTTGCCTCACCCCTTGAATTCGCAACTGAGGAAGAAATTCGCTCATTAATTAACGCAGGCCCTGGTTCATTAGGCCCAATCAATTTAAACATGCCCATTATTATCGATCGGGATGTGGCAATAATGAGTGACTTTAGTGCTGGTGCTAATATTGATCACAAACACTATTTTAATATTAATTGGCAACGAGATATAACCTTACCACGCATTGAAGATATTCGAAATGTCGTTGAAGGTGATATTAGTCCTGATGGTAAAGGCACTTTACAGATTAAACGGGGCATTGAAGTTGGTCATATTTTCCAACTTGGCACAAAATACTCTGAAGCAATGAAAGCAACTGTTCAAGGTGAAGATGGACAAAATCATGTAATGATTATGGGATGTTACGGTATTGGCGTTAGCAGAATTGTAGCGGCCGCAATAGAACAATGCCACGATGATAGAGGTATTATCTGGCCAGAAGCTATTGCACCATTTAGTGTAGTAATAATCCCAATGAACATGCATAAATCTGAAAAAGTACAAGCAACCGCAGAAAAAATCTATGCTGACTTACAAGCGGCAGGAATTGAGGTGTTATTTGATGATCGTAAAGAACGTCCAGGTGTAATGTTTGCTGATGCTGAACTGATTGGTATTCCTCATACCATTGTAATTGGTGAGCGTAATCTTGATAATGGAGAAGTTGAATATAAACACCGTGCAGGTACAAATAAAGAAATGGTAAAAAGCGATAGTATTATTGCATTTATTAAAAATCGCTGTAATCTTGTTTAAATACCTAAAATTTAGTAATTAGCAATAATGAGACTCTACTTAAAACAATCATTGTTTCATCATCCTAATTGTATGACTAAAATAGTTAGCTATCTAGTCTTATGTTATTTATTGCTAATAATGACTGGTTGTCGATCTCAAATTAATTCTAGTAAGTTACCTGATAATTTTTATAAAATATCGAAAGACATATACCGCTCGGAACAACCTTCATCCAAAGAGATGCAATATCTCGCAGGTTTAGGATTTAAAACTGTTATTAATCTACGTTTATGGCATAGTGATCGAGATGAAATAACCAATACTGGAATTGCAGAGGTCTGGATTAAATTGCGAGCAGGGAAAATTACTGACGAAAAAATTATAGAAATACTCAAAGTTATTAATAAATCACCCAAACCAATATTAATTCATTGCTGGCACGGTAGCGATCGTACAGGTGTTATTGTAGCTATGTATCGCTTAGTTTTTCAAAAATGGAAAAAATCTGAAGCTATTAATGAGTTAATGCAACCAGAATTTGGTCATCATTTCAATATTTACCCCAATATTGTCAAATATATTGAAAATGCAGATATTGAAAAAATTCGTGAGGCGGTATTTCAATAGTCCACACTTGCTAATTTAGCATATAATTTAAAGTGCACTTTACTAGGAATATAGCTATTTATTACTTTTAGTATTTTGATTAATATGATTATAAATTCAAAGTGATATTGTATTATTTTTCGGCTAAAATAAATACACTTAGATTTAATTTCAATTGGATGAATTAATGTTAAAAAAAGTAATTGCGCTTATATTATCTACATCAATATTGCATAGTTCTTTTATGGCTAATGCAGATAATATAACTCTTCCTGATATTGGAACTGCCGCCGCCGCAACATTAAGTATTGGGCAAGAGATGGAGATGGGTGATTATTATATGCGGATGTTGCGGGCTGATGCTCCAATCATTAATGATCCTGTATTAAATCAATACATTAATGATTTAGGTAAAAAATTAGTTACCAAATCAGAATCCGTACAAACACCTTTTCACTTCTATATTATGCAAAGTGATGTACTTAATGCGTTTGCTTTTTTTGGTGGGAACGTAGTTATCCATTCCAAACTTATTTTAGATACGGATAATGAAAGCCAATTAGCTTCTGTAATGGCTCACGAAATTGGCCATGTTACCCAACGACATTTAGCACGTGCAATGGAAGCTCAAAATCGCAATAGTCCTTATGTTTGGGGGGCAACTTTAGGTTCTATTTTACTCACACTTGCAAACCCCGAAGCTGGGATGGCAGCGATGACTAGTACTATGGCGGGGTCAGCACAAAGTATGATTAGTTTTACTCAAAGCAATGAACAAGAAGCAGATAGAGTTGGTTTACGTAC
Organism: Gilliamella sp. wkB178; assembly: GCF_001690705.1. Lineage (GTDB taxonomy): Bacteria > Pseudomonadota > Gammaproteobacteria > Enterobacterales > Orbaceae > Gilliamella > Gilliamella apicola_K. The sequence continues at coordinate 39,369 of NZ_LZGK01000016.1, read as the reverse complement.
GTTGGCTAAAGCTGGATTTGATCCTTATGCATCATCAGAATTTTTACAGAAATTAGCAGATCAAACTCGTTTTACAAGCAAACCTCCCGAAATTTTACTTACTCACCCTTTACCAAATAGCCGTTTAACTGATATTCGTAATCGGTCAATGCAGTATAGTAAACAAAGTGTTACTTCTTCACTTAACTATTATTTAGCTAAAGCCCGGCTGGCAGTTTTGTTGAGTAGAAACAAAAATACAGGGAAATTATTAGTTGAAGACTATAAAAAATTGAATAATGAACAGAGTAAAGTTGCTATTATTTATTGTGGTGCACTAGCAGACTATCGTAGTGGTAACTATCAAAAAGCCAAACAACAATTACAATCATTATTAGATAATGATCCCAATAATCTTTGGTACATAGATTTAATGACTGATATTGATTTGGGGATGAACAACAATAGTGATGCAATTAGTCGTTTACAGACTGCTTTGAAAAAAGCACCTGATAGTTCAGCACTACAATTAAATTTAGCAAACGCTTATGTAAAAAACAAAAATTATCAACAAGCAGTTAGTTTATTGCATCGTTATACTTATGATCATAATGATGATATGAATGGTTGGGATATACTTATTACTGCATACGGTGGACTACGCTCCAGAGCACAAGAAATGTCTGCTCGTGCTGAGTTAATTGCTTTGCAAGGCCAATTCCAACAATCTATCCAATTGTTACAAAATGCTAAAAATCAAACTCAAGGTAACCAAGCTATGGTATCGAAAATCGATGCTAGAATCAGCCAATTACAACAGCTACAAAAACGTTATGCAGCATATAAACGATGAATAATCATTACTATTTATACTTAGGCAGGTGTAGAGATACACAAGCCGAGATAAGAGTAATTAACATGCAATTTATTCGTTAGTTAAATGATCCACGTTATTGTAAGACTTAACAGTGTATTCGCCTGCAGATTGATCCTTGTTCTGCTGATAATGAACCACACTAATGCTGGTATTCAAAGTACGAGGAAAGTACTCTTGATTGCGATGTAAGCGCCAATCACCTCCATTTAATACACACAGCAAAAGGCGTAATACCGTACCATGCGAAACCACCAAAATATTACCTTTATCTTGCGGAGCATTTTGAATAATTGTATCTAAAGCTCGTTGCATGCGAGCAAGGACATCTAAATAATTTTCACCTTGATTCACGGAAGCATCAAAATTAGCCGGATCAGTTAAATAAGTCATAAATTGAGGAACTTCTTGCTTGAGTAATGGTACATGTTTACCCTCCCATATACCAAAGTCCATTTCACACAAATCTGCAAGTTCAAAAGTAGGGATCGCCATATTATTTTCATTAACAATATAATCTCTAGTCTCCATCGCACGCTGCTGGGTACTTGAATATGCTTGCATAAATGGAATATTTTGTAAATGTTTTCCGGTAATTTGAGCTCCTAAAATGCCCACGGGTGTTAGCGGGGAATTCTGTGATCCTTGCATCTGATCTTTAATATTCCATTCAGTTTGTCCATGTCTAATTAAATATAAATTAAGATCTTTCATTCTGTTAAACTACCTTTTTTATTTAAAATTCTGTAGGTTGAAATTTACTATTTCTAATTTCAGCTAAACAAGTTTGTAAAATTTTATCCATTGGTGCAGACAATTGCATTTCTTGCATAGTTTTAGGATGAATAAATTTTACATTAGAAGCATGTAAAAATAACCGATTAAGTTTAGTATTTATTAAAATTGCATCAAATTGACTATCACCATAACGATTATCAAAAGCAATTGGATGATTAACATATTGAGTATGCACTCTAATTTGATGGGTTCGTCCCGTAACTGGGCTAGCTTTAATAAGAGTGGCAAAATTAAAACGTTCTTCAACTTTAAAGCGGGTTTCTGAAGGTTTACCGTCTTTATCAACTTTAACTACTCGTTCACCACTTTTCAAAATATTTTTTAGTAGTGGCGCTTGTACCACTTTACACTCGGAAGGCCAATTACCTTTCACTAGTGCCAGATAATTTTTTTGCATTTGCTTAAGTCGAAGTTGCTCGTGTAAAGATTTAAGCGCGGATCGTTTTTTAGCAATTAATAAAATGCCCGATGTTTCACGATCAATTCGATGTACTAACTCTAAAAATTTTGCCTCTGGTCTTAGGGCTCGTAAACCCTCAATCACTCCAAAACTAAGCCCGCTCCCGCCATGCACTGCAATGCCTGAAGGCTTATTAACTGCTAGAATCACATCATCTTCATAAATAATTGAGTTTTCCAGTTCTGCTACTTTGTTAAGTTTGGTTGAGATTGCAGGTGATGACCTTTCTGCTCTACGAATAGGTGGAATACGAACTTCATCACCCACCTCTAATTTGTATTCAGGTTTAATTCTCTTTTTATTAACTCTTACTTCACCTTTACGTAAGATCCTATAGATCATACTCTTAGGTACACCTTTTAGATATGTGATCAAAAAATTATCTATTCTTTGAGTCGCATTATCTTCAGAAATAGTAATAAATGAAACCTGCAATTTTGTGTTTGGCGCGTAAGAGTCCATAAGAGATGATTAATCCACCGTCATAAATAAAAGTCATTTACATTATTCTAAAATAAACTACACTTACCTTTAGAATAAAAATAGCAACACAATTATAACGGAATATGGAGGAATAAAATAGTATGTTATCACTGCTGAATCAATACTCACAAGGAAGAATTGCTTGGTTTTTACTGTTTCTTTCTGTCACTATTTTTGAAATCACAGCATTATATTTTCAGCATGGATTAGGGCTTGCTCCTTGTACACTTTGTATTTATCAGCGTTGCGCTCTTTTGGGGATTTTATTTGCCAGTGTTATTGGTCTTATCACACCGCACAATGCCATCTTTCGGGTAATTGCAATTTTAATATGGTTATTTAGTGCATTTAAAGGTTTTAACTTAGCTACATTTCAAGCGCAATTACAATTTGCTCCCAATCTAGGTGATACCTGTTCAGTTAATGTACAATTTCCATCTTGGTTATCATTAAATGAATGGTTTCCTAGTATATTCAATGCATATGGTTCTTGTGCCGAAAAACTTTGGTCATTCCTTACCATTGAGATGTCGCAATGGATGATTATTATTTTTGCTTGTTATCTTATTGTCGGTTTAATTGTTCTTATTTCGCAATTATTTTCTTCTAATAAAAAATCAATTTGGGGAAAATAACAGTTTTGCGTAACTGACACTTTCTATTTATTTTGTTAAAATGTGCGGCAATTTTAGTCTACAAATTGTCACACGCAAATGCTTTTAGAATACCATCCGCCAATTAATCCTTGGCTTTCTATTTTATATCAAGATGATCATATTGTTGTGGTCAATAAACAACCGGGGATCTTATCTGTTTCAGGTAATAAACCTCAATTTATTGATAGTATTATTTACCGGTTACAACAAAAATATAGTTATGTTGAATCAGTACATCGATTAGATATGGCAACAAGTGGAATTATGATTGCCGCACTATCAAAATTAGCTGATCGGGAAATAAAAAAACAATTTAGAGAAAGAATACCTAAAAAACAATATATAGCCGTAGTGTTTGGACACTTAAAAAATGACTCAGGAACAATTGAATTACCCCTAATATGTGATTGGCCCAATCGCCCTAGACAAATGGTTGACATGGAAAAGGGTAAACATGCATTAACAGAATATCAAGTTATTTCCCGAAATCCAGATAATACCACAAGAGTAAAATTATTACCGTTTACTGGAAGATCTCACCAATTACGCGTTCATATGCAAGCGATTGGTCATCCAATTCTAGGTGATAAATTTTATGCAACTCCTGAAGCCTTTTCAATGTCAAAAAGATTGTTATTACATGCGCAGCTTCTTACTTTTAATCACCCTAAAACGGGAGAAAGTATAACATTTAGCTGTAATCCTGATTTTTAAACCAATTTAAACTGAAGAATTAATCAGTAAAAAAAGTAATTATGTTAAGGAAGTCAAAATGCAAAAAATAGTTTTAGCAACCAATAATCAAGGTAAAGTGAATGAATTGCAAAAATTACTTGCTGATGCAGGCTTTAATATTATAGCGCAAAGTGAATTTAATGTACCTGATGCTGATGAAACTGGCTTAACATTTGTCGAAAATGCTATATTAAAAGCTAGACATACAGCCAAGTTAACCAAATTACCAACAATTGCTGATGACTCAGGTTTAGTGGTTAATGAACTAGGTGGCGAGCCAGGGATTTATTCAGCTCGTTATGCTGGTGAACATGGTAACGATAAAAACAACAATAAAAAATTACTGCAAGCATTAGCTAATACACCTAAAGAAAAACGCACAGCTTATTTTTACTGTGCTTTAGCTTTTATGCGTCATGAAAAAGATCCTACCCCTATTATTTGTTTAGGGAAATGGCATGGTATGATTTTAAAAGAAGAACGTGGTCAAGGTGGTTTTGGTTATGATCCCCTTTTTTATATTCCTGAACTAGGTTGTAGCGCTGCAGAATTAACTAAAGAACACAAAAGCCAAATCTCACATAGAGGTCAGGCCCTTAAACAGTTAATAAATAAAATCAAAACCGAATTTTAATTTAGTGTTAATGAAAAAGTAACAATCTGTCTACTTACAATTGTATATTTAGAAATAAAAAGTATATACTTAATCAATCAATTATATTGGAGTTGATGCTGTGATTCTAATGATAGTAAGTGGTCGTTCTGGCTCTGGTAAATCAATTGCACTGCGAGCACTAGAAGATATGGGATTTTACTGTGTTGATAATATCCCGGTAGTTTTATTACCACAATTAGCAGATGCATTAGAAAACAATAATACTCCTGTTGCGGTAAGTATTGATATTCGAAATTTACCAGAAAAATTCAATTTTAATCAAGATATTATCCAACGGTTACCTGAATCTATTTTCCCTGAAATGATTTTTTTAGATTGTAGCCGCAATACCTTGATTCGCCGTTATAGTGAAACAAGAAGAACTCATCCATTATCCGACCAACACTTTTCTTTAGAAGAAGCTATCGAACTCGAAGGAAAGTATTTAGAATCACTTAAATCACACGCTGATTTAGTTATCAATACTGATAATCTTTCTATTCACGAACTATCAGATATTTTAAGGACCCGCATTTTAGGTAAAAAAGAACGCGAATTAACTATTATTTTTGAATCTTTTGGCTTTAAGCATGGCTTACCTGTTGATGCAGATTTTGTATTTGATGTACGGTTTTTACCAAATCCTCATTGGGATGCAAATTTGCGACCTTTAACAGGATTAGATCAAGCTGTGAAAGACTTTCTTTCACAACAACCGGAAGTAAATAATTTTATTTATCAAACCGCATATTATTTACAACAATGGTTCCCAATGCTAGAAAAAAATAACCGTAGTTATTTAACTATTGCTATTGGTTGTACTGGTGGACAACATCGTTCTGTTTTTATTGCAGAACAATTAGCAGAATTATTCCGAACCCGCAATAAACAAGTACAAACTCGCCATCGAACTTTAAAAAAGAAATAATTATTTTTTTTCTAAATTATAAAAAAGATACATATCGTTAATTAACTTTTTATATTTTTCAACAATATCGTTTAAAGTAACTTTTTTTGGTTGTTTCATTGAAGGCAACGGAGTAATTAATTGGCCAAGTTTTGTTAATTCAACATCTATGGGTAAATTAGCTAACTTGCTTCTTAAAACATTTACTGTTTGCGGATGAGGGTGACCTATAGCAATCGCATATCCATTCTTACGTGCAATGGCTACAGCCACATCAAACTGATGAGCGATACTATTCTCTTTTTGTTCATCATCCAAAAAAACATCTCGACCAATAACTGGGATGTTATACTCATTAGCAGCTTGTTTAACTTTAGTTTTACCAATAGTTTTACTATCTAAAAAAAACATTGAATAACGGCTAAGGGCTTTCATAACGTGTTGCATACCATTTAGATTAGATGTCATTAAACTTCCCATATGATTATTAATACCAATCGCATAAGGAACACGTTCAACAGCATTAGTTACAATCCTTTGAACTTCAATTTCATTCATATATGGAAACAACGTATCTTTCTCTAATGGTTGTTTACCCATTGGTGCCATTGGTAGATGAATGATGACATCATTACCATGATTATGAGCTAAGGTTGCAATATGTTTTGCATTTGGAGAATTAGGTAATACAGCAACTGTTATATTTGGTGACAACAAAATAATTTGTTCTTCATTGCGTTGACGGTAACCAAAATCATCAATAACTAATACCAACTTTGCCGCCCATACACTTTGGATATTTAACAGAAATAAAGTCATGATGAGAGTAAAAATAAAACGAAAATTAATCATTTTAACCACCCTTTGGGATCAAGTGCTTTACCATCACGACGGATTTCAAAATATAATCCTGGTGTATTTTGTCCACCGCTAGCACCAACCAAAGCAATAGCTTGACCACTTTGGACTTTATCACCGACATCAACCAGTAACCGTTGATTATAACCATACAAACTCATATCACCTTTACCATGTTCAAGAGCCACCACAAAACCATAACCTTGTAACCAACTAGCAAGGATCACTCGTCCATCAGTAATCGCTCTGACTTGGGTTCCATCTTTTGCATTAATAACCATGCCTTTCCAGTGCAGTTCCCCTTGCAAAGATTCACCAAATCGATGAGCTATACTGCCAATAACAGGCCAATTAAGTTGATGTTGCGGTTTACCAATTCCACTAACTCGCGCCATTAATGACTTTTCATCTGAATTAAGTGTGTAATTGGTATTTTTCTGTTTTTCTTCTATATGCTTAGCTTGCCTTGCTTCTTCTTCAGCCAAACGACGGCTTTCTTTTTCCGCTTGGACAATTTTTGCTTGAAGCTTTGCCTCATTGTCACGAAGTTCTGCTAATTTTTGTTGATTTACCTGCATTGACGATTCAAGAGCACTAATCGTTTTTTGCCGATTTTGCCGATTTTTTTCCAACCCTATTTGAACTTCTTTTTGTTTGTTTTGTAGTTCTTTTTGTGATGTTTGTTTTTTTTGCAAGGCAATTCTTTTATCGTTAAGTTGTGATTGCGTGTCATGAAGTGCATTTATTTGTTGTTCTCTCGCTTCATTAATATACCCATAATAATTTATAATACGTTCATTACGCTCACTTTCTTTATTGGCAAAAATGAGTTCTAAACCAGTCATTTTTCCAAGCTTAAAAGCACTTTCTAGTTGTTTAGATAATACGCTACGCTGTTGCTTTTGCTTAATTATTAGTACATCAATTTGTTTTATTAAATTATTAACTTCAGTATCAAGTTTTTTTAAAGAAATACTATTTTTTTCAATGGCCGTCAGCAAATTAGCGATTTCTGTTTCTTGTTCCTTGAGATCGTTAACTAATTGAGTACGTTCTTTTTTCTGTTCAGCTAAGCGATTTTCTTGTTCTTGAATAGAGCGACGTAAAGATAGCAACTGCTGATTATCATCAGCATACGAAAAATTGACATTCAACAGGCCAATTAAAAAGATAATAAAAAATTTAAAATAACAGGACATGGCGTTTTATTTATAATTAATTACCAAGCTATACAGATGTTTCCACTATACCTACAAATAGGTAAAGATGCAAAATGAAAACCATTTTAAGTCTTGAGATAATATTAATAATATATTGTAATATGCAAAGATTAGACATTTCACAATAACTAATAAAAAGTATAAAATATAAAACTATTTAAATTGTCGCAATAACTCAACTATAAAGATAACATCATGCAAAAGTTTAATGTCAAAACCTTCCAGGGTTTAATCCTTACGCTACAAGATTACTGGGCTAATCAAGGTTGTACTGTGATCCAACCATTAGATATGGAAGTTGGTGCTGGTACGTCACACCCTATGACTTGTTTACGTGCACTTGGACCAGAACCTATTAATGCTGCTTATGTACAACCATCCCGTCGACCAACAGATGGTCGTTATGGTGAAAACCCGAATAGATTACAACATTATTATCAATTTCAAGTTATCTTAAAACCATCACCAGATAATATCCAAGAGCTTTATTTAGGGTCATTAAAAGAACTTGGTTTAGATCCTACCGTTAATGATATTCGCTTTGTTGAAGATAATTGGGAAAATCCAACTCTGGGAGCATGGGGATTAGGTTGGGAAGTTTGGTTAAATGGTATGGAAGTAACCCAATTTACTTATTTTCAACAAGTTGGCGGCCTTGAATGCAAACCGGTAACGGGTGAAATCACTTATGGCTTGGAACGTCTTGCTATGTATATCCAAGGTGTGGATAGTGTTTATGATCTAGTTTGGAGTGATGGTGTATTTGGTAAGACTACTTATGGCGATGTATTTCATCAAAATGAAGTTGAACAATCTACTTATAATTTTGAATACGCCAATATTGATTTCTTATTCTATTGTTTTGAACAACATGAAAAAGAAGCAAAAATGTTACTTGAATTAGAAAAACCGCTACCTCTACCTGCATATGAACGTATATTAAAAGCTGCACACTGCTTTAATTTACTTGATGCTCGTAAAGCAATTTCAGTTACAGAACGGCAACGTTACATTTTACGTATCCGAGCATTAACCAAAATGGTAGCTGAAGCGTACTATGCATCCCGTGAAGCACTCGGATTCCCAATGTGCCAAAATTCATGTCTAAGTGAAACTGTATCAAAGTAGGAAAGTATAAATTATGCAAAAAACATTTTTAGTAGAAATTGGTACAGAAGAGTTACCTCCAAAATCACTGCGTACCTTAGCTGAAAGCTTTGCGACCAATTTTATAGAACAACTGGATAATACCAAATTGGAACATGGAGAAGTACTTTGGTACGCATCACCTCGTCGTTTGGCATTAAAAGTTTTAAACCTTAATGATACACAACCTGATAGCCAGATTATTAAACGTGGTCCAGCCGTCAGCGCGGCTTTCGATGATAATGGAAATCCAACCAAAGCAGCAGAAGGTTGGGCTCGTGGTTGTGGTATCACTGTTGATCAAGCTGAACGGATACAAACCGATAAAGGTGAATGGCTATCATATACACACAATCAAAAAGGTCAGCCAGTAGTTAACCTTCTATGTGATATGGTCAAAAATGCCTTAAATAAATTACCAATCCCAAAACCGATGCGTTGGGCTACTCACCAGGTCGAATTTATTCGTCCAAGCCATACGGTTACAATGCTATATGGTAATGAACTTGTACCAGGTACTATCTTGGATATCGAATCCAATCGTATTATTCGTGGACACCGTTTTATGGGAGAACAACAATTTACCATTGATAATGCAGATCAATATCCACAGATTTTAGAACAACGGGGTAAAGTTATTGCAGATTATGATAAACGTAAAGCAATCATTAAACAGCAAGCAGAAGAGGCTGCGACTAAACTTAATGGTAAAGCTGATTTGACTGAAAGCTTGCTTGAAGAAGTTTCATCATTAGTTGAATGGCCGGTAGTATTAACTGCTAAATTTGAAGAACGCTTCCTTGATGTTCCGGCAGAATCATTAGTTTATACGATGAAAGGCGATCAGAAATATTTCCCTGTATATGATAAACAAGGGAAATTATTACCTAATTTTATTTTTGTTGCTAATATTGAGTCCAAAGATCCTCAAGTAGTTATTTCTGGTAATGAAAAGGTCGTGCGTCCACGCCTAGCAGATGCTGAGTTTTTTTATAAAACCGATTTAAAGCAACGTTTAGAAGATCGTCTTTCTCGTCTTGAAACAGTTTTGTTCCAACAACAGCTTGGTACCATTAAAGACAAAGCTTTGCGAATAGAAACATTATCAGGGTTTATTGCCGAAAAAATTGGTGCTAATACCGAGCAAGCAAAACGTGCAGGGAAGCTAACTAAATGTGATTTAGTCACCAATACAGTTTTCGAATTTCCTGAAACACAAGGTATTATTGGACGATACTTAGCACTCAAAGATGGTGAAGGTGTTGAGGTGGCAACTTCCATTGAAGAACAATATAAACCCCGTTTTTCTGGTGATGAACTACCAAGCACTTTGGTGTCAAGTGCAGTGTCTATTGCTGAAAAAATGGATACACTAGTAGGTATTTTTGGCATTGGTCAATTTCCTAAAGGTGACAAAGATCCATTTGCATTACGCCGAGCGGCTATTGGTGTTTTGCGAATCATTGTAGAAAAAAATTTACCACTCGATCTTGACGATTTATCTAATTTTGCTACTTCACTGTATGGCGATAAACTTAGTAATAAGAATGTCATTCAGGATACAGTTAGTTTTATGCAAGGCCGTTTTCGAGCTTGGTATCAAGAACAAGGTTTTGCTATTGATACTATCCAAGCAGTATTGGCTCTCAACCCAACAAAACCGGCTGATTTTGATGCTCGTGTTAAAGCTGTCACCTATTTTAGAACCTTGCCTGAATCAGCATCATTAGCAGAAGCTAATAAACGCGTATCTAACATCTTATCCAAAGCTGAAATGGCTATTCCTGAAAAAGTTAATGTTGCATTATTAGACGCTGGGGCTGAAGGTGAATTAGCCAAACAAGTGGCTATATTAACTGATAAACTTGAACCATATTTCAATGAAGGTCGTTATCAAGATGCATTAGTGGAACTGTCTTCACTTAAAGTGCCGGTTGATGTATTCTTTGAATCAGTTATGGTTATGGTCGACAATGAGCAGATTAAACAAAACCGATTAGCGTTATTAAAGAAACTACAAAATTTATTCTTGAAAGTAGCTGATATTTCGTTATTACAAGCATAATTTTTAATTTATTATAATTAATGGTAACTCTTGATGAGTTACCACTATAAGGTAACGACACCAACATGCAAACAAACTTAACCTTTTCTTCGATTTTTAATCAAACTACTAATTTTATTCGGAACCGATTTTGGCTAATTATTATAGTAAGTATCATAATTGGATTATTCCATGTATCTATAACTAATTATTTCATGAATAATGAGGCGATTGAACAATTATCTAATACTCGGGATACATCAGTTGTATTTTCGTCCATGTTAAAAATGGCTAGTGTATTGATATTTTCATCTTTAATTATTATTTCAGTAAATATTGCCACTATTTATAATCTATCTATTAATGATAAATTTAATATTAATATACTACTATCAAAATCAGTATCGAGCCTAATAAAAGTATTAGGTTTTAATATCATTTATATGTTTATTGTTCTGTTTATTGCACTATTCTTTAGCTTAATATTTTTTGTGCTTCAGATGATTGTGCCTACATTAGGTGCAATAATAGCTATACTTTTTATGGTTGGTTTGATGCTTCTTATGGTTACTGTTTATTTCTTTTTTATTGGTTCAATTATTAATCCATCAACAAAAAGTTTTATCCAGCTTTTTATGCAAAGCCATCAATTAGCTAAACAATATTGGCAATTAGGTTGTTTAATGATAATTATTAATATTATTTGTATGATTATACTCTCCGCATTAGCGATGACTTATAAAGAAAATAACTTTATTTTGGATTTTATATTGGCAACTGTATCTAATCTGGTTGATATTTTCGTAATCTGCTTTTTTTATCGCTTAACTCAACTCATTTCTGATAACGAAACGAACTTAATAGAAAATAACCCTAATAACAATTTGATATTATGATACAAAATAACAAGCTGTTTCTACTAATTAACTTTTAGTAGAAACAGACTACTGAATAAACCGTTGTTATTTAAGAGGGGAATTATAATGACGCCAGCTATTAATTTGCTTAAAAAGTTAAAAATCAAATTTAATATTCATCAATATGAACATGATGTAAATGAAACCCACTATGGGCGAGAAGCAGTTAGTAAACTTGATCCTCTGTTACATATTGTTGCTGGACAAATTTTTAAAACACTTGTTGTCAATTTAAATTGTGACAACAAATCTTTTGCGGTTTGTGTATTACCGGTGGATTGTCATTTAGATCTTAAAAAAACAGCCAAAGCATTAGACTGTAAAAAAATTGAATTAGCTGATCCGAATATAGCCCAAAAAATCACCGGTTACTTAGTTGGCGGAATCAGTCCATTAGGTCAAAAAAAACATTTACCAACATTAATTGATTTAACCGCCCAACAATTTGCAATGATGTTTGTATCGGGTGGACGACGAGGATTAGAAATTGAAATTGCCCCGCAAGATTTAGCCAATGTTTTAAAGGCTCATTTTGTTGAAATAACAACTTAAGTTTATTAGCAATAAAATTTCATTTATAGAAATATATGAGCGGTTTACTAAAAAAACAATAATAAATAGAAATACAAAATAATAGGTCATAAGATTATCACTTATGACCTATTAATAATTTCCTATCAAAAACAACTGGTAGAAATAAAAAGCAATATTATTTAATTGCTTCTTTTAAGCTTTTACCAGATACAAAAGCTGGAACTTTGCTTGCTGGAATCTTAATTTCTTTACCAGTTTTAGGATTACGGCCAGTACGTGCTTTACGAGCATTTACTTTAAATGTACCAAAACCAACTAATTGCACTGGGTTTCCAGCTTTTAATGATTCAGTAACAGCAGCTAGAGTTGCTTCTAGTGCTGTTTTAGCAGCTACTTTTGTAATATTAGCTTTGCTAGCAATCGCATCGACAAGTTCTGTTTTATTCATGGATATATCCTTACATAATTATTTTATTGTTAAAGTAATGTTATAAGTAAAGTTAAAAATATAACTTTACGGCTGTAAACGACATTTGGATTACATTGGTACTAAATGTAGTCTATATTTCCCTAATATTAAAGAAAAATTTAATAAAAAATAAAAAAATTTGGCTTTCAGCGATTTAATTGCTCAAAAAAACACCAATATTGCTAGTTGCGACTGCGCGGATATCAGACTTTAAGCCTTTTATTAATTCAATTATATCGTGAGATTCATCTCGTAATAACCGAAAAATTTCCCACTGTAAATCAAATTCGTCAATTATAGGTGGTAAAAGTGTCTGTTCATCTTCTGATAGAGAAGAATCGGCTTTAGTCATTTCAAATTCAGCTATAGTCGTTGCCGAGATACTACTAACTTTAGTGGTATGCTCAGCTATTTCACCACTCAAATAAGAATGTAAAAGTTCACTCAACGCTTGACAAGCATCTATCGCTGGATAAACCATATAAGGGCTATCATCGTTTACAGACGGTATAATAGCTTCTAATTTTTCTAATTGTAAATCAAAATTAATTTTTACATCTTTAACTAATAAAGATTCCCAAATTAGATCAAGTATTTTTTTGTAACTTTTAACATCTTCATCATTTTGCTGTTGTTGACAATAATAAGCAAAATTAGGATACATCCGTTCGCATAAACAAACCATAAATAATCGTTGTTGCCATACAGCTAACTTTGCCATGCGTAATTGAACTGGATTTTTAATCATAATGAAACCTTTTAGATTGCTGATGTACAGCATCTATCAAATATTGCACATGCTCTACTGGAGTATCTTGGTGAATACCATGCCCCAAATTAAAAATATGTCCATTATAACGCCCAAACTCATTAAGAACAGCATCAACATTAGACTCAATGATTGTTTTACCAGCATATAAAATTGAAGGATCTAAATTTCCTTGCACAGCAATTTGACCTTTATGCTTTATTTCACTTAAATCTACGGTCCAATCAACGCCAACCGCATCACATCCAGTTTGCATAATAAGATCTAACCATAAACCACCACCTTTAGTAAATAAAGTGACAGGCACATAAGACATAACATCAGTACTTTTAACTCCGAGAGTTAACTGCGACACAATCAATTGCATATAATAAAGTGAGAACTCTTGATAACATTGATGACTTAATATCCCGCCCCAAGTATCAAAAATCATAATAGATTGAGCTCCGGCTTGAATTTGAGCATTTAGATATAGTGCAATACTGGTTGATAGTTTATTGAGCAGTAAATGCAATGCTTTGGGGTCGCAATACATCATTTTTTTGATTTTAGTAAATGCCTTACTACTGCCACCTTCAAGCATGTAAGTTGCTAATGTCCAAGGGCTACCGGAAAAACCTATTAATGGTACTTTTCCAGCTAACTCTTTTTTGGTAAGGCGAATAGCATCCATAACATATTTCAGGGATTGTTCGGGATCTGGAATTGGTAATTGTTCAATATCAGTATTACTTAAAATTGGTTTAACAAATTTTGGCCCCTCACCGGTTTCAAAATACAACCCTAAACCCATTGCATCAGGAATAGTTAAAATATCAGAAAAAATAATGGCTGCATCTAGATTAAATCGTTTTAATGGTTGTAAAGTTACTTCACAAGCAAGTTCAGGAGTTTGACATAATGTCATAAAATCACCTGCCTTTAACCTCAGTTGACGATATTCTGGCAAATAGCGACCTGCTTGACGCATCATCCACACTGGTGTGTAATCTACAGGTAAACACTGTAAAGCTCGTAAGTAGCGATCATTTTTTAATTGACTCATATTAGTGGCTCTTTGTTTTAAACGATGCAATATTGAAAAAATTTTTTAGATAAAACTATTGTTTAAGTATAAAATTCAAACAGTTTCAGTTATTACTTATGATGTTGAGGTTGTGAAAGTGTGTTATGTGCATAGTTAATTAATGTTTCAGAAATATTTTGCATCACACTACTTTCTGGTGCAAATCGATGCCAATAAAGCATACGCCTTTGATATAATCCTTCTGTTAGATTAATTAACTCACCATTTTTTAATTCTTGTTCGACTTGTAATATTGGTAACATGCAACATGCAGACCCTTGTTTAGCTAAATGCACAAAAGCCTCAGAAGAACTAGTAATATGACATACCACACTGCCTGGAGTTAGATTAAAGTTCTCCTGTAAAAAAGCTTGATGCATATCATCTAAATGATCAAACGCTACTGCAGGCGCTTTTAATAATGATGCCCGAGTAACGCCATTAGGGAAGTATTTTTTAGCAAAATCAGGCGAAGCAACAAAAATATAATCTAACGCACCTAACAAATCGGATAAGCAACCTGGCAAAGGTGTGTTTTGAATACTAATCGCAGCAACTACTGTCCCTAAGCGTAATAATTCTAAAGTATGTTCTTCATCTTTTACTTGGATATCAAAACGTAATATATTTTTATTCAATACTGGTTTTAATGCCGGTAATAACCAAGTAGCTAAAGAATCAGCATTGATCGCAATAGATAATGACAATGGTGTCGTATTTTGTTCATTATCACCTAACCATTGTTGTTCTAATAATTCAACTTGATGCAATAATCCGAGGAGATGTTCACCTTGTTTAGTGGCTTTTGGCGGAATAGTCCGCACCAGTAGCTGTTGCCCAAAAAAGCTTTCTAATTGCTTAATACGCTGTGACACTGCAGGCTGCGTAATACACAACTTATCGGCAGCTCTTTCAAACCCTCGTTCTTTTATCACTGCATCTAATGCTTGGAGTGCTCTATAATCTGGACGCTTCATAATCTCTTTATAAATGATTCAATTATTGCCTAAATACACAAGTCATTTTAATATAGAAAAAAGACGTAAATATAGCTAAAAATTAAAATATTTTCTTAAAATCCTAATGATTTTTGCTTTCCAATTGGTTACTATGCCATATCTTCATAAATTTTGCTTTTAATTTTTATGGCTAAGGAAAATTATTTTTAATAATAGGGTGATATCATGACTCAAGATGAATTAAAAAAAGCAGTAGGCTGGTCAGCATTAAAATATGTTAAACCTGATTCATTAGTAGGAGTTGGCACAGGATCAACTGCTACACATTTTATTGATGCATTAGCTACAATTAAAGGTCAAATTAAAGGAACAGTATCTAGCTCAGATGCCTCAACTCAAAAATTAAAAAGTTATGGTATCCCTGTATTAGATTGCAATGAAGTTGATAGCTTGGATGTTTATGTTGATGGTGCTGATGAAATTAATCATCATATGCAAATGATTAAAGGAGGCGGGGCGGCTTTAACTCGTGAAAAAATTGTTTCGGCACTAGCAAAACAGTTTATTTGCATTGTGGATGAGTCAAAAGTCGTTGACGTATTGGGCAAATTCCCCTTACCTATTGAAGTAATTCCCATGGCGCGATCTTACGTGGCCAGAGAATTATTCAAGCTTGGAGGGAAACCAATATATCGTCAAGGTGTTGTTACTGATAATGGCAATGTTATTTTAGATGTTCATGATCTTATCATTGCTAAACCTATCGAATTAGAAAACCGAATTAATAACATTCCTGGAGTAGTAACAGTAGGTCTATTTGCGAATAAAGGAGCAGACATAGCACTTATAGGGACTAGCATAGGTGTGAAGGAAATGAAGTAATTTCATTTATTACTTTTTATAATAATAACTATCGATTAATTTATAGGAAAGAGAGGGAAAAATGGTTGTTCAGGTTTTAACCAAAGACGAAAATAAGTTTCTATTATTGGAAGGTATTCATCCTAGTGCCATTGAAACTTTAAAATCATCAGGTTATACAAATATTGAGTATCATAAAAGTGCACTATCCCCTACAGAACTAAAACAAGCACTCAAAGATGCCCGTTTTGTTGGCATTCGGTCCAGAACTCATCTAACCAAAGAAATTATTGAAGCCGCCCCCAAACTTGCAGGTATTGGTTGTTTTTGTATTGGTACTAATCAAGTTGATTTACAAGCAGCTACTGTTAAAGGTATACCTGTATTTAATGCGCCATTTTCTAATACTCGTTCTGTTGCTGAACTAGTATTAGCTGAAGCCATTTTATTACTTCGCCGCGTACCTGAAGCAAATGCTAAAGCTCATCAAGGTAAATGGAATAAAATTGCCACTGGTTCACATGAAGCTCGAGGTAAAAACCTTGGGATTATTGGTTATGGACACATTGGTAGTCAATTAAGTGTCTTGGCTGAATCACTTGGTATGAATGTTCACTTTTATGATATTGAAACAAAGTTACCATTAGGAAACGCTAAACAAATGTCTACAATGCAAGAGTTACTGAAGATAAGTGATATTGTCAGCATGCATGTACCTGAAAATCCAACGACAATGAATATGATAGGTACCAATGAGATTGCTATGATGAAAACCAATGCAATTTTAATTAATGCATCTCGTGGTACAGTAATCGATATTAATGCATTAACACAAGCCTTAGAAACCAATAAACTTAGTGGCGCAGCTATTGATGTATTCCCAACAGAACCAGCAAGTAATAGTGATCCATTTCAATCACCACTATGTAAATTTGATAATGTTATTATTACTCCTCATATTGGCGGTTCAACTAGCGAAGCTCAGGAAAACATTGGTATTGAAGTAGCTAGTAAATTAGCTAAATACTCGGATACAGGGGCGACACTTTCAGCAGTCAATTTCCCTGAAGCATCATTACCTATTTTGGCTAACAGTACCAGTCGGTTCTTAAATATTCACCATAATCAACCTGGAGTTTTGACTGCCATCAATACCCTATTTGCTGAACAAGGTCTGAATATATCAGCCCAATATTTACAAACCGATCCTACAATTGGCTATGTAGTTATTGACATTGATAGAGTAGAACAAAATAAAGCCGAAGAATTATTAGTTAAGTTAAAAAATGTACCCGGAACTATTAGAGCCCGATTACTATTTTAATGTTCATATCAATAATAAATATCATTAACTTTTAATAAAAATTAAGTATGAATTCTAATGTTTGATCACATATTATTCATACTTAATTTTTGTAACTATAACCATGACTCTATTCATATGCTTTTTATTGCAAGTTTGACTAAAAAATGACTATTATACATTATGTTATAATTTATTAATATAAAATAAATTGCAATCATAGATAGCTAAAATAGCAATGATAGCTAAAATAAGCTTAATTTTATTGGACTTTAATATTGAGTTGGCGTAATTTGTTAACTAACAATTATTTGTTATTTAATTAAAGGAGAAATGCGATGTCTAAAAGTACTACTTCTAGCAAAAAATTACAACAATCAGCTATTTTATTTCCTACCGATTTAGGTTCCAAAGCCTCAAAAGATATTAGTGGCGCAATGAATTCTGTATTAGCGGATGTATTTGCTCTATATTTAAAAACTAAAAACTTCCATTGGCATGTAAGTGGACCACACTTCCGTGATTATCATTTAATGTTAGATGATCATGGTGAACAATTATTTGCTATGACTGATCCTATCGCCGAACGCGTACGTAAATTAGGTGGTACCACTTTACGCTCAATTGGTCACATTTCTAAATTACAAAGCATTTCAGATAATAATGCAGATTTTGTTGAACCATCAGATATGCTTGCTGAACTTTGCCAAGACAATATCAAACTAACTGCTCGCATGCGTGAAGCTCATGATATTTGTGACAAATATAATGATACTGCCACAGCAAGTTTAATTGAAGAATGGATTGACCAAACTGAAAAACGTGCTTGGTTCTTATTTGAAACTGGTCGTAAAATGGATTCATCTGGTCATTAATATTTTCTCTTTACGAAAATTATTTAATATATATAAGAGGCACAATAAGTGCCTCTTGTTTTAAGAGGAGTGAGGATAGAAAATGAGTAAGAAAATTGCAGTATTAGTCGGTAGTTTACGTAAAGATTCTTATAATTTAAAAATTGCTAAAGTTTTTCAACAAATTGCACCATCATCACTTTCATTACATATCATTCAAATTGGTGATTTACCTTTATATAACGAAGATATTGATACCCAAACACCTCCGCCATCTTACACTCGTTTCCGTCAAGAAATAGCTAATTGCCAAGGTGTTATTTTTATAACGCCTGAATATAACCGCGGCTTGCCAGCTGTCATTAAAAATGCCATTGATGTTGGCTCCCGTCCTTATGGACAAAGTGTTTGGTCTAAAAAACCAGCTGCAATTATTTCCGTTTCACCTGGTGGAATTGGTGGTTTTGGTGCAAATCATCAGTTACGTCAATCATTAGTCTTCCTTGACATGCCTACCTTGCAACAACCTGAAGCTTATTTTGGTGGTGTTAGCTCTGCTTTCGATGCCAATGGTAACATAACAGCTAAAAGCCAAGAGTTTCTTTCATCGATTATTAATGCTTACGCAACTTGGGTTGAAAAATTAAGTTAAGTCCTTTTTTTACGATATACACAACCAAGACAATTTGGTTGTGTATTTAAGTTAAAAAAAGTTATAAAATCCCCCAGATGACAATATTTTTCCCTACTGATGAACAACAATTATTGAATCGGGCCAAATTAGCGGCAGGCTATACTTTTGCTGAAATAGCAGATTATTTAAAAATGCCAATCCCTGAAAATTTAAATAAGCAAAAAGGCTGGGTTGGTAATCTAATTGAAACTTTTTTAGGGGCTAATGCTGGTAGTAAAGCTGAACGAGATTTTGCTAATTTAGGCATAGAACTTAAAACCATCCCAGTTGATAAACAGGGTCGACCTTTAGAAACTACTTTTGTTAGTGTTACACCACTAATGGCAAACTATGGCGTTATTTGGGAAACCAGTCATGTTAAATATAAACTAACCAAAGTTCTTTGGGTTCCAATTGAAGGGGAAAGAACCATACCACTAGCAAAGCGCAAAGTGGGGCACCCTATTTTATGGACGCCAACTGCAGAACAAGAACAACAACTTAAACAAGATTGGCAAGAATTAATGGATATGATAGCCCTTGGACAAGTTGAAAAAATAACAGCTCGCTATGGTACCTATTTACAAATTAGGCCTAAAGCAGCCAATGGCAAAGCATTAACAGAAGCGATTGGAGAAAATGGCCACATCATTATGACTCGCCCTCGAGGTTTTTATCTTAAAAAATCATTTACTATGCAAATTTTGCAATCATCAATACTATAAAGCAAACCGATATCTACCTATTAATCATTCAAAATAATTACATTAAATCAAACATCAGTATTTTAGAGTTACGTTGATAGTTATATAGTTTCTTCTTTTTGATAGGTAAATCATCTACCTCTGCCGGCATAAAACCTTTTTCTCTAAACCAGTGAATACTCCGCGTTGTTAAGACAAATATTTTTTCAAGCCCTAAATTACGAGCACTTTCAGCAATTTTTTCAATAAGTAAATCACCTCGGGAAGAATTACGATAATCTGGATGAATGGCAACACAAGCCATTTCACCCATTTTCTCTTCCTGATAAGGATAAAGTGCAGCACAACCAATAGTCATATTATCACGTTCTATAATGGTGAATTTATCGATCTCCATCTCTAATTGTTCACGCGAACGTTTAACTAAAATACCCTGCTCCTCTAATGGGCGAATAAGTTCTAAAATACCACCTATATCATTGATAGTTGCTGAACGAATTTGTTCTGAATGTTCCATTGCGACTTGGGTACCAATACCATCACGAGAGAATAACTCTTGTAAAATAGAACCATCAATTAGATAACTAACTAGGTGACTACGCCTAACACCATTACGGCATGCTTTTGCAGCTGCTCGTAAAAAACGCGCCTCGCTTGATAAATGTTTACCTTGATGTTCTTTGTTATTAACATAGTTATCCGCATCAATTGGAAACAGATCGGTGATCACATGGCCTTGTTCATCTAATACACCTTGTTCCGCGCAAAAACTAATTAATTTATCAGCCTTTAATTTAATAGCTACCTCAGCTGCAACATCTTCGGATGATAAATTGAAACTTTCACCAGTTACAGAAACACCAACCGGACCTAATAACACAATTGAACCACGCTTTAATTGTTCATCTATAGCTTCATTATTGATGCGACGTATTTTGCCTGTATGGCAATAATCAATACCATCTTCAACGCCTAAAGGTTGGGCTATCACAAAATTACCGCTAACTACACTAATGTGAGCTCCTTGAAGCGGAGTATTGTTTAAACTCATGGATAAACCAGCAGTAATATTAAGTTGTAATAGTCCTGTGATTTGCTTAACAATATCTAAGGTCGGGGCATCGGTAATACGCGTGTTTTTATAATATTTAGGTTCTATATTATGGTTTTTAAGCGCTTCGTCTATTTGATTACGGGCGCCATTAACAATAACCAGTTTGATGCCTAGGCTATAAAGCAAACCGATATCACTAATAATATTTGCATAATTATTACTTTTTAATACTGCCCCTGTTAATAAAATAACAAAGGTTTTTCCATGATGAGCATTAATATAAGGTACTGAATGCCTTAACCCTTCTACTAGTTCTGTGGTTCTTTCCTTCATTTTAGATAGCCACCTCTAATGAATATTTATTCATATTTTATGTATTTTTATTTATTTTTAAACGAATGGCAAGTATTTTTAGAAAAATTTAATAACAAAAAATATTCTTTGTTTTTAAATTACTGACTAGTATTTATGTAAAGATGTTTCCTGAGAAGCATACGTTTCAGTATAAAACACTACAAAAAAAGAGTATACCTTAGTTCATGACTACTCTTTATGATTGATTTTTTCAACAATTAATTGGCTATATTTATAGACAAATATCATTATCTCTTTTATTTAATATTTGTTGTAGGATCACAATAAAATCGTTTATATAATCCTAATGTAGTTGCAGCTTAAATTTTTTGCATATCAATGACTTTAGTAAAGCGCGTATACACAATCAAACCTAAGACTGCACTTAAAAAGGCCATAGAAAAATCGGTCAAAATTGCATAACTCACATCAATTTCAGCAAGTTTTGGTACAACTTGAGGGATAATGAAAAAAGATAAGCCACTGAGTGTATACATACAACCGACAGCAAGACCTTTTCGAGTTGGGAACATTTGTTGCATAACCACTAAAGTCAACTGTAAAACACCCCCAGCGGCAGTAAACCCCATGCCAATTGCCGTAATAAGGCACATTAGAGGAGAAACATCAAAATAAAATAGTATTAATACTAATGCAGATAATGTAGGCAGAATAATGATGCAATACACTGGTTTTAAAAAACGTTTTACGACATAAGCCGTGACAAATACCGAAATAATTGAAGCTGAGCTATAATAGCTAATAAGCTGTTTTGCTTCAATATCACTCATATTAACGCCTTTAATTGCAATAGCAGGAAGCCACTGCCAAATAATCACAAATGTTGCTGTAGTAGTAAACCCCATAATAATGAGTAAAATACCTTCAAATTGAAAGTTAGGTTTACCAATAAAATAACTTTCAGAACCTTCATTTCCTTTTATTGCTGTATCTTTATGGGGAAATTTCTTAGGTAATAAACATAGACCATTGATGATTAAATAAGTTGTAAAGCCAATAAACGCCCACCCATACCATAATTGATTTTTATAAAAAAAAGTAACAATAAACGGTAATATTAAGCTACCTATAGATATAAAGGCCTTGATAAGTACACTTGCCGACCCCGCAGATCCTGGAAAACATTCTGTTAGAGCTGGCATGGAACCAGTATCTAAAAAAGAGTTACCTGCCCCAACCACAATAGCTAAACAAAAAGCAATATTAATGTTGGTACAAAAAGTCATACCGATAAAGAAAATTGCATAACAAGTCATGCCAATATAAATAAAAGGTTTACGCCCAAACTTATCAGATAACAGCCCACCTACAAACATTAATAATATTTTGCCAATACCAATACCAGAAGCAACAAAACCTAATCCAACTAAATCAGTATTGAGTTGTTTTGATATATCACCTGAGAATTGCATGAGCACAATCAGTGCCATACTTTGTATAATGTAATTAGCATAAATCGATCCGACAATTCCGTAAGAATTGACTCTTTGGGTATCCATTTGTAGTACTCCATTATTAAAAATTTAATAGTATTCAATATACAAGTATCAACCGTTACCTAAAAGGTAAAATATAATTTAACTTCTAACTTTATTTATTATTTATAGTTATTAATTAATCATTGTATAAAAAAGTTATCTTATACTAAAAATGCGTCCTTTATTGTTTTTATTTAATCAAAAAAATACCACCTCAAGCAGTGGTATTTAAAATAGAAGAATAAAACATCCACATAACTAATTATTGGACAATAGCTCAATTAGTTGATTAAGAACCAAATTTTCATCTTGATTGACATTAATAATATGATGTGCAGCATCATGATATAATGGTAGGCGTTCAGTAAGCACTTTTTCCATTTCATCAATAATAGACAAACCCGTTAAAGAGGGGCGTTGTGCAACATTAGGATCTTTCATTAAACGCGCAGCTAATATTGCTGCCGGTGCTGACAAGAAGAAAACCATTCCATGTTGTTTCATAAAGTTACGGTTTTGTTGTGCTAAAACCATTCCTCCACCTGTAGCAATAACGTGATTAGGTTTAGTAGTATCAACCAGTACTTGGCTTTCTCTTGCTCTAAAACCATCCCAGCCTTCCTTTTCAACTATTTCAGCTACAGTTTTTTGAGTTGTTTCCAGTAAATAACAATCTGTATCTACAAATGAATATGATAACTTATTAGCGAGCATCTTCCCCAAAGTTGTTTTGCCAGCCGCTCTCGCACCGACTAAAAAAATTGTTTTATTCATATTGGGTCCTATCAGATTTACAGATCGCAAAATATGTCGTCTATGCTAGTGATTCACTTTGATTTTTGCAATATTTTTTTTACATATTGTTAAATAAAAAAAACAATATTGATTTTTATGAAATAATTATTGTAGTTATTTATTTTTCCGTAAAGATAAATTTACAGCACTGAGTAAGTTACGGTTATAGATTAAACCAGCAAATTAGCTATTAACAGAGCTTTTCTAAACCACGAAAATAAAGTTCTGTTGCAATAGATTGATGCAATCGCCACTGAATAACATCAAGGTTGGGATTCACTTTATGAAATTCAGCATATGTCATAAAGTAACGAATTGTATTACTACCAACTCGATCGTTAATACTGCCAATAATGATATTTATTTTTTCATTGCGAACTTTTTTTAAGTTTTGCATGGCACTGGACACAAATTCAGGTACCGGAACAATACCTTGTTCCCAATCATACCATGTTTGGATATCTGTTTTGCCAATATATTCACTTGCCTCTGACACTTTTAACATTAGAAAACGACGATAGGCTTGTAATTCTAGGTTAGTCATAAAGGCTCCTTAGTAATATTATGTTTGAGTAAATTGATTGAACAGATATCCTCAACATCATTAACAATTTAAAAAATGATGGTTGTATAAATATTCACAACACGCCTAATATAAACTATTAGGTGTGTAAGTTCAGTAATTACTGTTTAGCTAAAGCATCGATAACCGCTTGTTTGGCATTATCTGAAAGTTGTTTACCGGTCCAAATCTTAAACTGAGCATTAGCTTGCCCAATAAACATATCGCGACCAGAAATAGATTGCCAGCCAGCGTTTTCCGCTTCTTGTCGAAAACGAGTATGATAAGGAGTATACACAATATCATATGCCACGCCTTTGCCTTTAAACCATGACTGTTCATAAGCAGTTTGATCTTCAAATTTACCTTTCATTCCTAATGGAGTTGAGTTAATAATAATTTGAGCTTCAACTTTACTGCGATCTTCCCAAGCCACAACTTTTAGATTAAATTCTTTAGCTAATGCTGCAGGCAAATCCGCAACGATATCGGTGACAGTTATATCTGTATAACCTAAATGTTGCAAGCCTACCACTGCTGCACGTGCTGCTCCTCCGGCACCTAGCAATAAAACCTTATGATAATCAGCTGGTAGGTTTTTATGCTGAAGTGGTTCCATAAAACCGATAATATCAGTATTATCACCACAAAGTTTATCGCCATCCCAGTAAACCAAATTAGCCGCACCGGCTTTTTTTACATGATCTGTAACATAATCTAAATAAGGGATGATTGTCTGTTTATGTGGAATAGTGACGCATAAACCACGAATATTTAATAATCGGACAGATTTAAAAAGTGTAGCGATTTCTTCCGGCGGGGTGGGGAAAGCCACTAACACAGCCGGAATACCATAATCTTGAAATGATGTAGTGTGTATAAGCGGACTCATACTATGCCCAAGCGGGTATCCAATAATTCCGTATATACTGTACGGGGTAAACTGACGCATACTATCTCCTTGCTAGTGAGAAAATCAGATAGAAAATATAATCTTTAGTATTAAAGCATATTTAATATGAATATTGGATAATTTTTTTAAAAATCATAAATACACTTAATATTCTGTTTTATAAAACGTTGCTATTAACTAATAAAAGTGGATTCACTGCTTAGATACCAAGTATAATCCTATATGTTGGCAATATATGGCTACATAGTTATTTTAAATTTATAACATTACATTTATTCATAAAGTTAATGGACAAAAATTGCTACTATTTCGGTACTAACAAGGTTTACCAATGGTTAAGATTTATGTTGATATAACTTATTTTTTACCCTTATTATAAGATAATACTTGAGAATATTTGCATAAGAGCGTATACTTCGCTACCTCATTATTATGGGTGTAGTGTGAGAGGTTAGTCTGCTTCTCAGATAGAACTGCAGCAAACTAAAAGCCTGACGAGGTTAATTCCATTAACATATTACGCCCAAGGCTTAAGCATAGAAATTTCGGAGAATTATTGACATGTCACGAGTATGCCAAGTAACAGGAAAAAGTCCTTTAGTAGGAAATAATCGCTCTCATGCGATGAATGCTACTAAGCGTCGTTTTCTACCAAACCTTCAAACTCACCGTTTTTGGGTTGAGAGCGAAAAACGTTTTGTAAAATTGCGTATATCGGCTAAAGGTATGCGTACTATCGATAAAAAGGGTATTGATGCAGTTTTAGCTGAACTTCGTGCCCGTGGTGAAAAGTACTAATAAGGAAACCAAATCATGGCTAAAGGTGTACGCGAAAAAATTAGATTAGTTTCTTCTGCTGGTACAGGTCATTTTTATACCACTAGCAAAAACAAAAGAACCATGCCTGAAAAAATGGAGATCAAAAAATACGATCCTGTTGTGCGTCAGCATGTAATCTATAAAGAAGCTAAAATTAAATAATTATCTACATAAGATATAAAAAAACCGACAATTGTCGGTTTTTTTATATCCTTAATTCATCACTAAGCATTATCATTTACCTAATACACAAGATTATGTCCATATTTTAAAAGCTAGTAAAATATAAATATAAGCTATAACTATTAAGTTATGAGATTAGTAAAAAAACAGGTTAGTTTAAAAGTGATATTTCATGGTTATTAAATAAAAAAAACTACCTGATAAACAGGTAGTTTTTTAAGAAAATAACAGCTATTAAAAATAGTTTACTATTTTAGATATTTTTGTTCATAAGCTTTGGCTTTATTATCGTCAAATAAATGTTCCCAGCGAGCAATTACAATGGCAGCTAAGGCATTACCAATAACATTAACCACCGTTCTACCCATATCCAAAATACGTTCAACACCCATAATATAACCAATCCCCTCAAGTGGGATACCCACACTACCAAGTGTAGCAGATAAAACCAAAATGGAAGCACCTGGCACACCTGCAATCCCTTTAGATGCAATCATTAAGGTAATAACGATAATAACCTGAGCGGTGATAGTTAAATCCATGTGGAAAAGTTGTGCTAAGAATATAACTGTAATACTTTGATAAAGTGTAGAACCATCAAGATTAAATGAATATCCGGTTGGAATAACAAAACTCGTTATAGCTTTAGGTGCCCCATAAGCTTCCATTTTTTCGATAATTTTAGGTAATGCGGTTTCTGAACTTGCTGTTGAGAACGCAATAATAAGTTCTTCTTTCAAAATTCGTAATAACGTGAAAATATTGAATTTACACATTTTACAAACTATCCCAAATACCAATATGGTAAAAATAATCATTGCTGAATAAACAGTCAAAATTAGTTTAAATAGTGGTATTAAAGATTCAAATCCATATTTAGCCACGGTAACAGTAATCAGCGCAAATACACCTATTGGTGCATAGCGCATAATCATGTTTGTTACCTTAAACATGGTGTCAGAAACAACTTTTAAGAAAAATACAAATGGTTCACGTTGTTTAGTTGGTAAAGACATTAAACCTAAACCAAAAAAAACACAGAAAAAGATCACTGGTAAAACCGCACCATCCGTCATTGCTTTAAAAATATTGGCGGGGATCATATCTAAAATCATCACGATCAAACCATGGGGTTTACCACTTAGTTCTTCAGTCGCCTTAGTGTATTTACTGATGTCGGTAGTTGCAAGTGTTGAAGAATCAATCCCAGCACCAGGTGCAAACACATTCCCCCAGAAAAGACCTAATAAAATAGCAATAGTAGTGATAATTTCAAAATAAAGAATTGTTTTAAAACCTAACGTTCCTAACCGTTTAGAACCACCAATACCGGCAATACCTAAGGTCAATGTACTCAGAATAATAGGCAACACGATCATTTTTATTAAACGAATAAAAATATCGCCCGCTGGCTGAAATATGTTTACTATTGAAAATTGATAATATGCATGTAACGGGTGATTTGGATCGGATAATTGATAAAAATAAGATCCGACAATAACGCCTAGAATTAAAGCAATCAAAATTTGCCAGGCTAGGTTGGTTAATATTTTTTTCAGTGAAAATGACATTTAATACTATTCCTTATCAAGGTTTTTATAATAAAAAAGGATTAGTCATATTTGCTAATCCTTTTAGATAATTAAAAACTATTGTTCCAACTCCGGAGTTGAATCATTCGGTTCATCACTCTGTGGTGATTCTGTATCTTCATCTTCCTCAGTTTCTGCAATTCGCTGCAAGCCAACAACTTTTTCATTTTCTGCGGTGCGAATAAGCATAACCCCTTGAGTATTACGTCCTACTATGCTGACTTCTGATACGCGAGTACGGACTAAGGTACCAGCATCAGTAATGAGCATAATTTGATCGGTTTCTTCTACTTGTACTGCACCAACTACTGCACCATTTCGTTCACTAACTTTGATTGAAATTACACCTTTAGTTGCACGTGATTTAGTTGGATATAATTCTTGTTCGGTACGTTTACCAAAACCATTTTGTGTTGCTGTTAGAATGGCACCATTACCTCGTGGGACAATAAGAGAAACAACTTTATCATCGCTTTCAAGTTTAATACCACGAACACCAGCTGCTGTTCTTCCCATACAACGTACTTTATTGGCTGGGAAACGGACAACCTTACCATTTGCAGAAAAGAGCATTATGTCTTCTGTATTGGAAATTTCGGACACTTCTTCATCAGTTTCATTTTCTTCAACAACGACATCATCGTTGATATCGTCTTCATCTGTTATTATTGATGGCT
Source organism: Gilliamella sp. wkB178 (assembly GCF_001690705.1). GTDB lineage: Bacteria > Pseudomonadota > Gammaproteobacteria > Enterobacterales > Orbaceae > Gilliamella > Gilliamella apicola_K. Next base: position 10,997 of record NZ_LZGK01000016.1, on the reverse strand, counting down.
CATTATTGGTTAAGTCAACACCAATTAATTCATCGTCATCACGTAGATTGATGGCAATAATACCACCACTTCTAGGCCGACTGAATTCAATCAACGAAGTCTTCTTAACTGTACCTTGTGCAGTAGCCATAAATACACAATGTTCATCATCAAATTCTTTAACCGGTAAAATTGCTGTTATACGTTCATCAGCTTCTAGCGGTAATAAATTAATAATTGGGCGACCACGTGAGCCACGGCTGGCTTCTGGTAGTTGATAGACTTTCATCCAATATAGGCGCCCGCGACTTGAAAAACAAAGAATGGTATCGTGAGTATTAGCTATTAGTAATTTCTCAACAAAATCTTCTTCTTTAATTTTAGTTGCCGATTTACCTTTACCACCTCGGCGTTGTGCCTCGTAGTCTGATAATGGTTGATATTTTACATAACCTTGATGTGAAAGAGTAACAACCACATCTTCTTGCGCAATCAGATCTTCAATATTGATATCGGCACTACTTGCGGTTATTTCTGTTCTTCTGGCATCTTGGAATTGATCGCGAACAGCTTCAAGCTCTTCACGAATCACCGCCATCAATCTTTCAGGATCCGCTAAAATGTGTAATAGTTCACCAATTTGAACTAATAATTCTTTATATTCATCAAGAATTTTTTCGTGTTCAAGGCCGGTTAAACGATGTAAGCGAAGATCTAAAATTGCCTGAGCTTGAGCATCAGATAGGTAATAATGCCCATCACGAATACCAAATTCAGGAGCTAAATCTTCAGGGCGTGCAGCATCATTTCCAGCTTTTTCAAGCATAGCGGCAACATTACCCAGTTGCCATGCTTGGGCTAACAATTTATTTTTTGCTTCTGCTGGTGTTGCCGCAGCACGAATTAATTCAATGATTGGATCAATATTAGCTAGAGCAATAGCTAGCCCTTCTAATACATGGGCACGTTCACGCGCTTTACGTAATTCATAAATAGTTCGACGGGTAACAACTTCTCGTCGATGAAGCACAAAGGCTTCAATCATGTCACGAAGGTTTAACAGTTTAGGTTGCCCTTTATGCAACGCTACCATATTAATACCAAAAGAAACTTGTAATTGTGTAAGTGAGAAAAGATTGTTTAATACTACTTCACCAACGGCATCTCGTTTGATTTCAATAACAATCCGCATACCATCTTTGTCGGACTCGTCACGTAAAGCCGAAATACCTTCAACTTTTTTATCTTTAACTAATTCAGCTATTTTTTCGATTAGTTTTTTCTTATTAACTTGATATGGGATCTCATTAACAATAATGGTTTCGCGCCCGCTATGATCATCCACTTCGATCGTTGCTTTAGAGCGAATATAAATAATACCGCGACCAGTACGATAGGCATTTTCAATCCCTTTACGACCATTAATTAGCGCAGCTGTTGGGAAATCAGGACCATGAATGTATTCCATTAAACCATCAACAGAAATATTTTCATCTTCAATAAAAGCCAAACAACCATTGATTACTTCAGATAAGTTATGAGGCGGAATATTCGTCGCCATACCAACAGCAATACCTGACGAACCATTGATTAACAAATTAGGAATACGTGTTGGTAACACATCAGGAATCATTTCTGAACCGTCATAGTTAGGTGAGAAGTCAACTGTCTCTTTATCAAGATCAGTTAACAATGAGTCCGCAAACTTCTGCATGCGTATTTCTGTATAACGCATGGCGGCAGCGGAGTCACCATCAACAGAACCAAAGTTACCTTGACCATCAACTAGCATATAACGTAATGAAAATGGTTGAGCCATTCGTACAATAGTGTCATAAACTGCTGAATCACCATGTGGGTGGTATTTACCTATAACATCCCCAACGACACGAGCTGACTTTCTGTAGGGCTTATTCCAATCATATCCTGCCTCATGCATAGCAAATAAAACTCGCCGATGAACAGGCTTTAAACCATCACGGACATCGGGTAAGGCTCGTCCAACAATTACAGACATTGCATAATCAAGATAGGAGGATTTTAATTCATCTTCAATATTAACGGGGGTTATTTCTTTGGCTAGTTCGGTCATAACACCATGATCTCTTATATAAATTTAAGTCATCAAAACAGCTTATTATTATAGCATAAAAATAGTCATTATTGCAGAACTAAACTGTTTTTATTTTAACTTATTCTGCATGAATAAATAATGTATTTTCAATTAATTGGCTTAGACAGTTTAAAATCATAGCATGCATTTCGTAAGCCATCACTTTTTTATCCGATGGTACTCTAATTTCTATATCATTTTGCCCTAATAAACCAATAACTTCTCCACCATCAAAAGCGGTTAAAGCCACAATTTTCATATCTTTAATTACCGCTTCTTGAACTGCTCGAATAATCGATCGGCTTTTACCTTGGCATGTCGATATAATTAATACATCCCCTTGTTGACCTAATGCTTGGATTTGGCGCGCATAAATTTCTTCATGATTGGCAATGGCACTTAATAAAACATTATCAGCAACTAATGCTATTGCAGGTATACTTGGTCTTTCAATTTCAATACTTGTGATTAAGCGAGATGTAAAACTTTGAACATTGGCAGCAGAAGCTCCATTACCACAACTCATAATTTTATTACCATTAAGCAAACCTTCCACGATAATTCTGGCAGCTTTTTCAATCGATAAACCTAATGATTCGGCCATAACAATTTGCGTTTGAATACTTTCTGTAAAATAATTTTTAATTAAATCTTGCACGTTTTTCACCTAATATATTAAAACGCATTAATAATCCATTGTTGTTTTTCACCAGTAATAGCAAAAACATCAAATCTAAACTCAGTTGCTTCAATATTTAAATTTTTCGACAACATCCAAGACTGGGCTGCTTGTTTAATTTTACTTTGTTTATTTGGTGTAACTGTCATTTCGGCAGGGCCAAAATTAGCATTTTTACGATAACGAACTTCAATAAAAACAAGGCATTTTTTATCTTGCATAATCAAATCTATTTCGCCTATGCGATAGTGGCTATTTTGTTCAATTAAAATAAGGCCTTGGTTAATTAAAAATTGGCAAGCAATATTCTCATAATGATCACCAATTTTTTTATTATTCACTTTTTGACATTGGTTGTTGGCTTGTGTCATTAAGATATTGTTGCCATGATAGTGAACGCGTTAATTTGCATTGTTCTGTAGTTGATAATTTACCCGTCATTCCGTCTAAAAAATTCATTTGATCTGAATCTAATTGATTAAAACGATTAGCTAATCGCCAGGCATCAATACCCATTGCATATAAACGTAATAATGAATAATCTTTTTCTATATTGCTTGGCAAGGTAACCGTATAACCTGAACGATTAACTATCATAGGAATATCAGCATATTCGGTATGATTCATGTCATAGTAAAAATCAGTAGATGCATTGGCTACATGACTCTTTGAACTGGTATAAATCATGGTTGCGGATAATGAACCGCCACCAGATTTACTTGCTCCCATATCTAGCATCGGTTTTATTAATGTCAGTTCATCATACGAAGAATAAATATAAATGGCATCAAAACCAGATGTTGGCCCAGAAGATAACGTAGGTTCAGAATCTATAAAAATAGGATCACCAGTAAGACTAATACCTATATTACGGTTCATATTAGCACTTAAGGTTTTAGCATTACCAAAATATTGTACATAAGCTCTAGAGGTATTAGATGATAATTTTGACCATTGTTTAGCAAAGCTTTGCGCTACACGCTGCCCTAGATCGTTCTGAGGCACTAGTAATAAAGGAGCTAGTTTACTTTGTGCGTAAATATGATCTGCTGCATCTTGAGCCTCATCTTCTGGTGATAATGCGAAAAAACACATCTTATTGGTTGCAGAACTACTATCATCAACTTTATTCAAGGCTAAAACAGGGATAGTTGGCGCTAATTGTTTTATTTTTATTACTTCTTCTTTTAATAAAGGTCCGACAATTAGTTCAACGTTTTGTTCTTGCGCTTGTTGGATCAGGACTTCAAGTGGAGTTGTAGTAGTATCGAGAACTACCATGTTTTGTTGTGGTTCTTGGGGGAAGAATTTAATCGCATCAGCATATCCTTGCCGAATAGTTTCGCCAAATATACGCGAGGAACCATTTAATGGCAATAATAATGCTACTTTTTTTGCGTTAACACTGTCAACTGAAAGTGTTTGTTCACCAGTTAATATAGGAATAATTGCTTTGGCAGGATGCTCAGAATATTGCTTTAGCCAATCACTAACTGCTTGTTTCAATAATTCTTTTTGTTTTTTAGTATTTTCAGCAATAATTTCTGGAGAGTCATCATCTTGTTTAACTATTGCCTTACTGTTGTTTTGAAATGCATAACTTAAATCAATCCAACCTTTTAGTATTGTTTCATTATCATAAACTAAAATTGTACTTATTTGGCTTGAATTTAATTTACTAAAAAAGTTCCAACTAGCATTGATTACTTGTTTTTTCTGACTATCCGCAGCATATTTTTCCAACTCTATATAATCATGAGCCTGCTCATTAATTTGCTTATTTTTACCATCTAGATTCAATTTAATCTGATAATAACGATACAATTGTGAATTAGTTAAACTTGGTATTAATATTTCATTCAGATTAACTGTTTTGCCTGTTTTAACAGCAACTTCAGCTTGTAATAGTAATTTTTCTTGTTGTTGTTCAACATTAAGCTCAGAAGATAAATTAGCTAATATACTATTAGCTTGAGCATAATTATTTTCTTTTACTAAAGCACGTATCGCCAATAATTGCCAATTGGTTTTAGCTTGGCCTGAACTTGAATCTACTTGTGAAAGATAATAATTAGCATCTTTGATATCATCATAATCAGAAATTTTTTTGGACATTTTAGCTGAACATCCAACTAAAAGTGTAAATAATGCTAATATCAACATACTATAAAAAGACTGTTTTAAATTCATACCTATTCTCTTGTAAATTATTAACCCCAAATTCGTTGCACGTGAACAGTAATTTCTTCCCGATCATGATAAAGCTGTTTAGCCTGAATTTGTACATTAATTTGTTTATTATTTAATTCATTACTGAGTAATTGTAAGTTATGTGTTACTTCTTCATAGCGTTTTTTCATGGGTAACTTAAGATTAAAAATTGTTTCTCGACACCAACCATTAATTAACCATTTGGCAATTAGCTTTGTTACTTTTGTCGGTTTTTCAACCATGTCACAGACTAACCAATAAATATTATGCTTTTTAGGCATAAATTTAAAGCCATCTTCACAATAATGTTTAACTTGCCCTGTTGCCATTAATTTTTCATTCATGGAACCATTATCAATAGCGTAAACCATCATACTGCGTTTCACTAATTGATAGGTCCAACCACCAGGACAAGCACCTAAATCAACAGCATTTAGCCCCCCATGTAATCTTTCATCCCATTCTTCATAAGGAATAAAAATATGGAAAGCCTCCTCTAATTTAAGTGTAGAACGGCTTGGTGCATCCGCTGGAAATTTTAATCTTGGTATTCCCATATAAAAAGGCGAATTATTTTGACTATAAGAATAACCAGCATAACAACAATTGCTATTTATAAAAAAAATGTGAATAACTGGACGAGTAGGATTGGCTACTTTTAATAACAAACGTTTATTACGTAATGCTTGTCTCAGTGGAACAGTAAATTTACGACAAAAACTAGTCAGATCTTTACCTTCATTAGTATCTGCAACTTCTACTCGCAGATCACCAGCTCTATCAACGCAACCAGATAAAGCTTCAATAATTGGAGTTATCCTATCATTTTTAGGTAAATCTTTTAACAAATTGCCGGCGACAAACATTTGTCGAGCAAAAATTAGTGTACGGAAAGAAATGGTTTTTACTAATATTTCAGCATCGTTATCCTGATAACATTCAAAAATTACATAACCACTATTGTCATTAACTTTCGCAAAACCATATATTTCTTGTTGCAAAGCTTTATCTGTGATCTCAGCAGCACACTCTTTTTCGAATCCTGAACGACAGTACAAAATAATTTTATTAAGTTTTTGCATATATATTACTGGTTTAATCAATCCTATAAATAAAATTTATGCTAGTCCGATTGCACACTATTAGTGTACAAAGGTGATTCACCTTTAGGTCGGGTTTTAAAGCGTCGATGTAACCACATATATTGCTCAGGTGCTTTCAATATTTCATTTTCAATCGCTTTGTTCATAAATGTTGCCGCTAGTACATCATCATCCATAGGATAACCTTTTAGTTCGGACGAAACATAAACAGTATAGTGACCATTTTTTTCCCGCTTTGGGGTAAAAGGAATAATAGCTGGTTGACCAAGTTTAACCAGAATACGTGTACCAATAGTGGTTGCGGCTTTTTCAACGGCAAAAAGTGGAGCAAATACGCTATTTTTAGGTCCATAATCATGATCTGGAGCATACCACAATAATTCACCATTTTTTAATGCCCTAATCATTCCTTTAGTATTATGTCGATCGAGCATATATTTATTCGATTTTAATCTTCCTTTAAGCTGAATATAATCCATTACCGGATTATCATTAGGTCGATAAACACCCACACCCGGATGACTCATTCCTAAAATGCGGGCACCTAACTCTAAAGTTAAAAAGTGAATACCAATGAGTAATACACCTTTACCGGATTGTTGAATTTGAGTTATATGCGAATCGCCGATGATGGAAGAATGTTTGGCTAGCCGTTTATTCGACCAAAACCAAGCTATACCAGTTTCAAAAATAGCTAAACCAGTAGAAATGAAATTATCACGTAACATTAAATCTCTTTCTTGCTTTGACTTATCTGGAAAACAAAGTTGTAAATTTTGAGTTGCTGTTTCCTTGCGTTTTTTAATTAACTTCATTGAAAGCAAACCTAAACATTTACCAAGTTGATAAATAATAGGATAAGGTAATAAAACAATTAGATATAAAATGCCTAGACCCAGCCAAGTTAGCCAATAACGTGGATGTAATAAACGTTTTGTGAATACGGGGTATATTTCCTGATTTTGACTCATATTAAAATTAAGTAATTACTTAAACAAAGTTAGGTATTATATACTATATCTTGATTTAATGGGCAAAAATAACCAGCAAGTTAGTTACAATTACATTCTGTAAAACTTGTGTGGTAACAAAATAAAAAATTCATAAACAAAAAAGGTTGGTATAACCAACCTTTTTATAATCTAGGATATAACTGTATCAGAATTACATACTTAAACGTATAACAGACCTGAAACATTTTTGCATAGATTAAATTGCCACTGGCGCTTTAATTGCAGGATGAGGATCGTAATCAACAATTTCAAAATCTTCAAATTCATAATCAAAAATTGTTGGTGGCTTACGTTTTATCTTAAGTTTTGGCAATGCTTTTGGTTGCCGACTTAATTGTAAATGAGTCTGCTGCATATGATTTGAATACAAGTGAGTATCTCCACCGGTCCAAACAAAATCACCTACAGCTAAATCACATTGTTGGGCTATCATATGAACTAACAAAGAATAGCTTGCTATATTAAACGGTAATCCTAAAAATACATCACAAGAGCGCTGATAAAGTTGACAGGAAAGTTTTCCTTGCGCTACATAAAATTGGAAAAAAGCATGGCACGGTGCTAATGCCATTTGATCAAGCTCACCAACATTCCAAGCAGAGACTATCATTCGCCTTGAATCAGGATCTTTTTTAATTTGCGAAATTAATTGTGAAATTTGATCTATTTGTCGACCATCTGCTGCACCCCAAGCTCGCCACTGTTTTCCATAGACTGGACCCAAGTCACCATTTTCATCAGCCCATTCATCCCAAATAGTGACTTTGTTATCATGTAAATATTTAACATTAGTATCACCTTTTAAGAACCAAAGTAGTTCATGAATAATTGAACGTAAATGGCATTTTTTGGTAGTGACTAATGGAAAGCCGTCTTGCAAATTAAATCGCATTTGATGACCAAAAATAGATAGCGTACCTGTTCCAGTTCGATCGGATTTAGGTACTCCTTCATCCAGAATTTTTTGCATCAGCGCCAAATATTGTTTCATAATTTTCTCGTTTTTTGATTAGTTCGATATGCGTATAAAATAATTAAAATACCAATAATAATCATTGGTAGACATAATATCTGCCCCATACTAATGATATTTAAAAATAACCCTAGCTGTTCATCAGGTTGTCTAAAGAATTCAATAATGAATCTGAATAAACCATAACAAAATAAGAATAGCCCAGAAACAGCACCTGTTGGCCTTGGTTTACGAATAAATAAATTCAGTATAATAAATAAAACTATCCCCTCAAATACCATTTCATAAAGTTGTGAAGGATGCCTTGGTAAAATGCCATTAAGTTGTGAGTATAGTGAAAACCACTCGGGATGTGATTGTACAAACATAAAATCAGCGTGTGTTGAAGTAGGAAATAACATACCAATTGATGAATGAGTTACTCTTCCCCAAAGTTCGCCGTTAATAAAATTACCAAATCGCCCAAACATTAAACCAATAGGAACAAGAGGAGCAACAAAATCAGCTACTTGCATAAAAGTTTTATGAGTTTCTTTAGCAAATATAGCTATCACAAATAACGCCCCTATTAATCCCCCGTGGAAAGACATTCCACCTTCCCAAACTCTAAATAAAATCCAAGGATCTTGAATAAAAGCATCAAAATTATAAAATAAAATATAACCTAAGCGCCCACCAATAAAAAGCCCAAGAAAGCCCAAAAAAAGCAAATTTTCAACTTGTAACGAAGTCCACTGACTGTGTGGTTGTTTAGCTCGACGTTTGGCTAAATAAAGAGCACCTAATACGCCAAATAAATACATTGCGCCATACCAATGCAGCGAAATAGGACCAATTGAAAAAGCTATAGGATTGAAATCAGGGAATTGTAAATATTGATTCATTTTTTAACACGCTGTTTATTTTTTCGTTTATGAGCAAAGAAATTAAAACGTTTCTTTTTTACAGAGTTTACTGTTGATTCTTCTATTTCAGACTGTATGGTAAATACTAATGATGAAAATTCTTTCATAGCTTTTCGATAGACATCACGTTTGAAGGCTATAACTTGCCTGATTGGGTACCAATAATTCACCCATTTCCAATCATCAAATTCAGGGGTTGGTGAAACATTCAGATTAATCACCGAAGTATTTGATATCAATTCAAGTAAAAACCATTTTTGCTTTTGACCAATACAAACGGGCTGATTTTCCCAACGAATCATTCTTTTAGGTAGTTTATATCGTAACCAACCATTAGTAACAGATAAAATCTTAACATCTTTTGGTAATAATCCTACTTCTTCATTCAATTCACGAAACATTGCTTGCTCAGGAGTTTCGTTTAATTTTATCCCGCCCTGAGGAAATTGCCAAGAATTTTGCCCAAAGCGACGAGCCCAAAGCACTTGACCATACCTGTTACAAATAACTATTCCTACATTTGGACGGTAGCCATCATTATCGATCACTGACTACCTCAAAAAAATTAATTTTTATATAACTGAATTGTTTCATACATACAGCAATAAATAAATAGGAAAATAATATAAAACTGGCAAATATATCTATAAATTAGCCACTTTTTTATTTATTTTAAATAATTTGACAATGGTAATAATATTGATTATTGCAAATGTTACTTCTATAGCTAAACTTCCTAAAGATCCTATCCATAAACTATAAATAATCCATAAGGCACTACTTAGTAATATTAATAATCGCATCTGTTGTTGCTGAAGTCGATAAAGAGCAATTGTCACTAATGTGGTACCAATAACTGACAAATAATGAATAAATTGAGTCAAATCTGGCGTAGTAAGAAAATAAAATACCAACATTAGAGCTATAAACAATAACATTACCATAATGTTTTTTGTGTAAGCTGAAGCAATATTTCGAAATATATTGATAATATTGAGAATAGCAGCTGGATAAGATTCAGGACCTAATAAATAGAAATGAATTGTCATAATAACATTGACGATTGTTAGCTGCCAACGAAAAGCGTTATCATTACGTTGCAAAAAAGCACTAACACCAACAAGAAAACCTAATATACCTATAAGTTGAGGAATAGTTAGATATTTTTGAATAAAATCAGAGTGAAAGAAATAATATAAAAAATTTAAATTATCCATTATTCACTCCTTAAACAAATGGATATCTTAAAAATTAATTTAAAATAAAAAGTAGATACAAAAAAGCCCAGCATTACTGCTGGGCTCTCTCTTATTTATTAGTCTGGCGGCACCCTACTCTCACATGGGTAATACCCACACTACCATCGGCACTACGGCGTTTCACTTCTGAGTTCGGCATGGGGTCAGGTGGGACCACCGCGCTATTACCGCCAGACATATCCTGTACTCTCTCTATTCTTTCATCAATGTGTTATTTATCTGTTAACTACAACACACCAACTCAATCCGGAACAAACTGCTTTCTTCTTCTTCGCGCACCAAAACAACTCCGAGTTGTAAGGTTAAGACTCTCGGTTCATTAGTATCAGTTAGCTCAATGTATCACTACACTTACACACCTGACCTATCTACGTCTTAGTCTCAAACGGACCTTACAGATTCTCATCTGGGAAAACTCATCTCAAGGCTAGTTTCGTGCTTAGATGCTTTCAGCACTTATCTATCCCGCACGTAGCTACCGGGCAATGCAATTGGCATCACAACCCGTACACCAGCGGTGCGTTCACTTCGGTCCTCTCGTACTAGAAGCAAACCCTCTCAATTTTCCTACGCCCATGGCAGATAGGGACCGAACTGTCTCACGACGTTCTAAACCCAGCTCGCGTACCACTTTAAACGGCGAACAGCCGTACCCTTGGGACCTACTTCAGCCCCAGGATGTGATGAGCCGACATCGAGGTGCCAAACACCGCCGTCGATATGAACTCTTGGGCGGTATCAGCCTGTTATCCCCGGAGTACC
>NZ_LZGK01000015.1 GCF_001690705.1 Gilliamella sp. wkB178 | reverse complement strand
TATTTAACATAATATACATTATACCAACTTTAATATATTGATTTATAATAATTATTTATACCATTAATATGAACATAAAAATTCATGTAATAGGTAGTTAGCATAAAAGAAGAAATATAATATGCATTTTAAGATGTTCTGAATAAATAATTCGTAAGAATAAATTTAAAAAATCCTGCTGTGCTATTTTTTAAAGTGATTATTAAGTTATCGCACAAGCAATGTAGGTTTATCTCAAGTTATAATAATATTTGAGTATCTGATTATTGGAAATAATAAAAGTCACTTTGATGTCTATTTTCCAGTCAAGTTATCAGTGATATTGATTCACTTTATTTATTCCGAAGCAAAGATGTATTCTTACATTATCAGTTATGATATAGCTGTAAAGATGTTTCCTGAGAAGTATACGTTTCAGTATAAAAACCTACTTAAGTTGGTCTATCTAAATGAATAGCACTAAATTAATAGCTGCTCATTAGTTACACCACAGAATTGTGATTTTGTTTTTATATTGTTTTCAATTTAGAGTCAATAATGATTGCATAATATGAAGGGCTATATAACAGAAATAATGCTACTAAAGAATTCTAATTCGAATAATTAGTTTATCTATCGTACAAATCATTATTTGTAATTTAAATTGTAGTGAATAATTATTCCCATTATTTGTTTAATTGAACATATAAATACTTAAGTGCGCATAATGTATATTATGTTAAATAACCTTAATGCAAGGTTTTTATCCTAAAACTATTAAATTAGAGATTTCCTAATACCAGTTTAGTATTCCCCTCTATCTTTACTTATTCTTTAAAAAAATTTTTTAAGTGGCTAACAAATATAAAATAATACCTATGGAATAATTGTTGTTTCTTAATAAAGATGGTAATCTTATTAACCATACGCTAGGATTAAATAAATAAATAATTATGCAAAGCATTTACAAGCCATTACGATCGAACAGTTATTCTGTTCCCTGTGAATTATGTAGTATTGGCTCATTATGTATACCTATGTTACTAAATAATACCTTAGGTACAGTTTTAGATCGCAAAAAGTCTTATCTTAAAGACCAAATCTTAGTTACCCAAAATACCAAATTTATTAAATTCTATATCATTCATTCCGGTGCTCTAAAAACATATATCACCACTCAGGATAAGAATGAACAAATTAATGGATTCTATTTACCTGGTGATATTGTTGGGTTAGATTCGATTTCAACTCAAATATACAATAATAATATAAAAGCTCTTACCGATACCTTAGTTTGTGAATTGAAATATGATGAACTAATGTCTTTAATTGAAATTAATAAAAAAGTTAGAGATACTATTTTCAGTTTACTTAGTAATGACATTTATAATTATCAGAAATTAGTATTATGTTATTCGCAAAAAAAAGCTGATGAACGTTTAGCTGTTTTTATTTATTCTCTTTATCAACGCTATGAACAACGCGGTCACACATCACTAAACATAAAATTAGCGATGAGCAGAGCTGATATTGCCAATTATTTAGGCTTAACTATTGAAACAGTTAGCCGGTGTTTAACTAAATTTCAAGAAAAAAACATACTATCTGTAAAAGGTAAATACATCTTCATTAAGGATTTAAATGCCTTAATAGATTTAGGCAATTGAATTTATTATGTGTTAAAATAATCTAATAAAAAAAAATTACTGTAAGGTCTATCAAATATGATAAGTTTAAAGAAAACTCTTATTGCTGCTACTGTAGCAGT
>NZ_LZGK01000014.1 GCF_001690705.1 Gilliamella sp. wkB178 | reverse complement strand
GCTCCCCACGCTTTCGCATCTCAGCGTCAGTATCTGTCCAGAAGGCCGCCTTCGCCACCGGTATTCCTCCACATCTCTACGCATTTCACCGCTACACGTGGAATTCTACCTTCCTCTACAATACTCCAGATAACCAGTTTTAAGTGCAATTCCTAGGTTAAGCCCAGGGCTTTCACACCTAACTTAATCATCCGCCTACATGCCCTTTACGCCCAGTCATTCCGATTAACGCTCGCACCCTCCGTATTACCGCGGCTGCTGGCACGGAGTTAGCCGGTGCTTCTTCTGTAATTAACGTCAATTGTTGCATCTATTAGATACAACACCTTCCTCATTACCGAAAGTACTTTACAACCCGAAGGCCTTCTTCATACACGCGGCATGGCTGCATCAGGGTTTCCCCCATTGTGCAATATTCCCCACTGCTGCCTCCCGTAGGAGTCTGGACCGTGTCTCAGTTCCAGTGTGGCTGGTCATCCTCTCAGACCAGCTAGAGATCGTCGCCTTGGTGAGCCTTTACCCCACCAACTAGCTAATCCCATATGGGTTCATCAAATGGCACATGGCCCGAAGGTCCCATGCTTTGGTTTCTCAACTTTATGAGGTATTAGCAGTCGTTTCCAACTGTTGTCCCTCGCCATTCGGCAGATCCCCATACCTTACTCACCCGTCCGCCACTCGTCATCAAGTGCAAGCACTCATGTTACCGTTCGACTTGCATGTGTTAAGCCTGCCGCCAGCGTTCAATCTGAGCCATGATCAAACTCTTCAATTTAAAGTTTGATGCTCAATAACTGTCTCTGACATATTCAAATGAATCTTCAGTGTCACTTATCAAGACTTTATTTTTTAAGTCCGTAGACTTTAATCTTTTCGTCTCGCAAGTGCCCACACAGATTGTCTGTTTCTTAATTTTTAAAGAGCTGACAGCTTCTTTTACTTTAACTTCCTTCAACCTCTCGGCTGATTCAGTTTGCTGTCTCAAGGGCTGCGTATACTACGCCACACCTTCTTATTCGTCAAGATCTTTTTTCTAAAATTTCGATCTTCTTCACTAACTCACCACTGTCTGATTACTCATGACTGCGTGTCAGTGGATGCGCATTATAGGGGCTTCATTTTTTTTAGCAAGTAAAAAAGAGTAATTATTTATTCGGTCGCATAACCTTTAAACACTAACAATTTTAATTGTTTGATATTTATTGAGATTATAATTTACTAATTTAGGAACAAGTTTTTCTACATATTGATTATATATTGTACTTAATACAATATTATCTATATTAGATCTGATTATCTTATTTGCATCAAATTGTTCAGTAAGTAGATTATGAACACGAAAAGCGATTGCATTACCTGAATCAATAAAAGTAGCTTGTGGAAAAATGATCTGTAGTTCTTCTTTTATGAATGGATAATGGGTACAACCTAAAACTATGGTATCTGGTACTGTCGGCAAACTAAGCCATGGCTGCAATAAATCCCTTAATTGTTGCATATCTACAGGTATACCCTGTAATTTATTTTCTGCAATAAGAGCTAATTCTGACAAACCAAGGAGATTAACTGTACAATTTTTGGCAAATTCATTAATTAAATTCGTTGTATAAGTCCGTTGTATTGTTGCCTTGGTTGCTAAAAGTCCTATACTTTTATTTTGGGTAATTTGACTTGCTGGTTTAATAGCTGGTACCACTCCCACAATCGGGAAGGAAAATTTAGAGCGTAAACTAGGTAAACAAATTGTACTTGCTGTATTACAAGCAATTACAGCTAGACCAATTGAATAAGATTTGGTGATTGCTTCAATAACCGAATTTACTCGATTAATAAGAAATTCTGTGGATTTATCACCATAGGGAAACATCTCATTATCAAATGCATAAATATAATGCAAATTAGGCATTTTTTTGTGAATTTCATTATAGACAGATAATCCACCAATACCAGAATCAAACACTAATATTGATGGAGGTTGCCTTCTAATATTCATATTTGTTAACTAACAATCAATTGTAAATAAGTAGAATAAATGCGCACTATCGTAAATTGATTACAAATTAATGCAAGTAATTTTATTTAAGCTAATACTAGCTTTTTAGTTTATAAATAATTAAAATAGACGTCTAGATGGTAAAACTGCTAAAATAAACATCTTACAGCTCTACTTCATATTTCAAGCATTACATCCGATAAATTAAGAAGGTATATCATGTCAGAATTCCTATTTACTTCAGAATCCGTTTCAGAAGGTCATCCAGATAAAATCGCTGATCAAATTTCAGATGCTGTACTCGATGCTATATTAAAACAAGATCCTAAAGCTCATGTAGCCTGTGAAACATATATAAAAACAGGTATGGCTCTTGTAGGCGGAGAAATTACGACTTCTGCTTGGGTTGATATTGAAGAATTAACCAGAAAAACAATTAATAACATTGGTTACACTAGCTCTGAAATGGGATTTGATGCCAATTCATGTGCAGTGCTTAATGTAATAGGTAAACAGTCTCCTGATATTAATCAAGGTGTTAACCGAGGAAATCCTTTAGAACAAGGAGCCGGTGATCAAGGCATTATGTTTGGTTATGCCACCAATGAAATGCCAAATTTAATGCCAGCAGCAATTAGTTATGCCCATGATTTAATGCGTCGTCAAGCGGAAGTAAGAAAAAATGGTTCACTGCCATGGTTAAGGCCTGATGCTAAAAGCCAAGTTACATTAATATATGATAATAATCAAATTAAAGGGGTTGACACCATTGTTTTATCTACACAGCATTCACCCGAAATTGAACAAAAAGCACTACATGAAGCTGTAATGGAAGAAATTATTAAACCAACTTTGCCTGCAGAATGGTTAACGGCTAGAACTAAATATTTCATTAATCCTACAGGACGATTTGTTATTGGTGGCCCTATGGGGGACTGTGGATTAACTGGACGAAAAATAATTGTTGATACTTATGGTGGTGCAGCAAGACATGGTGGCGGTGCTTTTTCTGGTAAAGATCCATCTAAAGTAGACCGTTCTGCTGCCTACGCGGCTCGTTATGTAGCTAAAAATATTGTTGCGGCAGGGGTTGCAGATAAGTGTGAACTACAAATATCTTATGCAATTGGTGTTGCAAACCCAACTTCAATTTATGTAAATACCTTTGGTACTGAAAAAATAAATCATGAAAGAATAGTAGCATTAATTAAAGAATTTTTTGATTTAAGACCTTATGGTCTTATCCAAATGCTAGATCTGATTCAACCAATTTACCAAAAAACAGCTTCTTATGGTCACTTTGGTCGAGATATATTCCCTTGGGAACAAATAGATAAAGCAGCAGTTTTACGTGATGCAGCCGGTTTATAAAAAACGAATACCAATTTATTTGCATAATCAAGTATTGGCTTGTTTAAGACAACACTTAGCGCAAGCCAATAAAATTCTACAGTCAGAATATACTGAGCCCAAAATTACCTATAGGCCGAAAGGTAGTGTTGCAGGTAGCGCTTTTTTAACTCGCTGGGAAATTCAGCTCAATACCACAATGCTTCATGAAAATGACAAAACTTTTATTGAAGAGGTAATTCCTCATGAATTAGCTCATCTAATCGTTTTCAAAAAGTTTGGTAAAGTAAAACCACACGGTAAAGAATGGCAATATATAATGTCGGCAATTTTAGGTAGAACACCTAAAACTACACATAATTTCAGCGTGCATAATAATAACAATTATTTATATTATTGCCTATGCCAAGAACATTATTTATCCAAAGTAAGACATAATAAAATTCAACACAATAAAACCGAGTATTTATGTAGGAAATGCGGTACTATACTCAAACTTAGAAATTCTATCTGAAATTAAAATATTTTATGTGTAAATTTGATTATCATTTCTATAAAAGTTCTATATTTATAGTAATTCTTAGTATATTTCTTTATGTCATAGGTAATTTCTTTCTACCTTTATATGATGGGCTAACTGTGACATTAATAGAACATTCTCAATCCCTGTTTTTATTATTTATGTGTGCTTATACTTATCATTATGCTAAACGAGTCAATAATGATCCCGATCTGTATAAATTCTGGATTTGGACAATATTTTGGTGGTTTATGTTGTTTGGACGTGGAATAAGTTGGGGAAGAGATTTTTTTCCAGAAGTACCTCGTTTTTATTATAAAATAATAGCTAGTATTTTAATGGCAATTCCTATACTTAGTATATTTTTACCAACTATTCGTAGAGAAATTGCAAGACGCTTTAAATTTGAAGAGATCCCTGTTTGGCATATTGTATTTGCATTTCTTTTTTTAGGTATTGCCGATATTGCGGAACATCATCGCCTTGGTCATCAATTTTTAGTAATTACTAGAGATAGAAAAGATCTAATTGAGGAATTAATGGAAATACCTTGTTTACTCAGTTTAGCTTTAATTACTTTTTATATGCAAAAAAATGAACAGAAAAGGTTAAATTCATAATGTTAAGTTATCGCCATAGTTATCATGCTGGCAATCATGCTGACGTATTAAAACATATTGTATTAACCCTTTGCATAGAAGCATTAAAAGAAAAAGAAAAACCATTTTTATATTTAGATACTCATTCCGGTGCTGGACGATATTTATTGCAAGGTGAACATGCAGAAAAAACTGGGGAGTACTTATCAGGTATTAACTTAATCTGGCAACAACCAAACATCCCTGATTTACTCAATACCTATATTTCTATTTTAAAACGTTATAATCCTTATGAAACCTTAAAATATTATCCGGGGTCACCATTAATTGCCAAACAGTTATTACGTGAACAAGATCAACTCAATCTTACTGAATTACATCCAACTGATTATCCATTATTAAGACAGGAATTCAGTAAACATAAACGATCCAGGGTGTTACGTGAAGATGGCTTTGCCCAACTAAAATCGAAATTACCGCCTAAATCACGCCGAGGTATTATATTGATTGATCCCTCTTATGAGATCAAAAACGATTACCAACAAATTCCAACAGCCATACTAGATGCATATAAACGTTTTGCTACTGGAGTTTATTTAATTTGGTACCCTGTAGTTTCTCGTACCCAAACTCAGAGAATGATTGAAAATATTGTAAATTTAGGTATTAAACGAATTTCACAATTTGAATTAGCTATAAAACCAGATAATAACCAAAAAGGTATGACTGCATCCGGTATGATAGTTATAAATCCACCTTGGAAATTACAGCAACAAATGCAAACAATAATGCCATGGTTAAAAGAGATTTTAGATACCGAAAAAACAGGAAGCTTCACCATTAAACAGCTAGTTTCAGAATAGATTTATTAGTTCAATGCGAGGATAACCTCGCATTTCAAACTTGAAGTTTACAATAATAACCAAGACTTATTACATAAGAAACTAATAATATTTAACTTAAATTATGGAAAAAAGTGACAAGAAAATAGATAAATCCACAAAATGACCGTTAGTACCAGCGATAGACAAACTGCAGCTGAACCATAATCTTTGGCACGACCTGATAGCTCATGTCGCTCACTACCAATTCGATCTACAACACACTCAATCGCACTATTAATTAGTTCCACAATCATCACTACCCCAATAGAACCAAGTAATAAAATACGTTCATAGATGGAAAAATCAATTAACATAACAGTTATATAAGCAACAATCAGTAAAATCAATTCTTGGCGAAAAGCTGTTTCATATTTAATCGCAGATTTAAAACCCTTTATAGAATATTTGGTTGCATTAATAATGCGTTGTAATCCGGTCGCTTTTTCCATAATAGCATTCCAAAATTGAAATTATCTTACATAACCATAGTTCATCAGTCGTTGAAATCTTCTTTCAAGTAATACTGATAAATCCATATTTTCAAGTTCATTAAGATCATTAATTAATTGTTTTTTAAGAGAACTAGCTACAGTGGTATAATCGCGATGAGCTCCTCCAAGAGGTTCAGGAATGACGGAATCAATTAAATTTAATTTTAACAATTTATCCGCCGTCATATTCATCGCCTCAGCAGCAACAGGTGCTTTATCCGCACTTTTCCATAAAATTGAAGCACAACCTTCTGGTGAAATCACCGAGTAAGTACTATATTGAAGCATATTAACTTTATCTGATACCCCAATAGCAAGAGCGCCTCCGGAACCACCTTCACCTATTACCGTACAAATAGTAGGAACTTTTAAACGAGACATTTCTCGTAAATTACGAGCAATCGCCTCGGCTTGTCCGCGTTCTTCAGCACCAATTCCTGGATAAGCCCCGGGTGTATCAATAAAAGTAATAACTGGTAGCTTAAAACGCTCAGCTAATTGCATTAATCGCAAAGCTTTACGATAGCCTTCAGGTGCGGGCATACCAAAATTACGATAAATCTTTTGTTTAGTTTCACGACCTTTTTGATGACCAATGACCATTACTGGGCGCTCATCAATACGCGCTATACCACCAACAATTGCTTTATCATCAGCATAAGCCCTATCACCTGCTAATTCGTCAAAATCAGTAAAAATTTCTTTAATATAATCTAGAGTATAAGGTCGATTGGGGTGCCTAGCTAATTGTGCAACTTCCCAAGGAGATAAATTTGAAAATATTTTTTTAGTTAGTTCACGACTTTTTTGATTTAATTGTTTAATCTCTTTATCTAAATTGATATTTAATTCAACTTGTTGTGAATCAATATTCTTTAAGGAATTAATTTTAACTTCTAATTCCGCGATCGGCTTTTCAAATTCCAAAAAATTGTTCATAACGATTATGATTGCCTCTTGTTTTATTTTGTATTTTTTATAAATACATTACATAAACTTAATATACTGACTATTTCTTAAAATAAAATTAAGCCAATTCTACTATGTAACACTCATTGAAGTCATCTATATTTATTTCATTTGCGTTAATAATAAAATATCCTATTTATACTCATTAACATGGCATTATGTATTTAACTAAATACTACTATTTAATTGATTACTTATTAAAATTCAAACTCAATGCGGTCATTACCAAATAATGTCTTTAATTCAATAATAAGTGCATCTTCTGGTATTACTCTCCATGCGGTTCCAAATTGAATTCTTACAACGCTATCATCTCTCTGGTAATAAAGATTAACTGGTACACTTCCATGT
Source organism: Gilliamella sp. wkB178 (assembly GCF_001690705.1). Classification (GTDB taxonomy): domain Bacteria; phylum Pseudomonadota; class Gammaproteobacteria; order Enterobacterales; family Orbaceae; genus Gilliamella; species Gilliamella apicola_K. Next base: position 280,442 of record NZ_LZGK01000014.1, on the reverse strand, counting down.
CGAAAAGGTTCAAAAACTTGTTGTAACCGCGGTAACATTGCACGATTAACTTCATTTTCAACCAAAGTTACGGCGAGTCCTTTAACATATTTAGCCCGAGCATCTTTCAGATCAACAATTTCACGAACTGACATTTTAAGCCCACCATTAAAATCATCATTACTGACTTGCCCAGTAACTATTAAAATTTTATCTTTTACTAACAAGTGTTCGAATTTTTCTAATGTATCGGCAAAAAGCATAGCCTCTATACGACCAGATCGATCGTCTAAAGTAAATAAACCAATTCTATTACCTTTCTTAGTGATCCTTACTCTAGCATCAACCACAATGCCTGCAAGGGTTATCATTTTCCCCCAACCAGTTGGTGAAGCCTCACTAATACGTAGACCGCCAGCATAACGATTCAGTTCCTTTAAATATTGAGTAACTGGATGTCCGGTTAAATAAAGACCTAATGCATCACGTTCACCATCAAGTAAAACTTGTTCTGGCAACTCAGGAACCGCGGCATAAGCATGTTCTACTTGTTCTGGTTCTTCGGCTAAAACACCAAACATATCTTCTTGACCAATATCTTGAGCTTTAGCATATTGATCAGCGGCTTGCATTGCGTCATTAATACTATGTAAAATCGCAGCCCTATGTGGTCCTAATTTATCAAATGCACCAGCCATAGTTAGTTTTTCGAGTACTCGGCGATTAATTTTCTTCATATCACTACGAGCACAAAGTTCAAAAATATTTTTAAAATAGCCACCACTATTACGTGCTTCAACAATTGCTTCTATTGGACCTTCACCCACACCTTTTATGGCACCTATACCATAAACAATTTCACCTTTATCATTTACATGAAAGTGATAAAGTCCACTATTTATGTCGGGCGGATTAACTTTTAACCCCATTCGTAAACATTCATCAACTAAACCAACAATTTTATCAGTATTATCCATGTCAGCTGTCATTACTGCTGCCATAAACTCCGCAGGATAATGCGTTTTCAACCATAAAGTTTGATAAGAAACAAGAGCATATGCAGCAGAATGTGACTTATTAAATCCATAACCCGCAAACTTCTCAACTAGATCAAATATGCGCATGGAAAGTTCACCATCCACACCTTGTTTTTCGGCGCCTTCTTTAAACACCGAACGTTGTTTAGCCATTTCTTCAGGTTTTTTCTTACCCATTGCTCGTCGAAGCAAATCAGCACCACCTAAAGTATAACCTGATAAGGTTTGTGCAATTTGCATCACTTGTTCTTGATACAAAATAATGCCATATGTTGGTTCTAAAATAGGCTTTAAAGATTCATGTTGGTGATTTATATCTGGATAGGAAACTTCTTCTCGACCATGTTTACGATCAATAAAGTTATCTACCATACCAGATTGTAACGGTCCTGGACGGAATAATGCTACTAAAGCAATCATATCTTCAAAACAGTCTGGTTTTAACCGTCTGATTAAATCCTTCATGCCTCGGGATTCAAGCTGAAATACCGCGGTCGTTTCCGCCTTTAATAATAATTCAAAAGATTTTTCGTCATTAAGCGGGATATGAGTAATATCAATTTTCTTCTTGCCTTCTCTAGCTTGGCGTTCATTAATCATTTTGATAGCCCAATCAATAATGGTTAATGTTCTCAGTCCTAAAAAGTCAAATTTGACTAAGCCAGCATATTCAACATCATTTTTATCAAATTGAGTAACCGGATGATTTCCTTCCGGATCACAATAAATTGGTGAAAAATCAGTGATTTTAGTAGGTGAAATCACCACACCACCGGCATGTTTACCAGCGTTACGAGTTACACCTTCTAATTGGCGAGCAATATCAATTAGTGATTTAATTTCTTCATTATTATCATATAATTCTTGAAGTTGAGGTTCTACTTCAAAAGCTTTAGCTAATGTCATGCCTGGATCTAAAGGAATCAGTTTTGCAATCCGATCTACAAAACCATATGGATGCCCAAGTACTCGCCCCACATCTCGAATAACAGCTTTAGCTGCCATTGTACCAAAGGTTATAATTTGTGATACTGCGTCGCGACCATACATTTCTGCAACATGATCAATAACTAGATCACGCTTTTCCATACAAAAGTCGACATCAAAATCAGGCATTGAAACACGTTCAGGATTTAAAAATCGTTCGAAAAGGAGATCAAATGCTAAAGGATCTAAATCAGTAATTTTTAGAGAATAGGCAACTAATGAACCAGCACCTGAACCTCTTCCTGGACCAACAGGAATATCGTTATCTTTTGACCATTGTATGAATTCCATAACAATCAAGAAATAACCAGGGAAGCCCATTTGGTTAATTACGGTTAATTCTGTTTCTAAGCGTTCGTCATACACTGATCGTCTTTGTTTTCGAATTTCAGGGTCAGGGAAAAGAAATTCAAGCCGTTCCTCTAATCCTATCCGAGACTTATGTACTAAAAAATCTTCAGTCGACATATCTCCCGTAGGAAATTTAGGTAAAAAATATTCCCCTAATCGAATTGTAACATTACACCGTTTTGCAATTTCAACACTATTTTCTAATGCTTCAGGAAGATCAGAAAATAGTTCACACATTTCTTGTTCAGTGCGTAAATATTGTTCTGGCGAGTAATTTTTTGGTCTATTCGGATCGTCTAATGTATTACCATCATGGATTGCCACCCGAATTTCATGAGCTTCAAAATCTGAAGAATTTAGAAAACGGACATCATTTGTTGCCACAACAGGTAACGTATGTTGTTCAGCAAGTTGTACTGCGGTATGGATAAATAATTCTTCGTTAAGTCGTTTAGTTCGTACTAATTCAAAATAAAAATGATCAGCAAAATTATCAACATAAAATTGAATTGCCTTATCAATTATTGTGTGATTATTACGGATAATGCCAATACCAATATCACTGTTTCGACCAGCTAGTACAATTAAACCTTTACAGTGTTCTACTAACCATTCAGCATCAACAACTGGTAAATCACCAATATAGCCTCGTTGATAAGCTTTAGATATTAATAGAGTAAGATTTTGATACCCTTCATTATTAGCGGCTAAGATTGTCAGATGGTAAATATCATCTGGTAAATTGACACTTCTAATTGCTAGATCGGCACCGATGATCGGCTTAATTCCTTTAGACATTGCCGAACCATAAAATTTTACTAATCCACAAAGATTACAAAAATCAGTAATTGCAAAAGCAGGCATCTGCAATTTGCTCACCTCATTTACTAACGTATTAACTTTTGCAATGCCGTCAACCATCGAAAAGTCACTATGCAAATGAAGATGAATAAACTTATGTTCTGCCATAATTACCAAAAAAATTACAAAATAAAAATATTCGTAATTATAACATAAGCAGTTTAAATATTCTTATTCCGTTTATGAAAGAAAAATAATAGATAATAGTAATAATATAAATGAAGTCCGCCGATATTTAAGATAATCGGCGGAATAAAAAAGAACTAGATTTTTTTAAACAATACGGAGCCGTTAGTACCACCAAAACCGAAAGAATTACATAAAGCATATTCTAAGTTTTTGACTTGGCGGGCAGTATGTGGAACATAATCTAAATCACACCCTTCATCAGGATTATCTAGATTAATTGTTGGTGGAACCGCTTGATCACGCAATGCAAGCACCGTAAAAATTGATTCAACAGCTCCGGCAGCCCCTAGTAAATGACCAATCATTGATTTGGTAGAGCTAACCAATACTTTGTGAGAATTTTCTTTGAAAATACTTTTTACTGCTTGGGTTTCAGCCTTATCACCAGCAGGTGTCGATGTGCCGTGAGCATTAATGTAACCCACTTGCTCAGGAGTAATACCGGCATCGCGGATTGCACATTTCATTGCTAACGCTGCTCCACTACCATCTTCTGGGGGAGAAGTCATATGATATGCATCTGCACTCATACCAAAACCAACAACCTCGGCATAGATTTTAGCACCACGTTTTTTGGCATGTTCATATTCTTCTAAGAACAAAATTCCTGCGCCATCACCAAGTACAAAACCATCACGGTCTTTATCCCATGGTCGGCTAGCGCCTTTAGGATTGTCATTATTAGTCGATAATGCCCGAGCTGCGCCAAAGCCACCAATACCTAACGGAGTACTAGCTTTTTCACCACCACCTGCTAACATTGCATCTGCATCACCATAAGCAATAATACGCGCTGCATGACCAATATTATGCACGCCTGATGAACAAGCAGTTGCTATAGTTATACTTGGTCCTTTTAATCCATAAATAATAGACAAATGACCCGCTATCATATTAACAATGGTTGAAGGTACAAAAAATGGGCTAATTTTACGAGGGCCACCATTAACTAGTGCACTATGATTTTCTTCAATTAAGCCTAATCCACCAATACCTGAACCAATAGCACAACCAATACGTTCTGCGTTTTCTTCGGTAATATCAATACCAGCATCTTGCATTGCTTGCATACCCGCAGCAATACCATATTGGATAAAATAATCCATTTTACGTGCATCTTTACGGGAAATATTATAATCTTCGCCATTAAAGTTTTTAACCATTGCGGCGAAACGGGTAGCGAATGGGGCTGTATCAAAGTGTTCTATGAGTTCAACGCCACTTTGACCTGCTAATAATGCTTGCCAGGTGGATTCAACTGTATTGCCGACTGGAGATATCATGCCCATTCCAGTAACAACAACTCTGCGTTTAGACACATTGTCCTCCAGAAAAGGATTGAAATGAAATTTGAATCAATGAGAATTTTACTTCTTGGTTTCCACTAGTTTTGCATCATATCTATATTAATTTAATAATATTGACATAAATACAAACTAGGCGATCATCTGACCGCCTATTATGAAAACGCTGGTAACCTTACTGATTTGCAGTAATATAATCAATTGCTGATTGAACAGTAGTGATTTTCTCAGCTTCTTCATCAGGAATTTCTGTATCAAATTCTTCTTCTAAAGCCATAACTAGTTCAACAGTATCAAGAGAGTCAGCGCCAAGATCTTCAACGAAAGAAGATTCATTTTTAACTTCTTCCTCTTTCACACCAAGTTGCTCAACAATAATTTTCTTAACTCGCTCTTCAATAGTGCTCATACTCTTTTTTTTCCTATAAAAATCGCCGAAAGTGGCAGTGAATGTAAGTTTATAAAATGTTGAAAAAGATGCAAACTATTTTTCAACCCAATTGCTTAATTTTTGTACAAATTATCAAAATTTTGATCTATTTTACACTATTCTGACTCATTACACCATATACATGCCACCATTGACATGTAAAGTTTCACCTGTGATGTAAGATGCCTCGTCGGAAACTAGAAATGCTACCGCATTAGCAATTTCTGCTGGTTCACCTAAACGTCCGGTAGGAACTTGAGCCAGAGTTAATGCTTTTTGTTCATCAGTTAGTGCTTCGGTCATATCAGTAGCAATAAAACCTGGTGCTACAACATTAACAGTAATACCTCGTGATGCGACTTCTCGTGCTAGTGATTTACTAAAACCGATTAATCCAGCTTTTGCAGCCGCATAATTAGCTTGCCCGGCATTGCCCATAGTACCAACGACTGAACCAATTGTAACAATTCGTCCATAACGTTTTTTCATCATAGTGCGCATTAATGCTTTAGATAAACGGAATACCGAAGTTAAATTAGTATCTAGGATATCTTGCCATTCGTCTTCTTTCATTCTCATTAACAAGTTATCACGAGTAATACCAGCATTGTTAACTAAAATATCAATATCACCAAATTCCGTTTTAATAGCATTAATCACTGACTCAATAGAGGCTTCATCGGTTACGTTTAAAGCAAAACCTTTACCTTTTGAGCCTAAATAATGGCTAATAGCTTCAGCGCCTTTTTCGGTTGTTGCCGTACCTATTACAGTGGCACCACAAGCAACCAACTTTTCTGCAATTGCTTTACCAATACCACGGCTAGCGCCAGTCACTAAAGCAATTTTTCCTGATAGATTCATAACTACCTCTGTTTATCATTTACTTTGTATTTTCTAGTGCCACATCTAATGAAGCTTTATCATTAACAGCGCAACTTGAAAGTGAATCAACAATACGTTTAGTTAAACCAGTTAACACTTTACCAGGTCCCATTTCAACTAAAAGTGTCACTCCTTGTTTAGCCATAAATTCAACTGTTTCAGTCCAACGAACCGGGCTATACAGTTGCGCAATTAAAGCTGCTTTTATATTTTCAGCTGATGTTTCAATTTTAACATTAACATTATTAATCACCGAAAATTTTGGTGAATTGAAGGTAATGGTATTTAATGTATCGGCTAATTTATCGGCTGCCGGTTTCATTAATGCACAATGCGATGGCACACTCACTGCAAGTGGCAGCGCTCGTTTAGCACCAGCTTCTTTACATAACACACCTGCTCGCTCAACCGCCTCTTTATTACCAGCGATAACAACTTGTCCTGGTGAATTAAAATTAACAGGAGCCACCACTTGGCCTTGTGCTGCTTGGTCACAGGCTTTGCTGATTGACTCATTATCTAATCCAATAATGGCATACATTGCACCGGTTCCACTTGGTACGGCCTCTTGCATTAATTTTCCACGAAGTTCAACTAACTTAATCGCATCTTTAAAATCAATTACTCCGGCACAAACTAAAGCTGAGTATTCCCCCAAACTATGACCAGCCATAAATTCTGGTAGGTTGCCATGCAAACTCTGCCAAACTCTAAAAATAGCTACCGATGAAGCTAGTAATGCTGGTTGTGTTTGCCAGGTTTTATTTAATTCTTCCGCCGGGCCTTGTTGTACGAGAGCCCATAAATCATAGCCCAAAACTTCAGAAGCTTCATCAAATGTTGCTTTCACAATAGGATAATTATCGGCTAAATCTTTTAACATACCGACGGCTTGTGAGCCTTGTCCCGGGAATACCATTGCAAATTTGGTCATTACTAAATCCTTGATCATTCAAAAATATAACTTATTATTAAAATCTAATTAGGGCTGATCCCCAAACAAATCCACCACCAAAAGCCTCTAATAAAATCAATTGCCCGCGTTTAATACGCCCATCTCGGACACCAACATCTAAAGCACAGGGAACCGAAGCAGCTGAAGTGTTGCCTTGTTTATCAAGGGTAACAATAACTTTGCTCATATCCATATCTAAACGTTTAGCGGTAGCAGTAATAATTCTTAAATTAGCTTGGTGAGGGACTAACCAATCCAAATCGGTTTTATTAAAGGCATTTTCAGTTAAAAGCTCATCTACTAAATTTGAAAGCTCTTTAACTGCAATTTTAAACACTTCATTTCCATGCATTGTCATATATACAGGATTAGTGATGTCACGACGATCTACGTATGGATATTTTAACAAATCCCCATAACGGCCATCTGCATGTAAATGTGAAGCAATAATACCGGGTTCATCCGATGCTCCAACGACGACGGCTCCGGCACCATCACCAAAAATAATGACCGTACCACGATCGCTTGGATCAACTCCTCGAGTTAACATGTCAGAACCAACAACTAAAGCATATTTTATGGCGCCGCTTTTAATATATTTATCGGCAATATCTAATGCATAAACAAATCCTGAGCATGCAGCGGACACATCAAACGCAATCATGTCAGCAATATCTAATTTGGCTTGTAATTCAGTAGCAGAACTTGGAAAAGCATTAACTGATGTTGCTGTGGCAACAATAATTAAGCCGATTTCATTTTTATCAATCTTAGCCATTTCAATGGCATTTATTGCTGCCTCATAAGCCATAGTAACGACTGTTTCATCTGGAGCAGCAATTCGCCTTTCCTTGATACCGGTACGGGTTGTGATCCACTCATCACTGGTATCCACCATTTTTTCCAGATCGGCATTGGTTCTAATGTGTTTGGGAAGATAACTCCCCGTTCCTAATATCTTTGTATACATCTATTTATTCGCTCTTAGGTAGTGCGGAAGAAAGACTGCTAGCAATCTTCTCTGGTATATTTGTTTGTATAGCCAAAATAGCTTGTTCTATTGCTGCAAAAAAGGATTTTTGATTGGCACTACCGTGACTTTTGATCACAATACTTCGAAGTCCAAGCAAACAAGCTCCATTATAACGTCCGGGGTCTAAATAACCAAAATTTTTTGCGATCTTTCTTTGTAGCCACTTACTCAATAATTTCATGAATAACGAATTTTTCTGTAATGATAATTTAAATGATGACATAAAAATCTTAATCAAACCTTCTACCGTTTTTAGCGTCACATTACCAACAAAACCATCACATACTAATACATCTGTTTTACCTGTTAACAGTTCATTCCCTTCCAAATAACCGATGAAATTAATTTGCTCATTGGCTTTCAAAATAGCAGCAGCTGAACGAATCTTGTCCAACCCTTTAATATCTTCTTCACCAATATTTAATAAAGCTACCCGAGGATGAGGGAGCTTAAGCACTGTTTTGGCCAGAATCTCGCCCATTATGGCAAATTGCACTAACATATTAGTATCACATTCAGCATTAGCACCTAAGTCGAGGACGACGGTATTTTGATTATTTAGTGCGGGTATAGTTGCAACTAATGCAGGACGATCAATACCGGTTAGCGAATGAAGCAATAATTTAGATAATCCCATCAACGCACCAGTATTACCAGAGCTTACGCATGCTTGAGCCTTATTGTCTTTAACCAACTCAAGAGCTATTCTCATTGACGAACCTTGACTATGCCGAATGGCATAAGCAGGTTTCATATCATTAGCAATAATAGATGTTGATTCAACAATAATTAAACGATCACTATTTTGATATTGAGTAACAAGTTGAGTATTTTCTTTGGACAAAAAAAGACTGATTTCTGTTGGTTCACCCACCAGAAAAATTGCTAGATTTGGGTAACGATTTAGTGCTTGTATTGCAGCAGGAACAACAATACGAGGACCGAAGTCCCCGCTCATAGCATCTAACGCAATGGTTAGATTATCCAAAATGTCACCTAAGGATTTCTAATTATAAGCTAATTACTTAGAAATCACTTTACGACCACGATAATAACCATCAGCGGTTACGTGATGACGTAAATGTGTTTTACCTGATTCATCAACTGAGATATTAGCAGCAGTTAATGCATCATGAGAACGACGCATACCACGTTTTGCACGAGTTTTACGATTCTGTTGAACAGCCATGGACTTACCCCTTATTCTTTAAACTATCTAAAATTGCAAATGGATTCGGTTTTTCATTCTCAGCTGGAATTTCACCAAATACCATATCTGCCTCTGACACTTCGCAGTGTTTACTATCATGTACCGGTGCTATTGGCAATGAGAGAATAATTTCATCCTCAAGTAACGCCAATATATCTATTTCACCAAACTCGTTCATGAGAACAGGTTCGTAATAATCCGGTAGTGTCTCTGCTTGAGCATCGCTCTTAACAGGACTAAATTTATTCATCACATGCACTTCAGTGATAAAAGGTTTAAAACAACGTTGACAAATTAGCTCTAACGTTATTTTAGCATCAATTGTGACAACACAAAGTTTTTGCTCATCATAATCAAAAGACAAGCTACACTCAATATCACTTTTTGGACTCTCAACCCTAGTTATACTTTTTGCCGGATAATATCCAACATAATCAAGCCTTTTTTGTGCTGCTTTAATCGGGTCGATTGTTAATGGTAATTTATTTTGCATAATATATGCATGCTACCTTAAATTTATTCGGTGTTGTTAAAAAATACACAAAGCCGTAAGGCGCGCATATTACCTTTAAATAAGGATTTCGTCAATGGGCGCGTATAATATAATTTGTATTAGTTATTGATTATTAATTTAAATAATCATTGTTAGTGTTGCCAAGATGTTTCCTGAGACATATACGTTTCAGTATAAAAACACAATATTATAAATTTCCTATGACAGCCGGCCAAAACTATCTTTTACTATCACTCGAAAATCATCAAATTTTTTGCACTCTAATAAACGTTTGGTCGATTTCTCTTTAACCAAATTAACAAATAAATTATAGATCCGCATAGCATCTTCATATTCATCTTTACTAATTGCCAATAAAAAGATGACATGTGCTATTTCGTTTTTATCCCACACAATGCCTTGTGGTGCAAGGATTGTAGTTACTACGGTTTTCTTTGCTAATAACCCTACAGAATGAGGGATGGCGATATTTTCACCCAACAAGGTTGATACGATTGCTTCTCTTTCTATTACTGACGGTAAAAAATCTGCATCAACATAACCACTTTTTTCAAGTTTTTGGCAAACTTTTTTAAAAAGTTCTTTTTGGGTAATAGGCTTATCTATAACCAGAAAAAACTTCTCGTCGAAAAAGCGTTCAATAATATAAGGCATGGTACGGTCAATCATCGCCAATCGACCTAATTGTTCCAATTGGTAAGGAGTAGGAAATGGGGCAATTTTTACAATTTGCTTATCTTTTTCAGTCAAACGAACAGTTGATACTACGAAATCTTCTTCAATTTGTGAAAGTTGTTCATATTCTCTATAAGAAAGGGTACGGTTGATTTTAATATGTGGAAAATCACGCTTAATTTTTGATTCAATCATACGTAAAGTTGCATTACCCAGTTCACTAACCAACAAAATTTGTGCAAATCGCTCATGACCGGAACTATAATTACGTTCTAAGGCAACACCAATATGAACCGCTAAGTAACTAATTTCGTCCTCTGTCATTTTCGATTCTGTATATTTTTCAGTATTGGTTAAGGCTGACAAAGTGATATCGTAAGCAAAGGGATAGTATTGTTTAATTTCATGTAATAGAGGATTTGTGGTGTGGATCTGATATTTAATCCTAGATAGCATTGATGAAATATGGATTAACATATCTTGACGTAATTTTTTATCTTGCCATAAATTATAATGATAAGAATCATTAATATAAGATAAAATATGTTCAACTAAAGCTAAGCTTTTTGTTTGATTTGGAGAATCCATGATGATGCGCGAAATAATTTGCACACATAAATAATTAAATTCTGCATCAGAAAGTACACTACCTAGAAAATAAGAAAATCCTTCAGAAATCTCTCGCGCGGCACCAATGATTGTACTGTCAATTTTATCCACTTGATATTCAAGAAGTTCGTGCCCTTGAGTAATACGGGTTATTGAAACTGCACAACTATAGACTAAATATCTTTGCCCTTCAGCATTTAATTTTAATTCAAAACGTTCAAATTGATTTTGTAGTATTTTTTCTAGATAAGTTAAATCAATGTCATTTAAAATAGTTTTCCTTAATCTATCGATAGCTAAAACATCTTCGGCCATATGGCGTTGCCATAAAATATCAGTTAAACATGCTCTAATTGACGATTCATCACCAATTAATCGCATTCCAGAGTAGGGACGGTTTTCAATTGACAAATTATATTTATCTAAGCACTGTTTAACTGCAAACACATCATTTTGTAAAGTGCTTCGACTTAAAAACCAATCACTAGCAATATCGTCTAATTTAACCGAATTTGATTGAGTTAAAAAGGCAATTAATAAAGCAGATACCCGTTCTTTACTTGATCTTGGTACTTGCTTTATTGATTGTGTAATAGGTAATTTAGCATAACGGTCGGGATCAGATATCTCAAGTTGATAACCGATATTTTTGGTATATGACACTTGTGCGCCATAATCCTTTAAGATATCGTTAAGTGCTGTTATATCAGTGCGAATTGTTCGAGTCGACACTGCAAAACGATTAGCTAACTCTTGCTGAGGTAATACTTCGCTTTTTATGGTATCAAATAAATAGGCTAATCGCTGAGAAGGAAACAGCACTTTAGATGTCATTTATTACCCTACGAGTCTTTGCGTAATTGCCAAAAGTTGTTTAACATCAGCTATTCTGGTAGCTCCCGTTGCTTTATCGATAATTGAACTATAAATATGTGGAATGATTTTTTTCACACCGGCATCTAATGCAATTTTCAAAATAGCTGCATAGTTATCTAAATCTATTCCTCCTGTTGGTTCAAGATAGAAATCATTTTCTGCACAACTTTTAGCTACATATTCAAATTCATTTTGATGTTTTAATCCCCCCATCGGAAAATATTTTATCGAACTGCCACCCATATCTTTTAATAAAGCAATAGCTGTCTCAACTGGTACAATTGCGGCAGTAGATTTAGAGCTTAATGGCCCAGTGGCGATATTAACTAAACCTACTTTTCCAGTTGGTGAGACTAACCCATTAATAACGGTTTCTTTTTGTCCTAACAGAGCCCTACTTGTGCCAACACCTGTAAAAACTTGGTTAATATGTTGCGGTTGCAGTTCCGCTGAAATTTCCGAAACCATCGTTGACTGATTCGGATCACCAGCACCCAATCCAACTGAAATTGCATTATCAATTGCCAAGGCATACTTTTTCATATCTGCAATTGCTGAACTATTATCTGCATAGTTTTTGGATAAAATACCCACAACTACGTGGGTTTGTGCCGCTTCATAAATTGCTTTTGCATTATCAATTGAATTTGCTAAAACATTTAAACAGACACGGTCATTGTAATAATTAGGTGTCAATTGCATTAGTTTGCTCCTTGAATAATTCTTTTAATTTTGTTGTAGATGATATCGAGTTGTTCGGCTGTCACACTACGCACGTCAGCATCTAATTTGCCTTCATTCGCTTTATATTCTCGAAAATAAACAGCTATTTCACCTTGTTTCATTAGATGTATCATTTCTGTGGCACTTTTACCTATAACTTTTGCATCAAACGATATTTCGGCTCTAGCAATATCTCGCCCTGCTCCATCCCAAACAACTCTAGCTGATATACCATCTATAGCATTTAATTTTTCAATAAATGGTGTCATTTTTGTGACCATTTGTTGACCAGTTTCTTGCCTTGGATCGGTAACATAAAGTTCAATAGCTTTAGTTAAGCCTAAAATACCTTCTTTACCGACTTTCATTGGTCGACCTATTCCTTGTGATTGCAGTTTTACCCACTCAACAAATTGTTGACGACCAATCACCAGACCACTCGTTGGACCTTCGATCGCTTTAGCACCACTATAAATAACTAAGTCAGCACCCTGTTGATAATAAGTTTGCAAATCTTCTTCCGCCGCCGCATCAACAATTAGTGGAATATTATACTTTTTAGCAATACTGGCCGCTTGCGTAACCGACAACATGCTCTTTTGAACACAGTGATGTGACTTAACATATAAAATAGCTGCCGTATCAGGATTAATTAACGATTCAATATGGTCTGGTTTGCACTCATTGGCATAACCGGCTTCAACTACAATACCGCCACCTAAACCAACCATTGTGCCTATTGGAGCGCCAAAATTAACGTTATGACCTTTAGGGACAATAATTTCTCGTGGCACATATTTATCTGATGCATGTAAATTGTACAATAGGTCAAGATCATCTTTAACAATGACCCCGGCAACGGCTTGTGCAATACCAGCTGATGCACATGACACCACGACGGCATTCTCAACATTTAACAAGTTAGCAATATATTGCCCTGTTTTATCTACTAAATCCTTTATTTCAAAATACTCATTTAAGCCTTTACAAACAGTATTAACTACTTCTGGTCTGGGTGTTGATACACCTAATATAGTCATACGGCCTGAAGCGTTAATTACTTTTTTTAAGTTGTATTTTTCATATATACTTTTTTCAGTTTGAGATTCTAAGCCCATTTTTACTACCTTCTTCTGTTATTTCAAAGAGTGCAGGATTTTCAGCTTTACCCGCGACAATACATGCTAAAGGAACAAATTGTTCATGACTCTGACGCACTTTACCTTCTGAATCCATCAATGAAATATCGGTTTGTTTTATATCAAAAATAGTGAGATCTGCATCATAACCAATCTCCAATTTACCTTTATTTTCAAGATGCAAAATTTGTGCTGCGTTTATGGTAACACTATCAATAATGCGTTGACGGCTATAACCTAGACAAATAAACTTAGTCATCACATTAGCTAAGCTAAATACCGGTCCTTGTAGACGATTTTTAGAATAAATATCAGAACTAATAGTATTTGGATAAATATCTAAACATTTAGCGCGTTCAGCTACAGCAAAACTAAAACTTTCACCGCCATGCCCAATATCTAAAATTACACCTCGCGCAATTGCACGTTTAATTGAATCACGAAGGTTATTTTGCTTATCAAAAATTTGATTCGGCTTACCATTAAAACAATGAGTAATGATATCACCAGCTGTTAATATATCGGCTATTTCATCAAGTTCTGGAGGATTATTTCCAACATGAATCATTAAAGGTAAACCACTCTTTTTTTGCATATCTTTAGCTTTAATTAACGGCAGAATTCCATTTTCACCAACAACACTACGACTCATTCGTACTTTAATACCTATAATAAAATTAGGATATTTAGTTAGTTTGTCATCAAATAAAGCTACATCTATGTCATTCATATCTGCAAGTTCATTCTGCCTAATCAAGCCAATTTTGGAAATGTTTAAGAAAGAATAAACATTGGTATTTGCTTGCTGTGCTAATTGATAAAACTCATCAATATCTAATGCACCTACACTGCCTGCATCAACAACCGATGCTACTCCAGATTTAACACCAATTAAATCTGGTTCATCATGGTAGATAGGTGAACGAGCAAAACAGTGAGTATGAGAATCAATCCACCCGGCACTGACATAATGTTTTGCATGAAGATCCAAAACTCGTTGCGATTGTTCAGTGATATTTTTATCAATCTTAACAATTTTTCCAAGATAAATAGCAATATCGGTAACCGAATCATTTATTAACTTGGCATTTTTTATAACTAAATCATACATAATTAGTTCCAAATCCTCTGTAATATAAGTGATTACAGAGGAACATTAGCATTATAGAATTGGGAAAATACCACCAAAGATCATTGCTCCTAAAATTGCACCACCCGTAATAGGTTTTTTCCAGACATAAAAGAGTAATGCACCAAGTAATGAGCCAATACCAATAGGAATGGAAGCAACCATAGCAGATAAAATAATCATTGGACCTAAAAATCTTCCTGAAGCATTACCGGCGCCCATCATTACATCGGCACCAAATGTTGAACCCCCACCACTATTAACTGTAAATTTACGAATGAGGATAATAATTAAACCAATTAATATTCCTAATACTAGACCGGTTACCAAAGCTACGATGAAGTTTTCAATCGGTAAAGTATAGCCACCAGCTAGTAATAATGCTGGCACACCTAAACCAATACCAGTTTGTAATGCTCCACCAATATCGAGTATTCCAACTAACGATCCTTCAATAACTCGCGCAAATAAAAAACTAGCGCCAAAAGCTGCAACAGCTCCATAATCACCTGTGGTCATGCCTGACTTAAGCATAGCAACAAAAGCAATTTCATTAAATGCGCCTATACCATAAACATAAAAAGTATGCGTTCCTGCAAAAATACCTGCCGATAATAATCCACAGATAATAGGGAATGACCAATCAGCATACCAAAAACTTTTATTGATAGTTGTTTCTGTATTCATAATTTATTCCCTTTATTATTTAAACCAATAAGATAGACCATCTCTAAAAGAATTGATCAACTTCATATCAAAACCACGGAAATATCCACTCAATACAAATAGGATAATTACTGCAACTAACATGATCTTCATCACCCGATTCCAACCACTATCATCTACACCTTTTCCGATCAAAATACCTAATACTAAGCCTGGAACCGCATTACCCATAATTAATTGAGCTAGCCCACCAAATAATGTTCCCCAAAAACCACTACGACGCCCGGCATCTAAAGCAGCCAACCAGAAAATTACTGGCATCACGGTGGCAACAAGTAAATTGGCTGCAGGGACTAATACTTTGGTTGCAGTAATTTTTAGTGAATCTGGTATAGCTGAAGTTGTTGTATTTAGAAATAACACAACAATCACGCCAACAAGCATACACGCAAATGCCATTTTTTTAGGATCATGTAATGTTTCTGCAAGATTTCGATTCTTTATCATCAGTAAGGATGCACCCCAGTTTGGTATGATACGGTGATCTACATCTTGTGTGAAAGAACCTGCAGCTACCGATGACGCCCAAGCATTAAAAAAGAAACCTAGCCCAAATGAAAAATGTGCTGCTGGATCTCCTTCACAGGAATTAAGTTCTCCCAAAGTACGGAACGCACCCATACCTTGATATGTTGGCGCATGAAACATACGAGCTGCTCCTGCACCGACCCCAAAACCACAAAGTCCACCAATAATAATAGACTTCAATGCAATAATTAGAATTTCCATAACTTTCCTTTTTTGTTACGTTATTTAGAGGTAAATTCAATGTTATTTAGATCAACAAAACTTACATCAACAGTCACATCAAGTGTGATTTCATAAAAGGTTCTTTTCCTTGGTAAAAAAATAAATAAAAAGCGTTCGGTAGTTATATTTTCAATAGCCGACACCACTAAAATATTAAGAGGTTCAATACGCAACATAATATTATGCGTATTTTTTAGGACCTCCTTTTGGACCTGATTTAAAGCTAGAGCAAATGCTCGCTGCTTAGAATCACCTTGCCCTTTTACCCTCACAACTAACTGCTGATTTTTTTTCATGCTGTTCTTCCATTTATTAACGAGGGTTCTTTTTTAGAAATGCTTTAGCAATACGTTGTCCTAATTCTTCAGTATCCATAAAACCAAAACCAAGCACTTTACAACCATCATTAATAGCTGTTTCACCTTCTTCAATAGATCGCATACCATGTCGTTGAGTATAACCATACTTATTTTGTGCTGTAATTGCTCCAGCACCACCACTACCACAAAAAGATAGCCCTAGATCGGCATTTTCTTTATTCATTACATCACCTAATTTCATATCAGCAGCCATACCTGGAATGACAATAGCTCGACAACCTTCTACAGAATTAATACCAGTTGCAATTTTTTGCCCTTTTCCCATTCTATCGCCGATGACAATGACAACTTCTGCCATAAAGTTTCTCCTATTAATTATTGTTTTTTAAAAGTTTAGTATTATTTTTAATTTGCTTTGGCCACTTCATAATGAACTGCCAATAAATAAGCCTCTTCCATTGGTAAGTTATCAAACAATTTCACAGTTTTACGTGCTAACTCTAAGGATTCTTCTGATATTTCTGCAAACAATGTCGGATCTACTTCTGGTATTTTTTCTAATGTTTTGGCTCTTTCAACCATAGCTTTAACATGTGAAAATAACATTGCTTTTTGTACTTCATCTTGAGTAATTTTATGTTCCGCTAACCAATTATTAATAATTTTAATAGTTTGTTCTGTTACTAATTCAGGTTTAAGGTTGTCTTCGATCATTCGAAATTTTATTTGTTTCATACTAAATACAATTTTTTTTGTTTTTTAAGATTACTTAAGCGTAAATTAAACATGAACTGATGTGGATAGAGACTTTTTCCATCACCAACAGGAAATTTATTATAAATTGGGTTAAATACTGTAATAAGTTAGAATTGTATTAATGAATATCGCAGTTTATTGGATATAATCAATTTTTAATTTTGTGATTTGGATCATAAAATGAAGTATAAATAAGCATATAGATACACAATAAAATTACTATTTTTACTACTTAATTGACACATTTAATCAATAAAAATGAATTCATTGTGATTCAATAATAGAAAAAAAGTGAATAATCTCAACAAAAATATAATTAAGAATAAAATCACTAAGTTTAAAATTAACTATTTTTTAATTTACCAGCTACCCGATGCACCGCCGCCGCCGCTACGACCACCGCCTCCACCACTAAAGCTATCAGAGCCACTACTGGAACCTCCGCCAAAACTACCACCAGAAAAATGATCATTATCATCATTACGATTACTTCGTGCTTTGGTTAAAAAAAGAAACCCATAGATTAATAAACATATAATCGCACTTGAAATAACATTCATTAGTAAAATTTCTGGTTGTTCGAATAATGAATAGCCGTTCCATAATTCGAATCCAGTCATAGAAATACCATTCAATATTCCAGTAGCCAATACCCGTTTAACTAAAGTTGCAAATACAAAGCGAGCAAAGATAAAACAGACAATAAAAGATAAACCAACCCATTGAGAATAATCTTCAGCATATTTATCCGCTTTAAGATCATCAATCCGACTTTGTTCTTGTTCTTCGGAGTTGGCTAAGGCTTTTTTCAATGCAATAATGGCATTATTGATACCTTGATAATAATTATTTTGTTTAAACTGTGGGGTTAATTGTTCTCGAATAATATGGCTAGCTACTAAATCCGTAATCGTGCCTTCCAATCCATAACCAACTTCAATACGCATTCGCCTGTCATCCTTGGCAATCAGTAATAAAATGCCATTATCCAGACCTTTTCTACCTATACCCCATGTTCTAAACACTCGTTCAGCATATTGTTCAATGGTTTCATTATCGAGTTTAGCAGTCATTAATACTATAATTTGGGCGCCATCTGTTCTTGTTTTTTCAAATTCGGTTATACTTAACTCTAAATTAAGTAGTTGCGTTGAGGTTAATGTATTAGTTGTATCAATAACCCGCTGGTGCAAAGCAGGAATATCAGTTAAGCCGTAGCTACACCAGCTGATTATTAACAGAAAACTAATTGCCAAATACCTTTTCATTAACTTTACTGCCCAAAACTAACTGCAGGCGCATCCGATATTTGTTTTTCATTATCGACAGTAAATTGTTGCTTCGGTTGCTGACCTAACATGTCTGCTACCCATTTAGTTGGTAACTTACGAATATAGGTGTTAAAAGCTTGCACTGTTTCAATGTACCGACCACGAGCAACGGTGATACGATTTTCGGTGCCTTCTAGTTGGCTCATTAGATCTTGAAAGAGATTATCGGCTTGAAGTTTTGGATAATTTTCACTAACCGCAATTAGGTGACTTAAAGCAGTACTTAATTCAGATTGTGCCTGTTGGAACTTCGCAAATATTGTAGGATCCGAAAGCTGTTCTGCATTAATCTGAATAGAACCGACTTTAGCTCGTGCTTCAGTTACTTCGGTTAGCACTGTTTTTTCGTGTTCAGCATAACCTTTTACGGTATTAACTAAATTAGGAACTAGATCAGCACGACGTTTATACTGGTTAAGTACTTCAGCCCATGACGCCGCTACTTTTTCGTCTTGAGTTTGAATATTGTTATAGTTATTGAAAAAAACAAATGCACCCACAATAACTAACGCAAGAAGGATATAAATTGGTTTTAATTTCATGGTAAGCCCTAATAGTTAATAAATTATTAAGCAGTTTAAGGAAAGATAAATAATTATATCAAGATTTAATTAAATTTATCATTCCTCTGTCCCAGTATTTCTAAATCTAAAACAAACTATTTCTTATTAATTTTAAAACTGATGAGAATATAGTCTGTTTTCAACTTTAAGCACATTGTGAATATACAAAACAGCTAAGACCATTTGTAATACAATATCAGTTCAATTTATCATGTTTAAACTCTTGATCTTCCACCCAACATTCCGTTTCAAAGCCAAACTCTTTGGAGACAAATTTAGCACCATTGGTTTTACGATAATGCGCCATAGCTTTTAAAACAAAAGGTAACCCAAGAAGCAATAATGGGATATTTAGATAGACCATAATGATATTCATTAAATCTGAGATATACCATAAATTACCCAATTCAAGTCCGGCTAAAATTGTTAACGCCCCAAAAGGAACAAAGATAAGTGATCCCAAAATACGAATCACCAAAATAAAACGGTATTTTTTGGAAATAAAATTTGCTGAAATTTCGGCGAATGAAATCATTCCGAGTAAGGTAGTAAAAGCAAATAGTCCATAGCAGGTACACATAATAATTTCAACAGCTGTTGCGATACCATTAGGGGCAAGCTCTTTAACTGAAGTAAGATAGAGACCAATTTTAGATGCGCGCACGGATTCCCACATGGCTCCATCAGTGTATCCGGTCCAAACGTGTGCCATGACTACAATAAAACCTGTCGCTGTACAAATTACCATGGTGTCAAAAAAGACACCAAAACTTTGAACTAAGCCTTGTTCACAAGGGTGACGGTTATTGGCAACTGCTGCTGCCATAGTAATGGTACCCTGTCCGGCTTCATTTGACATCAATCCCCGCTTAACACCTTGAGCTAACGCCGTGCCAATTGTTCCTCCGAAAATTGCATGAGGTAAAAACGCACCCACAATTACTTCCTTAAAAAAATAGGGAATAAGTGGAAAATTAATCAAAATAATAATAACTGACATTCCACAAAAGATAATTGCTTTAAGTGGCACTAGCAGATCCGAGTATGCCACTACCCGACGAATACCACCAAAAATAATAAAAGCGCAAGTAATTACAAGTAAAGCAGCAATGGTATAATAGAGCGTTGATTGACGACTATACACTTCACCAGTAGCAGCTTCAGCAATAGCACCAATCGCAGAAAACACATTGAAAGTTTGTGCCGGAATATTGAAAAGTGCATAGAAAATGAATAAACACGATAAAAAGATACCGACAAAACGTTTATTACCTAGAATTCGTTTACCATAAAAAGGTAATCCGCCTACATATTCATCGTTTTTCTTCTCTTTAAAAAGCTGTGCTAATACGGATTCCATAAAAGCTGATGCCATACCAAAAAAAGCGGCAATCCACATCCAAAATAGAGCGCCTGGACCACCAATCGAGATAGCCCCAGTGATCCCAACAATATTTCCTGGGCCCGCTCGCATTGCAAGACCTAGCATAAATGAACCAATGGCACTAATGCCTTGTTTTGATGGTTGCCTTGCTAACATAATTTTAATTGCCGGGCGAAAACTCAAACTTTGAATAAATTTGGTCCGAATCGTAAAGTAAATGCCGACACCAATTAATAAAATAACAGGAAAAGAAAATTGCCCTAGAATCGGAATTTCTCGATACCAAGTTAAATTAGTTGGAAAATCCCAAATTGCATCAGTAATAGGCGCTAGGAAGGCAAAAAACTGATTAATAAAATTAAATATCTCGTCCACTTATATCCCTTATTATTTTTATAAATGATACCCAAAATAATTCTTATTAATGAATATTACAAAATGACATCAAAAAACTCTAGTTCAGCTGGTTCAAAGTAAATATCTCTATTATTTGGCCGACTACTGGTATTTCTATGTGTTGCATGAAACTGTTCAGAATTTACCCACGCTTCAAAATCTGCTTTGGTTTCCCACTCAGCAAATGATGAAAATAAAGTATATTCTTGTTCTGTTTTTCCTTGTAAAAAATAAAAGCGATTAAAACCTTTCATTTCATTCAAATGTGTTTCGCGGTTACGCCATATTTCAATAAAAGCATCCTCACTACCACGTTTAATTTTAAAGCGATTCATGACAATATACATACAAATCTCCTTTTGATATACAAATAATAGACAAAAAAATAGCACGTCTATGCGTGCTATTTTATAAACAAAACCTGAGTTAGGTCTATTGATTTTCATCAGCAGAATTTAGTAACTCAGCCAAATTAGCTGTTGCTTCCTCTGCCGAAATAGTTGATTGCTGTTCATCATTAGATGGCATTGTTCGTTTACGTAAACGTTCTTTATGGTAAGCATAACCTGTACCCGCTGGGATTAAGCGACCAACAATTACGTTTTCTTTCAATCCACGTAATTCGTCGGCTTTACCTGCAACCGCGGCTTCAGTTAACACACGAGTCGTTTCTTGGAATGATGCCGCAGAGATAAACGATTCAGTTGTTAATGATGCTTTAGTTATACCTAATAAATCATGCAAGTAAACAATTGGCTCTTTACCTTGTGCTTCAAGTTCACGATTAATAATCTTCAAGCGTGAAACTTCAAGTTGCTCACCGTCAAGTAAACGAGAACCACCCGGATGAATAACCGTTGCTTTACGTAACATTTGACGAACAATAACTTCAATGTGTTTATCGTTAATTTTTACACCTTGTAGACGATAAACTTCTTGAACTTCGTTAACAATATAACGAGTTACTGCATTCACACCACGTAAGCGTAAAATGTCATGTGCTGATTCAGGACCATCAGAAATCACGTCACCACGACCAACTTGTTCACCTTCAAATACGTTAAGTTGACGCCATTTCGGAATCATCTCTTCGTATGGTTCACTACCATCTAAAGGAGTGATAATTAAGCGACGTTTGCCTTTAGTTTCTTTACCAAATGAGATAATACCGTCAATTTCTGCAAGAATTGCCGGTTCTTTCGGTTTACGCGCTTCAAACAAGTCAGCAACTCGTGGTAAACCACCGGTAATATCTTTAGTACCAACAGATGCTTGCGGTATACGCGCAAGAGTATCACCGACGTTGATTTCAGCACCATCTTCTAACTGTACTAATGCTTTACCTGGTAAAAAGTATTGTGCTAGCATTTCTGAACCAGGAACGTAAACATCTTTACCTTTGGCATCGACAATTTTGATTGCCGGACGTAAATCTTTACCAACACCTGTACGCTCAGCCACGTCTAATATAGCGATAGATGATAAGCCAGTTAATTCGTCAGTTTGACGGGTTATAGTTTGACCATCAACCATATCTACAAAGCGAACAAAACCTTTGGCTTCAGAGATAACTGGCATAGTATGTGGATCCCAGTTAGCAATGGTTTCTCCAGCATTAACCGCGACGCCATTACCTTTAGTCAAGATCGAACCATAAGGAACTTTATAAGTCTCTTTCATTCGACCAAGATCATCGATAATAGTCAATTCCGCATTACGTGAAGTAATAACTAATTTCTTATCTGGGTTAATCACAAATTTAGCATTAGCTAATTTAATACTACCTTTATTTTTAACCTGAATACTGGATTCAGCAGCCGCTCTAGACGCCGCACCACCAATATGGAACGTACGCATGGTTAACTGTGTACCTGGTTCGCCGATTGATTGCGCAGCAATAACACCGATGGCTTCACCTTTATTCACCAAGTGACCACGAGCTAAGTCACGACCATAACATTTAGCACAAACACCAAAATCAGTATCACAAGACACTACAGAGCGAACTTTTACACTGTCAATAGATTCGGCTTCAAGTAAGTCACAGTATCCTTCATCAAGTAAGGTATTGCGTGGGATTAAAACATCAGCACTGCCTGGTTTTAACACATCTTCAGCAGTGACTCGTCCTAATACGCGTTCACGTAAAGGTTCTTTAACATCACCACCTTCAATAACTGGTGTCATTACCACACCTTCTAAAGTGCCACAGTCATCTTCAATAACTACTAAATCTTGGGCTACGTCAACTAAACGACGGGTTAAATAACCAGAGTTAGCTGTTTTTAATGCTGTATCAGCAAGACCTTTACGCGCACCATGAGTTGAAATGAAGTACTGAAGTACGTTCAATCCTTCACGGAAGTTTGCTGTGATAGGTGTTTCAATAATAGAACCATCTGGTTTCGCCATCAAACCACGCATACCTGCTAACTGACGAATCTGAGCAGCAGAACCACGAGCACCAGAGTCGGCCATCATATAAATGCTATTGAAAGAAGATTGAACTTCTTCTTTACCTTCACGGTTGATTACTTTCTCGGTTGATAAGTTATCCATCATCGCTTTAGCAACACGTTCATTGGCTGCCGCCCAAATATCGATAACTTTGTTATAACGTTCACCAGCCGTAACTAAACCAGATTGGAATTGTTCCTGAATTTCAGCAACTTCAATTTCAGCTTCATTGATGATCTGTATTTTTTTCGCAGGAATTTCCATATCATCAATACCAACCGATACCCCAGAACGTGCTGCATAAGCAAACCCGGTATACATAATTTGGTCAGCCAAAATAACAGTTTCTTTCATACCCAATTGGCGATAACAGATATTTAAGATCCGTGAAATGGCTTTTTTACCGAGTGGTTGGTTAATTACTGAGAAGTTCATACCTTTCGGCATGATTAGCCATAAAATAGCTCGGCCAACAGTGGTATCAATCACTGATGTTGTTTCTTCCCATTCGCCAACAGCATTACGATGATTTTCAGTAATACGTACTTTAACTTTTGCATGCAACTCTACCAACCCCAAGCGATATAGTTTTTCCGCTTCTTTCGGACCGGTTAGGATCATGCCTTCACCTTTAGCATTAATTTTATCACGAGTCATATAATAAAGACCTAATACCACATCCTGTGAAGGCACGATAATAGGCTCACCACTCGCAGGTGAAAGAATGTTATTAGTTGACATCATTAACGCCCGCGCTTCTAATTGTGCTTCTAGAGTTAATGGTACGTGAACTGCCATTTGGTCACCATCGAAGTCAGCATTAAATGCCGCACACACTAATGGATGTAATTGAATCGCTTTACCTTCAATTAAGATTGGTTCAAACGCTTGAATACCTAATCTATGTAACGTTGGTGCACGGTTAAGCAATACAGGATGTTCACGGATGACTTCATCTAAAATATCCCAAACTATTGCATCTTCACGTTCAACCATTTTTTTAGCTGCTTTAATGGTTGTGGCATAACCACGACGTTCCAATTTGCCATAAATAAATGGTTTGAATAATTCCAGCGCCATTTTTTTCGGTAAACCACATTGGTGTAGTCGTAAGTATGGCCCCACTGTAATTACTGAACGGCCTGAATAATCAACACGTTTTCCTAATAAGTTTTGACGGAAACGACCTTGCTTACCTTTAATCATATCGGCAAGTGATTTTAATGGTCGTTTGTTTGAACCAGTGATTGCTCGACCACGGCGACCATTATCTAATAAGGCATCAACAGATTCTTGTAACATACGTTTTTCGTTACGTACGATAATATCTGGTGCAGCTAGATCTAATAAACGTTTTAAACGGTTATTACGGTTAATTACCCGACGATAAAGGTCATTCAAATCTGAGGTTGCAAAACGGCCACCATCAAGTGGCACTAATGGACGTAAATCAGGTGGCAACACCGGTAATACATTTAAAATCATCCATTCAGGTTTATTTTCTGATTGGATAAATGCTTCAATGATCTTAATGCGTTTGGTTAATTTCTTGCGTTTAGTTTCTGAATTCGTGGTAGCTAGTTCATCACGTAGTATTTCACATTCAGACTGTACATCAATATTACACAATAATTCTTGAATAGCTTCCGCACCCATACGTGCATCAAACTCATCACCAAACTCTTCTAACGCATCTAAATACTGTTCTTCAGTTAAAATCTGACCACGTTCTAAATTAGTCATACCACCATCTAGAACCATAAATGATTCAAAATAAAGTACGCGTTCAATATCACGTAGTGGCATATCAAGTAATAAACCAATTCGAGATGGTAATGATTTTAAAAACCAAATATGTGCAGTAGGTGATGCAAGTTCGATATGCCCCATACGTTCACGACGTACTTTGGCTTGAGTAACTTCAACACCACATTTTTCACAGATCACACCACGATGTTTTAAACGTTTATATTTTCCACATAAACATTCATAATCTTTAACAGGTCCGAAAATACGCGCACAGAACAAACCATCACGTTCAGGTTTAAACGTACGATAGTTGATTGTTTCTGGTTTTTTAACTTCCCCAAAAGACCATGATCGAATCATATCTGGAGAGGCAAGGCCTATCTTGATAGCATCAAAATCTTCAGTTTTTGTTTGTGCTTTTAGAAACTTAAGTAAGTCTTTCACAATTGGCTCCTATGGAGTTAAACCAATTAGATAACTTATTATTGCTAATAAGTTATCCCTATAAATAGAAATCATTTAGAATTAGTCAAAGATTACTCTTCATCCAATTCTATATTAATACCAAGCGAACGAATTTCTTTTAATAGTACATTAAATGATTCCGGAATCGCTGGTTCCATACGATGATCCCCATCTACAATATTTTTATACATCTTAGTACGGCCATTTACGTCATCTGATTTAACCGTTAACATTTCTTGTAAGGTATAAGCAGCACCATATGCTTCTAGTGCCCACACTTCCATCTCACCGAAACGTTGACCACCAAATTGAGCTTTACCACCCAATGGTTGTTGAGTAACCAGACTGTATGACCCAGTAGAACGGGCATGCATTTTATCATCAACTAAGTGATTTAATTTCAACATGTACATGTAACCAACTGTTACCGGACGTTCAAATTGTTCACCAGTACGGCCATCATACAAAGTAATTTGACCAGACGTTGGTAAATCACCAAGCTCTAATAATGATTTTATTTCTTGCTCTTTAGCGCCATCAAATACTGGTGTTGCAAGTGGCATACCATTACGTAAGTTTTGTGCTAAAGTCATGACTTCTTGGTCAGTAAATTCAGCCACATTAACTTTTTGTGCAGCCCCCAATCCAAGATCATACGCTTTTTGAATAAATTCACGTAATTTAGCTAGTTCTTGCTGTTCTTTTAACATTGCATCGATCTTTTGACCAATACCTTTAGCCGCCATACCTAAGTGTGTTTCTAGAACCTGTCCAATATTCATACGAGACGGAACACCTAATGGATTTAAAACGATATCTACCGGGCGACCTTTATCATCATATGGCATATCTTCAATTGGATTAATTTTAGAAATAACCCCTTTATTACCATGACGACCAGCCATTTTATCACCTGGTTGAATTTGGCGTTTCACAGCTAAATAAACTTTAACAATTTTGAGTACACCAGGTTGCAAATCATCACCTTGTGTAATTTTAATGCGTTTTGCTTCAAGTTTTTTGTTAAAGTCAGCTTTAATTTCTTCATATTGTTCAGCTAGTTGTTCTAACTGAGCTTGTTTATCTTCTTTTGCAATACCAATAGTTAGCCATTTTTCATGTGGCAAAGCATCTAATTTATCAGCTTTAATTCCACCCGATATTAGTACATCACGGATGCGAGCAAATAACGCTGCTTCTAAGATTTTTAACTCTTCAGTTAAATCTTTTCGTGCTTGTTTAAGTTGCATATCTTCAATTTCTAGTGCACGTTTATCTTTTTGTACACCATCACGAGTGAAGACTTGCACATCAATAACTGTACCAGAAACACCATTTGGTACACGCAATGAAGTATCTTTAACATCAGATGCTTTTTCACCAAAAATAGCGCGGAGTAATTTTTCTTCTGGAGTTAATTGAGTTTCACCCTTTGGTGTCACCTTACCAACTAGAATATCACCGCCTTTAACTTCAGCACCAATATAAACAATGCCTGATTCATCCAGTTTAGAAAGTGCTGCTTCACCGACATTTGGAATATCAGCAGTAATCTCTTCTGCACCTAACTTAGTATCACGAGAAATACATGATAGTTCTTGAATATGAATTGAGGTAAAACGGTCATCTTGAACTACTTTTTCAGAAACTAAAATAGAATCCTCAAAGTTATAACCATTCCACGGCATAAATGCCACACGCATGTTTTGCCCTAATGCCAATTCACCTAAGTCAGTTGAAGGACCATCTGCAAGTACATCACCTCGTTCAACCTTTTCACCTAATTCCACACACGGAATTTGATTAATACAAGTATTTTGGTTAGAGCGGGTATACTTAGTTAAATTGTAAATATCAATACCTGTTTCACCAGCATATATTTCATCAGCATTTACATTCACCACAATACGTGAAGCATCCACATATTGTACAGTACCACCTCTGCGAGCAACTGCAGTTACACCAGAATCAACCGCTACCGCACGTTCCATACCAGTACCAACAAACGGTTTTTCCGCTTTTAAGGTTGGAACGGCTTGACGTTGCATGTTAGCACCCATTAGGGCACGGTTAGCATCATCATGCTCTAAGAATGGAATTAAAGAAGCACCAACAGATACAATTTGTTGTGTGGATACATCCATATAATGAACTTGTTCTGGACTATATAAACCTGACTCACCGTTCAAACGACATGTCACTAATTCTTCTTTGAAGCGACCATTATCGTCTAAGTTTGAGTTAGCCTGCGCTATAACAAATTCACTTTCATCAATTGCAGATAAATAGTTAATTTCATCGGTAACCACACCATCGATAACACGACGGTATGGTGTTTCTAAAAATCCATACTCATTCGTACGCGCATAAACAGCTAATGAGTTAATCAAACCAATGTTTGGACCTTCAGGTGTTTCAATTGGGCATACTCGACCATAATGCGTAGGGTGTACGTCACGCACCTCAAATCCAGCACGTTCGCGTGTTAAACCACCAGGACCTAATGCCGAAATACGACGTTTATGCGTAATTTCAGATAATGGATTGTTTTGATCCATGAACTGCGATAATTGGCTTGAACCAAAGAATTCACGAATTGCCGCTGAAATCGGTTTGGCGTTAATCATATCTTGTGGCATTAATGCATCAAGATCGCCTAAAGATAAACGTTCTTTTACTGCTCGCTCTACGCGAACCAAACCAATACGGAATTGGTTTTCAGCCATTTCACCAACACTACGGATACGACGATTACCTAAATGGTCAATATCATCCACTTCACCATGACCATTACGGATGGCAATTAACTTCTTCATTACATCGACGATATCGCCTTTGGTCAAGACGCTCTCACCTTCAATATCATCACGACCTAAAGAACGATTGAACTTCATTCGGCCTACTGCTGATAAATCATAACGTTCATCAGAGAAGAATAAATTATCAAATAACGCTTCTGCCGCTTCTTTTGTTGGTGGTTCACCTGGACGCATCATTCGATAAATTTCAACTAATGCGCCTAATCGGTCTCGAGTTGAATCAACATTTAATGTTTCAGAAATAAAAGAACCATGATCTAGATCATTGGTAAATAATGTTTCAATTTTTTTATGACCAGCATTGGTTAATTCTACCAATAACTCTAAAGAAATAGGGGTATTAGCTAATGCTACAACTTCGCCTGTTTCCGCATTAGCATAATTTTTAGCTAGTACTTTATTGACAATGTATTCAACTGGCACATCGATTTTGGTAATTTTATCTTTTTCTAATTCACGAATATGACGAGCTGTAATACGACGACCTTTTTCAGCGTAAACTTTACCTTTAGCTTCAATATCAAATAATGCGGTTTCACCACGTAAACGCTCTGGAACAAGTTCCATTTTTAATTTGGATTTACCAACTTCAAAATTAGTTTTTTCAAAGAAAATATCTAAAATTTCTTCAGTATCATAACCTAGAGCTCGTAAAATAATTGTTGCTGGTAGCTTACGACGGCGGTCGATACGTGCAAAAAGGTTATCTTTTGGATCAAATTCAAAATCAAGCCAAGAACCACGATAAGGTATAATCCGAGCATTGTATAATACTTTACCAGAAGAGTGTGTTTTACCTTTATCACTATCAAAGAACACACCAGGACTACGATGTAATTGTGATACGATTACACGTTCAGTACCATTAATCACAAAGGTTCCATTGTCCGTCATTAAAGGAATCTCGCCCATATAGACGTCTTGTTCTTTAATATCTTTTACTGTTCCTTCTGGCGCATCCTTATCATAAATTACTAAACGTAATTTAACGCGCAACGGTGCTGAGTATGTGATTCCTCTAATTTGACATTCCTTTACATCAAACACAGGTTCGCCCATTTTAAAGCTCACGTATTGTAACTCAGCATTACCACTATAACTTTTTATCGGAAATATTGAACGAAAAGCGGCTTCTAAACCATATTGGCCTTCAGGATCTTGCTCAATAAATTTCTGGAACGAATCAAGTTGAATAGAAAGAAGATACGGTATATCCAAGACTTGTGGACGCTTACCAAAATTCTTACGAATTCGTTTTTTCTCGGTATAAGAGTAAACCATTAGTTCCTCAACTTGCTTATCTGCTATATTAGCATGATTAAATATTCATCAGGGATATTATTAATTAAATAATAACACCTGACACCTCATCGAAAATATCTATAAATATCAATTGATTAGGTTTAATAAATATACTATTTCTTTATTGCTTTTTATTAATAGTCTTC
Source organism: Gilliamella sp. wkB178 (assembly GCF_001690705.1). Classification (GTDB taxonomy): domain Bacteria; phylum Pseudomonadota; class Gammaproteobacteria; order Enterobacterales; family Orbaceae; genus Gilliamella; species Gilliamella apicola_K. The sequence continues at coordinate 250,392 of NZ_LZGK01000014.1, read as the reverse complement.
AAATATAATTCTTGGACTTATTACAGCGCAAAAAGGCTGGAGGTACAAAACCCCCAGCCATTTATGGTGTTATCAATAATCTTACTTAAGTTCGACAGCAGCACCAGCTTCTTCAAGTGCCTTTTTAAGTTCTTCTGCATCAGCTTTGCTAACGCCTTCTTTAACTGTTGCTGGAGCTGATTCAACAAGATCTTTAGCTTCTTTTAAACCTAGACCTGTTGCGCCACGAACTGCTTTGATAACAGCAACTTTGTTACCGCCAACATCTTTTAAGATTACATCAAATTCAGATTTTTCTTCTGCTGCCTCAGCAGGACCTGCTGCAGCAACTGCAACTGCTGCTGCTGCAGAAACACCGAATTTTTCTTCCATCATTGATACAAGTTCAACAACATCCATTACAGACATTTCAGCAACTGCATCTAAAATTTGTTCTTTAGTGATAGACATAATATAGTTTCCCAAATTTACATTTTTTTAATTAATAAAATTCACAATCATACTGACAATTAAGCAGCTTGTTTTTGATCGCGAACCGCTGCAAGAGTGCGAACCAATTTGCCAGCTGCGGCTTCTTTCATGGTTGACATCAAGCGAGCTAATGCTTCTTCATAAGTAGGTAATGTTGCTAAGCGATCAATGTTCGCTGCAGAAATTAACTCACCTTCAAAGGCTGCGGCTTTAATCTCAAAATTATCATTTTCTTTTGCAAACGCTTTAAAAATTCGCGCTGCAGCACCAGGGTGCTCATTTGAAAATGCAATTAGAGTTGGACCAACAAACGCATCTTTTAAGCACTCATATTGAGTACCCTCAACAACTCGGCGTAATAGCGTATTACGAACAACACGCATATAAACACCAGCTTCACGAGCAGATTTACGTAATGCTGTCATTTTGTCTACAGTCACGCCACGAGAATCAGCAACAACTGCAGATAGCGCACCTTTGGCGATTTCAGTAACTTCAGCAACAATCTCTTGTTTATTTTGAAGATTTAGTGCCATTGGTATTGCTCCTGGATTAAACTAGGCAAAGCCTAGAATTATTTTAACTAACTACAAATAATAGTTAGCACAACCACGATGAGCAGAATTCCTGTATTATATCTTATCAGGTTCTGTCACCGTCTACGTAGGAAAATTAAGTAATCAAATTATGACTACACCTACGGTCTTGGACGGGGTCTGGTTAAGGCCAGACACCAACCGATTCTTTTGTTTAATTACTAATTTGTAATTAAACAGTTGCATTCAATGTTGCTTGATCAATCGCAACACCAGCGCCCATTGTAGTAGATAGGCTAATTTTCTTCACAAAAATACCTTTAGAAGATGCTGGTTTTGCACGTTTTAAAGCAATAAGTAATGCTTCTAAATTTTCTTTAAGTTTATCGGCATCAAAATCTGCTTTACCGATAGTAGTATGAATAATACCATTCTTATCATTACGGTAACGAATTTGACCAGCTTTAGCATTCTTAACTGCTTCCGCTACATTTGGAGTTACTGTACCCACTTTAGGGTTAGGCATTAAACCACGTGGTCCTAAGATTTGACCTAATTGACCAACAACACGCATAGCGTCTGGAGATGCAATAACCACGTCAAAATTCATTTCACCTTTTTTGATTTGATCCGCAAGATCGTCCATACCTACTAATTCAGCTCCAGCTTCTTTAGCTGCTTCTGCATTTGCTCCTTGAGTAAATACAGCAACGCGTACACTACGCCCAGTACCGTGAGGAAGAACAATTGCTCCTCGAACATTTTGATCTGATTTACGAGAATCGATACCTAAATTGACAGCGACATCAACACTTTCAGTAAACTTAGCTGTTGCGAATTCTTTTAATAAAGCAATTGCTTCATTAATTTCATATTGTTTTGTTGCATTAACTTTTTCGCGGATAAGTTTAGCTTTCTTAGATAATTTAGCCATTAATTAACCCTCCACTTCCAAGCCCATTGAACGAGCCGTACCTTCAATTGAATGCATCATTGTTTCAATGGTTGCACCATTCATATCGGCAGCCTTTAATTCAGCAATTTCACGCACTTGTGCACTAGTTACTTTACCAACTTTTTTCTTATTAGGTTCACCAGATCCAGACTTAATCTTAGCTGCTTTTTTTAATAATACTGCCGCAGGTGGGGTCTTAGTTACAAATGTAAATGAACGATCTGAATAAACTGTAATAACAACCGGAATTGGTAATCCCTTTTCGATGCTTTCTGTTTTTGCATTAAATGCTTTACAGAACTCCATGATGTTAACACCATGTTGACCAAGAGCTGGACCAACTGGTGGACTTGGATTTGCTGCACCAGCTGCAACTTGCAACTTGATGTAAGCTTGTACTTTTTTTGCCATTTTTTAGTTTCCTTATCTTGGGTGCAAACGCCTCCATTAATAATAACTATTAATAAATAGACAGCTCCCCTAAGTTAAATGAGGGCAGAATTATCCTATAACTGAGTAAAAATTGCAAGACTTATTTATGACTAAAATTAACAGCAGGGCGATTGCCCTGCCGGTGGTAAGGATTTAAAGTACATCAATCGCATTAAGTTCTTTAAATGCAAGCTCTAAACGAGCAATCAAGGAATCTTGACCTTTACGTAGCCAAACTCGTGGATCGTAGTACTTTTTATTTGGTGCGTCTGGGCCTTCAGGATTACCTAATTGAGCTTGTAAGTATGCTTCATTTGCTTGGTAATAACCTAAAATACCAGCCCAATTAGCCCACTGAGTATCTGTATCAATATTCATTTTGATAACACCATAACTTACTGCTTCACTTATTTCTTCAGCAGTTGATCCAGATCCTCCATGGAAAACGAAATTCAATGATTTAGCTGGTAAATTAAATTTTTCAGATACATATTTTTGAGAATTATCTAAAATTTTCGGAGTTAATTTAACATTTCCTGGTTTATAAACACCATGAACGTTACCAAAAGATGCAGCGATTGTGAAACGTGGGCTAATAGCACTTAAACGTTCATAAGCATAAGCTACATCTTCAGGCTGAGTATAAAGTGCGGAACTATCCATATGACTGTTATCTACGCCATCTTCTTCACCACCAGTACAGCCTAATTCTAGTTCTAAAGTCATTTTCATGGCAGACATGCGAGCAAGATATTGACAACAAATATCAATATTATCTTTTAATGTTTCTTCTGATAAATCGATCATATGAGAAGAAAATAATGGTTTACCTGTTTTTGCAAAATGAGTTTCACCTGCATCAAGTAAACCATCTACCCATGGAAGTAATTTTTTGGCACAGTGGTCAGTATGAACAATAACCGGTATACCATATTTTTCAGCCATAAGATGTACATGTTTGGCTCCAGAAATACCACCTAAAACTGCACCTTCTTGTCCATCTAATTTTAAACCTTTACCAGCTAAAAATTGAGCTCCACCATTTGAAAATTGCACAATAACAGGCGATCTAACTTTAGCTGCTGTTTCTAAAACAGCATTGATAGTATTAGTGTCAACACAGTTAACTGCTGGTAATGCAAAATTGTTTTCACGTGCAACTTGAAATACTTTTTGCACATCATCTCCAGTAATTACACCAGGTTTAACAACATCTGAAATCTTTGTAGCCATTCTATTACCTATAATTTTATTTATATAAAAAAGTAGAGGATGAATAAATAACTCACCCTTTATTATTAAACTTTATATTTACGCCTTTGCTCTAGCTTCTAACATTGCAACAGCAGGCAATTTTTTACCTTCCACAAACTCAAGGAAAGCACCACCACCTGTTGAAATATATGAAATTTTATCTTCAATACCAAATAAATCAATTGCTGCTAATGTATCACCACCACCTGCAATTGAAAAGCCTTTGCTATCGGCAATAGCTTTGGCAACGATTTCAGTACCACGGCGAAAATTAGGAAATTCAAAAACACCTACTGGACCATTCCATAAAATAGTTTTAGCATTTTTAATAATATCAGCTAGAACTTGCGCAGATTTATCACCTAAATCTAAAATTTGTTCATTTTCTTTAACATCTTTGACTGATTTTTCAGTTGCTGTAGCAGTTTCACTAAATTCTGTTGCAACACGTACATCAGTAGGTACAGGAATTTGGCAATTTGCCATTAGTTTTTTTGCTTCTGGAATTAAATCAGCTTCATAAAGAGATTTACCTACATCATAACCTTCAGCCGCAATAAAGGTATTAGCAATACCGCCGCCAACAATAATTTGATCTGCAATTTTAGATAGTGAATCAAGTACTGTTAATTTAGTAGAAACTTTAGAACCGGCAACAATAGCCACCATTGGACGTGCTGGATTATCTAGTGCTTTACCTAATGCATCTAATTCAGCTGCTAATAAAGGACCTGCACAAGCAACTGGTGCAAATTTACCAACTCCATGAGTTGAGGCCTGTGCCCGGTGAGCAGTACCAAAAGCATCCATTACATAGATGTCACAAAGGGAAGCATATTTTTTAGATAAAGCTTCGTCATCTTTACCTTCACCCACATTGAAACGAACATTTTCAAGAACAACCAGTTCACCTTCTTTAACGTCTACTCCATTAAGATAATCTTTTACTAAACGTACAGGGTAAGAAACATGCGCTTTTAAATAATCAACAACAGGCTGTAATGAGAATTCAGGATTATATTCTCCTTCTGTCGGACGACCTATATGAGAAGTAACCATCACTTTAGCGCCTTTTTTAATTGCTTCATCAATAGTAGGTAATGATGCTTTAATACGTGCATCAGAAGTTACTTTTCCATTCTTAACTGGTACATTAAGATCTGAACGAATAAATAAACGTTTACCTTTTAGATCAAGATCTTGCATTCTTATAATAGACATGACACTTCCTCTTGTAAAATAAAAACAAAATAAAATTATAGCCATTTTAACATAAAAAAATACTTTAGGTTACTCCCCTCAGGAGCTAAATAATAAACATTTACAATTGAAATTAATTATCATAACCATTAATTTTTTTTATGCGAATGCATTGACAAAAGAGAGAAAATAAGGCATATTCACCCGCCTTATTAATATATATTTTTTATTTTAACTTGGGAGTTGACTTTGGCTAATATCAAATCAGCTAAGAAACGTGCGGTTCAATCCGAAAAACGCCGTAAACATAATGCTAGTAACCGTTCAATGATGCGTACTTATATCAAAAAAGTTTACGCAGCTATCGCAGCTGGTGAAAAACAAACAGCTGAAGAAGCATTTAAAAATATGCAAACAGTTGTTGATCGTCAAGCGGCCCGCGGCTTAATTCACAAAAATAAAGCTGCACGTCATAAAGCAAATTTAATCAAACAGATCAAAGCATTGGCTTAATGTTTTAGTCTGTTAGTGATAATAATTATAGAAAATCATAAAAAGTGGTGAAAGCCACTTTTTTTATTTGTATACTAATCTATCATTCAAGATCAATAACATCAAAAGAGAGTATATTGTGGTTCAGCGTGATTATGTTAGAAAAAAGGGCCGAACAAAAAAAAATAAGTCTCGGCTCATGCCAAAGCTAATGATATTCATCGCTATTGTTCTTATCGCTTTATTCTCTGCCGTTCTTTATGTTATTTCAAATAACAACAAAACAGATAAAGTTGTTGAACAATCAAAGAAAAAAACTGAACCTCCAGCACTAACTTTACCCGAACAACCTCAGGAACGCTGGACATATTTAAAAGAACTAGAAACACCTAACGCTAGTTCTGGAACCTCTTCTAGTTCAGTCGCTAGTGAACGACAACAAATTTTAGATAGTTTTGTCAATAATACTCGTGTTGTCACGCCGCAAGTACAGACGAATACTACAACACAAGCTGCCAAAGCAACATCAATTCCTGTATCATCACAAACCAAATGGTTACTACAGTGTGGTGCATTTAAAGACAAATTCAATGCTGATACACTAAGGGCGCAATTAGCTATGTCTGGGTTTAGTGGTAATATAACTTCAGGTCAATTATATCGTGTTACTGTTGGTCCTTATGCTAATAAAAATGATGCAGATAAAGTTGTAAATTCATTAAAAAGTAATGGTATCAATAGTTGTACTGTTACTAATCAATAACAGAAGCCTATGAAAACATGTAAGCAGATACAGATATTTTCAAAAATGTTATGGTCTCGTATTAACCAAGACCGTCTAACTACATCCTCTGCTGGGCTTGCCTACACCACAATATTGGCACTAGTACCGCTGATTACTGTTATTTTTTCATTATTATCTGCTTTCCCAATGTTTAATGAAATTAGTCGTTCTTTAAAACAGTTAATCTACAACAATCTTGTTCCCACTGCTGGTGATACCATTCAAAATTATCTCGAACAATTTATTGCCAATACCAAAAAAATGACCATTCTAGGAGTAGTGGGACTAATTGTAACGTCTTTATTATTAATTAATTCTATTAATAATGCGCTCAATCATATTTGGAAAACTAAACGTAAACGTTCATTAATTTACAATTTAACCATGTATTGGACGATCTTAACGTTAGGCCCAATTTTAGTTGGTTCCAGTATAGCAATTAGTTCTTATATTTTTTCCTTAAAATGGTTATCTGCAGCTACAACTGGGAATATTTTACTTACTACCTTACCATTCATCATTTCAATTGTTGGATTTTGGTTACTTTACTGCATCATTCCAACTGAAACAGTACCGTTTAAAGAATCGATTATTGGCGCTTTTGTAGCCGCAATATTATTTGAATTAAGTAAACGAGCTTTTGCATTTTATGTTACCTCATTTCCAACTTATCAACTTATTTATGGTGTAGTATCATCAATTCCTATTATGTTAGTGTGGATTTATTGTTCTTGGTGCATAGTTCTCTTTGGAGCAGAATTTGCCGCCACTCTCACTGACTATAATCGACAAAAACAACTCACTCTTAATCATGAACAGAAATCGGAGTAACTAAACCATGATTGCCTTAATCCAACGTGTTAAACAAGCCAGTGTTACTGTTGATGATCAAATCATTGGAGAGATTAATCATGGGATTCTGGTTTTGCTTGGCGTTGAGCAACAAGATAATGAACAAAAAGCCATTCGTCTTTGTGAAAAGGTTCTAGGTTATCGTATTTTTAGTGATGATGAAGGAAAAATGAATCTAAATGTAAAACAAGCTAACGGTGAAATATTAGTTGTATCTCAATTTACTTTAGCCGCTGACACACATAAAGGAATGCGTCCAAGTTTTACTCGGGGAGCCAAACCGGAAGAAGCTAATAACCTTTATCAATTTTTTGTTCAACAATGCCAACAACAAATCGGAACTCAAACCGGTCAATTTGCCGCTAATATGCAAGTATCACTTATCAATGATGGGCCAGTAACATTTTGGTTACAAGTATAATCCATTTAAAAATTTCATATTACCAATAATAAACATAACCTCTACTAAACATTTATTGCAAAGTTTTTAACATCTTGAGGGGATTTTGTGTTTCTTTTAGACCTAACTTGTTTAGTTTATTTACATAAAACTGTTTAACATCCTGCCAACGATAATAAGGATAATTATTGGTTGCTACAGGAATTTTTACTTCCTGCTCATTTAATAACACTTTAACTAAAACTGGTTGATTTGCTTCCCTACTTCGATAAAAGATCCATTGTATATTTGCCCCCATAGGAATAATTTTATCGGCATGCCAAACAGAAGGATACTCCGAAAGATTATCTGTCACATTCCTGGTACCTTCAATTTCAAGCAAAGTTGCTAAAGGTGAAATTGTTTCAGCGTGGGCAAAACGTAAATTAGCATCTATTTTTTGGTCAGCTAGAGCCGCATCAGCGGTATGTATCATATTCCATAATAATGGCGCCGCAATTTTAATCTGAATACCATTGTTATCAAAAGCCGGACCAATTTGTAGATAATTTTTCACACCTACCACAGTATCAAACCAGATTTGTTCCTTAGTTGAAAAATACATACTGAGATCAAGATTATTATTAACTAAAACTTGTGGTGGAAACGCCAATAATTCTTGATAAAGTTGATAAATTGCAATCGCAAAATCATCGGTCTTAATTGATGGGAAATCTACTATTTCAATTCCATTAGCTAGTCTACTTGAAAAATCATAGGTAAATATTTTTTTAGCAATCTCATCACTCATTTGTATTGTTTGTGAGGCATGTTCTAAAGATTTGATCTCATTTTTAATAGCTTTACTATTTTTATATGCTTTATAATTTGGTGAATAATCAAAAAAACGCAATAACGTTTGCTCATCATCGGGTTGCTGCATTATTTGAATATTAGGATATTTAGTACTAAAAACTTGTATAAAAATTTTTGCACTTTCTTTTGCTCTTGGTGAACTAGATGCCATTACATCAAGTTTTTGACCTTTAAAAACCGAAGGATTATTAGCTAACATTCTTTGACTGATAAAACTAATATCTTGACGACCAAGATCAGTCAGCTCACCATAATGATTTTTATTAAGTTGTATAATAATTGCAATTTGTCGAAGTAATTCTTTACCCATATCTGTCAATTGATGTTCTTTTTCAGCTAATAGTAAAGTGTTATAGGCTATATCTTCATATTTTGCTTTACTAATATAACGTGATCCATGACGCCCAATATGGTCAATATAAAAAGCTTGATAACCTTTTGGTACTGAAGTTAACTTCTGTTTAGTATCGTATTGATAACTAGTTTTAGAACCAGAAACAGTCATTTGCTGTGCAAAACTCATTGAAGAAAATAAGAATAATACAATAAAAAACAATTTATTAGAGTTATTCATCAAAACACCTGATTTTTAAGTAGTTTATTTGATTACAAAAGTAATCAAATATATGAATTAATAAAAGTGTATCGATTATTATAATAAATATATTTTTAACAATTATGAAATCTATAGAATCTACGAAATAAATATAACTAATTTTATAACGTTATATTTTGTATAAATTTTATCCTTTTACATAACGTACGTCAAAAATTAAGCGATTATTTTCGCAACACTCTTTTATTTTTTAAAAAAAAGATTATCTTATACACTATTAACGATAACTTTAGACATAATTGATTAAAAAATAATGAAATTATTTGGAACTAGTAGCACTACAATTTGTTGCGCTTTTATTTCAGCATGTATAACTACTCCTTACAATCTATCTCGCTTTTTTAAAGATTTAATTGCTGGTATCACCGTTGGTATTATTGCTATACCTCTGGCAATGGCACTAGCTATAGCTAGTGGTGTACCTCCACAACACGGGCTTTATACCGCCATTATTGCTGGTTTTGTGATTGCTTTAACTGGTGGCTCACGTTTTAGTGTCTCTGGTCCAACAGCCGCTTTTGTAGTTATTTTATACCCGGTATCATTACAATTTGGCTTATCTGGACTCCTAATTGCAACATTACTGTCCGGAATATTTCTAATTTTAATGGGAGTCGTTCGATTAGGCAGATTAATTGAATATATTCCGTTACCTGTAGTTTTAGGTTTTACCTCTGGCATAGCAATTACCATTGCCACGATGCAAATTAAAGATTTTTTTGGTTTAACACTTGAACATATGCCTGAAAATTACATCAGTAAAGTAATTGCTTTAGCTACAACTTTACCAACAATTAATATAGCTGACACAATTGTCGGACTAGTAACCTTATGTGTCTTAATTGTCTGGCCAAAAGTACGCGTCAAAATTTCTGGGCATTTACCAGCATTAATTGCCGGGATTGCTGTTATGTTGATATTTAATCAATTTGATTATCATATTGAAACAATTGGTTCACGTTTTACTTATACTTTGAGTGATAATACTGTTGGTCATGGAATCCCCTCCGTATTACCAGAATTTATTCTACCTTGGCAATATGCTGATTTCCATTGGGAGTGGTCAACACTTTCTGCCCTTCTACCAATTTCATTAACTATGGCAATGCTTTGCGCGATTGAATCATTGCTTTGTGCGGTGGTATTGGATGAAATGACTCATACTAAACATCACTCAAACAGTGAACTTATTGGACAAGGCCTTGGAAATATTATTGCACCATTTTTTGGTGGTATTTCAGCCACTGCAGCAATTGCACGCTCAGCTGCTAATGTTAAAGCTGGAGCTACTTCACCAGTAGCTGCAATTTTACATTCATTAATTGTATTACTAGCACTTATCTGCTTCGCTCCTATATTATCCTTTATTCCATTGTCAGCAATGGCAGCACTATTATTAATAGTGGCTTGGAACATGAGTGCATTCCAACGAGTTATATATATTATTAAATGCGCCCCCAAAGATGATATTATAATTATGCTTATCTGCATGTCTTTAACTGTATTGTTCGATATGGTTATTGCCATTACCCTTGGGATCGTACTTGCATCAATTTTATTTATGCGTCGTATTGCTCGTATGACTCGCCTAGTTGAGTTAAATAAAACGAATAATACAACCTTAGTACTACGTATTAATGGACCGTTGTTTTTTGCTGCTGCTGAGCGTACATTTTTTGAACTATATCAAAAAATTAATGGCTATCATCACATCATATTACAATGGGATGCGGTACCAATTTTAGATGCAGGTGGCTTAAATGCTTTAATACGCTTTATTGATGAATTACCTGAACAAGTGGATTTATCAATTTGTGAATTACAATTTCAACCGCTTAAAACATTGGCTCGAGCAAAAATCACACCAATTCCTAATAAATTAATGTTTTTTTCAACGCTTGAGGAAGCACTGAAAGATAAAAGCTAGTTTTAAATTTTGCTTTATTATAATCGAGTTTCAATAAACACAATAATGTGATGAAAAACATCATTGTGTATACCTACTAAAGTTCTCTTCTTCTGCCGACAAGTATTGGCAGATCTATTGGTTTAAAAAAATTTTTAAATAAATATAGAAATTTAACGTAACGAAATAGGAAAATTTATATGATATCTGAATTAAAAAATATTAATGATCTTAAACAAAAATCAGGCTGGTTTATCTTAGTTGGTATAATCTTAATTGTCTTAGGGTGCTTAGCATTAGGTTACCAGTTTATTGCTACAGTTTTTTCAGTCTATTTCATCGGTTCATTGCTATTAATTGCGGGTATTGCTCAAGCAGTACATTCATTTAGTATTAAAGGTTTTGGTCAAACTGCATTATGGGCAATAATGGGAGTTTTATATATTTTTACGGGACTAATGTCATTTTTCCAACCAATTGCCGTCTCTTCTGCGTTAACTTTAGTTATTTCCTTCTTATTGATAATGAGTGGCTTTACCCAAATATTTGCCGCGTTTAATAATCGTAATTTACCTAGTTGGGGATGGGTATTAACATCTGGTATTATCAATGTTATTTTAGGATTAATGATTATTACTGGTTGGCCAAATGATAGCCTTTGGATATTAGGTATGTTTTTAGGAATTGACTTGATATTCCAAGGTTGGGCTTATGTCGCTATTGGTTTTGCTCTAAAAAATCGATAATTTTTTAATAGTTAGATTGCCTACAAGGTATATATTTGTATATTGTAGGCAATTAAAGCTAATTAAAAACAGCTTAAATTTAATTAGTATGTTAAAAGATTTTGCTTAATTAAGTTAAAAATACTATTTATAACTTTTATTAGTTTTAGCTTTAACTTCCTGCATTGTATGTAAAATTCGATGATAATTTTCCAACCTGGATGGTGCAATTTTACCCTCTTTGACTGCCTGTTGTAACAAACATCCCGGAGTATTTAAATGATTACAATCACGAAATTGACACCCACCTAAATAATTACCAAACTCTTTGAAACCATTGATAACCTGTTCTGGCTGTAAATGCCACAAACCAAATTCCCGAATACCTGGAGAATCAATAATATCACCACCATTTGACAAATGATAAAGTCTGGTCGAAGTAGTAGTATGTTGACCAAGCCCTGATAGTTCGGACACTGCTCCAGTCATAACAGATTGCAATTGATGAGGAAGTAGTAAATTGATAATACTTGACTTACCAACTCCAGATTGACCAACTAAAATAGATATTTTACTCTGCAAAGCTTCTTGTAAAAATGTGATACCTTGTTGATTTTGACAAGAAACCAATAACACTGAATAACCAATTTCAGTATAAATAGCTAATTGAGTCTCAACGTCTAACCGTTGTTCATCACTCAATAAATCAATTTTATTCAATACAATGATCGGTTTGATATTCGTTGCTTCACATGCAACCAAATAACGATCGATAATATTAAGAGATAATTCTGGTAATACGGCTGATATGATCACAATTTGATCAATATTAGCCGCTACTGGTTTAACTCCATCATAAAAATCAGGACGTACGAGTTCGGAATGACGCGGATGTACAGCTTCAATAATACCATTAGTATTAGGTTCTAAACTTTCGCGCCACACTACTTTATCACCAGTTACCAAAGATGGTAATGTTCGGCGAATACTACAGCGATACATTAGCCCTGCATTATCCTCAACATCAGCTGATTTACCAAAACGACTAATTACCACGCCATCACGTGGAAAGGAAAAATTCGATAGATTTTCATCTTGTTGAGTTGTTAAACGTTGTTGATGTTTTGCTGCAACACGTCTTTTTTGATTTTGAGAGAGTTTATTTTTTGCCACAGTCACTAATTTTTACTAAAACAGTTTGTCAGTTATGCTACACTACTCGACATCAAAAAGAAATTTTTATAGCAAAATATGACTACACAATCTCAAATTAATAGCAATAACCTTATTTGGATAGATCTTGAAATGACAGGACTCAATCCAAGCGTTGATCGTATTATTGAAATTGCCACAATTGTTACTGATTCAGACCTTAATATTCTTGCTGAAGGTCCGGTTATAGCCGTGCATCAATCTGATGAACAACTGGCTCTAATGGATGATTGGAATAAAACAACTCATGGAAAATCCGGCCTAATTGATCGTGTTCGTCAAAGCACCATTAATGAACAGCAAGCTGAATTGCAAACTATTGAATTCTTAAAACAATGGGTGCCAGAAAATAGTTCACCCATTTGTGGTAACACTATTGGACAAGATCGTCGATTTTTATTTAATTATATGCCCATGTTAGAAAGTTATTTTCATTATCGTTACTTAGATGTAAGTACTATCAAAGAACTGGCTAAACGTTGGAAACCAGAAATTCTAAAAGCAATCAGTAAACAGAGTTCTCACCAAGCATTAGATGATATTCGTGATTCTATTGCCGAACTTAATTATTATCGCCAACACTTTTTTAATCTAACTAATTAGTTTATATGCAAATTTTATACACTATTCTAGTTTATTTAATACAACCATTAGTTTGGTTAAAATTGTTATGGCGAAGTCGTAAAGCCCCAGCTTATCGTCAACGCATATTTGAACGTTATGGCTTTTGCAAAAATAAAGTCAAACCTGATGGTATTTTAGTCCATGCAGTTTCCGTTGGCGAAACCATAGCGGCAATTCCTTTAATTAAAGCTTTACAGCAACAATATCCTAATTTACCAATAACTGTCACTACCATGACACCAACTGGTTCTCAGCGCGTAAAAGATCTCTTAAAAAATAGTGTTAGCCATGTCTATTTACCTTATGACTTACCATGTGCAATCAGACGTTTTTTAAAAATACTTCGCCCAAAGCTAGTGATAATTATGGAAACAGAACTCTGGCCTAATTTTATTAGTCAATGCAACAAACGCCAGATTCCTTTGATTATTGCTAATGCCAGATTATCTGAACGCTCAGCTAAAGGATATCGCAAATTAGGAAAAGCCATTAGTAACTTATTACCTAAAATTAGTATGGTGGCAGCACAAAATCAACAAGATGGTGAACGCTTTCTTTCACTTGGTCTACCGAGTAATCACTTATCGGTTACTGGAAGTATTAAGTTTGATATTGAATTAACTGCGCAGCAGCAACAAAAAATAATAGACTTAAAACAGCAATGGCAATTAAATCGCCCAACTTTAATTGCCGCTAGTACTCATAGTGGTGAAGATGAAATAATTTTAACAGCTTTTAAGCGTTTACTTAAACAACATCCAAATTTGTTATTAATTTTAGTACCTCGTCATCCTGAACGTTTTAGAACAGTTGAAAAATTAATTATAGAAAATGGATTTAATTATCTATGCCGTAGTAGTAATGCAATCCCAACAGCACAAACACAAGTTATTTTGGGTGATACCATGGGAGAACTATTAGAACTTTATGGCCTGGCCGATATTGCCTTCGTGGGTGGTAGCTTAGTTGAGCATGGTGGTCATAACCCATTAGAACCAGCTCTCCACCATATTCCAATTATTAGTGGCGAACATTTTTTTAATTTTAAAATAATATGTGAACAATTAATTGCTGCTAACGCAATGATAGTTTGCACAAATTCAGCAAATGATCTATATTCGGCGATAAACCATTTGTTAAATGATAAAATTATCTGTAAACAGATAGGTGAACATGCCTATCAAGTATTAAAACAAAATCAAGGTGCTCTTAAACGATTACTTGAAATAATCAACTATTATCTTATCTGAAAATAAGGATTGCCTGTGCAGAAAAAACACGGTCTGTTATTGATTAATTTAGGTACCCCCAGTGACATAACACCAACTGCAATTAAAAACTATTTAACCGAATTTCTACTCGATCGGCATGTAGTTGATCTGCCCTATTTTATTTGGTATACGATTTTAAAATATATTGTACTACCTAAGCGAGTACCTTATATTATTAATCATTATCGTAAAATTTGGTTAAACGGTGCTTCTCCTTTATTACACTTCAGTCAATTACTACGAGATAAATTAAGCTATACTCTACCCTATGTTAGATGTGAACTAGCAATGACGTATGGTGAACCCAATATGCAATCGGCATTAGAAAATCTTAAATCATGTGATGAACTCATTATACTGCCATTATTCCCACAATATTCAACCACCACTACACTTGCCGTATTTGACAAATTGAAGCCACTTATATCGACTTATCCCATTTTAGCCCATGCTCAATTTATTCGTGATTATGCCAGCCATCCAAGTTATATCCATGCGTTATATTTACAAATAAAACAATCTTTTTTAGAACATGGGCAACCTGAAGTATTACTTCTTTCTTATCATGGTATCCCTGAGCGTTACATTAGTAAAAGACAGGATGATTATATTGAGCGTTGTGAGCTAACCACAAAACTGTTAGTAGAAAAATGCCAAGCAAATGGTATTAATTTACCCATACACATGGCTTACCAATCTAAATTTGGTAAAGGTAAATGGGTTGAACCTAATACCAGCGATGTATTACAAAAATTAGCTAACAATGGCAAAAAAACTATCCAAGTTATGTGTCCAGGATTTTCAGCTGATTGTATTGAAACAATTTATGAAATTGATGAACAAAATCGTGCAATCTTTTTAAATGCTGGTGGTGAAAATTTCTTCTATATTCCCGCATTAAATGACTCCGATATACACATCAATTTGCTCTTAGAGTTAATTAATTATACTGAAACGTATAGTGTTCAGGAAACATCTTTACAACATTGTAACTTAAGGTAACGTAGGCTATTCATCGCATAAAAAGTACTCGATCATTACAATGTGAACCATAAGTACAATAAAAAGGACGCTAGCTAGCGTCCTTTTTCAACTAGAGTTGAATTGCGAACATTAAATTGTTTTTAACCATGCTTTAACATCTTCACCCAGGCTCTTATGGCGCATCGCATATTGCACAAAAGTTTGTATATAGCCGAGTTTATTACCACAATCATGACTGCGACCTTTAATACAATAAGCATCTACTGGATCTTCTTCTAATAACATAGCAATAGCATCGGTTAACTGGATTTCACCACCTGCTCCTAATGGAGTTTTAGCTAGCATTGGCCAAATCTTTTCCGATAATACATAACGACCAACAACTGATTGATTGGATGGAGCTTCTTCTATTGTCGGTTTTTCTACCACGCTGTACATTTGAGCTACATTACCAGCCGATAATTCTTCACCACGGCAATCCACGATACCATAGGAAGAAACTAATTCTTTAGGTACCGGTTCAACCATAATTTGACTATGTTTAGTTTCATGATAATTGTTAATCATTGCTGCTAAATTATCACTAGTTAAATCACTATCATACTCATCGATAATCACATCAGGCAACACCACTACAAAAGGTTCATCGCCCACTAAAGGATAGGCACAAAGCACCGCATGCCCAAGCCCTTTAGCTAACCCCTGACGGACACTAGTAATCGTTACGTGCTTAGGTAAAATACCTTGTACTTCTTGCAATAATTGACGCTTAACGCGCGCTTCTAACATTGCT
The DNA here is from genome assembly GCF_001690705.1 of Gilliamella sp. wkB178. Lineage (GTDB taxonomy): Bacteria > Pseudomonadota > Gammaproteobacteria > Enterobacterales > Orbaceae > Gilliamella > Gilliamella apicola_K. The sequence goes on along the minus strand of NZ_LZGK01000014.1, from coordinate 234,030 downwards.
TCTAATTCAAAACTGGTATCAAAATGGTTTTCGATTGAATTTTTAGAAGAATGAGTAACAAAAATAATTTCAGTAATACCAGCAGCAATACATTCTTTAACCACATATTGAATAAGAGGTTTATCTACAACTGGTAGCATCTCTTTTGGAATTGCTTTAGTAGCCGGTAACATACGAGTACCGAGTCCAGCAACTGGAATAATAGCTTTTTTTACTTTTCCTGTTATAGAATTATCTAAATTTAATGACATTTTCTTTCCTTAAAACAAATTAATCTATACACACCTTATATGTTAACTCATTATAATATCCATTAACATATACGAAATCCAATTAACAATACCAATAACTAGTTGTATTAAGATAATAACTAACTGAGCAACCTTTGGGATACTATCTTTACTATTATATTTTATCGTTATTTTATAATCGTTAAACCAGCCGCTTCTATTAATTGAGGATTATCTCTATTGGTAGTTAAAGAATCAATCGCAATATACACTACTTGGCAATTTTGTAATATTGCCTTTCTTACTACAAATTTAGCTTTGCGATCACGATCTTCTTTTTGTTGAGGACTGATATACACGTCATCATATCCATCATCATATAAAGTTGCCCGTTCTAATAAAGTTTGAGCTCGCCAAAAGGTTTCTTTTGGATAATCGCGTACGAAAAACTGATTCGTCAATTTACCTCTCATACCTGCATATTCAGCAGGTAAAACCCGGCTATCTCGACTTTGAGCAATATATACATGTTGATAACTTGATATGTTAGCAGGCAATGGATTAAACAAAAATTCTACACCTGGACGTGTTGTATACTGACAATTTTGCATTACTAAAGGTGCGGTCCGATAATTTAATAACGAACCGCAACCAACGAGTAAAAATAATGTTACGCCAATTAACACTCGCTGCATTTTTTATCCAAACTTATTTATTATTTCAAATATAAGTATAAACAATATTTACTAACTTACATTTTTTCACTGACTTTTTCAGCTGATTTGGAGATAGCCTTTCCACCTGACTGAACATCCTGGCCTACACCCTTGACAGTATTACAACCTACAACTAGAGTCGCCATAATAACACCTAACATCAAAACAAACATTTTACGAAACATAAATAGTACTCCTTTCATTCAACAACGTTATTATTTTAATGCAGCGAAAGCTTCAGCTACACGGTAAATATTATGATGATTTAAACCAGCCACACACATCCTTCCACTGCCCACCAAATAAACAGCAAAATTATTTTTTAAGTAAGTAACTTGTGCTTGAGTAAAACCAGTATAACTAAACATGCCTCGCTGCTTGACAAAAAAATCGAAATCTCGATCGGGTACTGCTTTTTTTAACGAGTCTACTAAAGTGGATCGCATTAATACTATACGTTCACGCATTAATGCAACTTCTTTATACCATTGCGATTTTAGAGCAGAATTATTCAAAACATATGATACTAGCTGCGCTCCATAAGCGGCAGGGCTTGAATAATTACGCCTTACTGTTGCTTGAAGTTGACCTAAAACCCGATTAGCAACTTCACTATCTTCACATAGTACGGATAAACCACCTACTCTCTCACCATATAGCGAAAATATTTTTGAAAATGAATTACTTATAAAACCACATAGTCCTTTTTCTGCAACTTTTTTAATAGCATAGGCATCATCTTCAATACTTTCACCAAATCCTTGATAAGCGATGTCCATAAAAGGAATAAGATCTCGTGCCAATAACACCTCTATTACTTGATCCCACTGAGTGTGAGTTAAATCTGCTCCAGTTGGATTATGACAACAAGGATGTAATAACACAATACTTTTAGCCGGTAATTGATTCAATACTGCTAACATAGCATCAAATTTAACCCCACAAGTTTGTGGATCAAAATAAGGATATTTATTAACCTTAAACCCTGCACCATTAAAAATCGCAATATGATTTTCCCAAGTTGGATCACTAACCCAAACCTCTGATGAAGGGAAATAACGAAATAAAAAATCAGCTCCCACTTTCAAGGCGCCGGAACCGCCTAATGTTTGAATGGTTGCAATACGTTTGTTTTGATATGCAGGATGTCCCTCACCCAATAATAAAGCTTGAATAGCCTGACAATAACTAGGTAAACCACTCATTGGTAAATAGAGTTGTGCTTCTTTTTGGTTATTATAAACATAATCACGAGCAGTTTTAACACATTCTAATTGTGGAACAACACCATACTCGTCATAGTAATAACCAATACTTAAATTTGTTTTATCTTTTCGATTATCATTATTAAAATCAGCCACTAATGATAAAATGGGGTCTCCAGCATATGGCTCTACTTTTTCAAACATATATATAACCTAATTTATGTACTAAATAGTAATAATCTATTGTAGATTATTGCACCAAGTCAAGAGGCAATCAATCAATAAATGCTAGTTTAATAATAGATTATTTTATTGATTATTGAAAATAAATTTATAGTATGATTGAAGGTCTTTTGAAGAATTATAGTGTTTATTAAATTATTATTTAATAGAAAATATAATGCTAAAGTAATAGGCTATTCGAAATGCTTTTACAAATTAAATTGCTAAATTAGCACCATAATGTGCTAATTTAACTAATAAATCTATTTAGCTACAATCACTTCAATTTCAACTTTAGCGTCTTTGGGTATTCTGGCAACTTGTACACAAGAACGCGCAGGGAATGAGGCATTGTTTTCACTAAAAAATGACTCATAGACTCCATTTACCGCTACAAAATCATTCATATCAGCTAAAAAGATTGTAGTTTTGACAATATTATTTACGGCATAACCTGCCGCAGTAATAATCGCTTTAACGTTTGCCAGACTTTGTTTGGTTTGTTCTTTAACACAACTTGGCATGGCACCAGTAGCTGGATCTATTGGAATTTGCCCTGATGCAAACATAATATTACCTAGATCAACTGCTTGAACATAGGGACCAATCGCAGCAGGTGCTTGATCGGTATTAATAATCTTCGCCATATCGTTTTATCTCCTGTATAGCTATTCTTTATATGATGACTCAAAGTCACACTGTTAACTCTTAACATTTGAACAGGATCATAATTTTATGTCAAGTTAGGACAAAATTATGGACATGGGACTTCTGACAATTTTCTGATATGATAATCGGAAATTTTTTATTTATTGAGATTAATTATGTTTGAGAACCTAACTGACCGTTTATCACAGACATTGCGAAATATTAGTGGTCGCGGGCGATTATCAGAAGAAAATATCAAAGATGCGCTGCGCGATGTACGTATGGCACTACTCGAAGCAGATGTTGCATTACCAGTTGTCCGTGACTTTATTAATCAAGTTAAAACAAAAGCTGTTGGCCTCGACGTTAATAAAAGCTTAACCCCGGGTCAAGAGTTTATCAAAATTGTACAATCCGAACTCACCACTGCAATGGGTGAAGTGAATAGCTCACTTAATTTGGCGACTCAACCTCCAGCCGTGATTTTAATGGCTGGTTTACAAGGTGCCGGTAAAACTACTAGTGTAGCTAAATTAGCTAAATTTCTTAAAGAAAAACAGAAAAAGAAAGTACTGGTAGTATCTGCTGACGTATATCGCCCTGCTGCGATTAAACAGCTAGAAACACTAGCCAAAGCTATAGATGTAGAATTTTTTCCATCAGATGTCAATGAGAAACCTGTTAATATTGTTAATAAAGCGATTTCTCATGCTAAATTGCAATTTTTTGATGTATTAATTGTCGATACCGCCGGTCGCTTACATGTTGATAGTGATATGATGGATGAAATTAAAGCTCTTCATCAAGCAATTAACCCTATTGAAACCTTATTTGTGGTTGACGCCATGACCGGTCAAGATGCCGCCAATACTGCTAAAGCCTTCAATGATGCTTTACCACTAACTGGAGTAATTCTAACTAAAGTTGATGGTGATGCTCGCGGGGGTGCAGCGCTCTCTATCCGTCATATTACCGGAAAACCAATCAAATTTTTAGGGATGGGTGAAAAAACTGATGCTTTAGAACCATTTTATCCAGATCGCATTGCGTCACGTATTTTAGGTATGGGTGATGTAATTTCATTAATAGAAGAACTACAAAGTAATGTTGATCGCGAAAAAGCAGAAAAAATTGCCAAAAAACTTAAAAAAGGCGATAAATTTGACTTTAATGATTTTCAAGATCAGCTTAAACAAATGCGCAATATGGGTGGAATGGGTGCCATGTTAGCTAAATTGCCAGGTGTTGGTCAATTACCCGATCATATAAAAGCGCAAATGGATGATAAAATTACCATAAAAATGGAAGCAATTATTGGTTCTATGACTTTAAAAGAACGCGCTAATCCCGAAATTATCAAAGGATCACGCAAACGTCGTATAGCTAATGGTTCTGGTACCCAAGTACAAGATGTTAACAAATTACTCAAACAGTTTGAAGACATGCAAAAGATGATGAAAAAAATGAAAGGTGGTGGCATGATGAAAATGATGCGACAAATGAAAGGCATAATGGGCGGTGGCATGGGATTCCCTCGTTAATCTGAGTTATTTGCCTGATTTTATGTCATTAGCATAAATTGAAATCATAACTAGATTTCAACTTATTGATTATTATTACTTTATCGCGCTATTTTATGCGCGATATTCACATACCACTATTACTTAAACTGATTATTTAATTGATTTAAGTTTAGTCTGTCGATTCATAGTTAGCACCGTACCTATAGAAGAGATAATAATAAAACCGATAGCTAACCATTGATAACAATTCAACTGTTCATGCAAAATAATAAAACCAGAAAAGGCGGCGAAAACCGGCGATAAGCTCATTAAAGTACTGAATGTTTGTGCCGGTAATCTTGGTAGTGCAATCATATCTAAACCATAAGGGATAGCCGATGCAAGTAATGCCACCACAAAAGCTAATGGCAAAAGATCCACGGAAAACATCACACTTCCACATTGCCACACCCCAATTGGGAATATAAATAACGAGGCTATTACTGAACCAATAGCAACACTTGACGAACCGTGAATGGCTCCAGCCTTACGACCAAATAAAATGTAACCAGCCCAACAACTACCTGCTGCTAATGCCAATAAAATCCCAATGGGATCTAAGTTACTTGATGCTTGATGAATTGGTAATAATATTGCTAGACCTAACACAGCAATTGCTAACCAAATAAAGTCCGTTAAGCGGCGTGAAGAACACATTGCGACCATGATTGGTCCAGTGAGTTCAATTGCTACTCCAATACCAACTGGGATCCGCGCAATTGCATTATAAAAGCATAAATTCATACATCCCATTACAATGCCGTATAAAAATATGTATTTAAATGCTAACTTAGTCATTGGTTTGCGCCAAGGCTTAAAAATGATAACTAATAAGATTGATGAAAAAATTAAACGCCACGCAGTCATTCCTTCTGGCCCAAGTACTGGGAAAAGGTATTTGGCCATTGAAGCACTACCTTGTACCGAAATCATCGAAATAACAATTAATAAGACCGGCCAAGACCGTTTAAACATAAGTAATACCTTATTTTATATAATGGATTATAGCTTACATAGTCAATGACAAGATGTTTGCGGAGAACCCTATGTTTAAGTATAAAAACGCACCAATTAATAACTAGTTTTCTCTTTTGACTGAAAGTAAAGCTAGATCTTGCAATGCTTGTTTATATGGGGAATCAGGTAAAACATCTATAACATCAAATGCTTTTTTTGCTTCTTGCTGTGCAGCTTGTAAAGTAAACTCAAGTGATCCACATTCATCCATTATTTGTAAAATACGATTTAACAAATGTCTACCATTACCTTGTTCAATAGCTTGTCGAATTAAACGCGAATCCTGAGGATTTTTAGTATGATGCATAGCATGTAAAAGTGGTAATGTAGGTTTACCTTCATTAAGGTCATCACCCAAATTTTTACCTAATTTTTGATTGCTATCGGCACTATAATCAAGTAAATCATCAATAATTTGAAAAGCGGTTCCTAAATATTTTCCATACTCTTGCAGTGCAAACTCTTGTCGTTCATCGGCGCCAGCGAGTACCGCCGCAGAATGGGATGTAGCTTCAAATAAACGGGCAGTTTTACGATAAATAACTTCTAAGTATTGTTCCTTAGTAATATCAGGATCATTACAATTAATTAATTGTTGTACTTCACCTTCAGCTATCACATTGGTTGCCGCTGACATAATGGTTAATACTTTAAACGATTCTGTGCGCACCATCATTTGAAATGAACGAGTGTAAATATAATCCCCTACCAAAACACTTGCAGCATTACCAAAAAGTGCATTTGCTGTCGATTTACCTCGGCGCAAATCTGATTCATCCACCACATCATCATGCAGTAAAGTGGCAGTATGTATGAACTCAATAAAAGCTGCGGTAATAATATGCTTATCCCCCTGATAATTAAGGGCTTTCGCTACTAATAATGCAATAATAGGACGAATACGTTTACCACCACTGCTAATAATGTAATTACCTAATTGATTAATTAAAGCTACATCAGAACTCAGTTCTGCTTGAATCGCTTCATTTACTTTAATTAAATCTTCTTTAACGAGTTCAATAATTTGATTTATCGATGGATTATTCATCAGGTTAACCGTTATAAATAAGTATATAAATAGCTAATAGCTATTATCTGATAAATATCATCCCACAACAAGTTTTTGATATTGGTTATTTTATAGTTTTAAGAAAATGCTACAAATGATAAGCATTTTCATTTAAACTATCCACCTTAAATTAGCAATGACAATAGTTATGAAGATCAACTTTGATATAGACATCAATGATAAGGAGATTCCCCTATCTCATACAGATAAAAAATCTAAAAGCGTTTTTTTATATGCAACGCTTTCGGTATTGTCACACTTTTGTTTTGCTGGTTTGCTATTTAGTTCGGCTCTATTTGCAAACAATATTGTAGTCGATGAAGGTAATGATAGTATTAAAGCTGTTATGGTTGATTTAACGCAATTGGCGGCCCCAGAACAATCATTAGTTGAAAATACCACTGAAACTCAAAATAAAGAAAATAATGAAGTAGTTGAGACTCCTCCAGTCGAAGAACCGACTATAGAGCCAGTTACTGAACCGGAAGTGGTTAAAGAAGAAGTTAAGCCCGAACCAATACCAGTAAAAGAGGCTGTTATTAAACAAGAACAAAAAGTGAAACCCAAAAAGAAGCAACCTCCCGCACAAAAGTCTGAATACCAACGAGTTAGGCAAGAAATTGTCAGTGATAATAATATCGCCAAAACTGCTGTAGCACCGTCAATTTCTGATAATCGTCAATTTTCGGCGACACCATCCCCCATTAGTCGCAACCAACCAGAATATCCGCGTCGGGCTCTAGACATGCGTTTAGAAGGATATGTGATAGCGATTTTTGATGTAAATAGTGATGGACGAGTCGAAAATATACGTATTGTTGAAGCCAATCCCAATAATATTTTTAATCGCTCAGTTATTACTGCAATGAAAACATGGAAGTATAAACCTATAGCTGCAAATAATTTAAAAATTAAAATTATTTTTAATCGTGATAAATCAATCAATTTAGATGGCGTTTAAGTCTATTAGTTTTTACTAATCTATTTTAATTATTTATATTTTTCAGCTTAATAATACCAACATAATATATAAAACACTTTTCTCAATCGATGAGATTTATTTTAGCATTAATTTTTCAATTTGATCTGGATCTTTAGGAACATCAGCAGTAAGAACTTCATTTCCAGACTCTGTAATCAAAATATTATCTTCTATACGAATACCAATACCTTTATAACGTTCTGGTACATCAGCATCTTGATTTATATACAAGCCAGGTTCAACAGTCAATACCATACCTGGTGCTAAAATACGATCTCGACCACTACCAACATCATGCACATCTATTCCTAACCAATGCCCTAAACCATGCATATAGTAAGTAATGTATGATCTATCAGCAATTAAGCTATCAACATTACCTTGCATTATTCCAAGTCTAATTAAACCCTCAACCATTGTTCGAACCACATGTTCATTAACTTCTTTAATTGATGTGCCAGGTTTAAATAATGAAATAGCTTGATATTGTGATGCTAATACAATGTTATATATTTCACGTTGCGCTTTGCTAAATTTGCCATTTACAGGAAAAGTTCGCGTAATATCACCCGCATAATATTGATATTCACAACCGGCATCTATCAGCACTAATTCACCATCTTTTAATTCGGCACTATTATTTTCATAATGTAAGATACAACCATTATTACCGCCGCCAACTATAGTGTTATAAGATGGCCAACGAGCCCCATGCCTAGCAAATTCATGTAAAATCTCGGCCTCTAACTGATACTCAAACATTTGTGGTTTACATTTTTGCATCGCCCGTATATGTGCTTGAGCACTAATCTTGCAAGAATTTCGCAAAATTGCCATTTCAAATTCAGATTTGAACATACGCATCTCATGTACTATAGGTCGCCAATCTATCAATTTACTTGGTGCAGATAAATTTAACCTTGTGCCTTGTCGTAAAATTGTTAGTGTTTTTTTGACAATTTGATCAGCATATTCATATTGTTGATCCGCATGATAAATCGCAGTTTTGCCATTTAATAAATCAGGGAGTACATTATTTATTTCATCAAACAGATAGGCTTCATCAACCAAAATTGCATCTAATGCAGCTTGTTGTCCTAAACGATAACCTGTCCATGTTTCTGCTAATGGATCTTTTTTTCGATTAAATAACACACATCTAGAATTATTATCTGATTGCTTTACAATAGCAAATACTGCTTCTGGTTCAGAAAAAAACGTAAAATACCAAAAATCACTATTTTGCCTATATGGGTAATGGGTATCATTACTACGTACTACCTCTGGGGCAGCAAAAAAAAGTGCAACACTATTAGATTCCATTTGTGCTAACAATTTTTCACGGCGAGTTAAAAGCTCAGTTTTGAATTCCGTTTTTATCATGATGATTACCCTAAGTATGATTAGCTATAAATCTTAATGAATAGTTGGCGTTATATCAGCTTCATTGAATTCGTCGAAACATAATATAGATGTGATACGAACATACTCTTTAATTTCTTCGAATGCAAATCCTAGCTCATTGAGATCTTCATTTTCGTCATAACCAAGTTTAACAATTTGTCGTAAATCGTAGATAGCTTCACCAACATCACCTTTAAGTCGATTAAGCTTTGGTTGAACCAACCCTATCCCAAGTAAGAAATGATTTACCCATCCAACTAAATCATCTATTTGTGTAAATAAATCATGCTCACTTAATAATAATTGAAATTCAAAATCTTTATCTGCGAGTTGTTGCTTGGTTAAGCTATAAAGTTGTTTAATTTGTTGATTTAAAGGTTCAATGATAGTTTGCCCATCATTTAATATATCTTTAACTAATGGGTACCAACTTTCATCATGATTTCCCCCAGCTAAAATTCCTGATAAAAAACCATGTAATTCAGCAGCAGTGATACCAAGTTTATGGCGCACTAGTTGACGATTAAGTTCGTCATAATTAATCTTGTCAGTCATATATTCCACCCTGCACTTTAACTGATTATTAGTATATAATTCATAGCCAAATTATAAATGATAAACAGATTAATTTGCTATATAAAGGAATTATTTTGAAGATTACAAGATTATCTTTGAAAATAGCTTTGCTATTTTTAACGATCCCTACATTTTTAAGTGCTTGTAGTTCATGGCAGTCAAATCAAGGAATAATCACGCTTGATTTACAAGATAAAACACAGACTTATGTAACAGGACAAGATTTACCAGCCTATTACAAATTGAGTAATAGCGAGCAAGAACTTAAAAAGTTTGAAATTAACTGTCGAGAGGAAATTAAAGCCTCACAACTTGATGGCAGTGAAGAAATGGTTTTTGAAAATATCAAACATGGAATCCATGGATTTGTTGAATTCAAAAAATGTAGTGATAGGATCACTCGAATTTACCGATATTAATTTAGACAATATTAACAGTTTCTAAAAGATCTATGAAATCTTACTAGCCTTTCTAGTAGTTTTTATTTATATTGGTCTAGATTGCACAAATGATATAATTTTGGGAGTTAAATAATTATGTATAAACAAGATGTAACCATTACTGCATCTAATGGTCTTCATACTCGCCCTGCCGCACAGTTTGTAAAGGAAGCAAAAAACTTCAATGCTGAAATTACTGTTACTTCAAATGGTAAAAGTGCTAGTGCTAAAAGTCTTTTTAAATTACAAACCTTAGGTTTAACCCAAGGTACAGTAATTACCATTTCTGCTGAAGGAGAAGATGAAAAAGAAGCAGTCAATCATTTAGTAAAATTAATTCCTGAATTGGAATAATAACTCCCAATTAGCTATGAACAGTTTTGAAATTACATAAGGATTAAATGTTATGGTATCAGGTATACTTGTTTCCCCAGGCATCGCTTTTGCAAAAGCTTTATTATTAAAAGAAGAGCCTATTGTTATTAATAATAGACAAATTATTGATAATAAAATTGATGCTGAAATTGAGCGTTTTAAAGAAGCTCGCAAAAAATCAAGTGAGCAACTTCATGCTATTATGACACGTGCAAAATCTACACTTGGTGAAGATAAAGCCGCTATTTTTGAAGGGCATATAATGCTTCTTGAAGATGAAGATCTTGAGCAAGAAGTTATCTCTCAAATTCAAAGCAAACATTCTACCGCTGATGCCGCTGTTCAATCTGTATTTGAAACCCAAGCTAAAGAACTTGAAAATCTGGATGATGAATATTTGAAAGAACGAGCAGCAGATATTCGTGATATAGGGAAACGATTACTTAAAAATATTTTAGGTATGGAAATTGTTGATTTAAGTGCTATTAGCCAACCATGTATTTTAGTCGCTACCGATCTAACTCCATCCGAAACAGCCCAATTAAATTTAGACATGGTTTTAGGTTTTATTACTGATGTTGGTGGTCGTACTTCTCACACTTCGATTATGGCTCGTTCGTTAGAAATCCCAGCTATTGTTGGTACAACAAATGCCACTCAAGAAATCAAACAAGGGGATTTTATTATTTTAGATGCTATTAATAATGCCATCTACATTAATCCTGATCACACTACACAGGAAAAATTAAAACAAGTTCAAGCAAAATTTATCGCTGATAAGGAAGAACTAGCAAAATTAAAAGACCTACCTGCAGTAACACTTGATGGTCATCAAGTTGAAATATGTGGCAACATTGGCACTGTTCGTGATATCGCTGGTGCAGAACGTAATGGTTATGAAGGTGTTGGTCTTTATCGTACCGAGTTCTTATTCATGGATCGAGATTCTTATCCAGACGAAGAAGAACAATTTAAGGCTTATAAAGAGGTAGCCGAATCAACTAATGGTTTATCTGTTATTGTAAGAACTATGGATATCGGTGGTGATAAAGATGTACCTTATATGCATTTACCAAAAGAAGAAAATCCATTTTTAGGCTGGAGAGCTATTCGAATTTGTATGGATCGTAAAGAAATACTCCATGCGCAATTAAGAGCTATCTTACGTGCATCCGCATTTGGTAAATTACGTGTTATGTTCCCGATGATCATTTCAGTCGAAGAAATTCGTTTATTAAAATCTGAAATTAATATTCTAAAAGAACAATTAAATGTTGAAGGTAAAGCTTTTGACAAAAATATTGAAATTGGGGTGATGATTGAGACACCATCAGCAGCAGTTATTGCGCGCCATTTAGCTAAAGAAGTCGACTTCTTTAGTATAGGAACCAATGATTTAACTCAATATACCCTAGCCGTTGACCGTGGTAATGAATTAATTTCTCATCTTTATAATCCACTAGCACCATCAGTATTAACCTTAATAAAAAATGTTATTGATGCTTCTCATCAAGAAGGTAAATGGACAGGTATGTGTGGTGAATTAGCCGGTGATGAAAGAGCAACTATTTTATTGCTAGGAATGGGACTTGATGAATTTAGTATGAGTGCGGTTTCAATTCCTAAAATTAAAAAATTGATTCGCAATACTACTTATGCTGATGCTAAAAAACTTGCCGATACAGCGCTTGAAAAAGCAACCGCTAAAGAAATTATTAATTTAATTGAAAATTATACAACAGAAAAGCAAGTTAGTTAGGAGACAATAATGGGTTTATTCGATAAAATAAAGCAATTAGTATCCGATGATAGTAAAGATAGCATCGAAATTATTGCTCCATTGAGTGGTGAAATTGTTAAAATTGAAGATGTGCCAGATGTGGTTTTTGCAGAAAAAATTGTTGGTGATGGCATCGCTATTAAACCAGCAGGTAATAAAATAGTTGCACCCTTAAATGGCAAAATTGGTAAAATTTTCGAAACTAATCATGCTTTTGCGATTGAATCAGATGAAGGTATTGAGATGTTTGTTCACTTTGGCATTGATACGGTGGAATTAAAAGGCGAAGGCTTTACACGTATTGCTGAAGAAGGGCAACAAGTTAAAGTTGGCGATACCATTATTGAATTCGATCTACAATTATTAGAAAGCAAAGCAAAATCAGTCTTAACTCCAGTGGTAATTTCCAATATGGAGAGTATTACTGAATTAACCAAACTATCTGGCAAAGTTGAAGCTGGTAAAACACCCGTAATGCGGGTAAAAAAATAAATATTCTTGCATAAAAGAACCTTCAGTTTAAAGCTGAAGGTTCTTTATTATAATTTTTCAATTAAATATTCAATCCTCAAATTAGGTTCTACTTACTAACGCCATTTTTTATATTGATTAATCAAGTTATTAGTTGAATTATCATGTGACGTTACTGGCTTATCATCAGCTAATTCAGGCAAAATCCTACCCGCTAACTGTTTACCTAATTCAACACCCCATTGATCAAAACTAAAGATATTTAAAATTATACCTTGCGTAAAGATTTTATGTTCATACATGGCTACTAATGCACCCAACGTATAAGGGGTGATCTTTTTGACTAAAATCGAATTCGTTGGTTTATTGCCTTCAAATACTTTAAATGGCACAATTGCTTTAACTTCATCAAGTTTTTTACCTGATGCAATAAATTCTTGTTCAACTTGATCCGCTGTTTTGCCAAAAGCTAATGCTTCAGTTTGCGCAAAAAAGTTAGAAAGAAGTTTTGGATGATGATCGCCGACAGGATTATGGCTGATGGCAGGTGCAATAAAATCACAAGGAATGAGTTTAGTTCCTTGATGAATTAATTGATAAAAAGCATGTTGACCATTAGTACCCGGTTCACCCCAAATGATAGGACCTGTTGTATAAGTAGTTTTATGACCATTGCGATCAACACTCTTGCCATTAGATTCCATATTACCTTGTTGGAAATAAGCCGCAAAGCGGTGCATATATTGATCATATGGTAAAATAGCTTCTGTTTCCGCACCAAAAAAATTATTGTACCAAATACCAATAAGTGCTAATAAAGTAGGGATATTTTTATCGATTGGCGCATTTTGAAAATGCTTATCCATTGCATGACCGCCAGCTAAAAACTGCTTAAAATTCTCATAACCTATTGACAAAACAATTGATAACCCAATTGCTGACCAAGATGAATAACGTCCACCAACCCAATCCCAAAACTCAAACATATTAGCAGTATCAATACCAAATTTTTCAACTTCTTTCGTATTGGTTGACAGCGCGACAAAGTGAAGGGCTACCGCTTTCTCATCTTTTGCAGTATCTAATAACCAATCACGAGCAGTTTGTGCATTGGTCATAGTTTCTTGTGTAGTAAAAGTTTTTGAGGCCACTAAAAATAAAGTTGTTTCAGGGTTTAAGCCCTTAAGTGCCTCTACAATATGGGTGCCATCAACATTAGAAACAAAATGCATGGTTAAATGATTTTTGTAGGGTCTTAAAGCCTCTGTTATCATATGCGGACCAAGATCAGAACCACCAATCCCAATATTTACAACATCTGTAATAGCTTTACCGGTATAACCTTTCCATTCACCACTGATAATTTTATTACTAAATTTTTCCATTTTAGTCAATACCGCATTAACATCATCCATGACATTTTTGCCATCCACATAAATAGGGGTATTTGATACATTACGCAGAGCTACATGCAATACTGCTCTATTTTCAGTTCGATTAATTTTTTCACCACTATACATAGCTTTAATTGCACCGTGTAGATCGCATTCATCTGTCAGTTTATAAAGTGTTTCTAAAGTTGCTTGTGTAATACGGTTTTTGGATAAATCAACGAGGAATTCTTCTTCAAAAGGAATACTTAGTTTTTCAACTCGATTAGGTTCTTCTTTTAGTATTTGTGCGATTGTTTTATTTTTGTTTGTTTCATAGCTAATTTGTAGCGACTTCCAAGAAGAGGTTGTTGTTGGATCTATTGACTTTAACATGATAAATTCCTTAAATGATAAATTATTACACTAATAATATAACTATGCCTAACATGATGCAAGACAAGGATCTTATGGGTTAATTATTAGTTAATTTTTATAATATGAATAGTACTTTTTAGTTTTTTAAACAGACGAATATTCATGCCGAAAAATATATCTATATAACTTTTAACTCACCATAGCACTACCTAATAGGTATTTTCATTTAATCATCTATTGTCATATTACGTGTAGTCAAATCAAATGGTGTTAATTGATACACATAATAATTCAGCCAGTTACTAAATAATAAGTAAGCATGGCTACGCCAAGTTGCTTTAGGTGTTAAATGTGGATTATTTTCAGGAAAATAATTTTCCGGGATTTGTGGTTTAATACCAGCTTTTAAATCACGATAATATTCACTGGCTAGTGTAAAAGAGTCATATTCAGGATGACCTGTAACAAATGCCATGCGTTTATCAGCAGTAGCCATTAAATAAGCACCAGTAATGTCAGATGCAGCTAAAATATTTAAATCAGTATAAGCTTTTATTTTATCTAATGGGAAATCAGCGTTCCGCGAATGCGGTGCTAAAAATGTATCATCAAAACCACGTGTCAAAATAGCTTTAGGTTCGATGGTATTGTGCTGATAGACCCCTGATAATTTATGAGTACGTGTTAATTTTGGAAGATCATATAAAACATTTAAAGCCGCTTGTACCGCCCAACAAACAAACATCGTTGACGTTACATGCTCTTTTGCCCAGTCAATAATTTCAGCTAGTTTTGGCCAATAAACTACATCAGAAAAAGCCACTTTACCGAGTGGAGCGCCAGTAATAATTAAGCCATCAAAATTTTGTTCACGAATATTATCAAAATCACAATAAAAGCTATTTAAATGTTCAATTGGTGTATTTTTTGATTCACGCTGATCAATACGTAATAGCTGAATATTAATTTGTAAAGATGAATTAGACAATAATCGCAAAAACTGATTTTCAGTTTCAATTTTTTTAGGCATAAGATTCAGAAATAGAAGCTTTAATGGGCGAATTTCTTGCGTATTTGCCCTAGATGAAGTCATCACAAATACATTTTCATTACGAAGCACATCAACAGCTGGTAAAGAATCAGGGATACAGATAGGCATAACACAAGCTCCTAAAAAGGTATTTTAGTCTATTCAAAAGCCATTTATAATAGACGTCTAGAAATCTATATAGCTAAATATAGTGTGTTTTAGATTATTTGTCGAGATTTTTTATGAGGTAAGTAATGATTAAAATAAAGTAAACAAAACTGATATTATAATGCCCTAGTATCAGTACGCCACGTATCAGCGGTCAATGCTTCACCAAAATAGCTATGGATGAGTTTTTGAGTAATATCACTTAATGGTGAAGCTAATACTTCAGCGGTATTGCCATATTCAACTAAATCACCATTATGCATGACTAAAATTTCATCGCTAATATGTTTCATCATGCCAATATCTTGAGTTACATAAACGTAAGATACTTTTTGTTCCTCTTGTAATGACAACATTAAATTTACAATTTGAGATCGCATTGAAATATCTAAAGCAGCTAAAGCTTCATCGAGAATAATAACTTTCGGCTTCAAAATTAATGCTCTGGCAAGTGCCACTCGTTGTTTTTGCCCTGCCGCCATAACTGATGGATAATATGATGCATGTTCCGGTAATAGACCCACCTGTTTCAATACAGCATTAATTAATTTTTCGCGTTCGATTGCATCATAATTAGCATTCCTCTTTAACGGAATTTCTAACAATTGGCCGATACGAAGCCTTGGGTCAAACGAGCTTTCAACATGTTGGAAAATCATACGAATTAGTTGGTACCGGCTATCATAATCTCCATATTTGACTTTGAGGTCATCAATCCAAATATCACCGCTATCAGGTTTTATCATTCCCACTAACATTTTTGCAAGAGTTGATTTTCCTGAACCATTTTGCCCAATAATTGCGAGTGTTTTACCTTCATTAAGTGAAAATGATAGCGGTTTAACTGCATCAATACGCAAGTGACCAAAAATTCCTTTAGGAACAATAAATTGTTTGGATAAATTACGTACTTTTAAAACTGGATTCATGGTTATCCCTTTTTAGTAAATAGCTATTCATCAGTATTCAATGGAAAATGGCATGCAACAGAATGATCCTTTATTGATATCAATTCCGGGGTTTGTATACATTTTTTTTGTGCATAAGGACATCGCGGTCCCAATCGGCAGCCAATCGGCAAATGTTCGAGAGAAGGTATTACTCCTGGTAAAGTATTTAAAGGACTTTTATGAGGCATCGCTTTTCCAAAATCAGGAATAGCATAAATTAGTGCTTGCGTGTAAGGATGGTAGGGTGACTTGAACAAATCTTTACTATCTGCTATTTCCACCGTTTGCCCACAATATAGAACATTAATACGATCGGTCCACCGAGTTACCATTTGTAAATCATGACTAATCAATAAAATAGTTGTCCCCATATTTTGATTCATACTTGCAAGTAATCGAAAAATTTGCGCTTCGGTTGTTGCCTCCATCGCATTAGTAGGTTCATCAGCAATAAGTAGTTTTGGCTGATTAGCAAGTGCAATAGCAATCATTACCTTTTGACATTCACCTTCAGTTAATTCAAAAGGATAAGATTTTAATATTTCTTTATGATTCTTAATACCTACACGATGTAATAACTCGATAGCGCGATTTTTGCGCCAAAAAAAACGTTGCCACCAATGACCTTTAAAAGTTCTTCTTGGGATCACATCAATTAATTGCTGGCCTATTTTCATTGAAGGATCTAAACAAGATTGTGGTTCTTGGAATATCATTGAAATATTAGCACTAATAACCTTTCGCCGTTGTTTTGGTGTAAGATTTAATAAATCAATATTATCAAAATGAAAGCGATCTGCTGAAATCCTCCAATTATTATTAGTTACCCCTAAAATAGCTTTTGCTATCAGGCTTTTACCAGAACCAGATTCCCCCACTAATCCACGAATTTCACCTTCAGATAATTTTAGGTTTACTCGATCAATTGCCCTTAAAAATCCATCAGGAGTAATAAATTCAATAGTCAAATTGCGGATATCTAATAATGCCATAACTAATTACTCTCTTGACGACCATATAGACCAAAAATAAATAAATAAACTAATGTAATAGTAACAGCGACAGCAATCCCTGGTGATAAAAAAGCCCAATAATTAGTAGTAATAATATCTTTCATTTGAAACATCATCATACCTAAATCAGGACGAGAAATATCATTGGCAAAACCTAAAAAAGTTAAAGTGGTAATTGCTAAAATAGCAGTACCAAATAAAGAAACCAGTTCAGTTAAATAAACAGGTAATATATTAGGAATAATATAATTATTTAAAATTGTAAACGACGATAATCCATCTAATCGATAGGCTGTAATATAGGTTTTATGCCATTCCTTGAACATTTGTTGGTAAATATTGTGAATAAAACGAGGCATGTAAGATAAAACAATAACTATTAGCATATTAGTGATATTGTCTTCAATTAATAAGCTAATTACGATTACTGCCAACAATGGAGGAATTACCATACAAAATCGAAATAATAATAATATGAGAGTTCGTAAAATTGGAACAAAAAACATTAGATAATTTAATGCACTACCAATCAAAATCACATAAAATACAGCTTTCATAGTCATAGCGATAGTTGACCGATATGCAATTAATAGGTAATAAAATATATCTTGTCCTTGAGCATTAGTTCCAAGAATATGGTTAATATCGCCATTAACAACCCAAGCTGGCGGTAGAGAAACAGCATAAATAGGATCTAAATGAGCATGAAAAAACCAACGAGTAGATAAAGCTACAAATAGGATAGCCAAAATTCCATAGAACCCTATTACACAATAAAGATCGCTATGTAATTTATTAAAACATAGAGTTAACCTATTAATTAACTTTGTTCGACTAAACATAATTTTCCTTATGCCGCATAGGGTAAATAACAATAGCTGAAATTTCACCAAACAATGTCAATAAACTAATCAAAGATCCACATGCTAAAATTGCAATAGCGATAATGGAATAATTATGATGATGATAAGCCATCATAATCCATTGTCCTAATCCTACCCGATTAAATAAGATCTCAACAACCATCGTAGAAAATAATAACGTCGTAGTATTATAAGTTAACAATGGAATAGTTGCAGGAATTGAATTAGGTAATAAGTGTTTACGTAAAATTTTAAATGGTGAAATTTCACGAATAATCGCCATTTTAATAAAATTTTGTTGAGCTGTATTTTTTACATTCTGGCTAACTAATTGAATAGTTACAATACTTGGTTGAATAGATAAAATAGTAATGGGCAAAAGTAAATATTGCATCTGTTCAAACAATAATTTTATTTTATCTGTTTTAGATGAAATAATAATATCTAATAAAGAAGTACTGCTAACTGGAGGTGCAACATTAAAATTGATAAATAATGACCATCTGGAAGATGATAAATACATAGTTACAATAACAATTAGTACTAAAGGACATGAATAAAGAAGCAAACAACTTAACCTAATAGTATTATTTAACCAATTAATATTACTCAATCCAAGAAAAACACCCAAAGGAATACCAATAAATAAGGTAATAACTAAAGCTAAAATACAAAGCTCAAATGTAGCAGATAATGTATGTAAAAAAGGGACATGTTCTCCGGATAACAATATGAATTGACCTTGCATTAACTGCTTAAAAAAAGCAGTATAGGCATCTGAAAAACTCAAATTGTAAAACATTGAGTGGGGAACAAAATAAACAAGACAAAAGCTAATCTGAGCCAATATACAGACAATAAATAAGAATGTTACTATTTTTTTTAAAATATAAATTATCATTATACATCTTTATCGTAATCAATGACTCAAATAGAAGCAGTGGGTGACACATGTCACCTCACTTTATTAATAATAGTTTTTCAATCAGATGGTAATATTGGTTTACTTGCCTCAGCATACGCATGATCTTGTGCACTTAAACCACCTGCATTACCTTTACCATTAAAGTGATATTCCGATTCCTCACGAAGTTTTATTGCCACCTCTGGTACCAAATTTTCAGGAGCTGGTGCTTTGGTCATAGCAGATGAAGAATAACCTACTATTTCATTATGATCAGTCACTGCCAAATTAACACTATTACTGTCATTTTGTTCACCATCTTTATTTTCAAAATTTAATTCAACATTAATAGGTGTTTCATTTTGTTGTATTTCATCAATAATATTTGAATCAACAAACTTATTAGTACTCTCTATTTCACCTTTAATAATAACTGGTAACAATAATGACGGAATAACTGGAACAACATTATTTGATTCGTCGTTATTAATCAAACTACCATAATCAATTACCACTCTTCCTAACGCTAATTCTAGTGAAGCAGCTGCAAATGGTAATGGAACCGGAGATTGTTTGAGATAGTTATTTTTAACACGACGCTTATTTCGTTGTCCATTCATCCGTAAATGTCTAGAAGTACGGCGTTGACGTTTTGGTTGTAACTCTATAGTCGATACATCTGTTGTTTCTGATACAATGACTGGCAGCAACACAGAAGGTATAATTACTTTCTCTTGTACAACTGGTACAACAGATGTTTCATTAGTCACCTCTGATGTTTTAATTCGCACACTCTTAGTTAATGATCTCTGTTGACGCCTAGGTTTAACTTCACGCTGTTTTGTTTGAATAACTTCATTAACGACTTTAGATGTGTTACTTGAGACCGAATTAACGGTATTATTATTTTGTTTAGTTCTACGACTGTTATTTTTAACTGGCTCTTTTAGTTCTTCGGCTACAATATTGGTGGTGTTGGTGGTAGTTGAGCTGTTATTTTTATTATTACGTTGACGCCGATTATGTGATCGCTGATTCTCGCGTCTTTTAGTTGGTTGTGCCTTTACGATAGGTTGAGATTCAGTCTTTTCGGCTGCAAACAATTTACGTAATTTCGAAAATAGGCCATTAAATAGACCAACTGATTTCTCAGATTTTAGTTTAGGTTCAACTTTTCTAACTTTAGATGTGATACTCGTTTCAACTTTTGGACCTGAAAGCACTGCCTGTTCAACTATAGCTTCAGCAATTTCTTCTTCTTCCTCTTCTTCAAGTTCACGAATAAGTTTAGGTAAATTATAACTTAGCACATCTGTTTCTTCACCGGCACGCTTACGAATGACTTTATAAAGTGGCGTTTCCATCTCTTCATCGCTTGCAATCACTATTTTGACATCTGGATGCATGCGTTCAATATTAGTAATAGCTCGGCGTTTTTCATTCAATAAATAACTAGCAATGGGTACCGGTACAATCACATCAATTTGTACCGTATTATCCTTCATCGCTTCTTCTTGAATCAATCGAAGAATAGAAAGGGATAATGAATTATTATCTCTGATGGTTCCCGTTCCTTGACAACGTGGACAGATATGATGTGTTGCTTCACGTAAAGAAGGACTTAAACGTTGGCGCGACATTTCAAGCAAACCAAAACGTGAGATTCGTGTAGTTTGAATTCTTGCTCGGTCTGTTTTCATTGCTTCTTTAAGGCGATTTTCTACTTCACGTTGATTACGAATCGGTGTCATATCAATAAAATCAATAACAATCAAACCACCCAGATCGCGTAAGCGTAATTGACGAGCAATTTCTTCCGCTGCTTCAAGATTGGTATTAAAAGCAGTTTCTTCAATATCACTACCACGAATTGATTTTGCTGAGTTAATATCAATTGCAGTTAAAGCCTCAGTAGCATCAATAACAATTGATCCACCAGATGGTAACCTGACTTCACGTTGAAATGCTGACTCAATTTGACCTTCGATTTGAAAATGATTAAATAATGGTACATCACCTTCATAGAGTTTAAGGCGGCTTACATACTCTACACGTCCTAAATCCACTAAACGTTTTTTAGCTATTTCAAGTACTTTGGGATTATCAATCAGAATATCGCCAACGTCATCACGTAAATAATCGCGAAATGCACGAGTGATAATATCACTTTCTTTATGAATTAAACTTGGAGCAGGATGATTTTTAGCTTCATTTTGAATAGCAGTCCAATAATTAACCAAAGCATCAAGATCTTGTTGTAACTCTTCTTGGGTTTTACCAACACCAGCGGTTCTTGCAATAACCCCCATACCTTTTGGTTTTTCAATTGAATCAATAATTCGTTTAAGATCAGCGCGTTCTTCACCTTCAATACGACGTGATACACCACCCGCACGCGGATCGTTAGGCATTAAAACTAAATAACTACCCGCCAAGCTAATATAGGTAGTTAGTGCTGCACCTTTCTTACCACGAATTTCTTTTTCAATTTGAATTAATACTTCCTGACCTTCTTGTAAATGTTTGATGCTACGGCGTCCGGAAATATTAGAAGGGAAATAACTTTCAGCAATTTCTTTTAATGGCAAAAATCCATCACGTTCACCACCATATGAAACAAAAGCAGCTTCTAAACTTGGATTGATTTTGGTGATTTTACCTTTATAAATATTAGCTTTTTTTTGCTCATGACCAAGGCTTTCGATATCTAAATCATATAACCGTTGGCCATCAACAAGAGCAACTCGCAGCTCTTCTTGCTGGGTTGCGTTGATTAGCATTCTTTTCATTATTCTACACTCTTAATTAATCTTAACTAATTGTAGGTAGAATCAAATTATTTATAGAGTGCTTATTTTAACAATGTTAACAAATGATACTAAACGCTGTACTTTTACACGGTATTCATTATTTTATTTGTGTTATTTTTGTTATTATTTTATGTGAATCCGCTATTATTTACCTAAATAACAATTCCATATTTCAGGCATAGCTTTAAATCCAAAAGCTGTGCACGTTTTTCAAACTATCCCTAAAATATAATCCATTGATATCATTTTATGGTTAATTTGCAATCCAACTTTTTGTTGTTTTTTAGCAAAAAAACTAAATCTTTATTTAATTGTTTAAAATAAACATATTATCTAACTATAACGATTCTACTTACGCTATTTTCTTTTAAAAACTTGTAATGTCTAACGCCATTGCTGCATTACAAGGATAAAATTATCCACCTCTATTATTCACGTTTCAGTTAAGGATAGCAAGCAAATTAAACCTTTTATTTTATAAATAGTTAGGATTTATTTTTCTGATGTTATTATTTTGTTTGACCATATTAAGAAAAATTATTTTTCTAAGATTTGAGTTTTATAATTAACCAATGATTTCAGTTAACACTATGAATAGAAAATATTAATTAAATTTTATAATAAAAACAAAATGATAAATACAATTTAATTACAGTGATATTACTAATAAGAATAAGGTAATAAGAAAAGTGCCAATAGACAGAATAAATAGCATAATGTATAGCTATTACTAATAAATTAAGTTTCTATAAAAATTATCTAAATTTTCTAATAACCAATCAAATATATGATAACAATAAATTACAATCATTTATTCAAGCCTTATTTTTTGATTAGTATTAAAACATAAGGCTTAAATAAAATATTTTCTATAGCTAATTATTATTTTTTTGGACCTTCTTTTACAAATAACATAGCCGTAATTCCAACCAAAGTGATTGCTGCAGCTAAATAAAAACCACTATTTAAACTTCCTGTTTTATCAGCAATAAGCCAAGTAAAGTATGGAGCACAAATTGATGCAGCCATACCAAAGAAATTATATAAGCCAAATGCAGTACTAAGTGATGCTTTTGGAGCATTATCTGCAACAAGGGCAATTAGAACTGGATTTAAGCTAATTTTACCAATAAAACCGTATAAAATTAAAACAGCAATAAGTAACGTATATGAATCAGAATGAACAATTGAAAAAATAGCTATCAATGATAAAGGCATCATAAATAATACCACAGGTTTGCGACGACCCAATTTATCTGAAACAGAACTACATAATAATGTTCCTATAATTGAAATCCAAGGAACAATTGATGCAATCTTAGATGCTTCAATTTTATCCATTCCACGCTCTACTTCTAAATAATTAGGTAACCACGTAATAATGACAAAGAAACCATAAATTGAACAAAAAATCGTTATATAAGCTAAAACTAGGTTTCTATTTTTAAATAATTGTGAGAAATTTGTTTTTGGTGCTGCTTGAGTCGAAATCGGTGCTGAAGCCTTTTCTTTTACGAATACTATCATCAATAGTGTGACTATTATTATTGGGATAGCGACTACTACAAATGGCATTTTCCATGATATATGGAAAACCTATATCATAACACTAGAAAGATAGTAACTCATCGCAATACCAAAAGACATACCACTACCAATAATAGCACTACCCAAAGTGATCCATTTTTTAGGAATCGCTTCAGAAGATAATGCGTATTGAGGTCCATAATAACATCCCTGAGCAGCTCCAGCTAACATCCAAAGTATAATAAAAATACTAAATGTTGGAACTAAATAAACTGATGCAATAAAAATAGCATATAAAGAAAAACCGATGACTAAAACACGTTTTCTTCCTACTTTATCGCCAAGAATTCCTGATGGAATTTGAAACAGAGTATAGGTAAGGAAAAATAAGCTCATAATCCCCCCTGTCTCAGCTTTAGTTAGACCAAAGGCTTCTTGTAATTCACCACTAAGAGGGCTTAATACAGACCGTCCAGCATAAATAACAATCCATCCCAAAAAGAAAATAATAACAAGTTTAATCCAATAAGATGCTGGAACAGGATTTTTTGAATCACTAGACATATTTCTTTCCACGATTAGGCAATATGATATATATTATTTAATAAAGTCTATATAATAACTATTTAGCACCTCACATTTATGATTTTTTTAATAAACAACCGGTTATTGTTAAATAAAAATTAATAATTATCCTTCGGATTTGAGTGATACCACAAACCTAGCCCCACCTAGTGGACTAGTTACCACAAACGCTTTACCATTATGGAATTCAGCCATTAATTTTACATAGGCTAAACCTAAACCATATCCTCCAGTGGAACGAGTTCTACTGGTATCAAGTCGAGAAAAAGGCATAAAAATCTTTTCCCGTGCATCAAAAGGAATACCTGCACCATCGTCATCAATTTCAATTACTACACTATTTTGCTGTTTAGTAAGATGTAAAACAGCCTTATGTGCCGCATATTTAAACGCATTAAGTAATAAATTTTTGACAATTGTTTCCATTAGATTAGTGTCAATTAATGCTTCTACATCTTGGCAATTACAAACTAATTCAAACTTTGGTGGCTTGAAAAGTTCTAGTGACTGACAAACTTTATTACCCCACTCTTTTAATGATACACTAGTTAAATTCAACTCAATATTACTTTGCTGCATTCTAAAGTAATTTAAACTTGCATTAATAAGTGCTTCTAATTCATTAATATCATCACTCATACCTTTTTGTAATAGTGATCTTTCTTGTTCATCATTCGATTCTTCGAGCATACTTAGTTCAAATCGCATTCTAGCAAGAGGAGTTCGTAACTCATGTGCCATTGCATGTGAAATAGTTTGATTAGTACTGACTAAATGTTCAATATGGGTACCCATATTATTAAGGACATTTGCTAATGGCTTAAATAACCAACCTTTAACATTTTCAGTACGAGCATGTAGATTTCCTTGCCCAAGTTGTTCTGCAGTTTGACGAATATTAACTAAATCTTTCCAGACTGCACTAAAAGCAAAATAGATCAAAATAAAAAAGATAATGGCACTAAATAATGCCCAAATTATCAGAAAAACACTTAATGACATGGTATTAGATTCTAAAATATCACGCATCACAATAGGACCTAATTGCAGCAAATTACCATCGTTTAAATCAACGTATACTACCTCTTTATCACTATCATACGAGAAACCCAGTTTTACTAATTCGTTTTGCACGGAATGTGGTAATGATGTAGTAATTGGCAGTACTTCAATTGGATAACCAAAATAAGGTTGTAATTCATTTACGACTTCCTGTAGTGGACGATCTTTATTTTCATTAATTTGCATTCGGATTAAATTTACTGTTCCACGCTGAGATTCACGAAACACAATATGGTCATCAGGCATATCGGTTAATGATGATGGCAAGGAATCAAATACCAATAAAGCTCCATAAGCAATAATACATTGTAATGAAAGTAAGATAACAAGATAAAATACAATTCGTCGATTAAAAAACAGTGGTTTAGCTAGTAATTGACTCAATGGTTATCCCCTTCTCGCAAGAATAAATAACCTTTACCTCGTACTGTTTTGATTCGTAATGGGTTATCTGGATCATCAAGCAATTTACGACGAAGTCTTGAAATACGGGCATCAATTGAACGATCACTGCCGTCAAAATCAATACCTCTAACTTGAGAAAAAATATCATCTCGAGATAGAATTTTGCCTGCATTACTAGCAAGTAACCATAAAAGGTCAAATTCTGCTGTAGTTAAATCAATTTCTTGATCTTGTAATGATACTTTACGATTTTCAGCATCAATTATCAGATTATCAAAAACTATTATTTTACCATTAAAAGGCATAATCAATTCTTTATTATCTTCTTTATCTAACTCAATCTGTTTCCTTCGTAATAAAGCGCGAATTCTAGCTAAAAGTAGCCTAGGTTCAACCGGCTTGGCTAAATAATCATCAGCGCCCAATTCAAGCCCGACGATTTCATCGATATTATCCTCACTAGCTGTCATAATAAGAATAAAATTATTGAACCAAGTACGTATATCACGGCAAATATCAAAACCCGATTTTTCTGGTAACATGACATCCAAAATCACTAGGTCAGGATTGAGTTTTTGAATTTTTTCTTCTGCTCCATCACCGCTATTATACCATTCAACAGTATAACCTTGTCTAATAAGATAAACTTGAATTAGATTAGCTAACCGTTCATCATCTTCGATAATTAATATGCGTTCACTCATTTTTCCTTCTTATTACTATAAGGTGTAAATTAGAGATACCTTATTATACAGACAATTTCAAACCCGTTACAAAATATATACAAAGAGCCTACAAAGTTTTCTCCCAGCCTATGAGAAAATCGTCATATTTATATAAACTGACTATCTTTATTAATAAATGAATACTTTTTCATCGATTGCAAATCATATTTTTTATCCATCTTATACCCAACACCAAACATCCATTGTTTTATGTGATTTTGATGGCACAATTAGCGTAAAAGATGTAACAGATACATTACTAAGTCATTTTGGTCAAGATGGTTGCGAAGAACTCGAAGAATTATGGGTTAATGGTAAGATTGGTTCTCAAGAGTGCATGAGTAAGCAAATTGCCTTGTTGGAAGCCAGTCTTGATGAACTCAATTGTGCCTTATCACAAATAGAAATTGATCCAACATTTAAAGCTTTTATTGAGTATACCGACATAAATCATATTCCCGTACATATTGTTAGTGATGGATTAGATTATGCTATTCAGTTTATTTTAAAACGTCATGGAATGGAACATTTACCCATTTTTGCTAATAAGCTATTGCATGATAATGATCGTAGTTGGCGATTAGAATTCCCTTATTCTAATAAAAATTGTATTAAACAAAGTGGTAATTGCAAATGTAATCATGTAAAACAACAACATTTTAATCAAATACTTTATGTTGGCGATGGTACTTCTGATTACTGTGTATCCCACAATGTTGATTTTGTTTTTGCTAAGGACAAACTCATTAATTATTGTGAAAAAAATAAGATTGAATATAGTGCAATTAATTGCTTTGCTGATGTAACCAAAGCATTAAAACAAACACAATTAGCAGCAATTCCATTCGTGATGGTAAAGTAAATTAGGAATTATAATGGATACAGCTCAAGATTTATCTTATTTTTTACCAGGTAGCAAAAATGGTGTACTTTTGATTCATGGGTTAACTGGCACTCCAAATGAAATGCGTATTTTAGCCAATGGACTACATAAAGCCGGATTTACTGTCTATGCGGTGCAACTTGCTGGCCATTGCGGTACCGAAGCTGATCTATGTCAAACAACATGGCAAGATTGGTACAAAAGTGTGCAAGACGGTGCAAATTATTTGGCTGAGCATGTTGATAATGTTTTTGTTGCCGGATTATCAATGGGTGCTCTGCTTGCATTACAACTTGCTGCTGATAGACCTGAACAAATCAAAGGCGTAGGTGTTTTTGCGCCAACATTTTATTATGATGGCTGGAGTATGCCTTTTTGGGCTAAAAAGTTTTTCTTTTTATTAGTCTATTTTAAAAAGCTTGGTATTTTTCAGAAAGTTTCTTTTATTGAAAAACCACCTTATGGACTAAAAGATGAACGCATTCGAGCAGTGGTATCGGAAAGTATGCTCAGCGGTGATAGCGGAGCTGCTGGATTAGCAGGTAACCCTTTCCCTGCTCTAGCCGAAATGCAGCTATTAGCTAAACATGTACGTAAGGATTTAGCCAAAGTAACTTCCCCTTGTTTAATCATTCATTCCGGTAATGATGATATCGCCAATATTGAAACCAATGCTAAATTGGTCGAAAAAAACGTTTCTGGATTAAAGAAACTTATTGTACTTAATGATAGTTACCACTTAGTCACCATTGATAGTCAACGACGAGAAGTCATTAACGAATCCGTTTCATTTTTCAATAAAATTGCAGAAGGGATAAAAGTGTAATGTCGCCATTAGTTATTATACTTTGGATCAGTAATATTTGTTTTGATACTCTCGGACAGGTTGCTTTTAAGTTTGCGGCTATTTCACCCAATAATCGTGATGGTTGGTATTACTGGCTAGATCTAGCAAAAAACATTTGGATCTGGGTTGGAATTATTGCTTACATTGTGGAATTTTTATTATGGCTAGCATTTTTAACTCTAGTTCCACTTTCTCAGGGCGTATTGCTTGCTTCATTTAATATTATTACCATTATGCTAGTGGGACGTATTCTTTTTAAAGAATTATTAACTTTACATCGTGTAGTAGGGATGTTGTTAATTACTGCCGGTGTGATTTTTGTAGGAATGAGTTGAAATGGCAAAATTTTACTTAATCGGTTTTACCGTATTACTAATTTTCGATACCATAGCTCAATGCAGTTTTAAACTAACAGCCATTCATGCGCAACCTTTAGCCATGAGTATTGAATGGTTAATTCGTGTGTTTACTAATCCTTGGATTTATATTTCCATAGCAGGGTATATTTTAACTTTCTTTACCTGGATGACGTTGTTAAAAAAAGCACCTGTTGGACCCGCTTTTGCTGCTTCACATTTTGAGGTAGTAACAGTGATGATTGCCTCAGTTTGGTTATTCCATGAGCCTATTACAAAATATAAATTAATTGGCGCAATATTAATTATTTCAGGTATTTTATTTTTAGCTCTAGCCGAAAATAAGTTATCTAAACAAGTTCCGAATAAGTGAACTTAATTTAAAGTCATTAAATAAGCAATTTAAAGGGTTTTAAATTCAAGTATTCATTTACTTAATTCACTCTAATATATTGCGCATAAGATACATTTTATATTGAAACGTATAGCATTTCTGAAAAATTTAATTTTTTAAATCTACTTCAATGCTTTTAATAATATCAAATTCAGTAGATGTTGTTCTTGCTGCCAATTACTAAGGTTGGCTGGGGAAATCGTTGGTTGTTTATCTAATGAACTTAAAAAGCGTTTAAACCGGTTGAGTGACTGCCATATTGATAATTCACCGGTAATATCACTACCAATAATACGCTGCTTAATTGATGTAATCGTGTCGAGTATGTGATAGGTTTGAAGCGTACCTTGATCCCAATTCGTATGAATTACTTCTTCACTCAATACATCTTTATCAATAGATAAGTAAATCGGTTGAGTATTATGGTATTGTTCTGATAAAAAACTTGCAATTAACTCGTCAGGTGTAGCAGAATGCCGAAAAGCATGATCTAAACCAATTTTCTTCGCCCATAAAACATTTACATTTAGACTCCAATAAGTAAGTTTTTTGTGATAAAGAGGCTTCCACCTATTCTCCCAAAAATGTGCAATACCAATATCATTAGAAGTAATACCTAATACATGTACATGACTAACAAATGGTAAACTAGCCACATAACTTACCCATGAACCACAATGAATACCGAACAAATAACGCATATTATCTGGATGATTATCAAAAATAATCACCTGAATAGGGTTATCTACTGAGTATTGTTTATTTAGACGTTCAATAAGTAAAAGGGATATATGGTGATAATCACCACTACCCATTAGCACTGTGCCATGATTTTCAGGTAACAATTGTTGAAGAGATCTAGCAAACTCTCTAAACTTTTTTACAGAACAACCAAAACGAATATCATCTTGCCAATGAGTAACATCGATCATGTTAGCATGATTAATCTCACCTACACTCTGATCGAAATTGAGTATAACTGGATATGTCATGCCAATTTTTCCTTGTCATTTTCAAAATAACCAATCAATTTCTGTAAAACTAATCTTAATAATGGGTTACGAATATAAACTAAATGTTTTGTTAATGTAAAATTAGCTCCCAGAGATGCTTTAACTTCAGGATCTGTCCAACCTGCAACATAATGACTAAATCCTTGTTGTAGCGCATATTCTAGATTAACAAACCAACTTACATAATAAAGATTTAGCTCTCTAGCTTGAGGATAAACTAACCCAATATATTTATCAATCAACATATTATTAACTACAAAACAAATATTAAAACCGACTAATTCATTATTATGGTGGTAAGTGAAAATACGTGCTTGAGAAGTCTTACTTTGTAACAACTGGGTAAAAAATGGTTTAGTTAATAAATCAAAATGTACTTCACTTTGCTGATATACATTAAGATAAAGTTGATAATATTCATCTAAAACAGCATTATTAAAAAAACAATCATCACCACTATGTAAAACATCGATGGCTAACTTTTCGCGCGATTTTAATTTCCTTCTAAAATTTTTACGACGACTATACGAAAAACGTGATAAAAATTCATCAAGATCGGTAAAATCAATTAGTACCCAAGCTAAGGCTTGTCCTTCTACTTCAACAAACCCACAATTTTTTAATGATGAAATAAGTTGTTCTGAATATTGATTTTCTTTGTTACTTAGTAATGGTGACGCCAAAGGCATATCTTTAACAATCAAAAAGGGATATTTTTTGGCATAAGCTGCTTTCAGATTATGTGCTAATTGCTCCGGATCAATGTGATGGTTAAGTAAAGTATATTCAGAAACAGTTGCTCCAACAAAACAAGTTTTTTGTTTAAGCCAATGGCACCACTTCTTATAAAAAGGTAATTTTTGAATCTTACTTTTGAAATTTTCATCAGCTGTTGTTAATAAATTAAATTTTGTAGAAAACACAGGTACACGATCTTCACTTAACCATGCAGAGAAGTTTTTGGGTGGATGAGTTAAAAAATTATCTATTAATTGATTAGGTTCTAACTGATTGATATATTTCATAGTCACATTTATATGATTTATTTTTAATGTTGCAGTCCCGTCAACCATCGACGGGACAAAAGATAAGCAAAAAAATAAAAAAACTAAAGTTCTTTTTTGGCACGAGTTATTAATTGGTCAAGTAGTTCAATACCTTGATCTATTTCTTGGCGAGAAATATGTAATGATGGAGCAAATGTGATTACATTTTTATAATAACCACCAATATCAAGTACTAAGCCCATTTTAGTGCCTTTCCAATCAAGATCACCAGACATACCAATATCAACCATCTTATCCACTAATGCTTTATTAGCGGTGAAGCCATCCTCAGTACAAATTTCAGCTCGAAGAGCTAAACCTAAACCATCAACTTCTCCGATTTCTTTATGTTTCTTTTCTAGTGTTTTTAAGCCTTCAAGGAAATAAGCACCACTTTCCATGACTTTGGTTTCGTAATCAGTTTCAGAAGTCATTTTTAAAACTTCAAGACCTACAGCCGTGCCTAAAGGATTAGAAGCAAATGTGGAGTGAGTAGATCCAACAGGGAATACTTGTGGATTAATTAACTCTTCTCGTGCCCATAAACCACCTAATGGATTTAATCCATTAGTTAATGCCTTAGCAAACACAACGACATCTGGTTTAACATCGAAATGTTCAATTGACCAAAGTTTACCTGTGCGATAAAAGCCCATTTGAATTTCATCAACTACTAATAAAATTCCATATTGATCTAAGACTTTTTTAAGACCTTTGAAATAATTGCGAGGAGGAACAATATAACCACCTGTTGCCTGTAGAGGTTCAGCATAAAATGCAGCATATTCAGCTTGTCCAACTTTCGGATCCCAAACACCGTGGTATTCAGTTTCAAATAATCGTGCAAATTCAGCCACTAAATGCTCGCCATACTCTTCTGCTGTCATACCCTTTGGTCTACGAAATGGATAAGGGAATGGCACAAACATAGCACGATCGCCAAAGTGACCATAACGACGACGATAACGATAACTTGATGTAATTGATGATGCACCCAATGTACGTCCATGATATCCACCTTGGAAAGCAAACATTAACGATTTACCATTAGTTGCATTACGTACTACTTTAAGGGAATCTTCAATACATTGTGAACCACCAACATTAAAATGTACTCGTCCATCATAACCAAATCGCTGTTTCATACCTTGGGCAATGGTTTTGGCTAATTCTATCTTAGTTGGATGTAAATATTGACTGGCACATTGTGGTAATGTATCAATTTGCTTTTTAAGCACATTATTTAAACGCTCATTTGCATAACCAAAGTTACAAGCTGAATACCACATTTGAAGGTCAAGAAAGGCTTTACCCTCTTTATCATACATGTAACTACCTTCACAACCATCAAAGATTTTTGGTGGTTCAACATAATGCACAGTATCACCAAAAGAACAATATTTAGCTTCATCAGCAAGTAATGTCGCGTCATCAGGGTGACTGTTGATCATTTCTAAAGTTGGTTTACTCATAAGTTATCTCACTAATCCATATTCAAACACAATAAAATGTGGCATTATTATCTAAGAAATTTACTTGTTACAATGTGCAATTAATGTATAGATTTTGTGACGATATATTCGCTAAATTTAGACTAATAATATCAAACACTATAAATAACCTTATTCATAGCATTTAGGATAAGTAAAAAAAGCTTATTTAAGAGTATTAAAAAATGAAAAAAACATTATGTATCACCTCTATGTTATCAATAATTACTTTAGGATACACTTTAAGTGCCGTTGCAGATTCTACTTCCTTGGGGGTTGGGGTTGGTTGGACAGACTCACCTTATAAAAGTTACAGTTCTAACCTTTATCCTATCCCTCATATTGATTATGATAATGGTTCATTTTTTATTGATGATTTATCAGCTGGAGTCTACATTTACAATACTGATAATCAGAGTATTTCTATTGGTGGCCGTTATTTAGCCAACGAATTTAAACCCCATGATTCAGACAATCACCAGTTAAAAAAATTAGATAAGCGTTACTCAACTTTACTAGCAGAAATTGAATATAACATTAATACTAATTGGGGGAGTTTTTCTAGTAATGTTGGCGCAGATGTGTTAAATGAAAGTAATAGCTTTTTAGTAAATGCTGACTATAGCCTGCCTATTGTAGAAGGTGATCTTATTCTTGTACCTACCATAGGCATTAACTGGGCCAATAGCAATCACAATAACTATTATTATGGTATCTCACATAAAGAATCATCCCGCTCAAAATTACGTTATTATAATGCTGAAAGTTCATTTACTCCTTATGCAGAATTAGGTGCACAATATAAATTGACCAATCACTTTGCAACTTATGGCTGTATTCATATAGATAAGTTAACCGGAGATGCGGCTGATAGCCCAATGGTAGACAATAGTGCTGTAACTTCTATTTATATGGGGGTCTCTTATAATTTTTAATTATTACCATTCTTCTTTTATAAACTAACTAATAACATTATTACTGCTTTTAGTATAAGCGTTATGCAATATTAATCGCGATAAATTATTATCGTGAATCAAAAATCAGGAAAAATTACAGTATGCTTTGGTTTAAAAATACCATCATTTATCAAATGAGTAATGATACTTTACTTAATAAAGAAACAATCGAAAAAGCGATAAAATCTCATCCTTTTATACCTTGTGGTAATTTAGATAATAATAAAATGGGTTGGGTATCACCATACAATGATAATAATCAAGATGACCTTATTGTCGATATACAAGGACATTTACTTTTACGAATAAAAAAAGAAACTAAAATATTGCCTTCTCCAGTAATCAAACAAGCTTTATTAGAGAAAATTGATAAACAAGAACAAATATTAAATAGAAAGTTAACAAAAAATGAAAAAGCTACTTTAAAAGATGAAGTTTTGATAGATCTAATGCCCAGAGCATTTAGTAAATATAATTATTACTGGTTATGGATTGATACACACAATAAACGAATTATTGTTGATTGTAGTAGTTTTAAACAAGCAGAAGATATTTTAGCTATTTTGCGCAAAGAACTGGGTTCACTTGCATTAACACCTTTATCAATTGATAAACCTTTGGAGCAAATAACCACAACATGGGTCAAAGAAAAACTTAGTTATCCTCCATTTGTATTAGGTAATCAAGTTGAACTTAAAGACCCTATTGATGGTAATGGTATTATTGTATGTAAAAATCAGGAAATTACCAGTGACGAAATATTGGTTCATTTTACTTCAGGTAAATGGGTAACTAAAGTTCAAATAATTGATGAACGTGGAGTAAGTTTTATAGTTAATACTGATTTAACCTTTAAACGTATTATATTTGATGCAAGTCTTCTAGAAGAAAATGAGGATATTAGTTCTGATGAATCCGATAAACGTCTTGAAGCAGATTTTCTGATTATGGTTAAAATATTATCTAATACCATTAATGACTTTTATATTGTTATTAATAAAATTATTTGATAATTTTATTTAAATATTTTTATATTAGAACGTCGATAATTATAGATTTGCATATTAAATGTGCTATAATCACAGAAGATTATGTATAACATAATTAATAAAAATAAGTAATTATTCTTTTATTTAAAGTAAAATTTAAACAAAAGGAAACTAAACAACGTCTATAACAACATATAGTTGAGGCAATAAAATGAAAAAAACAACTCTAGCTCTTGCAATCGCAGTAGCAAGTTTAACAGCAACTGCAGCTAATGCAGCGTACGAAGACAACACTTTTTACATTGGTGGTAAATTAGGTTGGTCTGAAATGTATAATTTAGATTCCAATAAAGTTCGTGGTGCTGATAAAAATGTAGTTGGTATTAAAACTTCCGATCGTAGTAATATTGGTGGTGGTGCTTTTGTTGGTTTCCAAGCCAATCCTTATCTTGCATTCGAATTAGGTTATGACTGGTTAGGTTCAGCTAGATATAAAAGAACTTGGACAGTTGATGGCACTAATGCTGGAAAAAGCAAAATTGATGCGCAAGGTGTCTCTTTAACAGGTAAACTAAGTTACCCTCTATCATTCCTTACTGATGACTTAGATATTTATGGTCGTGCTGGAGGAATGGTAACTATTGCTAAATGGAAAAATAGTGGCGAGTATAAAGAAGCATTTGGTCGCGGTGGTTCTAAAACTGATGTATCTCCAGTTTTTGCTTTAGGTCTTGATTATCGCCTATCTGAAGATTTTTCTACTCGTTTAGAATATCAATATGTTAACCATATTCATACTAAAACTGATGCATCTCCAGATAATGGCTTGTTAACTTTAGGTATTACTTACCGCCTAGGTTCACCGGAAGTTGCTGCACCACAAGTTGAAGTTAAAACTCAAGAAAATCGTTATGTATTAAATGAAGATGTTCTATTTGCTTATGCAAAAGCTGATCTTAAAGAAGAAGGCCGTCAAGCATTAGACAACTTATTAACATCATTAGTTAAAATTAACCCAACTCAAAGTGCTGTAGTAGTTATTGGTCATACTGACCGAATTGGTTCAGATAGCTATAACCAAAAACTATCAGAACAACGTGCTAATTCTGTAATGCGATACCTAGTTGCTAAAGGTGTTCCATCTAACCTAATTAGTGCTCGTGGTATGGGTAAATCACAACCAGTTACTGGTACTAAATGTAATGCACTTCGTGGCGCTGAATTAAAAGCTTGTTTAGCACCAGATCGTCGTGTTGAAATTGAAGTTAAAGCACGTAATGTTCAAGAAATTAAAGTAATTGAATCAAACTAATTAATATTTTTAATTTCTTTAAAAACCCGGTTAAATCCGGGTTTTTTATTTTCTTTTTATAATTTGTTAGTAACTAAATTATATATTGCCTTTACACTATAAATTATCCACAAAAAAGCTTATACTTATAAACACTCTGTTAGTAATCAAAATTAAAAGGAATTACTGTGCCTACCGCTATTTGGCAAGATTGTCTTTCTCAATTACAAGAAGAAATTCCCACAACGGAATTCAATTTATGGATTCGTCCACTACAAGCGGAGTTGGTCGATAACAAACTGTACATTTATGCACCCAATCGATTTGTCTTAGATTGGGTAAGAAATAAATATCTAACTACTATATCTCTATTGCTAAATAAACTATTTGATAATGATAGCTTAAAGTTATATCTTGAAGTTGGTTCTACTTTAACAGCAAATAAAAAAGTAAAAAATAATGGACTAAAAGAATCCATTAAACCTTCGTGGAAAACAACAAAAGAAAATAATAAAAGTAATCACGTTTACCATTCAGGAATTAATCATAAACATACTTTCGATAGTTTTGTTGAAGGTAAATCTAATCAACTTGCGGTTGCTGCGGCCAAACAAGTAGCTGAAAATCCAGGAAAAGCTTATAACCCACTATTTTTATATGGATCAACAGGTCTAGGTAAGACTCACTTATTACATGCTGTTGGTAATCAGATAATGGCTATAAAAACAAATTCAAAAGTTGTCTATATGCATTCTGAAAGATTTGTACAAGATATGGTAAAAGCTTTACAGAATAATGCCATTGAAGAATTTAAAAACTATTATCGTTCTGTTGATGCTTTACTTATTGATGACATACAATTTTTTGCTAATAAAGAAAGATCACAAGAAGAATTTTTTCATACTTTTAATTCTTTATTAGAAGGTAATCAACAAATTATTTTAACTTCAGATCGTTATCCAAAAGAAATTGATGGTGTTGAGGATCGTTTAAAATCACGTTTTGGTTGGGGTTTAACTATTGCCATTGAACCGCCTGAACTTGAAACTCGTGTCGCTATTCTGATGAAGAAAGCCGAAGAAAATAATATTAAATTACCAGAAGAAGTAGCTTTTTTTATTGCTAAACGTTTACGCTCTAATGTTCGAGAATTAGAAGGAGCCCTTAATCGAGTCATTGCAAACGCAAACTTTACTGGCAAATCAATAACTATTGAGTTTGTTAAAGATGCTTTAAAAGATCTACTTGCATTACAAGAAAAATTAATTACTATTGATAATATTCAAAAAACTGTTGCTGAATACTACAAAATTAAAGTATCTGATTTATTATCTAAACGGCGTTCACGTTCAGTGGCAAGACCTCGTCAAGTAGCAATGGCTCTAGCTAAAGAATTAACCAATAAAAGCCTTCCTGAAATTGGCGATGGCTTTGGTGGTAGAGATCATACAACAGTATTACATGCTTGTCGCAAAATCGCTGAATTGAAAGAAGAAAGCAATGATATTAAACAAGATTATTCTAATTTAATTCGAACATTATCAACTTAAAAAAGAATCGACATTATGAAATTTATTATTGATCGCGAAAAACTTATTAAACCATTACAACTTGTTAGTGCACCTTTAGGCAGTCGTCCGACATTACCAATTTTAGGCAATTTATTACTACAAGTTAGTGATAACACTTTATCAATGACTGGGACAGATCTCGAAATAGAAATGATTTCTCATTTGCCTCTTATTGACGAAAATGAATCTGGAGCAACAACGGTACCTGCTAGGAAATTTCTTGATATTTGTCGAAACCTTCCCAATAATGCCCAAATTTCGATAACCGTTGATGATAACCGATTAATAATTCAATCAGGTAGGAGTAAATTTTCTTTAGCAACTTTACCTGCAAGTGATTTTCCTAATTTAGAAAATTGGCAAAGCGATATTAATTTTTCAATTTCACAAAAAACCATCAAACGACTTATTGATGCAGTTCAATTTTCCATGGCAAATCAAGATGTAAGATATTATTTAAATGGAATGTTATTCGAAATTGACGACGGTTTATTAAAAACAGTGGCCACTGATGGGCATCGATTGGCCGTTTGTGCACAGCCAATTGGTCAAGATGTTCCTACATCCTGTTCGGTCATTTTACCAAGAAAAGGAGTGATCGAACTGGCTAAATTGGTTAACGATAGTGATGAACCAATCCACGTACAAGTCGGTAACAATAATTTGCGTGTAAGTCTTGCCGATTTCACCTTTACTTCTAAACTTATCGATGGTCGATTTCCTGATTATAAACGAGTACTACCTAGAAACCCGGACAAACCACTTGAAGTATCTTGTGAAGAATTAAGAAATGCACTCTCACGGGTGGCAATTTTATCAAATGAGAAATTTCGAGGAATAAGACTTTATGTTCACAATAATCAAATAAAAATTACTGCAAACAATCCGGAACAAGAAGAAGCTGAAGAAGTTATTGATGTAAAATATGAATCATCTGGGTTGGAAATTGGTTTTAATGTAACCTATCTATTAGATATATTAAACACATTAAAATGTGATAGTGTTCAACTACTATTAACAGATGCCACTTCAAGTGTGCAAATTGAAGATATCAATGATCAATCTGCTACTTATGTTGTTATGCCAATGCGACTATAATTTAATCAAATTATATATTCCGGCCTCGGCCGGACAATTTATATCAAGGCTATGACTCTTTCAAAAATCAAAATTCATCATTTTCGTAATATTGATTATGCTGAATTAATTTTATCCCCCGAATTTAACTTTATTGTTGGTAATAATGGTAGTGGAAAAACTAGCCTTCTTGAAGCTATCTACATGCTAGGGCATGGTAGATCATTTAGGCATATTCAATCAAATCGCATAATTCAACATGATCAATCTGAATTAGTTTTATATAGTGAAATTGAATCATCTAATCACCAAACGCGTTCAATTGGTCTAGCAAAAACACGTAATAATGATAATAAAATAAAGATAGATGGTGATGAAGGTTTTCGATTAACTGATTTGGCAAAATTATTGCCAATTCAATTAATTACACCAGAAGGTTTTGATTTACTCACAGGTGGCCCAAAATACCGACGAGCGTTTATTGATTGGGGTTGCTTTCACCATTATCCTGAATTTGTTTATCTTTGGAATAATCTAAAGCGCTTATTTAAACAACGCAATGCATTATTAAAACAATCAAATAGCTATAATCAATTGTTGCCATGGGACAAAGAACTAGCTCCTATAGCACAAAAGATTAGCCAAATAAGGGCAGATTATACCCAACACATTTTTCCTGAAATTATACGCACAAGTCAGGATTTTCTTCCCGAATATCAGCTTAATTGTTTATATTATCAGGGGTGGGATCACGATATTGATTACACAGAAATATTATATAAACAATATGAGCGTGACAAACTAATAAACTACACTTCCTCTGGACCACATAAGGCTGACATCAAATTACGTATCGATAATATACCTGTTGAAGATTTATTATCTCGAGGACAACTTAAATTATTAATGTGTGCATTACGGTTATCGCAAGGTGAATACTACTCTAAACAAACGAAGCAATCATGTATTTACTTAATTGATGACTTTGCATCTGAATTAGATCACCTTAAACGTAACTTGTTATCACAACGATTAAAATCTGCTCAATCGCAAGTTTTCATTACTGCAGTCAGCCAAGACCAAATTACCCAGATTATTGATGAAAATGATAAGATTTTTTACATAAAATCTGGTATAATTTCCTAATTATACAAAATGATAAATAAAATTAAATAAGTCGAGAAATTCATGTCTAATTCTTATGATTCATCTAGCATAAAAGTGCTTAAAGGTCTTGATGCCGTACGGAAACGTCCTGGTATGTATATTGGTGATACTGATGATGGGACTGGACTTCATCATATGGTTTTTGAAGTGGTTGATAATGCCATCGACGAAGCATTAGCTGGTTATTGTAGCCATATAGAAGTAACTATACACCCGGACAATTCTGTTTCTGTGCGCGACGATGGTCGTGGGATCCCAACAGGTATACACAAAGAAGAAGGCATTTCTGCTGCAGAAGTTATTATGACTGTACTTCATGCTGGTGGTAAATTTGATGATAATTCTTATAAAGTATCTGGTGGTTTACATGGGGTTGGGGTTTCTGTGGTTAATGCTCTATCAGATAAATTAGAATTAGTTATTTACCGGGATGGAAAAATACACAAACAAATTTATCATTTAGGTGTTCCAGAAGAACCTTTGAAAGTTATCGACGAAACTACTGAATCGGGTACTTATGTTCGTTTTTGGCCTAGCCCACAAACATTTACCAATATCGAATTTGTATATGAAATATTAGCTAAACGCTTACGCGAACTTTCTTTTTTAAATTCTGGTGTTTCCATTAAATTAATTGATGAACGCATAGGGAAAAGTGAACATTATCACTATGAAGGTGGTATTCAAGCCTTTGTTGAATATTTAAATAAAAACAAAAACCCAATTCACCCAAAAATATTCTATTTTAGTACTGAAAAAGACAATATTGGGGTTGAAGTGGCATTGCAATGGAATGATGGTTATCAAGAAAACATCTATTGCTTTACTAATAATATCCCGCAAAGAGATGGTGGTACCCACTTAGCTGGATTTAGGGGTGCTATGACACGTACTTTAAATAATTATATGGAAAGTGAAGGTTATAGCAAAAAAGCTAAAATAAGTGCGACAGGTGATGATGCCCGTGAAGGTCTAATTGCTGTGGTATCAGTTAAAGTGCCGGATCCTAAGTTTTCATCACAAACCAAAGATAAATTAGTTTCATCAGAAGTAAAAGCCGCTGTTGAATCGGTAATGGGTGAAAAATTAACCGAATATTTACTTGAAAATCCTAGCGACGCCAAAATTGTTGTTGGTAAAATAATTGATGCAGCTAGAGCGCGTGAAGCAGCACGAAAAGCTCGGGAGATGACTCGCCGTAAAGGTGCTTTAGATTTAGGTGGATTACCTGGTAAACTTTCCGATTGCCAAGAGAAAGATCCGGCTTTATCTGAACTTTATCTAGTGGAAGGGGACTCTGCGGGAGGTTCGGCTAAACAAGGGCGCAACCGTAGAAATCAAGCAATTCTACCACTTAAAGGTAAGATTTTAAATGTTGAAAAAGCTCGTTTTGATAAGATGCTATCTTCACAAGAAGTTGCGACTCTCATTACTGCATTAGGTTGTGGAATAGGTCGAGATGAATATAATCCAGATAAGATGCGTTATCATAGTATCATTATCATGACCGATGCCGATGTCGATGGATCGCATATTCGAACTTTACTTTTGACCTTCTTTTATCGCCAAATGCCCGAAATAATCGAACGTGGATATGTTTACATTGCTCAACCACCTCTATACAAAGTTAAAAAAGGCAAACAAGAACAATATATTAAAGATGATGATGCCATGACACAATTTCAAATAGCTTTAGCGCTCGAAGATGCATCATTACATGTAAATAATCATGCACCAGCACTAGCAGGCCAAGCTTTAGAAAAGCTCATTGCTGAATATCAAAAAGTTGAAAAACTCATTACAAAAATGGAACGTCGCTATCCTAAAGCTTTACTGTCTGAATTGGTTTATCAAAATGTATTAGATGAAAATATATTAAAGAATAAACAACAAGCTGAAAATTGGGCTAGAACCATTGTTGAGAAGTTATCCAACAAAGAACAACACGGTAGCAGCTATCGTTATTCTGCCGAATTTAATGAAAAATCTCAATTGTATATACCGGTTATTAAAGTTAGAACTCATGGTGTTGATACTAATTATGCGTTAGATCAAGTATTTATTCATAGCAATGAATATCGTAATATTTGTCATTTGGGGGCGCAATTACAAGATCTACTTGAAGAAGGAGCCTATATCAAACGAGGCGAGCGCAATCAACCAATAAGTTCTTTCGAAGAAGCTGTGGATTGGTTAATCAAAGAATCGCGTCGTGGACTAACTATTCAACGCTATAAAGGTTTGGGTGAAATGAATCCAGAACAATTATGGGAAACAACTATGGATCCTACTAGTCGCCGCATGTTACAAGTTTCAATTAAAGATGCCATTGAGGCAGATCAATTGTTCACTACGCTAATGGGTGATGAAGTTGAACCTCGACGTTTATTCATTGAAGAGAATGCCCTAAAAGCAGCTAATTTAGATTTTTAAAAAACTATTAGAAATTGTACTAATTAAAATAAAACAACCAGATTTTTGTCTGGTTGTATTAATAAATCTAACACTTATTAAACTAAATAAACGATTTTAGATAGATAAGTATTATTTA
This sequence comes from Gilliamella sp. wkB178, assembly GCF_001690705.1. Classification (GTDB taxonomy): domain Bacteria; phylum Pseudomonadota; class Gammaproteobacteria; order Enterobacterales; family Orbaceae; genus Gilliamella; species Gilliamella apicola_K. The sequence continues at coordinate 191,912 of NZ_LZGK01000014.1, read as the reverse complement.
CAAACTGGTCTATTTAATTTCATATCAGAAACGGCCTTATTCATCTGTTTAATCATATCGTTTGGAGTCTGAGCAATATAAACTTTGCCACCAGTCATATTAGCCACACAATCAATTTTATGTTCTCCAGCTATATCCACGATATTAATTTTTAACTTTGGCTTTTGTGCTGCAATATAATTAACTAATGTACAAATATTTTTCTTTGCACAAGTATCCTCACCATCACTAATAACCAGAATATAATCATCACGTTTTACCCCATCCAGCATTCCACTAGCTTTTTCAATCCCACTATAAAGTGCTGTTCCAGATTTAGAAGAATCAATTGGAATTAATCCATTAATTTTACTTTTTAATTTACCTCGATTAGCATAATTATAAAATGGTGTAGTATCAGCCACAGGACAAGTTGATAGCGTAACAAGAGAAATATCTACATTTTGCTGTATTTTATCAATACTTGATAATGCAACTTTTTTACTTGTTGACAAACGAGTGGGTAAACGAGTCATTCTATTTTCAAATTCAGTTATATCCTGTCTAGACATATAATTTGGATAACTACCAATTTCAAAATGGTAAAGAAAATATTTTTCAATTTCTGATGGAGGTTCTAAAAGAGTTACATTCATAGATAACGAATTGTCAAATACTAACACCATCTTGGATGGATTTGGATTATTTATAATCTCCTGTTTTGGGATACAGTTAGGTGGATTCTTAACTTTTGGTTTTGGATCCTCTTTGGGGGCTGGGACCGGTTTTGGTTCTATTTTCGGTTCGGTTACAGCAACAACATCTGGTTCAACCTTTGGTTCTTCGGTAACAACCGGTTCCACTTTTTGTTCTTTTGGTGGTTCTATAGTTTGAACAATTTCAGGTTTCTTTTCTTCTACTGGTTGAACTACCTCAGGCAATGGATTAGATGCTTTTTCTTTTGCAGAAGGACCAAATAAATACCAAAGCAAACCTAGTAAACTCAAAAATCCAATTAATAATAAAGCTATCAACAAAAAATGCCACCAGCGCCACAAAGTCTTTGAAGTAGTGACTGGTGGCACTATAGCTGGTTTAGGTAACACCGGTTCTTCAAAAGAATTTACAATGACTGGGTCATCATTAATAACATAAATTTGGTTACCTAAACTTTTAATTCTGGGTAACCATGACACGATCAATTTTTGTTGTTCACTAGTTAATGGGATTGAATTAATGGTCATTTCTATATCATTAATTCGTGTTTTAAGTGTCTCTTCTATCTGCTTTTTACGCACTTCATCGGTTAAACTACTTAATAAAACAGGCTGGCCTTCAAGGTGGGTATACCAACCAACATATTGATTGTTATCGATCAATTTTGGTATTGGCAAAATAGAAAAAGTTCGTTCGGTTAAATGCGGCTTTAAAAAAGATAACAAGAAATTATATTGATCCAATAAAGACATTTTATTTAAATCATTATTATCTAATACAATCCGCGTTATCCGTTGCATTCTTAACTTCCTTTCTTAAATATTTAATGTTTATAATTGCTTAAAAAATTAAACTTCATCGCAAAATTATCTTACTAAATAACTTGTTATTTTGCTAACTCATTGACACAAAGGTCGGCTAATCTTTAGATCTGAAACTGCATTATTCATCTGCTTAATCATATCTTTTGGATTTTGAGCTATATAAACCTTTCCGTTGGTCATTTTAGCTACACAATCAATTTTATGTTCACCAGCTATATCTATAATATTAATTTTTAAGCGTGGTTTTTGTGTTGCTATAGATTTAGCTAAAGTACAAATATTTTTCTTTATGCAAGTATCTTCGCCATCGCTAATAATAAGAATATAATCATCATGTGTTACCCCATCAAGCATTTTATTCGCTTTTTCTAAGCCACTATAAAGTGGTGTTCCCGATTGTGCTGAATTATTAGGTACATTAACTTTGCTTTTTAGAACATTACGGTTGGCATAACTAAAATATTCGGCATTAATAGGTTGAAGTTGATTAATTTTATTTTTTAGTGTACCTCGATTTGGATAACTAAAAAATGAAGTTGCCCCAGCACGTGGGCAACTCGAGAGCGTAACCAGTGAAATATCTATATCTTGCTGTATTTTATCGATACTGGATAATGCGACCTGCTTACTTGCTGATAAACGGCTTGGTAAACGAGTCATCCTTTTTTCATACGCAACTATTTCTTGTTTTGACATATAAGCTGGATAACCATAACCTAAGTACTCGAAATACTGTCTAACTTTAGATGGAGATTCAGCTATTGTAGCAATCATTGATAAGGAATTATCAAATATAAGTACCATTTTTGATGGATTGGGATTTTTAATAATCTCTTCCTTACTAATACAATTAGGCAAATTGATGACTTTTGGCTTAGGTTCTTGAGTTAGTGGTGGTGGTAAATTTGGTTCTGTTGTTGCAACTGCTTTTGCTTCTTCTGGTTTTTCAATAACCGCTATAGGATCAGGTTTTATTTCTGTTACTGGCTGGTTTCCTATAGGTAAGGAATCAGATACTTTTTCTTTTTCATTTGAACTAAAGAAATACCAAAGCAAGCCAAGTAAGCTCAAAAATACAATTAATAATAAAGCTAACAATAAAAAATGCCACCAACGCCACAGAGTTTTAGAATGAGTAACTAGTGGTGCTATAGCTGGTTTAGGTAATATAGGTTCTTCGAAAGAATTTACGATTACTGGATCATCATTGATAACATAAATTTGGTTACCTAAACTTTTAATTCTGGGTAACCAAAACAAAACTAACTTTTGTTGTTCACCTGTTAATGGTATTGAATTAACAGTTATTTCAATATCATTAATACGCGTTTTAAGTGTGTTTTCAATCTGATTTTTACGAGCTTCATCGGTTATACTGCTCAGTAAAATGGGTTGTCCTTCAAGGTGGGTATACCAACCAACATATTGATTGTTATCGATCAATTTTGGTATTGGCAAAATAGAAAAAGCTCGTTCGGTTAAATGCGGCTTTAAAAAAAATAACAAGAAATTATATTGATCCAACAAAGACATCTTGTCTGAATTATTAGGATCAAACATAATTCTTGTTATGCGTTGCATAGTTAGCGTTTCCCTTAATATCAAACTCTATGTTTTCACTAAAACATATTTCCCTACTGCAACAGTTCTATATATTTAATGCTTTTTGTAATTGTTGGAGTTTTTTATTTAACTTATCTAACTCAACTTGTTTTTCAATCTCAGAACCATTTGATGTATTGACTTTTTTAAGTTGCTGTTCAATATCATTAACTTGAGCTTGTAAATCATCGCGACCTTTAGCTTTTTGTTTCACTTCATTAGTTAACTTAGTCAAATCTGTTTTTAATTTTTGCATCTGAGCCTGTTTTTGTTTAACACTTAATGACGTATCATTTTTTTGTTTTTCTATGGTTGCATAAATCTCTTTAAACTGTTGATTAGCTCTTTTTTCATTGTCTAAAATCTGCTTTTTCTGGTCAATTCTAGCTTGGTAATTTCCTGAATAATTACAACTAATCTTATCCATAATCCCTATATTAGTATTAGTTGGATCACACTGCTCAGGAGTTGTTGAACAACCTACTAATAAAATTAGCGGACAGAGTAAAATAAGATATCTTTTTTTCATAATTAGCCCACCCTTACTGCTGAACGTTGTTGAGTTACAAGATCAATTTGTTTTTCTAGTCCTGCTATTTGTTTATTTAATTGATTAATTTCTTTATCTAATTTCGATACATTAACCCCTGATTGCCTTTCTTTAGCTGAAACTGAAACCCAATCTTTTTCAACCTCTTTCATACGGGATAATTTATCAGTTAAGTAAGCGATATTAGCATCAATTTGAGTCAAATCATTTTGAGCTTGTTTAGTATTTACAGTAGAATTTTTGATTTGTTGGTTTAAAACTTTAAGTGTAGCTAAATTTTTATCCAATACACCTTTAGCTGTTTGCGTTACCGCTTGTACTTCTAGTGTATTTTTTTGAACATCTTGAATATAAGCATCAATACGCATCTCTTCATTTGCATATTCAGCACGTTTTGAATCAAGATAGTAGTTTGCTCCCATCATTACACCGCAACCCACTGCCGCCGATGCAACACATGCCCCAGGTTTACCACCTAATAAAAGACAACCAACACCTCCTACACCAGCACCAATAGCACAAGATTGCCACGCTGATTTACTAAAAAATTGAGCGGAATTACTTTTAGTTAATGTAGGATCAACATCTTTAGTATTAACACCAGATGAAGATTGACAACCCGTTAGTACTAGTGACACACATAGTGTTATTATTAGCATAATTTTATTCATTATTTATTTCCTTTCACTTCATTACAAGTTTTTAGCCAAATTGTTCTTTCAATATTTCCTGATTCAATATATTGATTAATATGTTTAAAATAGAGTTTTAAATAATCACTCATATTCGCTTTGCCACTGCTTTCGAGAATAAATTGTGTTGCTTTTGCTTGGTCATTAATGGTACTTTTTTCATAATTTGATGCAGTGTTAACAATAGTATCTGAATAATATTTTAAAATAAAATCTCGTGCATTTTTTGAATCATCCAGTACTTGTTTTAAATTATTTAATTTTGCTTTTGAGCACATATTATTATTATCCACATTTTCAGATTCTTTGACATCACAAACTTCATTAGTCATCGTATTATATAAATTATTATTGTATTCATACTTACTATTAAGATCTGAAACATTAGCACATAAAAAAGCACCTAATTGCAAAGCGGATTGAATAGAACGATCGCGCTGTTCATCACGAGCCTGATTTGCACTGCGTAACAAAGTATTTAATTGATTTAATTCTTTTTTAGTTTTTTCATCTTCTACTTGTTTAGTTATTTTTTCTAGTTCATTAACAACACTGCCATTCTTTGAAGATCCCGCATCACCACCAAGAGCATTCCATTCTTTATCTAACTCTTTAATAAGATCATTAGAATTCATTATTTCTGTAGTATAAAGCACACGGAATCCAACATCCTTACTTTTGTATGCACCTTTATCATCGTAAAAAGGCTTTTCAGTACGAAAAGACGAGTTAGTTGCCGATTCTGGAGTTAAATAACTGCCTCCACGGACTGTAATGCCACCAAGTTGGCCATGATAACGATCAAGCTTATTCATTCGAAAAGAATCAAATAACATTTCACTGGCATTACCCAAAATATCGTAGAGATCAAGTGGATTAGGTTCAAGTTTTCCAATTAGCTGTAATTTCCCATTTGCCGATTTTGCTCCCGAAAACCATGCATAATTTTCTACAGTATTAACCATTGGGAAACGTGCCTCCCGAAATTCTGATTCGGTCACTTTAGATCCACCTCGAGCTGCATACTCCCATTCAGTATTATTAGGTAAACGCACATAACCTTTAGGTAGGCTATTTGCTTTAATTTTTGACTGATTTTCTATTAACCAATGATTATATTTATCAGTAAATGCAACAGCATCAAACCAACTTACATCTGTCATAGGGAAAGAAAGTGTAATTTTTGCTGTTGGACAAGTGTCATTCATTACTGCTTGATACTGCAGTATTGTCAGTTCATATTTACCAATTAGGAAATATCGTTCATTCCCAGCATCAGAAAAACTGCCTGAAATATAGTTAGGGGTTGCATACTCAGCAAAACCTAACTCTTTTTGATTACTACCTAACACCACTTTAACGTCATCTAAAGGTTTACTAGTTGGTGTAAAAACCTTTTTCATTACCAAACTACCATCACAAGGCATAGGTAAAATAACATCATCTTTGGCTGGTTTTGGGTTATAAAATTTACTATCCCAAGGTTCAGCATAGCTTAATATTGGCAATAGACTTATTAGCAAACCGCAAAAAATATATTTTATCTGATTATACTTCCCGCAAACTCTCTGCTGGTTGAATTTTAACAGCACGCCGCCCTCCTATAATCACTACTATACTTGAAATAAATAAGGTCAGTAAAAATGCGATAGTAAGATGATAAAATTGTAATTGACTTACGATCGGTTGTGAAACTAAATTTTTACCTAAAACCATATTAAATACATAATTCCCTAATAAAAATAATAAACAAGATATAACAAACGCTAAACAGCTCAAAATCATAGCTTGAGTAATTAAGTACAGCATAATTTCTTGCGACTGAAAACCAATCAAGCGCATAAAAGCAATATCTTTACGCTTACGTTCAATATTAGATAAAAAAGATCCTGTAAATGACAAAATACATCCAAAAATAGCTGTAATAGCAATAACACTAAAAATAAAAGTAAGTACTCGATCAATTGCTTGCATATTTTCAATTGCATTTGCCTGTGTTCGAGTTTCAATATGTTGTTCACGTAATTTGAAAGATAATGGAGCAACATCATCTAATGAGTTAGCATAAATTCTTGCTCGAGCAAATGAAGTATGCTTAGGTGGATGCAGTTGACCGGTCGCGGTTTGAAAAACTTCGCTTTGATAACCGTCATAAAAATTTTCCATCTCAATAAGCAAATCTAATGTAACAAAAGCTGCGGTACGGCTATAACGACTTTCCGGTATAATACCTTTTACTTCTAATTGAGTTATTCCCTTCTCAAGTTTACCATCAAGTTGTCGTGTAATAACCATTTTCACCCGACTACCAATAGTTGTTTGCATTTTTTCGGCGGCGAGTGCACTTAATAAAATTTGATTGTTACTATCAAGAGAAGGGAGGGTTTGAGTGATAGGGTCGTCATGGGAGTCAGTCGGAATAATCTCTGCATTATTAACAAAATGACTGGAATCATTAATTAAATCTGCTTGAGTATTTAATGAACGCGTAAGGGGAATAACAAAAGCTGTTTCCGACTGTTTTTTTATCCAAGCTAACTTAGCATTATCAAGTTGTAAATTACCAACTATTTTAATTTCTAAATTTTGTGGATCACTAAGTAATTGCTGACGCAGTTGTGAAACCACACCATATTTTAAACTAAGTAACAGTAATAATGGTGTAATTACCGATATAACTGCAGCAATAATACAAAATGAAACTTTTTTGTCATACCATAAATCAGCTAAAGATAACCGTGTAATAAGCCGCCATTTTACTATAACATTAATCATCGTTACCTACCTTAACTTGTAGTGGTAAAAATACTGATGATTGTGGAGAAGCTAAATTAGCTGATAAGGTGAATAACCCTTTATCGGCAATACGTTGCCAATCATGAGTAACAATTATCGCGGCGATATTATCTTGTTGTGCTTGTTGTATAATTAAATCAAACAGTAAGTTGGCATTATATGGATCAAGAGCTGAAGTAGGTTCATCCGCTAATAGTAAAGCTGGTTTATGAATAATTGAGCGAATAAAAGAGGCGCGTTGCCTTTCGCCAATAGATAACTGTTTAGGGTATTTACTTAATAAATGAGAAATACTTAATTTGTCCACCAAATAGTCAAAGCGCACATAATCAATTTTTTGTTTTAACAACTCAAATGGCAATAAAATGTTATCGCGTATGCTCAGAAATGGGAGTAAACCACCAGTTTGCAACATAAATCCGCAATAATGAGCTCTAATTTTAGCCTGTTGATCAATGTTATCGTCATTAATAAGTGAAGCAATATTTATATATTGATCATCAACAATGAGATTATAACAATCTATCTCATCTGGTTTGAGGATCATACCAATCATTTCTAAAAGAGTACTTTTACCACTGCCACTATCGCCTTTAATGACTACAACTTCACCAGCTTTAACCATCAGTTCTGGCAGGCAAACCTTAAACAAAGATTTACCGGTAAAACGTGAAATTGCCAGTTGCTTTATGGTTAACATTGGTTTTACGGTAACATTTCTAAAGGAATAGGATAAACATTTTCACGTGGATCACTTCCTTCAGCTAACGAAATCCAACGATCCACATCCGCATTACATTTTTGATAATAGCGGATTTTACTATTTAAATTACGAATAAATTTTTCTTGTTCAAGCCCACTCATACTTTTCCATGTATCTTGATCAAGGCCAGTTACATCACTTTTATATGGAATATTATCCAAATATTCACCAAGCAAGCCTAAGTCAGCAATTTTGGTCACGGAATCTGATTTTAATTTGCTTGGATCTTGCCCCATAGCAGCGGCAACAGAACGCAATTGTGAAAACATATTATCGGCAGAAATCAAACCATCATTAGCTGCATTAGCGATTTTACTTACTACATCGCTCAAATCACTTAGTTGAGATTTAGTTAATAAAATCCGAGGTTCAGCTGTAGGAATAGTTGGTTTAATAAAATCTTTATCTGCAATCCATGCTTTGAAAACTGTTGGTGCTTTAGTCCCTTTGGTATCACCTAGGTAAGCCAATTGCATTGCTTTACTTAATAACAAAGCATCTTTTAACATATCTGAATTATCATCTTTGGCATTAAGTACATTACCAACTGATGCCTCGCCTTGATAGGCAAGTTTAACTTGCTCAGATAATGCTTTTGCTAATGAATCAACTTTCTTACCAAACTCATTCACATCACCAGCATTAACAGGGTAATATAATGACTTATGAATGAAATCATTATAAGTTAAGTCAGAATATTGGGTTGCAGCAACTTGATGATCTTTCTCACCACTTGGCGTTTTTAAATGTAAAGCATAAATGGCCACACCTTTATGTTGTGCTTCTAATCGGAGTTGCGCAGCATCCATACCAGTACTAGAAAGTTTATCATCACCAGGAATTGCACTAGCATCGGTAATTAATATCATGTAACGTGCACCAAAGTTATTCCAATTAATATCATTTAATGCTTGCGAAATTCCAGCATAAGAATCTTCAGCAAAATAAGCTGTCGAAACACTAGCCTGTTTTAGGGATGCACTTAACTTTTTAAAATCTTCTTTAGTGTTAACTTGGTTAGGATCGGCAAACACCTTAGTGACATATTCAAGTTTATCCGATGCTTTTAGACTGGAACGGAAAGATATCAGGCCGAATCTTACTTGTTCTTGTAACTTCTCTTTTTCAATATGTTGATAAACACGTTCAACTGCTTCTTTAGTTCGTGAAATATAAGGATCCATAGAAATGGTCGAATCAATTACAAACACAATAGCAGCTTTAAATGGTGCAACTTGGTTAGCATTTTTATCAGCGGTATTTGGATCGGTTGATTTGCTATTCTTTTTAATCAGTGTATCTTGCTTACTTACAGAAGCAATCTCTAAAACTCGTTCATAAAATCCTTGCCCATTCATTACCTCTTCACCTTGTAAAATAGGCAATAAATAAAAGTTATTTTTAAAATCTACATATTCTTTAGGTTCTTGAGCAAGGATTTCTGCTGTTGGTTTATCTGCTTTTAAAGCATCTCGAATAGGTTTTAACAAAGATTCTGGTTGGCTGGCATCAATAATATTAGTTAACGATGCTTTATCTTTAAAAAATAACAATGGATCACGATCAACTGGATTAGTAAATACCAGTGTCATTTGCATATTCCAAGGAATAGCACACGAATCATTAAGCCAGCCAACAGTTTTTCCATAAGAATCAGGCCCAACATTAAGCCATTCTTGGTTATTATCATTTTTACGTTCATAAACATAAAAACGCGAAAAAGCAGCTACAGACGTACCGGTTGTATCAGTAATATTTTTTTTTAACTCACAGGTTGGTGTGCTAAGAATACGCTGATATAGTGTTGATTTACCTGCTTGTTTAAGCGGCTCAGCCGCAAAACTAATCCAAGGAAGACTAATTAAACTTACTGCGATAACTATATTTGAGATCACTGATTTTTTCATATGCTATTCCTAACTATTTTTGTAACTCAGATAACCGTTCTTTAACTAATGAATTATTAGCATCATGAGTTAAAGAAGTTTCATACCAATAAATAGCTGTTTCTTTATCAGCTTTAAAACAATTATTCTCTTGATAATACTTATCGTCATACTCTTTGGCATAAAGCATAGCAATTTTGGCATTTTGCTGTGCTTGATTAGCATATAAACGCTGAGCGATATTACATTTGTCTGTTTTTTTAGCTTCATTTATTAATTGAATAATTGCATCCGCATCAGGTTTTGTTTGCAAACATTGTTGAATAAAACTTAAATCATCTCCTGTAGCATTATTTAAGCTACATTGGCTATCGATTTGTACTGAAGAAGTGTCTTTTTGTTGATTACGGGAAAATAAAAAGTACCATGTAGCGATACCTATTCCCACTAATAGTAATAGAATAACCACAATAGTGATTATTAACCCCAACTTACTTTTAGATTTTATTGGTTCACTAATTTCTGACTTAATTGTCGATTCTGTTGCCTGTGGCTCATCAGGCAAAGTGGGTTCGGGTTTAACTTCCTGCTCAGTAATAGGTTCGTCTTGTGGTGAATTAATGGCCTGTTCAACCGATAATTCTGGTTCTGATTCTGTTTCAACTTGATTATTATCAATCGATGACGAAGAATTATCTAATGCAGAAGATGCTAATACTGACTCAGTAATATTGGCTACACCACCATCAATATAGTTTTCATTTTGTCGATCCCGTATCTGGATAAAAAATCTGACAGAATTATCTTGGGATAATAACGAATCAACTAACCACTCACTAACTTCTCCGGTTAATTGCTGGTTATCAACCATTAAATTAGTAACGGGGTGCCAAGTTTTTTCAGGGCTCCATTGTTTTAGACCTAATAAATAATAACCATCTTGATTGCGTTGGATAAGCATATCAATATCAGAACTACCATCCCACTTTTGAGCCAAAAACTTAGCTATCCCTGGTTTATAGCCATCTAATTCAATTCGTAATGCCATGATATCCTCTATATTTATACCTATGTACCATTCCATTAACACTTATAAGAAAGGTAATTATCTATAGGGCGCCACCCCCACTATTTTATTTTTAATAATCTAATCAATCATTTTCAGACTACTTTAATTTATCTGAGACTGTTTAAACGTATTTAAAATCTCACCTAGTTGACTATTTTGTTCCTGACTTATTTCACGTCCGGCATGATGACCAACATTTTCTTGAGCCAAGATAGCAAAAGCAATAAACCAATCAAATATGGCATATTGAGAATAATTCTTGGTTTTATCATCCAATTTTGGTAACGGGTGCGATGATTGATTAGTAAACTCGCTTACTGGCGAAGAAAATATTGGCTTACCTTGATTAACCCGACTCATTGGTATATCGCTTACTTGCCCTTGGATAAAACCGAGCCATGCAATAAAATCAGCTAACAAAGTATGAATGGTACTAAGTTGGCGAGACTCAAGATCATCACGTTTATTACCCGTATTTTCATTTTTTAAAATTCGTTCGCTTAAATTGGTTTCCAGTTTTAAACGATTGGCAGCAGTGATAAGTTCTTCAACTACAAAAGATAGCGTTTTTTGTTCTAAACCAAAAAATTGCACTATATGTTTATCCAACACAATATTTCTTAAATGCTCTAACCATGTAGTAAATACTGTCTTAGCAAATTTTGATTCAGTGGGTAAAGTAGTAGCTGGTTGAATATCTAAAGGTGAATTATTATCCGAGAATAATTCAAAATCAGTATTTAATCCAAAATCATTGGTTAAATCACCGATATTATCATCTTGGCTATCTTTGGCTACCTCACTATCTGCTTCGTTTGAGTGGTAAAGAGCTCTAACAGTCTGTTCTGGTAATTCAAGCGTTTTCAATAATTCACCAAGTAATAAAGCTTTACCTTGTAGTTTTTTAATAACATCAGCAATAATTTGTTTTTTCTTGCCCAATTCTTCATCACTATCAGCTTGATACCAAGTATCAAAACGCATATTGATGATATAGTCAATTTTCTCATTAAGTTGCTCAACAATACGTTGCTGTTTTACTTCGGTAATAGCAACTTGTTCCAAATATTGACTAATACGTCCTATTCCACCATCATTCAACTTTAACATGGCATCCCAAGTTAGTTCAGGTTCATTCACATACTCTTGAATGTCCACATTGTGAACAAAAGTATTTTTCAGCATAAGCATCTTTTCCTGATAACTATCATTATAAGATTGCTCTTGATGAGTAGCAGGATCCACCGTTAAAAACGGCACATCAAATCCTGGTTTACGTACTAGAAAAACATTGTTGAATTTACGGTCATTCGACCAATTGGTTAACCAATCATAACTACCAAAACGTTCCAATATAGTCTGTTGAAGTAAACCACCTTTACCCCAACTGTTTTTGAGATTATCTTCAGACAGTGTTAATGATGTGCCAATACGCTTGTCAAACATCGTAATTGCCCATAATAATCCCGCTTTTTTAGTGGCTCTTTTTTCGGCTGTTTCACCTTGGGTTTTGTCTATCCAACGTTCAAGCACAGGCCCAACATCATTAACATCGGACTGTTTATCTGAAGGGGTGCAAACAACTAAAACATTCATTTCTTGACTATCGGTGTATTTTTCAAAAAGATAAGCGACTTTACCCCGCAACAAAAGTTGGGCAATAGGGTTACCCTCTTTAACATCCGCAATAGAAATCAAATTTAAACGACCTCGATAACCAGGAAAATCCAATAAATCGACATTTTCAAAAGTGGGGACTCGAGTTTTATTTACTAATGGGAAAATTAACTCTGCAGTCAAAAAAGCCAATTGTGCTAAAGATATAGAAGTTGGGGCACCATTAAGTGGGGTTATAGTCACAGAGGAATCGCGATCAGTATTTAACCGTTCAAGAATATCCACATTCATAATACTGTCAATTTGTGACTTAGTACCATTATTATCTTTAATTAATACTGTCAGTGGTGCATATACGGTATTAGCATGGTTTAAACTGGATAAAGTAGTGGCTAATTGTACGTAAATGGTTGTCAGTTCACTAATTCCACCCCAAAGAACAGCTAAAAGTTCGCCACGCTCTACAATCGAAAGGTAAGGTAGTAAGTGTATGGCTTTTTCCCAATAACCACCTTTTAATCCTTCAAGTGAATTACCAAAATTTTCAGATAAGTAATCATAAAGATCCACAATATCATCTTCAGTAATACCACCGGTTTTATCCGCTTGTTTTTTATTTTCTAATCGTTGAATCAATTGGTTTAGTTGTGAAAACTCTATGTTATTGGTTACTTTTTGTTGATCGAAATCTTTAAAATAGGCATTAATAAGAATTTTAACAATTTCAATTTCTTGGAATAATTTCAACTCTAATGGATAGTTAGCAATGCCTCCCTTGGCAATTCGACTAAAGCGGGTTACCAAACCAGTTGCTTCTTTACCACTACCAACTGGGTTAACATGATCGATAAAATCTAAAACTTCATTATCGACAACAGTTTCAAGTTTACCATTGGCTCCAGCAGCTAATGCCGAGATAAGATAAGATTTACCCGCTTGTGATAAGCCAAAAAATCCTACCGCCACAGATTTAGTTGATACATCACCTAATCGCTTTGCACTATTGCGTAATCGACGTAATTCAAGAATTAAACCATCCGCCTCATTATGTAAACGTTTTGATGAAGCGCGAGTTTGTTCCACCCATGTAATTGCTTTAGCTGACGCTTGATAAACCTGATCCCAAGATTTAGGAAGTTGTTCGTTTAAATTTTTCATCGTTTTATCATTCCACTATCCAGCCAATACTGCGTACTAATTAAGCCCGAATTAACCATCGTATTTAAATTGAGTTTAATATCTTGATTTTTACTACATGAACGACCATCCGAGGCACTGACATTTTTAATATAAAAACTTTCGACAGATTTTTGCCTATTATTAATTCCTAATGTAACTTCAAGCACAGCACCATCAGCGCTAAGCCTTTTAGCTACTTCACTATTCTCAATAGTAATTGTGTAAATTGGTGATGCCGGCCATCGCTCAATTTCCAGTTGTTTAAAACCAAGTCTAGTCGTTCCCCTAATTTCAAAAGAAATCTCAGGGAAATCATAATCCGGATCGTCTAAGTCAATGTCGCGATAATAGACATTTTCTTTTTTTATCATATTTAGGTTATCTAACAACCCAATAAATTTAACAGTTGAATATAAATTTATATTAGATGATCTAAAATAGAAATTAGGTAACCGTAGGTTCTTACTTAAAAAACAAAGCATTGCTCCAACTGCTGCGGTAGTTTTTGGATCATCAATCCGTTCCTGTTTATGGAATGGGTACCAGCTACCAGTATAATAACCATGCAAAGGTAAAATGCGCCCAGCTGGCATTGATAACCGGGAACGGAAATAACTTTGGACACCCGGTAACCGTGAAGGCCTACCGGTTAATAACAACACATCACATTGATAACAGCTAATAATCTCAGATAAGGCATCAAATGTTTTACAAATATTGTAATAGTCACCGCGAATAAACAAATGATGAATACGTTTTAGATTAATTTCAATATTCAAATCCAGTACTGAAAATTCTGGGTTATTTAATGCGCGTCTAATTGGTTCATTAATAAAATTAAGCACATTATCAGTCATTACATGATGTTGTAATAATTCTCTAAAAGTCGCGTTATTAACATGTTGTTCCGCGTGTAGCGGATCATAAAGTTCATACTCTTTTAATACCTGTAAACCAATCGGTGTGAATAATTGTAAAGTAAGCTGCTGTCGTAATACTGCATCTTGAATTGAAAGCTGCTGCGAACCAATAATTGTAGATAAAATAGGATTAGGATCAGCCAGCCCTGCTTGTTTTAAGCCATTAGTTAATGCTGTTAGCACTGTATCTTGTATAAAATCAAGCAGAATATCATCACCAGCAACTTTAAAACCATCTCGAAAACGTTGTATTGGCACAATATAAGCATTACTGCTATTTACTTGGTTACTTGCACCATAATCAAGTTCATAATCGTTGATCACTAAATCAGTAGTGCCACCGCCAATATCCACTGTCGCAATTGTTAATTTCTGCTTATTAGTTTTACCCGGACGTACCATTGAAGCAATAAACTCTTCTGACCGACCGTTATAATTATTTTGGGTTTCATTAAACAGGTAAACAACTTGACCACAAGTTGCTTCATCCCATTGAACATGTACCTCAGGAATATTAGGCCAAACACTTTTTAATTGTTCCGGATTGTTAAAATCAATATTATCATCCGAGTTATCCCAACCAAGACTTTTCCAAACAAGTCCAATAGCTTGGTATACACACGACTTAAATATAACTTGCTCAGGTTTAGGCATAGCCGGTGGAATGGTTAAAATAATCGAGCGTAAATTACGTGGTGTTTTGGCGTGTTCAAGTTTATTACGTTGAGCAACACTATTCATCTGCATTAAAGCATGCATTAATACTTCGCATAACATAAATGTCATCAAAGAACTACGCGAATATTTAGGATGAAAGACCGGCATTTTACGATCATATTCTTCAGCAATATCATTACTGAGAATATGCAAAGCTTCACCATATTCGTTAATTAAGCTGGAAAAAGGTTCTGAAGTTGCAAATGGTTCATGATCACTTTTTACATAGTGAGAATTAAAACGCCAACCTTGTTCATATTTATCTTGATCCCATAGATAACGTTTTGGACTAGAAAGCCCCGTAGCACCTTCATTGCCTTCTCGTCGGCTAGCCAGACGACTGGCTTCTTTACCCACGCGAACAATACTTGGCCAACGGAATGTATCTCGGCGCCCACTCTGTAATGAAAAATGTTCTTTACCAAAAAAAGTTTGCGCAAATTCTACTCTGCTTTCAAAAGGTTCGTTATAAATGTGCTCTGGTTGCGTCAAATCTCGGATTTCAAGCTCATATCGGCGATTTAAACTATCTTTATCCTGAACATGATCTTCAATCAAAATTCCGCAGGTTCTGGAATTACCCACATCAAGAATCATATCCACTGGAATTGATTTGACAATATCATCTCTATTATTAGAAACGATCTTAATGGTGGGCATATGTAATGAATCGGCTAGTAAATTAATAATATTTAAATAATGACCATAATAGACTTTATTGTTAATTTCTTGGTTAATATCATCTTTATGCAATTTCAAACGTTCAGGTTGTGGTGCTAGTTCTTTGAATAAGTCTATTAACCAGTTAGTTATCCATTTAAGTTCTAAAAACCATGAAACTTGATCGGAACGATGAGCTAAGCTAAATACCGAGCCAGTTTTAACATCGTTGTCGGTTGGAGCAAGATAGGCAACATCTTGCATATTAGCAAAAATCTTAGTATCAAACGCAAAGGTGATACGGTGAGTGTTGCCATCCGGATCTGCCCCTTCAGGAATACTAACAATACGGACTCGACTCCAATTATGAGGGCCTTTATCAAAACGTTCAGGTGGTATTGATCTTAACACCGGAATCGGTAACCAAATGCCATCATATAGTTTCAAAGATTGATCAACACTAATTTCTTGTGTTGGTGTAACAGCAAAAGATAGATTATCAGGAGCAAAAAATTTACCACTATCAACATCTTCAATCAGTCTAATGAGGGCGCCACTTTCTGAAGGGTCGATAAAACAACCATTTAATTTATTACGCCATTGATTATTTTTCCAATCTATTTTTAGTGCAAAATCAAGAAATTGAATACCACTATTCATTATTAAAGTGACTTCTTGACCATAGTTGCGTATTTCCGGAAGCATATACAACCCTATTGTTGTTTCATAGTAATTGGGAACGAAATCCCGTTATTATAAGTTCCCTGACAATTAGCTTGATTGTTTTTGCCAGATGTACATTGAATTTTTGGTAATTGATATTTAGAATTATCGCTACAGATAGCTTCGGTATTACTAGCAATATTTAAATTGGCATTTTGAATACCACTACCCACTTTACCAACACATTTAACGCCGTCACTGCGTGTAACTGTGACTTCACCATTCCCTTGGTTAAAATTATAAGATAACTGTAATGGTTTGCCGGTTGCCTTATCTTGAATACCACCACCTACAGACCATTGACCATTAAGAAATTTTGTCGAGCCTTGCTGCATTGCATCTTTTGGCAAAGTTAGCTTATTAGCATCAACATTTGCTTCAGCATTATTATCTTTATTTGCTGGCATTGAAGTTTGATCTTGGCTATCAGTACCGGTTTGCGGTTGTGGATTATCTTTATTGTTCAAATCAGCTGGCTGCGGTTGTTGATTTTGATTATCTGGATTATTAGTCTCAGGAGTATTAGCTTGGCCATCGTTATTGGGTTGTTCACCTAAATTTTGGTTATTATCGCCGCTATCTTTAGCTGCATTATCTGCATTACCTGCATTGGCTATATTGGCATCTTTTTCATCAACACTCGTCGCTACACCATTATTATCAAGCGCAGTAGTACCATTGGTTGCTGTTCCATTAACAACGCCGACGTTTCTATCAATGATAACGTCTCTAGCTTGTGGATCTTTTTCCTTTTGTTGTTCAGTTACTGCAGCAGGTAAGCTGGTATTATCATTATTTAATGATAGATTTGGATTAAGTGAAGCTTGTGGTTTTAGAAAACAACCTCGGAGCCAAAATATTGCCAACAATAGTAACAACAAAGGTAATAACCCTAGTAACCATACCCACCAACGTTGCCACCAAGGTTTTTTGGCTATAACGGGCTCTTCACTTGCAGGAATAACAGGTGGTACGACCGCTGGTTGTTTTTTTACTGGCTCTAAGCAATAAAATGGCGAACTGGCTTGTGGTGTTTGTGAATTAATAAATCCCCAAAAGGTAATCACTGGTTTGCCATCAACAATGTAAACAAACTGATTACTTGGAAAACGTATTGCCATCAAATTAGGTTCGAGACTATTAGCATCATGCTTAGGATCATAAATCAAACGACTAAAAAGTAATTGATCACCTTCCAGATTAGGGTTATTGGCTAACTTCTTACCTAGATTCACAACCTGTTGTTCAAACTCTTTAAGTAAAATCAGTGCCGAGCTTTGTTCAGCTTCGCTAGCCGAAGTCCAAGGCACAATATCATACTGGCCATCGGGTTGACTGGAGTCAAAAGGGATATACCAATCAATAATATTTCCTTGATCATTGCGTTGGGGAATAGCTAGAAAATCGGCATATTGTTTACCTAATTTTACTCTAAACATTTCCCGGATTTGAGTAGCGACTAAATAAGCGGCTTTACCATCATGACCGAGTATTTTAAAATCCTTAATATCACCACTTCTTAGTAATGTATTTGCCATATATTCCTTGGTATCCCTGCATATAATTTTTATACTTTTTAGATAACTGGATTGATTTTAACAGAAATACGAGTTGATGTAATTGGTAGATAAACAGATATTATGACTTTTTAGTCATTTTTTTATAAAAATTTGAGTAAGATTTGAGCAATAACAAAATATAAAAAATGATTATGTCGACAACATAATCATTTTTAACTTTTTATAGGGTAACATTTATTTTATTTTTATACTGAAACGTATACTTCTCAGGAAACATCTTGACAATCCATTACTGTTTTAAAAAATCTTCATCTGCTAAAACTCGTAATGGTTGCATATCACTTTCACCTTTAATAACCAAAGACGGATCTGAACGCAAACATGTGCCGCCATAATGCCCACCGACAGTAAAAGTACATATTTGAACATAACGGTTGTCCACTTTGGGTAAGCACCATAATTCTTGATAAATATTTTCCTGTTCAGCAAATTTCCCAACTGTTTGATCTAAAATCTGTTCTTGATTACTCACTAGTTGAATATCACTACCGCGACGACCGGCAATAGGTTTAACCGCATAACCTTTTTTTATTAAACTATCATTAAGCGTAAAAGTTGATTCTAATAAATAACGATGGTTAGGGAACAAAGACCATAATACGGGTAAGATAGCTTTATTACTTGGAATGACTGTCCATAGTGGTTCAAAAACCGATACCTCGGGTCGCAATAAAACATCAATTAATCTAACGACATTTTCAGGATGACCGGTACGAATTGGTAAGCCAGCGGTTTGTGCTTCGCTTTCTTCTCGTAGCTGTTCTAAAACTGTTTCCCACGCCCATGTTTTCCATACACAAGTAACTTGGCGATCTTCATCATCGACTAGGCGCCCACGTTTGTCCCAATGCAACCCTTCTAATCCACACAAAATTTTGCTACTAAAGCCT
This sequence comes from Gilliamella sp. wkB178, assembly GCF_001690705.1. Taxonomy (GTDB): domain Bacteria; phylum Pseudomonadota; class Gammaproteobacteria; order Enterobacterales; family Orbaceae; genus Gilliamella; species Gilliamella apicola_K. The sequence goes on along the minus strand of NZ_LZGK01000014.1, from coordinate 172,748 downwards.
GCTTGAGTTAACGCTTTTTGCATAAAAAGTGCATGATAGTTTTCCTCACTGTCATTGTCTTGCATAATGTGAACAAAAGGTTGGGCATCACTATGTTTCCAGCAACTAACCAGAGAATTAAGTAACCCTCTACCAGGATCGGTACCTACTTTTAATCCTGCTTGAATTGCCCATTTTTGTAAAATAACGCTGGTTTCCGTATGGCAAGAAGCGGAGTCCGCATTATATTCATAAACTTTTAAACCACGTTCATCCATACAAAAATCTAATCGTCCTGAAATCATTTGGTAACGACGTTGTTGCCAAGACAAACGTAATCTTGGCCATAATATTTCAGGGATATTAAAATATTTCAATAAATTATCATCTTTTAAGACTTTATCGGTTGCATGTAAATACATCAAATGTAATTCATTGGTCGCTCGAATCAGTTCTTGTTCAGCACTTTCAGATATAGTGAAATAACGATAATGATCGTCATGATTAATCGCATGTCCGGAAGCTAATATATAGGCTTTTTCCAGCGGTTCTTGTTCGTTTAACCATTTACTATCAAATTGATTTTGATTATTTATATGCGCACTATGTATAGTAAGCAACGCTTTGGGTACATGTGGTTGTGGCAAGCTATATTTGGTATCACTGGTTTGAATCATCCACCCCAAAATAGTAGTATCATTAAAGGTGTCATGTAAAAGATAACCACTATCTGAAACAGTCATTGACAGCTCGCGAGTCCACTGCTGGCCATTTGGCAGTCGAGTGTGTGTTAGATTTTGTTCAACAATTCGAATTTTATCATCGAATACTTCTGTAATAATGGCAATGTGCCCGGTACGTTTAAAAACACCGCCGTCATCCCAAACTAATAAAGCGCCAACTTCAGGTCGTTTTTTACTACCATTAGCAAATGCTTGCAGTGGTAAAATAGCTTCAGTGATAGCTTGCCGTAAAAAACGTAGTGAGAAAATTTCATGCGCCATTCCAACATCAGTAAAAACCTGCCCATGGTTTAAATATAAAAACCGTCTAGCAAATTCAACACATTGCCATTTATAGCCCATATATTCACGCTCCAAGTAGTTGCGAAATGAAGAATCATCGGGGTATTGTTGCTTATCCACTGAGTCATAATCAGATGAATAAATAGCCACTCCTCCTGGTGCATAACCTAATAATGTGCCAAAAGGTTCCTTATGATCTGGATTAACTAACATGCTGCATTGACCTTATATTAATAAATAAAAATATTTAAAACTGAATTGTGCTAAAATTTGTCCATCATAGATCAATTTATATACTTTAAAAAGCAGTGTTTAAACTTAACTGACTTGAAGTAGAACAAAATGCCTATATATACTTGTTACCATAGGTAGTGATACCTTGTACATATGCCATAAAAAATGAGAACAATAAAATTATGCAACAGACTAAATTAAATGAATTATTAGATTTTCCTTGCTCTTTCACTTATAAAGTGATGGGCGAAGCTAAACCTGAATTAGTTGATAAAGTGATCACCGTTATCCAGCGCCATGCGCCAGGGGATTATTCGCCGTCAATAAAACCAAGTAGTAAAGGCAACTATCATTCCGTCTCAATCACAATTAATGCTACACATATTGATCAAGTTGAAAATTTATACAAAGAGTTAGGTGAAATTGATATTGTAAGAATGGTTTTATAACCTTTTACGGTTGTATTATTCTTAGCCAAAGATAGAGCCTTTTAATGATATTATTGCAGACCATAAGCAGGTTATAAAAGCTACTCAGCTTTTATAAGATACGAAAATGGGGAAGACTATATAGCTTCCCCATTTTTTGATTGGAAATAGCTATTAGCCTAAAATTTTGGCTAACTCTTTAGTTACATCAGCAACCGCTTTGGTACCATCGATACAAAAATACTTGGTGTTACCGTTTTTAGCTTCCTGTTGATAATAACTAATTAGCGGTTTAGTTAAATCATGATATTCAACCAGACGTTTGCGGACAATTTCTTCATTATCATCTTTACGTGTGGTTAATGGCTCCCCAGTTACATCATCAATACCATCAACTTTCGGCGGATTATAACGAACATGATAAACGCGACCTGATCCTGGGTGAACTCGACGCCCGCTCATTCGATCAATAATGACTGAATCCGGCACATCAAATTCAAGAACATAATCAACATTTATGCCTTCAGCTTTCATCGCATCTGCTTGTGGAACAGTCCGTGGAAAACCATCCAATAAAAAACCATTAGCACAATCACTTTGTGCAATGCGTTCTTTAACTAATGCAATAACTAATTCGTCTGTAACTAATTTACCGGCATCCATTAATTCTTTAGCTTGCAAACCTAGGGTAGTTCCAGCTTTTACAGCTGAACGTAACATATCGCCGGTTGAAATTTGAGGAATACCATATTTTTGCATAATAAATTGTGCTTGGGTTCCCTTCCCCGCTCCGGGTGCTCCTAATAAAATAATTCGCATGAAATAACCTCTTATGGCTTTATTGAAAAGACTTCTTTATTCTGGTAAATAATGAAATATAACTTTATTGCTCGATATGAGTCCGTCTGTTTGACAAATGTAATTAATAGCTCCACAACCTTTAATCATTTGAGCTGGCTTTTGACAAGTTGGGCAAATAAACTGCTCACGATAATGTTGTTTACAATGCGGACAATTATAATGCTGTGGTGAAACCACATTCATTTTATTATGACATTTAGGGCATAAACCTTCTTGATTATTACTATCCAATGTTTGGTTTGGCATAAACTATTTACGACCTCTAACATGTTTCATTAATCGACGACGTTTACGTTGTTGCGACGCCGTTAAACTATTTTTTCTACCTTCGAATGGATTAGCACCTTCTTTAAATTGAATACGGATTGGTGAACCCATTATTTTCAATGACCGCCTAAAATAGTTCATTAAGTAACGTTTGTATGAATCAGGCAAATCTTCAACTTGATTACCATGAATAACCACAATAGGAGGATTATAACCACCAGCATGAGCATATTTTAATTTAACTCTACGACCACGAACTAATGGTGGTTGATGATCATCTTGCGCCATTTGCATAATTTTTGTTAATAATGCCGTATTAACGCGACGAGTGGCACAATCATAGGCCTCTTGGATAGAATCAAATAAATTGCCAACCCCACTACCATGTAATGCAGAAATAAAATGTAAGCGCGCAAAATCAATAAAATCAAGCCTATCATCTAAAGTGGTTTTTACTTGTTCTTTAATATCTTGGGTTAAACCATCCCATTTGTTGACAGCAATAACAAGTGAGCGCCCACTATTAATAATAAAACCAAGTAACGACAAGTCTTGATCAGATATGCCTTCTCTGGCATCTATGACCAAAATGACGACATTAGCGTCTTCAATGGCTTGTAATGTTTTAATAACCGAAAACTTTTCAACTATTTCAGTTACTTTGCCTCGTTTACGTACCCCTGCGGTATCAATTAATATATATTCGCGTTCATCGCGCGTCATAGGGATATAGATACTGTCACGCGTGGTACCGGGCATATCATAAACCACAACACGATCTTCACCTAAAATCCGGTTAGTTAGTGTTGACTTACCAACATTAGGACGACCAACAATAGCCACTTTAATGGGTTGATTAATTAGTGAATCTGATTCAATTTCATCTAATACTAAATCATCGTATGATTCAGGCAAATCTTGAAATTGCTCATCCGGATTAGCATCGACAATGTTTTCATCATTTTCAAATTGGAAAATAGGATCTAATACCGTTTCTATTAACGAACTTACCCCTCTTCCATGACTGGCCGCAATTGGATGAATATCACCTAGCCCTAGGGCATAAAAATCGGAAATTGCTGTATCAGCATCAATGCCATCAATTTTATTGGCAACTAAAAATGTAGCTTTTTGACGAGCTCGTAGATGCTTAGCAATTGCATGATCGGCAGGCATCGCTCCGGATCTGGCATCTACTAAAAAAAGGACAATATCAGCTTCTTCTATGGCTTGTAAGGATTGTTCAGCCATAAAACTTTCTACGCCATCTTCGGTGCCATCAATACCACCGGTATCAATGACAATATATTCATGACCTTTAATTTCAGCGCGACCATATTTACGGTCACGGGTCAATCCGGGAAAATCAGCAACTAACGCATCACGTGTTCGTGTTAACCGATTAAATAAAGTGGACTTTCCAACATTAGGTCGGCCAACAAGTGCTACAACTGGTATCATGCTTATTCTCTGATTACTTTAATTCTTTATAAAAGCGTAAATATCACCATTTTTGGCTTGAACAATTAATTTATTATCCACTACTAATGGTTTAGATATTAGGCCGCTACTACTTACTTGTGTTTTCGCAACAACTTCACCATTGTCAATATTTAGCCAGTAAAGGTAACCTTCGAAATCACCCACAATAATATAATTTTGATAAATTACAGGATCGGTCAATTGACGATGTAAAAAACCAGTTTGTTTCCAAATTTCTGCACCACCATTTTTAGAAACAGCTTGAACGTTATCATCTTGGTCAACAACGAATAATCGCGTGGAATCAACCGCAAAACTATGGGTAGAACCGAGTTCTTTACGCCATACAATTTGACCATTACTTAAATCAAGCGCAACCACATTACCATTATAACCCACTGAATAAACTAAATTGCCTTCAACAACAGGGGTAGAATCAACATCGTTTAATTTGGCTATTTCAGTTGATCCTGATGGTTGGGAAATACGTTGCTGCCAAATTAGTTCACCATCATTAATATAGTAAGCATTTACTCGGCCATTATCATCCCCAACAATTGCTGCGCCATGTGCGATCGTTGGTGTTGAATTACCTCTTAATGATAAAGGTGGAACTTCAAGAGAAATATCCCATAAATCCTCACCTGTATCACGATTTAATCCTTGTAAAAAACCATTAGCTGTATGCAAAATTACTTTATCTTCAGATGATACCGGGCGAGCCAGGACTTCGCCTTTTACAGCTTTTTCCCAAATCACTTTGCCAGTATTACGTTCTAATGCATAAACCACAGCACGCTCACTACCAACATAGACATATTTATCATCCGCACTTACCCCACCAGAGAATAATGCCGTATGACTACTAAACAGTGTGCTTTTGGATAAATTCACATCCCATAAGGTATTACCACTCGATAAATCTACTGCTTTCACCTGTCCACTACGGCTGGCGACATAAATAGCATTGTCATAATTGATTGGCCCCAATAATGAATAAATATGAGTGTTACCTGAGGTACTATTTTGCCATATTTGTTGTATAGGGAATTGATTGTTTACTGTCGGCGAAGGGGAAACATGAACGACTTCTTCTTCACCACCAAATAAAGAACATCCAGCAAGTGATAACATAAAAACACTGGTAAAGACACATTTTAATAACTTCATTGTATATGACCCTTAATATCAGGATAAATTAATTTTTACTTTGCTCGCTTTCAGCTTCTTTAGCCTGAGCCTCTTGCTCTGCTTTTTCTTTATCAGCTTGAGCTTTCTGTTCAATTTGTTGTTGTTCGCTTAAATATTCGGTTTGGTTCAATTTCATTTTAATATTTACTTCTAATTCTTTAGTCGGTTGCGAGTTTAGAGCAACTTTATAAGCATCAACGGCATCGGCATATCGCGTCATTTTCGCCAATACATCACCTCGAATATCATTAACAACTGGAGCCCAGCTTTCCTCAGTAACATTATTTAAAGAATTTAAACTCTGTTCATATTGCCCTTGTTGGTATTGCAAACGCGCAATTCGAATATTAATAACAGCTTTAATCGGCTCTGCTTTATTTTTTTTCAATCCATCAACTAATAGTTCTTGAGCTCCGGAATAATCCTTTAATACCTCAACATAAAATTGTGCTGCACGGAGATTAGCAAACACACCATAAACTGTATTATTTTCTTTAGCAAAAGCGACTAATTCATTAACTGAATCAGCCTTAGTATCATCTAACTTTGCAATTAATTGTTCATATTTATCTGATGCGTCTATCATTTTTTGGCTTTGATAAGATTGCCAATAACGCCAACCCCAAAAAGCTAATAATCCGATAATAATAACAGCAACAATGATTTTCCAAGTTTTAGCAAGAAACTCTTTTATCTCGGCAAATTGTTCTTCACTCGATAATTGATGACTCACGTTTTTCTCCTGTTTCCCGTACTTTTACTTTACACTAAAGCCAAACAAGTTTGAACAACCTCTTTTTGTGCTACTTCAACTTGTTCGCCTGTTTGTAAATTTTTAATCGTTACTGATTGGTTAGTTATTTCATTTTCCCCAATAATAACCGCTATTTTAGCACCCAATTTATCGGCTTTGGCAAATTGTTTCTTAAAGTTACTCGAACCATAATTGGTTACAATCCGTTTATCTGGTAAACCATCTCTTAATTGTTCGGCAACACATTGTGCTGAAGAAAGGGTTTTTTCATCACCTGATGAAATCATATAAATATCAATTGAGTTATCACAATTTAGTAATGGATTTACAGCTTGAACTAATAAAACTAATCGTTCAACACCCATTGCAAAACCAACAGCTGGTGTTGACTGCCCGCCCAATTGGCTAACCAGTCCATCATATCGACCACCACCACATACAGTACCTTGTGCACCTAAACTGTTGGTCACCCATTCAAAGACTGTACGATTATAATAATCTAAACCTCGCACTAATCTTTGATTAATATTGTATTTTATACCAGCATTATCTAATAAGCGACATAATCCATCAAAGTGCGTTTTCGATTCATCATCTAAATAATCAAACAGTTTTGGTGCCTGATTCAGTAGTTCTTGAACCACTAAATTTTTTGAATCAAGTACGCGTAGTGGATTAGTATACATTCTACGTAAGCAATCTTCATCCAATTTATCTTTATGCTGCTCAAGAAAACTCACTAATGCATTACGATAATTAGCCCTAGCATCTAATGAACCAATGGAATTAAGTTCAAGTGTAGTATGCTTTTCAATACCTAAAGCTTTCCAAAAACGGGCTGTTAATAAGATAAGTTCAGCATCAATATTTGGACCTTCAAGCCCAAATACTTCTACACCGAATTGATGAAATTGGCGATAACGGCCTTTTTGTGGTTTTTCATAACGAAACGCTGGTCCTAAATACCATAGTCGTTGTTCTTGATTATAAAATAGACCATGTTCAATTCCAGCTCTAACACATCCTGCCGTAATTTCAGGACGTAAAGTGATACTTTCATCATTACGATCGTTAAAAGTGTACATTTCTTTTTCAACGATATCTGTTACTTCACCAACCGCACGTTTAAATAATGCAGTGTCTTCAACAATTGGGGTTCTGATTTCGTTATAACCATAACTATTTAATACATTTTTAACTATTTTTTCGATCTGTTGCCAACTAGCACTTTCTGTTGGCAGTAAATCGTTCATTCCCCGTATGGATTGGATTTTTTTATCTGTCATTCGTTTATTCACTATTTAATAAAATTATAATTCCGTCGTGGCAATTCGGTTTTTCAATATTAAAGCTTTGGCACGAATTTTAGCCTCTAGCTCATCTATCATCTTTTCGTTATCAATCCGACCAATTCGCACTCCATCTTCATAAAAACCACTTTTATTATGACCGCCGGCAACTCCCATAGTAGAGGCTAAAGCTTCACCGGGACCATTTACAACACAACCAATAATGGATACATCCATTGGCGTAATAATATCTTCTAGGCGTTGTTCTAAAGTATTTACCGTACTAATCACATCAAACTCTTGCCGTGAACAAGTCGGACAAGCAATAAAGTTAATACCGCGCGCACGAATTCGTAATGATTTTAAAATATCGAATCCGACTTTTACCTCTTCCGTTGGATCAGCTGCAAGGGATACTCGCAAAGTATCGCCAATTCCTTCGGATAATAATAGTCCTAAACCAATTGCTGATTTAATTGCTCCACTACGAACACCTCCAGCTTCAGTAATTCCCAAATGTAGAGGTTGTTTAATCTGTTTGGCTAATAATCGATAAGCATCAACAGCAGTAAAAACATCTGACGCTTTAACACTAACTTTAAACTGATCAAAGTCAAGCCGTTCAAGTATATCAACATGACGCATGGCCGATTCAACAATCGCTTGCGGAGTAGGCTCACCATATTTTTCTTGAATATCTTTTTCTAAAGATCCTGAATTAACACCAATTCGGATCGGAATATTTTTATCTTTGGCACAATCAACTACTGAACGAATTCTAGATTCGTTACCTATATTACCTGGATTAATTCTTAAACAATCCACACCATATTCTGCCACTTTTAAAGCTATGCGGTAATCAAAATGAATATCTGCAATTAGTGGTACTTTTACTTGTTGTTTAATAAATTTAAAGGCTTCTGCAGCATCCATCGTTGGGATTGAAACACGAACTATATCTACCCCAACTCGTTCAAGAGCATGGATCTGAGCGACTGTTTTTTCAACATCAGTCGTTCGCGTATTCGTCATAGATTGAACTGCAATTGGAGCTCCGCCACCAATAGGCACACTGCCGACATAAATTCGGGTTGACTCTCGCCTTATAATTGGTGAATCTTGATGACTCATAACACGCCTAACTTTATCATAAAATAACTAGCCAGCGATCTTAACAAGATTTAAAACAAATGTCTGTATCAGAATAACAAAATTTGTTAACTATTAATATGATTGGATGATGGGGAAATATAATGACTAACTTCGACTAAATTACTTTTACTTTCTTTATTTACGCAATATATGGTTACACCAAGAGCACCAATAAGAATAATCAAGCAGATAAATAATAATTTTATCCCTCGTTTTCTTTTTTGATACTTGGGTATATGATTTTTTACTTGGTAAGACTTATATTGTTGAGTTAAGACATCTATAAAAGGTTGATATTCTTCAGCGGATAACCCTACTATCTCAGCATAAGAACGAATATAGCCTTTTATAAAAACCAGAGGTGTATCGATTATTTTATCATTTTCAATGTCGGCTACTATTGTTTTACGCACATGGAGTTTACTGGCAATATCATCTTGAGTTAGCCCTTTTTGTTCCCTCAAATTTGATAGCATCACACCCAACGAAATATTGTCCATTATCCCCTCATAATTTATTTTTATGATTATCCGCTTTCATTTTTACATATTTTTACAATTAATCAATTTTTTTTGCAGTAAACTATTAAGTTAGTCTATCTATTTCATTTAGTGCTACAACTAATTGCTATTCTTATTTATCCTGTTTTACTGTTTACAATTGTATGTTCAAACACACCAACTAGTTATTTTCTTAGTAAGAATACTTACAAAAAAATAATTCACCATGGGGAATACAACAGAGCTATTCCCAACATGGTCACTATATTTGACTAAATAGGTAAAATATTTTTCACCTGTTAACTCCAAATCAGCAAGCAATAGTATTTTTTACCACGACGCAATAATGTATAACGATTATAAAGTTTATCATTATTTGAAAAACGATAATCTATCGTAGCGTTGCGCTCACCATTAACTGAGATTGCATTTGATTCGATCATGGTTCTTGCTTGTCCTCTAGATGGTGCAAACTCTGCATTAACAATTGCTTGTTGTAAATCTACATCATTTGCTACTGCTAATGTTGGCATACCATCTTGAGCCAATTGAGCAAAGTCATCCTCCGATAAATCACTTAACTTCCCGGAAAATAAACTTTCTGTAATACGTTTAGCTGCAGTTAATCCTTCTTCACCATGCACTAACCGCGTTACTTGTTCTGCAAGAACATATTGTGCCCGCGGCGCCACGCCACTATTTTTATCTTCTACTTCCAACGCATCAATTTCACTTAATGCCATAAAAGTAAAGAATTTTAGGAATCGGTAAACATCTGCATCAGCAGTATTAATCCAAAATTGATAGAATTTATATGGACTAGTCTTTTTCGGGTCAAGCCATACCGCACCACTTTCTGTTTTCCCAAATTTAGTACCATCAGATTTAGTAATTAGCGGAACGGTTAAACCATAAACTTGTTTTTGCTGTAAACGGCGAGTTAAATCTATACCTGCAGTAATGTTTCCCCATTGATCAGAACCACCAATTTGTAAAACCACATTATGTGATTTATTTAAACATGCAAAATCATAAGACTGTAATAAGCTATAAGAAAATTCAGTAAACGAAATACCAACATCATCACGATCAATACGTTGTTTAACTGATTCTTTGTTAATCATGGCATTGACTGAAAAATATTTACCAATATCTCGTAAAAAAGTGAGTACATTCATGCCACCAAACCAATCATAATTATTGGCGACAATAGCAGCATTTTCCCCGCAATTAAAATCTAGAAATGGCGAAACTTGTTGTTTAATTTTTTCGCTCCATTCCACAACGGTTTGTTCGGTATTTAATTTCCGTTCAACTGCTTTAAAACTTGGATCTCCTATTAAACCGGTTGCCCCACCGACTAAGGCTACTGGTTTGTGACCAGCTAATTGAAAACGCTTCAAACAAAGTAATGGGACTAAATGCCCAAGATGTAAACTATCTGCCGTTGGATCAAAACCACAATAAAGTGCAATAGGATTTTGTTCAATCAACTCTATTAGAGTTTTTTCATCGGTAAGCTGAGCAATCAATCCACGCTCTTGAAGTTGTTTGATCACATTTTTTGTCATGATATTTTACCTATTAAATTTTTGTTTATATTCTATTACGTTAGCTAAAATTATTCTGTTTTATTATGATAACGTTTATACGCTTGTTTGAAATGATCTGCCACTATTGGATTCGGTTTTTTACTACATAAGCTAAAAATAATTATTGCTACTGAAGCTAGTAAAAACCCAGGAATAAGTGAGTAAAGATCAAACCATTTAAAATTAATCCAAAGTAACACTGTTATGGCACCAGTTATCATACCTGCTAGTGCACCATTTCGCGTCATACGTGACCAAAAAACTGAAAAAACAATAATAGGACCAAATGCGGCACCAAATCCAGCCCAAGCATGACTAACTAAATCAAGTACACTATTGTTTGGATTAATTGCTAATAAAATGGCTACGACTGAAACAAACAATACCATTATACGACCAACCCAAACTAGTTCTCTTTGCTTTGCCTTAGGTCTAAGAAAAGCACGATAAAAATCCTCAGTTAAAGCACTGGAACAAACAAGTAACTGACAGCTTAAAGTACTCATTACCGCCGCCAAAATAGCTGCCAATAGAACACCTGCAATCCAAGGATTAAAAAGTAATTTAGATAATTCAATAAAAATACGTTCATGCTTACCATTATCAATTAAATAAGCTAAGTCAGGGTGATTAGCAAAAAAAGCGATGCCAAAAAAACCGACGGTAATGGCTCCTAATAAGCATAAAATCATCCAAGTCATACTAATGCGGCGGGCATTTTTCATTACTTCATGGGAATCAGCAGCCATAAATCTAGCTAAAATATGTGGTTGCCCAAAATAGCCAAGCCCCCAACCTAATAATGAAATAATGGCAATAAAATCCATATGTGCAAATAAATTGGTATAATCTGGATTCAAAGATTCAATGTTCACCAATGCACCAGTAAATCCTCCTGAATTAATCATTACCATAATTGGAGTTAAGATAAGGGCAAACATCATTAAACTAGCTTGAATCGTGTCTGTCCAACTAACTGCTAAAAAACCACCAATAAAAGTATAAGCAATAGTAGCCCCAGCACCAGCTAACATTGCCCAACCATAACTCATACCAAAAGTACTTTCAAATAGTTTTGCACCAGCAACTACTCCAGAAGCACAATAAATAGTAAAAAAGATTAAAATAATAACTGCAGATATAATGCGTAATAATGAACTTTTATCGTCAAAACGACGAGCAAAATAATCCGGTAAGGTTAATGAATTATGATTGATTTCAGTAAAAACTCGTAAGCGTCCAGCAATAAGTAACCAATTTAAATAGGCGCCAATAATTAAGCCAATTGCAATCCAACTTTGAGAGATACCAAATAAAAAAACAGCACCAGGTAACCCCATCAACAGCCAACCGCTCATATCCGAAGCCCCTGCTGAAAGTGCAGTTACAACACTACCAATACGGCGCCCGCCCAGAATATAATCGCCAAAATTCTGCGTTGCACGAAACGCAAAAAAACCAATCGCAATCATGCCTAAAATGTACACAGCAAAAGTGACAATCATTGGTAATGACATATAATTATAAAATCCTGTTTATAAATTTAAAAATTAAGTCGGTAAGCTTATCATAAAAACAGCATGCTAAAAAGCAGGTGATGAGTGAATATCACGTCTGGTAACAGAAAAGATATTATAGACAAAAGCGACTTTTTACAATGTTACTTGATTTATTAATTTCAGCTATTATAAAAATGACTTTTAATTTACATAAACTCAATAAATAAAGTATATAATAATAAGTATCAATTTTTTAATTAGAAATATTTTGTGAAACAAGCTACTCGAATTCAAATTTTAGATCGGTTAAAGGATCATATCAAAGATCCAACAACTGAACTTGTCTATACAACCCCTTTCGAGTTGCTTATTGCTGTAGTACTTTCTGCTCAAGCAACTGATGTTAGTGTCAACAAAGCAACCAAACCACTATTTGCTGTTGCCAATACTGCTGAAAAAATTTTAGATCTTGGCGTTGATAAATTAAAAAATTACATTCGCACGATTGGGCTTTACAATAGCAAAGCCACAAATATTATTAAAACTTGTCAAATATTAGTAGATAAATATCAAGGTGAAGTACCAGAAAATTTTGAATCACTTATAGAACTTCCGGGTGTTGGTAGGAAAACCGCTAATGTTGTTTTAAATACCGCTTATGGTTGGCCAACTATTGCCGTTGATACACATATTTTTCGAGTCTGTAATCGAACTGGATTTGCTCCGGGAAAAACTGTTGAAGATGTTGAAAAAAAATTGCTCAAAGTGGTTCCTAATGAATATAAATTAAATTGCCACCATTGGTTAATTTTGCATGGGCGTTATACCTGTATCGCAAGAAAACCAAGGTGTGGTTCTTGTGTTATTGAAGATTTATGTGAATTCAAACATAAAATCTACCCAGAGTGAGGCGCAATGTCAGAGAAATTTAAATTAAGCAATGATGAAATAAACTTGTTTAAAAATAGTATCGGTAATACCAAAAGACTAAAACAAGATACTGTTATTCATAAACCGATAAAACGTTCACAACAAGCAATAGCAACTCAAAAACAACAATATGAAAAAATTAATACCGAGTTCTATTTTTCTGATGACTATCATCCATTATTACAAGAAGATCCGATTCGATATAGTCGAGAAAATGCCGATCCCAACGAAATAAAAAAATTACGCCGTGGTTTTTATGATCCAGAATTTTTTTTGGATTTACATGGATTAACACTTGCTGAGGCAAAAAAAGAAATATCTGCTCTTATTGCTGCGTGTCTGCAAGAAAGAGCACATTGTGCTTGTATTATGTATGGGCATGGTAAAAATATACTAAAAAAGCAAACACCGATGTGGTTAGCACAACACCCACAAATTATCTGTTTTCATCAAGCTCCTAAAGAATTTGGAGGCACTGCTGCATTACTGGTTTTATTTGATATCAATAATGAACTAGCTGATAATCATTATTCTTAACCATTTATATTTAATATTAAATTATAGTTATGACTTTAGTATAAATAAGATAATTATATTATAAAAACAAAAAAGCCAGCTTAGTTATACTAGGCTGGCAAACATTGGAAGCAATGTGAGCAATGTCATACTTTCTTAGAAGCAATTAAGCTTGCTAACAAAGTACGAAATAATGATAATCATTCTCATTATTAAAAGCAAGTGTTTTTTTGATATTTTTCAAAAAATGTTAAAAAAATTTTTCTAACTCAATGGCTTTATAAAATATGGATTGGATTATAGAAATGAAAAATACTAGAATTGAGCAGGGAATTTCCCTGCATTTTTAAAAAATATTCTTAATTATTTCAGTTATGATGAATGAATATATCATAATAATTATTGTTGATAAATAGTTTCTACTCCTTCTTCATCAGTTTCATCCCAATCATCATAATCATCTTCATCATCAAATGCTTCATCTATGGCTTTTTGATGATAATCATCCCACATGAATTCTACTTTTTCAGATAATAATTCTTCTGGTTCGGCTTCACGAGGATGAGTGTTTATATATTCCATTAAATCCCAACATAGTGTTTTAACACCAGCTTGATTAACTGCAGAAATAACGTAATATTTATCCTGCCAATCGAGAGCTGCAGCAATTTCAGCTGCGCGTTTATAACTTTCTTCTGGACCTAACACATCCATTTTATTAAAAACTAACCACCGTGGTTTATGGGCTAATTTTTCACTATATTGATGGAGTTCATTGATAATCACTTTGGCATTTTCAATTGGATCAGAACCATCAATTGGCGCAATATCAATCAAATGCACCAATACTCGGCAACGCTCAAGATGTTTTAAAAAACGAATCCCAAGTCCTGCTCCATCTGACGCTCCTTCAATCAAACCTGGTATATCAGCGATCACAAAACTTTGTGCATTATCCATTCTTACTACGCCTAAACTCGGTACTAAGGTTGTAAATGGATAATCTGCGACTTTTGGTTTAGCTGCTGAAACAGATCGAATAAAAGTTGATTTACCCGCATTCGGTAACCCTAACATACCTACATCAGCTAGTAATAATAGTTCTAATAATACATCGCGCTTTTCACCTGGGGTTCCATCTGTTTTTTGCCTCGGTGCTCTATTTACTGATGATTTAAAACGTGCATTACCAAGCCCATGAAATCCACCTTTAGCTACTAGAACTTTTTGTTGGTGATGTGTTAAATCTCCAATAATTTCGCCAGTATATTTATCAGTGATTCTTGTCCCTACAGGAACTTTAACTGTAATATCTCGTCCTCTTTTACCTGTACAATCAGATCCTTGTCCATTCTGACCACGTTCCGCTCGATAATTTTTTTCAAATTGAAAATCTACCAGAGTATTTAAATTCTCATCAGCGATAAAAAATACATCACCGCCATCACCACCGTCACCGCCGTCAGGACCACCTTTTGGAATATACTTTTCACGACGAAACCCGACACAACCATTGCCGCCATCACCAGCTTCGACTCGGATTGAAGCTTCATCAACAAATTTCATTATTTTTCCTCTTTTCTGCGGTTAATCAGCCAACCTTTTCTAGGGTGCCATATTTGGTGCCCTATTGTGGCAAACATAGCACCAGCAACAACAGAAATTGCGCCAATATAACCTAAAATATTTAAATATTGCATAGCAAATTTTTCTGGCCAAATTAATGCGAATAAATCTGAAAAAATCAATGCAAATAATGGAGTGAGTGTGGTTATCGCACTCACCTGAGCGGCTTGCCACCTTTCCATTGCCATAACTAAAGCGCCATAAGCTATAATAGTATTTAATCCACAGAATATTATTGCAAATAATTGTGTAGCATCTGCTTTAGCTATCTTACTCGGGGAAGCAAATGGCCATAAAAAAATGGTACAAATAAGATAAATTAACCACAGTAATTGTTCTGCTCGTAATTTACGTAATAATGCTTTTTGCCCCAATGCATAACAAGCCCAAGAAACTGAAGCTAATAATCCAAGCCAAACGCCAATAGCATATGAAGACATATTAGTAAAAAGATCGGCAAAATTCTTATTAAAGAATAGAACTAATCCTATAAGTAATACAGCTATACCAATAATCTGTGTTGGGCGAAGCTTTTCTTTAAAGACAAACGCACTTGAAATCATAAATACAACAATACCCATTTGCCCGATAACTTGAGCTGTTGTTGCGGATAGATATTGTACGGCACTAGCAAATAACGCAAAATTACCTAGTAATCCAAATCCGGCAACCATCAATAAGATAAAACGACGCCGTTTTTTAAAAATAGCAAAATTAGGAAATTGTTTTTTATAAGCTAACCAGATAGTAATACCTATCGCTGACAGTCCTAAACGAGACCATGCCAACGTTAATGGGTCTATAACAACTAGTGCATATTTCATTGCAATCGGCACTATTCCCCACATAACTGCAGTTAACATAGCTAATGCAAAACCTAATTTAACATTTTGTTGTTTTATCATAATGAGTATATTTATGTAAGTTTCAAGAAATGAAAAAAGCCCCACAATGATTGTGAGGCTTTAGAAACTGTCAAACCGTAATAAAATTAACTGTTAGCAACTACACTAACATAACGACGGTTTTTAGGTCCTTTGACTTCAAATTTAACTTGTCCATCAATTAAAGCAAATAAAGTATGATCACGACCACAACCTACATTAGTGCCTGGGTGAAACTGAGTTCCACGTTGACGAACTAAAATATTACCAGCAAGAACTTCTTGACTACCATAACGTTTTACACCTAAACGTTTACTCTGGGAATCACGACCATTACGTGATGAACCACCAGCTTTCTTATGTGCCATTGTTAGATACTCCTATTAAGCGATTGCAGTGATCTTCACATCAGTAAACCACTGACGATGACCTTGTTGTTTACGATAGTGTTTACGACGACGAAATTTAACAATTTTTACTTTGTCACCACGACCGTGTTCAACAATTTCTGCTTTAATTGTTGCACCTTCAACAAACGGGGCACCAACTTTGATGTCTTCACCATTTGCTACCATTAAAACTTTATCGAAAACAACTTCACCGCCAGTTTCGACTTCAATTTTTTCCAAGCGAACGACTTGTCCTTCGCTAACTCGGTGTTGTTTACCACCACTTTGGAAAACTGCGTACATACTTAACTCCGCATAAAAAGCAGACGATCACTGATTTAACAAATATGTCTGCATTGATTAATCATATAGGGCGTGAATTTTACGCAAAAATAGAGTTGGTTGCAAGTGCTCTTTAGCAAAAGATCGCAAAAAGTTATAAAAAAAGATCAGGGAGATACTATTTTAGCTTCATTAGCTCTATTAAATATTATCTAGTATGTAATATATTTATTTTAATAAACGTGTAAATATCATCATATCGAATAAAAGATCACACAATATACTATTTCTTAGTGACAATTATTTTAACAGTAAAAATAGTTCATTTTATTTCTTAAGTGTAAAACCCTATAAAAATAAAAAAATCATCACTAAAAATATTGCAAATTATTATTAGACTAGTATAATTAGCCGACTAAATAAATTAGGTAATGATCATTGAATTATAATTCTAGAAAGCTTCCTTCTCGTGAAACCTTAGCTCGAGCTCAAAGACTTAATGATGATATCGTAGATGTTTCTGGCGTTGATTTAGTACTTAGCTTGATTACCACCGCCGATTTAATTCGTTCAAATATATATGCCCAATTGGCTAAAGATTATGATGTATCTGAAGGTAAGTTTGCCTTATTGATGTCATTATTTTCAGAAGGTGAAACCTGTGCCGGTGATCTGGCATTACGTTTAGGGGTAACAGCGGCTACAGTATCGGTAATGGTTAAACGAATGCTGGTTGCTAAAGAACCTTTAATCTCAATGTCAAAAAATGATGAAGATGGTCGGTCGCGTTTAATAGCCTTAACCCCAGCGGGTATCCGTCTTATTCAAAATGCATTACCTAACCACCTAAAATCGATTCGTGCTTTTGCTCAGGTTTTAAACCGCCAAGAACAAGAGTCTTTAATAGTTATGTTACGTAAATTATTACGAAAATAATTAACTTTAAAAAGATTAAAGTGGTTATATATTACTTAAATAGTTAGCTGACTAAATAAAATGGAAAATAAGCTATATTATGATGATGAAAAAAAATATTAAAATCCCAGCCATATTTTTATTATTACTTACTTTCGGATCTTTGCTGATTTACTTTGGTTCAAGAAATGATGCTGTTTCGGTAGCTAAAAGTATCAAATCGGGAGTATTAACTGCCGATGAAGTTAATGTGGCATTTGAAAATGTTGGAGGGCGGGTAATTAAACGGTTTGTACAAGAATCGGAATTTGTAAACAAAGGGGATCCTTTAATGCAACTTGATGATGTTGATACAAAAATTGCCATTGAACGCCTTCAAGCAGTTGTTGATAGTCAACAAGCTTCAGTTAATCAAGAACAAGCTGCAATCAGCATAGCAGAAAACGATACAGATTTAACTGAATTATCAACTTGGCGAAAAATAGAAGAAGTTCAAGCTAATTTAGAAGCAGCTAGGTCTGCACGAGATTTAGCAAGTATAGAATTTGATCGCCATAGCCAATTACGTAAAACGGGTGGTACTTCACAATCACAATTAGATAGTACCCGTAATACTTTTATTGCGACTAAAATGCAAGTAATACAGATAGAAAGTCAATTAGCAACATTGATGATAGGTGCTACAAAAGAACAAATTAGTCAGTTTCAACAAACTAAAAATGCAACAGGCATGACTTTACAGGCGATTACTATTGCTAGAGATAAAATCAAAAATCGTCAAAATCAATTAGCACAATTACGTGGTCAATTAAATCAATCTGAAGCAGAGTTAAAGCAATTACAAGTTAACTATAAACGACTTACTTTAGTTGCACCTGAAAGTGGTAAAGTATTGAAGATTATGTATGAAGATGGTGAAGTAGTACCAAATGGAGCACCGGCAGTATTATTAGAAACCGATCGTAAATATGTGGATATTTATGTTAATGAAAATATGGTTAAAGATTATCAACCAGGAACATCCGTGACAGCTAATGCCATTGCTCTTGACAAAAAAGTCAAAGGCATTATTCGCTTTGCTACAGCCGCACCTTCCTTTGCAGACTTAAGAATGACACGAGAACGAGGCCAAGCAGATCTAACTTCTTATCAAGTTAGAATTTATATGGAATCTATTCCACAATTATTAACAGGAATGACACTTGAGGTCGATGATGCAAAACATCATTAAATCTATTTTTGAAGAGCTTGATGCAATGTTATCAGGCCATTTCATACCTTATTATAAAGTATCGATTGGATTAGCTACTATCGTTGCACTAATCTTTTCCTTAGTTTTAAGTCATGGTGCAGTTTTTGAGGGAAAAATTGCAGTTATTGATCTAGATGGTTCCAAATATTCTACAGAATTAATTAGTAAAATTAATACTTCTCCTTACATTGAAGTATCTGAGGTGCTTAGAGCTCCAGTAAATCCAATACCATTGGTCTCCCATGATCGCAATTTAGGGGTGTTATATATTCCTAAAGGTTTAGAAAAAAGCTTAAAAAAGGGCGATCAAACTGTTCGCTTAGGTTATTTTGCTGATGATACCAATGATGCACAAAATGCTAAAGTATTACAGAATCTTAATGAATATATACCTGAATTAGGTGCTGAAATAAGTGTTAATCAAGTAGCGGCCCTAGGATTAGGTAAAGATAGTACTGAAGCAGTCTTGTCGCCAATGCAACTTAAAACAAGGTACATGTTTAATCCAGCAAGCTCTTCAACAATATCAACAATTATTTATTTTGTTTATTTTTTCTCATCATTAACTTATGGTTTAACCTCATTGATGATAATAGGTCGCTTAAAAGTAACCGGAATGTGGAATATTGCATTAGAAAGAGGACCATTAGCTTTATTAGCTAGAACAATTCCATATGCGTTATTTTACACTACCGCCTTAACCTTAATTACAGCGGTGTTAGTCATCTTTGGGCAATTACGCTTTGACGGAAACTATTTTGCTTACTTACCTAGTGTATTTATGACCGGATTAGCATTTGGTTGGTTAGGATTATTACTTTCATGGAATACTAACAATCCAGGAGAAGGTGCTAGTCGGATGATATTTTTAGTACCACCTGGATTTATCATGGGTGGGTCAACAATGGCGGTAGGGATTATGCCTATCTGGACTTACTATGTCAGTCACGCATTTCCATTAGTCTGGTTATTCCGTTTTTTCCGTGACTTTGCCATGCGAGGACGTTCACTCATAGATATGTTAGCTACTTATGGAGCTTTTCTCATCTATTTAACTATAATCGCTTTTATTGTGATGATTTTTGTAACTAAAATGAAAAAATCAGCTAATTCATAAAATCGTAAGGACTTAGCTGATATTCCTATAACGTTTTATAGGGATATCGTATATTTTTAATTTATTATTTCCTTTATTTTAATAACTTTATTAAAAATCTGATCTAGATCACAAAAAAAGATATTTTAAATTGCCAAAAAAGATTAACATAGCAAAATGTTACCAGTAACAAATAACGATATAGGAATAATTATAATGAAAAAACATAAACAGGTTTTTATATTAATGGGGGTATCTGGTTGTGGGAAATCGGCAGTTGCTAAACAAGTAGCTTACGATCTGGATGCAGCTTTTTTAGATGGTGATTTCTTGCATCCTAAAGCTAATATTTTAAAAATGCGCAGTGGTACACCTTTAAATGATGAAGATCGTTTTCCTTGGCTTCATTTAATTAGTAATGCCGCTTTTGCAATGAGTAATGTCAATGATATATCAATTATTATATGTTCAGCATTAAAACGACAATACCGGGATATTATTCGTGGTGAAAATGAGAATGTTCATTTTATTTATTTAAAAGGTAGCTTTGAAGTTATTGCAAATCGTTTAGCTAAACGTATAGGTCACTATCAAAAAACCGGCATGCTGCAATCACAATTTGATACCCTTGAAGAACCAACTTCCGATGAAAAGGATGTCTACACAGTTAATATTGAACAACCATTAAATAATGTCGTGCATGATACCGAAGAAGTTATAAGAGCAATCTGTCATTGCTAAAATTATAAATAGAATTAAAAAATAATAAAAGCTAAGAGGTTAATGTGAATCCTACTATTAAAGCTGTAACTCAGCGTATTATTGATCGTTCTAAAGCTTCACGTGAGGCTTATTTACAAAAAATAGAACAAGCCATGTTAAAAAAAGTGACCAGAGCTAGTTTACCATGTAGTAATTTGGCACATGGTTTCGCCGCTTGTTGTATTAATGATAAAAATGATTTAAAAAACATCTTAAAAAGTAATATTGGTATTATTAATTCTTACAATGATATGCTTTCTGCTCATAAACCTTATGAGTTTTATCCAGAACAAATCCGTAAAGTACTACATGAAGTAGGTGCTGTCGGTCAGATGGCTGGAGGTGTACCAGCTATGTGTGATGGCGTTACTCAAGGTGAACCTGGAATGGAAATTTCCCTAATGAGCCGTGATATAATTGCTATGTCTGTTGCCGTTGCTTTATCTCACAATATGTTCGATGGCGCTTTATACTTAGGGATATGTGATAAAATTGTACCTGGGCTCTTTGTTGGCGCTTTAACCTTTGGCCACCTACCCGCAATTTTTGTACCAGCCGGACCAATGCCTTCCGGGTTACCAAACAAAGAAAAAGTCCGTATTCGTCAACTGTATTCTGAAGGTAAAGCAACCCGTGCAGATTTATTAGAATCAGAATCCGCCTCATACCACACCAGTGGTACTTGTACTTTTTATGGAACCGCGAATAGTAACCAAATGGTTATTGAGTTAATGGGCTTGCACTTACCGGGTGCCGCATTTGTTCATCCAGAAACAGCGTTACGCTTTGAATTAACCAATGCTGCGGCCAAACAAATTACCCGCCTAACAAATCAATCAGGAAATTACATGCCAGTAGGTAAAATGGTTGATGAAAAAGTAATTGTAAATGGTTTAGTTGCCTTACTTGCTACTGGCGGCTCAACCAATCTGACGATGCATATTGTTGCTATGGCAAAAGCAGCAGGTATTATCATTAATTGGGATGATATTTCTGATTTGTCTACAGTTGTCCCTTTACTTTGTCGAATTTATCCCAATGGACCAGCTGATATCAATTATTTTCAAGCTGCGGGTGGTACTTCATTATTAGTTAGAGAACTACTAAATGGTGATTTGCTTCATGAAGATGTCGAGACAGTTGTAGGTAGAGGTCTAAGCCGTTATACCAAAGAACCTATTTTAGAAAATGGTAAATTAATCTACCGTGAAGGACCAACAAAATCACTTGATGAAAATGTCATTGCATCAATAAAAAAACCTTTTAATTCACATGGAGGATTAAAAGTAATGTCTGGTAATATTGGGCGTGCAGTTATGAAAACATCTGCAATTGCTCCTGAACATCAAATTATTGAGGCGCCCGCCGTAGTTTTTAATAGCCAATATGATTTAGATGCTGAATATAAAGCTGGCAAACTTGATAAAGACTGTGTTGTTGTGGTCCGTTACCAAGGACCAAAAGCTATTGGTATGCCAGAACTTCATAAACTTATTACACCATTAGGTGTATTACAAGATCGCGGCTATAAAGTAGCATTATTAACCGACGGCCGTTTATCTGGTGCTTCGGGAAAAGTGCCTGCGGCTATTCATGTTACTCCCGAAGCTTATGAAGGTGGTTTATTAAGTAAGGTACAAGATGGCGATATGATCAGAGTTAATGGTCAAACAGGTGAAATAACATTACTAGTTGATGACACGGAACTTGCGAAACGTGAACCTTATCCATTTAATTTAACCGACTCTCATCATGGCTTTGGTCGTGAACTTTTTACGATTATTCGTGAAAATCTTACTTCTGCAGAAGAAGGTGCGGTTAACTTCTAATCCTAATTATTCTGCCGTATAAAGCGGCAGAATTTTTTAAAATATACTGAAACGTATAGTTCTCAGGAAACATCTTTACAAAAGTGTAAGACTCTCAAATTAGACAGTTGAGTAATTCTATTTTTTAACAAAATTATCTACCAATAAATTAACCACATCGCCCATTTTTCCATTTAAAGATGCCTTAACACCATAAAGAGCCATACCCATTACTTGTGATGTTTGAATTTCTGGTGGCATAACTAGTTCATTAGGACTAGTTTTAACATCTAATAACGCGGGTCCAGGATGAGATAAAAATGATTGCATCGCGGCCTCAAGTAAATCAGAATCATTAACTCTGATGGAAAACAAACCAATTGAATCAGCAACTTTCGCAAAATCAGGATTTTGTAAATCAGTATAGTGATCAATTAACCCTTCAACTTTTTGCTCTAATTCAACAAAGTTTAAGGAACCATTATTGAGTACAATGATTTTTATGGGTAATTTTTCTTGTATTGTAGTTAATAAATCACCTAATAACATACTAATACCACCATCACCAGATAAAGTAATCACTTGTCGATTTGGAAATGCTTTTTGTGCTCCCAAAGCTTGTGGCATAGCATTCGCCATGGTTCCATGTTTTAAACTTATTAATGTACGTCTTTTGCCATTAGTATTGAAGTGACGACATGCCCACACCATTGCTGAACCAACATCAGCACAAAGTATTGCATCATCTGCAGCATATTTATCAATAAGTTCAGTTAAATATTGTGGGTGAATGGTAGAATGTGATGGGAGAGCCTTTTTATTCAATTTGTTCATGGATTTTGTATATAATTGGCAACACCCTTCTAAAAATTTAGTTTCATGTTTTTCATTAACTAATGGTAATAATGCAGATAAAGTCGGTTTACTACTACCCACTACGCCAATATCCACTGGATGCCGGCGACCTAAGTGAGTGGCATCTATATCAACTTGAATAATAATTGCTTTATCTGGATAAAACTGTGACCAAGCAAAATCAGCACCTAACATTAAGAGTACTTCACAATCTTTAATAGCAGTTAAACCTGATTCCATACCAAACATACCGGTCATACCAACATTATAAGGATTATCATATTCAACAAAATCTTTAGCTCGGGAAGTATGTACAATTGGTGATTTCAATTTTTCTGCTAGATCAATTAATTCAGCATGTGCATCAAAAACACCCTGTCCTGCAAAAATTGTAACTTTTTTGTGTTGGTTTAAAATATTCGCTATTTCAGTGAGTTCTGTGTCAGATGGGCGTATAACTGGGTTAGGATGATAAATTTTATGACTGCTTTTATCTTCTACATGCTCTTTACTAATGTTATAAGGTATTACTAATACTGCAACACCACGTTGATTTATGGCAGCTTGAATAGCCGCAGTTGTAATTTCTCTTACTTGCGTAGGATCATTAATTTGTCGACAAAATACTGAACAATTTTTATAAAGAGATTCAAAATCCACCTCTTGTGGGAAATCCGTTCCCTGTTGCGATGTAACTAATTGGCTAGCTAATAAAATAACTGGTACTTTATTACGTTGTGCTTCATAAATACCATTAATAAAATGCAAGCTACCAGGGCCACAAGATCCGGCGCAAGCAGTAATTTGATTAGTTAAATAAGCTTCTGCTCCTGCAGCGAAAGCACCGACTTCTTCATGACGGACATGTACCCATTCAATATCACTCTTTCTGATGGCAGAAGTTATGTGATTTAATGTATCGCCAACAATACCATAACAATGTTTAACTCCAGCTTCTGCTAAAATATCAACTATAATTTGTGCGACAGTTTTTTTTGACGACATAAGCTCTCCTGATAAATTTAATTATTAAATAGAATTTTTTGGTTAAATTACACCCAAGTTTCAAAAAAGCGAATAGACTTAATAACAAATAGCAATAAATGTTAAAAGATCAATGATTAATATGATTTTATACAATAAACTTTGATTAAAAATATTCCCTATTGCAATAAATCAAGGTATTATGTCGAAAATATAGTCAGTTTAAAATAGAGTTACTTTCTGTGAAACCATCGTCATCGGGACATAATTGGATATCATCGATTACTGATATTTTACCTAATTATGTTATTGAAAACTATTCTCTCATTACAGTCTGCTTACTATTATTAATTGCAATTTTACTGTTCTCATTCAGCAAGTTAAGAATGGACATTATTGCCTTACTAACAATTATGGCCATTACCATTACTGGTGTATTAACACCAGCCGAAGCATTAGCTGGCTTTAGTGACCCCAACATCATCTTAATCGCATTACTTTTTATTATTGGCGAAAGTCTGGTCAGAACTGGCATTTCATATAAGATGAGCGAGTATATATTAAAAATAGCTGGTAAAAATGATATTCGTATTATTACTTATATTATGTTAGGTGTTGCTTTACTCGGTTCGGTAATGAGTTCAACCGGAGTGGTTGCTATTTTTATTCCAGTGGCAATTAGTATCGCTAATCACACTGGCATTCATATCAAAAAATTGATGATGCCAATTTGTATTGCGGCGTTAATTAGCGGTATGATGACTTTGGTTGCTACAGCACCTAACCTAGTTGTGAATAGTGAACTAAGCCGATCTTCATTAATTGAATTTAAATTTTTCTCCATTACACCAATTGGCTTATGCGTTTTAATATTTGGGATTATTTATTGCATAATTACTCGCAATTGGTTACTTACCGCTGAACAAGTAACGCCAACAAAATCACAACCACAAAGACGAAAAATTACTGACTTAATCAAAGATTATAAATTAACTGGTCGCGCCCATCGCGCACAAATATTAGCTGGTTCACCATTTGTTGGGAGAACTATAGATAGTTTGCATTTACGTAGCGAACATGGAGTAAATGTTATAGGTATTGAACGTTGGCGTAAATTCCGAAAAGTTTTAATCCCAGTTAACGGTACCACTGAATTTCGTGAAAATGATATCTTATTACTTGATATGTCGCATTCCGAAAATGATTACCGTACTTTTTTAGCCAACAATAACCTTGAACCTAAAGTTTTACGTGGTGAATATTTCTCCGAACAAGTTAAAGAAGTAGGTATGGCCGAAGTAGCATTACTACCCGAATCAACACTATGTGGCAAAACATTAAATGAAATCGATTTCAGAGCAAAATATTTTTTGACAGTGATTGGTATTTGGCGTAACCATGCCCCAGTTGAAACAAATAACCTATTTCAAGAACGTTTAGAAATGAGTGACACTCTGCTAGTTTGTGGTGGATGGGGATCGATTCAAAAATTGCAAACACGCACCAATGATTTTGTAGTATTAGATTTCCCAGCAGATATAGATGATATTGCACCAGCAAGTTCTCAAGCTTATGCAGCATTAATAAATCTTGCCATAATGATCTTATTAATGGTAACAGGTATTGTACCTAATGTAGTTGCTGCACTCATTGCCTGCTTATTAATGGGAGCAACCCGTTGCATAGATATGAACAGTGCATATAAGTCCATACACTGGCCATCATTAATTTTAATTATCGGTATGATGCCTTTTGCAATAGCATTAAGTAAAACTGGTGGCATTTCACTAATTTCGGATTGGCTGGAAATACATTTAAAATCTTATGGCCCATATATGGTGCTAACATTTATTTTTTTACTGTGTTCAACAGTTGGGTTATTTATATCTAATACAGCTACAGCAATTTTAATAGCCCCAATCGCCATCGATTTAGCAATAAAATTTGGTTATTCACCTTATCCATTTGCTATGACAGTTGCTATTGCCACCTCGGCATCATTTATTACTCCTGTATCATCTCCTGTTAAGACAATGATTGTAGCTCCAGGTGGATATAGCTTTGGTGATTTTGTAAAAATTGGCGTCCCGTTAACCTTTCTAGTAATGGCTATAGATATTGCAATAGTACCCATATTTTTCCCTTTTTAAATTCAGATACCTATTATTATGTATAAATTAAGTTTTTTTAACCATGATAACCTTATAAATCATATTAATAGGTTTTTATTGATTACAAAATGATTATATTTGTATATTTAAGAAATGGTAAAAATGAATGTTTTATTACGCTATATTCTCGCTTTTGATTTAGTTATAGCTATACTTTTATTTTTAAGTCTTATGTTAGTTATAGTAGGTAAACTCAAAAGCAAAACACTTATCCGTCAAATTAATGCTGGAAAAATAAGTGATGCAAAATTAATACGCTTATATAATCAATGTAAAAAAGGGAAAGATAGTAAATTTGCAGCAATTATGTCTGCTGGTATTTTTTATAAACAATGGATAACAATACAAAATGATATTTTTGTAGCTTATGAGCAAGGTATAATTAAACGTAATCTACCTTTGTAATATACAATAAGATAAAGAAAGGGGAAACTATTCAATAGTGACTCCTTTCAGATTAAAGCTTCTCTATAAAATTTCTAGTATAATGCCAATAATTTCTAGATTATGGACATTACTATGCCTCACACGACTAAACCACTAAATATTATATTTGCAGGTACCCCTGATTTTGCAGCCAGACATCTACAAGCCCTAATAGAAGCTAAACATAATGTAATAGCTGTTTTTACCCAACCTGATCGTCCTGCTGGTCGTGGCAATAAATTAACGTCCAGTCCGGTTAAACAGTTAGCGCTAGCAAACAACTTGCCTGTTTATCAACCTGCTACACTTAAAAGCGAAGAAAGCCAAAATATGATTGCCAAACTTAACGCCGATATTATGGTTGTAGTGGCTTATGGTTTGATTCTCCCGCAAGCTGTGCTTGATATGCCTAATTTAGGTTGCTTGAATGTGCATGGTTCACTCTTGCCAAGATGGCGTGGAGCGGCACCTATTCAGCGCGCTTGTTGGGCTGGTGATACACAAACTGGTATCACCATAATGCAAATGGATGCTGGTCTTGATACAGGTGATATGCTTTATAAACTTGCTTGCCCTATTGAATCACACGACACCAGTGCATCACTCTATGACAAATTAGCTAAACTAGGTCCTAAAGCCCTACTTGAAACACTAACATTGATAAGTGAAAGAAAAATTAAACCCGAAAAACAAGATCCAACACTTGTTACTTATGCTGAAAAGTTATCTAAACAAGAAGCAAAGCTAGACTGGAATTTATCAGCCATACAACTTGAACGATGTGTTCGTGCTTTTAACCCATGGCCGGTAAGTTATTTCGAAGTCAATGGAGAAATGGTTAAAGTTTGGCAAGCTGAAGTAGTAGCTACTAAACATAAACAACCTACAGGCACAATTCTTCAAGCTGATAAACGAGGGATTTGCATTGCAACAAGTGACGGCGCGTTAAATATGACGTTGCTACAGCCTGCCGGTAAAAAACCGATGTCAGCACAAGATTTATTAAATTCCCGCAAAGCATGGTTTGTTGTTGGTCAGATACTCAGTACTAATTAAGACATATTAATGTCCCGCTATAACAGGGCAATGCCCTGTTATTATTTTTTCCTAGCTAATAAAGTGGCAAATCTTAATTTAATTCGATTGCCATGTATATCTGTTTTATGTAGTTCACCAATATCTTCGTTATACTTCAGAATTTCCCAATCTTTATAGTAATTAAGTAGTTCTTGTTCTTTGAAAGTAAATGAAAAACCAACTGGGCAAGGATAGTCCTGAGTAGACATGGCACTAACAATTAAATTATAACCGCCTGTTTTAGTAATTACTTGCATATTATAGATAATATCTGGAATACGATCTGGTTGTAAAAACATCATTACCACAGTTGAAATAATTAGATCATATTCACCTTGCCAACTTGCTTGATTAATATCATAAACAAACGTATTAATATGGGGTAAATGTTCATTAGTAATAATTTCTTGCAAATTATCAATGTTTAGTTCGGACTTATCAACCGCATCAACATTAAAACCGAGTAATTGTAGATATAACGAATTTCGTCCAGAACCACAACCAAGATCTAATGCTCTACCAACTGGTACTAATTGGCATGTTTCTAATACGTCAGAATGTGTTTTCGTCATTTGATATTTTTTATTAGTATAATCTTCAGGTAAACAATAAAAAGATAATTGGCAGCTAAGATCATCTGATACCGCTGCAATACGGTGCCATTGCTGTGGGGCTATAAATGGTGGCTGATGTTGAGTGTTAAAATGTTGCCGATTAACAATTTCACCTTCTGAAGTTAATATATCAAAATCTAAATTACCCGCAATAATTTGTAGCTTTGCCCAAGTACCAATTTGAGTGTTGTGTTTTTCACAGAATGGTTGTGGTAGTGTTTTTGCATTCCAGATAGGTAACTTTTTATAACAAACTAAATTTTCCATGATGATATCACTATTAATAACAATGAATAGTTGACTATTATAGTAAACTATTCGAATAGTAAACAGTTTTTTTAGCGAAATTTTAATAACAATAAGATGGCTATAAATAAATTTATGGTAGCGAAGTTGGCTTTATCAACATATAATCGTCATCATCCTAGACGATAGAGAAAAAACATTAGAGGAATAATTTATGGGATTTTTAACAGGCAAACGTATACTCGTTACGGGTGTTGCAAGTAATCGTTCTATTGCTTACGGTATCGCGCAATCAATGCATCGTGAAGGCGCTGAATTAGCCTTTACTTATCAAAGTGAAAAATTAAAAGGCCGTGTTGAAGAATTTGCAGCTGATTTTGGTTCTAAAATCGTTCTACCTTGTGATGTTGCACATGACGAAAGCATTACAGACTTGTTTACAGAGCTTGCAAAAGTCTGGACTAAATTTGACGGATTTGTACATGCTATAGCTTTTGCCCCTAGTGATCAATTAGATGGTGATTATGTTAATGCAGTTACTCGCGAAGGTTTTTCAATTGCACATGATATTAGCTCATATAGTTTTGTTGCTTTAGCGAAAGCATGTCGAACAATGCTAAACCCAAATGCTGCTTTATTAACTCTTTCTTATCTTGGTGCTGAACGTGCGATCCCTAATTATAACGTAATGGGGCTAGCTAAAGCGTCATTAGAGGCAAATGTTCGATACATGGCAAATGCAATGGGACCTGAAGGTATTCGTGTTAATGCCATTTCAGCAGGACCAATTCGTACACTAGCCGCATCTGGTATTAAAGATTTTAAAAAGATGTTATCTCACTGCGAATCAGTTACCCCTATCCGTCGTACAGTAACCACTGAAGATGTTGGCAATTCTGCTGCATTTTTATGTTCAAACTTAGCTTCAGGTATCACTGGAGAGGTAGTACATGTTGATGGTGGATTTAGCATTGCAGCAATGAATGAATTAGAACTTAAATAACATGTATTATTAAAAATAATACAAGGCATCAATGATTATCTTGATGCCTTGTTTATTGGTCTATTTTCTGATTTTTTATGATAAAAAAGGGCAGTAAACACATTAATCAGCTGCAATTATGCATATTTAAATTTATGAATTTAGAGCCCTATTTTAACTGAACTTAATTATCAACTTTGACTTCAGCCTTTGATTTTTGAATCAATTCAGGTAAATCGAAAGTTCCACATCTTTCTTGTAAGAACTCATTATCTACTGTTGTTATCTTGTTCACTCTAACAATGTTCATACATACATCATATTGACTACCTAAATGATTAATATAAAAAACCGGAATAATAATAATGATATAGATAAATAGTGAAGGTAACGAATAGATAAAACACATACTAATAACTGATCCACCTTTTTCATTACAACGCTTTAACACTTTTCTTCTGACTCGACAAATAAGATAAATAAAAAAGATAGTACATAAAGGGAACCACAAATATAATGCCAGCCCTATTAAAGTTTGTAACATATCGTACGACATAAAAATCCTCAATAAATAATAAACAGGTAAAGCAGGTTAATAGTATATTGAATTAAACAAATTTTGATAAAAAACCAATCCAGTGGTTATACCATATTGTATAATTAATTAAGTATATATATAAAGTACCATTTATCAGTCTAAATTATATTTTATCGGTTTTATATAAAAGAATTATGAATACTTATGCTTCATTTTCCGTTAAAATCTACTCCTAGTTTGCTTAGTAATAGTTTGTCGGAGAAAAAATGAAAATAGCAAAAAATAAAGTAGTTAGCTTGGCATATCAAGTTAGAACAAAAGATGGAGTTTTAGTTGATGAGGCTACAACTGCTTCTCCTCTTAAATACTTACATGGTGCAGGTAATTTATTACAAAATCTTGAAACTGCATTAGACGGTCACCAAATTGGTGATAAATTTGATGTTGAACTAATTAATGCATATGGCGATTTTAATGATTCATTGGTACAAAATGTTCCTCGTGATGTTTTTGTCGGTGTTGATGAACTTGAAGTGGGTATGCGTTTTTTTGCTGATACTGAACATGGTTCATTACCGGTTGAAATCACAGCTATTGATGGTGATACAATTACTATTGATGGCAATCACATGTTAGCCGGACAAGATCTGTTGTTTAATGTTGAGGTTGTTGATATTCGTGATGCCACTGAAGAAGAAATTGCTCATGGACATATTCATGGAGCTCATGACCACGGTGGTTGCGGTTGTGGAGGTCATGATGAAGATGATGAAAATAGCGGTTGCTGTGGTGGTGGACATGGTGGTTGTGGTTGTCATTAATTTTGGTAACTAATTTAGTTAAGATAAGCGCTGTGACAGCGCTTTCTTTTTTATATTTAAATGTTTTAATGCTTCTGAGAGATACTTCGCAACATTTTTAAATATCGTTTTACCTTTTCAATAATACCATTAATAATCTTTTTTTAATCTAATTGGAAAAATTATTATGGTATCACCTACCCCAGCATTGATGCCGCGTGAAAAACTTTTAAAATTTGGTGTTGAAACATTAAGTGATGCTGAATTATTAGCGTTATTTTTACGTACAGGTACACGGAATTTACCTGTTTTGGAATTATCGCAGCGATTATTAAGTGAATTTGGTTCTTTCTATCATTTAATTAATGCCGACCATAGTGATTTTTGTAAAATACGTGGGCTTGGTACAGCAAAATATACGCAATTACAAGCAGTCGTTGAACTTGCTCATCGTTATTTAAAAATAAAGATGACTAATACAAATTCATTAACTTCAACATCATTAACCCACCACTACTTAGCTAGTCGATTAGTAAACAAAGATCGTGAAATTTTCATGGTTATTTTTTTAGATAATCAAAATCATGTGATTACTTCAGAAGAAATGTTTATTGGTACTTATAACTGTGTAGAAGTTCATCCTCGAGAAATTGCCAGACGAGCGTTACAACATAATGCTGCCGCATTGATTTTAGCCCATAATCATCCTTCTGGAATATCTGAACCTAGTCAAGCAGATCGTAATCTAACTCAAAAAATTGAACAAGTTTGTGAATTGATCGATATTCGCATACTTGATCATATTGTAATAGGTAAGGGAGAATATGTATCTTTTGCAGAACGAGGATGGATTTAATAGTTTTTTTTACTTACAATAAGTGAATAATTAACTAATTAATGTAACTATTTTTTATGAAACAGCAGCTAGAACTTTTAGAAACTAAAATAGCCTTCCAAGAAATTACGATTGAAGAACTTAATCAAATGGTAACAAATCTACAAGTAGATGTATGTAAATTAAAAGAACAATTAATGTTGCTATCTCAAAAATTACAATCTATCCAACCATCTAATATTGCAAACTTAACTGAAGAAACCCCACCACCGCACTATTAAATTATTTTTCTATTAAGATCTAACGTCAAGCAAAACTAAACCATATTATTGATATATAAATGCAATTACTACTATTAGATTATTAAAGAAATTGAAACTAACAATTACTCTATTGACCATTATGACATTACTATGATTGTTTGAGCATACTAGTGTTAATCAATACAATAAAAAAACCGGCAATATATGCCGGTTTTAATAAACAATGATTTAATAATTATTCAGCTGCGGTTTCTGCTTCTACAGCAGGACGATCAACTAATTCAATATAAGCCATTGGAGCATTATCTCCGTCACGGAAACCACATTTTAAAATACGTACATAACCACCAGGACGGGTAGCAAAACGTGGTCCTAAATCAGAAAATAATTTTTTTACTGTATCTTTATCACGGATACGTGCAAAAGCCAAACGGCGATTAGCTACGCTATCGCTTTTGGCTAGCGTAATTAACGGTTCAACAACACGACGCAACTCTTTTGCTTTTGGCAATGTAGTTTTTATGATTTCATGTTCAACAAGTGAACTAGTCATGTTACGAAACATTGCTTGACGGTGGCTGCTATTTCGGTTCAGTTGACGACCACTTTTACGATGGCGCATAACTTTATCCTTCTTATATAAATTTTATTTTAGTCTTCAACAATACTTGCAGGTGGCCAGTTCTCAAGGCGCATGCCTAAAGATAAACCACGTGATGCGAGTACATCCTTAATTTCAGTAAGTGATTTTTTACCAAGATTAGGGGTTTTAAGTAACTCAACTTCAGTACGTTGGACTAAATCACCAATATAATGAACTGCTTCTGCTTTTAAGCAATTAGCAGACCGAACAGTTAATTCTAAATCATCTACTGGACGTAGAAGAATAGGATCAAATTCCGGTTTATCTTCTTTTACTTCTGGTTGACGTACATCACGTAAATCAACGAAAGCTTCAAGTTGTTCAGCCAAAATAGTAGATGCACGACGGATAGACTCTTCCGGATCGATAGTACCATTGGTTTCCATATCGATAACCAGCTTATCCAAATCTGTACGTTGTTCCACACGAGCCGCATCGACAGAATATGCGATACGCTCAACAGGACTATAGCATGCATCAACTAATAGACGACCGATTGGTCGATCTTCATCTTCTGACTTAACGCGAGCAGAAGCAGGGACATAACCACGTCCTCGTTGTACACGAATACGCATATTAATTGAAGCGTTTTCATCAGTAAGATGACAAATTACTAAATCAGGATTAACAATTTCTACATCGCCATCATGAGTAATATCAGATGCAGTTACTGCGCCAATCCCTGATTTATTTAAAGTCAGCATAACGTCATCTTTAGTATGTACACGCACAGCTAATTTTTTCAAATTAAGCAAAATATCTAGTACATCCTCTTGAACGCCTTCTTTAGTACTGTATTCATGCAGAACACCGTCAATTTCAACTTCAGTTACTGCATAACCAGGCATTGATGATAATAGAATGCGGCGTAGTGCATTACCTAAAGTATGACCAAAACCACGCTCTAGTGGCTCTAAAGTCACTTTAGCGTGAGTTTGACTGTATTGAACAACATCAACTAGGTGAGGTTTTAAAAACTCTGTTACAGAACCCTGCATTATGTCCTCTCTTAAGTGCTAAACTTTACTTAGAGTAAAGTTCGACGATCAAATGTTCGTTGATGTCAGCAGATAAATCTGAACGTTCTGGTAAGCGTTTAAAAACACCTTCCATTTTGCTAGCATCAACTTCTAACCATGTTGGTTTTTCACGTTGTTCAGCTAACTCTAAAGCGGCTTTAATACGTGCTTGTTTTTTTGATTTTTCGCGAACACTAATAACATCTTCAGGAGATACCTGATAAGATGCAATATTTACTACACGACCATTAACAAGAACGGCTTTATGACTAACTAATTGACGAGCTTCAGCGCGAGTAGCACCAAATCCCATACGATAAACAACGTTATCTAAGCGTCGTTCTAAAAGAGCAAGAAGGTTTTCACCTGTATTGCCTTTAATACGCGCTGCATTTTTATAGTAATTACGGAATTGACGTTCTAATATTCCATAAATACGTCTAACTTTTTGTTTCTCACGTAACTGGACACCATAATCGGATAAGCGCGGTTTACGCGCACCGTGTTGACCAGGAGCTTGTTCTAATTTACATTTACTATCAACCGCTCGGACACCAGACTTAAGGAATAAATCTGTACCCTCACGACGACTTAATTTGAGTTTTGGTCCCAAATATCTTGCCATTTTATTTCTCCAATAATCCTAAACAATCGCTGTTTAATTGAAATTAAACGCGACGTTTCTTTGGTGGACGACAACCGTTATGAGGAATCGGAGTAACATCAGTAATATTAGTGATGCGATAACCCGCTGCATTTAATGCGCGAATAGTTGACTCACGACCAGGACCAGGTCCTTTTACCATAACTTCTAAGTTCTTAATTCCGTAGTCTTTTACGGCCTCGGCACAACGTTCTGCAGCTACTTGAGCAGCAAAAGGAGTTGACTTACGAGAGCCGCGGAAACCAGAACCACCCGCGGTTGCCCAACCTAACGCATTACCTTGACGATCAGTAATGGTCACGATTGTATTGTTAAATGATGCATGAATATGAGCTACACCATCAGAAACTTGTTTTTTTACACGTTTACGTGTACGAACAGGTGTCTTTGCCATTTGTTTATCACCTCAATTATTTCTTGATTGGCTTACGCGGTCCCTTACGGGTACGAGCGTTAGTCTTAGTGCGTTGACCACGAACCGGAAGTCCACGACGGTGACGCATGCCACGATAACAACCAAGGTCTAATAAACGCTTGATACTCATAGTTACTTCACGACGTAAATCACCTTCTACAGTAAATTTAGCGACTTGTTCACGTAACTTTTCAATCTGATCTTCAGATAGTTCTCTGATCTTAACATGTTCAGGAACCCCGGCTTCAGCACAAATAGTCTTAGCACGAGTATTACCAATACCATAGATTGCTTGTAATGCAATCACTGCATGTTGTTGATCAGGAATGTTAATGCCTGCTATACGGGCCACTATGCACTCCTTTATTTTTAAAGTTTAGCAAATCCACTATACTGAAAAGCCCGTTTTCAGGATACTCAAACAGTGGATTTACAAATAAATTTAGGCTGGCTATTCTAGCCAGCTTTACTATACTTTGGCAAGTAAAATATACAAAAGTTCAACGTTATAGTTAAATTAATTAACCTTGACGTTGTTTATGTTTACCTTCAACGCAAATAACACGAACTATGCCATTACGTTTAATGATTTTACAATTTCTGCATAATTTCTTGACTGAAGCACGAACTTTCATTTTTTTCTCCGTAACTTCTTGCTTACTTATCGGCCATAGCCTTTAAGATTCGCTTTCTTTAACACTGACTCATAACGATTTGGCATCATTAAAGTCTGTACTTGTGCCATAAAATCCATGATTACCACAACCACAATTAATAATGAGGTTCCACCAAATTGAACTGGAACTTTCATTGCGCTTGTCATAAACATTGGTACCAAACATACAAAAGTAATATATATTGCGCCAACTAGTGTTAAACGAGTCATCACTTTATCTATATACTTAGATGTTTGTTCACCTGGACGGATACCTGGAATAAATGCGCCTGATTTTTTAAGTTGATCAGCTGTTTCTCTTGGATTGAAAACCAATGCCGTATAGAAGAAACAAAAGAAAATAATCGCTGCCGCAAAAAAGATTATGTATAACGGCTGATCATGTGAAAAGTATTGCCCAATGAGAACAATAATATATCTCCACCCTTCACCATCTCCTTGAAACCAAGAAGCCATCATTGATGGTAACATAACAATTGTTGAGGCAAATATTGCAGGTATAACACCTGCCATATTTATCTTTAATGGTAAATGTGTACTTTGTGCTGCATAAACACGACGACCTTGTTGTCTTTGTGCATAGTTAACTACGATACGTCGTTGACCACGTTCTACAAATACAACAAAGTAAGTTACACCAATTACTAATGCTGCAACAACTAATAATAAAATCGGATGCAATGAACCAGAACGAGCTTGTTCAATTGTTTCATATATTGCATGAGGAAGACCAGCTACAATACCAGCGAAGATAATGATAGAAATACCATTACCTACGCCTCGTTCAGTGATCTGTTCACCTAACCACATAAGAAACATAGTGCCAGTAACTAAGCTAACCGATGCGATAAAATAGAAAGAAAAACCTGGATTAATCACTACGTGACCATAACCTGGAATTTTTGGCAAACCTGTTGCAATCCCAACAGCCTGAACAACAGCTATGGCTAATGTACCATAACGGGTGTACTGACTGATTTTTTTACGACCTGATTCACCTTCTTTCTTCAATTCTGCTAATTTAGGGCTAATTGCTGTCAATAACTGCACAATAATTGATGAAGAAATATAAGGCATTATCCCTAATGCAAAAATTGAAGCACGGCTTAAAGCACCACCAGAGAACATATTGAACATACCCACAATCCCATTTGATGAAGCTTGTGTTAGTAAGTCCGATAACGCCTTAGTATCAATACCAGGAACGGGAATGTAAGAACCAAGACGGAAAACAATAAGCGCTAAAAGCACAAATATCAATCGTCTTTTAAGCTCACCGCTACCACCTCGTGTACTTTGGAAATCTAATCCTGGTTGCTTTGCCATCTTTCTAATTATTCCTCAATTTTTCCGCCAGCAGCTTCAATTGCAGCTTTAGCACCTTTAGTTACTCGAATTCCTCGGATCGTTACTGGTTTAGTCACTTCACCAGATAACATAATCTTTGCATATTCGATTTGTGAATTAATCACATTCGCAACTTTTAAGCTATTTAGATCAACAATATCACCTTCAACTTTCATAAGATCTGAAAGGCGAACTTGAGCTGTAACTAAAGCTTTACGAGAAGTAAAACCAAATTTAGGCAAACGACGGTATAAAGGCATTTGCCCACCTTCAAAGCCACGACGTACGCCGCCACCTGAACGAGATTTTTGACCTTTAACACCACGAGTACCAGTTTTACCTAATCCAGAACCGATACCTCGGCCTAGACGTTTAGGTGCATGCTTTGAACCTTCAGCAGGAGATAAAGTATTTAATCGCATTACTATTACTCCTCTACTTTAACCATGTAATAAACTTGGTTTACCATACCGCGGATTGCTGGAGTATCCTCGCGTTCAACAGTATGACCAATACGACGTAATCCTAGACCTACTAACGTTGCTTTATGCTTCGGTAGACGACCAATAGAACTACGAGTTTGTGTAATTTTAATTGTCTTTGCCATGGCTAATTACCCCAAAATTTCTTCGACGGTTTTACCACGCTTAGCAGCAACCATTTCTGGTGATTTCATATTTTCTAAGCCATCGATAGTTGCACGAACCACATTAATTGGGTTAGTAGAACCATAAGCTTTAGCTAGAACGTTACGAACTCCAGCAACTTCTAACACAGCACGCATAGCACCACCGGCAATAATACCTGTACCTTCTGATGCTGGTTGCATATAAACACGAGAACCCGTATGAGCACCTTTAACAGGATGCTGTAAAGTTTCATTATTTAAAGCAACGTTAATCATATTGCGACGTGCTTTTTCCATTGCTTTTTGGATTGCTGCTGGCACTTCACGTGCTTTACCATATCCAAAACCTACACGGCCATTACCGTCACCAACCACGGTTAGTGCAGAAAAACTAAAAATACGGCCACCTTTAACGGTTTTAGAAACACGGTTAACTGCGATTAATTTTTCCTGCAGTTCACCAGCTTGTTTTTCGATGTTTGACATCTTTAACTCCTACCTTAGAACTGTAGGCCAGCTTCGCGAGCAGCATCTGCTAGCGCCTGAACTCGACCATGATATTGGAAACCCGAACGATCAAATGAAACTTCTTTGATATCTTTCGCCAATGCGCGTTCTGCTATTGCTTTACCAACTGCGGCTGCTGCATCTTTGTTTCCGGTGTATTTTAAACTTTCACTGATAGCTTTTTCTAACGTAGAAGCCGCTGCCAGTACTTCTGATCCGTTTGGTGCGATAATCTGCGCATAAATATGACGCGGAGTACGGTGAACTACTAAACGAGTAGCAAGTAGTTCATGCATCTTGCGACGCGCTTTAGTTGCACGACGGATACGAGCTGATTTCTTATCCATAGTGTTACCTTACTTTTTCTTAGCTTCTTTAGTACGCACAACTTCATCTGCGTAACGAACACCTTTACCTTTATAAGGTTCAGGACGACGATAAGCACGGATATCTGCCGCAACTTGTCCAATTAACTGTTTATCAGCACTTTTCAGAACGATTTCAGTTTGGGATGGACACTCAGCGGTTACACCTTTAGGCAATTGATGTTCAATTGGATGTGAATATCCAAGTGATAAACCAATTGTTGAACCTTTAACTTGTGCTCGATAACCG
The DNA here is from genome assembly GCF_001690705.1 of Gilliamella sp. wkB178. GTDB lineage: Bacteria > Pseudomonadota > Gammaproteobacteria > Enterobacterales > Orbaceae > Gilliamella > Gilliamella apicola_K. Next base: position 133,730 of record NZ_LZGK01000014.1, on the reverse strand, counting down.
ACACCTACTAGCTGAAGTTTTTTAGTAAAACCTTCAGTAACACCAACCACCATTGCATTAATCAATGCACGTGCAGTACCTGCTTGCGCCCAAGCATCAGCATGACCATCACGAGGAGAAAATTTAATATTTTTTTCTTCTTGATTAATTACAACCGCATTATTAATAGAACGAGTTAACTCGCCATTTTTACCTTTAATCGTAATTACCTGACCATTGAGTTTTACCTCTACGCCAGCAGGAATAACGACATGTGCTTTTGCAACACGAGACATTCTTTTCCTCCTTACGCTACGTAGCAGATAATTTCACCACCAAGTCCTGCTTGGCGGGCTGCTCGATCAGTCATAACACCTTTAGAAGTAGAAATAACCGCGATACCCAATCCAGCCATTACCTTTGGCAATTCATCTTTACGTTTATAAATACGTAAACCTGGACGGCTAACACGTTTAATACTTTCTACTACTGCCTTACCTTGGAAATATTTTAAAGTAATTTCCAATTCTGGTTTAGTGTCACCAACAACTTTATAGTCCCCGATATAACCTTCTTCTTTCAGCACATTGGCGATTGCCACTTTTAGCTTAGAGGAAGGCATGGTGACTGCAACTTTATTCGCAGATTGACCGTTACGAATACGGGTCAACATATCTGCAATAGGATCTTGCATGCTCATCTATAACACTCCCCTGATTACCAACTTGCCTTTTTAAGACCAGGAATCTCACCACGCATGGCAGATTCACGAACCTTAATACGGCTTAAACCAAACTTACGAAGGACGCCATGAGGACGACCAGTTTGACGACAACGACGACGTTGACGTGATGGACTAGAATCACGAGGAAGCGTTTGCAATTTTAGCACTGCATTCCAACGATCTTCATCTGATGCATTAAGATCAGAGATAATCGCTTTTAATTCTTGACGCTTTGCAAAATATTTTTCTGCTAGCTTTACGCGTTTCTTATCGCGTTCAATCATTGATTGTTTAGCCATTATGCCCTACCTTACTTACGAAATGGGAAGTTAAAGGCAGATAATAAAGCTCGGCCTTCTTCATCTGATTGTGCAGAAGTAGTGATTGTAATATCTAAACCTCGAACACGATCAACTTTATCATAATCGATTTCAGGGAAAACGATTTGTTCCCGAACACCCATACTATAATTTCCACGACCATCAAAAGATTTTGTGCTTAAACCACGAAAATCTCGAGTTCGAGGAAGTGCTATATAAACTAGGCGTTCAAAAAACTCCCACATACGTTCGCCACGTAAAGTCACTTTACAACCAATAGGATACCCTTGACGGATTTTAAAACCAGCAACTGACTTGCGTGCTTTAGTGACTAGTGGTTTTTGACCACTGATTGCAGCTAAATCTGCAACCGCATTATCTAATAATTTTTTATCAGTAATTGCTTCACCCACACCCATATTCAAGGTGATCTTTTCGATCCGAGGGACTTGCATGACAGATTTGTAGCCAAACTGTTCTTGCAGTTTATTTACTACCTGTGCTTTGTAGTAATCATGCAGTTTCGCCATCGTACACTCCAAATTACTTAATTGATTAATTCATTAGTAGACTTATAAAAACGGACTTTTTTACCGTCTTCAAAACGAAAGCCTACACGATCTGCTTTGCCTGTATTAGGGTTAAAAATTGCTACATTAGAAACATTAATAGCCGCTTCTTTTTCAACAATTCCACCATCTTGATTTAATGCAGGTACTGGTTTTTGGTGTTTTTTCACCAAATTAATACCTTCAACAATCACTTTACCAGTAGACAAAACACTTTTTACTTTACCGCGTTTACCTTTATCTTTACCAGTTAACACGATAACTTCATCTTCTCGACGGATCTTCGCTGCCATTACCCGCTCCTTACAGTACTTCTGGTGCTAATGAAATGATCTTCATAAACTTCTCAGAACGAAGTTCACGAGTGACCGGTCCAAAAATACGCGTACCAATCGGTTGCTCACTGTTATTATTTAAAATAACACAAGCATTACGATCGAAACGAATGACAGATCCATCAGGACGACGAACACCTTTTCGAGTCCGCACCACAACAGCTTTAAGTACATCACCTTTTTTTACTTTACCACGTGGGATTGCTTCTTTAATGGTAACTTTGATGATATCACCTACTGCTGCATAACGACGATGCGATCCACCGAGAACCTTGATACACATTACGCTACGTGCGCCAGAGTTATCAGCAACATCGAGCCTAGTCTGTTCTTGGATCATTTTAATGCTCCGTATAAATAAATTATTGTCTAATCTACCTTCATCCACCTCAACTACCATGGATAAGAATAGACAACCAAAACCCACTTACGTGAGGGCGCATAGTATAACACCACTCAAATAAAATGGATAGCATAAAATAAACGGCTAAATTAAGCCGTTTATGATTTTATGTACAGTTTTTAATCAAACTGATTAGATAACTGCCTTTTCAACGATGCGAACAAGAGTCCAAGATTTGGTTTTTGACAATGGACGACACTCTTTAATTTCAACAGTATCACCAATACCACACTCATTGTTTTCATCATGTACATGCAATTTAGTCGTACGTTTAATGAACTTACCATATAACGGATGCTTCACTTTACGTTCAATAGCAACTGTAATAGATTTATCCATTTTGTCACTAATAACACGACCTTGCTGAGTACGAATTTTTACTTCAGTAGTCATATTACGCACCCGCCTTTTCAGTTAATAATGTTTTAACTCGTGCTATATTACGGCGCACTTGTTTCAACATATGAGTTTGTGTTAACTGTCCTCCAGCTAATTGCATACGTAAGTTAAATTGCTCACGTAATAAATTAAGAAGTTCAGTATTTAACTCTTCAACGCTTTTTTCGCGTAGCTCTTTTGCTTTCATTTACATCACCGTCTTAATCACAAAGGTGGTTTTAATTGGCAGTTTTGCAGCTGCCAACGCAAATGCTTCACGAGCAACTTCTTCCGGTACACCGTCCATTTCATAAAGGACTTTACCTGGTTGAATCTGTGCAACCCAGTATTCAACGTTACCCTTACCTTTACCCATACGCACTTCAAGTGGTTTTTCAGTAATTGGTTTATCAGGGAAAACTCGAATCCAGATTTTACCTTGACGCTTAACTGCACGAGTCATTGCACGACGTGCTGCTTCGATCTGGCGCGCAGTCAAACGACCGCGACCAACAGCCTTAAGACCGAATGTACCGAAACTAACATCAGTACTTACAGCAAGACCACGATTGCGGCCCTTGTGCATTTTACGGAATTTTGTACGCTTTGGTTGTAACATCAGCGACGCTCCTTATTGTTTTCGGCCTTTGCGCTGCTTTTTAGGTTGAGCAGCAGGTTGTTTTTCTGCTTGTTCAACGGCAGCCATACCACCAAGGATCTCACCTTTGAAGATCCACACTTTTACACCAATAATACCGTAGGTAGTTAACGCTTCAGATAATCCATAGTCGATATCAGCACGTAATGTATGTAAAGGAACACGACCTTCACGATACCATTCGCTACGGGCAATTTCTGCACCGCCTAAACGACCACTTACTTCCACTTTAATACCTTTAGCACCCGCTTTCATTGCGTTTTGAACCGCACGTTTCATTGCACGACGGAACATAACACGGCGTTCTAATTGAGAAGTAATGCTATCAGCAACTAATTTTGCATCAAGTTCAGGTTTACGAACTTCAGCAATATTAATTTGTACTGCAACATCACGTTTCTCTCTTTTGTCTTTGTATTTATTGACAATAGAAGCTACGGCATTACGTAATTTTTCAACATCTTCGCCTTTTTTACCAATCACAATGCCTGGACGAGCAGTATGAATAGTAATGCGAACGTTAGTTTCTGCTGAACGATCGATCACAATCTTAGAGATTGACGCTTGTGCTAATTCTTTATTTAAGAATTGACGCACTCTAAAATCACTTTCTAAATTATCAGCGAATGTCTTTGTACCCGAATACCATGTAGATGTCCAAGGTTTGACAATACCTAATCGGATACCATTTGGATTTACTTTTTGACCCATTGCTATTCTCCAGACTAGCGATCTGAGACGATCACGGTAATGTGACTCGTACGCTTCAAAATTCGATCTGCACGACCTTTTGCACGAGGCATAATTCGCTTCATGGTTGGGCCTTCGTCAACGAAAATTTTCGCAACTTTTAGATCATCAATATCAGCACCATCGTTATGCTCTGCGTTAGCAATAGCAGACTCTAATACTTTTTTAACCAGTACAGCCGCTTTTTTATTGGTGTACGTTAAAATATCTAGTGCCTGTGACACATTCTTACCGCGAACAAGATCTGCTACTAAGCGAACTTTCTGTGCAGAAGAACGAGCGTGGCGATATTTTGCAATTGTTTCCATCTCTTTCTCCTACTTATTTCTTCTTAGCTTTCTTATCAGCCGCATGGCCGCGATAAGTCCGAGTCGGCGCGAATTCACCCAATTTATGTCCAACCATTTCGTCGGATACATAAACTGGAACGTGCTGACGACCATTATGGACAGCGATGGTCAAACCGATCATGTTAGGAAAGATCGTTGAACGACGGGACCAAGTACGAATTGGTTTCTTGTCCCCGCTTTCCACCGCTTTCTCTACCTTCTTCAGCAAGTGTAGGTCAATAAAAGGACCCTTCTTGAGAGAACGTGGCATAGCTAATCCTCTATATTAATTATTTCTTATTGCGACGGCGAACAATATACTTATCAGTACGTTTGTTGCTACGCGTTTTCAATCCTTTGGTTTTTTGACCCCATGGAGACACAGGATGTTTACCAAAGTTACGACCTTCACCACCACCATGTGGATGGTCTACCGGGTTCATTGCTGTACCACGAACAGTAGGACGAATACCACGCCAACGCGTTGCACCCGCTTTACCTAACACGCGAAGCATATGTTCTGAATTACCAACTTCACCAATAGTGGCACGGCAATCTGATAATACTTTACGCATTTCACCTGAACGCAAACGCAATGTTACATACGCACCATCACGCGCAACGATTTGCACATAACTACCAGCAGAGCGAGCAAGTTGACCGCCTTTACCTGGTTTCATTTCAATATTATGTACGGTAGAACCGACTGGAATATTACGCATAGGTAAACAGTTACCTGTTTTTATTGATGCATCAATACCAGATTGGATCTGATCACCTGCTTTTAAGCCTTTAGGCGCTAAAATATAACGACGTTCACCGTCTTTATATAAAACCAATGCAATATTTGCACTACGGTTTGGATCATATTCCAAACGTTCAACAACTGCTGGAATACCATCTTTATTACGCTTAAAGTCGACAATACGATAATGTTGTTTATGACCACCACCAATATGACGGGTAGTGATTCGACCATTATTATTGCGACCACCAGTTTTGCTTTTTGAATCAAGCAACGGTGCATAAGGCTTACCTTTATGCAACTCTGGGTTAACCACTTTAACAACGTGGCGACGACCCGGAGATGTAGGTTTACACTTAACAACTGCCATTGTTCTTACTCCTCCGAATTACTCAGCGACGCCAGCAAGGTCTAAGTTTTGACCTTCAGCTAAAGTAACGTAAGCTTTTTTCCAGTCGCTACGGCGACCAATTTGTTGACCACGACGTTTAACTTTACCTTTAATAATAAGAGTATTAACGTCATCTACTTTAACTTCAAATAGCTGTTCAACTGCGGCTTTAATCTCTTTCTTAGTAGCATCTTTAGCAACTTTCAATACTAATGTATTTGTTTTTTCCATTGAAATAGATGCTTTTTCAGAAACATGTGGTGCTCGCAGGACTTTAAGCAGACGCTCTTCACGAATCATGCTAATCTCTCCTCTACTTGTTTAACAGCATCAACAGTGATAAGCACTTTGTCAAATGCAATCAAACTAACTGGATCAATACCTGCTACATCACGCACATCGACTTTATATAAGTTTCTTGCTGCTAAGAAAAGATTTTCATCAACATCAGAAGTAATAATAAGAACATCATTAAGATTCATCTCATTTAATTTCTGAGTTAATAATTTAGTCTTAGGTGCTTCAACAGTAAAATTTTCAACCACAATTAAACGTTCTTGACGCACTAATTCAGAGAAGATACTCTTTAATGCACCACGATACATTTTACGGTTAACTTTTTGGCTATGATCTTGTGGTTTTGCTGCAAATGTTACACCACCACTACGCCAAATTGGGCTCTTAATAGAACCTGATCGAGCGCGACCTGTACCTTTTTGACGCCATGGTTTTTTACCTGAACCAGCGATTTCTGCACGAGTTTTTTGTGCACGAGTACCTTGACGAGCTGCAGCTGCATAAGCAACAACTACTTGGTGAACTAGCGCTTCATTAAACTCACGTCCGAAGGTAGTTTCGGAAACAGAAAGCGCTTGCGCGTCTTTTACTACTAATTCCATCTCTATCTCCTCGACGTTAAGCCTTGATTGCCGGTTTAACAATTACGTCACTATTGATTGCACCTGGAACTGCACCTTTAATTAATAAAAGATTACGTTCTGCATCAACACGTACAATATCTAAGTTTTGAACGGTTACACGTTCATTACCTAGGTGACCAGCCATTTTACGACCTTTGAACACTTTACCTGGAGTCTGATTTTGACCAATAGAACCATGACCACGGTGTGCCAAAGAGTTACCATGTGTTGCATCTTGAGTACGGAAGTTCCAACGTTTAGTTACGCCAGCAAAACCTTTACCCTTAGATGTTCCAGTAACATCAACTTTTTTAACGTCAGTAAAAATATCAACGTTAATGCTTTGACCTACAGTAAATTCACCATTTTCAAAACGGAATTCCCATAGACCACGACCAGCTTCAACGCCAGCCTTAGCGAAATGACCTGCTTCAGGTTTGTTTACACGGTTTGCTTTTTTGCTACCAGTAGTAACCTGAATTGCTTGATAACCATCATTCTCAAGAGTTTTAACTTGAGTAACACGGTTGCTTTGAACTTCAACTACGGTGACAGGAATAGAAACACCTTCTTCGGTGAAAATTCGTGTCATTCCCACTTTACGACCGATTAAACCAATCATTGTTTAAACCTCTCAATCATTCAGCCTAGGACTAACCTAAACTGATCTGCACATCAACACCGGCAGCAAGATCTAGACGCATTAAAGCATCAACTGTTTTTTCAGTTGGTTCAACAATATCAACTAGACGTTTATGAGTGCGAATCTCATACTGATCACGCGCATCTTTATTAACATGCGGAGAAATCAATACGGTGAAACGCTCTTTGCGTGTCGGTAATGGAATAGGACCACGAACCTGCGCACCAGTGCGCTTCGCAGTTTCTACAATTTCAGCAGTTGATTGATCAATCAAACGATGATCAAACGCTTTTAACCGAATACGGATTCTTTGGTTCGACATGAGACCAGAGCTCCACTATTTAAAAGTTATAACAAAAGACTACTCCTCTTATCCTGTTTCGATTGACAGGAGAGTGTAATCCGTTCTTTTTCGTAACCCCCAAATCGGGAGTATTGTTGATATAATTCAATATATTTAACTATTGCTTATATCTTCGTACGCATTTACTTAAGGAAGACCAATAAGCAAAGTGCGGTTAATTATACGTAAATTATTAGTTTTTGCAAGGAGTAATTAAATAATTACAATGATACTAAAAATTTTTTGGATATATACTCTTATATAATAAATATTGATTCATTTATATATGATCATTATACAGTAATTATCAATAAAGCTATTGGTTTCACCATTAGCTTTATTGATAATGTTCAACGTTTAAAAATAATAGTTAAAGAGTAAATCCTATAAATATTCCGGCAATAGTTGCACTCATTAAATTAGATAGTGTTGCCGCCAATAAAGCTCTGACTCCTAATTTGGCAATTTCAGAAATTCGTTCTGGACATATTGCCCCAAATGCACCAACAATAACACCAATAGAACCAAAATTAGCAAAACCACATAATGCAAATGAAATAATTGCAACCGATTTTGTATCTAATGAGGCCATATGATGAGATAAATCTGCATAAGCAACAAATTCATTAATTGCTAATTTTTCACCAATCAAACCACCTACTAGTGTTGCATCATCCCAACCAATCCCCATTACATAAGCTAATGGAGAAAACACATAACCCAAAATACCTTGTAGACTTAATGATTCCCAGCCGAACCAATTACCAATACCACCTAAAAGACCATTAATTAAAGCAATTAATGCAACAAATGTCATAACCACAGTAGCAACACCAACACCGATCTTTAAGCCAACCATAGCACCTGTAGAAACTGCTTCAATAATACTCGCAGCTTTTTTATCACCAAAAGACATTTCTTTAAATTCTACTCTAGATTCCTCTGTTGCCGGGCTTAAAATACGTGCAAATAATATACCGCCAGGGATTGCCATTAACGATGCAGCTAGTAAATATTCCAATGGTACACCAAATCCCGCATATGCAATTAGCATAGAACCAGCTATCGAAGCCATACCACTACACATTGCAGTAAATAGTTCATTGGTATTCATCTTATTAATAAATGGTTTAACCGCGGCCGGAATTTCATTTTGTCCAAGAATCATTGTTGTTACCGCAACAAAGGCTTCAACTTTACTTACACCTAATAGTTTTTGAAACAAAGTACCTAAAATATGGATAAACCATTTCATAAATCCAATATAGTATAAAAGGGAAATTAAAGCGGTAACAAAAATAATAGATGGAATAACATTTAGAGCAAACACAAAAGCTCCGTCACCAAAAAGTTCACCCATTTTTGGACCTACTAATCCGCCAAAAACAAATGCAGCACCAGCATTCGCAAATGAAACTAAATCAGTAATACCTTTTGCTGCAACTTCAACACACCAACGCCCAGCAGGAATAAATAACATCAATCCACCAAGCACAAATTGAAGTAATAATGCAGACCCAACTGTCCGTACATTTATTTTCCGACGATTTTTCGAAAAAATATAAGCAACTAAAAGTAATACTGCAATAGCAATAAATCCTCTAAATGCATCCATAAATTCTCCTTACTAATACTGTGCGAACACATGATTGTGATTTTCGCATTTTTACGGAGTAAGTTTATAATATAACTTATCGGATATTGCAATAATGGAGAGCTATTTCTGAAGCTAATTTGGCAAGTTAAGTCATCTGTTTTATGATAATAGAGTTAAAAACTAGGTAACAATATTAGTAAGAAAATATGATTATTATCACAGTAAGATTACTAAAATAAAAAATTAATAAAATACATAGTTAAATTATAAAAATAAACCCACTTTAATGTGGCATTAATGATCTTCTTTGGCATGATTTAAGCTATATCTTGGAATTTCAACTTCAAGATCTTCATCAGTAACGCGAGCTTGGCAACTTAAACGGCTCTGAGGTTCAACACCCCATGCTTTATCAAGCATATCATCTTCTTGTTCATCGCTTTCTTCTAAAGAATCAAAACCTTTTCGAACAATACAATGACATGTTGAGCAAGCACAGGACATTTCACAAGCATGTTCAATTTCAATATCATTGCGTAACGCGACTTCTAAAATAGATTCCCCTTCCTCTGCCTCAACAACTTTCCCTTCTGGGCAAAGATCAGCATTGGGTAAAAAAGTAATTTTTGGCATAATAATCCCGTTAATTAAATATCATCAACCTTATGACCAGCTAATGCTTCACGAATAGATCGATCCATACGCTTTGCTGCGAATTCTTGAGTAACGTTATCAACAATTTTAATTTGTTTTTCAATTTCGTAACTATTGTTCGCATGACTAGCTGCCTCTAACTGATGCTTAGCAACTAAAATTTGATTAAGTTGTTGTTCATTTAATAAATCTGCATCTTTATCTAAAGCACTTTGCAAACTTTCAAGTACTCTTGCTGCTTCAACTTTTTGTTCTGTAAGTAGTCTAGATTGCTTATCTTGTTCAGCATAATTTATTGAATCTTGAATCATACTAGCAATTTCATTATCCGTTAGCCCATAAGATGGTTTAACCTGAATTGCAGCTTCAATTCCCGTCGATTTCTCCATAGCAGTAACGCTTAATAAACCATCAGCATCAACTTGAAAGGTGACTCTAATATGAGCTGCTCCAGCAGACATAGGAGGTATTCCATGCAAAGTGAATTTTGCTAATGATCGGCAATCAGCAACACTTTCTCGCTCACCTTGTAAAACATGGATTAACATCGCGGTTTGACCATCTTTAAATGTTGTAAACTCTTGAGCTCTTGCGCATGGAATAGTACTATTACGAGGAATAATTTTTTCAACCAGTTCCCCCATAGTTTCAATTCCTAAAGATAAGGGAATTACATCTAGCAATAACATATCAGAATCAGGTTTATTACCGACCAAGATATCTGCTTGTATGGCAGCACCAATCGCAACCACTTTGTCGGGATCAATAGAAGTTAGAGGTTCTGCTTGGAAATAATTCCCCACTAACTGGCGAACTAACGGTACTCGGGTAGACCCTCCAACCATGACAACTTCCACTACTTCATGAATACTAATATTGGCATCTTTTAGCGCTCTTCGACACACAGCTAAAGTTTTTTTTACCAACGGTTCGATTAACTTTTCAAATTGCTTTCGAGTTATTACCAATGATTGATTATCAAGATTAAATAAAACGGAATCTTGATTACTTAAGGCAATTTTTGCATTAACAGCTTGATTAATGATTGTCTGATTAAGAAAAGGATCGGTATTATTATCAATTCCCAATTCTAATTTTATGTAGTCTGCAAGCAAGCGATCAAAATCATCACCACCAAGTGCAGAATCGCCACTAGTTGCTAAAACTTCAAATACACCTTTATGTAAACGCAAAATAGAAATATCAAATGTCCCACCACCTAGATCATAAACTGCAATTACCCCTTCTTTACCGGAGTCTAAACCATAAGCAATAGCTGCTGATGTTGGTTCATTTAAAAGACGTAATACATGTAGTCCAGCTAATTTAGCTGCATCCTTAGTTGCTTGCCGTTGAGCATCATCAAAATAGGCAGGAACAGTAATCACTGCACCATCAATTTCGCCAGTTAATGCCTCTTTAGCTCGATTAACTAGTGCCAATAAAATTTCTGAGGAAACCTGTACTGGATTAACTTGATCATTAGGTAAATTAAGCAAAGGTACACCATTTTCACTTTGCGAAAATGAATAAGGGAACTGGGATAGATCAAGATCAGATAAACTTCTACCCATGAGTCGTTTGATTGAACTAACAGTATTCTGTGGATCTTTAGCTGAATTAATTTTAGCATTTTTCCCAACAGTAACAATAAGATTGTCATCATGGTCGCGCCCATAATGTACAACTGAAGGTAATAATGGTTCATCTTCTAAATCAGCTAAAACTTCGCTTTTTCCACTACGTACAGTTGCAACTAATGAGTTAGTTGTTCCTAGATCAATGCCTATTGCTAAACGACGTTGATGAGGGGCTGGTGTTTGTCCGGGTTCACTGATCTGTAAAAGTACCATGTAATATATCTCTAATTGACATTTATTTATCTCAAATTATAAAGCAAACTGCTTTTCTTGTATCTTTTCAATTTGTTCAATTAATCTGTTGAGATAACGAATTTTATAGATGTGATTAAGTGCAGCTTTCCAATCTTGCTCTTTAATATATTGCAATAATTGATCATAAACATTTTTTCTACATTCAACAATTTCAGCATGAAAATCATCTAATAAATCAAAATCATCCTGATTTTCTATATTATCAAGCCTCTCACGTAGAGAAAATTGTTCCAGTAAAAAATCAGCATCATGGATAATATTCTGTTCTGTTGAAACGTCAAAACCTTGGAGAGATAAAAAATATTCTGCTGCTGTAATAGGATTCTTTAATATTTTATATGCATCATTAATCATTGCTGATTTCTGAATGATTAAGACTTTTTCATTATCATTTACGGAAGCAAAATTATCTGGATGGTATTGCCTTTGCAATTGCTGATAATGTTTGGTCAATATTGTGGTATCAACAGGTAATTGAGTAGGTAATTCAAATAGCTCAAAGTAATTAGTCATGATAATAGATCCAATTAAACATTAAAGCTTTCGCCGCAACCACATTCATTTTGTGCATTGGGATTATTAAATTTGAAACCTTCGTTTAATCCCTCTTTAACAAAATCAAGTTCAGTTCCATCAATGTAAACTAAACTTTTTTTATCAACAATCACTTTGACATTTTTATCTTCAAATACACTATCTTCATCATTGATGGTATCGGCAAACTCTAAAACATAAGCCATGCCAGAACAACCCGATGTCTTAACTCCTAATCGAAGACCGACTCCTTTACCTCGATTAGCTAAAAAAGATTGAACACGATTAGCTGCACTACTGGTTAAGGTAATTGCCATTAGTGTTGTCCTTTTTTAGTTTTATAATCTTCAATTGCAGCTTTGATTGCATCTTCAGCCAAAATTGAACAATGAATTTTAACAGGTGGTAAAGCAAGTTCTTTAGCAATATCGGTATTTTTTATCGCTTCAGCTTCATCTAAAGACTTACCTTTTATCCATTCAGTCACCAGTGAGCTCGATGCAATTGCACTACCACATCCATAAGTCTTAAACTTAGCATCTTCAATAATCCCATCATCATTCACTTTGATTTGTAAGCGCATAACATCACCACACGCAGGTGCACCCACCATGCCACTACCCACATTAGGATCATTTTGATCAAAAGAACCTACATTACGAGGATTTTCATAATGATCAACAACCTTTTCACTATACGCCATAATTTACTCCTAATTTTAATGTGCAGACCATTTGATTTTAGTTAGATCAACGCCTTGTTTAAACATTTCCCAAATTGGGGATAAATCTCTTAATTTACCTATAGAATTTTTAATTAGTTTAATAACATAATCGACTTCTTCTTCAGTACTAAAACGACCAAAGGAAAAACGAATTGAACTATGAGCCAACTCATCATTAAGGCCTAATGCTCGCAAAACATAAGAAGGTTCTAAACTAGCAGATGTACAAGCAGATCCCGATGACACAGCTAAATCTTTTAGTGCCATCATCAATGATTCACCTTCAATATAAGCAAAGCTAATATTAATAATATTTGGTGCACTATGCTCTAAAGAACCATTAAGATAAACTTCTTCAATATCTTTTAAGCCATTCCATAAGCGGTTTTTCAAAGCCAATAAACGTGGCATTTCTGTTGCCATTTCTTCTTTAGCAATACGATAAGCTTCACCCATACCTACAATTTGATGAACTGGTAAAGTACCTGAACGCATGCCTCTTTCATGTCCACCACCATGCATTTGAGCTTCAATACGTACTCGAGGCTTACGCCTTACATAAAGACCACCAATACCTTTAGGACCATAGATCTTATGACCTGAAAAAGACATTAAATCAACTTTTAATTTAGTAAGATCTATTGGTAATTTACCAACACTTTGGGTCGCATCAACATGGAAAACAATTTTTCTTTGCCGACACATTTCACCTATTTTTTCAATGTCTTGAACCACTCCAGTTTCATTATTTACGTGCATAATTGATACAACTGTTGTATCTGGGCGCATTACAGCCGCTAATTTAGCGAGATCAATTATACCGTTTGATTCTGGTGCTAAATAAGTAACCTCATATCCTTCACGCTCTAATTGACGGCAAGTATCCAGTACAGCTTTATGTTCCGTTTTGCAGGTAATAATATGCTTACCTTTTGCTTGATTAAAATGAGCAGCACCTTTGATAGCAAGGTTATCAGCTTCTGTTGCACCTGATGTAAACACTATTTCTCGAGAATCTGCACCAATCAGATCAGCAATTTGATTACGTGCTATATCGACGGCTTCTTCTGCTTGCCAACCAAATTTATGTGATCGAGAGGCCGGATTACCAAAAATCCCATCTGGAGTTAGATATTGCATCATTTTTTCAGCAACTCTTGGATCTACTGGAGTAGTCGCTGCATAATCCATATAAATAGGTAATTTCATTAATTGCTCCAAATTAAAAACTTTATATTTTTCTTTTATTAATTAACTCTAACGCGCTGTAAATTGGTTTGTCTATCAGCTACCGCTTTAACTTCTTTGTTATTAACTAATTCACTTAAGGTAATACTGGTTAAAAAATCATCTATACGATCGCTTAGGTCATTCCATAGAGAATGGGTTAAACATTTTACACCGCCTTGGCAACCCTTTTCTCCATTACATTTTGTTGCATGTACATTTTCATTTACTGCTTTAACAATAGAACTAATCGCAATTTGATCCATGCTTCGGCTGAGTACATAACCACCACCAGGACCCCTTACGCTCATAACTAAGCCATTTTTCCGTAATCGGGCAAACAATTGTTCAAGATAAGAGAGAGAGATTTCCTGACGCACTGAAATATCGGCAAGTGATACTGGACCGGCATTAGAATGTAATGCAACATCCAGCATTGCAGTTACTGCATATCGCCCTTTTGATGTTAACTTCATTAATCATATCCCTCAATTATTGATAGTTAATATTGTATATATCCTCTTAGTTTAGTCAAGTATTTAGTTGAGCATTTTAGTAGGAATTAAACTATAGTTCTTCATCGACGAGCAATAACATAATATGCTAATCTAATAAACTAATTTGATACAGGAGTTTAAGGATGAAATTAGTTTTACGTTATTTTTTGATAATAGGGCTATTCTTTTTTTCAAGAAATAGTTTAGCAAGTTATTCTCAACAAGATCTACGAGTAAATTATCAAAAATGGCTTAACTCCTATCAATCAATGAATTTTGATGAACAACAAACATTACTTAACTCCTTAAAGAGTTATTCTCTATATCCTTATGTAGCCGTTCAATTTTTTCAAAAAAACCTGACAATGCTTCAACCACAAATAGTAAGCAATTTTGTTAATGAATATAATGAATTTCCTTTAACTTCATCACTTATTCAAGCTTACTTAACCGAATTAACCAATCGCCAAGATTGGAATTCAATTGTTGCGTTTCCTAAAGACAACTCTATGATATCAACTTGTCGATATAACTATGCATTATTACAGCAAGGTGATAATGAATCTGCTTTTAGTACTATTGACGAATTATGGAGGACAGGTAAAGAACTGCCTTCAGAATGCGATCCATTATTAGATGCCTGGGCTCAAGCAGGTAATCGAACGGCTAATTTGATATTACTGCGTACAGAATTAGCCTTTGAAACAAACAATTTAAGGCTAGCTCGTCATCTAACTAATTTATTAGAATCCGACTACAAAACCACCAAAGCTAATTTATTAGCTTTATTAGATAATCCGCGAAAACTAGCTGATTTTTCGAAGAATATAACCCCTAGCCCATTTACTAAAAAAATTGTTATAGCATCTTTTCCTCGTTTAGTTAAAGCAGATATGAATCTAGCTGCCTCCTTGTTACCACAATTAATTAAACAACAAACATTAAATGAAACTGAACAAAGTTTATTGCAAAAAAGTTTAGCCAATAGTTACTTTAATGATTCAGTAACTAACGATCAAATTAAATGGCGCGATGATTATATTGCTAAAAGCCACGATACTACATTAATTGAAAAACGCATTCGTTTGGCAATTAGCGAAAATAATTATACGGATATCAGTTATTGGTTGGATCTACTACCTTCTGAAGCAAAGACAAAAGAAGATTGGCAATATTGGCAAGCACAAGTGTTAATCAATAATAATCAAAAAAATGAAGCTAATACTATTTTACAAACACTAACAAATAATCGCGGTTTTTATGGCATGGTTAGTGCTCAGCAATTGAATAAACCCTATTCACTTAATAATCAATCAACTAATATTTCAAAAACCGAATTTACTAACTTAAAAGATAAATATGAAAATAAACCAGTTATACAAAGAATTGCTGAATTACGATATTGGGGCATGTTAGCTGAGTCTAATCGTGAATGGCGCTATATGTTAAATAACCATACAGCCAACAATGAATACTTAAATTTGGCCAAATATGCTTACCAAAAAGGTTGGGGGGATCTTAGCATCCAAGCAACAATTGTCGGCAAGTTATGGGATAATTGGACTGAACGTTTACCTATTATGTATAATGATTTCTATATTCAAGCATTAAATGATAAAGCAATTCCTTTATCCTATGCATTAGCCATTTCTCGTCAAGAAAGTGCATTTGACTCCAGCGTACAATCACCTACTGGTGCTAGTGGTTTAATGCAATTAATGCCAGCAACAGCAAAAGAAACAGCAAAAAAAGTTAGTTCTGTGACTTATTACTCACCGTCACAATTATTTGACCCTCAAATAAACATACAATTAGGTACTTATTTTTTAAATAATTTATACCTACTAAATGATAATAATCGTATTCTAGCTTCTGCTGCATATAACGCTGGACCTAACCGAGTAAAACGTTGGCTTAACACCAGTGATGGTAAGCTTGATGTTATCGCTTTTATTGATAGCATTCCTTTTACAGAAACGCGCAACTATGTCAAAAATGTACTAGTTTACGCTTATATTTATCAAATAATTTTAGGGCAACCAAACACTAATATTCTTTCTAAAAATGAATTCGAACGACAATATTAATGGTATTTAAAATGAAAACTGAACAATGGCAACAAACAATAGCAATCTTACACCAAGCATTTAATGATGGTTATGCAATTGATATGTTAAAACTGCTCATGACGGCTGATGAAAGGGAAGCTTTAATCACACGAGTGAAAATTATTCACTCATTACTTGATGGTTCAATTAATCAACGTCAACTTAAAGAACAACTAGGGATAGGTATAGCAACAGTAACCCGGGGATCAAATAGTTTAAAAGAAGCCACACCAGAATTTAAAACTTGGTTAGAAAAGACTTTATTAAAATTGAATGATGAATAAATTTGTATTTAAGATTACAGATCTTAATGAAGATTAACTTCATCTTCTGTTACTACAGGAACACAATAATCACATTCCATACATTGAACATCTTTAACCGATTCAACCGTCTCATCGTGACGGTTATGATGAATTTCAATTATACTGCCTACCCGTAAACGAACCTTTAAAGCTGGCATTGCTGCCAGATGTACCTGAGAAATAAAATCTTTAAAATTATCAAGTGAACCTATATATTTAAAACACAAATATAACCCACCTTCACTGGTAATTTCTTCAATATATTCAAGATCATTATTGTGATCTAAAGCAATTGTATAAAGTAATTCTTGTTCATTAGCATTATCATTACTTTTTAAAATTCGGCTAAAAGCATAAATCTTATCGGGTAATTGTTCTTTTTTATTAGAATATCGAGACAAATAGTTATGAAAGAATTGTACTCTTAAATTATTTTCTTCATCCAACAATCTACTTAAATTACAATTATTTTTATAAGTAATTCCCCAAAATCTTTGCTTTGGCATATCAACAAAAGTTGGCTCGGGTAACGCAAGATGGTTTTTATTTAAATCAATTGCTGGTGTTAATCCGGTAGGATCCCAAAACTCTGCTCGCCTATAGCTAGCTGGAGTTTCATTAAACTGTTTTTTAAATGACCGCGTAAACGTTTGTTGGGAATCGAAACGATACTGCATGGCTATATCTAAAATAGGTTTGCTGGTCATGCGTAAAGATAGCGCCGCATAAGTTAAACGTCGATGACGAATATATGTACCTAATACTTGACCAGTTACTTCTTTAAACATCCGTTGCAGATGCCATTTTGAATAGCCAGATTTTAGCGCCACATTATCGATAGATAACGGCTGCTCCAGATTTTTCTCAATCCAAACGATAAGATCTGAAATAATACTAACTTGATTCATAAAACCCCATCTTATAGTGAACTGAAAAACATCATGCGATTATGACTTAATCACCATAATAAGCAAGAATAAAATAAAAATTATTTTAGTAATAAGAGTGACTTCCTGCTTGGTGTTCCGTAACATCTTTAACACCCGCAAGCTCTGGAAACTCGGCTAATAATTGCTTTTCGATTCCTTCTTTCAAGGTATAATCTACCATTGAACAACCATTACAACCACCACCAAATTGTAACACTACATAATTATCTTCGGTCAATTCAATCAAACTAACATGACCTCCATGACTTGCTAATTGTGGATTCACTTGTGCTTGAATCACATAATTAACACGCTCTATTAAAGGAGCATCATCAGCAACTTTTTTCATTTTTGAATTTGGTGCTTTTAATGTTAATTGAGAGCCTAGTTCATCAGTAACATAGTCAATTACCGTTTCTTCTAAAAATGGTGCACTAATCTCATCAATATAAACTGAAAATCCAGATGATTGTTTTTCCTCGATATCATTATCTTCAATAGTATCAGCTGGGCAGTATGAAACACCACATTCAGCACTTGGCGTACCGGGATTAATTACAAAGACGCGAATCTGTGTACCATCCGGTTGATTAGCAAGTAATTTCTTAAAATGCTGTTGAGCTGATTCGGAAATGGTAATTATAGACATAAGCCCCTCACTCTGATGCAATTTGGTATAAATAATACCGCACATCATTTATAATAATAGTTGACTAACCTTGTTGGTTATTATAGGGTCTGTTTAAGATTTTACAATACTGTACGGCATAAACAAATAATTTGTACTCTGATTGCTCCACGATTTTTTAATTGCTTACTAATAGCATTAATAGTATTACCAGATGTAACAATATCATCAATAAGCATGACTGATTTATTAGCTATATTTTGTTTACAAATAAACAGCTTTTCAACATTAAACGACCGCTGTTCTAGTGATAAATTCTTTTGATCTACAGCTTGAGACTTTCGACCTAATAAATAAGGTGCAAAATCTCGATTTAACCATTTAGCTATTGGTTTAGCCAATAATTGAGCTTGATTAAATCCCCGCGACCAATAGCGAATATGATGTAGTGGCACACATGTGACTAAATCCGGTTTACTAATGCCCATAGCTTCTCTTCTTTTATACCATGCTAAAAACATTAATCTGGCAAGAGCCAGTTGTACTTCAATCCTCTGATTGAATTTTAAATGATGAATCAATTTTTTTAATGGATTAATATAATCTGAGGCAGCAACAAGATCATCCCAATAAGGCTTTTTTTCACGACAACGATAACAAATATCAGTTACCAAAGAATGAGGTAAACCACACCGATAGCAGACTTTATCCAACTTAGGTAAGTTTTTTATACATTGATTACAAATACCATGATTAGGTAAATATAATGGCATATTACATAACATACAGCGCATAAATTATTAACGTCAGTTAATTATCATAAATAGATTCAACTATAATGTACTTATCTAGCAATATTTTTATATCACCAGTAAATAAAATTACGATCTGGTATACAAAATTTTACTTAATTTTGCATATTGTTATTTAAATTAATTTAATTTTCGGTATAATCTGCCAATAAATTTGGTCGAGGATTTTAAAAATGAAAAGAATCAAAACGTTATTTATAAGTTTATTTTTAATTATGCTTTCCACTGCAGCTATAGCTGATACCAAAGTATTGTTACAAACCAGTATGGGCGATATAGAAATAGAATTAGACAGTGAGCATGCACCAATAAGTACCAAAAATTTTCTTGATTATGTAAACAATGGTTTCTACGAAAATCTAACTTTCCATCGTGTAATACCAGGCTTTATGATTCAAGGTGGTGGTGCCGATGATCAATTAAAATTCAAAGAAAATAATCCACCAATCAAAAATGAGGCTAATAATGGTCTAAAAAATGATCGTGGTACTATTGCTATGGCAAGAACAAGTGCTATTGATAGTGCAACTAGCCAATTCTTTATTAACGTAGTTGATAATAATGCACTCAATTATAAATCTCCCGAAAGCTATGGTTATGCAGTGTTTGGAAAAGTTATTAAAGGAATGGATGTAGTTGATAAAATCGTTAATGTACCGACTAAAAGAGTAGGCCCACACCAAAATGTACCTGTTGAGCCTATTTATATCAAGAAAGCTGTCGTTATCGACAACAAATAATTAAATTCTTGTTGATATTTTTTCCCCCTAAAAACCACTTTTCCAAGTGGTTTTTTATTTCAGTTTGCCAATCAAATTAGCTATAGTCCTAATACCGATACCTGTTGCTCCGGTAGCCCATAAAGCTGTGGAACTTTTACGAAATGTTGCAGAACAATCAATATGTAACCAATTTTGCGCATAATTTTTAATAAAATGCGACAAAAATGCTGCCGCTGTACTTGCTCCTGCCGTATTTGGTAGACCTGAATTGGCTATATCAGCAAAGGCTGAAGGAAACTGAGAGCGATGGAATTCGGCTAATGGCAAACGCCAAAAAGCTTCATGTTCAATTTCACTACTAGCTAGTAATAGGCTAGCAAATGTATCATCAAACGATAATAATGACTGATAATCATTACCTACAGCGATTTTAGCAGCACCGGTTAGGGTAGCACAATCAATAATAT
Source organism: Gilliamella sp. wkB178 (assembly GCF_001690705.1). Lineage (GTDB taxonomy): Bacteria > Pseudomonadota > Gammaproteobacteria > Enterobacterales > Orbaceae > Gilliamella > Gilliamella apicola_K. The sequence goes on along the minus strand of NZ_LZGK01000014.1, from coordinate 113,144 downwards.
AATGCGGCTTGTCATTATCAGCACAAATTAAGCCATCAGCTAACACTAGACGTCCTTCAGCATCAGTATTATCAACTTCTACTGTCTTACCATTACGATAACGAATAATGTCACCTAACTTAAATGCATTACCACTAACTAAATTATCAGCGCAACATAAATACAATTTAATTCGATGATTTACTCCTCTGGCAATCGCAAGTGCTAACGCCCCGGTAACTAATGCTGCTCCTCCCATATCAGCACGCATCGACTCCATAAAACTACTTGGTTTTAAACTGTAGCCACCCGAATCAAAAGTAATTCCCTTACCAACTAAACAAACAGTAACCGGAGTTTTCGAATTTTTAGTTGGATTATAATCAAGCTCAAGTAAAGCCGCTGGTCTATCCGAACCTTTCCCTACCGTATAAATTCCCATATAGTCATGTTCTTTTAAGGCATCACCCGAAATAATTTTATAGGTGACATCCTTTGTATAGGAGTTAATTAAGTTTGCACTTTGAGTAGCCAGTTCAAGTGGACTTAATGTTTCTGCCGGTTGATTAACAATATCACGACACCAATCAATAATGGCCAAACGATGTTTTAATTCTTGTTTATCTTTACTACTAAGTTTTGCCCAAGTTATTTTAGTGCTTTTTTTAGCATTCCGATAACCTAACCAAAAATGCCAACAGGCTTCTAAATCCCAATTCTCACCACCTAATTTGACTGAATTGATACCTTGATTATCTAATTTGCGTCCAGCTCGTTGAATAGCACCTAAACGGTGTTCTGGTTTGTAGTGAATAGTAATTGTATCATCCAAAAAACTCAATAAAGCTCCCTTCCCCCATTGTAATGGAGCAGGTTTATCTGAAAGCAAAATAGATAACATCGACATAATATAGAACCTCAATAATGATAAACAATGAATTAAATTTAATCAGAAACATGTTAATATAGCAAGCGAAGTTAAGAATTATTAAGGATAAGCAATGACAGTGGTACCAATAAAAAATGGAGTCAATTTCCGGGATTTGGGAGGAATCAAAACCATAGATGGTTACCAAATTCGACCGGGAATGTTATACAGAGCTGGGACCTTTGCGCATATTACACCTAGCGAAGGTGAATTTTTAGCTAATCAATTAAAACTACATTATGTGATCGATTATCGAGATCAAAAAGAAATTGAACACTTCCCAGATAGGCTATGGCATAATGCCAATTATATTAATGTTCCTGCCAACCCTTTGAATAATGAGGTTACCGCTAGTTTAACCAGTGACTTGGAAGATGATAATAAAATTCTAAAAAAACGTTCCCCATTCGATTTTATGATAAAACTATATCAAAAGTTACCATTTAATAATCCCGCTTATCAAAAACTCACCTCTATTTTACTTAGTGCTGATGGTAAACCTTTAGTACAACATTGTGCCGTGGGTAAAGATCGTACCGGAGTTGGCGTGGCGTTAATCCTATTTGCATTAGGAGTGAGTGAAGATAATATTATGCAAGATTATTTACTTACCGAACAGCTATTAGCCAACTATCGGGAATGGTTATTAAACCAATATAAAGAAAAAGAAAAATATAAATTAAATCCTGATAAACTAGAAAATCGTAGACTAATTTTTGCCGCCAAAAAAGACTATTTATTAGCTGCTATTACTGCAATAAAAGAGCATTATGGCACAGTTGATAATTGGTTAGCTGAAGAATATCAGTTAGATGAAAAGAACAAAAAAATTCTACAACAAATATATCTCATTTAATTACTTGAACAATATTAAAATGCGCCTATCCAACGTACCTATTTGAATGAGTATAAACTAAAAACATAAAGTAATTAAAAAATAATAAATTAGCTTCAATTATACTAGTAATTCACATTTGCTTATTGGAATATTACTGTTAACGGCAAGGTGAACATCTTTAATTTGATAATATTGATGATAAAAGTGTTCAGCAAAAGGTGCACTAATTATACCGTTATCTATATCAACATTAACTGACTTAATTTGCCAAACACCTTTAGCGTATAATTTTAGTGCTGACTCTTTTAATGTCCACAACTGCCAAAAAGCTGATAATTTGTCAGGTTGCTTAATTATCCATTGATATTCATCTTCATAAAAAAAATTTTCGGCTACATTAAGATAATTCCTCCGCTCTCGTGCAACTTCAATATCTAATCCAACTTTTCCCGTCAATGAAACCGCCACTGCTACCTTATTTTGACTATGACTAATATTGAAATCAGGCAATTTTGGTTCTAAAAAACAAGGACGGTTGTTATCCCCAATAATGATATCGGGTAATATAGGAATAGCACAATAACGTTTAAGTAAACTTGCCAATATTGACCGACAAACTAAAAATTGTTTTTTGCGGTGATCATTTAATTTATCTGCTGCATCAATAATTTGGGGAGATAAAACAGAAAAATCCACGCTAGCATTATTTAGATCAGCAAGTTGTATGATTAGCATTATCGACAAACCATAATTAACAAAATTTATTTTTTTCTATTTTAACAGCATGCTATGCTAACTGTTATTAAAATTTACTAAGTACCAAAGGATTCATCATGTCATTATCAACCAAATTAGTTAATGCCGGACGTAAAAAGCGTTACACCCAAGGTGCCGTTAATTCGATAATTCAACGAGCTTCTTCATTAGTTTTTGACACTATTGAAGCCAAAAAAGAAGCTGCTGAAAATCGTACCAAAGGAGCACTATTTTATGGTCGCCGAGGCACATTAACTCATTTTGCTTTACAAGATGCCATGATCGAAATTGAAGGTGGCGTAGGTTGCTATCTCTTTCCTTGTGGCGCTGCAGCTATTGCTAATGCGATTTTAGCATTCGTAAAATCAGGTGATCATATTCTTGTTTCCGAAGCTGCTTATGAACCCACTCAAGAATTTTGCCAACATATTTTAAAAGATTTTGGTGTGGAAACGGATTACTTTTCGCCCTTAATCGGACGTTATATTAGCCAGCAGATTAAACCAAATACAAAAGTAGTCTTCCTTGAATCACCAAGTTCAATTACAATGGAAGTTCATGATGTCCCTGCTATTGTTAAAGCCATTCGCAGTGTTAACCCCAACATCGTCATTATGATGGATAATACTTGGGGAGCGGGTGTATTATTTAAAGCACTCGAACATGATATTGACATATCAATCCAGGCTGGCACCAAATATTTAGTTGGTCATTCTGATGCCATGATAGGCACTGCAGTAGCGAATGAACGTTGTTGGGATACACTCCGTGAACGTTGTTATTTAATGGGGCAAATGTGTGATGCCGACACCGCCTATATGGCTGCACGTGGATTACGTACTTTAGCAATAAGATTGAAGCAACATCATGAAAGTGGCATAAAAGTCGCTCAATGGTTAGCTGATCATCCAAAAGTTGCTACCGTGAATCATCCGGCACTAAAAAGCTGCAAAGGTCATGAATTTTTTATACGTGATTTTACTGGAGCCAGTGGCCTATTTTCTTTTGTACTCAAAGAACACCTTAGTGACGTTCAATTATCCGATTTTTTAGATAATCTCACTTACTTTTCTATGGCTTATTCTTGGGGTGGATTTGAATCATTAATCTTAGCCAATCAACCAGAAGAACTTGCTAAAATTAGACCAATATCTGGCGTTAATTTTACCGGAACGTTAATTCGGCTCCATATTGGTCTTGAAGATCCTGATGATTTAATAGCTGATCTTGCCGCTGGTCTCAATCGTATAAAATTACATAAAAATAAAGTTAATGCCTTACAAACATTAGTATAGTCGGACTAATAATGATAAACCAACAAGATCAAATTATCGATGAAACAATTATACAAACAATTTTGCATAGCCTTAAGGGTAGACAATCGCTGTTAATTGCCTTTAGTGGTGGCGTGGATTCATCGGTACTCTTACATGGGCTGGTACAACTCAAGCAGCATTACATGCCTGACTTACAACTTAGAGCTATTTATATTCACCATGGCTTAAGTCAAAATGCCAATTATTGGGCTGAGCATTGTCATCAACAGTGCCAAAAATGGCAGGTACCATTAATTATTGAAAAGGTAAAACTTAACGCTAAAGCGGGTAATATTGAAGAACAAGCTAGAAAGGCTCGTTACCAAGCTATCTTTAAACATCTAAACCATAATGAAACATTATGCACTGCTCAACATTTAGATGATCAATGTGAGACCTTCTTTTTAGCCTTAAAACGCGGCAGTGGTCCTGCTGGACTTGCGGCTATGCCACAAGAAAATAAACAACATCTTCGACCTTTATTAACCATTACCCGCCAACAAATTGAGGATTATGCTACCAAATATAAATTAACTTGGATTGAAGACGAAAGTAATCAAGATGATCATTATGATCGTAATTTTTTAAGATTAAATGTTCTACCCATTCTTAATCATCGTTGGTCACATTTTTCACAAATGGTAGCGCGCAGCGCTGAACTATGCCAGCAACAGCAACAGCTTATCGAGGAACTTTTACAAACAGATTTCCGTCAACTAATTGGCAAACAAGGGCAACTAACAATTACGCCTCTACTTGATTATTCTGAATATAAACGCAATGCAATTTTGCGCATGTGGTTTAAATCGCAACAAATTAACATGCCTACGCGCCAACAAATTATCTTAATTTGGCAAACTGTCGCTTTAGCCAAAGCAGATGCTAATCCCAAATTTTTGTTACATAATCGGCAAATCCGTCGCTATCAAAACCAACTTTATTTACTGCCGATATATCAAGAAATTGAACATGAAATACTGAATTGGGATTTGCAATCTCCGCTAGTCTTACCTGATAATTTAGGGCAACTACAAGTTGATTATCATATGGATTTAGCGTGTCGCTTACCTCTTGCTAATGAACAAGTCACTGTTCGATTTCATGCTCAAGGTCAATTCCAGATTGTTAACCGGCAAGGTTCTCGTTCAATAAAAAAACTTTGGCAAGAACATCATATTCCACCTTGGCAACGAACCCGTATTCCATTGATTTATTATAATGAACAACTGATCATTGCTGTTGGTATATTTGTGACAGAACAAGGTAAAGGTACTGAAATCAACTTTATACAAATATAATTGATGAATAACTATTTTGATATACTAAAAATAATAAAGGAGAACAATATTGTTCTCCTTTATTGATATGAAAGTTAAAAAAGCATTGCTACTGTTTTCTTAAACTTAAGATCTAGCTTGCCAACGTTTAAGTAATAGTGCATTTGTTACCACACTTACACTACTTAATGCCATTGCCGCACCCGCAATCATCGGATTCAAGAAACCTAATGCCGCTAGCGGAATCCCAATTAAATTATAGAAAAAGGCCCAAAATAAATTCTGCTTAATTTTATTATAGGTTCGGCGTGAGATATCAATCGCATCAGCAATTAAAAATAAATTACCGCGCATTAAAGTAATACTTGAGGCATGCATTGCCACATCCGTGCCCGTTCCCATTGCAATACCAATATCTGCTGCCGCCAAAGCTGGGGCATCATTAATACCATCACCCACCATGGCAACTTTATTAGCGTTATTACGTTCATTATTTTTTTGCAATTGATAAATATAATTAGCTTTATCTTGAGGTAGTACTTCAGCGATCACTTCGTCAAGCCCCAACTGCTGGCCAACATAATTAGCAGCATTTTGGTTATCACCAGTTAACATTACTGTTTTTACCTGCAGTTGATGTAAAGCTTGGATAGCAGTTTTGGCTTCATCTTTTATCACATCAGCAAAACCGAATAAGGCTAATATTACTACATTATCTTCTGATTGTTGTTTAGCTAATAATGAAATGGTATAACCTTTTTGTGTAAACGCATTGATTTTATCATCCATATCTACAAAATAAGCATTAAGTGATTTCATCCACCTTAAGCTTCCTAGATAATATTCAGTATTATCAAGTGTTGCCATCACTCCGGAACCTGCTATAGAAGTAATATTTTGTGCATAACTATATTGTTTAGCTTTGGCCAAAATAGCTTTGGCTAATGGATGTTCACTACCGGCCTGCATTGAAGCTGCTATTGATAAGATTTGTTCTGGCGTATCACTGCCAATAATATCCATTTCGACTAATTCAGGTTTTCCTACAGTGAGTGTACCAGTTTTATCAAATGCAACAGTATTTATATTATGTAGAGTTTCTAACGCCTCAGCATCTTTAATTAAAATACCATGACGAGCTGCAACCCCAGTACCTACCATGATAGCGGTTGGCGTTGCTAAACCTAATGCACACGGGCAAGCAATAACTAACACTGCCACTGCATGTAATAATGCTTGTTGCCAATCATGAGTAAACAAGCCCCAGCCAACTAACGTAATAAGTGCAATCAATAGAATTACTGGTACAAAAATAGCAGATATACGATCAACAATTCTTTGGATTGGTGCTTTTTTGGCTTGAGCTGACTCAACCATTCCAATGATTTTAGATAAAGTAGAATCAGCTAGAACTGCGGTAGTTTTAACTATAATCAAACCTTCACCATTGATGGCACCACCTGTTACTCTATCATTAATAGTTTTATTAACTGGAAAGCTCTCACCAGTAAGCATTGATTCATCACTACTTGATGATCCTTCAATAATCACACCATCAACAGGTATTCTTTCACCAGGTTTAATTACTACAACATCATCAACTTGTACTTGGTTAATAGGTATAGTTATTTCTTGTTCATTTCGTCTGACTAAAGCCATTTCTGGTCGTAACGCAGAAAGCGCCTCAATTGCTTGGGTAGTTTGATGTTTAGCCCTTGACTCTAACCACTTACCGATCAAAATCAACGTAATAATAACTACAGATGACTCAAAATAAAGGTGATTATAATCACCCTTGATCAGTTGATAAACCGATAATCCATAAGCAGCACTAGTACCAATCGCAACTAGTAAATCCATATTACCGGATAATGCTATCGCTGACTTAAAGCCACTACGGTAAAATTTTGCCCCTAAGCCAAATTGAACTATTGAGGCAAGAATAAGTTGTAACCAAGCTGGCATCATCAAATGTAAACCAAATGGTTCTAATAGCATTGGCAATACAAAAGGAATAGCTAATATTACTGATATAACAATTGGCCAAAGTGATGCTTGTTTATCAGTATCTTTGGCATGAGTTTCTTGATCAGTAATTTTAACCGCATGATAACCTGCTTTGTCTACTGCCGCCATTAAAGTTTCTAACTTAACATTTGTGTTAGCTGCTACCGTTGCCTTTTCTGTAGCAAAATTAACACTAACATCAATCACACCATCAATCTTTTTTAGAGCCTTTTCAACACGGCTAACGCATGATGCGCAGCTCATATCTTCAACAAAAAAATTATATTCGACTGTTTTCATTTAACGCATCCTTTAATTATTGGTGTTGTTAGTTTTTGTATATCCTACATGATAAGAAATCATTTGCTAGCAAAGTGTACTATTATTTTAATAGCTAGAATTGATGCACCTTATATTTATTAAATATCACAAAGAATGTACAGTTTTCTTCATCTTAATAATATAACTAACAAACATTCTAATACTAATTATTGTATTAACAAGAATGCACTTTTTTGATATATACTTACCAAAAAGATACTATGAGGCATCTCAATGAATAGTAATTCGTTTACAGCTGTTAAACCAAACCAGAGTGATCTTTCTATTACCCATTGTCCGGTTGAAACAACAATAAACATGATTGGGGGCAAATATAAATCTTTAATTTTATGGAAACTAATGACGACAATCGCTTTAAGATTTTCTCAATTACATAGGGAAATTCCATGTGCAACACCTAAAATGCTAACTCAGCAATTACGTGAACTTGAAGCCAATGGTTTGATAAGCAGAAAAGTTTTCCCAGTTGTACCACCAAAAGTTGAATATTCATTAACCGATTTTGGCAGAAGTATTAAACCAGTTTTAGAAGCGATGTATAAATGGGGGAGTCACTGCTTAACAAAACAAGGGTTGGAAGTTAATTGTTCAATGGTTGCGATAACTGACCAATCTTAACTAGATTCAGCTAACTTACTGATATAGTATGCTCATTTTATTTATACCAATTACTAAGCAAGACACATATAAAAAACAGGTAAGAAACAAAAGTTAAAATCCATGCAATAACTAGAATACTATAAAACTTTTTAGGAGCATTACTGATTGCTTGAGCGGTACCCATCGTAAGCCAAACAAAGGTAGGAATTAAACCAATACAAGCAATTAAAGCAAAACTAATTAGCCCTGTCTGTGATATATTCAACAGTAGACCCCCTGTGAATTTAACCCTAAAGGACAACCAGAACAACTAAAATATAAACGCTTATTAATTTTAACCATTCCTCTAAGGATTTAGATTTATTCCTTTTCCCCCTCTCGAATTTAAGACTGATCTAACGTACTAATAACAATAATGTCGCCATCATCACTTAAATTAATCACTTTCATATCAAATCTAACCAATTCATAAATATCTAAATCACTAATGTTATATTTTGCATGCCAGAAAAATTTCCTGACCGATTTTGCTGTGGTTCTGTGTGTTTGGCTGTATTCGTTTTGACCTGATTCGTAAGAGGTTTCCCCTTGCTCTATAAGACTTTTAATCCATTCGTGGGGGTTTCCCGTTGTAATCCAATAGGCAATAGTTTGATCTTTTGTTTCGTTTCTTATACTCACTGACCAACCAAGCATTTTTAATTCATCCTAAATTTAAAACAACACGTATCATAATTATATTAATTATGTTTTATAAAATTGCAAGGATACATAAAACTTCCAACACTGCCCATTGATTGGCTTACCTTGAGTTATGAAGATATGCTAGAAGTTACCGAAGCATTTAGGAGGTAAAATCATGATGACACCAGAAGAAAAGAAAAATGGATTGAAGCAAACAGGGAATCAAAAACTATGATAAGCCTATGCGGTAGGGAACCCTACAAGGGTGCCCTGTGTTTGTGGATGTTTTCACATTTTTATTTATATATCTATATAAATTAATTACGTAATTTTTCAGGCCATTCATTTTGAGTAGCAATTAATAGCTCTTTTACTACTTTAGGATTGCCAGCTACAACATTTCCAGAAACCATATAGTTATTACCACCAGCAAAATCCGTAATTACCCCACCAGCTTCACGTAAAATAAGTTCACCACCAGCAATGTCCCATGGTTTTAAACCAATTTCGAAAAAACCATCTAACCGACCAGCTGCTACATAAGCTAGATCTAAAGCACCTGCCCCCGCTCGACGAAAATCGCCACATTTAGCAAATAATTTCTGTAATACTGCAAAATAGCTTTCACTATATTGTTTTAATTTAAATGGAAAAGCGGTTGCCAAAACACTTCCATCTAAGTCTTTAGCATTACTAACGCGAATACGGTAACCATTAAGTTGTGCGCCTTGCCCTCTTACAGCAGTGAAAAGTTCATTACTCATTGGGTTATAGACCACAGCAGCTTCAGTTTTACCTTTCACTCGCACTGCGATAGAAACGGCAAAATGTGGGATATTCCTAATAAAATTAGTGGTACCATCAATTGGATCAATTATCCATTGTGTATCACTATCATTACCTTTGGCTAGGCCACTTTCTTCGGCAATAATAGTGTGATCTGGGTAAGCTTTTTTAATTGTTTCAATAATTAAGGCTTCAGCAGCACGATCTACATTAGTGGCAAAATCGTTAGCGCCTTTGGTGTCAATTTCGATTGAACTAGGATTTTCATAAGCCTTAATGGCGACATTACCTGCTTTACGAGCAGCACGAATAGCAATATTTAGCATCGGATGCATAATTTTTTTCCAATTGATAATGTTAAAGAACGGTTTTATTCAATATGATACTTGTCATATTAAAAATTGGCGCTAGTATAAAGCTTTTACAGACTTTTTGCTAGTTTATGTTGTATTGGTATAAGATGCCTTAAAATTTGTTATATGATTTATAATTATAGAAAACATATAAACTTACGAGTAATTTAATTAAACTGCTTTACTAACTAGATTACTAAAAATTTACTTATCAAATAGATAAACTGTTTCTATTCGCATTAATCAAGGAATTATTGCATAATACGCAGCGTATTGAATACCAAATTGGAGTGCAAATTATTATGGAACTTCTTTGTCCTGCCGGTTCATTGCCGTCGCTTAAAGTTGCAATTGATAACGGTGCAGATGCTGTTTATATTGGTTTAAAAGATGACACTAATGCGCGCCATTTTGCTGGTTTAAACTTTAATGAAAAGCGATTAATTGAAGCCGCTGATTATGTTCATAAACATGGTAGAAAATTACATATTGCCATTAATACTTTTGCACATCCTGAAAATTTTGAACGTTGGCGATATGCAGTTGACACCGCCGCTGATATTGGTGCAGATGCGTTAATTATTGCTGATCTAGCAATGCTTGATTATGCTGCAGAAAAATATCCTGATCTTGAGCGCCATGTTTCCGTCCAAGCTTCGTCAACTAACGAAGAATCAATTAAGTTTTACCATAATAATTTTAGGGTACATCGGATTGTATTACCACGAGTCCTCTCAATGCACCAAGTAAAACAATTATCACAAGTTTCACCGGTTCCACTTGAGGTATTTGCCTTTGGTAGCCTTTGCATTATGGCCGAAGGACGTTGTTATTTATCATCCTATTTAACTGGTGAATCACCAAATACTGTTGGTGCTTGTTCACCAGCCAAATTTGTACGTTGGGAGGAAACCGAAAAAGGGCTAGAATCTCGCTTAAATAACGTATTAATTGATTGCCATAAAAAAGGTGAAAATGCTGGCTACCCAACTTTATGTAAAGGTCGCTATTTTGTTGGTGATGAACTATATCACCCTATCGAAGAACCTACCAGTTTAAATACAATTGAACTATTACCTGAACTTTTTGCTGCTAATATTGCATCAGTAAAAATTGAAGGCAGGCAACGCAGCCCAGCTTATGTAGAACAAGTTACCAAAGTGTGGCGACAAGCCATTGATCGGTATAAGGCTAATCCACAAGCATACCAAGCTGAAAAAAATTGGATGGACACCTTGGGATCTATGTCAGAAGGAACGCAGACTACCTTAGGGGCTTATCACCGTAAATGGCAATAATCGAAAGACATAATATCTATTATTCCCTTATTAACGTTAGTAAATAGAGCTATAAATCAATAAATTAACTATGATCTAACCTAAATAACTATAGTGAGCAAAATAATGAAATACGCCTTAGGACCAGTGCTTTACTACTGGCCTAAAATAGAAACCGAAGCTTTTTATCATGCAGCAACAAACAGTGAAGCAGATATTATCTATATGGGAGAAACTGTTTGTACCAAACGCCGGGAAATGAAAGTCCCCAACTGGCTAGATTTAGCTAAAGAGATAGCTAAATCAGGTAAACAAGTGGTACTGTCAACCCTGGCCTTGCTTGAGGCACCATCTGAACTTAATGATTTACGCCAATTGGTAAATAATGGCGAATTTTTAGTTGAAGCCAATGATCTGGCGGCAATCAATATCGCTCACGATAATAAGCTACCCTTTGTTGCTGGGCCGGCAATTAATTGCTATAACGCCTTAACTTTAAAATTATTGCAAAAACAAGGTATGGTGCGTTGGTGCATGCCAGTTGAACTTTCACGCGACTGGTTAACTAATGTGCTCAAGCAGTTTGCTAGCCTGAATATTGAACGTAAATTTGAAGTTGAGGTGTTTAGTTACGGTTATTTACCCTTAGCTTATTCTGCGCGTTGCTTCACTGCTCGTTCAGAAGATAGGCCTAAAGATAAGTGTGAAACCTGCTGCATTAAATACCCTGTTGGGCGTGAAGTATTCTCACAAGAACAACAAAAAGTATTTGTCTTGAACGGTATTCAGACACAAAGTGGTTATTGCTACAACTTAGGTAATAATCTTAAAGACATGAAAGGGTTAGTGGATATTGTTAGGATCTCGCCGTTGGGTCTTGAAACCCTTGATATTGTTAGACAATTCAAAGCGAATGAAGATGGAACCCACCCACTACACATTGAACAAAAACGAGACTGTAATGGTTACTGGAATGGTATTGCTGGACTTGAACTCACACAATAAACACTATAATCCGGAAAAATTTAGGAGCAACTTCCCAGCCATAAACGATCAAAGTGTTTATCTTGACTCCGCGGCTACTGCGTTGAAACCGCAAGCCATGATAGCAGCAACGCATGAATACTATGCTCACAGTACCGCAACTGCTCAGCGCAGCTTACATCATGATGCCTTGCAAGTCACAGCAAGTATCGATAAAGCTAGGCAATATGTGGCTGATTTTATTCACGCTAATGACAATAGTGAGATTATTTGGACCCGAGGAACAACCGAATCCATTAACATCGTCGCACAAAGTTATGCTCGTACCATATTAAAACCTAATGATGAGATTATTGTTAGCGAACTTGAACATCATAGTAACTTATTGCCTTGGTTAATTGTGGCGCAGCAAACAGGAGCTAAAGTAATTAAATGGTCATCAAATATTGATGAATTATCAGCACTTATCTCTAGTCGCACCAAAATTGTTGCTATTACTCAAATGTCGAATGTTACCGGATTTTGCCCTGATTTAGCCACAATAAGTCAAATTACCCATCAATATAACGCAGTTTTGGTGGTAGATGGTGCTCAAGGCATTGTCCATCATTGTTTAGATGTTAAACAACTCGATATCGATTTTTATGCTTTTTCGGCACATAAACTATATGGTCCGACAGGGCTAGGGGTTTTATATGGTAAACAACTATTACTTAAGCAAATGAGTGTCTGGCAAGGCGGTGGTAAAATGTTAAAGACTGCTTCCTTTAGTGATTTTCAACCGGCAGATCTACCCTATAAATTTGAAGCTGGCACCCCTAATATTGCCGGGATTATTGGTTTTGCAGCTACACTTGATTGGTTAAGAAATTGGGATGTTAAACAAGCCGATCGCTATACAGAACAACTAGCTAATTACACTAAATCACAATTAATGAAGATAACTGATATTGAATTTTATAGTGTCGATAATAGCCCAATTATTAGTTTCAATATTAAAAATATTCACCACAATGATCTGGCAATTTTGCTCGGTGAACAGAAAATAGCTATTCGTACTGGCGAGCTTTGTGCACAACCTCTGATGCAAAAACTTGGTTGTCATGGCGTGATTCGTATTTCACTAATGCCTTATAATAACCAACAAGATGTTGATAAACTAATTGAAGCTATACAAAACGCAATAGCAATATTGACATAGTTTTATACTGAAACGTATAGTTCTCAGGAAACATCTTGACAAACAACTAAATATCCAAAGGTAATATTATGCCAACAGAGCAAAGCTTATTGGAATTATTTTCACAACAACATAATTGGCAAGAAAGGTACCGTCAATTAATTTTGTTATCCAAACAACTACCAGCCTTTCCTGATGATCAAAAGACCGAAGATAACCAAATTGATGGTTGTGAAAATCGCGTCTGGCTTAGCTTTCAAAAACAAACGGATAATACTTTTATCTTCATGGGCGATAGTGAGGGGCGTATTGTAAAAGGATTACTGGCAGTTTTAATCATCATTGCTAATAATAAAACTGCTCAACAAATTCATGCTATTAATTTTCAAGCAATACTAAGTCAGCTGCAAATTACCGACGAATTAAGTCAATCCCGTTTACAGGGAATAACCAAAATAATTGAACGAATACAAGCAGTGGCATAGTCAGTATCAATAAAAAAGAAAGAATATTATCCTTCTTCTTTATTGACTGTGTTTATTCTATAGAAGTAAATAGTGTGATAACTTTTTTCACACCTTTAACTTTACTAGCTAAGCTAGCTGCAATTTTGCCTTCTTCCGGGGTGACAATACCAATTAAAAATACTTCACTATTTTCAGTTACAACTTTAATATTACGCGCTTTCGTTTGGGCATCTAGAATTAGTTGAGATTTAACTTTGGTAGTGATCCAAGCATCATTAGTAATAGTCATAGCACTAACTGGTTCACCCATTCTAATTTGATTAAATACTTTTTTCACCCCGTCAACTTCACGAGTTAAGCTTTCAGCTTTCTCGCTTTGTTCACTATTAGCTTGCCCAACCAAAAGGGCATTACCATCATAAGTACTCACAGAAATGCGTGAACCGATAAAGCTAGTGCCATTATCCTTTAATTGCATACTTATGCGTGAATTTAATGTGGTATCATCAACCTGAGTCCCAGCAGTTCGGGGATCTGTTGCAACTTTAGCTGTGGCTCCCGCTCCGGCTCCAATCACCGCGGCAACACAACCTTGCAACATTAATATACTCGACATTAACATCGCAGCTAAGGCAACTTTTTTCATTCTAACTCCTTATTAATTATTGCTCAGTTATGAGTAGATACTTAAAAGTATCACTTTTTATTATGCCTTGTAGAAATTGATTTGCAAAATAGTTTTGTAATTTATAGCTACAATCGCATTAATAATTTTAGGCAAAAATCAATTATATTTTCCTACTATGTGTTTTCTCACATAAGTTAACAGCTTCTTTTTCTTGATAAATTCTGCTATCTTTTAATACTAAATAGTATATAGGATGTTAATGGATTATTAATATGGATCAAAATTATATCGATTGGCTATACGGTTTGTCTGCGCCAATGGTAGCACTAAATAAAGAATGTGGTGCCAGTTATACCGGGCCTTGCATATTCCCTGAAGATGAGTTTGTCGATATGTCAAAAGATTGGGGAATTAGCTCTCGCGAAAATCTGTTCGATCGGGTTTTCGGTATGATTGATGATGGCCATGCTACCGCATTATCACATTACTATTTTATGTATGACCGTTTACCTGAATATAAATGGTTAGCATATTGTCAATCACAAAATGATTACCAAAATGTACTGCTGACACTGGTAGAACAAACTTTTTCTGAATGTGGTGTGGGTGGCATTCGAGCTTGGGATTATGCTCGCATGGGTTATATTTTACGTAATGGCATTACTAATAAATATATTACTGAACAAGAAGCTTTATGGATTTTTTCTCGTATGGCCTTGCGTTCACAATATTATTATAAAACCTGGAAACAATATTTTGCTGGTTGGTTTGTTGGTTATCATTACTGGAAAACATTAGGTGATAACCAAAATTTAGAAATTTTAGGTTATGAATTATCCAAATCATCCAGAACTCATATAATGTCGATATTAAACACTGATGAAGACTCGCCCTGTAATCGCTTACCTTGGTTTATTGATATTGAAGAATTGGAAAAACCGGAATCATTAATGGAGTATGATTGGTCATGATAGAAACATGTTGGCACCTATTAGGAATTGAAGAAACTACTGATAAAGCTGTTATTCGTCAGGCATATCGAGCAAAATTACCAAAATATCATCCGGAAACTGATCCTGAGGGTTTTAAAGCATTACGTGAGGCATACGAATATGCTATGCAATATGCAGATTCCCCAGAAACCACCATCGACACTTCACTATCAGAATCATTAAATGAAAGCAATGCGCCAAACCCAATTTCAACAGAAGAGATTCAGGTCAATGAGATTTGCCAAAAATATCAATCATTATTGGACGATCCTCAACGTTGTTACAACATTGATGAATGGCATCAATTTGTGGCCTCGTTTTACGACTACTCTATGACTGTTATTGATATTGTCAAATGGCAGTTACTGGAAATAAGTTACTCTACTAGTCATGTATCCCTTTCTTGTACTAAGGTTTTAGCGGATAGTTTACGCTGGCGCCAACAATTGATGACACAATTACCTGATAAAATAGATCGTTATGACGATTTTTTGAATCAAATTGAACAAGGTGATTATTTTAATTATGCGACGTTATCTACTATCAGTAAGACTCTACAAAATGTAACCTTAGATTATTTAGATTTTGCCAAATGGATTTTTTGGGAACGATCAGCGGGAGAATTAGATTATTTCTTATCACAAGATACTGTAATCTACTTACCTAATGATGAAAATCTGATGTTGCAATATGCAAACTGGCATTGCTATGCCAAACAGGCTAACGCAGCAATTCTAGGCTATGCGTTATCACAGTTAGCCGTAATAGAGCTTGAACCACATTTAATCATCGAATGGAAATATATAGCCGCGCAACAATACACCTTACTTGATGATAAAGATAACAGTTTAAAATATTGGTTAGAACTTTATAATTCAGGCCATTATCAAGAAAAGTCAGCCAGTTGGATAATTTATTGGTGTTCAGTGTATGCTAAAGAGCATTTACCTTTATTAATTGTCGCATTAAATCATTCAGCCTGTTTACAGCCTAACACCACCGAAGATTTGATGTATACCATTCCGCGATTTAGTACAACTACTATCGCCCGCTTAGTCAAACTAAATAAAGACGATTATACCCCAGAAATTGCTGATTTTATTAGTTGGGCTTTAACTGAAAATTGGAATTACCGGCAAATTCTATTATCACTATTAAGTGATGAAGACAGTAATCACTTACTTCGTTTATATCGTCACGCAATTATGTTACGTCATGGTAATGAAATTTTATTACAAGAAATTCTGGAGGAAGATAGTGACAACGCTTTTGAGTTATTTATTATCCAAAATTTACAACGCCAAGCTAAACAATATCTCGAATGGATAACCAAACTTGAGCCAATCCAACAATTTAAAACTTGGTTATACGACAATGATGAAAATGCATCAATTCCGGATGAATGGAACCCAGAAATAGAAAATAATCAGTTTGTTTTTGCTCGTTTATGGTTAGATAGATTCCGTCATTTACCGTTTGTTTCTAAATCACATTTATATTACTACATTAGCTATTCACAAATGGAAATGTTTGATTGGTTAGTATTTTTTGCCATGAGGATAGGTTACGATTTTCCTAATCCGCCTTATGCAAATGATAGGGATACATACTGGCAATGGTATCGATATTGTATGTTAGTCATCGCTCTGGCAAATAATCCTGCCAAAATTGCGGCATATATTAAACAAAATAATAGTACTTTTAATATACCAGATGACAGCCCAATTATTCCCGTTGTTAATGCCATTACACAAAGTAATTGGCAAAATGAAAACGAATTATACAATGCCATTAATAATGATAATAAAATGATTAATTGTATGTTACTCAATTTTCCAAATTCAATTGAATCAGTTATTGATAGTGATCCAGAACAAATTGATTTTTATGATATACAACAAAACATAGCAAAATTATGGAAATTAAAATTAGCAAATCATAACCCAGTTTATTTAATGTTATTACTGACAATTTTATTATATAAATCTTCACAAACAGAAAAGTTACATCGTATATTAGGGAAAATTGCTGATGATAACCAAGAATTACAAACCATTGCTAACCGATTTGCAAAACATCGCAATCTGCCATTTACCTTTGATCGCAAAAAATATCATTACAACGAATCAGTAGATAAGTTAAAAAAACTTGCTGATCGGTTATCTCATTATTATGGTGTATGTAACAATGATGAACTAAAGATGTTAATTGCGTTTAAAGACAATAGTGATAATGACCTAGTATTACGACTTTGTGCTGCACTACTGCTAGCAAAAGATGCAAACAATAAAAATGAACTTACCTCAACCCCATTACCAAAAAATAAAGCCTGTCAATTTTGGCGTTGGCATGGAAGAGCAAATGAGACAGGATTTTTATTACAACTATTTTTTAGTTATTTTTTGTATAGATTTAATAAATTATTTATTGTAAACAGTCAGAACCCGATTGCAATTATTTTAGGAGCTATTGTATTAATTAATATTATTTTTGCGATAAAAAGGCGCTTAAATGATCATTATAATGGTGATCGATTTTTCTTTATTAAGCGTATTATGTATTTACCACTTTTATTTTATCCTTGCTGGGGAAGTGGTCTTCCTTATGCTAATCGCTATGGGGCACCTATCGAAAGGAAAAAACCAAAGTCATAGTCTACAATCCCCCACGACCCTATAGATGAATCAAGGGGGGATATGAACCTATAACATGATTAGGCGTAACAACATCAAATATTATGGGATTGATTATCTATCTAGCTGTTGTAAGTTGGATTCAATTTCATTACGTAATTCATCAATGGCATCGGTCTTTTGTTGTTCTAAAGCGCTTAAAAAGGCTTCCATGTATGAACCAATTAGGAGTCGCTCATCACCTAGAGATTGTGCCCAGGCTCGCTCTAATCGAGCTAATAAAACTCGGTTGGGCATTTGATCCCGCGGATGAATTTTAAGTAATTTTAAGCGATTATGACTTTCCATTTTTTGTGTTTCAGTTAAGCCTATTGGGCTATGATCTATCACTTTGCCATGTTGTGTGCCAGTTTCCAGTAATATTACATCTACCTCTAATAAACCATTTAAATCATAACTAAAGCGCACATCAATACCCTGTGTTTGTTCCATTGGTGTTAATGGCACATCAAATTCATCAATTAAAACATTATTTTCAACGCGTGGACTTTCACCTTGATAAACGGATAGATGGATGAATTTTTGTTGCGGGTACATTGTATAAAAGGTTTTTACTTTTGATGTTGGAACAATGGTATTGCGTTCAATAATCGGCGAAAATAGTCCGCTTATATTCCCAGAACAACTTTCAATACCAAGAGTATATGGGCAAACATCGGTCAGAATAACTTCTTCAACATCTTGATTCCGTTGTCTACAAGCGGCTTGAATCGCTGCACCTTGGGCGACAATAGTGGTAGGGTTAACATGCCGGTAAGGCAATTTACCAAATAATTTGGTAACCAATTCACGGACTACTCCAAGTTGTGATGAACCACCAACTAAAACAATATGTTGCAGTTGGTCAGGTTTTAACCGTGCATCACTCAATGCTTGCTCAACTGGAGCTCGTAAACGATTAAGTAAAGGTAACCACAGTGATTTAGCTTTATTTTCATTCAAAGAAAACTGCCATTGCTTATCTTGCCAAGTCCAAGTTAAATTATGTGGTTCATCGCCATTCAGTTTACATTTCAGCTGTTCGGCTAAATCTAATAAGCGAGCATAATCATCAACGGATATATCTTGCTGTTGCAATTGCCACTCACTTAAACAAGCCTTAACAATATACTGTGTAAAATCTTCGCCACCTAAATAGTTATCACCAGCTGAAGCATGAACTTCAATAATTGGCATTGAATATTCAAGCACTGTGACATCAAAGGTACCGCCACCCAAATCAAAAACTAAGGTATTTCCTGATTGTTCTTCATGTAATCCATACGCCATGGCTGCTGCAGTTGGCTCATTAATTAAGCGTACTGCATTTAAGCCAGCAAGCTCAGCTGCAAATCGGGTTTGTTTACGTTGCTCATCATTAAAGTAAGCCGGGACAGAAATAACTACATCACGGATTTCTTGCTTTAAAAAAGCTTCAGCATCGGCTTTTAATGATTTTAAAACCATTGCTGAAAGTTCGGTGGGATTAAACTTTTGGTCACCAAGCTCAAAAATTTTATTAGAACCTAAAAAGCGTTTAAATGCTGCGGCACTTCGGTTTGGGTGCGTGGTTAAACGTGACAATGCCGCATGCCCAACCAAAATTGAATTATCTTCATCAAGGCTTACTGCTGATGGCGTAACTACTTCACCAATTGAATTAGGAATGAGTGTTGGTTTACCATCTTGCCAAACACAAATTAAACTATTAGTTGTTCCTAGATCGATACCTATTGGATGGTGCGTCAATGTCTTATTCCCTTAATAATATAATAATTAATATAAACAGTATTATATAATCATAATAGTTTAAGGTGCAATTCTAGCCAATTAGAATAAAAAGTATTTAATTTTGTAGGTTTAGCTAGTTAAATTTATTTTGATTTGAAGAATTTTATCTAAACAATTATAAAAAACTAGTTATCTATTTTTCATTCAATTGCAATAATCTTACTGATCAACTTACCATTTTTTAACCGAGTCGTGATAAATTCATTAACTTTCACTTGGTCACTACTACGAATCACTGTTTGGTCTTGATTAGTAGTCACCGAATAACCGCGTTCAAGAATTGCCAATGGGCTAATACTATTAAGTTGCGATGTTTGTATAGCAAACTGGTGTTTAGATTGGACTAATTTTTGTCGGATTAAAGTAATTAGTTGTTGCTGTTTTTGGCTTAAATTCTGAGTTAAATAAATAATCCTGTTTTGTGGGGAAACGCGTAATAATCTTTTATCTAAAGAAGTATGTCGATTTGCCTGTTTAAGTAAATATTGTTGAATATTTTCATATAAAGCATGGCGACCACTTAGTAACCGATTTAACTGTTTGGATAGCTTAGCTTGTGGATGTTGTATTTGTAGTTGTTGGAATAATTTACTTAGTGTTCCGCGGCGTTTCATTAAATAGTAATCAATTGCCATCGACAAATGCTGTTCTTGAACTCGAATGCGTTTTATCTGTTCTAGTTTATCCCGACTAACTAGTTCTGCAGCTGCCGAAGGTGTAGCAGCTCTAATATCAGCGACAAAATCGGCAATGGTAAAATCTATCTCATGACCTACCGCACTAACAACTGGTAATTGACTGGCAAAAATGGCTCTAGCGACAACTTCTTCATTAAATGACCAAAGGTCCTCTAACGAACCACCACCACGACCAACAATTAAAACATCACACTCTTGCCGACTATTGGCCAGTTGAATCATCTTGGCAATTTGTACTGCAGCTTCATTACCTTGCACTGGTGTTGGATAAATAATCAAATGCAAGCTAGGATCGCGGCGTTTTAAGATCTGACAGATATCATGTAGTGCCGCGCCTGTTGAAGATGTGATAATACCAACCGTACGAATATTTTCCGGTAACGGTTTTTTATAAATATTATCAAATAAACCTTCTTCGCTAAGTTTTTGTTTTAATTGCTCAAACTTTTGTTGTAATAACCCGGCGCCAGCTGACTGCATGCTATCAATCACTAATTGATATTCACCTCGAGCTTCGTAAAGCGTTACTGTTGCCCGAACTAAAACTTGCTGACCGTTTTGCGGAGTAAAGCCTACTCTAAAATTGCTATTACGGAACATAGCACAACGAATCTGAGCGCTATCATCTTTTAAGGTGAAATACCAATGTCCAGATACTGGGCGAGTAAAATTTGAGACTTCACCCACTAACCATATTTGACCAATAGCATCATTAAGTAGATCTTTGACCATTTGGTTAAGATCTTTAACCGATAAAATCGAATTACCCTGCATGCTATTACCCTTATAGTTATATTTTTATACTAAATCGAATTGCGCCCAGATTGGTGCATGATCTGATGGTTTTTCCATTGCTCGAATATCATAATCAATTCCAGTTTGTAAACAATGATCCATTAGTTTTTGGCTAGCTAAAATCAAATCAATCCTTAGTCCGGTTTGAGAATCAAAACCCTTAGAACGATAATCAAACCAAGAATACTGTTGTTCACTTGGATGTTGATTACGAAAGGTATCAATAAAACCAAGTGCCATTAAGTTGGTCATCCATTCACGTTCTTCAGGTAAAAATGAGCACTTACCAGTACGCAACCAACGTTTACGACTATCTTCTGAAATGCCAATATCTAAATCAGTGGGGCTTATATTCATATCTCCCATAATCAAAGATAATTGGTGGCTCAACTGCTTTTGTTGTAAATACTTAATCAGATCTTGGTAAAATTTACGTTTAGCTGGATATTTAATTTCATGATGTATACTTTCACCTTGTGGGAAATAACCATTAATCACCGTTAAATTACCTTGGGTAGTGGGTAACTCTACCATAATCAACCGACATTGAGCTTGATCATTATCAGTTGGAAAACCACACTGTACTGACAATGGTTGTTGCTTAGTTAACAAAGCAACACCATAATGACCCTTTTGCCCATGATAATTCAAGTGATACCCAAATTGATTTAGATCTGCTACTGGAAACTGATCATTATGGACTTTCGTTTCTTGTAAACCAATCACATCAGGCTGATATTTATCAATAATAGCTGCTATTTGATGGATGCGAGCTCTAAGACCATTAATATTAAAAGAGATGACTTTCATAATAAATTTATTGTATTAGATTTAATGTTTCAATTGCCTCATCCTACCAAAAATACGTTATACTGTTAAGCTATTACAGAAAAAGCTACCATTTGTTGTGAAAAAAGGATTACCCGAATATGTCCAAGGAATTATTTGCATTGCGAGATAAAATTGATGAGATTGATAAAGCTATTTTATCTCTTATTACTCAGCGATTAGCATTAGTTACTGAAGTCGGTGAAGTAAAGAGCCTACAAGGTATTCCTATTTACGATCCTAAACGTGAAACCGATATGCTCGCTAAAAGACGGCAAGAAGCAGAACAAGCAGGGATATCACCAGCCCTAATTGAGGATATTTTGCGCCGACTCATGCGAGAGTCTTATATTAGTGAAAATGATAAAGGTTTCAAAAAAATTTATACTGGCCAAGGATCAATTGTAATTATTGGTGGTAATGGACAAATGGGAAGGTTGTTTTCGCGTTTATTTATGCTATCAGGATATAACGTCAAAACATTAGGTTCGAAAACTATGCATCAAGCTGCTGAGGTAGTTGCTGATGCTGCCGCCGTAATTGTTACTGTGCCTATTAGCAAGACTTGTGAAATTATTAAACAATTACCACCGCTCCCCAAAGATTGTATTTTAACTGATTTTACCTCAATAAAAGTTAACCCCCTTAAAGCGATGCTAGAAGAACACTCTGGACCAGTAGTTGGTTTGCACCCTATGTTTGGACCTGATGTACCAAATTTAGCTAAGCAAATAATTGTTTATTGTGATGGACGTGAACCAGATAAGTATCAATGGTTAATTGAACAAATGCGAATTTGGGGGGCTAATTTATGTTGTATTGATGCCAAACAACACGATAAATGTATGTCTTTTATTCAAGCATTACGCCATTTCACTTCATTCGCTTACGGTGTTAATTTACAACGTGAACATGCGGATTTAGAGCAATTAATTGCGTTATCCTCACCCATTTATCGATTGGAATTAATGATGGTTGGAAGGCTTTTTGCTCAAGACCCTGAACTTTATGCCGATATCATTATGGCGTCAGAAGATAATATTGAACTAATTAAACGTTATTATAAACGATTTGGTGAAATGGTTGAGTTGATTGAACAACGTGACAAAACCAAATTTATCCGTAACTTTAATGAAGTAAGTGCTTGGTTTGGCAATTATGCACAACGGTTTATGAAAGAAAGCCAAGGTTTACTGAAATTTGCTAATGATAATCGAGAATAAATAAATACGAAAGTGTATACTTTATCTGAAATTTATTTACAGTGGGTAATTAAAGTATACAAATTTAAAAAAATGATTTTTAGTTTGAGGGAATTAGATGTCTAATCGAAAATATTTTGGTACGGACGGGATTCGTGGCAAAGTTGGTCAATACCCAATAACACCAGATTTTGCGCTAAAACTAGGTTGGGCGGCAGGAAAAGTATTGGCTAAAGATGGTGTTAAAAAAGTTTTAATTGGTAAAGACACGCGTATTTCAGGTTACATGCTAGAATCCGCATTGGAAGCAGGATTTGCTTCTGCAGGAGTTGCGACTGCGTTTACTGGGCCAATGCCAACTCCCGCTATTGCTTATCTTACCCGTACATTCCGCGCTGATGCCGGTGTAGTTATTTCTGCATCCCACAACCCTTTTTATGATAATGGAATCAAGTTCTTTTCCACCGAAGGGAAAAAACTTGATGATTCAATAGAATTGGAAATTGAAGCCCAGCTTGAAAAAGAAATTGATTGTGTCGAATCAAAAGAACTTGGTCGTGCTAGTAGAATTACCGATGCTGCGGGTCGTTATATTGAATTTTGTAAAAGTACCTTTGATCATGATCTAAGTTTATCTGGGCTAAAAATTATCGTCGATTGTGCTAATGGTGCAACTTACCATATTGCCCCAAAGGTATTGCGTGAACTAGGTGCACATGTAATAAAAATTGGTTGTGAACCTGATGGGGTTAACATTAATGAAAATTGTGGTGCAACCAATGTTAAAGCATTATCTAACCGTGTTATTGATGAAAAAGCTGATTTAGGTTTTGCGTTAGACGGTGACGGTGATCGCATCATTATGGTTGATCATCAAGGCTGCAAAATTGATGGTGATTTAATTATTTATATAATCGCTCGAGAAGCATTAAGACATGGCCAACTCAAAGGTGGAGTGGTTGGAACCTTAATGAGTAATATGGGGCTGGAAATAGCACTTAAAAATTTAGGTATCCCATTTACTCGCGCAAAAGTCGGTGACCGTTATGTACTGGAAAAAATGATTGAAAAAAACTGGCGGCTTGGCGCTGAAAATTCTGGACACGTTTTATTACTAGATAAAACTACTACTGGGGATGGTATTATTGCTGGTTTACAAGTATTAAGTGCTATGATCCGTAACGGTATGTCATTAGCGGATTTGTGTGTTGGTATGACAATGTTACCTCAAATACTAATTAATGTTCGTTTTTCTGGTGAAAATGACCCATTAACCAGCTCTATAGTCAAGTCCGCAATTCAACAAGCAGAGTCGCAACTTGCTGATAATGGACGTGTATTAATCCGTAAATCCGGCACGGAACCAGTTATTCGGGTTATGGTTGAAGGCAGCAATGAAGTAGAAATTCGGAAATTAGCCGAATCGATTGCTGAGGCTATTAAAGCCTAAAAAATAGCATCATTGCTTATCATTAATCGGCTCTTGGTTGATTAAACTAGATTTAATAACATTATTGTTAATAGTTCGTTTAACTTTACATAAAATTAGGAAAAAGTGTTTAAATTCTTTATTTTGTTAATCAAAGGTTGACTTAATGTAGGTAAATAGGTTTAAAATAACAGTTCAAATTATTATAGCGATTGCTTATGCCTTTCAGAGGTGAAAATAAGCAATATTTTTTTGTTTTTTAAGAATAGGTAAGAGGGTTATATGCCAGTTTCCTCTCCAGCTTCACCACAAGCTTATATTAAGCACCATCTTGAAAATTTACAAGTTGGTTCAGGATTTTGGACGTTTAATCTTGACTCATTGTTTTTTTCAATTTTGCTTGGTGTTATCTTCTTATGGATTTTTTACCGTGTAGCTCAAAAAGCAACTACTGGTGTGCCAACTAAATTACAATGCGCCGTCGAGATGATTTTCGAGTTTGTCAACAATACCGTAAAGGATATGTTTACTGGTCAAAATAAACTTATTGCTCCATTAGCTTTAACTGTGTTTATTTGGGTATTTTTGATGAATTTGTTGGATCTCATCCCGGTTGATTTTCTACCTTATGCAGCACAATATATCGGTTTATCGCACTTGAGAGTTGTGCCTACAGCAGATGTTAGTATAACTATGTCGATGTCTTTAGGGGTATTTATTTTAATTATCATTTATTCTATCAAATATAAAGGCATTTCTGGCTTTATTAAAGAATACACCCTTCACCCATTTAATCATTGGGCATTTGCACCGATAAATTTAGTATTGGAACTAGTTAGTCTTTTAGCGAAACCAGTTTCATTAGGTCTACGACTTTTTGGAAATATGTATGCCGGCGAACTTATCTTCATTTTGATCGCAGCGTTATTACCTTGGTGGTCGCAATGGGTTTTATCACTACCATGGGCAATTTTCCATATATTAATAATTACATTACAAGCTTTTATTTTTATGGTGTTGACGATTGTCTATTTAGCAATGGCATCGACAACGGAAGATCATTAACCTTAATATTTTTTTGATAATAAACTGGAGTATATAATGGATAGTATGTTATTTGTAGCCGCAGGCATAATGATGGGATTAGCTGCAATTGGTGGTGCAGTTGGTATTGGTTTATTAGGTGGTAAATTCTTAGAAGGTGCTGCTCGCCAACCAGAATTAATGCCTATGTTACGAACTCAATTTTTTATCGTTATGGGCTTAGTTGATGCGATTCCAATGATTTGTGTGGGTATTGCACTATATGTCATTTTTGCTGTCGCAGGCTAATATTAATTTAAGAGGAATTGTATCATGAATATGAACGCAACTCTCCTCGGCCAAGCAATTACATTTGTATTGTTTGTTTGGTTCTGTATGAAGTTTGTTTGGCCTCCAGTTATCCGAGCGATTGAAAAACGCCAAAAAGAGATAGCGGATGGACTTGCTTCTGCAGAAACAGCAAAAAAAGATTTGGAATTAGCCAAAGCAAATACAACTGACATAATGCAACAGGCTAAGGTTGAGGCTAATGCAATTATTGAGCAAGCCAACAAACGTAAAGCTGTTATTCTGGAAGAAGCTCAACAAGAAGCTTCCCGCGAAAAAGAACGTATTGTTGCTCAAGGTCTTGCCGAAGTAGAGGCTGAACGTAAACGTGCTCGTGAAGAGCTCAAACAACAAGTCGCTACACTCGCTATTGCCGGTGCAGAAAAAATTATTGAACGTTCTGTTAATGAAGCCGCTAATAGCGACATCATTGATAAACTAGTAGCTGAACTATAAGGAGAATAGAGCAATGGCTGACTTAATTACAATTGCTCGTCCTTATGCTAAAGCTGCTTTCGACTTCGCAGTAGAAAAAAATAGTATTGAGTCATGGCATAAAATGTTAGTGCTTACATCTGAAGTGAGTAAAGACGAACAGATAAAAAGTATACTGACATCTGACATGAAAACCGATTCGGTTGCTAACCTATTCATTAATATATGTAAAGATGTATTAGATGAGTTTAGCACCAATTTCATTAAAATTATGGCTGAAAATAAGCGTTTATCACTTCTACCTGAAGTATTAACTCTGTTTGAACAATTATGTTTAGATAGAGAAGCGCAAGCAGATGTGGATGTCATTTCTGCACAAGCCCTATCAAATGAACAACTTGATAAGATTTCTGTCGCTGTCGAAAAACGTTTATCACGAAAAGTAAAACTAAAATGTCATATAGATAAATCGCTCATTTCTGGTTTTATTATTCGTACGGGCGATATGGTTATTGATAGTAGTATCAGAGGGCGTTTAAATCGTTTAAATGACGCTCTACAGTCTTAAGGGGACTGATAATGCATCTAAATTCAACTGAAATAAGTGAACTAATTAAAGAGCGCATAGCTCAGTTCAATATTGTGAGTGATGCTCACAATGAAGGAACTATCATATCAGTTAGTGATGGTATTCTTCGTATCCATGGTTTAACTGATGTAATGCAAGGCGAAATGATTGCATTACCAGGTAACCGTTATGCAATGGCATTAAACCTAGAAAGAGATTCTGTTGGTGCCGTAGTTATGGGTCCATACGAAGATTTATCTGAAGGTATGAAAGTCCAATGTACTGGTCGTATTTTACAAGTACCAGTAGGCGATGGTTTATTAGGCCGAGTTATTAATACACTAGGTGAACCAATTGATGGTAAAGGTTCAGTTCAACATGATGGTTTCTCACCTGTTGAAGTGGTTGCACCTGGGGTTATCGATCGTCAATCGGTTGACCAAGCATTACAAACTGGTTATAAAGCCGTTGACTCAATGATTCCAATTGGTCGAGGCCAACGTGAACTTATCATTGGTGACCGTCAAACTGGTAAAACTGCTTTGGCAATCGACGCAATCATTAACCAACGTGATTCTGGTGTAAAATGTATTTATGTAGCAATTGGTCAAAAACAATCAACTATTGCTAACGTAGTGCGTAAACTAGAAGAACATGGTGCACTGAAAAATACAATTGTAGTGGTTGCATCAGCATCTGAATCGGCTGCATTACAATATTTAGCACCATATGCAGGTTGTGCAATGGGAGAATACTTCCGTGATCGTGGTCAAGATGCTTTGATTGTATATGATGATTTGTCTAAACAAGCGGTTGCTTATCGTCAGATTTCGTTATTACTTCGCCGGCCACCGGGACGTGAAGCCTACCCTGGTGATGTATTCTATCTACATTCTCGTTTATTAGAACGTGCAGCACGTGTGAACGAAGCTTATGTTGAAGAATATACTAAAGGTGAAGTTAAAGGTAAAACTGGTTCATTAACTGCATTACCAATTATCGAAACCCAAGCAGGTGACGTTTCGGCGTTCGTACCAACTAACGTAATTTCAATTACTGATGGTCAAATCTTCTTGGAAACTAGCCTATTTAACTCAGGTATTCGCCCGGCGGTTAACCCAGGTATTTCTGTTTCACGTGTAGGTGGTGCTGCTCAAACTAAGATAATGAAAAAATTATCAGGTGGTATTCGTACCGCGTTAGCACAGTATCGTGAACTGGCGGCATTCTCACAATTTGCATCAGACTTAGATGAAGCAACACGTAATCAATTAAGTCATGGTGAAAAAGTAACAGAATTATTAAAACAAAAGCAATATTCGCCTATGACAGTTGCTGAACAATCAATTGTACTTTACGCAGCTGAACGTGGTTATCTTGAAGATGTAGAATTAGCTAAAGTTTTATCTTTTGAAACTGCATTACTTGCTTATGCCCATAGTCAACATGCCGACTTTGTTAAGTTAATTAACGAAACTGGTAATTACAACGATGAGATTGAAAGTAAGTTGAAAGCAATACTTGAAAGCTTTAAATCGACTCAAACTTGGTAAGGGTGAGGTAAAAAATGGCTAATGCAAAAGAGATTAGAACGAAAATTGCCAGTATCCAAAGTACGCAAAAAATCACTAAAGCAATGGAAATGGTTGCCAATTCTAAAATGCGTAAAACGCAAGATAGAATGGCTGCTAGCCGTCCATATGCTGACATGATTCGAGAAGTAATTGGGCATTTAGCGTTAGCGCATATAGGTATTAAACATCCTTATTTAGAAGAAAGGGATGTTAAGCGAGTTGGCTATCTTATCATTTCAACCGATCGTGGTTTATGTGGTGGTTTAAATATCAATCTTTTTAAAACTGTCCTTGCCGATATGACTGCATGGCAGGAAAAAGGGATTGAAGCAGATGTAGCTTTAATTGGTTCTCGAGGTGTATCGTTTTTCTCTTCATTAAAAACAAACATCTTAACCCAAGTCACCAATTTAGGGGACGAACCAACTTTGTCCGATCTTATTGGTCCGGTAAAAACAATGCTTGAGTCTTATGATAACGGTAAAATTGATAAATTATATATTGTAACTAATAGATTTATTAATACCATGTCTCAAAAACCGACAATACAGCAATTATTACCGCTACCATCTTCGGAAGATAAAGAACTGAAAGCTTCATCATGGGATTATATTTATGAGCCAGATGCTAAATCATTATTAGATGTGATTTTACGTCGTTATATAGAATCGCAAGTCTATCAAGCTGTGGTTGAAAATCTAGCGAGTGAACAAGCAGCAAGAATGGTGGCCATGAAAGCAGCAACAGATAACGGTGCAAACTTAATTAATGAATTACAAATTGTGTATAACAAAGCACGTCAAGGTGCTATCACAAATGAATTGATTGATATTGTATCCGGTGCGGCTGCTGTTTCAGGTTAGTGCTAAATATTGGCTTATAGTTAAGAAAAAGACGTAGAGGAATAAAAATGGCTACTGGAAAGATTGTCCAGATCATCGGTGCGGTGGTTGATGTCGAATTCCCAGAAGATGCGGTACCAAAGGTATATGATGCATTGGAAGTGGAAACTGGCACTGAAAAATTAGTTCTGGAAGTTCAGCAACAATTAGGTGGTGGCGTTGTTTGTTGTATCGCCATGGGATCGTCTGATGGTTTAAGACGTGGACTTAAAGTAGTAAATACTGGTCATGGAATTGAAGTACCCGTTGGTACTAAAACACTTGGTCGAATTATGAATGTTTTGGGTGATCCTGTTGATAAAGCAGGCCCAATCGGTGAAGAAGAACGTTGGGCTATTCACCGTGCAGCACCTACATATGAAGAACTAGCTAACTCAACCGAACTACTAGAAACAGGTATTAAGGTTATTGACTTAATTTGTCCATTTGCTAAAGGTGGTAAAGTAGGTCTATTCGGTGGTGCTGGTGTTGGTAAAACCGTTAACATGATGGAATTAATTCGTAACATCGCCATTGAACACTCAGGATACTCTGTATTTACTGGTGTTGGTGAACGTACTCGTGAAGGTAACGACTTCTATCATGAAATGAAAGAATCAAACGTACTTGATAAAGTATCGTTAGTTTATGGTCAGATGAATGAGCCGCCAGGGAACCGTTTGCGTGTTGCATTAACAGGATTAACTATGGCAGAAAAATTCCGTGACGAAGGTAAAGACGTACTATTATTCATCGATAATATTTACCGTTATACCCTAGCCGGTACCGAAGTATCTGCCCTATTAGGTCGTATGCCATCTGCGGTAGGTTACCAACCAACATTAGCAGAAGAGATGGGATTATTACAAGAACGTATTACATCAACCAAAACTGGTTCAATTACTTCAATCCAAGCAGTATACGTACCAGCTGATGATTTGACTGACCCATCACCAGCAACAACCTTTGCTCACTTAGATGCAACTATCGTATTAAGTCGTCAAATCGCTTCATTAGGTATCTATCCAGCGGTGGATCCATTAGATTCAACTAGCCGTCAATTAGATCCTTTAGTGGTTGGTCAAGAACATTATGATTGCGCACGTGGAGTACAATCAATTCTACAACGTTACCAAGAACTAAAAGATATTATTGCAATTCTTGGTATGGATGAATTATCTGAAGATGATAAATTAACCGTTGCTCGTGCTCGTAAGATTCAACGTTTCTTATCTCAACCATTCTTCGTTGCCGAAGTGTTTACTGGCTCACCTGGTAAATATGTACCACTAAAAGACACAATTAGTGCATTTAGTGGCATTATGAAAGGTGATTATGACCATATTCCTGAACAGGCATTTTATATGGTTGGTTCAATCGACGAAGCGATTGAGAAAGCTAAATCTCTCTAAGAGATTTATTGTACGGAGATAGTATTATGGCACTAACTTCCTATCAATTAGAAGTTGTTAGTGCTGAATCTCACCTATTTTCAGGTGATGTTCAGCGAATTAGAGTAACCGGTAGAGAAGGTGAACTGGGTATTTACCCTGGTCATACACCATTACTCACAACTATTAAACCTGGCATGGTGGGAATCGTTAAAGCTGATGGTGAAGAAGAGTTTATCTACCTTTCGGGTGGTATTTTAGAAGTCCAACCAAAGATGGTAACTATTTTAGCTGATACCGCTATTCGTGGCGAAGATCTAGATGAAGCAAGAGCTCAAGAAGCAGTAAGGCAAGCACAAGAACATATTAATAATCCAACTAGTGATATGTCATTTGCGCAAGCCTCTGCCGAACTATCGAAAGCACTTGCTAAAATTCGAGTTATTGAATTGACTCGTCGAATAGGTCAGTAATTAGTTTTATGATCTCATCAAAATAAATGTTTCGGTTACAGGGATAACTTCTGTAACCTTTTCATTTTATCTAATAACAATAAATAATATTAAAAAAATTAAGGTGATTTCCCATGTTAGCTATTTTGGGACAACACCGATAATTACCATCACATACCTTCCCGTAATTTTAACTGGTTAAATATTTAGTTAAGCTAAAAAGTTAACTAATTAAGCGTGACTAGATTTATTAACCGCTATCAGCGATAATCTTAATAAATTTAATTAATGCTAATACCACTATGTTTACCATCTATCATTCAAACCAAGTCGATTTACTAAAATCTCTCGTGAGTGAATTGATGCGCATGCACCCACTAAATGAGGTATTTGTACCAGATCAAGTTATTGTGCAAAGTCAAGGTATGGCCCAATGGTTACAAATTGAATTAGCCAATGACCTTGGTATTGTAGCTAATATTGCCTTTCCTTTTCCTACGGAATTTATTTGGCAAATTTACCAAATTCTATTACCGGATGCTCCTACAGAAAATAGCTATAATACCGAATCCATGACATGGCAATTATATAGTTTATTACCTAAAGTCATTGAGCAACCTGAATTTATCACTATCAAACAATATCTTAGTGTAGATACACAAGACAGAAAACAATTTCAATTAGCAACACGCATAGCACGTTTATTTGACCAATATTTAGTATACCGACCGGATTGGTTAGCTAAATGGGAAGGCAACCAAACAGTTACAGAGCTTAATCACCATCCTGATGAAATATGGCAGGCTGAGCTTTGGCGTCAGTTAGTCGCAACTAACCAACCTTATCACCGTGCCAATATTTACCAACAAATGCTGGATATCTTGTTAAAGAATGATCTTGATCCAACTTTGTTAAAACAGCTACCCAAACGCGTATTTATTTTTGGCATAACTTCACTACCGCCTGTTTATTTATCACTCTTTGCTGCTCTTGGACAGCATATTGACATTCATTTAATGTTCAATAATCCATGTAAATGGTACTGGGGGGATATTGTTGAAAAACAACTATCTGATATACAAAATATCTCTGATCAAAAACCGAACCCATTACTTACTTCATGGGGAAAATTAGGGCGTGATAATTTATTTTTATTACAAGAATTTAATAATAAACAAGATATTGAGATGTTTGTTGATCAAGATCGGTCTTGTTTATTGCATGCCTTACAACAAGATATTTTAGAGCTTTACCCAAGTAATAAAAATAAACAACTAATTGTACCAACTGATAAGTCGATCTCCTTGCATGCTTGTCATAGTGAACAGCGAGAAGTCGAAATTTTATATGACTATCTTTTATCTGTTTTTGATGCAAACCCTACAGTAGAATTACGCGATTGTATTGTCATGGTTTCCGATATTGACAGATATGTTCCTTACATTCGTTCAGTGTTTAGCAATGCTCCTAGTCAACGTTATTTACCCTTTACTATTTCTGATCAAAAAGCACGAAATATTGATCCAATGGTACAAGGTTTTTTGGCTATTCTAAATTTTCCACAGAGTCGATTTACTGCTGAAGAACTATTTAACCTGCTTGAAATCCCTGCTATATCTGAAAAATTTGCTATCAATGAATCTCAATTAACGCTACTTCGTACTTGGATTATTGATTCAGGCATTCGCTTTGGACTTGAAAATGCCCATAGCTGGTTATTTGGATTAGAAAGGCTATTACTTGGTTACACTATGAGTAATGAACAAGGCGGCTGGCAACAAATCTCACCTTATGATGGTGCTACAGGGCTTGATGCTGAATTAATCGGTCAGTTAGCCGAATTTATAACCGTAGTTCGCAAATGGTTGGTTATATTAAGTGAAAACAAACCTTTAGTAGAGTGGCAAAGTTGTTGTTTTGAAATAATAACTGATTTCTTTGCAGCTAACCAGCAACGAGAGTCGATTTTGTTAATAATAGAAGATGAATGGCAAAAACTAATAACTAGTGGCTTAGTAGCTAATTTTAGTGACAATATTTCTATTACTATTTTACACGATGCCTTGCAATCACGTTTAGAGCAGAATCATTTGGCTCACCGATTCTTAGTTGGTAAAATCAACTTTTGTACCATGATGCCTATGCGTTCAATACCTTTTAAAGTTGTTTGTTTATTAGGTATGAATGATGGTGATTATCCAAGAACATCATTACCTCTTGATTTTGATTTAATTGCACAACACCCTAGAAAAGGAGATCGTAGTCGACGTAATGATGATCGTTATTTATTTTTAGAAGCAATTTTATCTGCCCAACAACAATTATATATCAGTTATATTGGGCGTGATATGAAAGATGATAGCGAACGTTATCCGTCTGGGCTAGTTGATGAACTTTGGGAATATATAGCTCAGTATTATTGTGCACCGAACCTTAATAGTTCATCGCCAAAAGATAATCCTCCAAATTTTTTACGTGTTATGCATACTCGCACACCATTTAATCCCAAAAACTATCTACAAGAACCAAAAAGTTATGCCGATGAATGGTTACCAGCAGCTTTACAACAGGGTGAAAATCCATCTTTTATTAGTACGATTCCTACTATTACCGTCGATAATATCAATATTGATGAATTAAAAAGATTTTACCAACATTCAATTAGACTATTTTTACAAAAGCGCTTTAATTTTTATATTAATTATCTTGATGATACTTTACCTGATGCTGAAAATTTCAACCTTAATAGCTTGGAGCGTTATCAATTAAACTCACAGATCTTAAATCAACTCATCACCAAAAATAACCAGGATACAGATAGTTTTTATCAACAATTGGCATTAACAGGTGAATTACCTGATGGTGCTTTTGGGCAAATTATTTATGAAGAGCAAAATACAACCATGCAATCACTTGCTGATAAGATAAAGCAAGAAAGACTTAACATGGGCACTCAAGAGGTTAATTTAACCATTACAACTAACCAACAAACTTACCAATTACAAGGTTGGTTAACACATATTCAACAAGATGGTATTTTATCTTGGCGCCCATCTAAGCTTTCAATTCGTGATGGGATGGCATTGTGGATCGACCATTTAGTTTATTGTATTTTAAATCCAAATAACATAGATAGCCAAAGTCGAATTTATGGTCGAGAAGATCATGAATGGCGTTTTTTATTTTTGGACCCAAGTGAAGCAATAAATATTTTAACTACCTTGGTAGAAGGTTATTTACAAGGCATTAACCAACCATTATTAATGCCTATACAAAGTGCATGGAACTGGTTAATAGCCGCATATAATACTGAAACTGGGGAAATAATCCCAAGTGATAAAGCCAATAATCAATTATTAAACACTTGGCAAGGAGGATTTAATCATTCTGCGGAATGCGATAGTTACTATTTCCGCCTCTATCCAGAACTAACCGATTCCTTAATTAAACAGATTACCCATTATGCCCAACGATTTTTATTACCAATTTTATTACATCAGGTAACCGTAAAATAGGAAATATTATGTTTATTGATACCCATTGTCATTTTAATTTTCCAGCTTTTACCAAGAATCTATCTGAATCAATTAATTATATTCGGCAAGCAAATATTGTTGGATTAATTGTACCTGCTGTATCAGCTAGCCATTTTACTCAAGTATTACAACTAGCTGATCACTATTCTGAAATCTATGCTGCTTTAGGTTTACATCCTATTTATCAACATACTGAAGCTGATTTACAACAATTAACTAGCATGTTAGAAAAAAAACCGAATAAACTAGTCGCCATTGGTGAAATTGGGCTAGATAGGTATGATTTAACTATAGATTGGCATCAACAAATATCTTTTTTTAGAGCTCAGCTAGCATTAGCTAAACGCTTTGATTTGCCAGTTTTGATCCATTCCCGCAAGACTCATGACATAATGTACCATGAATTACATCAAGCCAATTTACCTTGCCGTGGCGTGATTCATGGATTTTCTGGTAGTTACCAACAAGCCATGCAATTTATTAAACTAGGTTATTATATCGGTGTAGGTGGCGTTATTAGTTATACTCGCGCTAATAAAACTCGCAATGCTATTGCTCAATTACCACTAGCAAGCCTAGTACTGGAAACAGACGCACCCGACATGCCATTAAGTGGTCAACAAGGTCAGATCAATCGACCAGAAAATATTGTTAAAATTTTTAATATTTTGTCGCAGTTACGCAATGAATCTTCTTCACAAATACTTAACGGAATTTTAACAAATACCTTGACGCTATTTAACAGAATCAATAGAATTAAAATTCTCAATTAATATTTAAAATAACCACTTAATTATTATTAAGTTATTTTAATCAATTACCCGGTAGGTTCTTATGGCTCAACGATTTAGTCAACTTTTTGTTCAGTCTATTATTTCACTTACTCGCTTATTTCCTTTATGGGCTATACTTTGTGCAATAATTGCGTATTTATTACCAAATACTTTTATGCCAATACGACCTTATACATCGCAACTATTAATGTTTGTTATGTTTACTATGGGTGTTACCTTAAGTATTGATGATTTTAAGCGTGTAGTAACAAGACCTAAAGCAGTGATTATTTGTACTTTATTACACTACATTGTGATGCCCCTAGCCGCATTAATATTATCCAAATTATTCACTATGCGACCTGAATTATTAGTCGGAATGGTGTTAGTTGGTAGTGTTGCTAGTGGCACAGCATCGAATGTAATGATTTATTTGGCTAAAGGGGATGTAGCGCTGTCGATAACTATCTCTTCTGTGTCAACTTTAATCGGGGTTGTTGTTACCCCAATATTAACTTACCTACTAGTGGGAACAACTGTTGAAGTACCTATCTGGAGTATGCTAGTGCATATTATACAAATAGTTCTAGTTCCAATTTTATTAGGCCTTTTAATTCATCATTTATTATTACCTGTAGTAAAAAAATGCGAACGCTTTTTACCATTAATGTCGATGCTGTGTATTTTATTAATACTTTGTGTAGTAGTTGCAGGTAGCCATGCTCAAATTGGTCAAGTTGGATTTACTGTGATTTTTGCCGTCATCTTACATAATGGTTTAGGCTTACTTGGTGGTTATTGGGGAGGGCGTTTATTGGGCTTTGATGAATCTACTTGCCGTACTATGTCACTTGAAGTTGGCATGCAAAACTCAGCCTTAGCGGCTACACTTGGTACTAATTACTTTTCAGCGCTTTCTGCATTACCCGCAGCTGTATTCTCGGTCTGGCACAATATTTCTGGTTCTCTATTAGCTGGCTACTGGCAAGGTAAACCAACCAAGAATCACAAAAAAACACCAATTGATAAATAATATTGTAAAATAGCATTCATTCTAATCTCTCCTTCTCTATAATAGAAGGAGAGTATAACCTTTGGTGCATTTCTGTACCCGCATCTTGATCAATTTTAGGCAAATTAGCATGAATAACGAAATACAGTTATCACCTTTTGTTTATCGCATATTGCCGTGGATTGCTGCGTTTGCATTTTTTATGCAGTCGCTCGATACTTCGATATTAAACACAGCGCTACCAACTATGGCTAAAGATCTCAATGAATCGCCTTTAAATATGCAATCAGCAGTTATTAGTTATGCCTTAACCTTAGCGCTATTTATCCCTGTAAGTGGTTTTTTATCAGACAGGTTCGGCACTAAACATATTTTTGTAATGGCGGTTATCCTATTCACATTGGGTTCATTACTTTGTGCATTATCAAATTCGTTAATTTTCTTGGATATTTCACGCGTGATCCAAGGTATTGGTGGCTCAATGATGGTGCCAGTATCCCGTCTAGTATTAATCAAATCCTTTAAACGTAGTGATTTTTTAGTAGCACTAAATACCGCAACAATACCTGGATTAATTGGTCCGGTATTGGGACCGGTACTAGGTGGTTACTTAGTTGATGTAGTTAGTTGGCATTGGGTATTTTTTATTAACTTACCAATTGGAATTTTAGGTGCAATTATCAGTTGGCGTTACATGCCAAATATTAAAGGCGAACGCATGCCTTTTGATCTATTTGGATTTTTATTTATTATTATCACCTTTATCAGCGCAACATTAAGTGTAGAGTTTTTGAGTCAAAGTCAAAGTGGTCATTTTTCTTTATTTTTAGCAGTAATCAGTTTAATTTTTTTATTAATTTATCGCTTTTATGCCAGAAAAGCAGCTGCCCCACTGTTCCCGCTTTCACTGTTTGAAATTAGAACATTTAAAATAGGGATCATAGGTAATTTAGTCTGTCGATTAGGTATCTCTGGAGTACCTTTCCTGATTCCATTATTATTACAAGTAGGATTTGGTTATCCAGCTATGTTTGCAGGTATTATGTTAGTACCAATGGCTATAGCTTCAATTTGTACAAGACTATTTATACCCCGTATTTTAGGGCGACTAGGTTATCGTGTAGTCCTTGTTGGCAACACAATTATAACCGGGGTGCTGATTTTTTTAATGTCTCAACTCAGTTTATCTACCCCAATTGTAGTATTATGCTTATTGCTTTTTTGTATTGGTGGTGCCAATTCAATGCAGTTTACGGCAATGAATAGTATTACGCTGGCTAATTTACACGGTGAAATTACCAGTAGTGGTAATAGCTTAATGGCGGTCAATCAGCAATTAGCGATCAGCTTTGGTACCGGATTTGGTGCCGTGTTAGTACGGCTAATCAGTACTACCACAAATACTATCCACGCCTTTCAATTAACTTTTATTATACTAGGTGTGGTTACAGTGCTATCTAGCATTATTTTTGGTAGATTAAAACAGCAAGATGGACAAAATCTAATTTCTCATCAAAGGAGATAAAATATGTTTCAATATCAAATTATTCCAGTTACAGCTTTTGAAGAAAATTGTAGCATTATTTGGTGTGACGAAACCAAAGAAGCGGCTTTTATCGATCCCGGAGGTGAGCCAGAATTACTACAAAAAGCGGTTGAAAAACTTGGTGTTAACATTAGACAAATTTTATTAACCCATGGCCATTTAGATCATGTTGGTGCTGCTGTTGCGTTAGCAAAACATTTCAATGTCAAAATTATTGGTCCCAGCCAAGAAGATGAATTTCTATTTAATGGTTTGCCACAACAATGCATGCAATTTGGTTTTCCTCATACCGCAGCATTTTTACCCGACCGTTGGCTACAAGAAGGCGACCAAGTTCACGTTGGTAAAACCACACTCGATGTTCTATTTTGCCCAGGCCATACCCCAGGACACATTGTATTTATTGACCATCACGATAAACTTGCATTTGTAGGGGATGTACTATTTAAAGGTAGCATTGGACGAACAGATTTTCCACGAGGTAATCATGCTAGTTTAATTTCAGCAATTAACACTAAGCTACTACCACTGGGCGATGATTTTGTGTTTATACCGGGGCATGGACCAATGTCAACAATTGGGAATGAACGCATCAGTAACCCTTATTTAGTCTAACTGAAATGAATAGTGATATAGTTATTATACTGGTTAGTGTGTAGTAACTAACAATTAAATTTGCTAGTAATTTTAAAACGCATCTCTAAAGTAAACTTTTTTTACAAAAAACAGTTTACAATTAAAATTATTTATTTATGATAGATAAGTCTGTGAAATCACAAAAAGGTTAAATGGTTATGCAACACTTATTTACAACATATTACCCAAGTTTTATTTCTACATTATTTAATTTATCTTCATGGCAACGGAAGATGTTAGTGACCACTTGCTCAGTATTAATATTAGCTATTGCCTCAAATATAAGTATTCCTACCTATCCTGTCCCTTTCACTTTACAATCACTAGTGGTATTGCTCATTGGCGCATTTTTAGGACGGCGCTTAGCTACATTGGCACTATTGCAGTATTTGTTGATGGGTGCTTTAGGATTACCTATTTTTGCTAACGGTAGTGGTGGAATTGCAGCTTTACTTTCACCTTCAAGTGGGTATTTATATGGCTTTGTGGTAAGCGCTTACTTAGCTGGACTAGCAACAGAAAAAGGTTATGACCGCAAATTTATATTAGGTCTAATTGCTTTTGCTTGTGCTCATCAAATGACCTTTGTATTCGGTGTTACTTATTTGGCTGGTTATTTGCATATCAATTTACTTGAGGCAATAAAATTAGGCTATTTACCTTTCGCTGGGTTTGATTTACTTAAGTTTACGTTGGCAACTTGTGTTATGTATATGTTGTGGCGACACCATGCTAAAAAGCAATGTTCTCAATAAAGGAGATATCATTTTTCAAAGTCTTAAAGAAAAATGTGCATTTAATGACGCTGTTAGCCATTCTGGCGTAGTGGCAAATATGGATGAGATAATAACACGTATAAATCATGTCGGTTTATATGTTGGCAATAATAGGGTTATACAGGCCTGTCAAACAAAAGGAGTTGTTTTACAGCCTGTCACAGATTTTCTTTTAGCAGGATGCTTCAATATTATTGCGTCAATTGACAATGCATTGCTCATTAAACAAGCATTAACTAGAGCCATGAGCTATTTAGGATTACCATACAATCATAGCTTTCACCCGAATGCTGAAGGGCTTTATTGTAGTCAACTTATTACTTCCGTTTTTAAATTAGAAGATAACAGTGATTATTTTCAATTATATCCAATGAATTTTAAAGACTTAACTACTCAACAGATTTTACCCTACTGGATTAGTTATTATCACCAACTTAGACAACCTATTCCACAAGAAGTACAGGGGTCACACCCGCAACAATTATTAAGACAAACTCATTTATTTAAAACTATTCGTTTGTTTACTACGCAATAATATAAAAATATCAAGAGTAAAAGTAATTTCCAATGATTTAACTATTGACACAACCTCATTAAGTCTATAATATGCGCGCTACATTTCGGTTCCTCCATAGTTCAGTCGGTAGAACGGCGGACTGTTAATCCGTATGTCACAGGTTCAAGTCCTGTTGGAGGAGCCAACTTTTAAATTTCTAATAATCTGTTTTATATCTAATATCACACCATTAAACACTATAACTAACCTTACTATCAGCTTTGGGTTAATTTTCCGCAAGTTCATCTTTGTCAAACTCGATATTGTTTTTATAAACAGGATTACTCATAATAGCTATTGGTAAAATCATCACATATAATATTTCATATACTTCCATTATGTAGCTAGCCAGTAATAACTCTATTGATAATGTTGATTGGTCAGAGGGGAATTTAACAATGCATATACATTTTATTATTCATGAAGATTTTGAAGCACCCGGCGCATATGAACAGTGGGCAAAAAATCATCATCACAAAATTAGTTATTCTCGTGTATATCTTAATGAAGCACTTCCTAATAATATCGACGATATCGATTTTGTTATTATTATGGGTGGCCCTCAATCTCCGGCAACAACTAAACAAGAGTGTAATCACTTCGATTCACAGGCTGAACAAACAGTAATTTTAACTGCTATAAATGCTGGTAAAGTCGTCATCGGTGTGTGTCTTGGTTCACAATTAATTGGTCAGGCTTTAGGTGCCAACTATGCACATAGTCCAGAAAAAGAAATTGGGAAATTCCCTATTACCCTAACTGAAATAGGTAAAAATCATCCTTTATTTAGTGACTTTGGTGATACCTTAGAAGTTGGTCATTGGCATAATGATATGCCGGGACTAACCAAAAAAGCACAAATAATTGCTTACAGTGAAGGTTGCCCACGCCAAATTATTGCCTATGATAAATTAGTTTATGGGTTTCAATGCCATATGGAACTGACCAATGAAGTAGTTGAATTACTGATTGCTCATTCACAACAAGATCTTAAACAAGCTGCTAAGTACCGCTTTGTTGATACACCGGATATGTTACGATCTCACGATTATACTCAAATGAATCAAAAACTTTTTACTTTTTTAGATAAATTAAGCCAACGTTATCTCTTAGACCAAAAAAAATAATTATTTTATATTTGCTGCTTTCTTGATATTAAAACTTGGGGTGTATTGAGTTATTTAATTATAGCTAATCAATTGGTTTATATTGGTAAAAATTTTTATTATTTAGATAGTTGATAACTATTCAAATAATAGTTTGTGAGCAATATAGATAACTCGTATACTGGTTAAAAATGTTGTTAATAACACCTTATAAAGGAGCAATCTCATGGCTTACATCCTACCGCCATTACCTTATGCTTATGAAGCATTAGAACCTTACATTGATTCACAGACTATGCATCTACATCATGATAAGCATCATCAAACTTATGTGAATAATGCTAATGCAGCCCTTGAATCTTTATCAGCAGAAATACAAGCATTTTCACCTAGTACTTTAATTCAAAATTTAGATAAAGTACCTGCTGATAAGTTAACCGCAATCAGAAATAATGCCGGAGGCCATGTAAATCACAC
Source organism: Gilliamella sp. wkB178 (assembly GCF_001690705.1). GTDB lineage: Bacteria > Pseudomonadota > Gammaproteobacteria > Enterobacterales > Orbaceae > Gilliamella > Gilliamella apicola_K. The sequence continues at coordinate 71,245 of NZ_LZGK01000014.1, read as the reverse complement.
ACTTTTCTGGGAGTTGTTAAAAATTGGAACAGAACTTAAAGGTGAATTAAAAGCTGCAATTGAAAAAGACTTTGGTTCCGTTGAAACCTTTAAAGAAAAATTTGCAACTGCTGCCGCTACTCGATTTGGTTCTGGTTGGGCATGGTTAGTTTTACAAAATGGTAAACTCGCGGTTGTTTCAACTGCAAACCAAGATTCTCCACTTATGGGTGAGAAATATGCGGGGGTTTCTGGTACTCCAGTTTTGGCACTTGATGTTTGGGAACATGCTTATTATTTGAAATACCAAAACCGCCGAGCTGATTATATTAATGCCTTTTGGAATGTAGTTAACTGGGATAAAGTTGCTGAATTATATGCAACCGCTAAAAAATAAACTGTAATTTTTATAAAATTACCTTAACGATGGCGCATAAAGCGCCATTTTAGTTTCCTAATTACCAATTCTTGTATACTAAAAATTGATATTTGCTAAATTGTGCTTAAATCCGCTACAATGAGCGATTACTAAAACTCAAAAATTTTTACAACCAAAATAAACACATGTTTGAAATTAATCCTGTTAAATCAAAAATAGCGGAGCTTGCCGAGCGCACTGCTGTGATTCGGGGGTATCTTTGACTACGATGTCAAAAAAGAACGACTTGAAGAAGTCAATGCCGAATTAGAACAATCCGAAATCTGGTCTGACCCAGAAAAAGCGCAAGCGTTAGGTAAAGAACGTGTAGCTCTCGATGAAATTATTAGCACTATCAACTCATTAACGCAAGGTCTTGATGATGTCGAAGGTCTGCTTGAACTTGCCGTTGAAGCCGAAGATCAAGATACCTTTGACGAAACTAACTTTGAATTAGAACAATTAGAAAAAAAACTAGCTGGACTTGAGTTTCGTCGCATGTTTTCAGGTGATTATGATAGTGCAGATTGTTATTTAGATATTCAATCCGGTTCAGGTGGTACCGAGGCACAAGATTGGGCCGAAATGTTACTCAGAATGTACTTACGTTGGGCGGAATCTAAAGGTTTTGCGACCGAAGTTATGGAAGTGTCAGATGGTGATGTTGCTGGCATTAAATCTGCCACAATTAAAGTATCTGGCGATTATGCTTATGGTTGGTTACGTACAGAAACTGGGGTACACCGTTTAGTCCGTAAAAGCCCTTTTGATTCAGGTAATCGTCGGCATACATCATTTGCCTCAGTTTTTGTTTACCCTGAAATTGACGATGATATTGATATCGACATTAATCCAGCTGATCTACGGATTGATGTGTACCGTGCATCGGGTGCTGGTGGTCAGCATGTCAATAAAACAGAATCGGCTGTCCGTATTACCCATATTCCAACTGGTATCGTTACTCAGTGTCAAAATAACCGATCACAGCATAGCAATAAAGATCAAGCAATGAAGCAGTTAAAAGCAAAATTGTATGAACTTGAAATGCAGAAAAAGAATGCCGAAAAACAACAAATGGAAGAAAATAAATCCGATATCGGCTGGGGCAGTCAAATTCGTTCTTATGTCCTCGATGATTCACGTATCAAGGATTTACGTACCGGTGTTGAAACCCGTAATACTCAAGCCGTATTAGACGGTGATTTAGATCAGTTTATTGAAGAAAGCTTAAAAGCAGGTTTATAAACCGCTTATTAACGAATAAAAGGTAAAACTATGTCAACAAATCAGCAAGAGCAACAAAATCAAATTGAAGAGTTAAATAATGAGCTGAAAGCACGTCGTGAAAAACTAGCACATATTCGCGAACAAGGTATTGCTTTCCCAAATGATTTCCGTCGTGATGCAATTTCAAGCGATCTTCATAAACTGTATGATGATAAAACCAACGAAGAATTAATTGCAAAGAAAATCATCGTAACGGTTGCCGGTCGTATGATGATGCGCCGCATCATGGGTAAAGCGTCATTTGTTTCCTTACAAGATGTAGCTGGGCAGATTCAACTTTATGTCACTCGTGATGATCTTCCGGAAAATTACTACAATGAACAATTCAAGAAATGGGATCTGGGTGATATTGTTGGTGCTAAAGGTTATTTGTTTAAAACAAAAACTGGGGAATTATCTATCCATTGTCAAGAAATTCGTTTATTAACTAAAGCATTGCGCCCATTACCAGATAAGTTCCATGGACTTGCCGATCAAGAGATGCGTTATCGTCAACGCTACTTAGATCTAATCACCAATCAAGAATCACGTGATACCTTCAAAGCTCGTTCGCAAATAGTCACTGAAATTCGTAATTTCATGCTTGAAAACCATTTTATGGAAGTAGAAACGCCAATGATGCAAGTAATCCCTGGCGGGGCTTCAGCTAAACCATTTGTTACTCATCATAATGCACTTGATTTAGATATGTATTTACGTATTGCCCCAGAGCTGTTTTTAAAACGCTTAGTGGTTGGTGGCTTTGAACGCGTGTTTGAAATCAATCGTAACTTCCGTAATGAAGGTGTGTCCCCACGGCATAATCCTGAATTTACCATGATGGAAATGTATATGGCATATGCTGATTACAAAGATTTAATTGGGTTAACCGAAGCACTATTTCGCCGTTTAGCCATCAATGTAACTGGCAATCCGGTGGTACAATATGGTGAACATACTTTTGATTTTGGTAAACCATTTATCAAAATGACAATGCGTGAAGCGATTTGTCATTATCGCCCGGAAACGAATAATGCTGATTTAGATGATTTTGATAAAGCAAAAGCCATTGCCAGTTCAATTGGTATTAAAGTTGAAAAAAGTTGGGGATTAGGTCGAGTTGTTACCGAAATATTTGAAGAAGTTGCTGAAGCTAATTTAATTCAACCAACTTTTATTACTGAATACCCAGCCGAAGTTTCACCTCTTGCTCGCCGCAATGATGAAAATCCATTTGTGACCGATCGCTTTGAGTTCTTTATTGGTGGTCGTGAAATTGGTAATGGCTTCTCAGAACTTAACGATGCCGAAGATCAAGCACAACGTTTTGCCGATCAAGTATCTCAAAAAGACGCTGGTGATGATGAAGCTATGTTCTATGATGAAGATTATATTACTGCCCTTGAACACGGTTTACCACCTACAGCAGGGCTTGGCATTGGTATTGACCGCACAGTTATGTTATTTACTAATAGCCATACTATTCGTGATGTTATTTTATTCCCTACCATGCGCCCAATAAAGTAACTTAATACTATTGTTTATTGCTAAAACTCACTTAGTTTTTCATAAGTGAGTTTTTTATTATATACTGAAACGTATACTTCTCAGGAAACATCTTTACAAGATATTTTTTATTGTTAGTAACATAAAATATCGAAAGTCCTTTTCTAAAAAAACGAATATGAGAGTTATTTATTATTTCTATTTGCCGTTAAGTTAGAGTTAATAATTAACGGCATACTTAAGTAAAGTTAATCTGTACTATTTGATTTGTTTTGATGAGGTAGGATCAAATTCAATACAATAGCTAAAATCCCACACAAACTTATGCCTTGCAATGCATAAGAGCCAAAATCAAAGATCATCCCACCAATCCCAAAAACTAACACTAATGAAACAATACACATATTGCGTGATACAGAAAGATCAACTTTATGTTTGACTAAAATATTAATACCAACAGAAGCAATCGAACCAAATAGCAACACCATAATTCCGCCCATTACTACAGTTGGAATGGAACTTAAAAAGGCGCCGATTTTGCCAACAAAAGACATTAAAATTGCCCAAACTGCAGCCCATGTCATAACTCGAGTTTTAAAATTACGCGTAAGTGTTACCGCACCAATCACTTCGGCATAAGTAATACATGGTGGGCCACCAAAAAAACCTGCTGTTGAAGTAGCAATCCCATCGCCAAGTAATGTGCGTTGCAAACCAGGATCACGGGTATAATCTTTACCTGTAACCGCACTAATTGCCATAATATCACCGACATGTTCAATCGTTGGCGCAATAACGATTGGGATCATATATAAAATTGCTTGCCATTGAAACTCGGGGAAAGTGAAATCAGGAATTTTAAACCAAGGTGCATCGATGACTAGTTGAAAGTTAACAATACCAAAGATACAAGAAAGAGTATAACCAACGATAATACCTGCAATAATTGGTACTAATTTAAAAAAACCTTTAGCCCAAATGGCCACAATTAAAGTAGTTAGTAATGAAGCCATTGAGATAAGAATTAATTGATAATTTTCAGCAGGTAATCCACTATTTTTTCCCATTGCCATACCTACTGCAACCGGTGCAAGAGATAAGCCAATTACCATAATAATAGGGCCTGTTACCACAGGCGGTAAAATGCGATCGATAACATTATTACCGTTGAGTTTCACTAAGAAAGCGAAAAACATGAAGACAAAACCAGCCGCAACTAATCCACCTAAAGTAGCTGGGATCCCCCACTGTGCTACACCAAAAGAAATTGGAGCAATAAATGCAAATGATGAAGCAAGAAACACCGGTACTTTACCTTTAGTGGTTAGCTGAAATAATAAAGTACCTACACCTGCAGTAAATAATGCTACATTAGGATTTAATCCTGTTAAAAGTGGTACTAATACTAAAGCGCCAAATGCAACAAATAACATTTGTGCACCAGTAAAAACATCTTGCCATGAGTGTTTAGGGCGTAATGGATTATTTCCAATTTCATCGTTCGTGATTTCTGTCACGTTGAACCTCTCTTATTCTATTTAATATTGGTTGTATTTTTTATTAACTAACGAGCATAAAAAAACCGGATTAACCGGTCTAAAAATTGAGATTTTATTTGGTGCCGAATATTTTGTCTCCGGCATCACCAAGTCCTGGTAATATGTAGCCTTTATCATTTAACCTCTCATCTATTGATGCGGTGTATAATTCAATATCTGGATGAGCTTGTTCTAGTACCTTTATCCCTTCGGGGGCAGCAACTAAAACTAACACTTTAATATTTTTACAACCCGCTTTTTTTAGTAAATCAATAGTCGCAACCATTGAACCACCAGTAGCCAACATTGGATCAACGACTAGAGCCATACGGTCTTCAATATCGGAAGTTAATTTTTGGAAATATGGCACCGGTTCAAGTGTTTCTTCATTGCGATAAAATCCAACCACACTAATACGTGCACTTGGTACATGTTCAAGCACACCATCCATCATACCTAAACCTGCTCGTAAAATAGGTACTACAGTTATTTTTTTACCTTTAATTCGTTCCACCTGAACAGGTCCACACCAACCTTCAATTGTGACTTTTTCAGTAGGTAAATCGGCTGTGGCTTCATAAGTTAATAAACTGCCAACTTCACTAGCAAGATCGCGGAAATCTTTAGTACAAATATCATGTTCACGCATTAAACCGATTTTATGACGTACGAGGGGGTGTTTTACTTCAACTATTTTCATGGGGGCCTCAGTGTTATTCTTCTTTAATATTTAAGTAGGTATAAATAACCACTGAGCGGTAATAATAACATAGTAATCAATATTTGAAAACCTGAAATACTGAAACTTAAAAATAACATGAGCAGTAGCTCAACAAATAAACAAATAGATTAACTAGTTAAATAAATTAGTTTTATTTTTATACTTTTTTTGATTAAAATAACCGCCCTGAAAGGATATCTCATTAATTTTTATAACATAAGGAATAAAACAATGAATTGGTTTATTAGTTGTATCACCAAAAATTATGCAAATTTTAGTGGTCGAGCTCGCCGTCAAGAGTATTGGATGTTTAACTTATTTTTAGTTATTTTTTGGATGGTATTAGTATTTATTGCGATGTTAGGTCAAACTATCTCTGAAATTATGTTTATCATTTTTTGTATCTCAGTATTTGCTTTTTTTATTCCAAATTTAGCCGTAACAGTCCGTCGTTTACATGATACAGATAAATCTGGTTGGTGGTTTCTAATTTCTTTTATCCCATTTGGTGGAATTATTTTATTAGTTTTCATGTGTATCGATTCAACACCTGGCAGCAACCAATATGGTGATAATCCTAAAGGATTATAATTTGCATGCAACCTCATCAATCTATTTGATGAGGTTCATTAATTTTTATATCATCTTTTAATCACTAAATACTCTCACCATCTAAATATTTAACTGGAAAATCAATCACCTTTTGAGTTATTGTTTCACCATTAATCGACCTTATTAACATTTCTGCTGATTTTTGACCGATTGCAATTCTTGGAGTCAAAATTGATGCCAACTTAGGTGTCACGACTTGCCCAACATCATGCCCATGGAAACCGGCTACAGCAATTTGCTTAGGAACATTGATATTAAGACGCTTACATTCAAATAGAATCCCTAATGCTAAATCGTCATTAGTACTAAATACACCATCAATTTGCGGATATTCTTTTAAAGCTTGATGAAATAATTGGGTACCTAAAGAATAAGAGGATGGTTCTTTTGTAGCAAATGTTTTAGGTATTAATCCCGCTGCAATCATTGCCTCTTCATAAGCTTTTTGCCTAATAATACTACGATCATCCTGACGAGCACTAAAATAAGCAATATGCTGATGACCTTTATTAATCATCCTCTGAATCATGGTTTTAGTAGCTATAAAATTATCAAATCCAACCGCCATATCAATACAAGGGGAAACACTGTCCATAATTTCCACAACTGGAACTCCAGATAATTCAATCATTTTACGAGTCGCTGCAGTATGCGTTCGTTCTGTTAATATCAAACCATCGATATTGTAGGCAAGTAAGGAACGCAAGCGCATTTCTTCTTTTTCCGGATTATAACCAGTATGTGCGATCATAGTTTGATAACTATGTTTATCGGTTTCAATCTCAATGCCTTTGAGTACATCAGCAAAAACTTGATTGGTCAACGAAGGTAATAATACGCCAATTGCATAACTTTTTGCATTAGAAAGCATATCGGGGGCTTTATTAGGTAAATATCCTAACTTATCAATCGCGGCGGAAATACGTAACTGTAGTGGTTCAGAAACTAATTTTGGATCACGTAAAAAACGACTTACCGTCATTTTACTAATGCCAATTAAATCAGCTATTTCTTGCAAACCTGTACGCCGTTTTTTATTAATGGTCATTATGATTATCCGGTAATTGTGGTTGCCAATCAATTGGCGTTTTACCTTGTTGCATAATCAGATGATTAGCTTTTGAAAAATGTTTACAGCCTAGAAAACCGCGATGAGCCGACAACGGCGAAGGATGGGCTGCAGTTAACACATGATGTTTTTGGCGATCAATAAATTGCCCCTTTCTTTGTGCCGGTGAACCCCATAGCAAAAACACCACACCATCAAGGTATTTATCAATTGCGGCAATAACATGATCAGTAAAAGTTTCCCAACCTATTTTTGCATGTGAATGAGCTTGACCTGCTTCAACAGTTAATACCGTATTTAATAACAGTACTCCTTGAGTCGCCCAAGAAGCTAAATAACCATGCGATGGTATTTTAAAACCTTCAATATCAGTTGCTAGTTCTTTATAAATATTCAATAACGATGGTGGCGGTTTAATACCAGGCAAGACTGAAAAAGATAATCCATGGGCTTGATTTGGTCCATGATAAGGATCTTGCCCTAAAATTACCACTTTAATATTCGCAAATGGTGTGAATCGAAAGGCATTAAATACATCATGTTGCGGCGGATAAATTACTTTGCCTGCTGCTCGTTGCGATGCGACAAATTGCATTATTTGCTGGAAGTAAGGCTTCTGTTTTTCCTCACCAATGACATCATGCCATGTTAATTTGGTCATCATATTATTTTGTTCACACATTCAATTTATTTTAATCATTAACAACATAATAACCGATCGTAATAAAAAATTAAATTCAAAGGTATTACTTATCAAATTAATAGCTTTTTTTGACTTTAATCAAATTTTTAAAGTGCTATATTAACCAACAATAGGTTAGGGTAATTAAGCCCATTATGGAGGATTTTAAAATGATTACAGGTATCCAAATTACTAAAGCAAATAATGCAGCTCTTCTTAATTCTTTCTGGTTATTAGATGATTCAACTAAAGAAGCACGTTGTGTTGCTGCTAAATCAGTATATAAAGAAGATCAAGTGATTCCAACAGCTGAACTTGGTAAATTCGAATATCGTGAAGTACCACTAGATATCGCACCAACAGTTAAAGTTGAAGGTGGTCAACATTTAAACGTTAATGTTCTTCGTCGTGAAACACTAGAAGACGCAGTGCAACATCCAGAAAAATATCCACAATTAACAATTCGTGTTTCTGGTTATGCAGTACGCTTCAATTCACTAACTGCTGAACAACAACGCGATGTTATTGCACGTACATTTACTACAAAAATCTAATGTAAGTTAATGTGACCAATTTTAAAACCCAGCATTTGCTGGGTTTTTTATTATAACAAAGTCAAATTCTATTCACTAAGCCAATCACACTTATCTAATTAGTATAAAATAATTATACATAAACGAGGTTAGTAACCCAACCTCGCCATCAATATATTAATAATTAGTTTTAGCCAAAAAACTTTTTCACTTTGTCAAAAAAGCTCTTTTCTTTGGGGCTATGTTTAGAACTTTTATCAGCTTTAAAACTTTCACCTAATTCTTTAAGTAATTCTTTCTGTTTAGTTGTTAAGTTGACAGGTGTTTCAACTACTACATGGCAGTATAGATCACCCATTGCACTACCACGTAATGACTTAATACCTTTACCACGTAATCTAAACATTTTGCCTGTTTGAGTTTCAGCTGGGATCGTTAAACTTACCTTACCATTAAGAGTCGGTACCTCAACTTCGCCACCTAAAGATGCTAATGCAATATTAATTGGAATTTCACAATGAAGATTAGAACCATCACGCTCAAAAATGGCATGTGGTTTAACTTGTACTTGAACATATAGATCGCCAGCCGGGGCCCCATTTAAACCTGCTTCACCTTCACCTGATAATCTAATACGGTTGCCGGTATCAACACCAGCCGGAATTGTAACCGACAATGTTTTAGTTTTTTGTACTCGACCTTCACCATGACATTTCTTACAAGGATTCTTAACAACTTTACCTCGACCATGACAAGTTGGGCATTCTTGTTGTACAGCAAAAAATCCTTGTCGCATTTGTACCACACCTGCACCATGGCAAGTATCACAAGTCACCACATCCGAGGATTTTTCTGTTCCTTGTCCATGACAAACATCACATGTTACCCATGTTGGTACTTTTATTTCTTTTTTAACACCAGCAGCAGCTTCTTCTAATGTTAGCGAAATATTATATTGTAAATCAGAACCTCTTGTTGGACCTTGTCCACCACGGCCGCGACCACCACCGAAGAAGTCACTAAAGATATCATCAAAAGCAGAACCACCACCAAATCCGCCAAATCCACCGGAACCAGCACCAGCCCCAAAACCTTGTTCAAAAGCGGCATGTCCATATTGATCATAAGCGGCCTTCTTTTGTTCATCAGTTAAGATTTCATAAGCTTCTTTGACTTCTTTAAATTTAGCTTCAGCTTCTGCTTTATTATCCTGATTTTTATCGGGATGATATTTCATGGCTAGGCGCTTATAGGCTTTTTTTATCTCACTTTCAGTGGCATTTTTACTTACGCCTAATATTTCATAATAATCTTTCTTCGCCATAATTAACCTTTACTTTTTTCGTTTTAAATACAACTAAACGGGCTTGAGTTACCTCGCGCCCGTTTAATGTATTATATGTTTAAAACTTGTTGAAATAACTCATTAAAAAAACATAATAATTAACGTTTATTTTTTATCATCATCAACTTCTTTAAAATCAGCATCAACAACATCATCTTGGGCAGCAGAGTTATCCCCGCCATTTGATTGACTAGCAGATTGTTCTGCTTGCGCTTGTTGTTGTGCTAATTCAAGCAATTTCTTAGATGCTTCCATCAATGCATTAATTTTCGCTTCAATTTCAGCTTTATCTTCACCGCGAGCGGCAACTTCCAAAGCACTTACGGCATCTTCGATAGCTTTTTTATCATCAGCTGATAATTGATCGCCAGCCTCTGTCACTTGTTTACGTGTTGTGTGAACCAAATGATCGGCTTGGTTACGAATTTGTGCCAATTCTTCAAATTTACGGTCTGCATCAGCATTAGCTTCTGCATCATGAACCATTTTTTGAATTTCTTCTTCACTTAATCCAGAAGAAGCTTTGATGGTAATATTTTGTTCACGACCAGTATTCTTATCTTTCGCTGATACATGCAAAATACCATCAGCATCAATATCAAAAGTTACTTCAATTTGTGGCATACCACGTGGAGCCGCTTGAATACCATCAAGATTGAATTGACCTAATGATTTATTATCACTCGCACGTTTACGTTCACCTTGTAACACATGAATAGTTACTGCTGACTGATTATCTTCAGCGGTTGAGAACACCTGACTATGTTTAGTAGGAATAGTGGTATTTTTCTCAATTAATGTAGTCATTACACCACCCATAGTCTCAATACCTAATGACAATGGTGTTACATCAAGTAACAATACATCTTTAACATCACCACCTAATACACCACCTTGAACTGCTGCACCTACAGCAACTGCTTCATCAGGGTTTACATCTTTACGTGGTTCTTTGCCGAAGAAGTCTGCAACTGCTTTTTGCACCATTGGCATACGTGTTTGACCACCAACTAAAATCACATCTTTAATATCTGATACCGAAAGACCGGCATCTTGTAATGCAGTTTTAACTGGATCCATTGAACGTTTAACTAAATCTTCAACTAAAGATTCAAGTTTTGCACGTGTCACTTTAATATTTAAGTGTTTAGGTCCTGTTGCATCAGCAGTGATATATGGCAAGTTAATATCTGTTTGTTGAGCTGATGATAATTCAATTTTAGCTTTTTCTGCAGCTTCTTTTAAACGTTGCATTGCAAGTGGATCATTTTTAAGGTCGAAACCTTGTTCACGTTTAAATTCATCAACTAAATAATTAATTAAGCGAGAATCGAAGTCTTCACCACCTAAGTGAGTATCACCATTAGTTGCTAATACTTCAAATGTTTTTTCACCATCAACATCATCAATTTCAATGATTGAAATATCAAATGTACCACCACCAAGGTCATACACCGCAATAGTACGGTTACCTACATCTTTATCTAAACCGTAAGCAAGTGCTGCTGCAGTTGGTTCATTAATAATGCGTTTAACATCAAGACCAGCAATACGACCAGCATCTTTAGTTGCCTGACGTTGAGCATCGTTAAAATAAGCAGGAACAGTGATAACTGCTTCAGTTACCGGTTCACCCAAATAATCTTCTGCAGTTTTCTTCATTTTCTTTAATACTTCAGCAGAAATTTGTGGTGGAGCAATTTTTTGCCCTTTAACATCAACCCAAGCATCACCATTATCAGCTTTTACAATTTTATAAGGCATAATGCCCACATCGCGTTGTACTTCGGCATCATCATAACGACGACCAATTAAACGTTTAATTGCAAATAATGTATTTTGTGGATTAGTTACAGCTTGACGTTTTGCCGGTTGACCGACTAGTATTTCTCCATCTTGTGTATATGCAATAATTGACGGAGTTGTACGATCGCCTTCTGCATTTTCTATTACTTTTGCTTGACCGTTATCCATTACTGCAACACATGAATTTGTTGTACCTAAATCTATACCAATAATTTTACCCATAATCTCTTTCTCCTCAAAATCTGTATTTTATTCTTTGTATATAAGTCTTAAATCTTTATTTTCAAGCCCTTAATTCACAAAGAACTGTTTTTGTTTTCACATAGATGGGAACATAATTAGCAATATCAAGGGGTAAAAAAATAATTTTTTCATAGATCTTGATTGATTGGAGTTCTGCACTTATTATTGCCGCTCTTTTTTTAATATCAAATTTAATTTATAGGATCTATATGCAACAAACAAAACTTGCCAATCCTGGACCGCTCGGTTTGATGGGGTTTGGTATGACCACAATTTTATTAAATATTCATAATGCAGGATTTTTTCCGGTTATGACTGCAATTGTTTCAATGGGTATTTTTTATGGCGGTCTAGCACAAGTAATTGCTGGTATTTTAGAGTTTAAAAAAGGTAATACTTTCGGTACAACAGCATTTACCTCTTATGGTTTTTTCTGGATTGCATTGGTAGGTATTTGGTATTTACCAACTTCACCTGTAACAGCAACAACTGATGCCACCTTTGTTGGTATTTTCCTCGCTTTATGGGGCATTTTCACAGCCTTTATGTTTATTGGTACCTTAAAAGCAAATCGTGCCTTGCAATTTGTTTTTGCTAGCTTAACCATTTTATTTGCCTTATTAGCTATCGGTAATATTTCAGGAAATCATGATATTATTCATGTAGCTGGTTTTGAAGGAATTATTTGTGGTGCTAGTGCCATTTATTTAGCAATGGCGGAAGTCATTAATGAACAATATGGTCGTACTATTCTACCGATTGGTGCCTCACAACAAGCTAACCATTAGTTTATACTTTCACATCTACCGCTTGTTTGGTAGATGTGATTAGAGTTTACCTATTTTAATCAATAAATAAATTTTTAAAACCATGAGGTACACTAGATAAATATTGTGGTGGAATAGAGGTTTTACCTCCTAACTTAATAGCTGCTTGCCTTACCCAATGAGGATCAAATGCTAAGGCGCGACCTACTGCAACCATATCGGCTTGTTTAGTTGAAACTATTGCTTCTGCTTGAATGGCTTCAGTAATTAATCCTACAGTAATTACAGGCATTGTTACTCTTTGTTTAACTGCTTGTGCAAATGGTACTTGATAGTTTGGGCCTAACTGTATTTGTTGATTTTCAACTAACCCACCCGTTGAAACATGAATATAACTACATTGAAGTGCATCTAGCTTTTCAGCTAATTGGATTGACTCATCAAGATTCCACCCCCCTTCATACCAATCAGTTGCTGATATTCTAATACCAACGTCCTTTTTAATAGAAAACTGTTCGCGGATGGATTGGTAAATTTCAAGTAAAAATCGAATTCGATTTGCAAAACTACCCCCATATTCATCCGTTCTTTTATTGGTTAATGGCGACAAAAATTGATGAATTAAATAACCATGGGCGGCATGAATTTCTATAAAATCAACACCAGCTAAATCAGCTCTTACAGCTGCCTGAGCAAATTGTTTAACTATTACCCTAATTTCATCTTTAGTTAGTGCATGCGGAGTATTGTAGTTCTCATTATAAGCAATTCCCGATGGAGCAACTGTTTGCCAACCACCTTGTTGGGGTGGAATATATTGTTTCGGTTTCCAAGATGGAGGCATAGATCCCTTACGACCGGCATGCACAAGTTGGATCGCTATTGGTATTGCCGAATATTGACGAATATTACTGATTAATGTAGCAATTGATTGTTGTTGTTCATTTCCCCATAAACCTAAATCAAATGGAGACAATCGACCTACCGGGCACACTGCGGTTGCCTCTAAAATCATTAAACCAGCGCCAGAATTCGACAAGGTACCATAATGCATAAGGTGCCAATTATTAGCCAATCCATTTTCAGCTGAATATTGGCACATTGGCGGAATCACAATTCGATTGTTTAAAGATTGATTACCTATTGAGATTGGACTAAAAAGCTGACTCATTGTTTGCTCCTCATTATTTAGCTAAATTAATCTGTATATAACATAGTTATTAACTTAGCTTATTCACCGGCATACAAAAAAACAAAAGGGCTTAAATGCCCTTTTTAATTAATTTTTAATAGAGAAGATTCTCATAGCTAACCTATTACTTTTTATAGGCATCATTATGCACACCGACAGCAGCCCGCCCAGATGGATCATTAAGGTTTTTAAATGATTCATCCCATTCAATTGCTTTAGCGGTTGAACATGCAACAGTAGGGCCACCCGGAACACTCTGAGCAGCACTTTCAAGAGGAAATAGCTCATCAAAAATTTCACGATACATATAAGCCTCTTTGCTTGCTGGCGTATTGTAAGGGAAGCGGAATTTAGCATTTTCTAATTGCTGATCAGTTATTTTACTATTGGCAATTTCTTTTAAAGTATCAATCCAGCTATAACCGACACCATCAGAAAATTGTTCTTTTTGGCGCCAAACAACCGATGCAGGTAAGTAAGATTCAAATGCTTCGCGCACAATATGTTTTTCCATTTTACCATTGCTACCACACATTTTATCCTTCGGATTAATGCGCATTGCCACATCCAAGAATTTTTTATCCAGAAAAGGAACTCGAGCTTCAACGCCCCAAGCAGCCATCGCCTTATTAGCTCGGGCACAGTCATACATATGCAGTGCGGCTAATTTACGAACTGTCTCTTCATGAAATTCTTTAGCATTTGGCGCTTTGTGGAAATATAGATAACCACCAAATACTTCATCAGCGCCTTCACCAGAAAGCACCATTTTAATACCCATCGCTTTAATTTTTCTTGCCATTAAGTACATAGGTGTTGAAGCACGAATAGTGGTAACATCGTAAGTTTCAATAAAGTAGATCACATCACGAATTGCATCGATACCTTCTTGAATAGTGAAATTAATTTCGTGGTGAACAGTGCCTAAATGATTCGCTACTGCTTGTGCTGCTTTAAGATCTGGTGCACCTTTAAGACCAACAGCAAACGAATGTAGTTGTGGCCACCAAGCTTCTGATTTTTCCTGATCTTCGACACGACGAGCAGAGAATTTTTTGGTAATGGCCGAAATAACTGAAGAATCTAATCCTCCAGACAATAACACGCCATAAGGCACATCAGACATAAGGTGACTTTTCACTGATTCTTCTAAAGCAACTCGTAATGCATTGATATCCGTCTTATTATCTTTAACATTATCATAATCCATCCAATCGCGTTTATAATAAGACTTGATTTCGCCTTCAGTACTAGATAGATAACTTCCTGGCGGGAAAGCTGCAATAGTTTTACATACAGGAACCAATGCCTTCATTTCTGAAGCTACATAAAAAGTCCCATTTTCATCATAACCGGTGTACATTGGAATAATACCAATGTGATCACGACCAATAAAATAGCTACCTTTATTAATGTCATAAAGAATAAAAGCAAACATGCCTTGTAAATCATCTAAGCAGTGAATACCTTTTTCTTGGTACAGAGCTAAAATCACTTCACAATCAGATCCGGTTTGGAACTCATAACGATCTTTGTACTGATTTCGGAGTTCTTGATGATTATATATTTCGCCATTAACTGCTAAAACTAGAGTTTTATCTTTATTATAAAGCGGTTGAGCACCAGTATTAACATCCACAATTGATAGACGTTCATGCGCTAAAATTGCTTTATCAGAGGCAAAAATACCAGACCAGTCAGGACCACGATGGCGCATTAAGCTTGATAATTCTAATGCTTTAGTTCGTAGTTGTTCTGGATCTGACTTAATATCAAGAATACCTAAAATCGAACACATTGATTTTCTCCATTTAAAATCGCCCAAGCGATATTATTTACAAATAAAAAAGACTAATTATATGAAAATTTGCGGCTATTATTTGTTTTCATTAGCTTTAGGGATCTATTGCAAAAATAATCAGCCTAAAATTTTCAGTTAAAACAGAATACACATTAATTATATACAATTAAAGTACAATATCATTATACTTTTCCTATCGTTGCAAAATATAACGTTATTATTTTTTATGCCATTGACCTTGTTGCTTTATGTATTGACCGGCTGGTGTTTTTTCTTGCGCTTTACTACCAGCTCTTTTTTCAACTTCACTTAAAGAAACATTAGTTTCAGCTGCTACTTTTTGATACTGCTGCTTACGAGCTTGATTAATTAATTGAGCAATTTCGCCAGCATTACCTTCACTTTTAACTATACCTAGATAACCATCTGCTTGCTCACCAACTAACCCTTTCGCTTTAGCCTGACTTAATGAATCCATGGCTTGATCTAAAGTTAAAGCACAAGCAGCAAAAGATAGAATCATAGTTAGCAATGCTATAGTTACTTTTTTATAAATGGTCATAACAAACTCCTTAATAAATACTTTAATTTGCAATGAATATGAAAGCGTAAAAAGAAAATTTTCATCCTAGTATTTTGGCTGACACAATCATTATTAATGAAACAATAGCTAATGAAATTAAACTATCTTGATTTAATATAGACCTGATTTATTAATAATATTATCCAATGCCTTATCAACTTTAATATTAATTTCATGATCAATCTTAACATTCAAATTAATATTAATAGGTTCACTAGGAGCTTGTACTTTAACTGTTGGCGAACACCCTAGCAATGTGCAACTCAGCACCATAATTGCAATAATATTTCTTATCATAAACTAACCTCTTAATTATGAGACTATTTTTTTAAACGCGATTCAATACGTTTACGAATTGGCTCACTGATTTGATCTGACAATAGTAAACTCGTCATTAATTTAGCAACATTTTCTTCTAAGGTGATATTCAGATTAACTGCTTTGCCATTTTCGACATCCAAATTACGGCCTTGAATATTTAATCCCAATTTAGCAATATCATCAGCATAATCTACCTTGCCAGTTAATTTAGTATAATGAAAATTTTTAAGAATATCAGTGAGTATCTTCATATTAGGATTGCTTTGCTCATAACTTTTAAGTGCTGCATTTTCAAATTGCAAATAACCTTCACCAAGAGTAACTAACTGACCATTTTTAATCATTACTTGTAACATAGTTGCATTATCTTTCTTGCTTTCAAGTAATGTAACCGGTAATGAACCATCGATCGAACCTTCAGCTGCAAGTCCTTCTACCGGATATTTAGCAAAAATATCTTTTAATTGAATTTGTTTCAGTCTTACATTAAATTGTTGGGGCAATTTAGCTAAATTCAATTTATTGTTTTCAAGCACCACCAAACCTGAAAAAATATCGGCTTTTGCCTGTGTCCAAGTCAAAATACCTTTATTAAGTGCTTTAAGTGAAGCAGCATAAGTACCCACCAATTTTACCTTTTCAAAAACGATACCTACATTAACTTGTTGAATATTTAACGCGGGTATTGTAATGGTAACTTGATTATCTTTAACAATAATATTGGCTATCCCAGATGCAGATTTTATTTCACTATTTAGATAAATTCCATTGAGTTTATTAACAGTTAATTGTGCTGTTGCCGAAATTTGCTCACTCGTTAATGGAATTTTAGATTGAACTTGTAACTTTATTTTGCCAACAGAATTAGCAAACATCAAATCTTGAGAAAGATTCAATTTCTCTAAGTTAAATGACGCATCATCTAAACTTGTTAAAGATAATTGATCATTGGTAATCCACCCGGTAAATGGCAATGCTATATTACCATTTATTATTTCGGATTGGTTAAACGTTGCCGTTAATAAACCATCTTGTAGATCAATTCGGTAATCTTCCTGATTCAAAGTTAATGTGGTAGCAAGTTTAATAGTATCATGACCATTTGTCGTTATTGTTAAGCGAAAAGCTTGTTGCTGTTTAGTTATATCAACATCAAAGTTATACAATTCGTTTTCTTGATTAAACCAACGTAATGAATCAACATGAATCGCTTTAGGTAACCAATAAAAAATACTTTCTATAACAGATAAATTCAAATTTGGTGCACTTTTATCTACTACTATGTCGGCAGGTTCCAGTGGCGATGTTGTTGCACTTTGTTGCCAATGGATATCCAGATCTGTTGCTGTTAGTTGTGACCAGGATATTAATAGATTTTTACCGATTATTGATAATTGTGAATGTTGGGAGATAGTAATTTCATCAAACGTGATCCCATCCAAACTGATTTTAGCACCACGCCAGTCAACTGAAAGATCATACTCTTGCTTAAATGAACACCAATAATGCCATCCAATTAGACTAGTAGACAAAATAATGAATAAAAAACCTAACAAAATCCAATAGCGTTTTTTTAAGCGAGCCATATAAACTCTCAATTTGATGAACAGCTTATTGCCGGATTTACCGGCAATAACAAAATAGATTACGCTTGTGCTTGTTCTCGCTGTTCAATATAAGCAATAGCTTTATCAATTCTAGCAAGAGTTCGCTGTTTACCAACCGCAAACACTGTCGCATCAACAGATGGGGATTGACCGATTCCTGTTACCGCTACTCGTAATGGCATACCAACTTTGCCCATTCCTACTTCAAGTTCAGTAGCTGTCGCTTCAATGACATGATGAATCTTATCAATTTGCCAATCAAAATCAGCAATAGCTGCAATTTTAGCCTTAATAGTAGCTAACGGAATTTTAGCAACCGGACGTAAATGTTTTTTAGCAGCATCGGCATCAAAATCAGCAAAATCTTGATAACAATAGGCACAAGATTCAGCCATTTCTTTAAGCGTTTTACAACGTTCACCAAATAACTTAATAATAGTAATAAGATCTGGTCCTTGGCTTAAATCATAGCCTTGCTTATTCATATGCCAAATTAAATGTTGAGCGACATAATCTGCATCTAAATGATTAATATAATGATGATTTAGCCATAATAATTTTTCAGTATTAAATGCACTTGCTGATTTACTAACCGCATCTAAGGTAAAATAACTCACCATTTCTGCTACCGAAAAAATTTCCTGATCACCATGCGACCAACCAAGACGAACTAAATAGTTAAGTAATGCTTCGGGTAAATAACCATCATCACGATATTGCATCACACTTACCGCACCATGGCGTTTTGACAGCTTTTGCCCGTCATCACCTAAGATCATTGATACATGCCCATATTCAGGCAATGGGGCACCAAGTGCCTTTAAAATATTAATTTGCCGAGGCGTATTATTAATATGATCTTCACCACGAATAACATGGGTAATTTCCATGTCCCAATCATCTACCACTACACAGAAATTATACGTTGGCGAGCCATCAGTTCGACGAATGATCAAATCATCAAGTTCTTTATTAGCAATCTCAATTGGACCACGAATTAAATCATTAAAAATAACCACGCCATCAACCGGATTGGCAAAGCGCACTACATGAGGTTCATCATGCGAATGTTGCTTTTGCACGGCATCACAACGACAATGACCGTCATAACGTGCCTTTTCACCTTTTGCCATCTGTTCTTCACGTAATTTTTCTAGACGCTCTTTAGAACAGTAACAACGGTAAGCAGTTCCTTTTTCTAACATTTCATCAATCACTTGATTATAGCGATCAAAACGTTTTGTTTGAAAATAAGGTCCCTCATCCCATGACAATTTCAACCAATTCATACCATCCATAATTGCTTGTATTGCCTCTGGTGTAGAACGCTCAAGATCGGTATCTTCAATACGCAACACAAATGCGCCTTTAGCATGACGAGTATAAAGCCAAGAATAAAGTGCTGTACGGGCACCACCAACGTGTAAATAACCGGTTGGACTCGGTGCAAAACGGGTTTTGATTTTCATGAAATGATCCTACTTATAACAGAAATAAGCGTTTTGATAACCAATAACCAAAAGCGACCTATCTCTTTAATCCTATTAGCTTTTACCAACAGAACGATATGTTTATATAAATTTGATAGTTGCTTATTCTAACACGCTAAAAGGTTTCGGCAATAGCCATGTTATTGCAAAAAAATTAGTCATTAATTTGTAAAGATGTTTCCTGAGAACCATACGTTTCAGTATAAAATAATCGTTGAATAAAATAAGTCCACGAGTTTAATTCTGTTATACAAACATGACATAATTATTTTATAAGTCAGTAAGTTATTATTTAATAAGCTACTATTTTTATAACTGCATGCTTATTTTGTCAACTAACCATCACATTGATTTTTTTATAAATTATTATGTTTTAATAACTAAAAAAGCAAAAATAAATTAAATGCCAACGGGGCTTTATTTTAAGTAATTACCCGTGTGTTTTTTATTGCAATTTTTAAAAAAAGTTTGAATTAAATCACATTATGAACATTTATTAATTGTTTACTCAAGTTTTTTAATTATTATGCTAACACGAGTTAGCAAAAAGTTGAGGCAAACATGGAAGATGTTTTTATAGGTGTTGATGTTGGTTCTGCAAGTGTGCGTTCCGCTTTATTTGATCGTCAAGGTCATCGATTAGGATTTAGTGTAAAACCTATTGACCAGTTTCATTCTAATTCTGATTGGATTGCACAATCTTCCCAGCAAATTTGGCAACAAATTTGCCTTGCAGTCAAAGAATCAATAGCCATTGCTAATATTGATGTGGCTCAAGTTCGTTCTATTGGTTTTGATGCTACTTGTTCTTTAGTTGCACTTGATCATCAAGGTTATCCGGTATCAATTTCTGAAAATAATGATAACAATGAAAATATTATTATGTGGATGGATCACCGCGCCAAAGAAGAAGCTAGGACTATTAATTTAACCAATGATCCGGTATTGCAATATGTTGGTGGTGAAGTAAGTATTGAAATGGAACTGCCTAAAATTTTGTGGATCAAACATCATTATCCCGACCGATACAAAAAAATAGCTCGCTTTTTCGATTTAGCCGATTATTTAGTTTGGCAAGCTACAAATTCTGATATTGCAAGTGTTTGTACTTTGACGTGTAAATGGAATTACTTAGCACATAAAAAGAGTTTTAGTGAAAAATTCCTCAATAAAATTGGTTTGAATGATCTTAAAGATAAAATTCCACAAACGGTTTTGGGATTAGGTGAAAGTGCTGGAGCATTAACCCCTGAAGCGGCCGAACAATTAGGATTGCATACTAAAGTTATTGTTGCTACCGGAATTATTGATGCCCATGCCGGCGGTATTGCACTTGTTGCTTCTAATCCTGAAGCCAGCCTTGCCATTATTAGTGGCACTTCAAATTGTCACATGATAGTCAATAAGAACCCAATTTTAGTATCAGGTGTTTGGGGGCCTTATTTGGATGCAATGCTACCCAATTATTGGTTGAATGAAGGTGGACAAAGCGCAGCTGGCGCGTTATTAGAGTGGTCAATTAGGCAACATGAGGCATGGCCACAGCTTGAACAAGAAGCCAAACAAAAAGGAAGTAACTATTACCAACTTCTCAATCATTATGTTAATCAATTAGAACAACACGATAACTACCTTACTGATGATCTTCATATTTTAGCGGATCATCATGGTAACCGTTCACCAAGAGCTAATCCTGATGCCAAAGGAATGGTGTCAGGACTTACGCTTGAAACTGGCATAACTGCCTTAGCTAAACATTACTTAGCAACTATGCAAGCTATTGCTTACGGAACATTACACATTGTTAATGCTATGACGGAATCTGGTTATCAAATTGATAGATTAATTATGTGTGGAGGTGCAACTAAAAATCCACTTTGGCTAAGAGAGTACGCCAATATTACCGGTAAAGAGATATTTCTTGCTAAAGAAGAAGATGCTGTCAATTTAGGGGCGGCAATTTTAGGGGCTGTCGCATGTAAAGCATTTAAAGATATCCCTAGTGCAGCAAAAGAGATGGTTGAATTCGGAAATACGATCAAACCGGATCTTTCCACACAGAATTTCCACCGTCGTAAATACAACGTCTATTTACAAATGTACCAAGATCAATTGCGTTATAACCAGTTAATGAATGAATGATTTGATGAGTAGTAACAGGGAGGACCTATGCTAGAAAGTACATTATCTAATAAAAAGCCGTCAATGACAGCTGATAAAAATGAAATTTTAATGATAACCAGTGGGGATTTGCGAGAAGCAGCAAATACAACCTGTTGGCCAACCCAATTAAAATTCGAACAGAAGCTTGAGCAAGTATTAAAAAATAAAGGATATAAATTAACCAGAGCATTTCCAATTAACTCTGAGTCAGGACACGGTTTTTTACGGACTCAACGTGAGGGTTGTGACTGTTTTGCCAATATTGATCCTGATGCACCATTAATTGTTTTACTTACTGCATGGCAATACTCGCATTATGTAGCACCATGTTTAGTCCATCATCGCGGGCCTATTTTATTATTAGCTAATTTTGAAGGTACTTGGCCTGGCCTAGTAGGTATGCTTTGTTTAGCTGGAACCTTAACTAGTTTGGGTAAATCGTATTCAAGGCTATGGTCTGAAAATTTTGAAGATGAGTTTTTTGATACTGCCCTTAATACTTGGTTAAAATTTGGTGCTATTGAACACAATACTCAATACTTACATGACATCCCTGCGACACATCCTGTTATGGCAACAACAGCAGGAAAAACTGGATATCAAGTTGGGCAATACATTTTACGTAACAAAGCAATATTAGGGTTATTTGATACATTTTGTATGGGGATGATTAATGGAGTCTTTCCACAACTATCATTAATCAAAATTGGCATGCCACTAGAATCTCTCTCTCAATCCGCTTTACTAGTCGAAATGAAAAAAGTACCACAATCATTACGCGAGCAATGCTTAAAGTGGTATGAAGATCGTGGCATGAAGTTCCAATTTGGTACTAATAGCGAACAAGAACTCACCCGTGAACAAGTTGAAGAACAGTGTGCAATGATGATTGCCATGGCAAGATTCTTTAAACGATTCGGTTTATCAGCAGTGGGGGTTCAATATCAACAAGGTCTGAAAGATTGCTGTGCAGCATCTGATTTTGCTGAAGGAGCAATTGGATCAACCGATCGATTCCCTATCCCTGATGAAAATGGTGAAGTGATTATGCCTAATCAACCAATTCCATGCATCAATGAAGTTGATATGGGAACCGCTATTCCACAAACCATGCTCTGGTATTTATTAACATCCCTTAATTTACCTGCAGAAACAACACTCCATGATGTTCGTTGGGGTAGTGAATATAACGGTACGTTTTATTGGGATTTTGAAATTTCTGGTGCAGTACCGTTTGAACACATAAAAGGTGGTATTGCTGGTGCGACCGGATACAGACAACCACCAATGTTCTTCCCTTATGGTGGTTCAACTATTGCAGGACAAGGAAAAGCCGGACGTTTTATTTGGGCACGAGCACATTATGAAGGATTAGATGTGATTATGCACATAGGTACCGGTCATGCCATCGAATTACCAGCAGACGAATTTGAGCGTCGTCGCAAAGCAACAAATTACGAGTGGCCATTACTTAATGCTGTACTTGATGGTATTACGCGAGACGACTTTATGGCTGGTCATCAAAGCAATCACATTACGATAGCTTATGTTGATGAAGCAAACTTAGAGTATGTAGTAAAAGCCTTTGTTGCACAAGCTTTAACACAAAATATCAAAGTTAAAGTTGCTGGGGATGCGTTTACATATTTTCAAGATAAATAAATATTAATATTTAAACAAATGGTGAATCGTATGAAAAATAAATATGTAGGTGTATGGCCGGTAATGCTTACTCCATTTACTGAACAAAGATCTGTGGATTATAACGCATTAGAAAGTCTTATAGATTGGTATGTTAAAGCTGGTGTTCATGGATTATTTGGCCTTTGTCAATCGAGTGAAATGTTTTTTCTCAGTGATAAAGAAAGTCAAAAAATTGCCAAATTTATTATTGATAAAGTTGATGGCAAAATACCAGTAGTTGTTTCTGGACACACAGCAACAGATTTTTCTCATCAATCTGAACAACTTATAGCAATGTCTGAAACTGGTGCTGATAGTATCATCTTAATTAGTAATCGGCTTGCACTACAAGGTGAAGACAACAAAATTACCTTAAATAATTTACAAAATTTAGTGCAAACATTACCAGAAAAAATAGATCTTGGTATTTATGAATGTCCTTATCCTTATAAACGTTTACTTAGTGACGATATTGTAAAATGGTGTGTTGATAGTGAGCGTTTTACCTTTATTAAAGACACATGTTGTGATCTTAATATTATCAAACAACGAGCATTAATTACCAATGGTTCTCGCTTGAGCCTTGCAAATGCCAATAGTCAAACATTGTTAACCTCCTTGCAAATGGGGTATAGAGCATTTAGTGGTGTGATGGCTAATTTTCATCCAGAACTTTATGTTTGGTTATATGAAAATTGGGAAAAAAACATTGAAAAAGCCCAAATTTTATCTAGTTATTTATCCACGGCAGCTTTAGTAGAAAATTTAGATTATCCAATTTGTGCAAAATATTATCAGCAGAAAATTGGAAATTTCTCAACAATACAATGCAGAGTAAGAACCTCTCAAAACTTTATGAGTAGTTTTTATCCGCAAGCTATAGATGATATGGGCTTACTAGGTGAAATAATCACAAGATCATTGGATATTTAAAAGGTATTCCATAATGCAATTATTAAAAAAAGATGCTTCATTTTTATTAGAACCGGAACATCAATTATTTAACAACTGCCATGCATCAACAATTATTAAGTTATCTAATAAACAGCTATTAGTTGCCTATTTTGCTGGTGAAAAGGAAGGAACCGGAGATACAGCTATATGGTTATCTCGTTATGTGAATAATCAATGGCAAAATCCTATACGTATAATTGCTCAAGAAGGAAAAGCGCACTGGAATCCTGTACTTCATTACCAAAATGACCGAATTTATTTATTTTATAAAGTAGGCCCTGATGTACACCATTGGATCACGCACTATAGTTTTTCTGATGATAATGGAAATACATGGTCTGTACCTAAGGTATTAGGTGATGGTGATTCATTACCAAGAGGACCAGTCAAAAATAAATTGCTAATTATGTCAAATGGAGAATGGGCAGCCCCAAGCTCAATAGAAAATAATCACTATTGGGATTCTTTTATCGATATTTCAGATAATTATGGGATTAATTGGTTTAGAAATGACATTCCAATTGTACACTTGGAGGCTACATCTTCTAATAAAAGTAATATTTGGCAAGGACTAAAAAATAATGCCTTATGGGAAAGTAATATTGAACAAGTATTTCGATGGGATGGAGTTATCCAACCAACCTTATGGGAATCAAATACTGGTCATATCCATGCTTTAATGCGTAGCACTCGGGGTCAGATTTATCGAAGTGATTCTGTTAATTTTGGTCGTAATTGGTGCCAAGCTTATGCCACTACGTTACCCAATAATAATAGTGGCATTGACATTATAAAACTTGCAGATGGTACTTTAATTCTTGCTTTCAATCCTGTATCAGGGAATTGGAATAAGCGCTCCCCAATTTCATTAATTTATTCACATGATAATGGCCAAACATGGTCTCTACCATTTGATTTGGAATCTGGCGAAGGTGAGTTTTCTTATCCTGCGATTATTAGTGATCCTAATGAAAAAAATGTATTACATATAACTTATACATGGAATCGAAAAAATATTGTATATAACGAAGTTAATATAATTAATTAAAGCACAATAAGCTGTACACAAAATAGAGATAAAACTGTTCTGACATTATTTATGAACAGTCTTATTTCAAAAATTACGAGGAATATATTATGACTATGTCAGCAATAAGCTCAGGAACAGGAGCAAAACAATTAGATAAAGCCAGTATTAGGCGTGTAGTTATATCTAGTTGGATTGGAAATACTATAGAATTTTATGACTTTTTACTTTATGGATTAGCTAGTGCATTAGTATTTAGTAAAATCTTTTTCCCAACCATCAGCCCTTTAGCCGCTATGTTAGCTTCTTTTGCAACATTTGGCGTCGGTTTTATTGCAAGACCATTAGGTGGTATTTTCTTTGGGCATATGGGTGACACATTAGGTCGTAAAATTACGCTACTAATTACCCTTGGAGGTATGGGGATTTCTACATTTTTAGTCGGTTGTTTACCTACATATGAACAAATTGGTGTATGGGCGCCTATTTTCCTAGTTATACTTAGATTTATGCAAGGATTTTTGGTTGGCGGAGAATGGGGGGGAGCAATGCTAATGGTGGTAGAAAGTGCTCCACCTAACCGCCGTGGATTATTAGGGGCAATACCGCAAACTGGTGGTTTTTCTGGACAACTTTTAGCTACAGGGGTTTTTGCTTTTATGGTTATGTTACCAGAAGATCAACTATTAAGTTGGGGATGGCGAATTCCATTTTGGCTTAGTGTAGCATTGGTTATTCTTGGACTATATATGCGTCGCCGTTTAGATGAAACACCGGTATTCCAACAAATCCAAAAAGAACAAAAGAAGGAAAAGAAAAAAGAAGCAAGTCCTGTCATCGAAGTTATAAAACATCAATGGCGTAGTATCGTCTTAATCATGTTCTTAAGGCTTGCAGAGTCGGTTCCTTTCTTTTTAGCAACTGTATTTGCCGTCTCTTATGCAACTTCTACCTTAAACATTGAAAGACAAACTATTTTAAATGTTGTCATGGCAACTTGTGTCATTTCGTTTGGAACTCACGCATTTTTTGGTGCTTTGTCTGACAAAGTAGGACGTAGACCAATTTATATTTTTGGAGCTCTATTTTCAGCGGCAATGGCATTCCCTTTCTTCTGGTTATTAGAAAGTGGCTCGTTCTTTTTGATGGTTTTAGGTTATATGTTATTAATAAATATCGGGCATAACTCTATTAATTCAGTACAACCTTCCTTCTTTACTGAGTTATTTGGACCAAAAGTCCGCTATAGTGGAGCTTCAATTGGTGCCCAATTAGGGGCTATTGTCGCAGGTGGATTTACTCCATTTATTGCCAAAAGTTTAAGTGCTGCATTTAATGATGGATGGGTGCCTGTAGCAACATATGTGGTAATAGCTGCTCTTATTGGTTGTATAGCTGCTATACGAGCACCAGAAACATCAAAACGAGATTTAACTAAAGATATTGAATAGTTTTATTCATTAATTTTACTCTCGTCAAATTTTCTTTTGTCGAGAGTATTGCTTACTTTGTACCTTTAATCATTATAAGTATATAATTGCAAGTATAATGAAATATAAGATAAAGGATAGGGATGGCTAAGAAGACTGTAGAACAAATTGCTACTGATCTTAATTTATCAATCACAACTGTTAGACTGGTACTAAACGGGAAGGCAGAAAATTATCGCATTAGTATTAAGACCCAAAAAAAAATACAAGATTATGTAGATAAATATGGTTATGTCATTAACCATACAGCTAGAAGTCTGAAATTGAATAAAACCGATACGTTAGGCTTAGTCGTTCCGAATTTATCTAACCCATTTTTTTCATCTTTGGCTGAATCATTAGAATTAAGTTGTCGGCATAAAGGCTATCAATTGATGATTTGTTGTACCTACAATGACCCTAATTATGAAATAAAGCTAACGAATTCTTTACAAGCAAGGAATGTTGATGGCATTTTTATTGTTCCAGCTAATAAAGATACCGAAACCAAGCATTTATCATCGTTAGACAAACCTTTAGTTTTTTTGGATAGAAATCATCACCAAAAAACTTCCGCAGGTGTTATATCGGATAATAAAGGTGGTGGTTATTTATTAACAAAATCAATGATTACCAAAGTTAAAAATCCCATCGTTTTTTTTGCTGGTTTAGAGACTCTTGCCCCGGTAAAAGAGAGAATTGAAGGTTATATTCAAGCAATCAAAGAGTATGGGGATGATAAACAAATCATTGTTTGTCATGCTAAAAACGACTCAGTAAGTGATGGTGAATTAATGATTTCGGAATATATTGAAAAATATAATGATATTCCACAAAATTTTATTGCTTCGTCATTACCGATCCTAGAAGGTATTATTAGCTTGCTGCACCAAAAATTAGGATATATCCCTGAACATATTAATATAGGTGCTTTTGATGAACATTTAATGTTGAACTTTTTGTCCAATAATATTTGGTCTATTAAACAAAACGATAAATTAATTGCCGAAAAAGCGTTGTACATGATGGAACAGAAAATCACCATTAATGATTGGTGTTCTGAAAATATTACTGTTCCAGTAGAATTAGTCTATCGTTTGAAACAACCAATAAAATTAGACTAAAAAATGGAGACAAATAACTCATTTTATATTAACTAATATCATAAAATTATAGATAATTTAAGTTTGAAATTACTTATATTATCAATTTACTTTTTTAATTTATTAAATGACTACTTAGATTTATCTTTACTATCTAAATAGTTAACATATTGTTAAAAAGCAATGAATGGTTAACATTACTACTTCTAACCAAGGCGAAATTTTAGTGTTTTGAGGTATTATAGACTATTCGTTAACATTTAATGGGAAAACCGTCTTATATTTACAACTATTATTAATAATTATTAATGCGCCTCATCCCAATTATTGCCAATACCAACATCTACTTTTAATGGCACGGAGAGTTGATAACAATTTTCCATAATTGCTTTAATTTGCAAACAATACTGCTCAACAAATTCCTCTTTTACTTCAAAAACTAACTCATCGTGAACCTGCATTACCATTTTGATATTTTCAACTGCTTGAGTTTTGATCCATGCACTCATTTTGATCATAGCGATTTTAATAATATCAGCCGCGGTACCTTGCATCGGTGCATTAATCGCTGCCCGTTCCGCACCACGGCGTTCAATACCACTAGTTGAAGTAATTTTAGATAAATACAATCGTCGACCAGATAAAGTTTCAACAAATCCTTGCTCTGCTGCCTTTTGTCGCGTTTGTTTCATATAAATTTGTACACCAGGATAACGCTCAAAATAGCGGTCAATATAAAATTGTGCTTCTTTGCGGGGAATATTGATTTGTTTTGACAAACCAAAAGCACTCATACCATAAATTAAACCAAAGTTAACCGCTTTAGCTCGTCTTCTTTCTTCGGATGTGACTTCTGATTCTGGTTTACCTAGAATTTCACCCGCAGTGACTCGGTGAATATCTTTGTCATGCGCAAAAGCTGTAAGCAAACTTTTATCTTGAGATAAATGTGCCATGATCCGTAATTCAATTTGTGAATAGTCTGCTGAAATAATTTTATAGCCTTTTGGTGCTATAAAGGCTTGGCGAATCCTGCGTCCTTCTTCATTGCGTACTGGAATATTTTGTAAATTTGGATCATTGGATGATAATCGCCCGGTAACCGTACCAATTTGATTATAATTGGTGTGTATACGGTGATCGATAGGACTAATCATTAATGGCAACTTATCAGTGTAAGTATTTTTAAGTTTAGCCAATCCTCGATAAAACAGAATCATACGTGGTAATACATATTGATTAGCTAACTCACTAAGCACTTCTTCACTTGTCGATGGCTCTCCCTTCGGGGTTTTCTTTAATACCGGTAAGTTATGTTTATCAA
The DNA here is from genome assembly GCF_001690705.1 of Gilliamella sp. wkB178. Classification (GTDB taxonomy): domain Bacteria; phylum Pseudomonadota; class Gammaproteobacteria; order Enterobacterales; family Orbaceae; genus Gilliamella; species Gilliamella apicola_K. Next base: position 42,043 of record NZ_LZGK01000014.1, on the reverse strand, counting down.
ATAAAATTGCTTGAATTTGTTTAGGTGATGCTGGATTAAATTTTTCACCAGCCAATAACTCTAATTGTTGTTTGGTTTCCTTTAATTTATTAGCCAACTCATTTGAATACTCATTTAACTGATTAGCATCAATAAGTACGCCAGTGCGTTCCATTTCGGCAAGCACAATCGCCAATGGCATTTCAATGTCAGTAAAGAGTTTCTTTAACTTTTCATTTTTTTCTAATGTAGGCCATAGTTTATGATGAAGTTGTAAAGTAATATCCGCATCTTCGGCTGCATATTCAGTGGTTTTTTCAATATCAATAGCATCAATAGTTACTTGTTTTTTATCAAATTTAGTTAACTCATTATAAGTAATGGTTTTATGATTCAAGTAACGACTAGCCATGCTATCCATATCATGACGTTCGGTGCTGTTTAATACGTAAGACTCAAGCATAGTATCAAAGGCAATACCATTAACTTTAATACCATAATTTGCCAGTATACTGTAATCAAATTTGGCATTTTGCGCGATTTTTTTTATGGTTGGATTTTCAAGTACTGGTTTTAATTTAGCTAATACCTCGGTAAGTGGTAGTTGCTGTGGTACACCTAAATATTGGTGATTTAGTGGTATATAAGCAGCCTGATTAGGCTCAACACTAAGGGATATACCAATTAATTTTGCATGAACATGATCGACATCATCAGTTTCAGTATCAAAAGCAAATTGCTGATTTTGATTTAGTTTAGTTACCCAATTATCTAACTGTTCAACAGTTAATATGCATTGGTAATCAGTTTCTTTTTTAGTTATAACTGGTTCATTAGTCAAATTATGTAACGATAACTCATTCTTAATTTCAGGCGCATTTTGTTGCTGTTTTAAGAATATGCCTGAAACAAGATCTTTTTGCCAACGGTGAAAATCATAATATTCAAAGAACTTCGCTAAAGTTTTGACATCTATATCATTAGCTAGCAATTGTTCACTAGTAAAATCTAACGCAACATCAGTTTTTATCGTAGCTAATAAATAGGACAGTTCAACTTTATCCTGATTATCAATTAATTTTTGTTTTAAAGTTTTAGCTCCGCGAATTGGCAATTTGTCAATCTGTTCTAAGTTGGCATAAATATCAGTAACACTATTAAACTCCGTTAATAAACTTTGAGCTGTTTTATCCCCTACACCAGGAACTCCGGGAATGTTATCGGAGGTATCCCCTCTTAATGCTAGATAATCGATAATTTTTTCTGGTGGTACACCAAATTTTTCCTTTACACCTTTGGGATCGAGTACCGTGTTGTTCATAGTATTAATCAGTGTGATTTTCTCACTAACTAACTGCGCCAAATCCTTATCGCCAGTACTGATTAATACATCAATATTTTTTCTTTCTGCTTGCATGGCTAATGTGCCTATTACATCATCAGCTTCTACACCTTCAATGCAAAGCAGTGGCAAGCCCATTGCCTGTAAAATAGTATGAATTGGTTCAACTTGTGAGCGTAAATTTTCAGGCATTTCCTCGCGGGTGGCTTTATATTCGCTATAGATTTCATTACGAAAAGATCCACCTTTGGCATCAAACACCACCGCTACATGAGTTGGATCATATTGATTAAGCAAACTACGCACCATATTGATCACACCTACAATAGCACCAGTTGGTTCACCTTTGGCATTAGTTAATGGAGGACAGGCAAAAAAAGCACGATAAAGGTAAGAAGATCCATCAATTAAGATAATTGGCGTATTATTTGGCATTATGGTTACCCGAATGTTATTCAAATATAATTTTAAGTATTATAACCTATTTGACTCTAATATGTTTATTATCCTACATTATGTAAAAATTTCAGATTAAGCTATTGTTTTAAGTAAAGCGGTAGGTGTAAAACTGTATATTGCAATGTGAGTGTTATATAATGCTGTATCTATTTTTTGCCTGAGTATGTGATAAATGACTGAATTAAGTCTTGCTGCACAAAAAGTAAAAGCAGCGCTCGCTGCCAAAAACCTTGAAACACCATCATGTCGATTGACCATGGATAACAGCGAACGTAAAGTAAAGATTGAGTCCCATTTTCGCGAAATTATGAAACTAATGGAACTTGATTTAAGTGATGATAGTCTATCCGAGACCCCTCACCGAGTAGCTAAAATGTATGTAGATGAGATTTTTTCGGGTCTTTATTACGAGAATTTCCCTAAAATCACATTAATTGAAAATAAAATGCAAGTTGATGAAATGATCACCGTACGTAACATTAGTTTAACTAGCATCTGTGAACACCATTTTGTCACTATCGACGGTAAAGCAACAGTTTCTTATATTCCTAAAGATAGTGTAATTGGGTTATCTAAAATAAATCGTATCGTAAAATTCTTTTCACAACGACCACAAGTACAAGAAAGATTAACCCAACAAATTTTAGTGGCACTACAAACATTACTGGGAACTGTCAATGTTGCAGTTTCGATCGATGCTACGCATTATTGTGTAAAATCAAGAGGAGTTGAAGATTCAAGTAGTATTACCACTACCACTGCTTTAGGTGGCGGATTTAAAACTAATCCTAGCACCAGGCAGGAATTTTTACGAGCATTAACCCATTATTAATAATCACAGTAGGCTGTTTGCTATTAACAAAGCAATTTAACTATTGATTAGTGTTGGTGCTATAAATATAGTACTGAGTAACTATCCAATAGTTAGTAAAAAATTAAAATAAAATGCAATACACAAAAGCATAAAAACCGTCTTATATTGCGTGCATCTTCAAGAAAGATTGGTATAATTCTCAGCTACTTAAAACAAATAAAACTGTTTGCATGAAGATTATCCGTGGTATTGCTAATTTGAAAAATCAATTTACTCAATGTGTACTTACATTGGGGAATTTTGATGGGGTGCATTTAGGGCATCAGCAATTAATCAATCACTTAATTACCAAAGGTAATACCTTAGGCTTACCCACAGTAGTCATGTTATTTGAACCACAGCCTTTAGAATTTTTTAACCAAGAAAGCGCACCTTCGCGTTTAACTTCATTTCAAGAAAAAATCATTTTTATTGAAAAAATGGGTATTGACTATATTATTGCTATTCCGTTTACTCAAACCTTTGCTAACATGTCAGCCGATAGTTTTACCCAAGATTGGTTGATAAATAAACTCCAAGTCCAACATATCACTATTGGTGATGATTTCCAATTTGGCTATCAGCGTAAAGGTAATATTACTTTACTACAACAATATGCACACAATAATGCGTTTACAGTAGAAAGTATGCCCACTTTGGTCTGGGATGGCTTACGCATAAGTAGTACTGCCGTTCGCCAAGCTTTATTAAATAACGACTTTAAATTAACCCATTGTTTATTAGGTCGCGATTACACTATTCAGGGCAGAGTTATTTATGGTAATGCCTTAGCAAGGCAATTAGGATTCCCGACAGCTAATATTCACTTACATCGTAAAAAGCCGGCACTACAAGGTGTATATTTTGTTAAAGTTAAAAATTTGTGTAACAATCAATATTATGATGGGATTGCCAATATTGGTATAAGACCAACTATTCAAGGAAAAACAGCTATTTTAGAAGTGCATCTTTTTGACTTCACCGACAATATTTATGGACAATATTTAGAAGTATTGTTTGTTAAAAAATTACGCGACGAGAAAAAATTTGAATCATTAGTCGCATTGCAACAACAAATTACACAAGATGTTTGCACTGCAAAACAGATCAGTGCACAATTAACCAATTGAAAAATAGTATCTATTAAATTAACTGGAATAAATCAGCATGACAGACTATAAAAATACATTGAATCTACCGGAAACCGGATTCCCAATGCGCGGTGATCTAGCTAAACGTGAGCCAGCAATGTTACAAAACTGGTATGATAAAGAACTTTATCGCAAAATTCGCCAAGTTAAAAAAGGCAAAAAAACTTTTATTTTGCATGATGGTCCTCCTTATGCAAATGGCAAATTACATATTGGTCATGCTGTTAACAAAATTATTAAAGATATTATTATCAAGTCGAAAGGATTGAATGGTTATGATTCTCCATATATTCCGGGATGGGATTGTCATGGCTTACCAATTGAACTAAAAGTCGAAGAACAAGTTGGTAAACCTGGAGTCAAAGTAACACCTGCTGAGTTTCGCCAAATTTGTCGTGATTATGCTGCCTCACAAGTTGAATTACAAAAAGCCGATTTTATTCGTATGGGTGTACTTGGTGATTGGCAAAATCCTTATCGCACAATGAATTATGACACGGAAGCCAATATTATTCGTGCTCTTGGTAAAGTGATTAAAAACGGCCATTTGATTAAAGGTGCCAAACCAGTCTATTGGTGTACAGATTGCATGTCAGCGTTGGCTGAAGCTGAAGTTGAATATTATGACAAATCATCTCCGGCTATTGATGTGAAATTTAAAGCTATTAATAATCAAGCTGTTGCCGATAAATTTGGAATCAAAACTGAGTTAACTATTTATGCAGTGATTTGGACCACCACACCATGGACTTTACCTGCTAGCCGAGGGATTGCCTTAAATGCCGAAGTAGAATACCAATTAGTGCAAATCAACGAGCAAGAATGTGTGATTCTGGCAACAGATTTAGTTGAATCAGTTATGCAACGAGCCAATATTAACGATTGGAAAGTACTTGGTAGTTGCAAAGGTAGTGATTTAGAGTTATTACGTTTTAAACATCCTTTCCTTGATTTTGATGAACCGATTGTTCTTGGTGAACATGTTACTGTTGATGCTGGTACTGGTGCTGTGCATACCGCACCGGGTCATGGTGCAGAAGACTTTATTGTTGGTCAAAAATATGGTCTTGAAGTTGCTAACCCTGTTGGTGGTAATGGTTGTTATTTACCAGGAACTGGTGCTGGTCTGGATGGGCTATTTGTATTCAAAGCCAATAAAGTGGTTGTTGAAATGCTAAAAGAACATAATGCCTTATTACACTTTGAAAATATAGAACATAGTTACCCATGTTGTTGGCGGCATAAAACACCTGTTATTTACCGAGCAACACCACAATGGTTTATTAGTATGGATAAACAAGGTCTACGAGCGCAATCTTTAGATGAAATCAAACAAGTTCGTTGGATCCCAGATTGGGGGCAAGCACGTATTGAAACCATGGTAGCTAATCGCCCTGATTGGTGTATCTCTCGTCAACGTACTTGGGGTGTACCTGTGACCTTATTTGTACATAAAGAGACTGAAGAACTACATCCGGATACCTTAGTATTAGTCGAAAAAGTAGCTAAGCTAGTTGAGCAAAAAGGTATTCAAGCATGGTGGGATGCCGATATTAAAGATCTTTTAGGACCTGATGCTGAAGATTATCGCAAAGTACCAGATACCTTAGATGTGTGGTTTGATTCTGGCTCTACATTCTTTTCTGTAGTTGGTGTCAGACCAGAATTTGAAGGACATAGCGCTGATATGTATTTAGAGGGTTCAGATCAACATCGCGGCTGGTTTATGTCATCATTAATGCTATCAACTGCAATTGATAATCAAGCACCTTACAAACAAGTTTTAACTCATGGCTTCGTGGTTGATGGACAAGGTCGTAAAATGTCTAAATCTCTCGGAAATATCGTCACACCACAAGAAGTGATGAATAAACTTGGTGCTGATATTTTACGTTTATGGATTGCTTCAACCGATTATTCCGGTGAAATGAGCTATTCCGAAGAAATTATTAAGCGAGCTGCTGATAGTTACCGTCGTATTCGTAATACGGCGCGCTTTTTACTAGCCAATTTAAATGGTTTTGATCCAATTAAAGATATGGTGCAACCTGATGATATGGTGGTTCTTGATCGCTGGGCGGTAAGTATGGCCAAAGAAGCACAAGAACAAATTATCCATGCTTATGATAATTATGATTTTCATAAAGTAGTGCAACGAATTATGCAATTCTGCTCCATCGAAATGGGATCATTCTATTTAGATATCATTAAAGATCGCCAGTATACGGCTAAAAGCGATAGTATTGCTCGTCACAGTTGCCAAACTGCTTTATATCATATAGCTCAGGCTATGGTTAGATGGATTGCACCAATTTTATCCTTTACTGCCGATGAAATTTGGCAATACTTACCAGCTACCCAAAAACAAGAATTTGTTTTTGAAGAAGAATGGTATCTATCGTTGTTTACATTATCAGAAAACGAAGCATTAAATAGTGAATACTGGTCACATATTTTAGCGATCCGTAGTGAAGTAAATAAAGTCTTAGAACAAGGCCGTAATGATAAAGTAATTGGTGGTGCCCTTGAAGCTGCTGTTACCTTATATGCAGATGAAGATATCGCCAAAGCTCTGGCAAAATTAGGAAATGAATTACGTTTTGTATTATTAACTTCACAAGCTAATGTACAACCATTATCGACTGCGCCAACACAGGCAGTGCAAAGTGAAATAAAAGGACTCAAAATTGAGCTAGCTAAAGCTCAAGGTGATAAATGTCCTCGTTGTTGGCATTATACCGTTGATAACGATCCAACTACGCATTTATGCAAACGTTGTGAAGAAAATATCCACGGCAAAGGTGAAGTAAGGCATTTCGCATAATAGCGACATACTACTACTTAACGGATTAAAATAGTCTATAGTGTAAAATCTATAGCAACCTTATACTTCCCCCGCCGGCGTTTGTCGGCGGAAACATGATAATGAGCATGAACTATATGAAAAAAGATAATGGACTTTACTGGTTATTGTTCGCAATTATTGTTTTTATCGTTGATATTGCAAGTAAATTTATAATTTTAAATGATTTTTTACTTTATGAGTCAGTAAATCTTCTACCCTTCTTTTCTATTACTTATGTACGCAATATTGGTGCGGCTTTTAGTATTTTAGAAGGTCAACGGTGGATGCTAGCAGTAGTTGCTATTATCATTAGTGGCGTAATTATTTATATGCTATACCGTAATCCTAGCTCAAAAAAATTAGAAAATTTTTCATTAGCCTTAATTTTAGGTGGAGCATTAGGCAATTTGTTTGATCGTCTATATCATGGTTTTGTGGTTGATTTTTTAGATGTTAATTTTGGTGATTGGCATTATCCAACTTTTAATATTGCTGATTGTGCAATTTGTGTTGGTATTGGACTATTTATTATCAGTAATTTTAAAAAGTCTAAGAAGATAAAATAATATGCAAATTCTTTTAGCCAACCCTCGTGGTTTTTGTGCTGGGGTTGATCGTGCTATTACAATTGTCGAACGTGCACTAGAATTGTTTGGAGCGCCAGTTTATGTTCGCCATGAAGTCGTACATAACCGCTATGTAGTTAACCGCTTAAAAGAATTAGGTGCTATCTTTATCGAAAATATTAACGAAGTACCAGATGATACCATTCTTATTTTTTCAGCTCATGGAGTATCCAAAGCTGTCAGGGAAGAAGCAAAACAACGGAAATTACGTATTTTTGACGCCACCTGCCCATTAGTGACGAAAGTGCATATGGAAGTTGCCAGATCCAGTTATCGAGGAGAAGAAGTAATTTTGATCGGTCATGCAGGTCATATTGAAGTTGATGGCACAATGGGACAATATAACAACCCAGAAGGTGGTATTTATTTAGTTGAATCCATTGATGATGTTAATAAGTTACAGGTTAAGAATGAAAATAATCTCTGCTTTACAACACAAACTACCTTATCTGTTGATGATACTGCCCAAATCATAGCTACGTTAAAACAACGGTTCCCCAATATTCGGAGCCCACGCAAAGACGATATTTGCTATGCCACCACCAACCGTCAACAAGCAGTCAAACAACTAGCATCACAAGCTGACGTAGTGTTAGTTGTTGGTTCTAAAAATTCTTCTAATTCTAATCGTCTTGCTGAACTTGCTAGGCGAAATAGTAAAAATGCCTATTTGATTGATTTCGCTTCTGACATTCAAAAAGAGTGGCTAGTCAATGCTCGGACTATAGGTGTCACGGCTGGCGCTTCCGCACCTGATGTTTTAGTACAACAAGTAATCAGCCACTTAAAAAGTTTAGGATGTACTTCCCTCATTGAAACAGACGGTATTTTAGAAAATATTACTTTTGAAATTCCTAAAGAGCTTCGTATAGAGATTAAAACAATTTGATTGATTAAGATTTTGTATTGAGTAATTTAAATTTTGCTAGTAATTGTTCTGGTTTTTCTACATGATCAGGATCGGCAATTATGGCATTTTGAATGGGGCAAACCCGTTGACAAGTAGAATGATCATAGTAACCGACACACTCAGTACATTTATAAGGATCTATTTCATATATATCAAATCCCATAGTTATAGCCTGATTTGGGCATTCAGGTTCACACATATCACAATTAATACATTTATTGGTTATTTTTAATGCCATTTCTATAAAATCTTTATCGACTCTTTAAAATTTGCGCCATTATAGCGCAATAGCTGATAAATCCTAGAAAAGATCACTATTGCAATCATAAACAAAAATACTTAATGCAAAAATATTTCAGGTATACCATACGTTTTATGTATTAAGCACGAAATTAACAAAGCAAATTTGAAAAAAACTATATGAAATCTCTTATAATGGAAATGTAATTACCTTTATAAGTGTATTAACCATACATTTAGTATGATCAATACACTTTTGATTAAATATTATATTTATTGTGGAAGTTTATATGCTTGGCGAGCTAATAATTTCCAATCAGCATTCACTTTCTTAAAAACTAACATTACACCTATTTTTACTTTACCAACTTTACCATTATCATTGGTATCTGCTACAAAAACATGACGTACAATTGCGGTATCACCTTCGGTAATAATCGATTGATCTTGGAATTGAAGTGTTTTAAAACTTGATCGACCACTGACAATTGCATCAACAAATTGAGCTTTATTTTCAATGACCGCACTTGAATGTCCATAAGTTAATGAAGATAATGCAACATGCTCTAACTGTGCCTTATCCGCACTCAGCATCGCTAAACGCATTGTTTCTACAGCTTGTTCTACAGTGCTTTGATTAGAAGTTGCTGCGTAACTACTACCAATAGATAACACCATTAATAGTAAAACGCTCAAAAATTTATTCATTATATTTCTCCTTAATATGCTAATTTACCATGCTTTATTCACTTTTTGTTGAAGGAATAAATTCTGTTTTTGTATCAACTTTATTTAAGTTTTTATTGAATTTTTTTGCCCATACAGAAGTAATAATTGGTACCACAACAGATGTTACTATGACACTGGTTGCCACCATCGCAGTAGCTGCAGATGCAACTGGAGCAAATTCAGGGACCATTTCAGCAATCAATAAAGGAGTCGCAACCGCTGCCCCCGCTGAACTAGAAGCTGCAACTCCTGCTGTACCATTTCCTTTACCAAGGAATTTATCTGCTAAAATTAACGGGATACCAGTAATAACAATCACGAATAAACCTAATAGAATACCCGCTAACCCTGTTTCATAAATGACTTGTAACTTTATACTATTACCAAGTGCAAAAGCAAAAAAAGGAATTAAAGTTTGAACCGCACTTCCAAATAATTTTCGTAGATCTGAATCTAAATTTCCCAACATAAAACCAATTACAAATGGTAATACTGCTCCGATAAATAACCTTGGTTCAAATGAAGCGACTCCTGAAGTTCCTAAAATAACCATTGTCATAAGTGGTCCTGATTCTAAAGACATTAAAACAAATGCTCCGGCCTCTTCTTTAGAACCGTACTGATTCATTAAAGCAGCATATAATCCACCATTGGTCATATCCATTGAAGCGACTAACGCAAGAATTGAAAATCCTGCAAATATCCCACCTTCGACCATATAACCTTTAGTCCAAAAGGTACCGGCAATAAGAGCAACCAACCAAGCCGTACCTATTTTGGTAACAACTAATACTCCTGATTTTCTTAACATTGTTCCTGTTGCTTTAAGCTCAATAGAAGCTCCCATACAAAAAAACCAAACCGCTAATATAGGAACAGTACCAGAGATCAAACCGTTAGAAAATGATCCTAAATATTTTCCACCACCAGGGAAAAAAGTATTACATAATGCACCGAGAAATAGAGGTATAAGCATCAATCCACCAGGTACTCGATCAACAAATTGTTTTATTTTCATCTATTTATTCCTCAATAAATTTAATTACATCATTTAAATCAATTAATTTAGTGTATTTTGCCAACACCATAAATAAAATATATGGAATGTCATTCCTTTTTTGAATATATAAAATAATAAAATAAAATCAATTTTGATTAGCTATTTTGTGACACACATCACCAAATAAAACATATTTATTTGAAAGATAACGTAAAATTAATTTAGTGTCTTTATTAATTCAGAGTGTTGAAAGATCAAAAACATTATTCAAATTACTTTTTTAAAGTACAAAATAAAAAAATGAAAAACATTTCAAAAATATAAAACTAATTATAAATCAATTTAATAAATATATTTTATTGAATGCAGAAATTAATTATCACTAAAAATTAGTGTGACAAAGATCACAATATAAAATAATTGGAATATCATTCTCTCTAAAACTTAATTAAGATTATTTCGGAATGATATTCCATTTTAACAGAGGTGACTAAATGAAGATTTACATTACAGATTGTGATCATGAATCTATGGATATAGAAAAAAATACTTTTGCTGAAAAAGGTGTTGACTTTGAGATATTAAATATCACACAACCAACAGACATTATTGAAGCATGTCATGATGCTGATGCCTTAATTTTACAATATGCAACTATTTCCGATAGTGTTTTAAGCTCTTTAAAAAATTTGAAAGGTGTTGTTCGCTATGGAGTTGGCGTCAATACGATTGATATTGACTCAGCGACTAGAAATAATGTTGCTGTTTGCAATGTACCTGATTATGGAACCAATGAAGTAGCCGATCATGCATTAGCGCTTATTATGGCTTTATCAAGAAAATTACCATTATTTATCAATGATACCAAAAATGGCATTTGGGCTTATGAAAAAGCTATTCCTATTTATCGATTACAAGAGCAAACTGCAGGGATTATTGGCTTAGGAAGAATTGGATTATCATTAGCTAAAAAATTACATGGTATTGGACTAAAAGTTATCGGTTTTGATCCATTTGCTAAAAAAGAGAATCTACCAAGTTTTATCGATTTTGTTAACTTAGAAGAATTATTAACTCAGTCAGATATCATTTCGCTTAACTTACCACTTGCAAAAGAAACTCAAAATTTAATTAATAACAAAGAATTTTCATTGATGAAGAAAAATTGTTATTTAGTTAATACAGCAAGAGGCGGCATTGTAAATGAAGAAGCACTTTATCAAGCTTTGCTTAATAAAACAATTGCAGGCGCAGCTCTTGATGTATTTGAACAAGAACCACCTACGGATAGAAAACTATTTAGTCTTGATAATTTTATTGCAACACCTCATGCTGCTTGGTACTCCGAACAATCACAACAAGATCTAAAGAGAAAAGCAGCTGAAGAAGCAATCCGTATAGCAAAAGGTGAAACTCCTCTCTACTGTCTAAATAAATAAGTAAATTACAGGATATAAGATATGAAAGCAATAATTTATAAAGGACCTAATGAGGTAGTATGTGAACAAACAACTGAACCGCAACTTAATGAAAATGAAGTTTTGATAAAAGTAAGTCATGCAGGAATTTGTGGTTCCGATCTTAATATTTATCTAGGTGTACACCCAAGAGCTAAAGCACCATTAGTATTAGGCCATGAATTTTCTGGATATATTGTTAATGGCGACCAAGAATTGCCTACTGGTACAAAAGTATGTGTTCGTCCGTTAATCTCCTGTTGTAAATGTTCGGCTTGTCAATCTGGAAATAGCCACGTTTGCAAAACTCTCAAACTGTATGGAATTGATACTGCAGGCGGTATGGCCGAATATGTAAAGGTAGATAGAAGTAAGGTACATGTATTACCAGATGATTTTCCTATGGACTTAGGCGCTTTTGTTGAACCATTAGCCGTGGGAATTCATGCCGTATCAAGAACACCTTTTAAAATTGGAGACTCTGTTGTCGTTTTTGGCGCAGGAACAATCGGACTTTGTGTTGCAAGTGTACTAAAACTTGCTGGCGCTAAACAAGTAATTGTCATAGAAACAAATGATTTTCGTATTAATTTAGCTAAAGAGCTTGGTTTCACGGTAATTAATCCAAAACAAGAAGATGTTTTAGGTACAGTCTTAAAATTAACTAACGAAGTTGGTGCAGATATTGTTTACGACTGTGCTGCACACCCATCGGTTGCATTGCAATTAACCGATCTGGTTAAAGTTCAAGGTACTATAGAAATTGTTGGTTCATATAAAAAACCAACTGAATTTAAATTATTAGATATTGAATTTAAAGAACTTAATATTGTTGGCACCAGAGTTTATCAAGCAAGAGACTTCGAAACTGCTATTAAATTTATACAACAAGATTTTCCTTATAAAAAGCTACTTACAGTATTAACACCTGAAGAAGCTAAACAAGGATTCATTAATGCATTATCTGGTGAAAATGTAATTAAAACACTTTTTAAATTTTCTGATTAATAAGAATATCAAGATTAAGGTACGTCATTATGAAAAATACAAATCCATTTGATTTGACAGGAAAAAATGCAATTATTACTGGTGCATCTAGAGGTATAGGCAAATCGTTAGCAATGAGTCTAGCCAATGCTGGAGCCAATATCATCATTATAGATGTTATGCGTGATGAACAAACAGAGCAAGAAATAAAAAAATACAATGTCACTTGTGAAACAATTACGTTTGATTTATCTCATTTCGAAGAGTATGAAAATCTTATTTCAGATATTATCAACAAATATCAACATATTGATATTTTAATTAATAATGCTGGCATACAACGTCGCCATCCATCTGTAGATTTTCCAAAAACAGATTGGGATCTGGTAATTAACATCAACATGAATGCTGTATTTTTTATGTGTCAAAAAGTTGGGAAACATATGATTGAAAGGGGATACGGCAAAATTATTAATATTGCTTCATTACTCGCATTCCAAGGCGGATATACCATCCCAGCGTATACTGCGGCTAAATCAGCTGTTGCTGGTTTTTCTAAATCATTATCAAATGAATGGGCATCAAAAGGAATTACCATTAACTGTATAGCTCCAGGTTATATTGCAACAGAGATGAATACTGCATTAATGAATGATGAAACACGTAATCGTCAAATTCTAGAGCGTATTCCGGCAGGTCGTTGGGGTAAACCTGAAGACTTAGGGGGAGCAGCTGTATTTTTATCATCATCAGCATCGGATTACATTAATGGATTCACCATAGCAGTAGATGGTGGTTGGTTAGGTAGATAACAAATATATATATAAATAAACTTTGTCTTAATTATTGGGAATTAATTAGAACCAATAATTAAGATTTTGAGGAGATAACTATGATTATTGGCAACATTGAACATCTTAATTTAATACCTTATTTACCAACAAAATTAAAAGAGGCAATTGAAACAGTAAAACAACAAGTTAACGATAATACTATTAATGGCCGATATCAAATTGATGGTGATAACGTTTTTTATATGGTTTCACAAACGTTATCCAGAACTCAAGAGGAAGGTAAATACGAATATCATGCAAAATATATTGATATCCAAATTGTTTTATCGGGTCAAGAAGGAATGGCTGTATCAACTTTACCTCCACATACTGAAGTCATTGAAGATAAACTAACAAATGGTGATATCGCTTTTGTTAAAGCCCCAACCGAAGAAACCATGTTTGTTTTACAACCAAATGATTTTGTGATTTTTTATCCACATGAAGTACATAAACCACTTTGTATAGTTGGTGGAAAAACTGAACAAATTCGGAAAGTTGTTGTGAAAGTTGCAATGGATTAAATGTTAGCTATAGCTATAAATATATCTAAGATGGATCAACTGATCTTGTTATTTAGTTAATGAACAATATCTGATAGGAAATAGTGATGACTATAAATATAGCAATAATTGGAGAGTGCATGATCGAACTCTCAATTAAAGATAGTTTAACAACTAGAAATTTTGGTGGGGATACTTTAAATACATCAATTTATTTATCTCGTTTATTTCCCAATAACCAAGCTGCAATTCATTATGTAACTGGGCTTGGTGTAGACCCATTCAGCCAAGAAATGTTAAATGAATGGCAAAAGGAAAATATTAAAACTGATCTTATTCAACAAATGAGCAATAAAATGCCAGGACTATATGCTATTGTAACCGATAGTCACGGAGAAAGATCTTTTTATTATTGGAGAAACGATGCCGCTGCTAAATTTTGGTTAAAAACAGAACAAACTGAAGAAATATGTGAAAAAATAGCAAAATTTGACTATATTTATTTAAGCGGTATTAGTATTGCTATTTTAGACGAATATAGCATAGATAAGCTTATTGACTTATTGGATAAATTTAAAGCTAATGGAGGTAAGATTATTTTTGATAATAACTATCGACCTAGATTATGGCGTAGTCAAGAATATGCCCAAAATGTTTATTCTAAAATCTTATCCTATACTGATATTGCATTTTTAACCCAAGACGATGAACAAATGCTTTGGGGGAATGAAGATTATAAAGATAGCATTATTCGTAGCCAAAAATTAGGTGTTAACGAAGTTATTATTAAGAGAGGAAGTGAAAGTTGCATTGTTGCTTCAAAAAATGAGCGAATTGAGGTACCAGCAAATATGATTGATAATCAAAAAATAATAGATACTACGGCAGCTGGTGATTCCTTTAGCGCAGGATATCTATCTGTTAGGCTCACGGGTGGCTCAATAGAAGCAGCAATTAAAAAAGGGCATGATTTAGCTGGTACAGTTATTCAGTATCGCGGAGCGATTATTCCGTCTGAAGCTATGAAAAAATTTACGATATGTTAATGAGTATTACTCAATAAACTGATATGAATGTTACTTATATTTTATTTTTTATAGTGCAATGTAACCTAATCGTTTAGAAATAGAATCTGTAGCCTCTTTTAATAAAGAGGCGCATTTTTTCATTTGATTTTGCATTCGATGACTTGGTCCGGCAATACTCATCGCTGCGACTACATCATGGCTATAGTTAAAAATACCGGATGCAATACAAATAAGCCCTTCCTCCACCTCTTCCCAGTCATAGGCTATATTTTCATTACGAGCCTTTGCTAAAAGTTCATATAATTGGCTTGAATCAGTAACAGTTTTTTGAGTATATTGTGGCAATGGAGAATTTATAATACGCCGAATTTCTTCTTCCGATTGATGGGCAAGCAATACTCGACCTAGTCCTGTGCAATATGCTGGTCGCATATGCCCTAAATTTGAACTAGTATGGATCGCATTATTTCCTTCACTTTTGTATAAATAAACCACATTACCACTGTTATATACACCTAAAAAACAAGTCTCATTTATCGTATTGGAAAGTGATTTAACAAACGGAATAGCAACATCAACAATATTTACATTTACTAAGCTTGATATGCCAAGCTCTAATGATTTAAAACCTAATGTATATCTATTTGATTTTAAATCATGAAAAACATACTCTCGTTCAAGTAATGTGTTTAAAATTTTATGAATTATAATTTTATTGAGATTTGTCGCTTTAATTAATTCAATACTTGTTACACCTGCAGCACTATTACTAATAACATCTAAAATAGCAATTGCCTTATCTATAACAGATGTTGTCTCTTTTTGTGGCATAATCTAAAACCTCTAATCAAAGTAAATAATTCTTAATTCAATACATAGATAAAGTTAATTTTTCTTTCTTAGTTCTGTTGAAATTGATGATGAAATATTTTTTAATTCACTAATAATAATTTCTTTTTTTTGTATGATTCGAAAAGAAGATCCAGCAACACTAATCGCTCCTACCACTCTATTCTGTTTAGTAAAAATTGGTGTTGCTATACAAGTTAAACCTTCTTCTACCTCTTCATCATCTATTGAATATCCATCAATACACACTTTTGCTAAACTATTATGTATAGCTTCTCGGTCTATGATCGTTTTAGTTGTAAATTGAACTAATGGGCGACTTAAAACTTTGTTAATTTCAACTAAAGGTTGATAAGCTAATAATGATTTACCAAGACTAGTACAATATACTGGCATTCTACTACCTATATGTGAATTGGTTTTAACAGACAAGGCACCTTCAGCTTTATATAAATAAATTATACTTCCATCATGATAAACCGCTAAAAAACAGGTTTCATTAATTTTAGTGGCAAGTTTTTTTAAATAAGGGATTGATATTCCAACAAGAGAGATATTCATTAATCCCTTTACACCTAATTCAAAAGCCTTAACATCTAAAAAATATTTCTCAGTTGTAACATCATAACTAAGGTACTGCCTTTTCTTTAATATATCCAATATCCTAAATACCGTTGTTTTAGCCATTCTACTTAATTTGACTATTTCAGCCAAAGAAATCCCGGAAGAATAATGACTAATTATTTCAAGTAAGGTTAAAGCGTTATCTAAAGTGGATGGTTGTTTTTGAACTAACATTCATTATACTCCACACATGAATATTATTTGTATTTAAATTAATAATGATTTTAAAAACAATTAAATAAGTAATTATAAATATATTATATAAGTAAAATCTTATACTGTACTATTTTTAGTTAATCATATTTAAAATATTAAGCTAAACAGCTAAATATTACTTAATTAAGTATCTTTTAAATTCAATAATAATTTCTTCTTATAACTTTCTAAAGAACACATAAAATTATTAAATTCTCTTTTAGAATGCATTATTTTTCATAATTATTACAATTTATTATGATTAGTTATCTATGTTAAATGATTAGATAAGATACAATGTTAATAAAATAATAACAAAATTAAAGGATGAAAAAGATTGTTTAAATATTTTAAAATTAAATACTTATTTATAGTATTCATTATTTTTGTAATTTTTTATATTGCAAAATTAATCTTTTCCCCTGACGATAATACAGTTAATTATATTACCTCACCTGTCATCAAAAACAATATTGAAAAAACTGTACTTGCTGATGGTACCATCAATGCCTTTAAGCAAGTAAGTGTTGGTGCGCAAGTATCAGGCCAAATCAAAAAGTTATATGTTGAATTAGGTGATGAAGTTAAACAAGGTGATATGATTGCAGAAATAGATGATCTAAAACAAAATAATGATTTAAAACAATCTGAAGCATCACTTAACAGTCTTGAAGCACAGCGTAAATCAAAAAAAGCCAAACTAGTTAATTACCAATTAACTTATGAACGGCAACTAAAATTAGTTAATAAAGGGGTTGGTATACAATCCGATTTAGATGCGGCCACAGCTGAACTTGATGCTATTAAAGCCGACATTGCAGCTTTAGATGCCGATATTGTTAGTGCTCAAGTTGCTGTCGACACCGCTAAAGTTAACTTAGGTTATACTAAAATTCGTTCCCCTATTGATGGGGTCATCGTGGCAATTCCTGTCGATCAAGGTCAAACTGTTAACTCAGTACAAAGTGCCCCAACCATTGTAAAAGTGGCTCAGTTAGATAAGATGACAATTGAAGCACAAATATCCGAAGCTGATGTGATCAATGTTAAAAAAGGTATGCCGGTCTATTTTACTATTTTAGGTCAACCAAATAAGCGATTTGACGGATTAACATTACGTGCAATTGAGCCAGCACCTGATTCAATTAATACTGAAAGTTCTGCTAATGCCAGTACATCATCTTCAACCACTAAAAGTGCCATTTATTATAATGGTTTATTTGATGTGGATAATCCTGATCATGTTTTACGCATATCCATGACGGCACAAGTATATATAGTACTGGATGAAGCTAAAGATGTTCTTTCTATTCCATCGCAAGCAATTCAAAAAAATTTAGCCGATAATAAAGCTATTGTTTACTTATTAAATCAACAAAAACATGTTGAAGAACGAGAAGTGGTTTTGGGGATTAATAACAATATTAATGTTGAAATAAAATCGGGGCTTAAAGAAGGGGAAACTGTTATTGTAAGTAGTAATAACGGAACATTAGTAAGCAATAATACCAGATCTCCGAGGATTCGATTCTAATATGGCAAATAATACTCCTCTTATTAAGCTTGAGAATATAGTTAGGCAATTTCCTGCAGGGGATTCAACCATCCAAGTCCTAAAAAGGATAAATTTGAGCATTAATGCTGGTGAAATGGTTGCTATTATTGGGGCGTCTGGTTCTGGTAAATCAACTTTAATGAACATTTTAGGGTGTTTGGATAAACCTACTACCGGAACTTATACCATTGGTGGAAGAACCACCAGTCAGTTATCTCAAGATGAACTTGCTGAATTACGCCGTGAACATTTTGGCTTTATCTTTCAGCGTTATCATTTATTAAACGCTTTAACTGCACAAGGTAATGTCGAAATCCCAGCAATTTATGCTGGGGTAACTAATGAAAAGCGACAAACACGTGCGATTGAAATCTTAACACGTTTAGGCCTTGCCGATAAAATTTATAGCAAACCAAACCAATTATCAGGTGGACAACAGCAACGAGTAAGTATTGGTAGAGCTTTAATTAATGGTGGGCAAATTATTTTGGCTGATGAGCCTACTGGTGCTCTAGATCGTAAAAGTGGCCTAGAAGTTATGACAATTCTTCGTGAACTACACCAACAAGGTCATACTATTATCATCGTCACACATGATCCTAATATTGCTAAAGCTGCCGAGAGAATTATTGAAATTAGTGATGGAAATATTATTGCGGATTCTATTAATCCTGAGTATCAATCCGAAAAAAATGACAATCGGCAAGTAAAACAGATTGAAACAACTAAAACTAAAGATAATTTTTGGGCTAAATACTACCGTTTTCGTGATGCTTTTAGAATGGCAATTATATCCATGTTTTCTCAGCGATTACGAACATTTCTAACTATGCTGGGCATTATTATTGGGATTGCTTCTGTAGTATCTGTGGTTGCTTTAGGTCAAGGCACTAAACAAAAAATATTAGCCAATATTAATTCATTAGGAACTAGTACCCTAGAAATTTATGCCGGAACCGGATTTGGTGATCGTAATGCAGAAAAAATCACCACACTACGCTCTTCTGATGCGGATTTTTTAGCTAAGCAAAGTTTTGTGCACAGTACCACTCCTAATCTGTCTACTAGTGTTTATTTTAGAATTAACAATCTTGCAGTGACAGGAACTGTGAATGGTGTTGGAGAACAATTTTTTGCTGTCCGCGGTTATGATATAACCAAAGGACTAGCATTTGATCAAACCAGTATCACTACTTCTGCACAAGAAGCTGTCATTGATGAAAATACCGTTAAACGATTATTTGCAGATCAAGATCCTATCGGCAAAATTTTAATGGTAGGTCAGTTACCAGTAAAAATTATTGGCATTGCCACCAAACAACAGCAAGGTTTTGGTAGTAACGAGAGTTTAAATGTTTGGTTACCTTATACTACAGTTATAAATCGCATGGTAGGTCAAACTTCTTTAAAAAGTATTACCGTTAGGATTAACGATGATGTTGATTTATCGATTGCAGAACAGGCCATAAATAAGATCATGTTACAACGACATGGAGTAAAAGATTTTTTTATTTTTAACTCAGATAATATTCGTGAGTCCATTGATTCATCTGCTTGGGTTATGACGCTATTAGTTTCTGCCATTGCTCTGATTTCATTAGTTGTAGGTGGTATTGGTGTAATGAATATAATGTTGGTGTCAGTTACTGAAAGAACGCGCGAAATTGGTGTACGCATGGCTGTTGGAGCTCGTTCTAGCGACATCCTACAACAGTTTTTGATTGAGGCTATATTGGTGTGTTTGATCGGTGGTACATTAGGTATTTTACTTTCTTTTGCAATAGGGTTTATCTTTAATTATTTTGTTACTTCTTTTGCTATGAGTTTTTCTATAATAGCAATTATTGCCGCATTTAGTTGTTCAAGTATGATCGGTATAATTTTTGGTTATTTCCCTGCTAAACGAGCTGCTCAGCTCGATCCAATCTATGCACTAGAAAGAGAGTAAAAAAATTGTGGAAAATAAAAAATCCCTTTGTAATTTAATAAAAACAAAGGGATTATTTCATACTTATATTTTAAGAGAACCAAATACCTATCAATTTACTTTTAACAAATATATTACAAAGTAATGTGTTAATTATTTATTTTCAGGCTTTACCTCAGATCTAGCTTCTGATGTTTCAGATTTAACTTCCGTCGCCGGCGTTGATTCAGGTTGAGTATCCGGAACGGCTGACTCAGGGGTAACTTCCGGTGTTGGTGTTACTGCCGGTTGAGCTTCAGGCGTCACACGAACAGGTTGTGCTTCTGCAGCCGGCGCTACTTCTGGTTGAGTAACCGGAACGGATGGCTCAGGATTAACTTCCGGTGTTGGTGTTACTGCCGGTTGAGCTTCAGGCGTTGCAGGAACAGGTTGTGCTTCCGCAGCTGGGGCAGCTTCTGGTTGAGTAACCGGAACGGCTGACTCAGGGGTAATTTCCGGTGTTGGTGTTACTGCCGGTTGAACTTCCGGCGTTGCAGGCATAGGTTGTGCTTCCACAGACGGCGCTGCTTCTGGTTGAGTATCCGGAACGGATGGCTCAGGGATAACTTCCGGTGTTGGTGTTACTGCCGGTTGAGCTTCAGGCGTTGCAGGAGCAGGTTGTGCTTCTGCAGCCGGCGCTGCTTCTGGTTGAGTAACCGGAACGGCTGGCTCAGGGGTAACTTCCGGTGTTGGTGTTACTGCCGGTTGAGCTTCAGGCGTTGCAGGAGCAGGTTGTGCTTCTGCAGCCGGCGCTGCTTCTGGTTGAGTAACCGGAACGGCTGACTCAGGATTAACTTCCGGTGTTGGTGTTACTGCCGGTTGAGCTTCAGGCGTTGCAGGAACAGGTTGTGCTTCCGCGGCTGGTGCAGCTTCTGGTTGAGTATGCGGAACGGATGGCTCAGGTTGCGCTTCCTGAGCTGGTGCGGCTTCTGGCTCAATTTTAGTTTCCAATTGACTGAGATAAGTTACAACTCGAGCATAATCATCCTCAAATTTTTGTTTACTAGTTCTATCTAGCCCTTGAGAATTAATATAAAACTTACGATTGACAATGACCGAGGGTATTGAACCAGGTTGTATCTCTTTAAAAGCCTCAGCTTGCTGATTCATAAAAGCCTTTACTAAAAAACTATCTTTAGTTTTATCATAAGTTTCAGCACTAACACCTAAACTAGTAAATAATTTTTTAATATCATCAGCCGTTTTTATTGATTTATTTGTTTGTACTTCATTATACAATGCGACAGAAGCTTTATCTTCAATTCCCAAAATATTAGCTACTGCCCATGCTTGAGCTAACTCTATTGATAATTTCCCAAAATTTTCTAAATGATAGCGTTTAAATTTAGTACCTTCTGGCAAAGCTTTGCTTATAGTTTGCGATCTATGATATTTATTTTCAAAATCAAAACAACTTGGACTATTAAATGAAAAAAACACAATAACTTCTTTATCTGGAGACGGCAAGCCCATTAAAGTGAAATATTGTTTACCATCTTCAATAGGCGCTAAGGTTGTAGCATCAGTTGTTGACTCTGTCGTTTCTGGCTTAGTAGTCTCAGGTATTTCATCAGCAAAACAGTTCACCGCTAACAGTAAGGCGCTCATCGCAATCAGCGTCTTTTTCATATTTGTGGTTCTCCCTATTCTTTAATAATTCCACGTGCTTTTAATAAAGCTGATTTGAAATCTTCTTCATAATCTTTTTTTAATCCTGGAATAGCTTCATTTTTATCAGCATCACGCATTTTTAAATGATAAATCAAGACTTCATCACTAAGGTCTTTTAAATCGCCATCAAATCCAGCTTCTTGACTTAATTTTACTAAAAATTGTAATAAATTAAGATCGGAATCTTTTTCCCAAGCTGTTTGTAACAACTCCATTAACTCATCAATACGATGACATTTCATAGTTAATACCTTCTTTTAATTTTCGACTCAACAGAAGATAATGATATAAAATCATTTAGAGTAAATACTTATACTCTACTTTTGAAAAAGATAGATATCGTTAATGGCTAACTTTTTCAAAAAATCTAGATCACTATAGAAATAGTTTATTAAACATACAGGATTCACAATCTTATAACTATAAAAATACTATTTATAATCGATCCTGCAACTTTAACTAACTATTATATATAGTAATGTTATTTTGTTTTTTCGCAATGTTAAAGAGAAATAATTTATGGAAAAACTATCAATTACAGCAATAGTTTTAGCAGGAGGGCAAAGCTCACGGATGCATGGTAATGATAAAGGATTATTATTATTAAAAGGTAAACCTCTTTTCCAACACGTTATAGATCGCATTCACAATCAAGTCGATTCCGTTATGATCAACTGTAATCGTCATCTTGAACAATATCAAACAACAGGTTATCCAGTATTTACCGATGCTATTAAAGGATATTTAGGGCCTCTTGCCGGTATTTATAGTGGATTATTACAAAGTAAAACTTACTGGAATTTATTTGTAAGTTGTGACACACCCTTTTTACCTAACGATTTAGTTAGTCGTTTAGCTAAAAATATAACAAATAATCAGGCTATGTATCCTATTGACGGTACCTACACTCACCCTACCATTCTCCTAACTAATAAGACAATCATGCCACAATTAAAAATATATTTAGAGCAAGGTGATCGAAAGCTAATGTTATTTTTACAACAAATTAATGCAATTGCGGTTGATTTTAGTGATGAGTCATCTTG
The DNA here is from genome assembly GCF_001690705.1 of Gilliamella sp. wkB178. Taxonomy (GTDB): domain Bacteria; phylum Pseudomonadota; class Gammaproteobacteria; order Enterobacterales; family Orbaceae; genus Gilliamella; species Gilliamella apicola_K. Next base: position 19,195 of record NZ_LZGK01000014.1, on the reverse strand, counting down.
TTTTATCAATATTAATACACCAGATACACTTAATAGAGCCAATCAAGAGAAATCTTAACAGAAAATATAGTTATTGAATGTAAATCCATATATTTAATGACAAATAAAATTGCTGTAATGATAAAAAAAGGTAAGTAAAATAACAAAGTAATAAATACTGCATTTTCTAAAGTAATTTTATACATATATTGAAAAATTAAACAGCTCAACAAATATATCCAAAACACTTTTAGCATAATTATAAAAACTGATATAGGAATTAGACCGAATAAATTATCGGAATAAAATGCAACAAAATCGAAAGAAGAGGGCATATTTTGGTAGAAATAGACAGGCATGATCGCCAAAGCAACTATAAGTATTAACATAACTATAGATTTACTTAGGTAAGAAGTAGCACCTACCCATTGAATTAGCTTATTAATCCATAATATGAGTAACACAAAAATTATAAAACAAACTAAAATAACCAATGAATTCATTTTATTTTGTACTCGTGTTTCATATTAATATTTATTAAAGATTATTAATAAGTACTGTTATATCAATTAAAAGCCGTATAATAACAACATATTAAATATTAATATTTTTTTCAAAAAATTTAGCTAATGTTTGAATTTCATCTTCTTTTGTTGCCCAAGAAGTACAAAACCGTAAACATGTATATCCTTCTTCTGTTTTCCCAATATTATCAACAATATAATGACTTAGAATTTTTTTTGCTAGTTTATTGGGGAAATTAACAAAAAGCTGATTGCTTTGTGGTTTGAAAGCAAATGTTAATCCAGCATTTGCAAAAATAGCTTTCAGTTTATCGGCCATATTATTACTATGACGACCTAATTCTAGATAGAGATTATTTTGCATTAATGCATTCATTTGTACAGCAACTATCCAGCTTTTAGCCAATATGGCACCTTTTTGTTTCATACTAAAACGAAAATCTTTACTAATAGTGATATTATTAAAAACAACGACCTCACCTATAAAAGATCCTACTTTAGTTCCTCCGATGTAAAAAACATCAGTATATTTTGCTAAATCTGGGAAGGTTATATCGTTATCTATTGCAGCTAAAGCCATAGCTAAACGTGCACCATCTAAATAAAGATATAAATGTTTTTGTTGACAAAATGGATATATTTTTCGAATTTCTTGTTTAGTATAGATTGTGCCAAGTTCGGTAGTATTCGAAATATAAACTAATTTTGGTTGTACCATATGTTCATCACAATGAAAAATTAACTTTTCTTCGATTAATTCTGGAGTTAATTTGCCATTTTCTGTTTTTACAGTTAGTACCTTATGCCCAGTAGCTTCAATTGCGCCTGTTTCATGAACATTTACATGACCACTATCTGCAGCAATAACCGCTTGGTAAGGTTTTAAAATATGTGAAATTACCGTCAGATTAGTAATAGTACCACCTGACATAAAATGAATATCTGCTGTTGGTGACTGTAATTGCTCTCTTATAGTTTCCTTCGCCTTAGTACAATACCCATCTAAACCATAACCTTTTATTTTTTGATTTTTTGATTTGTTGTATTAGTAATAGCTTTAAGTAATTCAGGATGAATAGTTTCATTATAATCGTTAGTAAAATCGTGCATGTTAATACCTTTATCTCTTATACTGATGGATATTATAATATAATTAATTATTAGATAATGAGTAACTTCTTTTGGTCGCTTGATAGCGTAATAAATCATGAAAAATAAAATTCTGGCTATTTGTGGATATAGCAATAGTGGTAAGACTACATTACTCAAAAAAATTATCACGCATCTAAGTAAACAAGGCTTCAAAGTAGCTATCTTAAAACATGCACATCATGATATGGATATAGATCTTCCTGGTAAAGATAGTTACGAGTTACGTAAAGCGGGAGCTTCACAAACAATTATTGCTTGTGATAATCGTTATGCAATGGTTTGCGAAACCCCAAATCAAACAGCTGATTTAAAGACATTAATTAATAAATTTACTGATGTTGACCTGATTTTGGTTGAAGGATTTAAAGATGAACCGTTACCTAAAATTATTTGCCATCGAAATACCTTGCAAAAATCTCTTTTTATTGATGAATTTACTATTGCAATAGCAAGTGATGAATTGTTAGATCTTTCAATACCGCAATTTAATATCAATCAACCTTTGCCAATAATAGAGTTTATAAAAAACTATTTATATCAAGCATAATTTATCGTATCTTAATCACCTACTTTTTCATTTACTTAACTAATATGAACCCAATACCAAAAAAGACGCTAAATATAGCTTTAAAAATAATAATTGGTCTTATGCTATTGTCAATTTTATCAATTCTTATAATGCGTTGGGTTAATCCCTTTGGTTCAATGCTAATGTTAGAAAGAAAAATTGTTAACTGGAACATAACTCAACAACAAATATGGAAGGATTGGGATGAGATATCAGACAATATAAAAATAGCAGTTATGGCCTCTGAAGATCAAAACTTCCCGAAACATTGGGGGTTTGACTTTAATGCTATAAGTAAAGCTTTAAAATATAATCAAAATAATAAAAAAACCCGTGGTGCAAGTACTATCACACAACAGGTAGCTAAAAATATTTTTTTATGGCCTTCTCGTAGCTGGGTTCGCAAAGGAATTGAAGCGTGGTTTACTATTTGGATCGAGTTTATTTGGTCAAAACAACGCATACTTGAAATCTACTTAAACTATGCTGAATGGGGAGAAGGTATTTTTGGTATTGAGGCGGCTTCGCGTTATTATTTCCATACCAGTGCCAAAAATCTAACCTTAAATCAAGCCTGCTTATTAGCCGCTATTTTGCCTAATCCGCGTAATTTAAGTCCGAGTCAACCCAATAAATATACACTCAATAAAGCTAGCTGGATACAAGGCCAAATTATAAACCTGAATAAAACTATTTATTTAAAAAAACTTAATACCAATTAAATAATAATTATAGTTAAAAAATTTATCATTTTATATATATTTTGATTTTATATCTTTAGTCTCTATTATTTCCATTGAAGTAGCATAAATGGAATCAATATCTCATAAGCGGTTTGTGGTCATCAAAAATTATAAACCCTTTATTGAAATACCTATGTTGCGTCGATCACACTACTTACTCTTTTTTATTAACTAAATAGCGCTATTAAAGTATAAAAAAATACAAACATTCACGTTAAATAATCCTAAATAGTATTATGTTAAAAAATGTTACACTTTTATGTGACGGCTTTTTATTATCTAATTATAATAAAATCAATCTATTATTCTTTTTTATTGAAATAATAAATTGTGATAATTATCACATGAATGTGAAAATATTTTACCTACCATATCTTATCCATTTTAAAAATAAGAGAATTAATCATGATATACGGTGTTATTGCAGATGATTTTACTGGCGCTTCAGATATTGCCAGTTTTATGGTTAAAGGTGGCTTTAATGTTATCCAAACTATCGGAATTCCTGATAAAAATGATCTCTTATTAGATGATGTTGATGTCATTGTTGTTGCTTTAAAAACTCGCTCAATTGCAAGTAAAGAAGCAATAAAAAAATCCATTGCAGCATGTGATTGGTTGATCAATATTGCCCATGCAAAACAGATTTACTTTAAGTATTGTTCAACATTTGATTCAACACCTAAAGGTAATATTGGTCAAGTTAGTGAAGCTTTAATGGATAAACTAAAAACAAATTATATTATTCATTGTCCAGCTTTACCTGATAACGGTAGGACCGTTGTTCATGGTCATTTATTTGTTAATGGTCAGTTATTAAATCATAGCGGAATGGAAAATCACCCGATTAATCCCATGCATAGCGCAGATATTGCTGAGCTTTTAGCGCCACAAATAACAGGTGTTATAAAGCGACTGGAATTACCGATTATAGAGAAAGACGAAATAACTATTCGTAGAGTGATCGCATCATTAAAACAGGTTGAAAAAACACATATTATTTGTGATTCATTAACTAACCATCATTTGGCTAATTTAGCTAAAGCGATATTTGATATACCTCTTATTGCTGGCGGTTCAGGACTTGGAGAGTCACTAGCTAAACTTTATCAATTAAGTAATCCAAAAGCATTAAAATTTTTGTTACCAAAGCAACAAAAAAAAGTAGTGCTGTCGGGAAGTTGTTCATTTATGACCAATAAGCAGGTCGATTTTTATAAAAAAATAGCGGCTCATTATGAACTGGACATTACAAAATGCCTTAAATTAGAAAAGAATTATATTAAAGAGATTGTTGATTGGGTTGTCGATCATCAAAACGATAAATATGCGCCAATGGTTTATGCAACTCAACCAGTAAATGCACTTAATAAAATTAAGCAACGATATGGTAATAAAGCAAGTATTGCCATTGAAAAAAACTTTGCACTTATTACTAAATTATTAGTCAAAAAAGGGATTAATACATTTATTGTTGCTGGTGGTGAAACATCAGGCACGGTGGTAAGTGAACTCAATGCAAAACAGTTACAGGTTGGTCATGAAATTGTTAGTGGTGTACCTTGGCTTAAAGATTTAAAAACAGGTTATTGTTTAGCATTAAAGTCCGGTAATTTTGGCCAGGAAAATTTTTTTAAAATAGCACAAGGATCATTATGATGAAAATGAGTCAAGAAGAGCAACTGGCAAGAGATGGATTAGTCAAATTAGCTAAATCCCTTTTTGATAGAGGTTATACACATGGTAGTTCAGGCAATATGAGCGTTATGCTTTCAGATAATACGATTATAGCCACACCAACTAACTCTTGTTTTGGTGATCTTGATGTGAATACGTTAAGTAAAATTGATGTATATGGAAACCATTTAAGTGGTGATAAACCTACTAAAGAAGTGCCTATGCATTTAGCATTTTATACAACAAATGCTCACTATCGAGCTGTTGTACATCTTCACTCAACCTATTTAACAGCGTTATCTTGTTTAAAAGATGTGAATAAAGGTAATTGTTTGCCAGGTGTTTCGCCTTATTTTTTTATGAAAGTCGGCAAATTGCCATTATTGCCTTATTTTAAGCCCGGATCGCAAGAAATAGCCAATACTATTTTACAATATGCTAAAACAAATAGTGCAATTTTGCTAGCTAATCATGGACCAGTTATTGCTGGTAAAACTTTAAAAGAGGCTGTTTATAATATTGAGGAGTTAGAAAATACCGCTAAGCTATATTTTTTACTCAAACCTTATAAATATAACGAACTTTCACAAGCTGAAATTAACCAGCTAATTACCTAATAATGAATATTTGTGGGGTATAAATAATGACATCAGAGCAACGAAGAGATTTTATTTATAACTATCTTCATCAACATAATGAAGTATCTTTTAAAAAGTTGTCTTCATTACTTAATACTTCCCATATGACAATAAGACGTGATAGTAAAATTCTTGAAGAAGAAGGTAAAGTAACGCCTATTTTTGGAGGTATAAAGTTAAATAATATTTTAAAACTTGAACTCTCCTATCGGGAAAAAGCAGAATTAAACACAGATATTAAAAGAAAATTGGGAATTTGTTGTTCTTCATTAATAGAATCAGGTCAAACGATTTATCTTGATGCTGGAACAACATTATTTAATGTGGCAAAGCAGATAGCAAAAAGTCCTTATTTAAATTTAACTGTTATTACCAATGATTTCACTATATGTAACTATTTAATTGATATGCCACATATTACGCTATATCACACAGGAGGATTGGTTAATTCTAGAAATTATTCTTGTATGGGAAACAGTGCAGCAAATTTTTTTAATTTAATCAATATTGATATTGCATTTTTAAGCAGTAGCTCTTGGGATTTAAAACGCGGGATGTCGACACCTGATGAAGGTAAATCGAGTGTAAAAAAGGCTGTTATTAAAGCCTCGAGACGCAAGGTTCTTGTTTCTGATAGTAGTAAGTTTGGTAAATATGGCTTGTTTCATATTTGTGATTTAAACCAATTAACCGATATTGTTACTGATAATCAATTGCTTAAAGATGATCAGCAAAAGATTATTGAACAAAGTATTGCGCTTCATTTAATTAAGGACTGAAAATAAAAATGTTAAATACTTATTGTCATAATCACCTTAAATTTGCGGCTAATTTGGACTGTCTATTTACTGAATTTACTTTTTTAGATCGTTTTAAACAAGCTAAATTAGCTGGGTTTAATGGAGTTGAGTGCTTAAGACCCTATAATGAAGAGGTCAAATTAATAAAACAAGCATTAATTGATAACCAATTACAGATGATTTTAATTAATGCTCCCTCCGGTAATGAAAATGAACGAGGTACAGCTTCTTTAATTAATCGCGATACTGATTTTAAAGCCAGTATTAAACTGGCACAGCTATATGCTAGCACGTTATCATGTTCCAAAATACATGTTCTTTCCGGCAATCGAGATAGTAATGTGCCTTTTGAAGATCAGTATCAACAGTTAATTAAAAATATGCGTTTTGCTGCTGATTATTTTAAAACTTATAACATTACGTTATTAATTGAACCACTTAATCCCTTTGATATGCCTAGCTATTTAATTAATAATTTGGAAATGGCCGACAAAGTGATCACTGATATTAATCGCTGTAACGTGGCGTTACAGTTTGATATGTTTCATTGCCAACGAATGCAAGGCAATATTTTATATTACTTTGAAAAATATCAATCAATTATTTCCCATATTCAGATTGCCTCATCACCCTATCGTAACGAACCTGATCGAGGTGAGATTAACTATGCTTGGTTATTTTCTCAAATCGAAAAAATGAATTATTGCCAATGGATTGGCTGTGAATACCAACCCGAAAATACGACTTTAGCGGGCTTAGGTTGGTTCGTTGAAAGAAAAAAATAATATCACTCCCTCTTTACTTTAACTATTTAATTTTTAAGCCTTTTAAGGAGAATAAAATGGATAATATTATTATCTCGGTTGCCCCTGTGTCTGCGGCATCCACCAATGTAAAACCAAATCAGATTGCACAAGATGTTCTGGATTGTGTTGAATACGGTGCATCTATTGTTCATTTGCATGTCCGTGACCAACAAGGTCGACTAACACAAGATGTGACAGATTTTGAAGCAACGATAGCACCTATTATGAAAAATAGCCGTTTAATTATTCAAGCGTCAACAGGTGGTGTATCTAATTTGTCCATTAAACAACGTTGTGCCCCTTTATATTGCAAAGGGGTTGAAATGGCATCATTAAATGTTGGTTCAGTCAATTTAGGTGATGCCGTTTATTTAAATCCAATGAAAGATGTTGAGTATTGTTCCAATGAAATTGTCAAACAAGGCATTATTCCTGAATTTGAAGTCTTTGAATTAGGTATGGTTAACAATATAGCTTTACTGAGTCAAACAATCAAATTTTCTTCACCACTCTTATATAACATAGTGTTAGGTCATAGAGGTTCAACTCCAGCAACCATTGATGCACTTATTGCTATGCGCCAATATCTACCAAAAGATGCATTATGGGGGATTACGCATTTTGGTCGTCGCGACTTTGGTTTAATTGCTGCAGCAGTTGGAATGGGGGCTGTTGAGGTTAGAATTGGATTTGAAGATAGTTACTATATTGATAGACAGCAAACCGTTACTCACAACCATTTATTGGTTAAAAAGTTAGCTCAATTAATTAACAGTATGGACAAAAAAGTGGCCACACCAGATGAAGCAAGAAGGCTACTCAATATTAAATGATAGATTGTAACCGAGGAATAGATTATGTCTCAAAGTAATCAGTTGAATAAATACTGTTTAATTTTTTCTCTTATAAGTCTAATTATTGCGGCTATTGCCTTAGTAATAGGATATGAAAAAATTTGGCAGCCATTTTTAGTACTTTTTAGTGTCTGTTTGGCAATTGGTATTGGTTATTGGCCGACTTTAAAAAGTTATCAATTTACGGTATGGATCATTGCCGGTTTTATTGCTGCAATGGTTTATGCATCCGATTTAATTATTTGGGGAGGTTTTAATATTACTAATAAATGGATAGTACTATTTATTGTACAGGCGGTTATGTTTAGTATGGGGACAGAAATTACCATAAAAGATTTTGCTGATGTTATAAAAATGCCTTGGGGGGTTTTTGTTGGTACGTTTTGTCATTTTCTTATTATGCCACTTTTAGGATTCACTTTAACCAAACTTTTTGATTTTCCACCAGAAATTGCAGTCGGTATTATTTTAATTGGTTCATGTTCCAGTGGTTTATCATCAACGGTCATGTGCTATATCGCTAAAGCGAATTTGGCACTTGCAGTTTCTATTGCTGCTGTTTCAACCTTAGCTGCAACTATTATGACACCTTTATGGGTAAGTATTCTTGGCGGTTCATTAATTAATGTTAAGTTTACCTCAATGATGATGGATGTTATCAAAATTGTACTTATTCCAATTGGTGCAGCTATGTTATGTGATTATTTAAAATCTTATGCAACTGAACAAGCGAAAAAAATATTACGTATATTAGCTATTATTTGTTCCTTATGGTTGCTTTATATGTGTTTTGGTGGTTGGAATAGTCTATTTGCGCCAATGAGCGAAAATAGCCAACTTTTGGGTAATGTATTTAACTTTATTACTGGTGCTATTGTGTGGAGTATTATATTTGATTTGCTGACGACTAAATTTGGAAAAATTTATAAAATTATGCCTAAAATATCGATGTTTGGTATTATCTTTTTTACTACAACGGCTGCGGCAGCAGGTCGTGATAATCTTATGCAAGTCGGTGGATTACTCTGTTTAGCTATGTTATTGCACAATTTGGGTGGGTTTTCGATTGGTTATGTTATGAGTCGCTTTGTTTTTAGATTAGATACTGAGTCTTCAAGAACTGTTGCGTTTGAAGTGGGTCTGCAAAATGGTGGAATGGCATCTGGTCTTGCTGCCGCTATGGGTAAACTGGCAACAGTGGGGTTAGCTTCAGCAATTATGACACCAATTGGCAATGTAACCGGTTCTTTATTAGCTAATTACTGGCGTAGTAAACCAATAAAACCAGTGAATAAACAATCTAAAATCGCCAATACTGAATCTGTTAAAAATTAATAGTAGGAGAAAATGATTATGACTGAAAAATTATCAACTGAAATTGTTAATGGTGCAATTGAATATGCATTAACGGTCACTAAAATACATTATGATAATAAACCGATGAGTATTGCTATTTGTGACGCTCAGGGTTTTTTGCTGGCTTTCATACGTAAAGAACATGTTAAATTGTTAACGATCGAATTAACGCAACACAAAGCATATACCAGTGCTAGAATGGGTTGTACCACACGTGACTTTTTACATCGCTTACAAAAAGAGAATCTCGAAATTAATTTTTTTGCTGATAAAAAATTTACCGCATTACCTGGTGGAATTCCTCTGATTAATAAACATAATCAATGTATTGGAGCCGTTGCTGTGGGAGGGATCTCATCAGAAGGTGATCATCAAGTAGCTGAAATGGTCGCTACTCATATTTTAAACAGTATAAAGGAGTAACGAAATGAAAAAAATAGCTTTATTTCATACTAGTGCAGCGACATTAGACACGATGACTAAATTAACTACGCAGATTATACCTGATGTTAAAGTAATGCATATTGTTGAAGATTCAATGATTAAAGACGTGATGGCAAATAATGGAGTAACGCCTTCCATTAATGCTCGAATTGCATCTTATATTAAAGCGGCAGAGATTGCTAAGTGTGATATGTTTATGACAGCTTGTTCATCCATTGGCGGGGTTGTTGAACAATGTCAATTTATGACTAGCATGCCATTAACTAGAATTGATACGGCAATGATAGAACAAGCAATAAAAATTAGTGGCAAAATTTCTGTATTAGCAACAGTTGAAACAACGCTTAGACCGACACTTGAGTATGTTCATCGAATGGCAAATATACATGATCAATCTCCTGAGATTGAATCGTTATTAATGGCTGAAGCCTTTGTTGCTCTTTTAGATGGTGACAGTGATAAGCATGATGAAATTGTTAAACAAGGATTATTAAAAGCTTTAAAAGAGAGTGATGTTGTCATATTGGCTCAAGCCTCTATGGCAAGGGTTTTAAATACGCTTGATGAAAAACCGACAATTCCGGTGTTAACATCCCCGGAAAGTGGCATAAAATGGTTAAAGGAAAAGCTATTAGTTTAAATATTGTCCTACTCCTTGTACCTAGTAAAATAGAAAAGGCCAAGGAGTATATTTACAACCTTTATGATTCCTAGTATAACTAAAGCACAGTGCGTAAAACCACCTTATTGTAAAAGAGTTTTAGGATAAAATTTAGAGAAATCTCTTTTTATTGATAATGTTATTTTTCACTTACTAATTGTTTGAAAAATTTCGGAACTATTTGACTTGCAGGACCATATATTTTGGTATGAAATGAATTTTCACCTAAGCTAGGTTCTAAATTAAGCTCCACAGTTTTAGCTCCAGATTGATTAGCTATTTGTACAAATCCTGCTGCTGGATAGACATTTCCGGAGGTTCCTATTGAAATAAAATAGTCTGCGTGTAAAAGTGCATCATAAATTTCATCCATTTGTAATGGAATTTCTCCAAACCAAACAATATGCGGCCGAATTAATTTATTTTGGTTATAATCTATATCATTATACCAATCGATAACTTGTCCAGTTTGTTCATTACGAACCTTAAGTAATTCACCATGCATGTGAATAATATTCTTAGATCCTGCTTTTTCATGCAAGTTATCCACATTCTGTGTTACAATCAATACGTTATCAGAGCCTAATTTTCGTTCTAACTCTGCTAATGCATAATGAGCAGCATTAGGACGAACATTAGAATCTTGCAATTTATTACGCAACATATTGTAGAATCTATGTACAGCAATAGGATCTCTTTTATAGCCTTCATAAGTTGCGACATCATCCACATTGTGCCCTTCCCATAGTCCATTTTGGGCGCGGAATGTTGACAACCCAGATTCTGCAGAAATACCGGCACCTGTTAAAATTACAATTTTAGGTATTGTCATAATTAATACCGCCTTACTTACATAGTTAGATAATAAAATTGGTACTCAAAAATTTTACACCTTTTTTTAAAACAGTAACAAATTGATACGGTTAAATGATAAAAATATATTACTGACTATATTCAGTCACAAACATTTGTAAAGCAGGTTTATTTAATTTCTGATATTTACTGTATGCACTAGCCACTTTCAACCGAATACTAGATTTTGATTCACCTTGCAACCAACTATCAATCATGGCATAAATACTATAAGCTTCGGGTGCCATACGGTGAGTAGTCAAAATTAAAGGCGTAATACCTAAGTGAGATAATGCCGGAGAAAAATATTGCTGACTTTTGCAGGCAAAAACTGCTACAAAGCGAGATTTTTGTTTCTCTTGTTGCTGTTTTGATAATGTTTGCCAACGCCAACTATCAGGTAAATATTTTTTCCATGACCATTCCATTAATGAGTCGTGTCCAATATAAATAACCAGATCAGCTTTTCCGCCAGCATTTATTTGTTTTCCTTCAAGTGTAAATGATTGTTGTTTTTTCCCTGCAGAATAATCCAAAAAATCATCTACTGTATCATCAATATATTTTCCATCGTATGCTTGTGCAACTATATATACATCTTGGTGTTGGTGTTTATATATGATTTCTTCTAATATTTTATCGTTATCTGATTTATTGATCTGAACGATCTGCCACTCTTTTTGCTTAGCCAAATAAGTTTTAAAACCATAAGCTGCCCCCCAGTAAAGATTACTTTTAGGATCTTGCCCATTACCAATTAATTTTGGAACAGGGGCGATGGCTTGATATTTATTGTCACATAAGGCAACAATCACATGAATTACTTTGGTTTCAGCGAAACATGAAAAAGAAAATAATAATAAAATAATTGGTATAAAAAATAGATAATTACTAGTTTTATTCATCGCTAATTTATTCTTCCTCGATATGATATTTCACAATCACACATTCCTTTGTTTTTATAAATCAAATCTTATCTTGCAAAAAAAGTACCTATCTAGCCATATTTAAGTCGTTATAAACTTACCCTTAAATTTATAAGATTCAAAGTAAAAACGATTTTAAAACTTATAGATAATAACTTATAAAAAAATATTCATTTACTGTCAATATGTTATATTGTTGCAATTAACTAATTTTAGTTAAAATCTATTATCAATAAAAATGTTTTATCATTGTACATATAAATTTTTAGAAACATGTTTTAAGGGAATAATTATATGAAAACAATCGGTTTGATTGGTGGTATGAGCTGGGAAAGTACCGTTACTTATTACCAAGTTATTAATCAAGTTATCGCTAAATCATTGGGTGGTTTGCATTCAGCAAAAAGTATTTTATATAGTGTCGATTTTCAAGAGATTGAAAGGTGCCAAGCTAATAACGAATGGGATAAGAGTGCATTAATTTTAATTGATGCAGCCAAAAGATTAGAGCTGGCAGGCGCTGATTTTATTGTAATTTGTACAAATACCATGCATAAAGTCGCAAATCAAATTCAAAACGCAATTACTATTCCAATTATTCATATTGCTGATGTCACTGCTAAACATCTACTCAATCAAAATATTAACTCTGTTGCTTTATTAGGCACTAAATATACTATGGAGCAAGACTTTTACAAAGCTAAACTAGTTGAGAAGGGACTTGACGTATTAATTCCTGAGGAACCAGATAGAAATGTAATTAATAACATCATTTATGATGAACTTTGTCGAGGCATAATTAAGCCAGAATCTAAACAAACCTACCTTACTATTATTGAGAAATTAGTTAAACAAGGTGCTGAAGGTGTTATTTTAGGTTGTACCGAAATCGGTTTATTAATCTCACAGCAAGACTGTGCAATTCCTTTTTTCGATACAGCTTTGCTACACGCACAAAAAGCGGCAATGTTATCTATAAGTAAATAAAAGTTATTGTTCTTGATTAGGAATATACTCTAATATATCCCCTGGCTGGCAATCTAAATATTCACAGATCGCCTCCAGTGTTGCCAGTCTAAATCCCTTTACTTTTCCTTGTTTAAGTAAGGATAAATTTTGTTCTGTAATACCAATAGCCAAAGCTAGATCTTTTGATTTAACTTTACGTTTAGCCAGCATCACATCTAAATTAATAATAATCGGCATGCTTGACTCCTTTTTTTAAATAAATTGTCAATTTTCTTCTGCAATCTGGCATGCTTTTTTCAAAATTTGACCAATAAGCATAATACTAATAGCGGGAAATAATGTCATGATATCTTCGCTAGTAAATGAAAAAGAAATATAACGTTCAGAAGGATCATTATTAAAAGTTAAAATCAAAGTTAATACTGGTTCAGATAAAATACCAAATATTGACCAAATAACTAACATTTTCCCAAAAGTATAACAATGGCTAGCTGATTTTTCTGAAAAATATTCTGATTGGCTGTAGTTTAAAAAAAGCAATCTAAGTTGATAAAAAGCATAACTTAAAATAAGTATTAATAAGGTATCTATCAATGTAGCCAACGTTGCTTGCCATAAGGATAAACTTTTAGGATCCACTTCACTGATTCCATTAGAAATAAAGAAAGAATATCCACCTGAATCCAAACCAATATTTGTAGTATCAAAAAAATAAAATAGTAAGGGTGATAGCGCTCCAATTAACGTACTTAAAATAGGAATAATTGTTAATAATGCCATAAATTTACAATATAGATTCAATCGAGAATATTTTTGGGTTAAATCTGTGTTCATGTTTATTTCTTCTCTTTTTATAAAAACTAAACACAGCTTATCATTGGAAAAAACAAAAACAATAATTATTTATTGTTTAACGATAATTAATTATCGTTTTTAAATAACTTAATTATATTGAATTAATGCGATATTACTCTACAACAAATAGTAATAAAAAAGCCCTACTTAATTTTAAGTAAGGCTTTATAATTCGATATAAATTAACTAAATTATGCTTCGATAGCAATTCTCAATTTTTTCATAGCATTTTTTTCTAGCTGACGGATTCGTTCTGCTGAAACACTATATTTATCAGCTAAAACCTGTAATGTTGATTTGCTATCATCAGAATCTAACCAACGTGCTTTAATAATATCCTGACTACGTTCATCTAATTGTGATAGTGCATCATGTAATTTATCTGTTGCATCTGTTTCCCAATTATCATTTTCAATTGATTTAGAAAAATCAGAATTACTATCTTCTAAATAAAGCGCAGGTGCAACAATGGCATTATCATCATCATCACTATCTATATCAAATGACATATCTTGTGCAGACATACGTGATTCCATTTCTAATACATCTTTACGACTAACACCTAATTCGTCAGCTACCATATCAACTTCATTGTTATTAAACCAACCTAAGCGCTGTTTATTTTTCCTTAGATTAAAAAATAACTTTCTTTGAGCTTTGGTTGTTGCGACTTTAACTATTCGCCAATTTTTTAATACATATTCATGAATTTCCGCTTTTATCCAATGTACGGCAAATGATACTAAGCGCACCCCCATTTCAGGATTAAAACGACGCACCGCTTTCATTAAACCAATATTACCTTCTTGGATTAAATCAGCTTGTGGCAAGCCATAACCAGAGTAACCACGGGCAATATGTGCCACAAATCGCAAATGAGATAATATTAATTGACGTGCCGCATCTACATCATCATTATGATAAAGTTTTTCCCCTAATGATTTTTCTTCTTCTGCTGTTAACATTGGGTAACTATTAATCATACGAAGATACGATTCAATATTTCCTTGTGGGATTAAAGCAACTGCTTGCATTTTCATTTCAGTACTCATTTAATTCCCCCTTTTAAATTAATTTTGTTGCATCTATTTATTGCAACAATTTACAAACTATCTTAAATGATCTTTCTGTTATATTAGACCTTTAAAATGTGATTTAGTTCACAAATTTTGTTTGTAATTCTTTATTATAGAACTATTTCGAAATAACGGTATTTTAATTATTTTAACTAATTAAGCAAATATTTAACCAGTTATATTTAAATATCGCTTAGTAGTAATTAAAGCTGAAAGCCAACCTATAATCATTGAAAATAGGATAATTAATATACACTCATCCCATACAAGCCCTTTAATGGTAAATATTGTTCCAAAAACATCTGAAACATTCAATATGATTGCATCTATTTGAAGAATAAATACTTCCGATAGAATCAATGCTAAAACGGAGCTAACCAATCCTATAAAAATACCATTATATAAAAACGGACGTAAAATAAATCCTTCCGTTGCTCCTATCAATTGCATAACTACAATAGTTTGCCTACGTGCAAAAATATTCAAACGGATACTATTACCAATAACCAGTGATACAGCAATTATCATAAATATTGAAATAATCCAAACTATTGATTTAACCATATCAGTTAGGGCGATTAAGCGAGTAAACCAACTATCATCTAATCGAACATCGTCCACACCATCAAGTTTAAGTAATTCAATTTGTAATTGATGTAATATAGTAGTTTGTTTGGCTTCATCTTTAGGAATAATAATTGCTACTGCAGGTAAAGGGTTATCATCCAATAAATCTAAAGCATTTCCAAACCCTGACCATGTTCTAAACTCTTCTTTAGTTTCATCTCGGGAAAGATAATTAACTTTATCAACTTCAGAATAAGTTTTAAATTTAGTAATGAGATCTGTGGTCTGTTCTGGTGTTAATGTTTTATTTATGTAAATGGTTAAATTAGGTGTTGGGTACCATTGCTGAGCAGCTTCATTAGCATTTTTCCATAGTAAATAACCTATAGTTGGCAAAGCAATTGAAATAGCAATAACAAAAATTGTTAATAATGAAGCTAAAATATGTTGGTAAAAGTTATTAAATACATTGTGCCAAGCATAACCTATCTGCCTTTTCCAAAGAGCAAAAAAGTTATTGTTTATTTTGGATTTAATTGGTTTGATAGTAGAGTTTCTCATTAATTTTACTCTTCTAAGCGTCCTTGATTTAAATGCAATATCCGATGATGTTTACGACGAATAAGGCCCATATTATGAGTCGCCATTAATACTGTTACCCCCGCTTGGTTAAATTCTTCGAATAACTTTAAAATATCTTTTGATAGCTTATCATCTAAATTACCTGTTGGTTCATCAGCAAGTAAGACACTAGGATGATTAACAATAGCACGAGCAATACCAACACGTTGTTGCTCACCACCTGATAGCTGTATAGGAAAAAATTTCATTTTATCAATCAATCCTACTTTATCGAGCGAAGCGGAAACCCTTCGCCGAATTTCTTCAGAAGATTTACCCAAAATTATTAATGGAATTGCTACATTATCATAGACAGTGTGATCCATCAGTAACTGATGATCTTGAAAAATCATACCAATTGTTCTACGTAAGAATGGCATTTCTTGCCGTTTAAGGTTCGAAACATTAATACCATTTAACAGGATTTTACCATCATTTGCCTTTTCTAAACCGCAAATTAATCGCATTAGAGTGCTCTTCCCTGCACCTGAGTGCCCGGTTAAAAATGCCATTTCTCCTGATAATAAAGTAAAACTTATATTTTGCAACGCAGGTTTACCACCAGAATAAACTTTACTTACTCGTTGAAATTGAATCATGCTTGTTCTCTATTCATCTGTTTCATCAAATAAAGCATCAATAAAATCACTTGCAACAAAAGGTCTTAAGTCTTCTATTTTTTCACCCACACCTATATAGCGAATAGGAATATGAAATTGATCAGCAATGCTAAAAATTATTCCACCTTTTGCAGTTCCATCTAATTTAGTTAATGCTAATCCTGTCACACCAACTGCTTCATCAAATAATTTAGTTTGGCTAATAGCATTTTGACCAGTACTGGCATCAATCGTTAACATAATTTCATGTGGAGCAGTTTCATCTTGTTTCTTAATTACTCGCACAATTTTTTTTAACTCATCCATTAAATGAGTTTTATTTTGTAAGCGACCGGCAGTATCAGCAATTAAAATATCAATTTTCTTAGCTTTAGCAGCTTGTATAGCATCAAATATGACAGACGCTGAATCAGCATTAGTATGTTGTGCTATTACAGGAATGTGATTACGTTCACCCCAAACTTGTAATTGCTCTACTGCAGCTGCACGGAAGGTATCCCCAGCAGCAAGCATTACTGATTTACCTTGTTGTTGAAATTGACGAGCTAATTTACCGATTGTAGTCGTTTTACCAACACCATTAACACCCACCATCAATATTACAAATGGTTGGTGAGTTGCTACATTAAGTGGTTTATCTACATCAGTTAAAATAGCATTCATTTCTTGTTTTAAAAGATCATGCAATGCATCTGCATCTTTTAATTCTTTTCTTGTCGCTTGTTGAGTCAACGTTTGGATAATTTTTTGGGTTGTATCAAATCCAACATCAGCAATTAGTAATTGTTCTTCAAGTTCTTCAAATAAGGCATCATCAATCTTTTTTCCTCTAAATAAGCTAATAAAACCAGATCCAATATTTTGCTTGGTTTTAAAAAGACCTTTTTTTAAACGAGTGAAGAATCCTTCTTTTTTTTGTTCAATCATAAATACCTTATCCGATGATCATATCTATTAATCATTTTATCTTATTTTAGTATAAAGCCCAACGCATTCAGTGAAACTGCTTAATATTATTTAAACAATATCAATTAAAGATCATTTATTGTGATTACTTTCCATTCACCTTGATGCAAATGATGATCAAATAAATTATATCTACCAATTTGGACTCTAATTAAACGCAAGCAAGGAAAACCAACAGTGGCACACATCCGTCTTACTTGACGATTTTTTCCTTCAGTTATTGTAAGGCTGATCCACGAAGTGGGAATAGTTTTACGTTCCCTAATTGGAGGGTTTCTTAACCACAAATTAAATGGTTCATCAAGTATTTTTACAAGTGCTGGAGCGGTATGAAATTCTTTTAGCTGAACACCTTGAGTCAATCTATCTAACGCCTGTTTATCGATTAAACCTTCTACTTGAGCCCAATAAGTTTTTGGTAATTTAAATTTTGGAGAACTAATTTTAGCCTGTAATTTACCGTCATTAGTTAATAATAATAGCCCTTCACTATCGGTATCCAATCTCCCAGCAGGATAAAATTTTGGTAGTTCAATAAAATCTTTTAATGTCTGATATTTTTCATGTCTAGAAAATTGGCTAATAACATTAAACGGTTTATTAAATGCAACTAATGAGTTCATTGATTATTTACATAATTTAAAATAAAAACCACACAAACAAAAAAGCCCAGCATTACTGCTGGGCTCTCTCTTATTTATTAGTCTGGCGGCACCCTACTCTCACATGGGTAATACCCACACTACCATCGGCACTACGGCGTTTCACTTCTGAGTTCGGCATGGGGTCAGGTGGGACCACCGCGCTATTACCGCCAGACATATCCTGTCTTCTCTCTATTCTTCATCAATGTGTTATTTAGCTGTTAACTACAACACACCAACTCAATCCGGAACAAACTGCTTTCTTCTTCTTAGCGCACCAAAACAACTCCGAGTTGTAAGGTTAAGACTCTCGGTTCATTAGTATCAGTTAGCTCAATGTATCACTACACTTACACACCTGACCTATCTACGTCTTAGTCTCAAACGGACCTTACAGATTCTCATCTGGGAAAACTCATCTCAAGGCTAGTTTCGTGCTTAGATGCTTTCAGCACTTATCTATCCCGCACGTAGCTACCGGGCAATGCAATTGGCATCACAACCCGTACACCAGCGGTGCGTTCACTTCGGTCCTCTCGTACTAGAAGCAAACCCTCTCAATTTTCCTACGCCCATGGCAGATAGGGACCGAACTGTCTCACGACGTTCTAAACCCAGCTCGCGTACCACTTTAAACGGCGAACAGCCGTACCCTTGGGACCTACTTCAGCCCCAGGATGTGATGAGCCGACATCGAGGTGCCAAACACCGCCGTCGATATGAACTCTTGGGCGGTATCAGCCTGTTATCCCCGGAGTACCTTTTATCCGTTGAGCGATGGCCCTTCCATTCAGAACCACCGGATCACTATGACCTACTTTCGTACCTGCTCGAGCCGTCACTCTCGCAGTCAAGCTAGCTTTTGCCATTGCACTAACCTCCTGATGTCCGACCAGG
>NZ_LZGK01000013.1 GCF_001690705.1 Gilliamella sp. wkB178 | reverse complement strand
ACTGCTACAGTAGCAGCAATAAGAGTTTTCTTTAAACTTATCATATTTGATAGACCTTACAGTAATTTTTTTTTATTAGATTATTTTAACACATAATAAATTCAATTGCCTAAATCTATTAAGGCATTTAAATCCTTAATGAAGATGTATTTACCTTTTACAGATAGTATGTTTTTTTCTTGAAATTTAGTTAAACACCGGCTAACTGTTTCAATAGTTAAGCCTAAATAATTGGCAATATCAGCTCTGCTCATCGCTAATTTTATGTTTAGTGATGTGTGACCGCGTTGTTCATAGCGTTGATAAAGAGAATAAATAAAAACAGCTAAACGTTCATCAGCTTTTTTTTGCGAATAACATAATACTAATTTCTGATAATTATAAATGTCATTACTAAGTAAACTGAAAATAGTATCTCTAACTTTTTTATTAATTTCAATTAAAGACATTAGTTCATCATATTTCAATTCACAAACTAAGGTATCGGTAAGAGCTTTTATATTATTATTGTATATTTGAGTTGAAATCGAATCTAACCCAACAATATCACCAGGTAAATAGAATCCATTAATTTGTTCATTCTTATCCTGAGTGGTGATATATGTTTTTAGAGCACCGGAATGAATGATATAGAATTTAATAAATTTGGTATTTTGGGTAACTAAGATTTGGTCTTTAAGATAAGACTTTTTGCGATCTAAAACTGTACCTAAGGTATTATTTAGTAACATAGGTATACATAATGAGCCAATACTACATAATTCACAGGGAACAGAATAACTGTTCGATCGTAATGGCTTGTAAATGCTTTGCATAATTATTTATTTATTTAATCCTAGCGTATGGTTAATAAGATTACCATCTTTATTAAGAAACAACAATTATTCCATAGGTATTATTTTATATTTGTTAGCCACTTAAAAAATTTTTTTAAAGAATAAGTAAAGATAGAGGGGAATACTAAACTGGTATTAGGAAATCTCTAATTTAATAGTTTTAGGATAAAAACCTTGCATTAAGGTTATTTAACATAATATACATTATACCAACTTTAATATATTGATTTATAATAATTATTTATACCATTAATATGAACATAAAAATTCATGTAATAGGTAGTTAGCATAAAAGAAGAAATATAATATGCATTTTAAGATGTTCTGAATAAATAATTCGTAAGAATAAATTTAAAAAATCCTGCTGTGCTATTTTTTAAAGTGATTATTAAGTTATCGCACAAGCAATGTAGGTTTATCTCAAGTTATAATAATATTTGAGTATCTGATTATTGGAAATAATAAAAGTCACTTTGATGTCTATTTTCCAGTCAAGTTATCAGTGATATTGATTCACTTTATTTATTCCGAAGCAAAGATGTATTCTTACATTATCAGTTATGATATAGCTGTAAAGATGTTTCCTGAGAAGTATACGTTTCAGTATAAAAACCTACTTAAGTTGGTCTATCTAAATGAATAGCACTAAATTAATAGCTGCTCATTAGTTACACCACAGAATTGTGATTTTGTTTTTATATTGTTTTCAATTTAGAGTCAATAATGATTGCATAATATGAAGGGCTATATAACAGAAATAATGCTACTAAAGAATTCTAATTCGAATAATTAGTTTATCTATCGTACAAATCATTATTTGTAATTTAAATTGTAGTGAATAATTATTCCCATTATTTGTTTAATTGAACATATAAATACTTAAGTGCGCATAATGTATATTATGTTAAATAACCTTAATGCAAGGTTTTTATCCTAAAACTATTAAATTAGAGATTTCCTAATACCAGTTTAGTATTCCCCTCTATCTTTACTTATTCTTTAAAAAAATTTTTTAAGTGGCTAACAAATATAAAATAATACCTATGGAATAATTGTTGTTTCTTAATAAAGATGGTAATCTTATTAACCATACGCTAGGATTAAATAAATAAATAATTATGCAAAGCATTTACAAGCCATTACGATCGAACAGTTATTCTGTTCCCTGTGAATTATGTAGTATTGGCTCATTATGTATACCTATGTTACTAAATA
The DNA here is from genome assembly GCF_001690705.1 of Gilliamella sp. wkB178. GTDB lineage: Bacteria > Pseudomonadota > Gammaproteobacteria > Enterobacterales > Orbaceae > Gilliamella > Gilliamella apicola_K. The sequence goes on along the minus strand of NZ_LZGK01000013.1, from coordinate 879,973 downwards.
ATACCTTAGGTACAGTTTTAGATCGCAAAAAGTCTTATCTTAAAGACCAAATCTTAGTTACCCAAAATACCAAATTTATTAAATTCTATATCATTCATTCCGGTGCTCTAAAAACATATATCACCACTCAGGATAAGAATGAACAAATTAATGGATTCTATTTACCTGGTGATATTGTTGGGTTAGATTCGATTTCAACTCAAATATACAATAATAATATAAAAGCTCTTACCGATACCTTAGTTTGTGAATTGAAATATGATGAACTAATGTCTTTAATTGAAATTAATAAAAAAGTTAGAGATACTATTTTCAGTTTACTTAGTAATGACATTTATAATTATCAGAAATTAGTATTATGTTATTCGCAAAAAAAAGCTGATGAACGTTTAGCTGTTTTTATTTATTCTCTTTATCAACGCTATGAACAACGCGGTCACACATCACTAAACATAAAATTAGCGATGAGCAGAGCTGATATTGCCAATTATTTAGGCTTAACTATTGAAACAGTTAGCCGGTGTTTAACTAAATTTCAAGAAAAAAACATACTATCTGTAAAAGGTAAATACATCTTCATTAAGGATTTAAATGCCTTAATAGATTTAGGCAATTGAATTTATTATGTGTTAAAATAATCTAATAAAAAAAAATTACTGTAAGGTCTATCAAATATGATAAGTTTAAAGAAAACTCTTATTGCTGCTACTGTAGCAGTTGTTCCTATGTGCTCTTTTGCTGCCCAACAATTAACAGAGGCGCAAGCAAATGGCTTGCAACCATTTAAAGAAATATCTGTCCGTGGTGCATTTTATACGGATAATGATTATGTTATGGCCATGTCTAAGGCAGCAGATAAAGAAGGCGCAGCTTCTTTTTTTATAACAACCACTAATATTAGCCCTTCTAATGATACTTTACGTATTGTTTATGCACGTTTGTATAAAGCTGATGCACCAAAAGTGGAAGAAAAAGAAGAAAAACTGCGTCAATTTGAAGGGGTTTACGAATATCCAAAAACTAAAGCAATTCGGCTCGAACCATTTGATATTGTTCGTATTCGAGGTTATTTCCCTAGTGAACATGATATAGATCAGGCAATTGCTAAAGAGGCTTCTAGCAAAGGAGCATATGCTTATTATATTGATAATCGTTCTGAAATTGGTAGTAATTTACAGGTAACAGCATATGTATTTAAAAAAGATGCTCCTGAACGTAAATTACAACCTGAAGATGCAATTCCATATGATTCGGAAGCTGGTCAACAAGCTCTAGCTCAAGGTGGTGAAGCGGCAATGCAAGTTGAAAGACCTGGCTATTATTCACCGTCAGCCTTTAACGAAAAATTCTATGCGGAAAAATTCCATAATAAAGTTATTGATAAAACCACGACTAGTGATACTAAAACAGTAGCTACTGCAAGTTCAGAATCTACAACTCCGGCTGTTGCTGCTGAACCGCAACGGGTTACTCGTTACACTGTCACACTTCCTGATGGTAGAAAGATTCAAGAATTAAATGATGCAACTGCAGCTAAAATGGTAGCCTTTGATACTATCAAATTCCGAGGTTATTATGTCACTGACCAAGAAATTTCTTATCAAGCTGGTAAACGTGCTATTGACAATGGGGCGAAGTATTATCATATTGCTCGAATAGCTCAAGATACTAATGGTCCAAATATCACTGTTTTTGTTGATTTGTATCGTTAATATACTTTTTTTAAAATTTTATAATTGGGGGGCGCTAAGCGCCCTTCTTTATTATTAATTCAAATATAAATTTATATTTATAATTCTGACTTCACATTTTCAATTTGCTGCTTTATACGTTTAGCTGAAATTGGGTATGGTGTTCCTAATTGTTGTGCAAATAAATTTATTCTTAATTCTTCAATCATCCAACGGATATTACTTACACTTTCTCGTAACCTTTGATTTTTGGGTAAACTAGTTAGCCAATTTTGATATTGGTTTTCAATATCTTCTACTATTGCCATTAATTGTCTATCTTTGCTTGTATTTAGCATTAATTTTTCAATGCGTTTTTCAATACCTAATAAATAACGTTGAATATCATGTAGTTTTAAATATCCAGTGTTAGCTACAAAGCCCTTATATACCAAATTATTAAGTTGTTTCTTTATATCAGATAAGGCAAAAGCTAATGATAAATCCACTCGCCCTTTCAATTTTTTATTAATATTAAAATGTAACGTTAAAATTGATTCAACTTGCTTGGCAATATCAACAACAGTTTCGTTAATATGTACTTTGGTATAATTTAGTAATTTTGCATATTGTGTAGGATCTTGTATGACTTGGTTATATGTTTCTATTAAATGATCAATGCCACAAGCTATACAATCATCAATCAGCATCAACACGGTACCAAACGAATTAAAATATAGCCCTAATTTAGATTTATTCGGTAATTTTTCATGTAAATATTTTATAGGTGAAGGAATATTAAGCATGAGTAAGCGTCTTATTCCTAATTTAGAAAGCCGTTGCTGATCTTGCGGATTATCCATTAATTTAATACTAACTGAATTTTGATTATCAACGATTGTAGGATAAGCTTTAACGGTATAATTTTTTTGTTTTTCTTCATAAATAGTTGGTAACGAACCAAAGTTCCAATCGATAAGATTAGTTTGTTCTAGGTTATTCGTCGACTTGTTTTTTATTGATGCTAAGGCTTGTTGAACTTGGATTTTAAGCTGTTCTTTGAGTCTATCTAGATCCTTTCCTGTAGCAATTTCTTTATTATTGTTATCAACAATAGCAAAAGTCATTTTCAAATAATCAGGTACTTGCTCTAATTGCCAATCATCAGCACTAATTTTTACTCCCGTCATTTTTCTAAATTCATTTGCTAACATTTCTAATAAAGGTTTATCAGTTGTATTTACTCTACTCATAAATGCTTCAGCATAATTAGGCGCCGGCACAAGGCTTCGGCGTATAGATTTCGGTAATGACTTAATTAACGCTATAATTAAATCCTTCCTAAATCCGGGAACTTGCCAATCGAACCCGCTATTTTTAATTTGATTTAAAAGATCTATTGGAATATTAATTGTGACACCGTCACGATTGTGACCAATATCAAATTGATATGTCAAAGGTAATTTAATATTATCTTGATACCAAAAGTCAGGAAAATCTGAGGTTGTGACTAATTGAGCTGAAGGTTTTATTAATTCTTCTTTTTCAATATTAAGTAAGTCAGGTGCAGTTTTTTGTTTTTGTTTCCACCATGAATCAAAATGTTTTGCTGAAATAACTGTTTTATCAATCCGATGCTCATAAAAATCATATAATTCATCATCATCAATTAAAATATCTTGACGACGCGATTTATGTTCTAGATCTTCAACTTCGTGAATCAACCTTTGATTATATTTGTAAAACTGATGGTTAGTTACCCAGTCACCTTCTACAAGTGCGTGACGGATAAATAGTGAACGGCTCAAAACAGGATCAATTTTGCTATAATTAACTAATCGGTTGGTCACTATAGGCAAGCCAAATAAAGTTACTTTTTCATTGGCCATGGTGGTGCCTTGCTTTTTAGACCATCTTGGTTCGCTGTAACTATATTTAACTAAGTGTTTAGCGATTGGTTCCAGCCACTCAGCTTCAATTTTCGCTGCCGTTCTGCCCCATAATCGACTAGTTTCAACTAACTCACTAACTACACACCATTTAGGTTGGTTTTTGAAAAGAGCTGAATTAGGAAAAATAGAAAATTTTATATTTCGCGCACCAATATATTCATGTTTTTCGATTTCTTTCATACCCACATGGGATAATAACCCACTCAGCAACGCCATATGTATTGATCGATAATCAGCTGCCTTGCTATTAATTGGAAAGGCTAATTGCTTAATAGTTTGTCTAATTTGTGTATAGACATCTTGCCATTCCCTAATTCGTAAGTAATTTAAAAACTCTTTTTGACACAAACGACGAAATTGATTACCTGATAATGTATTTTGTTGTTCTTGTATATAATCCCATAGATTAATAAGTGCAATAAAATCAGACTCTTTGTCGGCAAACCGCCGATGTTTTTCATCTGATGCTTGTTGTTTATCAAAGGGTCTTTCTCTTGGATCTTGAATTGACAAAGCGGCTGTTATAATCATTATTTCTTTACTACAACCTAAACGCCTTGCATCAACCAGCATTCTTGCTAATCGGGGATCAATAGGTAGTTGAGCTATAATTTTGCCAATTTCGGTTAAATGATATTGATGATTTTTGGTGTAAATTGCACCTAGTTCTTCTAATAATCGAATGCCATCGCGAATATATTTAGAATCAGGTGCTTCAACAAAAGGAAATGCAGCAATATCCCCTAGTCCCAATGAGGTCATTTGTAATATTACTGATGCCAAATTGGTACGTAATATTTCCGGTTCGGTAAACTCGGGACGTGACAAAAAGTCTTGTTCATCATATAAACGAATACAAATACCATCAGAGGTACGACCACATCTACCTTTACGCTGATTAGCTGAGGCTTGAGATATAGGTTCAATTGGCAGTCTTTGTACTTTGGTTCTATAACTATAGCGGCTGATTCTGGCTAAACCTGGATCTATAACATATTTGATTCCTGGAACAGTTAATGATGTCTCGGCAACATTAGTGGCAAGTACTATGCGTCTTTTAGAGTGTACTTGAAATATCCGATTTTGTTCAGAGGCCGACAACCTTGCATATAATGGTAAAATTTCAGTATGACGTAGATCTAATTTATTGAGAGTGTCTGCTAAGTCACGAATTTCGCGCTCCCCAGTTAAAAAAACTAATATATCGCCGTTACTTTCATGCAAGAGTTCATCAATAGCATTAATAATAGGTTGAAAATCACTATTTTTTTCATCCTCACTATCGTTGTCCTCATTAAACCCAAGTCGGTATCTAACTTCAACCGGATAAGTTCGTCCTGAAACCTCAATAATTGGAGCTTGATTAAAATGCTTTGAAAAACGTTCAACATCTATTGTAGCTGAGGTAATAATAACTTTTAGATCAGGGCGTTTAGGTAATAATTGTTTTAAATAACCTAAAATAAAATCAATATTTAAACTACGTTCGTGGGCTTCATCAATAATAATCGTATCATATTGTAATAAAAGTTTATCTTTTTGTATTTCAGCAAGTAAGATGCCGTCGGTCATTAATTTGATTAAAGTTGTATCGCTTACATGATCTGAAAATCTAACTTTAAAACCAACCAGATCCCCTATTTCTGTTTTCAATTCTTCAGCAATACGGCTAGCCACCGAGCGGGCTGCTAATCGCCGTGGTTGAGTATGTCCGATGTAACCTTTAACACCTAAACCCAACTCTAAACAAATTTTAGGAATTTGAGTGGTTTTACCGGAACCTGTTTCACCGGCAATGATTACTACTTGATGATTTTTAATAGCAGCATAAATAGCTTCTTTTTTTTCTACTACCGGTAAATTATTAGGGAAATCAATTTGTTTTGGCAACGACTGTAATCGAGTTGCGTAATTAATAAGAGCCCGTTGTATTAATGAATCATTTTCATCTATGTTTGTTTGTTTTCGAATTAACTTACTTAGTTTATGCTTATCGAGATATGTCATTGATTCAAATAATTTTAATTGCGGTTGAGTTAACATAAAGAATTAAATATATTAGTTTTATAATAATTGCTTTTAATTATAACAAATCTTACCTTCCTTAGGAGTGTGCTTATATGAAAAAAAACGGTCTTGCGGTTGCATTAGTTGTCAGTGTAACTGTTCTATCAGGTTGTAATGAATCTAATAAAATAACTGAGACAGATCTTTTACACCATCGTTTTGTATTAATCAAAGCTAATAATGTCAATATTTCCTCAGAAAATCAGCCTGAGCTAGTTTTTGGTGAAAATATGCATATAACCAGTAAAATGTGTAATAATTTCAATAGTCAAGTAAGTCTTAAAGATGATGTAATTAAAGGATCGTCAATTGCTATGACTAAGATGTTATGTAATGATGAACAACTAGACAAACTTGATTTAACTATCGAACAATTTATTACCAAAGGTGCAAAAATTTCGTTAAATAAAGATCAATTAATCTTAAGAAATAATGATGATGAACTTAGTTATCAACTTAAAGATTTAATGTGATCTTTAATCATAAGTTTTCTAAAATATTTTGATATAAATGATTTAGAAAAATCTGTTATTTATAAAATAATCCTTATTTAACTTAAAGCATATTTCATCATAAATCACTTTATTTAAAAGGTAGTTAAGACTATAATATCTAGAGTTTTTTTAGGGATATTCGTTTAATGGGAATAAATAATTCTGCAAATATTGTATTTACTATTAGTAACTATTTTTCGGTTACTAATATCTTTTTACCTATCTTTTATACCAATGCCCTGGCATTGGTTTTTTTTTACAAAGACTCGAATTGATTTAAAAATTTAAACATTAACATTAACAACTAGTAGATAATATTATGAAAAAGACAAAAATCGTTTGTACCATAGGACCTAAATCAGAATCAAAAGAAATGCTTGCAGAATTATTAAATGCAGGCATGAATGTTATGCGTTTGAACTTTTCTCATGGTGATTATGAAGAACATGGTAATCGCATCAAAAATCTACGTGAAGTTATGCAAGAAACAGGATTAAAAGCAGCTATCATGTTAGATACTAAAGGTCCTGAAATCCGTACCATTAATTTAGAAGGTGGTAAAGATGTATCTCTTGTAGCCGGGCAAACATTCACTTTTACAACCGATAAATCAGTTATTGGTAATTCGCAACGAGTGGCAGTAACTTATGATGGTTTTGCTCGTGACCTTAAACCAGGTAATCGTGTTTTAGTTGACGATGGTTTAATTGCCATGGATGTCAAAGAGATCAAAGGTAATGAGGTTATATGTACTGTTTTAAATAATGGTGATTTAGGTGAACATAAAGGGGTTAATTTACCTGGGGTTTCTATCAAATTACCTGCACTAGCGGAAAAAGATAAAAATGATCTTATTTTTGGTTGTGAACAAGGTGTTGACTTCATCGCTGCTTCGTTTATTCGCAAGCGTTCAGATGTTGACGATATCCGATCATTTCTAAAATCTCATGCTGGTGAAGATATTAAAATTATTTCAAAAATTGAAAATCAGGAAGGTTTAGATAATTTTGATGAAATTCTAGAAGCTTCTGATGGTATCATGGTAGCTCGTGGTGACCTAGGTGTTGAAATTGCTGTTGAGGAAGTTATTTTTGCTCAAAAAATGATGATTCGTAAATGTAACAAAGCATCGAAACCGGTAATAACAGCAACACAAATGCTTGATTCGATGATTAAAAATCCACGCCCTACTCGCGCTGAAGCGGGAGATGTGGCTAACGCAATTATTGATGGTACTGATGCTGTAATGCTTTCTGGTGAAAGTGCCAAAGGTAAATATCCATTAGAAGCAGTAAAAGTGATGGCAACAATCTGTAATCGTACAGACAAAACTATTCCTGCTTCATTAGCTTTAACGGCACAAGAAGGAACATTACGTATTACTGCTGCTGTTTGTTGTGGTGCGGTTGAAATAGCTGAACGTTTAAATGCGCCATTAATTGTGGTTGCAACTCGTAGCGGAAAATCTGCTCGAGAAGTTCGTCATTATTTCCCGAGAGCACGCATTCTAGCGCTATCATCTAGTCAAAAGACAGTTAATCAACTAGCAGTATCTAAAGGTATTGAACCTATTTTAATCGATGCGATAAATTCTACTGATGATTTTTATCGTCTTGGGAAAGAAATGGCAGTGAAGTTATGTGGTTTACAACAAGGCGACACTATTGTGATGGTTTCTGGAGCATTAGTACCAAGCGGAACTACCAATACTACATCAGTTCACCGCATTTAATTATTAAATATCATTATTTAGAATAAAAGCTAGCTACATGCTAGCTTTTTTTTTAACATCAGTTATCCTGTGTAAATGTGATTATAGTTTATAAGAAATAAAAATGGTTGACGAAATAATATACTTACCTAAAGAACTCAGTTGGTTAGCCTTTAATCAACGAGTGTTACAAGAAGCTGCAGACAATAGTAATCCGCTTATTGAACGGATTCGCTTTTTAGGTATATATTCCAGTAATCTTGACGAATTTTATAAAGTACAATTTGCTAACTTAAAAAAATATGTCTTGATTGAACAAGAACAAACTCATTCGTCGTCATCAAATGCTAAACATTTATTGCGCCAAGTCACCCAAAAAGTTATTCAATTAGAATTACAATTTGATCAACTTTATAATGAATTATTACTTGAAATGGCCAGAAATCAGATTTTCTTGATTAATGAAAGACAACTTTCTTCATACCAGGAAAATTGGATCAAGAATTATTATAAACAAAACTTGCGTCAATATATTACTCCTATTCTTCTTGATAGCCATACAGAACTTATTCAATTTTTAAAAGATGATCATGCCTATTTGGCAGTGGAAATTATTTGTGAAGATAGCATTAGTTATGCTCTACTAGAACTACCAACTGATCATGTTCCACGATTTGTATTATTGCCTTCTGAAGTATCCACTAAAAACAAATCTATCATTTTTCTAGATAATATCTTACGTTATTGTTTGTCAGATATTTTTAAAGTTTTTTTTGATGCTAAAGAATTAAATGCTTATTCAATCAATATTAATCGTGATGCAGAATATGAATTAAATACTGAATTAGATAGTCTACTTGAACTAATGTCACAAGGTTTAAAACAGCGTTTAACTGCACAACCAGTGCGCTTTACTTATCAAAAAGATATGCCTAAGGCTTTGTTTGAACTTTTAATTAGTAAATTAAGATTAACAGAACAAGATGCAATGCCTGGAGGGCGCTACCCTAATTTTAAAGATTTAGCCAATTTTCCAGATTTAGGTGTTAAGAATCTATTAAATAAACGATTACCTAGCCTAGCTTATAATCGCTTTAAGCAATTCCGAAATGCCTTTGCGGCTATCAAAGATCGAGATGTTTTATTATATTATCCTTACTATTCGTTTGGTCATGTTCTGGAAATTATGCGCCAAGCATCTTTCGATCCAGCTGTCACCCATATACGAATGAATATCTATCGAGTAGCAAAAGATTCGCGTTTCATTCATGCGGCAATTAACGCGGCTAATAATGGTAAAAAAGTGACGGTAGTGGTTGAATTACAAGCTCGTTTTGATGAAGAAGCCAATATAAAATGGGCTAAAAGATTAATTAGCAGTGGTATTAAAGTAATTTATTCCCAACCTAAACTTAAGATTCATGCAAAACTGTTTTTAATTGATCGTAAAGAAAATGACAAAATAGTCCGTTATGCGCATATTGGTTCTGGTAATTTTAATGAAAAAACGGCAAGAATTTATACTGACTTTTCATTATTAACTGCTGACCCAGCAATTACTGATGAAGTAATAAAAGTATTTAACTTTATTGAAAACCCATTTAAACCAGTATCTTTTAATCATTTATTAGTATCTCCCCAAAATACTCGCTTACAGTTTCATAACTTTATTGAACGTGAAATTAATAATGCTAACTCAGGAAAATTTGCTGCGATTTATTTAAAACTTAATGCTATTACCGATAAAGACATGATAAATCAATTGTATAGAGCTTCATGCGCTGGGGTAAAAATACGAATGGTAGTACGTGGTACTTGTATATTAGTTCCTCAAGTACCTAATCTGAGTGAAAACATTTTTGTAACAAGTATTGTAGATCAATTTTTAGAACATGCACGTGTATATATTTTTGAAAATAATGGTCAAAAAGATACTTATATTTCTTCTGCTGATTGGATGCCACGTAATTTAGATAATCGAATAGAAGTTGGTGTAAAGATTTTTGATCCAATCATAAAAGCTACTATTCATGATATTTTTAACATTCAATGTAACGACAATGTTAAAGCTCGCATTATTGATAAAGACAATATGAATAACTATGTACAAAGAGGAAATAAGAAAAAAATAAGAGCTCAACGGGCCATTTATGATTATTTAAAACAACAGGAAACACTAAATAAGGATATTCAATCGTGAATAGATTTAATGAATATGCAGTAATTGATCTGGGTTCAAATAGTTTCCATATGGTGATTGCCCGCAGCATAGATGGTGCAACCCAAATCATTTATAAAAATAAACAAAATATTCATTTAGCTACGGGATTAAATGCCAATAATGAATTAAGCGAGTCCAGTATTAAACGAGGAATTGAATGTTTGGCATTATTTGCTGAACGACTAAATGGTTTTCCTGCTGAAAATGTCAGAATCGTGGCTACTCATGCCTTACGTATTGCTAAAAATCGCCACCTATTTTTAGCTGCTGCAGCGAAAATACTCCCCTATCCTGTTGAGGTTATTTCAGGTCAAGAAGAAGCTCGGTTAATCTATTTAGGAACAATGACTGCGGAACCAACCTCATCATCAGATACTAAATTTGTAATGGATATTGGTGGCGGGTCAACTGAAATTGCTATTGGTAAAGGTAACGATTTGAAACCATTAATTGTGGGTAGTAGGCCTATGGGTTGTGTAACATATACTAAGCAATTTTTTCCACAACAACTAATTAATAAAGTTGCATTTCAAAAAGCTAAATTAGCCGCTGAACAACAGATCGAAAGTATGATTAATATCATAAAGCAACAAGGTATTACTGTCGCTTTTGGTACTTCAGGAACAGTAAAAAGCATCCATAATATCTTGTTAGATCTTGGTGTAAGTGATGGCATAATTACACCTAAACGATTAGATGATCTAATTAGTTATGTATTAGAGTTTAAATCTTTTCATGATATAGACTATCCTTCTTTATCTACCGAAAGAAAACATGTTTTTGTTAGTGGACTTGCTATATTTAGTGGTGTTTTTAAAGTGTTAGGTTTACAAGCATTACAATATAGCCCAAGCGCATTAAGAGAAGGTGTTTTATATGAACTTATTGATGGGCCAAATTATCGAGATATCAGGCAAAATACTGCCGAGTCATTATCTCAGCATTATAATATTGATGAACGGCATGCTAACCAAGTAGTCAAAACTGCGAAATATTTTTTTTCTCAATGGCAACATCAAAGTTCTATTACCATTACTCCTAATCTTGAATCAATATTATATTGGGCGGCACAGTTACATGAAGTTGGTTTAAAGATTAATTTCTCATCAATTCATAAACATTCAAGTTATATTTTAAAAAATAGTAATTTACCTGGGTTTAATGAAGAACAGCAATTACTTTTATCCACATTGGTTCGTTTTCATAGAAAATCAATAAAGATTGATGAATTGCCTTATTTTAGCTTATTTGAGTATAGGCAAATTATTGTCTTACTACAGATTCTTCGGTTATCAGTATTGATTAATAACCAGCGCAATTCTGATCTCGATATAAGTGCTTTTCAACTAAAAATAACTAACCAAAAATCTACTAAATTAACTTTAGCAATAAGTAACAATTTTGTTAAACATAATAAGTTAATTTTACTGGATTTAGAACAAGAGCAAAAATATTGGGCAGCAGTTAATAATTGGCAATTAACAATTGAAACTTATTAAGTTTTGACAAACTACTCTTTATTAAATAAAGTCCTCCAATTTTAGCTGGTTGTTTGTGACTATATTTATAATATTTTCCTCGTTAATTCATTGAATTAATATGCGGTATTTGGTGTTAAATAGATATAATTAGTACTGTTTGACTTGATATTGTTTATCCAGCAACTGAAAATAAAAGTTATCGGTATTGGCTAAAACAATGGTTTTATTTTTTAATAAAAAAATTGCCGCTAGATTGCTATGGCGTTGTAAAAATTCGCACCCTTTGCTTACACCTAATCCATACAAAATAGTTGAATAAATATCACCTTCTAAGGACGATTTTGAAATAATTGTGACACTTTCTAATTCATTATCTAATGGGTATCCAGTGAATGGATTTAAAATATGATGATATAAATGATTATGTTGATAAAAAAAACGCTCATAAATACCTGATGTCACTACTGACCTATTATTAACATTAATAATTCCTACAAGTTCTTGATTACGTGAAAATGGTTTTTTCAAACCTACATGCCAATTTTTATCATCACTTAAAGGTGAATCCCCAATAGTTAAAACATTTCCCCCTAAATTAATCATTGCTTGATGTATATTATGTTTGACTAAAACCTCTTTGATAACATCAGCTATATACCCCTTAGCAATTGCACCTAAATCAATTTGCATCCCTTTACGTTTCAAAAAAATAGAATGGTTATCAGTATTAAGTTCAATATCTCTTGGATTAGTTAGTAGTAAGTGTTGTTTAATTTGTTCATCAGTCGGAACTTGTTGCCCCTTAAAACCAATTTGCCACAGCTTTACTAAAGCACCAATAGCACAATTAAAGTAGCAATTAGGTTGTAGACTGATTTGTAAGGCTTGTGCAATTAAATCAAAAACTGGACGACTAACCTCAACAGCATGTTTACCTGCGGCCATATTTATGGACATAACTTCAGACAGCGGTCGATTTACAGTCAATTTATCTTCAAGTATTTTAAGGGTTGCAAATACAGCTTTAACAGCAGTTTCATTAGCTTCATAGATTGTTAATGAAACTATTGTTCCCAACAAATTTTGGCTATATTCATAGTTAGCTTTAACCATTTTACATACGCTCAATTAATTTAATTATTTACGAGTAATATAATCACTAGCTTGCTGACCTGCTTGAATACCAAAAATAATGATATCTGCGACTGCATTCCCACCTATTCTATTACCACCATGTACCCCGCCAACAACTTCACCAGCAGCAAATACACCTTGAATAACATGCTTATGAGTATCTAATACTTGAGTTTGAGCATTAATAGTTATTCCTCCCATAGTATGGTGTATACCCGGGGCAACTTTAATTGCATAGAAATGACTTTTACTGATAGCGTGCCGCAGACCAGTAGTGCGACCAAAATCTTCATCCTGTTTATTGGCAACAAATCGATTATAACGTTCTATGGTTTTAGTCAATGTTTCACAATCAACAGCTAATTTTTTTGCTAATTCGGCAATTGTGCTTGCTTGAATAACTAAATCGTGTGATATATATTCCTCAATGGCTTTATTTTCATCTCGAATTTGCTGATCGAATACAATATAAGCATAGTGTTCAGGTAATTTGATGATTTCGGCTGAGACTTCATCGCGAGTGTCCAATTCATTGACAAAACGATTACCATTTTGCGCAATTAAAATGGCACCACCGCCTCGAATTGATTCTGAAATTAAATATGAAGATGTTTGTTCAACTGTAGGGTGAATTTGGATTTCACTCATATCAACAGTACCTGCACCTAATTTTTCTAAAAGCATAATGCCAGAACCTGTTGCCCCTTTATGGTTAGTCGTTACAAATCCTTTAAGATCTGGTCGATATTTTTCCACCATAACTTTATTAGCACTAAAACCACCCGTGGCAATAATAACTGCTTTAGCTTTTATAATAGTAGATGAACCATCTTCTTGTGAAACTTTAACGCCAACAACTTCATGATTTTCCGTGACAATTTCGATTACATTGGTATCAAGCATAACTTCAATACCACGTTTATTGATATTTTTAACTAATCCACTAATTAAAAAACCACCTACCGCCGCTCGACTGGTTGGACGATGAGTGCGATCAACACTCATGCCCCCCGTTGTAGTAAGATCACTTAGTGCAATACCATTATCATCTAACCAATCTATGGCCTCGGGAGCATGTTCAACAAAATAGCGCAAAAGTTCCGGATTATTTTTACTTTTGCCACCAATCAGGGTTTCTTTATAAAATAATTCCTTACTATCTTTAATTCCTTGCTGCTTTTGGAATTTTGTTTCCGCCGCATTCATACCAGCAGAAGCTTTATTAGTATTTCCACCAATTATTGACATTTTTTCAACGACAACCACATTAGCGCCTGAGTCATGGGATCGAATGGCCGCTGAAAGGCCTGCACCACCACTCCCCACAACTACAATATCGTAAGATATATCATTAGGATCACCACCTTCAGCAAGAATCGCTTCATGATTAGATTGTGACATAGCTTTGGTTACAGCTTTCTTGAAGGCTTCGCATTGAGTGGTGGCGCCAGAAACAGCATCTACATGAGGACTATTTGCATCAAGAATTCTTTGTTTAATTACTGAAAAATTATCTAAAACTTCATGATTAAATTCTTTAGCATTTTCTAATTGTATATCTTTGATGAAATCTTTACCTAATTCAACATTAATCAAAAATTCATAAGATTCATCATTAACTTGTTCTTGATAATTTCCTGGTTTAAATTTTTTAACATTAAGATTAATATCACGAATTAGACTTTCAACTAAGGGAAAATGCCATAAAGGTACAGGGATTTTTAATTGATCACGTTTGTCACTATTGATCACCAGTTCAAGTTGCTCTCCTTTTTTAATACGATTAATCCAATCAGGATAAGCAATGCATGCTCGCCCTACAGCAACTAAATCATAACCATTATCAATAGCTGCATCTATATCACTTTGATTGACAACATTTCCTACTCCAACAACCGGAATTTTCGCCAAATTATTAGAACGCATGGTTATATATTTATTTATCAAAGGAGTGGGATCTTGGGTATCAACAATTGATGATCTAAGAGTTGCTCCCATTGAAAAATGTACATAATCAAGCCCCTTTTTCGCTAATTTTTCGAGTAAATAAATTGAATCATCAAATCGAATACCAGGAACTTCTAACTCCTCAGGTGAGAAACGATAACCAACAATAAAACCTTGGTTAGCATATTGTTTAACCATCTTATGGGTAATATCTAATACCGCTAATGGAAATAGCGCTCGATTATCACGACCACCTCCCCACTTATCTGTTCTTTGATTAGAATTTGGAGAATAAAATTGTTGAATTAAATAGGTATTGGCGCCATGGATCTCAATCCCATCAAAACCAGCTTGAATAGCTCGTCGAACCGCTTGACCAAATTTATCAAGCATTTCATCAACTTCTGCTGTCGTTAATTCAATTGGTGTCGGGGCATTAGGACGTGGAGCGGCTATTGCGCTAGGACCCATTGGAGATTGGTCTCTAATTAATTTAGGTTCAACCATTCGACCACCATGGTAAACTTGAATTACGGCTTTGGAACCTTTTTCTTTAATTGCTTGAGCTACTTTAGCCAAACCCTCAATTTTAGCATCACTATCTAGCCCAATAGCTCCAGGAAAGGCTAAACCTTTATCATCTACAAAACCACATTCAACAATAATAGTACCTATTTCACCTGCCCTTGCTCGATAATATTCAATTAAATCTTGAGTAACTGAACCATCATGAGATCCTGAACAAGTTGTCATTGGTGCCATCATGAGTCGATTTTTTAATTCTATTCCATTGGGTAACTTTAATGGTCTAAAAATTTTGCTATCTTTCATTTAAACACCTAATCATTCTTTTTGCCTACATAAGTTATGCGCAATGATAACATTACTCTTAACCATCCTCTACTTAACTTAAACCAATTAACAACTTAAAGTATCATTTTTTCGACAGAATTTTTTATATATTTATTAATATATTACACAATAATGTACTGCAATATGATGTTTAATGATTGTTATTTTGATTAAATAGCTTTTATTGAACTGAAATTTGAGACTAGAAATCTAAAAAATAACATTATAACTATTTCATTTAGTTACATATTTTTTAGTTAATTGGGCTTGAACTTTATTTTTATTAAGCTAGAATGCCTTTCAATGTCATAAAACGAGAAATTTGTTATGATTCAAAAACAAATATTAAAAATAAAATTGAAAAAACAATCTATTTCTCTTTTATTCGAACACTTCGATCCTCCTTTATGGAGGATTTTTTATTTTAAAAACTATTTACTTTGTTTTCACTTCTTATTTTTGAAAAATATCTTTCCAATACCGTTCATAAACAGGAGAAAGTATGAAACCGTTGTTGCCATTTTATAATCCGAGTATTAGTTATGAAGATAATTACAACCAAGGACCATTTGGACTTTTTGCACAATTAGATAAAGTAGAACAAGTACAAACTAAACCAAGTAAATTCTTAAATAGAGAAGTTAATTTACCCTTTGGTATGCCCGCTGGTCCATTATTAAATGCTAACTATATTAGAGCAGCTTTTGCTTATGGATTTGATTTATGTGTTTATAAAACGGTAAGAACAAAACCGCAAAAATGCCACCCATTACCCAATGTTTTATCGGTGCATCCTCAAGGGAAACTGTCTTGTAATCTAGATACAGTATTAGCTGATACTAATTATAGCCAACCATTGTCGATAACTAACTCTTTTGGCGTGCCATCTTTTTCTCCTGACATATGGCAACCGGATATGGAAAAAGCAGTAAAAGCCGCAGGTAAAGGGCAATGTGTTATTGGTAGCTTCCAAGGCACAAAAGGTAATGGTGAAATTGAAAAGGATTATGCATTAGCAGCAAAATTGGTTAGAGAAACTAATGCTCCAATTTTAGAAGCAAATTTAAGTTGCCCCAACGAAGGTGCAAGTAAACTTCTTTGTTTTGATGTTGATCGGGTTGAACGCATTGTTAATGAAGTTAAAACTGCAGTACCCGACAGACCACTGATATTAAAACTAGCATACTTCCCTGAAGATGAAAAAATTATCTCTTTACTTACTCGCGTCGGTTCAATTATTGATGGTTTAAGTACTATTAACACGCTTTCAGCAAAACCTGTTGATGCCAAAGGTCATCCGGCACTAGGAGAAAATAGACCAGAAGGTGGTGTCTGTGGTGATGCCATTAGATGGGCTGGTTTAGATATGGTTGGGCGCTTAGCTAAATATCGTCAACAAATGCAATTAGAGTTTGCGATTATTGGTGTTGGCGGTGTAAGCAATGTAGATCATTATCGGCAGTTTTTAAAAACTGGTGCCGATGCAGTTATGAGTGCCACAGCAGCCATGTGGAATCCACTACTTGCTATTGAAATCAAGAAAAACCTTTAAAATAACATTACTCTAAGTTACGGCTATTTTTGTTAATAAGATGATACAGGGGGCACCCCTGTATTTTTTTATTAATTCGTAAGTCAAGTAATAGAGATTAGTGTTTACGAAAGTAAAGATAACCAAAAATAAGATGCGCCAGAAAAACGCTAACTAAAATAATGCGCACATGTAATGAATCGAAAATAATAAATGGAATCAATAAAACAATAAATACCATTATCAACATTTTCACTAATCCTGATTTAGTGGCCTTCTTCTCCAAAATCATTTGTTGAATATAAACTTGATAATAGCGAGTATGAGTGAAATATTGATAAAGACGATTTGAACTATTTAACCAAAAATAAGCAGTTAATAAATAAAAAGGTACAGTAGGTAAAATTGGTACAAATATACCAACAGTCCCAAGAGCAAAGCTTAAAGCACCTAATATAATAAATAACCACTTTTTAAACATTACTCTAATACTCTTATTACACTAGAAGCCACATAAAATTAGCTGACAATGCTATAACAATTGGAATGATAAAAAAAGAAATTTAATCAGAATTGGCGGAACGGACGGGGCTCGAACCCGCGACCCCCTGCGTGACAGGCAGGTATTCTAACCAACTGAACTACCGCTCCGCTTTTATGGATAACTTTAAAGTAAGCACCTTAAAGGTAGGCGTGATGTTAAAGATTATTTTCATTTTCGTCAATAAAATTTTTAATAATCATGCTTAATTGCGTAGAAAATCGTCATTAAGATGAGTGCCACAATGCCCCACCACTTTTTTTATCGATTTTTTGCAGCACAGCTTCATGTTCTGAAAGTTCATATTCGGTGGCTTTGATAACTTTTAATGGGATTGCGGAGCGTTGGATCCTTTGAATTTCATTATTCTCGCCATTATTCAAATTATTTTCGTCAGCATTAAATGATAATGTTGTCTGCCCACCCGTCATAGCTAAATAAACTTCAGCTAAAATTTCAGCATCCAATAAAGCGCCGTGCAATGTTCGGTGGGAATTATCAATTTGATAGCGTTCACACAAAACATCTAAATTATTACGTTTACCAGGGAATAAACGCCGTGCCATGGCTAATGTATCGGTAACTAGGCAATGATTTGCTGTTTTGAAATCTAATCCACAAAGTTGAAACTCATAGTCCATAAAACCGACATCAAATGGGGCGTTATGGATAATTAATTCAGCACCATCAATGAATTTTATAAAATCATGAGCAATATTTTTAAATATCGGTTTATCTTTAACAAATTCATCACTTATGCCATGTACTCTAAAAGCCTCTTCGTCGATTGGTCGTTCAGGATTGATGTAAACATGGAAGTGGTTACCAGTCAAACGACGGTTAATCACTTCTACTGCGCCGATTTCAATAATCTTATGTCCTAGATAATGATTACTACCTTCCTGATTCATACCTGTGGTTTCGGTATCTAATACTATTTGACGTGCTGGATTATTTATCACTTGATTCACTTTTTATTAACAATTGGGGAAAACTACTTAATGATATGTTATAGTCTACCATCAAAATAATATTATGTTGATACCTCAATATTATTAATTATTATCCTCAAATTATGATTTGACTCAATTAAATTAAAAGATAATTAAGACATGCAAAAAAAAATTGAAATATACACCGATGGATCTTGTCTCGGTAATCCTGGTCCAGGTGGTTACGCGGCTATTTTAAAATTCAAACAAACGGAAAAAGTATTAGCGCAAGGCTTTTATAAAACCACCAATAACCGCATGGAATTGCTAGCAGCTATCGTTGCGTTAGAACAACTAAAACAACCTTGCCAAATTAATTTATATTCAGATAGTCAATATTTGCGTAATGGCATTTCCAATTGGATCCATGGTTGGAAAAGAAATGGCTGGAAAACAGCTACTCGACAACCAGTAAAAAACGTAGATTTATGGATCAAGTTAGACCAACTAGTACAATCTCATAATATTAATTGGATATGGGTTAAAGGCCATGCAGGTCATATAGAAAATGAACGTTGTGATCTTCTAGCCAAAGAGCAAGCTCAATCCCCAACATTAGTAGATACTGTTTTTGAACAAGCAGATAATAAATTACTATAATAACTAGGTCGATTACTTACTAAACTTAAACAGCAAAGTTAACATTACTGTGCTGCTAAATATGTAACCAATGATGAGTAATATTATGCACAAATTACATGTAATTCCGGCATTACAAGACAATTATATATGGCTCCTAGAAAATTCTGCTCAACAAGCTATTATTGTAGATCCAGGGGAAGCTAAACCGGTAATAAATTATATTAAGCAATATCAAATCACCCCTATTGCCATTTTACTTACTCATCATCATATGGATCACATAGGTGGTGTGTTAGAATTGCAACAAATCTATCCAGATATAAGCGTTTTTGGGCCAAGTGAAATCCCTTTACCAATTCAATATATTAGTAATAGTCAACATCACCTCTTCATTGCTGATTTTCAATTCAATATAATGCAGGTTCCTGGTCATACTTTAGGTCATCTAGTCTATTATTGTGATCCTTATCTATTTTGTGGCGATACTTTGTTTTCCGCAGGTTGTGGTCGCATTTTTGAAGGCACACCGCAACAAATGTTAAACTCACTCAATAAATTTAAACAACTATCTGGTAATACCTTAGTATGTGCTGGTCATGAATACACCAAAGGCAACCTTAAATTTGCACAAACCATGCTGCCTGAAGATATAAAAATATCTGAATATTTAAATTTAATTGCTAATAAAACAATAACCTTACCTTCAATTTTAGCAAAAGAGCTACAGATTAATCTATTTTTACGTTGTGATAATAAAAAACTGCAAAATAAATTCAATTTTAACAATGAATTAGATTTGTTTACTTTTTTTAGAAGCCAAAAAGATATTTTTTAGGTATAATACACCACTTAAATTCTTATCAATTTTTATGAACTAATGAAAAAGTTATTAATATTCACAGTGTTATGTTTGTTTTTAAGTGCATGTCAAAATCACGGATCCCGATATAATAGTGTCTATAAAGCGCATAACTCAAAATCAATAGTTAATAGTAGTATTAAAAGTGGCAGTGTTAATTACGCTTCTATTACACAAAACCCTTGGCAGTATATGCTAAATCAGATTAATGTTAGCGTACCAGAAAATAGTCGTGTTAAAGCTGAAAGAGAACGTTTATTACGCAATCCACAAGGATTCGAATCCATAGCGTTACGTTCTGAACCTTATGTTTATTACATTATTAGCCAACTTAGAAAAAATAATCTACCTGTTGAATTAGCCTTAATTCCATTAATAGAAAGTGCCTACGATCCGCTGGCTACTTCACCGGCGCAAGCTGCTGGGTTATGGCAATTTGTACCTGTTACTGCTAAAGAGTATGGTTTAAAAAAGAGTATTTCATTTGATGGTCGCCGTGATCTGATTGCATCCACAACATCTGCCATGTCGCTGTTACAAAACTTAAACAACCGTTTTAATGGTGATTGGCTATTAACTTTAGCTGCTTATAATGCTGGCGAAGGGCGAATAAGACGCGCTATAGAAAAAAATCAAGCTAAAGGATTACCGGTTAACTATTGGTCATTAGATTTACCAAGTGAAACCATGCATTATGTACCGAAGATTTTAGCCATTATTGATATTGTTAAGAACAACAAGAAATATGGTATCAAATTGCCGGATTGTAATTATGAAAATTCACTGGTTAGAATTGATATTTCTAAAAATGTATCATTAGCTAAAATTGCCCAATATACTGGCATGCCAATTAATGACTTAATGTCGTTCAATGCCGGTTATACTCAGCAAACAGTAAATGGCCCATTCCATTTGTTAGTACCTTATGTTTATGCAGAAAATTTATTCCAAAAACTGCAAGCTGAAAATCTGGTTACTAATGAAATTACCGAGTTATTACAAGATGTTCCGCATACAAATATGCCATTTGAAGTGAAATCGACTACAATTGAATATAGCAAAATTAGCAACAGTAGTATGAGTTCGATTCTGGACAAAAATGGTAGTAAAAAACAAATAACTTATTTAGTTAAAGCTGGTGATAATCTGTATTCCATTGCCCAAAATTATCGAGTAAAAATTACTGATATATTAGAATGGAATAAAATGAAAACGCCTAGAATTAAAGAAGGTGATGTATTAACAATTAATCTTGTGAATGCAAATCCAATCTAAAATTAACAAGTAGAGGATTATGATCAGATGCCAAGGTGCTAATTATTTGCGCGGCATTTAATTGTAATCCTCTATAAAATACAAAATCCAACGGCCTGCCCATAAAAGTCTTACGCATATCAATAGCAAAATTAACAGGCTTTAATCCGATAGTACGTACTAAATGATACAATAAACTTAATCGTTGCCGACTCCAAGCATTAAAATCCCCTGCTAATATCACCGGGCCATTATGTTCTTTGATGCGAGTCAATAACATATACATTTGTTGACGATAAATTTTAACCCCTATACTAAAATTAACCGCATGAATATTCGCTACTAATAATTGTTTAGTGGAATTTTTGATCGGATAAATGCTAATTAATGCCGATTTAGGTACCCGAATTAAAGGTTCTCTTTCTTTAAATGATAACAGTGTTGATGGCAAGGAATCGGCAATGGTCATCACTCCTGCATAAATATCATTGAACGAATAAGCCGGTACGTGATCTGCAATTTTATTATGTTGTGAAATAAAATTAAGTAATAACGGTGTTGTTTGTGCTTCTTGTAGTAAGATTAATTTAGCTTGCTGAGCATACTTATCCAAGATATGCATGCAATCTGCTCGTTTTTGCTTAAATATATTCCAAACCAGCACAGTAAATGAGTCATCGTTAATCAGATAATTATTAACAATTATATGATGATTAGGCAATATTAGCTCAACATCACTATTAGCCTTATAACGTAATGTATAGTCTCGTTGTTTAAACATTATTAGCGTTCATTCTGTTGCTGTAGATATTGATCAAATGACATAGTGTCACTTTCCTCTTTCTTTGTTTGCTTTTCAAGAGATAAATTACGTTGTTGAATGAAATCGCCATCAGTTAATAATTCTAAAGGTTCAGACATAAGTTGTTTTTTATATTGATTAGCCAGTGCCAAACCAAATTTAGCCGTACCTAAATCACTAATAGATTGCAATGTTCTGGCAGATAAAGTTAATTCTGGTTGATCAAACATCAAATCCAGTCGCTTGCAAACTTTACGATAATTTTGTTTATCATTTTGATGATCTAAAACATCGGCTACACGTAACAAATCTTTAAATAAATCATGCCCTACTTTAGCT
Source organism: Gilliamella sp. wkB178 (assembly GCF_001690705.1). Taxonomy (GTDB): domain Bacteria; phylum Pseudomonadota; class Gammaproteobacteria; order Enterobacterales; family Orbaceae; genus Gilliamella; species Gilliamella apicola_K. The sequence continues at coordinate 857,544 of NZ_LZGK01000013.1, read as the reverse complement.
AACGGTTCATGATAACTGCCACAGCCAAAACCTATTTCCAGCCCAGGTTTGCGCCCTTCCATAACGACTCGATTCCAGTTGCGTTTAGCACACTCAAGTTCATCACTGCTCATTTCCGGAGCTGGAGCCAAAGCACACCAAATCAAAAATAAATCAATAAAACGAATTTGTTCTTCAGTAATACCAACTGGCGAAAAAGGATTGACATCTAAAGATCGAACTTCTATATATTCAATGCCCCCACGTAATAGTGCATCTGAAGGTGACTCGCCTGTTCTTGGTACTCGTTTAGGACGAATTGGTGCATAAAATTCGTTTTCGATTTGTAAAACGTTATCATTTAATTGGCGATACTGGCCATCCACTTTGATGCCTAAGCGACTAAATTCTGGCGATTTAGTGTGTGTGGCACGTTTTAGCCCGGCGACATAAGAATCTAAATGATTAAAAGTAATACCTAATTGTTTTTGAGCATTATTAGTATACCCAATATCACTTAGTCTTAATGATGTAGCATAAGGTAAATAGCAATTACCATTAGTTTGCTCGATAAAAGCCTTAGCTTTTTTAGGATCTTGAATAAATGAAGAACACATCGATGGTGAAGCACCAAACAGATAAGGAATAACCCAACCAAATCGATAATAATTGCGGATTAAGGTAAAGTAACCTTCCGAAATAACTGCCTTACCTTCTTCTGTATTTTTAACGCCATCCCTAGCTTGCCAAAATGCCATTGGTAATGAAAAATTATAATGCACGCCAGAAATTGTTTGCATCATAGCGCCATAACGATTCTTAAGTCCTTCACGATAGACGGTCTTAAAACGCCCTTCATTTGAAGTGCCATATTGGGCTAAGATGATGTCATCTTCATCAGCAACAAAACAAGGCATACTCAATGGCCACATCATTTCATCACCAATATTAGTATTGGCATAACGATGCAGGTCACGTAAAAAAGTTAACATATAATCTATATTAGTATTTACCGGGGTAATAAATTCTAATAGTGATTCTGCAAAATCAGTGGTGATCCAAGGATGTGTTAAAGCGGCACCTATTTTTTGAGGGAAAGGCGTTTTCGACAATGAACCATCGGGTAAGATACGCAAAGTTTCACGTTCAATACCTCGTTGAATCCCTTGTAAAATAGTATAGTGCTTTTCTAACCAAGTGAGAGCTTTTGCAACATCAGGAATCATAATATTACGTTTCCTACATAGAGTTTTTGTATTGTTTTATATTAACATATTTTAATACTAACTATGGCAATTTTATATACTGTTAGCTAGGTAATGAGTTAATAAATTAGGTAAAACTGAAGATTAAAATGCTAAATCACGCTTAGTATACAGATATGGGTTATCAGTTAGGTTGTTTTTTTGTTAATAACACTAACACTTCCATATGAGCTGTATGTGGAAACATATCAAATAGCTGAACTTTGGTGAGTTGATAGTTTGGTAGCATTTTTAAATCATCAACTAATGTGTGTAAATTACAACTTGAATATAAAATATAATTGGGTTGCACTTGTTCCAAATATTGCATTAAAGCTGTTCCTGCTCCGCGTCTGGGTGGATTAAGTAACACTAAATCAGGAATAGCTTGCTGAGCAATAGCATATTGTGTGGCATCTAAGGATTTAAATGATAAATGCTTAAAACCAAGTTTATCGGCAGATTTAGTTGCACATGCAATTGCATCCGAACTAATCTCTATACCTGTTAATTCAACACTACGTTTAGATAAGTTGTGAACACAATGTAAACCAAAGCCACCTACACCACAAAATAGATCCCAAATAGCGTGAATAGGAAAATTCTTGATCCAGTTACTTGCTGTCTTATATAGATTTTCAGCAACTCGAGTATTGGTTTGAAAAAAGCTTTTAGGTTTTATATAAAGAGAAATCTGATTCAACGAGATCGGTAGGAACGGCGTGTTTGTTAGCACGATCTCTTCATCACCTTCTAAAATAGCTGCATGGTTAGGTTGAATATTAATCGACACGACGGTTAGATTATGGATTTTATCTTGCAATTGTTTAAATGAGTTTTGAATTTTATCGACTAATTTATGAGATTTGAGTACCAACCTCAGCATAAATTGCTTCGCCTCTTGGTTAGTACTTTCGGTAACTATAATAAACTTCAATTCACCTTTGCGCTTATTAATATTGTATGGAACTAACCCTTGTTTACGGATATAAGTGCGCACAATTTTAAGAACATTTTGCATGCTATTTGAATACAGCGGACAATCACACAAATCCACCGCTTCATTTCCGGTTTGTATACCCAATACTGGTTTTTCAACTGTACCAAGTACTGCCATTTTAGCCTTATTGCGAAAAGCTAATTCATCGCTAGCAAAAGGAGCGGCAATCTGTTGAGGATTGAAATCAGCTAATTGCTGTAATAATTGTTGCTGTTTTTTTTCAAGTTGTGTCTGATAAGGATAATTAATCCAGTGACATGATAAACATTTTTGTTGCTGGTAATAGCGACATTGCATAGTAATAAAGCCTCTTTTTATAATCAAATATTATATACTTAAACTGTTTTAATAAGCAGTAGTTTTAATTTTTATACTGAAACGTACCCTTCTCAGGAAACATCTTTACAAAATTAATTCAAACTAGCCCAATCAATAGAGTTAATATCTTGCTATGATTTGACGAAATAGCGGTATATGATAGGATATTGCGATTAACATTACAGGAACAAACTAATGTCTATTAAGTTAAAAACAGCCGCTGAAATTGAAAAAATGCGTATTGCAGGTAAACTCGCAGCCGAAGTACTAGAAATAGTCGAACCCTATGTCAAACCAGGGATTAGCACCGGTGAGTTGGACAAAATCTGTTACGACCATATTGTTAATGTGCAAAAAGCTATTCCGGCTAATATTGGCTACAGTGGTTATCAACATACTAGCTGTATCTCAATTAATGATGTGGTTTGCCATGGTATTCCTAACTTTGAAAAAAAACTCAAAGATGGGGATATTTTAAATATTGATGTAACGGTGATTAAAGATGGTTATCACGGCGATACTTCCAAAATGTATATTGCAGGCAAACCAACGATTACCGGGGCAAAGTTATGTGAAGTGACACAAGCAAGCCTGTATGCAGCAATCAAAATTATTAAACCCGGCATTCGTTTAAAAGAAATTGGTAAAACTATCCAAAATTATGTCAGTAAATTTGGGTTTTCATCCGTGCGTGAATATTGTGGTCATGGTATTGGTGATGTGTATCACGATGAACCGCAAGTGCTTCATTATGATGCTGATGATGGTGGAGTCATTTTAAAACCTGGCATGACATTTACGATTGAGCCAATGATTAATACTGGTGATTGGCGTACACGCACTATGAAAGATGGTTGGACAGTGAAGACTAAAGATCATGGCTTATCAGCACAATACGAACATACACTTTTAGTCACTGATAATGGTGTTGAAGTATTAACCTTACGCAGTAATGAAGATTTTCCTAGAATCATTGAACATTAATAAAAATGATTCAACAGTAATAACTTATTGTTGAATCATTCAATTCTACAGAAGCACCAATTTAGTATAATAAAGTATACAGTTTACGGCGATAATTAGCGGCTAATGGATTACTGGTTCCCAATGCAGCTAACAAATCAAGTAAGGCTTTTTTCACTTGTCCATCACCAGCATTAAGATCTTTAGTTAAAGGTTGAAATAATAGCTCAAGTGCTTCTTCATGTCGCCCTACTTGCATAAGTTGTGACGATAATTGGATCATTAATTCAATATTATCCGGTTGTTTTGCTAACTCGGCTTGTAATAGCTGTAATTCTGGTGAATTGGCTGCTTGCTCAAGTAATTCGATTTCGGCCTGTAAACCATGAAAAGTTGAATCTTGATCTTGTAACGGGATGGTTGCTAACACGTCTTTAGCTTCACTCAGTTGTTTTAATTCTATCTGGGTTTTCGCTAGCATTAAGCCAATATCTGATCTAGGTTTACCTAAATGGTCAGTCAACGTTTTCCAACAATGTCTTAACAAGGGTAAAGCTTGTTCATAGTTAGCTTCATCGAATAATTTTTGTGCTTCAACCAGTTTGAGTTCATCTTCATTAGGTAAAACTTTGGTTAAAAATTCTTTAATCGTTTCTTCTGGTTGCGGTCCTTGAAAACCATCAACCGGTTGCCCATTTTGAAATAAATAAACAGTTGGGATTGCTCTTAATCCAAATTGCGCAGCAAGCATTTGTTGTTCATCACAATTAACACTGGCCAAAACAAATTGCCCATGGTATTCATTGGCAAGTTTAGTTAGCGTTTGTGTCATTGCCTCATGGTTTGGACTTCTTGCAGACCAAAAATAAAATAATACTGGTTGTTTAGCAGATCCTTCTATGATCTCTTTAATATTTTGTTCATTAACATCAAAAATAAATTGATTTTGCATATAATGTCCTAGAAAATTTTGATTGGTTATTTATTTTGTAAAATTTTATCCATTAATCTATCCGGAAGCAAACGTTTAGCAAGGTTGGCAATTTTAGTTATTTTAGTTACCCTGTAACGTATTTTCGGTGATGGGTGCTCTAGTGCATGAATCAAATTTGGTAACACCGCTTCTGGTGGTAAAGTAAAACGTTTAGCGATAGGTGGATTTTTGACAAGATTCTGTTTTTCTGTCTGATTAACATTATTAGAAAAATAGGTCTTTAATGGTCCCGGTTCAATTAAGCAGACTTTAATATTGGTTTTAGCTAATTCTAATCTTAGAACATCCGACCAAGCTTCTAAAGCATATTTGCTAGCTGAATAAGCACCGCGCCCAGGCGTAGCAATAATACCAACAATAGAACTGGTCTGAATAATGCGCCCTTCATTTTGTTCCAGCATGGCTGGAAGCAATAATTGGGTTAATTGATGAACACCAAAAAAATTGGTTGCAAACTGAGATTCTAACTGTGCACGACTAATGGTTGCTAAACGCCCATAAACACCAAACCCAGCATTATTAAATAATGCATATATTTTACCCTGAGTTAAAGTTAAAACTTCTTGAGCCGCTTGCTTAACTGACTCTGGGTCATCGACATCCAATAATACCGTTTCAAAACCTTGTTCTATCAGCTTTTGTTGGTCTGCCTTTTTGCGGCAAGAAGCTATAACTCGATAACCGCGTTTTTTTAAGGTTATTGCTGAAATAAGCCCTATTCCGCTTGAGCAGCCAGTAATGAATATTGTGCGCAAATGTATAGCTCCGTTAGATTCATATATTGTCAAGTTTAGGTATAGCAATTATGATAGCACATCTAAATTGAAGTTAGTTAAACAGCATGAGGATTCAATGAAAATCGCAATTATTGCAGCAATGGAAGAAGAAGTTGCTATATTAAAAAGTAAAATTACCAATTATCAGGTTGAACGTTATTTAGGCTGTGATTTTCATCTTGGGCAAATATCTGGTTGCGACATTGTATTACTGCAATCTGGAATTGGTAAAGTTGCTGCGGCGTCAGGAACCACCTTGTTATTAAATAATTATAAGGTCGATGCTGTTATTAATACCGGTTCTGCTGGTGGCTTATCTGCTACACTGAATATAGGTGATATTATTGTTTCTAAAGATGTGTTTTATCATGATGTTGACTTAACAGCTTTTGGTTATCAGCCTGGGCAAATGTCTGGCTGTCCGGTCACTTTTGCCGCCGATCAACATTATCAATCATTAGCTAAATTATGCATTGAAAAACATGGTGTAAATGCAGTTGAGGGGTCTATTGGTAGTGGTGATGCATTCATTAATGGTAAACAAACACTGGCTAATATCAAACAAACCTTTCCTAATGCTATAGCCGTGGAAATGGAAGCAGCCGCAATAGGTCATGTCTGCTGGTTGTATAAAGTACCATTTGTAGTAGTAAGAGCGATTTCAGATAATGGTGATAATGAATCAGCGGTCGACTTTCAATCATTTTTAAAATTAGCCGCCAAGCAATCATCGTTAATAGTTGAATCAATGTTAAGTGAACTAGCCAAATAAGTTACAGTTTAGTTATACGCTATTGAGTTACAGCTATTAATAAAAAACTTAGCACTAAATATTTTTATATTTAGTGCTTATAATCAATCAAAGCCAAAGAATCATAGCACATATTTCTCGAATAATGGCCTGCGCCATCCGCTTATAATTTCGGGTTCTTCACCTTTATGTTCAGCTTGCCATTTAACATAGTTATTAATTAACTTACGTGAAAGTAACAGATCAGGATTAAGACCTGTTTGCACCGCAATTGTCTGAGTAGCTTGCTTAAGTTGCTCACTTATTTGTTTATAATTTGGATAAGTATTAACTCGTTTAATAGCTGGAACAGCTGGCAATGGTTCGGTTAATATAGCCAGAACTTTTTGACCATATAAGCGAATTTCTTTACCCTTCATACCTAATTTTTCTAATTCAGCTAATGAAGTTGGAAAATAACGGGCAATTTTCCATAAGACTTCCTCGTGAATTACAAAATTTAATGCAATATCTTGAGTTTTTGCTATGTCATAACGCCAATAAGCCAACTTTTTTAAAGCTCCTAGACTTTTACCTTTTAACTGCCAATTATTTTTGATGGTTAAATATGCATCCTCAGGATTAGTTATTATCGCTTTACGCCCTGTTAGTAATTGGCATTCTTGGTAAGCTGCCTCTAGCCAATGATTAGTAATCAATTGTGCTTTTAATTTTTCCATTAATGGCAACAAAAATATCACATCATTAATTGCGTATTCATATTGTTTATCCGTTAAGGGGCGTTTTAACCAATCGGTTCGGGTTTCACTCTTATCAAGATCTACATTTAAATATTTTTTAACCAAACTGGCATAACCACTACTTAATGGATTATCTAAAAACGAAGCTAAAATTTGGCTATCAATAATTGGTGTGGGGATACAATTAAACTGGTGCTGCAAAACCTCGATATCTTCACTACAGGAATGTAAATATTTTTCAATTTTAGGGTTATTTAATATAGCAATAAAATCTTGCCAATCCGTAATAGCTAAAGGATCAATTAAGGCTGCAATATGACTATCAAATACTTGGAGTAAGCCTAAGTGAGGATAAAATGTTCGCGTACGCACAAACTCAGTATCTAAAGCGATAGCTGGGCTGTTTGCTATTTGCAAACAATAAGCAGCTAGTTGTTCATTATTAGTAATAAACTGAAAAGACAAAACTGATTCCTTATTGTGGTGAATTTGTTAATTTTTGTTGGTTATTAAAAGTAATATCAATAACAGCAATTTCTGAACGTGACATCAGGCGAATCGGTGGCCCCCATAGTCCATACCCACTACTGACAATACTGGTAAAATGTTGTTCTGGATTTTGATACATTCCATAAGAATTTTTATACATTGCTGCTACGACTAAATTTATGGGAAACACTTGTCCTCTATGGGTGTGCCCGGAAATCATTAAATCAACACCTAGGTTAGCTGGTTCATCAAGATCTTTAGGTTGATGATCTAACAAAATTATAGGTGTACTAGTATCGGCAAACATAATCAGATCGCTTAGTGAAGCTCGAGTTACATCATAACGCGAAGATGACAAATCATCACGACCAATTAAGGTAATGCCAACATCATCCAAATACACAATATCATCTTTTAAAACTTTCATTTTAGCTTGTTGAAAAGTTTTAATAATATCTTGTTCACTATTATCAGCTTGAGTAGTGCCTAAATATTCATGATTACCAAAAACAATATAGGTACCGTATTTGGCTTTCAGTTGCTGAAATTGTTTATCAAAGCCTAGCTCTGTAAATGGTTTTAAACGTTGATCTAGCGTATCGCCAGTAATCACAATAAAATCGGCATTTAATTGATTAACTTTATCAATCATTTGTTGAATAGATTTATGGGTGGTTAATTCATTAACATGGATATCCGTTAACTGTACCAAACGTAAATGGTCAACATTAGCTGGCTTGTCAATTTTAACTTGATATTCAACAATTTTGGGATTAATTGCCATTTCATGGCCAAAAATAAACAAGCCAACTACACATACAATATATATGATTTTATTGAGTAAATTAACTGTAAAACGCCCTTTACTCAACCACCTAATTGCATCAAAGATTAATGTGATAAAAATTGCACAGATTATTAACCCCAAAATCACATTACTAATTAGTGGTAGCCAATATGTTGAAATACCATTAAAAATTTTTGACAGAATAAAAGATAATCCTGCCACAATCATAACTACCCAATAAGCTATTTGGGAATAACCTGTTAATTCAAAATTGAACCAAAATTGCCAGCGTTTTCCTAAATAGATGGTGATTAAAAGACTAACAATAATGGCAATAATAGCAATAAAACTCATAATTATCCGATAAATTAACTATAAAAAATGGTATCATAGCAGAATTATTTTCTATTAGTACCAATAACTTTTATGGATATTAAAAAAGACCAACTATTCTCGACTCCTATTGATAAATTAGGTGATTGGACTTTTGACGAAAAAGTAGCCGAAGTTTTTCCTGATATGGTTCAACGTTCAGTTCCTGGATATTCTAATATAATTTCGATGATTGGTATGTTGGCGGAAAGATTTGTGCAACCTAATTCCATGATTTATGACTTAGGTTGTTCATTAGGTGCCGCTACATTATCGATTCGCCGTAATCTTACCCAAGATAACTGTCAGATCATTGCGGTGGATAATTCCCTACCCATGGTTAACCGCTGTCAAAAGCACATTGACTCATACAAAGCCAAAACACCGGTTAAGGTAATTTGTGAAGATATCTGCAATATACCAATGCACAATGCCTCGATGGTGGTACTCAATTTCACGCTTCAATTTTTAACGCCAGCAAATCGCCAGCAAGTATTAAAAAATGTTTATCAAGCCTTAAATCCTAACGGTATATTAGTGTTATCGGAAAAGTTTAGTTTTAGTGATACTAGCATCAATGAATTGCTCTTTAATATGCATCATGATTTTAAACGCGCTAATGGTTATAGCGAACTTGAAATCAGCCAAAAACGTAACATGTTAGAACACGTTATGTTAACTGACACCATCGAAACCCATAAACAACGCTTAGCAAATGCTGGCTTTAAACATATGGATACTTGGTTTCAATGTTTTAATTTTGGTTCCATCATTGCCATTAAATAGTAAATTAATATCTACAATAAGGATTAACCCATGTTTGATTTTGGTGATTTTTATCAGATTATCGCAAAAAATAAACTCAATAGTTGGCTTGAAGTATTACCTGCCCAACTAGCAAATTGGCAAAAACAAAATTTAGATAGTCGTGTTAATCAATGGTTAAATAGCATTAAACATTTACCGGCAATTACACCCAATCAACTGGATTTATTACACAGTGTTACCGCAACAATGGTACAACCACTGTCTACTGGTGAACAACAGCGAATTAGCCAATTATTAAAAAATATGTTGCCATGGCGTAAAGGCCCTTTTCATTTATATGGTGTACATATTGATACTGAATGGCGTTCTGATTGGAAATGGGAACGGTTAATTAATCACATCGCAAGTTTAGAAGGTAAAATGGTTTTAGACGTGGGTTGTAACAGCGGTTACCATCTTTGGCGAATGATCGGCGCTGGCGCTAAACTGGCTGTGGGTATTGATCCTATGGCACTTTACTTATGCCAATTTGAAGCTATCCGTAAATTACTTGGTAATGATAAACGAGCTCATTTGCTACCTCTTGGCATCGAAGAATTACCTAAGCTCAATGCCTTTGATACTGTGTTTTCAATGGGAGTGTTATACCATCGGCGCTCGCCACTTGATCATTTACTGCAATTAAAAGATCAACTGGTTAATGGTGGTCAATTAGTATTAGAAACATTAGTTATTGATGGTAAAGAACATCAAGCGTTAATGCCGGGGGAGCGTTATGCACAAATGCGTAATGTCTATTTCATTCCATCAGTACCGACCATGATTAACTGGCTACATAAATGTGGATTTTCTGAAGTTAAAGTGGTTGATATTTCGCAAACTAGTTTAGATGAACAACGTCAGACCGAGTGGATGACGTCAGAATCCTTAGCTGATTTTCTAGATCCAAACGATCTAACCAAAACAATTGAAGGTTACCCTGCACCAATACGTGCGGTTTTCACCGCCACAAAATAATAATATTTGGTCTTTGTTAAGACCAAATACCAACTTGTAATTGAATATTAAAATTACAAAATGCAATGGCTAATATATAATATTTTTATCTAAAGATAATGGTATTTTAAGGGAATAAATATGTTAGCAAAATATCAATGGATAGAACATGCCGCGTTAAAACTAAAAGGTGCTGAAATAGTTTATAAACCGGAATGGCGGGCTTTTCAATTTTTAATTGCAGATAAAATGTTTGCCTACGCCGGCAAAAACAACCATAACCAAGATATCATTACCTTAAAAGGTGATCCAGCTAATAACCGTTTAATGATCGAAATGTATGATAATATTACCGAAGGTTATTATGCCAATAAAATACATTGGATCTCAATCATCCTTAATACCCCTAATCCTTTAGATCAAGCTATGGTTATTGACCTTTTAAAACAGTCTTATAATCTGGTATTCGCTAAGTTAACTAAAAAATCGCAACAGCAAATTATCAATTCAATTAAATAAACTATTTTTAATATAGTATTTTACACGTGGCTATTATATGATCTTACATAACTACGTGATCAACTATTTTATTAAAAGATCAACTTATAGTTTCTGTTAAGATGTTTGCGGAGAAGTATACGTTTCAGCATAAAAACAATAATTAAATTTAACTTTTTTAGCAAAAAAAGTAATAAGGAATAGGAAATTAATAATGGAATTACTTAAATTTATTTTGCAACTACCATTTTTTATTTTGCAAAAAGCATGGGAAATAATAAGTTATTTTATTATTTTTTTATATGCATTAATTAAAAGCATATTCTGGTTATTTAGCCCAATAATTGGCAATATCAATTGGTCTACCCCTACTTGGATACCCAAAGCAAAAACATATTATAATTCGGTGGGAACCTTACTTAATAAGGCTAAAACCATTATTGGTTCATTAATTATTATTGGATTAATTGCCTTTTTTACCACAAATTATATATACCATTGGTATTTGAATCGTCCTAAGCCTGTTGAAGCTGCGCCTATAGTATACAAATTTTATAATGCTAAACTTAATGTACCTAAAAAGAATAACGATATTCTATCAATTAATTTTAGCGGTGATAATGGCTCCCCTGCTCCTTTAGAATCAACACGTAAAGAAATAACTGAAGGAATAACCTTTACCCCGCCAATTGATGGTAAATGGATATGGCTTAATAATAAAACTATACAATTTACGCCTTTAAATAATATTTGGCCGCTCGGTGTTGAATATACGCTTACCTTAGATGATGCAAAATTATTTGCTAATAATAATTTTTTGAAAAAAGATTCTGGTAGTTTTTCCTTTACTTCTCCTGATTTTAATTATGGTTTCAAAAATTTTGGTGAACTTTACTCTGATCCAACCGAAGCCAATGTAAGAAATGTCATTAATACGATTACCTTTACTAATTCCGTTGATAAGAAAAGTTTTGAGAAAAATATAAAATTAGCGCTTTATGAAAGTGTCGCCAATAAAAATAAAAACAAAGATAAAAATACTGATACCGATAAATTTATTAGTAATGTAGATTTTACTGTCACCTATGATAATAATGACACTATCGCTTATGTAAAAAGTAGCCCGATCCCACTATTAGAAAAACCGGGTTATTTATACATGACAATTGATAAAGGTGTAGAATCGACTGCAGGTGGTCACCCTAGTAGTGTGACCATAAGTAATGCGGTTTCCGTACCAGATAAATACAATTTAAATGTTATTAATTCTGAACTAACACTGGTGGATAAAAGTAACAATAAAATACAACAAGTGCTAATTTTATCATTATCCCATCCAATTAAATCTGAAGATCTGTCCAAAACAATTAAGGTATGGCAATTACCTAAAAAAACCGAGGGTGGTTATAAGGTTGAATACTATGATCAATTAACTCGTAGCTATAAAACCAAATTTGAAGTTACTCCACAAGTATTAGCAACAGCAAAACCCATTGCGCTAAAACCAATTGATACTGAGCTTGCTTATCAAACTCAGGTTAGCTTTGAGTTTAAAGCTGAACAAAATTCACAATTATATGTAGAAGTGAATCAACCTTTAATTTCGCAAAACGGTTATCTGTTAGCAGATAATTATCAAAATGTTTTAGAAGTACCAAGTTACCCTACTTATCTAGATTTTGCAGCCAACGGTTCCCTACTATCTTTATCAGGTGAGAAAAAACTACCGGTTGTTTCCCGAAATATCAAAAAAATGAAATTGGAAATTGATCGGGTAATTCCTTCTCAGCTACAACATCTAGTTTCATTTAATGAAAGCGACGAATTTCAATACATGAACTTTGGTGAACTCGATAACGATCATTTTGTTGAAAAATATAATTACACTAAAGAATTTAAAGGTCCATTAGAAGATGTTAACTATACCAGTATTGATCTTACGCGTTATTTAACGGCGAATACTAATGGCACTAAAAACCGTGGTGTGTTCTTATTAAGATTATACGGTCAAGATGTAAATAGTAGTGAACTTGAATTTATGAGTTCACGCTTTATTGTGGTGACTGATTTAGGTATTATTGCTAAAAAATCGCTCGATCAATCTAATGATTTGTTTATACAATCAATTAGTACCGGGCAACCAATTAGCAATGCTAAAGTTTCTGTATTAGGTATGAATGGTATTGCTATTACCAGTAAAAATACTGATAGCACCGGTCACGTCCATTTTGCGCCATTGTCTGAATATTACCAAGGCATTAAACCGTTAGTATATGTGGTTGAGAAAGATAATGATTCTTCATTTCTACCGATTCAGAGTTACGACAGAAATTTAAATTTATCTCGATTTGATATCGGTGGTATTCGTGAAACTGTTGAAGGTGGAGAACTACGTTCTCACATTTTCTCAGATCGTGGCATATATCGCCCTGGAGATACGTTCCATATTGGTACTATTGTTAGAGCTCAAAATTGGGCGCATTCCTTAGCCGGTATTACCTTAGAAGCTGAAATATACGATCCTAAATCAAATTTAGTTATGAAAAGACCGGTGGTGTTAGATAAATTTGGCTTCAATGAACTAAGCTATAAAACCAATTACACCTCGCCTACAGGTGATTGGTATATCAATCTATACTTAAAAAATGACGATAAAGAGGAATCACGAACTTTATTAGGTACTAGCTCAGTCGTTGTCCGTGAATTTGAACCGGATAAAACCACTGTCTCTTTGAAATTACTACCGGAGATCAAAGATGGTTGGTTAAAACCAGATCAGATCACTGCTGAAATTAAAGCTAAAAACCTTATTGGTACTGATGCAGCCCATCGCCGAGTTACCAATACTTTGATTCTGGAACCATCCATCCCTTATTTCAAAAAATATGAAGATTACTATTTTTATCAATATATCACCGGTGATCGCAATAGTTTCAAAGTAGAATTGGATGAAGAAGACACTGATGACAATGGCATAGTAAATATTAATTTACATGACAATATGGAAAGTTTTGAAGGTAATTATACACTTAAAATGTTAACTGAAGTGTTCGAACCTGATAGTGGCCGTAGTGTTGCGGCTACAGCTAGTACATTTGTGTCACCGAATAATTATCTTATTGGTGCTAAAGCGGATGGCAATCTAAATTATATTAATCGTAATTCGGTGCGTAATTTAGATTTTATTGCCATCAATCCATCCTTAGAGAAAATAGATCTAACTGATTTAAAAATTCTTAATCTGGAAGAAAAATTTGTTTCAGTATTAGTCAAACAACCGTCGGGAGTTTATAAATATGAATCTCGACGTAAGGAAGTATTATTATCAGAGCAACCATTTGCTATTAATAAAGGTAAAACTACTTACCAGTTAAATAGTGAAAATCCGGGTAATTATATAATCCAAATTAAAAATAAAGATGATCAATTACTGTACCAAGGCAAATATTCCATCATTGGTACCGCTAACATTACTCGTGATTTAGATCGCAATGCTGAACTTGCCCTTAAAATCAAGGATACTCAATATAACCCAGGTGATGAAATTGAAGTAGCAATCAATGCACCTTATGTAGGTAGTGGCATTATCACTATTGAACGGGATAAAGTTTATGCATGGAAATGGTTCCATACAACTACGACTAGTTCGGTACAAAAAATAACTTTACCTGAAAATATTAGTGGTAATGGTTATATTAATGTTCAATTTGTACGCGATCCTAATTCAGATGAAATTTTTATGAGTCCATTAAGTTATGGCGTAATACCATTTAAAATTTCTAATGAACAATTTAATGATAAAATTGTGTTACAAGCTCCTTCATTAATTAAACCAGGTGAAACCTTACCTATAACCTTGCATACCAATACACCACAAAAAGCGGTTGTTTTTGCAGTTGATGAAGGTATTTTGCAAGTGTCAAATTATAAGTTAAAAGATCCATTAACTAGCTTTATACGCAAAAAGGCACTATCAGTTAGAACCTCACAAATACTCGATCTAATATTGCCGGAATACCGTCACTTACTATCACTTTCAGCTCCTGGCGGTGATGGTGATAATGATGATGCGCTATCTGGTCATTTAAACCCATTCAAACGTAAAGTGGATGATCCTGTTGTTTATTGGTCGGGTATCATGGATGTTGATGGTGATAAAACAGTTGAGTATAAAGTCCCTGACTATTTTAATGGTAAAATTCGAATCATGGCTATATCCGTTGGTGATGAAACAATGGGTCACACTCAAATGACGACGACTGTTCACAATGATATTGTGTTACATCCAAATGTCCCTTATTTTGCAGCACCAAATGATGAGTTTGAAGTTTCAGTTAATGTGACCAATTTGATCGAAAATATTGGCAACCAACCGGTACCAATTAAAGTAAATGTTTCGACAACTCCACAGTTAACAATTATTGGTGAAAACCAAAAAACTATTGAATTGGCTAATGCCAAAGACGGAGTTTTAAAATTCAACTTTAAAGCAACTGAAAAAGTTGGTAATGCCGATCTTCATTTCACTGCTAGTTATGGTGAGATAGAGGTAACGCGCAATATTAGCACTTCAGTGCGCCCTACCTCAGAATATCGATTGCAAACTAAGATGGGTAGAATGGATGGACATGAGCAAACTTTAACCGATTTTAGAACAATGTATGATAACTATAGTAATCGAGAAGCTGCTGTATCTTATTCTCCATTTGTACTTAGCAAAGGGTTAAATACTTATTTACAAAATTACCCACATTACTGTTCTGAACAGATTGTGAGTCGGGCAATACCAATATTATTTGCCAATAAATATAGTGATTTTAATTTAGCTTCTAAACAAGGTTCAACCTCATTATCAGATCTTTATCAAGTTCTGCAATCTCGCCAAAATAGCGAAGGCGCATTCGGCTTATGGTATTCTACTTATAGCGTTGATCCTTTTATTACTCTATATGCTGTTAACTTCATGCTAGAAGCTAAAGAATCTGGGCAAGTTGTTCCACAAAAGATGTTAGATAATGCCAATAAGTATATAAAAACTATTGCTGAATCCGATCGTTCTGATCTATATGGACTTAGGTTACGTGCCTATGCTATTTATTTATTAACCCGTCAAAATCAGGTAACCACTAGTTATTTAGCTTCGGTAATAGATGATCTCAATAATACTAACAATGATGGTTGGAAAACAGACATCACTGCTATGTATTTATCAGCATCTTATAAAATGTTGAAGATGGATAAAGAAGCGAATAAGTTATTAACCCCTGTATGGCAACAACTTGATAAAGCCTATACTAAAGCTTGGTGGACTAACTATTACTACGATCCTTTAGTTGTTAATGCAGGTAAAATTTATTTACTTAGTAAACATTTCCCTGATAAAGCTCAAAATATTCCGGCTCAAGCGCTAGAAAATATGGTTATTATGTTGAATAAACAAAAATACACCACTCAATCGGCAGCCATGACTATTTTAGCTTTAGATAGTTATTCTAGTAGTATCAATGATGCTAATTTAACTGATGATTCATTACAAATTAGTGCTTCAACTAAAAATAACGAATCCCAAAAAGTTATCGCTAAATTAAGAGGTATTTTAGCTAAAGGTCAATTTAGTTCGCAAGATTCAACTGTTAACTTTATTAATAACACTAATTTACCTGCTTGGTACATGTTATCTGAACAAGGTTTCGATACTAAAGCACCAGAAAAACCTATCAAGCAAGGCTTAGAGATTTATCGTGAATTTACTGATATGAATGGTAAACCAGTCGATCATGTTAAATTGGGGGATAAAATTAATGTTATGGTACAAGTTCGCGCTATAGCCAATGAAGGTGCAACTAATCTTGCTATTGTGGATTTGTTACCTGGTGGTTTTGAGGTTGTACAACAGCCGATTACGCAGGTAGATGACACTGAGGATGAATATATACAAGGCGATGAAGAAGATGAGGAAGACTATGAAGAGGATGATTATGATGAAGCGGATTATTCTGGATGGGTATCATCGATAGCAGTTCAAACAGATGAAAACACATGGTACCCAGACTATACTGATGTACGTGAAGATCGCGTAATCATTTATGGTTCAACTGACAATAACCAAACGCAAAAATTTGTTTATCAAATTAAAGCTACTAACGTTGGTACCTATACCATTCCACCGGCTTTCGGTGAAGCTATGTATGATCGCGATATTCAAGCAGTTTCATTGGGTGGTAACAAAATAGTTATTGAACCGCAACCGCAATAATTATAATTAACACTTAATATATAAAAACGGACTTATAGTCCGTTTTTTGTTTTTAACATTATAATTTTATATATGTTTTTGAAATGAAATAAGATTTTTATAAATTTATAAGTTTAATATCTATTACCTAAAATAAGTTAATAAATAAAATTAAATTCTGAAATTGAATTTGGGGTCAATCAGATAAAATGTCAAATAATATACTATCAGTATTATTATTTGCTTATTAATTAAATAAGATTCGATGATGATACAATCACGTTAAAATAAATTATGTCTAATAGCAATTCAATAAATATAATCATTTATCACTTTGATTGGCTATCATTTTATGTAAATATATTATTTCTTTAGCTAAGTCTTGACAAAGCATTGCCGTCATTAAATGATCTTGAGAATGAACCATTAAAAGATTTAATGGAACTTTTCCACTACCTTCATCAAGACCAATTAGTTTTGTTTGAATACCGTGTGCCGCAATCGAAAATTGTTGCGATTTTTTCATGGCTATTTCAGATTCATCCCATTTTTGTTCGCGGGCAAATTTAATTGCCATCATTGCCTGGGATCTTGCTTCTCCTGCATTGATTAATAGTTCCATAATTTCTTCTTGAAATAAAAACTCATTGTCAGCGTTCATTTTTAGATCTCCGGTATACCAATAATGGTGGAATTAATTATTTTATTATTATAGTGGAATTCCAATTTTAAAATCTGTGAATAAGATCACGGATTAAATTATCAATAAAGACTATTTTTGGTATATCAAAAATCTCAAACCACAATTGGAGATCGTGAAATATGTCTAGAGGAAACGAAATTATAGACAAACTAGGTCAATTCGCTAATAAATTTAATAGCTTAAGATATATCATGGCGATAAAAGCGGCATTCATTACTCTTATGCCAGTTATTATCGTTGGCGCTTTTTCTGTTTTGATGTCAAATATAATTTTTGATAGACAAAATGGATTAGCGTATTTTGATATATTTTCAAGTTTAGCTGCGTTAAAGCCTATAGCCAGTAATTTAGGTTATGCAACACTAAACTTTCTTACTATCGGGGCGGTTTTCCTTATTGCCAACGAATTAGGAAGAATTAATGGTAACAAAACATTATTCCCCGGAATGCTAGCAATTATTTGTTTTGTCTCCGTTCAACCAACTTTTATAAATGTATTGCTTGATGGCAAAGAATTTCAAGTAACCAATGTATTAGCTCGCCAATTTACAGATACCAAAAGCCTTTTCCTTGGTATGTTTATAGCGATTATTTCAGTAGAAATATATTCAAAATTACTGAAAGTAGACAAATTAAGAGTGAAAATGCCAGACAGTGTGCCATCTAATGTTTCAGCATCTTTTTCAGCCTTAATTCCTGCCATCATTACAACATCATTAATTGCTGCATTTGGTTTTGCTTTTTACAAATTAACGGGTATGTTTTTATATGATGCTATCTATATGGTGGTTCAAAGGCCTTTAGAATCGGTAATGCAAAGTTTACCTGGATTGTTATTATTAATGTTTGTAGCACAGATATTTTGGGTAATAGGTATTCATGGCAATCAAATGATAAAACCGATCCGTGAACCATTATTACTTGGCGCAATAATGGTGAATATGAATGATTTTCAGCAAGGAATTGAACCAACCAATATCATTACCATGCCATTTTGGGATGTGTATATGAGTATTGGTGGCTCAGGTTGCACCATTGGATTACTCATCGCTATTTTTGCCGCGATTAAACGTAAGGAAATGCGTGAAATAGCTAAACTTTCATTAGGGCCTGGAATTTTTAATATTAACGAACCTGTTATTTTTGGTATGCCAATAATGTTAAATCCTATTTTAGCGATCCCATTTATCATAACTCCGCTTATTACCGGAACTATTGGTTATGTAGCCACAAGTTTAGGCTTTGCTGGCAAAGCTGTAGTAATGATCCCGTGGACAACTCCACCTATTATAAGTGCCTACCTATCAACTGCGGGCTCAATTGGCGCGGTTATAACTCAAATAATCTGTATTATCGTCGCTATTTTTATCTATTTACCTTTTTTAAGAATAGCTGCAAAACGTTCTGAACTTCAGTCATTAGCTGAATAACTAATATAAGGAATAACATGATGAGTGATTTAACGATCCCGATCCCGCAAAATTTTATTTTAGGAGCCTCATCTTCTGCATGGCAGACTGAAGGATGGACTGGTAAGAAAGAAAATCAAGATTCTTATATCGATATTTGGTATAAAAATGATCGACATGTTTGGTATGAAGGTTATGGCCCTGCGATAGCGACAGATTTAATTAATCGCTATCAAGAAGATGTCGACTTAATGAAAAAAATAGGTTTAACTCATTACCGAACCTCAATTAATTGGTCACGATTTTTAACAGACTATGAAAATGCTATCGTCGATGAAGATTATGCTAGCCATTATGATAACTTCATAACAGCAATGTTGGAGAGTGGTATTACCCCAATGATTTGTTTGGAACATTACGAATTACCTGCAGAACTATTTTATAAATACGGCGGTTGGGGTTCAAAACATGTGGTAGAACTTTTTACAAAATATGCTCAAAAAGTTTTTGAACGTTATAACCATCTTGTTAAACGTTGGTTTGTATTTAATGAACCCATTGTAATTCAAACAAGAGTTTATTTAGATGCCGTACGTTGGCCTTATGAACAAAATACCAATACATGGATGCAGTGGAATCATAATAAAAATTTGGCTACAGCCAAAGTTGTGCAACTATTCCGTAACAATAATTACCAAGGGACCATTGGTACTATTTTAAATCCAGAAGTAACTTATGCTCGGTCGAACTCAAAAGAAGATCAACAAGCAGCAAAACTATATGATCTTTTTTATAATCGTGTATTTCTTGATCCTGCTTTTAATGGTGAATATCCTCAAGAGCTTATTGAACTTTTAGCAAAACATCATGTTAAATGGGATTATTCTGACCAAGAATTAGAAATTATTAAACAGTATCGCGTTGATGAGGTTGGTATCAATTTATACTTTCCACATCGAGTTAAAGCGGCAACAAAAGAATGGAATAAAAATATGCCATTCCACCCTGCCTATTATTATGAACCTTTCGATTTACCTGGCAAAATAATGAATAAATCTAGGGGCTGGGAGATTTATCCAAAAATTGTTTATGATTTTGCAATGAGAGTTAAACAAGAATATAACAATAAATCGTGGTTCATTTGTGAAAATGGTATGGGAATAGAAGATGAAAAACGATTTAAAAATAGTGATGGTATAATTCAGGATGATTATCGAATTGATTTTATTTCAATGCATATTTATTGGGCGCTTAAAGCAATTAATGATGGTGCCAACTGCGGGGGTTATATGCTATGGGCATTCACCGATAATGTTTCACCAATGAATGCATTTAAAAATCGCTATGGTCTAATTGAAATTAATTTAGAAAAAAACCGAGCAAGATCTATGAAAAAATCAGCTTTTTGGTTTGAAAAATTAATAAAAACACGACAGCTTGCTATTAAATTAGATGACCAATATAAATGAGAGGTAAAAGATGAAACAAGTTATTTTTGCATGTGCGGGTGGAATGTCTACGTCATTATTAGTAAATAAAATAAAAAAAGAAACAGCTGAAAGAGGAATTGAATTAGATTTCATCGCAATTAGTGAACAAGTATTATATCAACAACTAAATGCTGATCATGACAACATTATCGCAGTATTATTAGGACCACAAATGAGATTTGCTTTAGAAGAATGTAAAAAACAAACCGATAATTATGGAATACCAATTGATATTATCGATCCAGTTGCTTATGGTACAATGAATGCCACTAAAGTTTTAGACCAAATTTTAAAAATGATTCACAAACAATAAATTAGAATCCGTACACTTACTGATGTTATTATTAGTATGTGTATGGATGTAAACTACTAGCGGGTGAATTTTGACTGAAAATAACATTAATCAAGATTATAAAAAGCAATATCAAGAAATAGCACAGGTATTATTAGAACAAATTAGTTCTGGAAAATATCCTTTGGGTTCTAAGTTACCACCGGAAAGAACTATAGCCGACGCTTATGGTGTTAGTCGAACTATAGTTCGCGAAGCATTGATTGCTTTAGAAGTCAAAGGTTTTATCTCTATAAAACAAAGTTCTGGTGTTTATGTTATTAATAAACCTGATTCATTACAATCCCGAATTATGGGACCGTTTGAGTTATTACAAGCTAGTCAGCTACTGGAAACTAATATAGCAGCATTTGCTTCCCAAATGATTACTATAGCTAATATTGAGACTCTAAAAAAAATACTAGAACAAGAATTACAAGCGACAACGAATAACAAATCTAATAAAGAAAATGACTTTCACTTTCACCTTACTATTGCCGAAGCAACTCAAAATCAAATGCTGGTTAATGCTATTAAAAATTTATGGAAACATAAAGAGAAATCATTTAATTGGGAACAACTAGCTGAACACACTAATACTAAAGGTTATCGCCTAAAATGGTATGCAGATCACCAGCAAATATTAGCGGCATTATGCCGACGAGATAGTGAAGGAACTTATAAAGCGATGTGGCAACATATTGAAAATGAAAAAAATGTATTAATGAATATATCAGATAAAACATCGATTGATTTTGACGGCTATATTTTTTCTTCAGTAAATCTACTTGAACATTTAAGCTAAATTTAATTCATATTATTCTTTATTAAAAATATTAATATCTATTTCGTTTCTTGGCTATTTTGTTGATTGATTAACCGGTAAATACCACTTCTAAGCGCTTTTATAAAAAGCAGCAAAATAAAGCCACCAATACTGATAACACATGGCAATAATGTTGTTACTGCAAAATCAAGCCCAATACTCCATCCCCAATGATCATCAGTAATTAAATGATAATAAACCACGATAGCCAGCCATATAAAGCAAATAAAAGCACCAATAAATAGTCCCATAAAAGATGTTAATTGATGCGTTTTAGGTTGTGTGAACAGTTTTATTAACATTGAAAAAAATAAAATCACCTCAACTGACAGAGTAGCAATTAAAAAAATACTAATAAAACTATCAAACGTTTCATGATAACTTCGATACACATCATAGCTGAAGCCCGCAACAATCCTATAAGTTATAAACAGAAGAACATAAAAACATGCATGGACAGAAAGCAAAGTTTGATCTTTGAATAAAAAATAGATTATTTTTAATTGAGACCCCTCTCTCGATGGCATAAATAAATTCTCCTTTCAATTACTAATTCCATATTGATAAAAGTTACTAAATAACTCACCTATTAAACATAACCACTTATTTTGGGTTAATAATATGATAATGATCGTGTTCTTAAAAAATTGCTCATTTAAACCATAAATAGTTTAGCCAATTCGCAAACGAACGAAAGCAATAAGTTAAAAAACTATCCATTAAAATGAGGACACATCACTTATAACGTGTTACATTCTAACGGTCAACATAATTTAAAAACAATTCTTATATTGGTTTTAGCAATTTTTATTCCAACTCAGCTGATTTATAATTTTTTTTAATTTAATTTATTTCTATATATTCACTAATCAGTCATTGTCTGTTTAATTTAAAAAATAAATTATGTTGACCAAGTATTTGGTTTGTAAAAATTTACATGGTTTACTTTTAATTAAGGGGGATTATGATGAGTAACTTATTTGATTTAAATAATAAAGTTGCAATTGTTACAGGAGCATCATCTGGACTGGGTGTGCAATTTACAAAAGCACTGGCTAAACAAGGTGCAAATGTTGTTATAGTCGCTCGTAGGATTGAAAAACTTAACGAATTGAAAAGTGAGATCGAAAAGTATGGTGTTAAGTGTTTAGCTATTCGTTGTGACGTCAATAATAATGATGAGATCAAATCAGTTGTAGAGCAAACTGTTAATACTATGGGAAGAATAGACATTTTAGTTAATAATGCAGGTATTGCGGTAAATGTTCAAGCAG
The DNA here is from genome assembly GCF_001690705.1 of Gilliamella sp. wkB178. Classification (GTDB taxonomy): domain Bacteria; phylum Pseudomonadota; class Gammaproteobacteria; order Enterobacterales; family Orbaceae; genus Gilliamella; species Gilliamella apicola_K. The sequence continues at coordinate 834,601 of NZ_LZGK01000013.1, read as the reverse complement.
AAGGTCAAACAGACGAACAATGGTATAACGTTATTAATACTAATTTAAGTAGCCTCTATTTTTTTGCTCGAGAAGTCGGTAAAGTAATGATAAAACAGCATTATGGAAAAATCATCAATATTGGCTCAATCCACAGCACTGTTGCGATGAAGCCGACTTTTTTAACTGCCTACTGTTCGTCTAAAGGCGGCGTGCAAATGTTAACCAAGTCACTTGCTGTAGAGTGGGCTAAAAAAGGGATAACGGTTAATGCAATTGGACCGGCATACTTCCCTAGTGAAATGACGCAACACGCTATAAATAACGAGGAATTCAAGGCTATAATTGATACTTACTGCCCAATGGGTCGTGCAGGGAAAGAAGGAGAACTAAATGGTGCTCTTATCTATTTTGCCTCAGATGCATCCTCATATACTACCGGGCAACTATTGACTATTGATGGCGGTTGGACTGCGATTTAATATTAACATCCTACATTTAATTGTCGGATGTACAATATAGTTAATAATGATACTAATATACTTAAACCAATAACTAATAAATTTTAACTTCAAGCGATATATCTAATTCAGATTATTTTATATTCGTATCATTAAGATCTATTTCGTATCTTCACTATTTTGCTTATTGATTAACAAATAAATACCACTTCTAATCGCTTTAATAATAATCAACAAAATATAACCACCAATGCTGGTAACACATGGCAAAAATGAGAATAACAGAAAACTAAGCCCATTTAATCCCCAACTGCTGTCATTAATCTGAAAATAAGCAATTAAAATACCAAACCAAATAAAGCATACAAAAATCCCAATAAATAATCCAAGAAAAGAAGTTAATTGGTGAGTATTTGGTTTAGTGAACAGTTTTATTAGCATCGACAAAAATAAAATAACCTGCACTAACAATGTAGCAACTATAAAAATAATAATTAAAGTATCAAAATTATCAGAATACTTGCCATAATAGCTAGTACCAATAAATTCCATAGAAATTCTTAAAGTTAAGAACAAAAGTACATAAAAAAAACCGTGCGCATAAAGTAAATTTCGATCTTTGAACAGAAAATAAATTATTTCTAATTCAGATTTTTTTTTGGCTGCCATAAATCAATCTTCCTTTTAATTTACTAATTCGATATTAACATAGGTTGATAAATAACTCCCATATTAAACTTAATAAATTAGCAGTAATACTTATAGGTGATGCTAATCTACTCTGAAAATTACTTTAATTACATCATTTAAATTTTATAATAAAAGCACAAGAGCCAGATTATTTCTGAGTTTATCCATAAATGCTTAATCGAATCTGTAATTACTCGTGGTAAACTATACCGTATTAATGATAATGGTAGTCTAATTTAATTATGATAAAAATTATCGGATTATTTATAATTACCGCTTTAGCTGAAATTTCAGGCTGTTATTTTGTTTATATCTGGGCTAAAAAAGTGGTTTGTGCCTGGTTTTTGATACCGGCTGCATTATGCCTGATGTTATTTGCTTGGCTACTTACTTTACACCCTGAAGCTAGTGGTCGTATTTATGCAACTTATGGTGGTATTTATGTTGTCACATCTCTTATTTGGCTTAAGTTAGTTGATCATGTCAAACTATCAACTTTTGATTTGATTGGTGCCGTAATTATTCTTCTCGGGACTCTAGTTATTATTTTGGGTTGGAGAACCTAAAATTAACACACCCTATTCTCTTAGCAAAAAAATAAGCAAACCGCATTATATATATCGTATTCAATTAGTAGTAATTTACTATTGTTGCAAGATTTTTTTGACATTGAATATCAATATCTTCGCGAATTAACTCCCTTTTTTTAAATTCACTTCGCTTGTTACTTTTAATATCGTCAATAGATTTTGGTATTTGATTACAAGGCAATTTGAACCAAGCTTTATCGTAAGATACACCATTTAATTCCTGCCAAAGTTCGTCGTAATTAAATTCAAATTTGCCTAACTTAACATGTGCTTCACTTTTAACCGCATATATATTTTCAATATTAAAAAATTTAGCAATATCTAAGATTAAAGCCACCATAAGATTTTTAGGTCTAAAACCAAATAAATCTTTAGTTAATTTTTTCAATATTTCTCTGCTCGTATGGCCTTGCACTCCGGCAATATAAATTTCACCTGAAAGCGTGATTGTAAAATGAATAGAAAATACAAGCTGTTCATCAAAACGCATAATTATTCTTAGATCCCCTTCTCGTGGATATAAGGCAGAAGTCAAATATAACGATATTTTTGTATCGTTTTTGCCTTCAACTTCTGCAAGTTGAATTCCATGAATAATGGGAGAGTAAAGTTTGCCAATTGCATTTGAATTTATTTTCTGATCAATGAAGTCAATATGTGAATTTAGAATAGATAACTTTTTATTATAGGAAATTTTTTCATTGAGGTATTTATGAAATAATTTTTCAGGCATCGAATAAGGCATATCTAATTTTTCATAAGCTAAAGGATAAGCACTTAATTTACATTTTTTCTTAAAATCTTGATAATTAGACTTATTTAGTATTGTTTTTATGAAAAATAGGGTCAAACGTGACTTCATTTTATATATGTCCTTAATTGTAAGACCAACAAAGATTACAAATTTTCTTAGTCAATTTTTAATAACTAATTGAATTTTAAATAATAAAGTTAATTCGAATTTATATTTTTTACTTTTGAAATATAAAGAAACTCAATAGTGCGATGGGCTCTTAAAATTATATATAACTATAGCCATTAACGTATTTACATCATCAATAATACAATCTAAACAAATAAGTCCATCATGAAGATAAAAATAACCTAAAAACTCGACATGTTATTTTTGAAAAGAAACTAGAAATTTATAATAGTTATTATATTAAATAATATTTTTCTACAATTTTACCTCTATTTAGTGAAAATCACTAATTATTAAAATAAATATAACAACAACATGGTGTTCACAATGTTGTAATAACCAGAATACAATTGAGATAATCTATTTTACAAGCACTATTCAAAACGCCAATCAAACCTTCTACCTAATTTACATTTCTCTATCGTAAACTTATTCTCATTTCCTTGAAGTTTTTCTATCGTCCAGTAATGGTGACACTCGCTTTGGGTTGGAGGGATAAACAGATGCTAATGTTTCATTAATTCTTTTCCTCTCATTTTAGATAATAAAAAACCCTTTACGAGGGTTTGATAATTTGTTTCGGTAAGTCAACAGGCTATTCTATTCTCGTACAAACCCTTTCATTTTTACTTTTCGTTTTTGTTATTTCTCTGTCCATATATGAACAAGCATAAAACATCTCCAATTCCCAAGTAAATTTATTGCTCGAATTTTTTATTAGGCTACGATTTATAGTGTATTCACAATTACCTCGTTTACCTTCAATGGTTGGTTGTTTATAAACTTTATCGATATCAGTCTTAGCCGCTTCTCCATTATTTATTTGTGCCATTAGAAAGCCATCAACGATTTTATAGGTGTGTTTATATTGTTCGCTGCTCCTTAAAGAATAATCATTATATTTTTTTAATTTTGAATCGTACTTACTCTCATATTGTTTGGTGCTACAATCCCATTTACCGACAAGATATTCTTTTGTAACTTTATCGTCACAATAGCCAGTTAAAGCAAAGCCAATTAATCCAAGCAACAAAATTCTTTTCATATCACTCTCCATTTAATATCCGAACTAATAGTAAGAGATTAATTAAAGGAGAGCAATAAAAAACCACCCAAAAGGGGTATATCTGCCTAGTTGACCGTAAACTAGATTATATTAAACATAACATATTGCTATAACAAAAAATTAACCAACGTCTTCAAAATATCCTTTTTTATCATGATTAAATTAATGTGAACTAATAAAGTAGTTAAACTATTCTTAAATGAGTGAAACTATGGAAAATAATTTAGTTGTCTCTGCACAAGGTTTTAGTGACGAAAAGTCTACTAATATCACAATTAATCCTACCGCTATCTTAATCAAAGAATTAATAAAGCGAAATCAATTGAATATTTCAAAATTAAAAAGAGTTTTGATAACTTGTGATTTTGAATCAATGTTAACTGAAAATTGCTATATGTTCGAATTTGCAAATAACGTCATATTTACGGCACAAAGCACAATCGGTAACACTGAAATAAATGTAAGTAATGGTTAAATGCTTATATAAATCAAGGTGTTTAATGGTGGCCCCTACTGCCTCTGATCTAATTAGTTAATTATATGATAAATAAAATTTTAAAATAAATTAATATTTAACGTATAACTAACCATATAACTAAAAATTAAAGTAATATCATGGAGTCCCATTTTTAACTATTTGCTTTTGAATACTAATGTTATTGATTCGATTTATTCTTTCTTTTCTAGCTTCTCTAGCAATGTACCAATCCTCTATTAATGTTTCAATCAATCCAGCTAATTCATTTGCCTCTTCGGGTTCAACATCAATGATTAGATTAATGTCATGTTCTGGATGAGCACCTATATTACCAATAGATTTAAGGGCCATGATCGCATTATACATATCATCATCATTCATCTGATCTTTAATAGCATCTATTTCAGCATGTAAGGTTTTCTTTTGAACCTTCCAAAAGTCTCTTATCATACCTTGTAAACATCTTCTTGATAGAGTTGCAGAAGCCTTTGGCGATAAATCAAGGATTAATTTAGCTTCTTCATAGTCTTTCAATATCTGCTTAGGAACATAATCAGGAAAATTTTTAATATTAGCTTTAGGTTCAATATTTAACTTGTACACCAATTCATATTGCTTTTTATCTTTATTGTATTTGAACTTTCTAAAAAAAATTTCATGTTTTTGACATTCTGGTGTAGGACAACATATACTTAATATATTTAACCGATATGAATTACTATCTGAATGTTCATCGAACTCCAAAGAACCAGAGTGTTGGATATTGTAGTCTAATATTGTAGACCCTTTATTACAAAAAGGACAAACTCGATAAAATGCCATAAAACACCTCCTCAAAAATTTGTCATATTATAACTCAATCCCCTTAAACTCGTCTAACGCTTGTTTTTGTTCATTAGATAAGTTGATATCTACCTCACCATACTCAAGTAAGTAAGTACCAAATGACATAAGGAAAGCGACCGCAGGATCTATCTTGTTAGCGGCTTTCTTTTTATTTGGCTTGATATTGGCGTTGGCATCAGTTTCCATGACCACATTACCCATTGCCCAAGCTAAAACAGGATCGCCATTGTGCCGGATTCGTTTACGGCTGATAAATACCTCGGCCGTTTTAGATGTGGGGCTATACCTTGCGTAGGTTTGAGGGAACGGCTCAACATCAAGCCCCATATTTTGCAATTGTGTTCTAAGCTGTGTAGCGTTCCACACGTCAAAGCCAATTAGTTTAATGTTAAACTGCTCACTATCTTTTAAAATGTCATCACGGATTTGATCATAGTCGATACAATCTCCTTTCGTTACCCTAAGCAAGCCTTGAGCAACCCACTTTTTATAGATATCCCGATTCTTATTAGCAACATTATTTAGCTGAAATTCTGGGATATAGTGCCTGGTGAGTAATCTCACTTCGGTATCATAAGGAAATGAGTAACAAACGCTTGTAATGTCATTTGTCGAGGATAAATCTAGCCCAGCATAGCAATCTAAGCCTTTTAAATCATCTTCGGTATAATCAGCCTTGCATTCTGTCCAACTACCAATATTCACCCAAGGCGTTGCCCCATTACACCAAATATTAAAGCGTTTAGTCAGCATTTCGACCCACTGGGATGGTATGCCTCTGGCTTTCTTAATGGTGTCCTCTAAGGCTACCCTATCGACCGATATATCAAGATTAGGATTGGCTTTAATCCATAAATCGGGTTTATCAATCTCGTTCTCGTCGTCTAGCTCATAGATTAAAACGAATTGCGATTCATTAATCTCGTCACCTGCTAATATTTGACAACAATAATCATAGTGCTGTTTACACGCTGAAATGGTGTTACTGCCTGCCGTGGTGATTGCAAATAAAATGCCCTCTGGTCTTGCTCCCATTCCTAACTCAAGCGCTGAATAAACGCCGTTATCAGGGTGCAAGTGGTATTCATCAACAATGGATAAGCTAGGGTTAGTTCCCTCTATCGTCGCAGCCTTTGACGCTAAGGGTCGTAATAGGCTATTTTGCTTCGGATTAATCATTTTATGCTGCTGAATGGTGACTCTTTTCTTTATTGGCTTGCTGAGTATTGCCATTTGCCTAGCATCATCAAACACGATTCGAGCTTGGTCACGGCTAACGGCTGCGGTATAGATGTCTTGTTGCCCTTTCTCCATGACTAAAAACCAGTTAGCTAATATTGCAGCAGTCGTTGATTTAGCGTTCTTTCTCGGTACTTGTACATAAGCACTACGATATTTTCGCAGTCCAGTTTTAACGTGCTTAAATCCAAGCAGATTAGCAAATAAGAATTGTTGCCACGGCTGAAGCTCAATAGGTTTAGCTCTTAAATGGCCTTTGACATGAGGACAGACTTTAGAGAAAGCAATAAACTTACTGACAACTTCACTATCAAAACAATAAAGAGGATTACTTAAATCCAAAAAATAACGATTTACAGCCTGTTTTAAGCGTTTACAGGCTGGAATATCCCCACTTTTGATAGAGATTGCGTAATTATGCCAAGCGGTCAAGTTCGTCCTCATCCTCTGTTTCAACTGGATTCTTTCGACGGCTAACAGGATCAAACCCAAGCAGTGAAGCCATTTTGATCATGATTTTTTCGGCTTCTGATTTTGCACTTAATGCAGGATTACGGCTTTCCGTTCCTTGTGAGTTAGCAATTGAAAAACCACGTTTAGCAATATCTTCAACCGCAGCCCGATACATTGAATAGTTAACGCAATAAAGTTCTAAGTTAGTCCAATCAGCGGCTTGAATATCGTCACGTTCAGCTAAGTGGTCAGCTCGTAGTTTCCATTGCTCTTTAGCTAATTTGTCTAAATATTTAGGTGCTTTCATCTTATTGTTATTCCTATACTTTCTAAAAAATCACTGTGCGTAAAAATTTGAGGAGGGGGGTGGTCTTTTGCCTCTTTGAATTTCTTTGAACTAATCCCCCTACCCCTTGCAAACTCAATTTTGAGGTGACAAAACGCAATATTGAGCTTTGCTTATTAATCAATGTGTTAATCATGATCCAAACCCTCGTTTATCGATTACTCTTGTCTTATAGCTATGACAATCTCGACATAACGGTTGATGATTATCTGCTAGCCAGAATAAAGGATCGCTTTGTCCATTCTCTACTGGTGTTATATGGTCTATTACTGTGGCTGGTACTAATAAACCTTTGTCCTTGCACATCTTGCATAATGGGTTATGTCTTAGATACTCAATTCGGTATATGCGCCAACGGTGGTTATAGCCTCGCTGTGCTGCTGTTCCTCGTGCCTTATCATGCTGCCTATCTATTCTATGCTCGTCACATCGACCGGATTTAACACGATTACGACAGTTAGGATATGAGCAACGTCTTAATGGTTGTAATGGCATAACTCACCTAATAGATAGCTGGGTCACGGTAGATACTCCACAATGAGGATATAGCCAAGGGTACTTCTTTTACTTCGCCACTTGTCACTATTTGCCGATTCTCATAGAGGTGAGCAATAAACATTAAACAACCTGCTTTAATGGCTGGTGTAAATTCCTGTAACTCAAATGATTTACCTATATGCTTTTGACAAGCCTCAAGCGCGGCATCAATATAAACTTGCAATAGGCTATCTTCTAAGGTCTCACTTTCATCAATCCGACAATGTAACTTAGCTTCATTTAATTCAATCTTAGCCATTGTTAACTCCTGCTTCACATAGCAATTCTAAATAGGTTCGCTTTGCATCTGGTAGCACTGCTTGGATATTTAAATATTCAGCGTTAGCAGTGTGATATTTAATGCGCCAATTGGTATTAATGTCCTCACGATATCGAATATAGATTTTCATGGTGGTGCTACTGATTTCTCTTTGTGAGGAGATCAGCTCTTTACCTGTTATCGCTTTGACCTCAGCCCATACGGTTGCTACATCTTTCCATTCTTTAATCACTTGTCCAAGTGGATCACGATAAGATTCGTAGCATTGCAAGATAATCCGATCTCTTAGTCGTCCTATAATCATTCCGTAATATCCTTTTTCACTTCTACGGTTTGCTTCCATGCTTGGCTAAATTCCTCACCACCCTCATAAGGCGGTAAGCCCTCTTTTAATCGTGCTTCATTCGGATTCATCACACCCGATTTAATTGCAATGTTATAACTGTTAAAGCGGTCAATTGGACTGGTACGCATTAAATCCGATGTATCAAACTCAATAAGGTAACGGCTTTTATCTTGATTAATGTCAATCATGAGCGCATCTTTTAATTGCTGCTCAAAGTTGGTTAGCCACGGTCTCAGGGTTAATGTTAAAAATGAGCGTGTAGCTTCTGAAAAGTTACTGTAAGAGCTATGGGAATATTCTTGTATAAACATCGGGCTAATATTGAATATCCGTGCTATATCCTCGATTGTAAATCGCCTACTCTGTAGCCATTCAGCATCTTGATTGCTCATGCCTAACTGCTCGTATTTCATCCCACCTTCAAGGATTGGCGTTTTACCTGCGTTCTTTGCACCTTTGTAACGTTCTAATGCGTTTAGGGCTTTCTTGCCTTTGGCTTCGTCCATCCATTCAGTCATTGAAACATAGCCACTTGCCATTAGCCCATTTTTCATGACAGAAGATCCATGACGTTGCTGTGCTAGCCCTAGTCCAATAGCTTCACGGCAAATAGTAACCGGTGAACGACCGATAAAACCGTCATCACTGGCATAACGTAGATGTAATACTTCATCTTGTAGGTAATTAGTGATATTTCCGTCTTCATCAACAATAGAGTAAGCATATCGCCCATTACCTAATCGTTTAGGTGTAACGGCATAAGGTGGAAAGCTTTCAAGCCCTTGCGGTCGTCCATCATTTCCCCAGTGAATCACCGCATACGCATTGCCACCCAGTAAACAGTGACGCATCATTGTGCGTTTAAACTGGTAAGGTGTTTGCTTAGTATTTGGCATTTCATTTAATAAATATTCGACTGGGTGATTAGATACGCGCTCACGTTCACCTTTTTTATTGAGTTTATAGAGATAACAGGGCATAGATGCGACTGCTTCACTAATTACCGTGACGGCATTCATTACTGCAGGTAATGCTTCGGCTGAACTGGGCGAAACATATTCACCTGAATTCGTATTAGGTAAGCCAAGATAAGAGATTAACTCGTCTATTCCTATGCTACGCTGCTCTTTCTTCTTACGGCTAAATAATCCCATGTTTATAACTCCATTAGGTCAAGCCATGCTTTGCTTAAATCAGGCTGTAATTTAGCTTTAGCATCTAACATTGAGCGTTTAGCGATTTGGATATCACTTTCTTGGTAGGCTGGCATACTAGTGACAGTGACCTCGAATAGTTCCGCTGTATTTACTGTTCTGATACAAGGCTCTTGATTAAAGTCCCATGATTCTGTTGTGGCCATAAAACCAAACGACATACCGCGAATATCGCCACGGTCAACACTAACGAGTAAATCACGCCCTAATTGTGTATCAGGTGGCGTAAGCTCAAAGCGTAAGCCGATATCATCCTCATTTAGAATTAACGTATTAGAGATTGTCCGACCTAATAAGGCTTTGTGGTCATGCTCAAATAAAGCTCTAATGTCAGGATTATTACTCAATGATTGGCTAAAAGCTTTCGGTGCGAACTGTTCATAAAATTCACCCCATATCAACTCAGAACGGCTATTCCACTTCACCACATAACCGACCAGCTTAGTATCATCCCTAACAACTTCGGTACTTCTGATTTCATATTTTTTCTTATCCATATCAACCTCAAAGGGGCATATAGCCCCTGTTATTATTCACCAGCGGATACTTCTAAGATTTTGATAGCGTTAGAATCGACTAAGCCACCACCGAGATATTTATCAGTATGGACTTTATAGAATCCTGGTTCTGTGATGTTATCAGGGCGAGTTCTTACACCCGTCTCATGGTCTACAATGTAGTAACCTCGTTTAAAGTCACCAACGGCAACGACTGCACCGGTATCGTTCATATTTTCTAGATAATGAACAGGTTTACCGAGTAACATATCAGGATCACCAGCTTGTAAACCGTCACGCCAAATATAATCACCATTACCATTTTTAAGTTTTTGAAGTGTTGCTGCAGTATTTGAGTTCATGACCCATACAGCATTTTTGCGATATTTCTTTTTAAGTTTAAAGAGTAAATCAATGAGACCATCTGCCGTGATGGCGGTTGTTGTCATTTTTTCAAGTGTACCAAATGGACGTTCTTTATCAGATTTGACTGCTTGCGGATAAGCAAGGAAGCCTTTTGCTTTTTTCGTACCATCACCACTAATTAGATCAAGTTCTTCTGTTTCAACAAATGTGTCCTTAATTTCATCAGTTAACCAACTTAGGACATCTAAGTCGCTAAAATCTAAGATTTCCTGTGTAGTTTTAGGATAGGCATAGATTGGATAAAGCTTAATTGAGACTTCTTCCAGTTTTGCTGTAACGGTTTCAGTACGTGCTTTGCCCTCTTCACCATGATTAACGACCGCACCACCAATTGACACCAGTTTTTTATACTCGTTTGAGCCTATTTTCTTAACGGTACAAATTGAACGCATTTCCGATTCATCGGATAACTGACGCATGATTTCCTTATCTAACTCAGGAATAACTGTATAACCACCGTCAGCAGGTACACCAGTCGATAATGAACGGCTTTCACCCGTGCGGATATAGTTTCGTAACTCTTCATTAGTGAGTTTTTTATCAACGGGTTTACCTTTATCAGCAAGGCTACGCTCTTCATTGGCTAAAGTTTCATAGTTAATGATATCAGTATTAAGCTGCTCAACATCTGATTTTATTGCATCAAATTGCGTTTTTTCTTCGGGGGTCATGCTGCGGTTTTCTTGCTCAGCCTTTGTCAGCAAGCTACGTAATTCTGTAACTTTAGCCGCTTTTTGTTGGCGTAATTCAATGAGTTTTTTCATATCTGTAATTACCTATTAAATGATGAATAAACAGCGTAGATATGAAAGAGGCTAACTAGCCAGAAAATAATAGTGATTAAACTATGAAAGGTACTGCGCGTTAAAAGTAGACTGCCATATCTGCGCTAATATTGGTTATTTCTATTAACCTATGTAGCAGTCTAACCACTTGATAATTAAATTAAATACACCGAATTTAACTAAAATTAATTACAAAGCATGAGAACAAAATTATTTATATTGAATTTGATTAGGTAATCGTTCACGAAACGATTTCAAGTATTCGATTAACATATCGAGCTGCTCTTTATTAGTCGCGATAATTTCACCTGATAATTGATGCCTAATAAACTCATGATGATCCAGCCAAAAGAAAGCCTCTTTTTCAATCAGTTGTTTATAATCTGCCTCTGGCATGGTTTCTAATGATTCAAAACCAAAATAGTTTTTATGTTCAATAATTTCTTCTAATGTGATTGGCATGCTGTTTTCTCCTAATGTTGGCATGATTATTGCTTGGGAATTTTTTCAACTTAGTACCCCCTATTAAAAAATTTAGTGTTTAAGTGTTCACCCTGTTCACCTTTTCAATCTATCCCTTTTATCATAAGGCTTTGAAAGGGTGACTACCTATCATTTTAGTATTCACTGCTGTTCACCTAGTCATCACCCATTATTTTATAAGGTGAACACTGGTGAATACTAGTGAATACTTAAAAATCAAGTGTTCACCCTCTCAATCCTTTATTTACCAATGCTTTAGTCGGGGTGGTGAACACTGGTGAACACTTGCCCCCTATATATTATTTATTGGGGGTATCAATTTTAGATAACCAATCATCACTTATTGGATGGTTGATATCTAAATTGGTTCTTATTCCTGTTTTAGTTTTACGCTTCATATATTTTTTGCCATACTCAGCCATACAAGCTGGAAGCGATAAACCAAATTGCATTAATGAAAGTGGTTTATTTAGACCATTACCCCGCATAAACTCTAAATAAGCATGATAGAGGTATTTTCTTGGATTGAATGGCAATATATTTGCGTTTCCCATTAACAAACCATCAGCCTGAACAGAAGCCAGTAGATAGCCACAAAAATCAACCAGTGAATCCGTATTTCTTTTTATTTCCAGAGCCTCTTCTGATTCCAGCTGTTCTTCTAAAAGTGTCTTGGCTTTCTTTGAATCACTGTATTCATTAATTAGATGTCTAATAATAACTGGCAATTCCTGTGCAATCTTATTCTTTAAATCGGGATCTCTTTCATCTTTAGGGATAGCATCGCCAAAATGGAATATTACCCGCCGTCTTGATATGCCACCACTGCGATCACTAAAACTCATTGCATTATTATTCACTGCTAATATTACTGCAGGTATTCTGACTGAATAAGGTTGCTTATGTTTCGGATCGACTGAGACCTCATCACCTCCCGTGATCGCTTTTAATCCAGCTGCATCACCAACATATTTTGTCTGGTCGGGCAGTACAACTAAAGACTTACCCACAATTAAGGCTCGCTCTCGTGGGTTCTCTAATGCCACCATACTGGCCGAAACGGTATTATTTGGCCCCGCTAACATTGTCGCGATTTCCGCAAAAATACTTTTACCGCTTCCCCCTGCACCGGTTACCTCAATAAATAATTGCCAGTGATAGCGATTACCTAAAATCATAAATAATGCCGCTTTGATACAATTGATTTTCTTGTCATTACCTCGAGCTGCATAACTTAACCATTTCCAAAAACTAGGCGCGTGCTCCTGCAGTGTCTCATCGGTTTGACCTGGTGTAAAAAGTGTTTCACTTGCTACCTGTAACCAATCCTGCCAATGGTGCGGCCTAAATTGTTTTGTAGTCAGATCAAATACACCATTTTTAAAACCAATCAAATTACGTGCTTGTTTTTCCATGGTGGGTAACTGTAATTTGAGCGTTTCAACTGTTGATCTAATCGCGTTCTGGGAGTATGGAATATTAGCATCATTAAAAATAGTGGCCATACTCCTCATCAGATCCATATCGCTAATAACATCCCATGTTATACCGTTATAGTGATAAACATCTTTTGAAGCTGTATCTAATGCTAATTCTCGATCAAAGTAATCAAGTAATACTTCACTTCGTTGGCTTGCTGCCATTTGTGATAGGGTCGGTTTTTTACCATCCTTTTCAAGTTTGATATTTAACGGCTTATCCATTTGTTTAATGCTGTTATTAAATACCTCTTTGGTTTTATCAATACCACGCTGTTGGCGGTAATCATCCCAATCGCATTTGTAATCAGTATTTGGAACACAGTAGTAACCTTTCACCGCTTTGGCGGCTTCCATTGCTTTAGCTAAGCCAGTATTCTGGCTTAGGTCTGTTTTATCTAAGCCCTTATTAGGGCTTTGGTCTATATCATTATCACCTGCAATAATGATTCTTGCTGTTGAATTTACTTCACGAATTAACCTAGCCACATGAATAAGATTTCCTGCATCAACCGCAGCGACAATTATCGCATCGCGATGGTGGAATTCCGCTATCGAGATACCCGTTGCCACGCCCTCACAAATCACAATTTCATTATGTCCGCGCAATTTTGCGTTGGCATCTTTAGGGTTACTCAGTTTTGGATATACCCAAATGAAAGAACCTTTTTTATTGGAACCTTTCATTAAATGCTTACTACCATCTTCCTCAATAAATTGACCACCAGTGTACTCACCACTAGCATTAATAACCGGTGCAAAAATGCGCCCGTTATCCAATAAGGGTAAATCAAAGGTTAAGCCTTTTTTGGTTAGGTATTTAGATTGACCTAATCTGGACTTTGATAATAAATACACCACTTTTTTAGATATAGGATTATCTTGTTCGTTATTATTTGGGTTCACGGTGAGGCCTAAACAATCCGCGATCTTGTCGGCGGCTTCCCGCACAGTACAACTAAAAAACTTTTGTACCAGATCTAAGCCATCACCTGCACCACACTGATTACAGATATACGTTCCCCGCCCCTCTTTATTATCAAAACGAAATCGATCTTTACCACCACAAACAGGGCAAGCACAATGCTGCCCTTTGCCTACTTCAATCGCTAACATATCAAACAAATCACTCCAACGGCCTGCTGCTTGAATAACTATTTCTTTAATATTCATGAGACCGCCTTAATGCAATGTTGGCTTAGCTAATTGAAGTTGATCTGTTTCAATAAGAACAATAAACTGCTCAAATAGCTCAGAAACAATCTCAATACCAAATTGTGTCAAACTAACATCATCAATACTGCCATTTATTGGATCGTTAATTTCAACCATTTTTTTATAGATGTGAATAGTCGCTTCCTCACCAACACTCGCCCCTTTTGCCAAAATATACGCCTCTTCAATATTTCTTATCAAGGCAATCGAAATCACATTAATATCCAGTTCGGTGGTGATATTGTTATATTGAAAAACATGACGACCAAAGATCTCTTTACAATGTTTTAAGAATGCAACGGATATACATAATCTTAATGCCTCTAACTTGGTCAGTTTTTTATCTTGGCTCATTTTCCTTTCTCCATTAGTTCTAATGTATAAGTAAAGTCCTGTTCCTGCTCGTAGGCGAATTGCTGCATATCCATTAAGCTATTGAGAAAAAAACCTAATTGATACATATCCTCTTTAGCTACACTTTCTGAATATTCATCGCTTTGAGCTGCTAAGATGGCTAGACGGCTAATTGTTTTTATCCCATAACGAATAGTTACTTGGGTCGTGTTTAATGTATCTTGGCATAGAGCTAAGTCTTTTTTGTCGGCAAATTTCGGCGGTTGGTATCGTCTTAACAGATCTCTTAACTCATTCATGATATAACCCTCCAAAGCAGTAATTCCTGCTTTGACTTTCTATGATTGGATTAAGTGGTTTTCTTGCGACAAAGATTAAGGATTGCTTACCTATTTGGCGTCTAGCTTGTTGCTCTGTTGACGCGATAGACTGAACAATATTAGCCGTTGAAAGGTCATAGAATTTATATAACTTGGATTGTCTTGCACATAGGTGTGCGTTATCATAGCGGTTAGCCATAATCATTACTCCGTGCTTTAATGGTTTGGTTAGATCCCTCGATAGTGCTGGTAACACTTCGGGGGATTGCTTTTTATGGTACTCACCGTTATAATGGTTCATACCATTTATATTTAATCTACCATAAAGGTATGCACCAATGCAAGAAAAAAAAGATAAGAAAAAAACAGACCGCTCAAACAGTACTAGAAAGATTATTAGATTTGAAGATGATTTACTTGAATTAATAGAACAGCAAGCCAAGAAAGATGGTGATTCATTCTCTGGCTGGGTGAAAGCTGCTTGCAAAATGAGATTAGGAAAATAATTTATGAAGAAAATAGTATTGTTTATTATAGTAATCGCTATTGCAGGATACTTTGTGTATGAGAAATTAAACACTCCTTGTGCACCAAATGACTTACTCTGTAAAAATAAGGAATAACTAAAATCCTCCTGAAAGCATGAGTAATCTTTTTTATATAAGCTAATAATGATAGTATTGTTTTTGCAGGTAGTAACTGCGTGACGCTGTAAATCCTGCGTATTTTCATTTATATTCATCTATTGTTACCTCTACTAGGCGGTTCTGCACTCAGCCTTTTATTTTGTTATCAATCCAGCATCTTTTAATTTATTCGTTAACCAGATCTGCCCTTTACCTGTGATTTTGGTAGTGAATTTTTCTTCTACGCCACCACCATATTTATTAATTGCGGTAGCCTTACTCGTGAAATATCCTCGCTGAATATATTCATCTCTTGGTTGATTATGTTTAGAGCCTGATTTGTTAAGAATTTTGTTATCTCGTAACCAAGTAAATAAACGATTTTGACCAATTCCAATTGTTTTGGCATAGCTACCAATAAGTACCCCCTCAGCCTCACCAACTAACTCAGCAAATTCAACCTTAGGCGCATCTAATAAGATTTGGTTTTCTAAATGTTGATTACGCTCTATTTCATCAGCATAGGCTCGTAAAGCATCTGGTAATGATTGTGGTTTAGTCGATTTTTCTAATTCTTGCCAGCGATCTACTAAGCGAGCCGTAAACTCAGGACATAGTTGAGCAATCACAATAATGCTATCTCTCTTACCTTGTTCACCTTTAAAGATATAAACGTAAAAACTTTGTGTAAAACCTAACTCATTGATTCTTCCACAATCCTCCAACGGAGGAAGCCGGATAATACTTTTTTCGGCTAATCGTTCAATTGCTCGTTTGACATTGTCATGTCGAGATTCAACCAGTTCAGCTATTTCTAAACTGGTCATGATTGCTTCTCGGTTATTAATAGTTAAATCTTTCACCTAACCACCTCTCCGTTTAGTTGGTTGATTTGCAACACAATCAATAGGAGGATTTTCGATCCAGTGAAGTAGTTCCACTAATGACCAGGCACAAGAATTTTTGCCTAATGTTTTTCTGGCCGGATATTTACCCTCTTTCTCAAGTTGCCATGCAGTGGAACGTGCTATAGAAGTAATTTTGTCGCGCTCTCTTTCTCGTACGAGGCGATCATAAGGCAGACTATATTTAGTTAGTATGGTCTTATGTTGTTCTGGTGTAATTGAATAACTCATAGAATTCTCTCCTATTGAGCCATACGGTTAGATTCGAGCCATTGATTGACTTCTGTTAGTTTATAAACAACACGACGACCAATTTTTATACCTTTGGGAAAGGTTTCATTGTAACGAAGTGTATTTTCTGAAACGCCAAGCATCAGACGAATTTCATCTAAAGAAGCATATTGTTTTGGTTGGTTTGTTGCCATTAAAAAATCCTCACTTGAGTTCATTTAATCTCAAGGAGGATTCTATTATTTAAACTATAGTTAATTCAAAAGGTTATACTTTTAATAAGAGCTACATTACCCTTATTAAGGCTTATATTTTTTCATCCAACCCGCTATTGTGCTTTCTTGAAAGGTTTGTGAATCAAATCCATACTTTTCAGCAAGATAATTTAATTCATTAGCTAAAGTCGTTGAGTTTTCATTCTCCCATAATTTAGAAAAATGTTCTTTCATATATATTTGGTTCAATATACGTTCAGCTTTTTGGATCCGTTCACTATTAGGAATGATATCCTTATTAATGGTTTCTTTTATTAATATATTTTCCCTAACTTTTTCTGTATCTAATGACCATTGGTCAACGTTCTGTATTTTTTCAATATCATCCCACATTATAATAAGTTCATTAGGATTTATTTTAATTGGTGTGGAAAAACTACTATGTAGACTAACTGATACTTTGTAATCATAAGATAATAAAAAAATGTGATTTTCATCGTCATAAGGAATTTTATCTAAAATTTGCCCATAATTAGACCATTCCAAACATGACCATAATCCGGTAATTTTAACGTCAAAATACCATGCAATCATATCTTCTATATAAACTCTACGAACATAAGGCCCACCATCAACAAAAATATTTGAATGCTTATTCTCCCAATAATTTTTTTCTAAGAGTTCGCCGATAAAACTAGTTTCCTTAGTATCAATGGTATTTTTATTAGCATCACCCATATAAACAAGTTGAGCATCTACTTCATCAATTATATTTACATATAATCTAATGGCTCCAATTTCATGCCAATGTATTAAATCGCTAACCTCACAACCTAATAATCTGGTAGCCCTTTCAACCGAACAGTATTCTAATGGAGGTAGTTTCATCTTTTTTTACCTTATATGTTAATCCCACGTTTTCGTGGTATTTTAATATGTGTTTGTAACAGAATTAAATATAATCATTAAACCTATCTAACTTCAGTTAATATTTGAACTACAAGACTTTTGTAGTTACTCTCACCTTTTAGTTAATTTTGAATGAAATCAATAAGCTTAATTTTGAGCTCATCTCAACTATTAGCAATTTTAAAACCCTTATTCCCAGATAAAGAAACATTTCCTTTGCTGGCTTGCTCTATAAAATCGCCCCACCAAGCCATCATGATACTACGTTGTTCTAAATAGGTAGCTCTATTGTAAATTCGTCTTACTTCGTTCTTATCCGCATGGGCCAAAGCTGATTCAATAATATCTGCTGGAAAGCCTTGCTCATTTAGTGTGGTAGATGCTAAGGATCTAAACCCGTGTGATACTAAACGACCGGCAAATCCCATACGCTTAATAACCATGTTAACAGTCTGACTACTCATAGGCTTATTGTATGGGGCTTTCATACTAGGAAAAACATACAACCTATGACCTGTAAATGGCTTAATAATCTCCAATATCTTCATTGCTTGAGGTGATAACGGAATTATATGCTCACGTTTCATCTTCATTCGTTCGGCCGGAATGGTCCATATTTGATTATGAAAATCAATTTCATTCCATTGAACACTAACCGCCTCATTTGGTCTTGTTATGGTTAATAATTGCCATTCAACTAAACAACGAGTTTGAAGTTCAATTCTGGCCAGTGAAAGGGCTTGCATAAATTCAGGTAATTCTATTGGTTTTATTGTCGGCATATTTTGCACTGTTGGATTTTCAAAAGCTGCGCTTACCTTTGTAACTGGATTAAATTGAATAATTCCAGTATTTACAGCGTAATCCATTATTTTATTTACTCGCCTTATAACTCTCTTGAGCATATCTAATTTTCTAGCTGAGCGTAACGGCTCTAATATTCTGATTAATAGACTGGCATCAATATGCGTTACTGGAACATCCCCTAAATAAGGAAAGATATGATTTTCTAAAGATTGCCACATTTTTCTAATGGTATCTTCTTTGTAACCTTTTGACTTTTCAACCACAAGCCAATTATCTGCTATTTTTTGAAAGGTATTTGTTCTTTCTTTTAAAACATTTTGTTTTTTTGTTGAGTAATGTTCTTGAGGGTCAATATCTTGTTGAAGTAGTTCTCTAGCTTCATCTCGCTTTTTTCGGGCTTGTTGTAGTGTTATTTCTGGATAACTACCAAAACTGATCAATACTCTTTTTTTTACAAAAGGACGATAATAATTAAACCGCCATACTTTTGATCCAGTAGGTTTGATTAATAAATATAACCCAAGCCCATCTTGTAAAGTGTATTCTTTATCTTTTGGCTTAGCAGCTTTAATTTGAGTATCACTTAAAGGAACAGTCTTTCTAGCCATAGTTATATCATTTTAGTTATACGGATTTTAGTTATATTACCACCGTATAACTAAACGTATAACTAAATATTTTAAATCTCGGTGAATTTCGTTGAGGTTGTATGAGGTGCTAAATTGCTCTATGTGTTGTGATTAAAGGATTTTTGATGTTTGGTGAGGTTTGTTGAGTTTCGTAATGGTGGCCCCTACTGGACTTGAACCAGTGACCAATCGATTATGAGTCGACTGCTCTGACCAACTGAGCTAAGGGGCCTCGGTGAGGAGTGCTACTGAGTTAGTAGGGTTGCGATTATAATAGAGTTAATTAGATTTTGCTATAGTTAATTATTAAATTCGATTAATTTGCTTATTTCTTAAACGCTAATTAATTAGATTTTAATCTGTATTAATAACTGATATTTTTTAATGAATTAACCTGATACAATAGATTAGGTTATAATAATTATTCGTTGTTTATGGTTGAGGAAATATTATGTCTATAAAAAAAATATTATTTATAAGTGTAGCTGTTTCAACTACGCTACTCTTAAACGCTTGTAGTAGCTCGGATTATCAACTTAGTTCTGCTGGTAGTAAAGTGCAGTTTGTTGATACTAAACCCGCAGCTACTTGCCAACTTTTAGGTAAAGCTGAAGGCCGCCGTAATACCTTCTTTTCTGGTCAAAAAACACATAGTGAACTTATTCGTGATGCAGCTACTGACTTAATGAATAAAGCTGCGGCTATGGGTGGTAATGTGATTTATGATGCTCAAGATGCATCCATGAAATATGTGTCTGAAGTGGCGCCAACCGATGCGGTTATGGTTGGTGATGTTTATCGTTGTAATTAAGTTTTACTTCATAAAAAAGGGGAATTTATTTCCCCCTTTTTTATTTATCCTAATTAACCATTTTGTTTTTCAAACTGTTGCATAAAGTCAATTAAGTAATTTACACCATCAAGATCCATGGCATTATAAATTGAGGCTCTCATTCCCCCGGCAATCCGGTGACCTTTAATCCCAATAATATTAGCTTTAGTTGCTTCACTGACAAACAATTTATCCAGATCATCATTTGGAGAAAGGAAAGTAACATTCATAATAGAACGATTGTCCTTGGCAACCATATTACGATAAAAATCAGAATGATCGATAAAATCGTACAACAGTTTAGCTTTAGCTTGATTGCGTTGTTGCATCGCCGTTAATCCGCCTAAATTTTTGATCCATTTAAATACTAGTCCTGACATATACCAAGCAAATGTAGGCGGCGTATTAAACATAGAATCATGATCCATTAGGATTTTATAATCTAAAACGGAAGGTAATGCTTTTTGGGCATAACCAATAAGATCTTCACGAACAATTACTATGGTGATGCCGGATGGACCAATATTTTTTTGGGCACCAGCATAAATAATACCATAACGGCTAACGTCAATTGGTTGCGATAAAATACAAGACGATAAATCCGCAACTACTGTTTTATCACCAAAATTTGGTTGTTCAAATATCTCGATTCCGTCAATAGTTTCATTAGGGCAATAATGAACGTAAGCTGTGTCATGATTTAATTGCCATTCAGACATAGGTTTAACTGCCGCCAAACCATCTTTTTTGACAATTACGTCTTGTTGAAGCACCGTGCAATATTTAGCTGCCTCTTTAGCTGCACACAAACTCCAATAACCACTATTAATATAGTCTGCACTAGTTTTATTACCTAATATATTTAATGGCACTGCGGCAAATTGTGCTCTAGCTCCACCTTGACAAAATAGGATTTTATAATTAGCAGGAACATTTAGAATATCACGAAGATTATTAGTTGCTTCAATTGCGCAAGCATCAAAATCCTTGCCTCTATGGCTTAACTCCATAACAGATGCACCTGTATTTTGCCAATCTAATAATTCGGCTTGTACCTGTTTTAATACGTCAGCAGGTAACTTTGCAGGACCAGCACTAAAGTTGTAACTTTTATTCATTTGGATTCACTTTATTTCATTTAAAACAGAGATGTATTCTTACATTGTCTGCCATGATATACAATAAGATTTTTGTCAAGATGTTTCCTGAGAAGTATACGTTTCAGTATAAAAATGCCGACTAAAGTCGGCATAGTTGGATCATATTAAATTGATAATTGCTGTTTAGCCTGATCTATGGCTGATTTTACTTGTTCAGGTGACACTCCACCTTTAGCCGAACGTTTAACTAAACAGGAAGTTAGCGATAAGATTGGATAAACATCATTTTCAATGACGGGACTATAAGCTTTTAATTCAGCCAAAGTCAACTCTTCTAAGGCTTTTTGTTTAGCAATCGCACCGACTACTGCTTCACCCACAATGTGGTGGGCTTCTCTAAATGGAATACCTTTAGCAACAAGGTAATCAGCAAGTTCGGTCGCATTAGCATAACCTTGTTTAGCTGCTTGTTGGCAATTATCCGTATTAATCTTAATATCCTCAAGAACTAAAGCTGCCATAGCTAAGCATTCTTGCCAAGTATCTAGTGCATCAAATAAGTGTTCTTTATCTTCTTGTAAATCTTTATTATACGCCAGCGGTAAACCTTTAAAGGTCACAAGTGCGCCAGTTAATGCTCCCACCACTCGCCCTACCTTACCGCGAATGAGCTCTAAAGCATCTGGATTCTTCTTTTGAGGCATTAATGATGAACCAGAAGTAACGCGATCGGATAGTTCAACAAAATTAGCTTCACCGCTATTAAAGATAATTAAATCTTCGGCAAAACGTGATAAATGGATCATGCTGATTGCTGCATTATTTAAAAGTTCAAGTACATGATCACGATCGGAAACCGCATCTAAACTATTATTAGTAGCTGAAGCAAAACCAAGCCAAGTAGCTAACTGTTCGCGATCCATTGGGTATGCCGTTCCCGCTAAAGCGCCACTACCTAGTGGGCTGACATCTAAACGTTTTAATGTATCTTGTAAACGATCGGCATCACGGGTTAACATTTCATAATACGCTAGGCACCAATGAGCAAAGGTAATGGGTTGCGCGCGTTGCAAATGCGTATACCCCGGCATAACAGCATCTTGGTGTTGTTCTGCAGTAGTAACTAATGATTGACGTAAATGATGAATAGCGCCAATTAACAGCTTAATTTCATCTTTGCTCCATAATTTAAGATCGGTAGTCGATTGATCATTACGACTACGGCCTGTATGTAATTTTTTACCTAAATCACCAACTTTTTCTATGAGTTTTTGTTCAACCCAGCTATGAATATCTTCGGCGTCACTTTGTAAGATTTGCTGCGGATCTTGTTGTACCAAAACAAGTAATTCATTTAAGGCTTGTTGTAATTTTTGTTGTTCATCGTGAGATAGAACATTAACGGTAACTAATGCCTTAGACCAAGCAATAGAACCAATAATATCTTGTTTTGCCAATCGATAGTCAAAGCGTAATGAATCATTAAAATGTTTAAATCGCTGATCTGCTGCTTGACTAAAACGCCCACCCCATAATGCCATAATTACCTCAAATTTTATTTAACAAATTTTCAATGATTTATCTTTATCATTTTTTTAAATTACTATATAGCTATATTCAATAACTATTTACAGTACTAAAAAAATATATACAGGCTGATCACCTGTATATATTGGAACACCTTTTAGTCTTTAAGTGACTATTATAAATTATTTTTTCTTCTTGGTTGCTGTTTTAGCTTTAGTAACTGTTTTAGTGTTTACTTTAGCTTTAGCATCAGCTTTTACTGTTTGTTTAGCAACTTTTTTTGCTGCTGTTTTTTGGGTTGATGTTGCTGCTTTTTTGCTAGATTTTTTTTGCTTTTCTGCATTCAATGCACGGATACGTGATGATAAAGAGAATAAACGAATGAAACCACCGGCATGGCTATGGTCGTAAACTTCATCTTCACCAAAAGTAGCAAACTCTTCACTATATAAACTATTTGGCGATTTTTTCTGTACTGCTGTGGCATTACCTTTATAGAGTTTGACCACTACTTCGCCAGTCATATCTTCAGCTAGAACATCAGCCGCAGCTTGTATAGAACGACGGTAAGGCGCAAACCAACGGCCATCATAAACAACATAAGCCATTTCTAAGCCAAGTTGTTCGCGCCATTTAAAGCTATCACGATCTAAAATTAATTGTTCTAAACCACGTAAAGCCGTCATCATAATAGTGCCGCCAGGGGTTTCATAACAACCACGAGATTTAATGCCCACAAGGCGGTTTTCAATAATATCGACCCGACCAACACCATGTTTAGCACCAATTTTGTTCAAGGTAGCAACACAGTTATAGGGTGATAATTTTTTGCCATTAACTGCAACGACTTCCCCTTTTTCAATGCCAATGGTTACAAGCTCTGGTTTATTAGGAGCATCTTCAGGTGAAACAGTCCATGCCCAGCAATCAGCATTAGCTTGGTTCCAAGTGCTTTCTAACACTCCACCTTCTGTGGAAATATGCCAGGCATTTTCATCGCGGCTATAAATTTTTTCTACCGTTGCTGTAGTTGGAATTTTGCGGACTTTTAAGTAATCAATTAAGGCTTCACGCGAACGTAAATTCCATTCACGCCAAGGAGCAATAACTTTCAGTTGTGGAGCTAATGCGGTGTAGGTGGTTTCAAAACGAACCTGGTCATTACCTTTACCGGTTGCACCATGGCACAGAGTATCTGCACCAACTTCTAAGGCATATTCAACTTGAGCTTTAGCAATAATTGGCCGTGCCATCGAAGTACCAAGGTAATAGGTTCCTTCATATAAGGCGCCAGTTTTTAATACAGGGTATACATAATCTTTAACAAATTCTTCACGTAAATCTACAACTTTACAAGCAACAGCTCCAGATGCTTTGGCTTTTTTCTCAACATCTTTTAATTCTTTAGGATCTTGCCCTACATTAGCCACTAAGGCATAGACTTCACAACCACCATAATTTTCTTTTAACCATGGAATGATAGCTGATGTATCTAAGCCGCCTGAATAAGCTAAAACTACTTTTTTGGTTCCATTCTTTTTCATGTTACGCCCTTTCTCAATTTACTTACGATAAATAAATATGTTACCGACTTTTTACTAACTAAATTAACTGGTTTAATATACTGATGGAATTATATTTAAGCAATAATTCTTGTGCCAGTTATTCCTGATTTACCATCAAATAATTCAAGTAGTTTATCGTCCTCTTTCCAGCTAGCAATATCTATTGAACGGCCTAATGCTTTTGCTGCTTCAAAGGCTGATTTAACTTTAACAATCATACCATCAGTAATGACTCCTTCGGCGATGAGTTGATCTGCTTGCGATTCAGTTAAGGATTCTATCAATTGTTTGTTGGCATCTAATACGCCGACAACATCTGATAATAAGATCAAATCTGCATTTAAAGTTTTAGCTAAAGCCACCGCGGCATGATCAGCATTAACATTCATCATTTGCCCTTCATCACTAATACCAATTGAACTAATGATTGGTAAATAACCGGAGTTAAGTAATAAGTTGATTAGTGTAGGATCACCAGCTTTAGCTGCGCCAACATAACCCAATTCTTCTGAAATTTGTTTAACTTCTACACTATTACCATCCGCTAAACAAAGTCCCACTCCAGCAATACCTTGTTTTTTAGCTTCTGATAATAATTTAGTATTAGAACTACCGGCCAAGCTACCAACAATCACATCGATCTGATCTGCTGGAGTAACCCGTAAACCATTACGCCTAACCACCGGTAATGAGAGTCTATCCATCAAAGAATCAACGATACTGCCACCACCATGAACAATAACTAAATGACGTTGATGATTTTTTTTATATTCATTAATAACAATAAATAACTTAGTTAAAGCATCTTTATTATCCAGTAAAACACCGCCAAGCTTGATAATTAATGGTTTCATTTGTATTTCCTATCAATTAATTTGAATTTACCCCAACCAAATTCTTTTATTACATCATTTTCAATTAAGTTTTGAATTGCTAAATTATATTTTAAAGTAATGCTGTAGTTTCATCATAACCAAAACGAATATTCATACATTGTATAGCTTGCGCAGCTGCACCTTTTAGTAAATTATCTTCAACTGAAATTAGGATCAAATTACGATCTTTAAGCACAAAGCCAATATCACAATAAGGTAAGCCAATTACAGATTTTAATGCTGGCCAATCTTTTTCATATACTCGGACTAAAGGTTTGTCTTGGTAATACTTATTTAATGCCGCACTAATATCATTAGCGGTAACCCCCTCTTTCACTCGACAAGTAATAGTGGCATGGATGCCTTGTTTAAAACAACCTAAATGAGGATTAAAAATAACTTGTTGCCCTAAATGATTGGCAATTTCAGGTTGATGCCGATGAGTAAATAGACCATAAGCATGTACACTAACTTCACAAAAATTATTATTAAGAGAAGCTTTACGCCCGGCACCACTTACGCCACTGATAGCGTTAATAACTGGCCATTGAGTAGCATCTAATAAATCTTCCACTATTAATGGTTTCAATGGTAATTGTGATGCAGTTGGATAACACCCTGGCACAGCAATGAGTTGAGCTTGCTTGATTTGCTTATAATTCCATTCCGCTAAGCCATAAACCGCTTTATCTAACCATTGCTGATGTTGATGAGTAAAACCATAATATTGAGTATAAAAAGATGCAGAATTAACACGAAACGCACCTGATAAATCGAAAACTGTACAACCGTGTTCTAAAAAATAAGGAGCAATATTATGACTGACAGAATGTTCGGTGGCTAAGAATACAATATCTATATTATTAACTATCTCCGAATAATCGTCGGTAGCAATAAGTGGTAAATCGACTATACTTTTTAACTGCGGATGTAAATCATGGTTAGAAATTAGTTTACCGGCATCTTTACTGTTTGCTGATACCGTTAAAGCAATAAGTTCAATTTGTGGATGTTTTTGCAAATAATAAGCTAATTTAGCTCCTGCATAACCACTCGCCCCAACAACAATAGCTTTTAGCATAACTATTCCTATAGATTTTCATATAGCTAATTCACATATAATAGGTGATTTCTTAAATTAACTCAACTATAAAAATGAATTTTTATTCACTTTTTTTGAATTTATTTTCATTAATAATGATTTTCTAGTGGATTTAGTACTATTATTTAGAGCGATTTATTAATAAATTATTTCTATAAAAATTTATATTTAATGAATCCTGCTATTTACATTTAGCAGGATTCATCTATTAATGATTATTTTAGATGTTTGGCTGATTTTAGTATGGCAATAAGTAGTTCCCAATAGCGATAAACACTTTGGATGTTTACTTTTTCATCGGGTGAATGTGGCGAAACAATAGTTGGCCCTATTGAAATCATATCCATATTTGGATAAGCCTTTTTAAATAGTCCACATTCAAGCCCAGCGTGGATCACCATAATTTTTGGATGTTCAGAAAATATTTCATAATATTTTTCTTTAGTTAGTTGTAACAAGTTAGACTCTAAATTAGGTTCCCAACCAGAATAACCACCACTAATTTCGTAATTAGCATTAGCTAATTGACTGTGTGCAATTAGTGTAGACACAACCGCATCTTTAGCACTATCAATCTGTGAACGAATCAAGAAAATAGCACTAATTTGATTATCTTTGATATTTAAAATACCTAAATTAAGAGAGGTTTCAACCACTCCAGCTAGTTGGTCACTCATACGCACAACACCATTAGGAGCAGTATGTAACCAATTAATTATTCTATTTTGATTTTCAGTTGTTAACACCCGTTTAACTTTATCGTCTGCAACTTCCGATAAAGTAATTTCGATATTAGGTTCTACATGCCCTAATTCATTAGTTAACACTTTATTATACTGATTAATGATAGATTTTAACTTAGGTAGATCATCTTTACTTAAGGCTATTTCTGCAAAGGCTTCTCTCGGGATGGCATTACGTAAAGAGCCGCCATTAATATCAGCAAGTCGGAATGGAATATCTTGGGCATATTCTGCCAGAAAACGCGCCATTAGTTTAATAGCATTACCTCGGCCTAGATGAATGTCACAACCAGAATGTCCACCTCTTAAACCTTTAAGAGATAATTTTAAGTAGCAATCAAATTTTTCCGGCATCACTGCATAAGTGACTGGGAATGTTGCCGTAAAATCAACTCCACCAGCACAACCTGTAAAAATTTCACCTTCATCTTCCGAATCGGTATTAATTAAATATTGGCTTGTTAACCAATTTGGTTGCACACCAAAAGCACCAAACATACCCGTTTCTTCAGAAACAGTAATTAAAACTTCGATAGGACCATGTTCTACCGCAGGATCAATTAAGACAGCGAGTGCAGAAGCTAAACCAACACCATTATCGGCACCTAAGGTTGTACCTTTAGCTTTCACCCATTCACCATCAACATAAGCTTGAATAGGATCGGTAAGAAAATCATGTTTCGTACCTTCATTTTTCTGTGGCACCATATCCATGTGAGCTTGTAGAGCAATAGATGGGCAATCTTCCATCTCTTTTGTGGCAGGTTTAGTTAGTAAAATATTACCAGTTTTATCAATCTTACAATCTATACTGTGTGAATTTGCAAAATCAACAATATATTTAGTAATCATTTGTTCATGATGAGATGGACGGGGGATTTTACAAATATCGTTAAAGATCTGCCAAACAAAATTTGGTTTCAATGTTGAAAGCATAATACAACCTCAATCTTAAGTGCGGAATAAATTAATGGGTAGTTTTTTTTGTCTAATCACTCTATAATAAGGTGCAATTTTACATCTATTTTTAGTCTATTAATATTAATTTATTTTATTAGCCCATTCGATTAAAGTTGCAGGTCACACATGTCAATAAAACAAACATTATCAGAACAAGAAATCCAAGCCCAAAAACAACACAAAGCAGAACTTATTGCTGAAAAGAAAAAATTTACTGTTACTTGGGAAATGTTGCAAGCCTATGGCCGTCAGCTTTCAGAACGTTTATTACCAGCTAATCAATGGAAAGGCATTATTGCCGTTAGTCGTGGTGGATTAGTTCCTGCTGCTATTTTAGCCCGTGAGTTAAGTATACGTTATGTCGATACAGTATGTATTTCAAGTTATGATCACGATCATCAACGTGAAAAATTGATCTTAAAACAAGCTAATGGTGATGGCGAAGGATTTATTGTGGTGGACGATTTAGTTGATACCGGTGGCACTGCGCACACTATTCGTGAAATGTACCCTAAAGCCCATTTTGTAACAATTTTTGCCAAACCCGCCGGTAAAGCACTGGTTGATGATTATATCATTGATATTGCACAAGATACTTGGATAGAGCAACCTTGGGACACTGGAGTGATGTTTGTAAAACCAATTAGTGATCACAAATAATAAGGAAGCTATATTTATTATGACATCAATTCAGAATCTATCTGAACAGATATTTAAACCTCAGTTTGATTATCCTGAGACTTCAACACTAATTAAACGTATTGATAATAGTGATGGCCTCAGTATTAGTCCTATGGATGGGGAAAGTAATTCTCATTGGTATCGGATTGTTAATCCAATTCTATGGTATTGGCGGGGATTACCCAAACTTGAAATCGAAGAAGTATTATCTAAAATTGCCGTTTCAACCAAACAACCTGTTAATAGCCAGTGGTTAGATTCTATAGCCGGTTATCAACCAGGAAATTGGATTTATGAGTTTTTGAATCAGGCAGCTAAATGGCAAGCCAAAGCAGATGCCATCGATGAAACTAATCTTAGTGATATTAACAAAGCCAATTTATGTAATTACTATTTAATTGCTAGTGAATATTGTAGCATAGCCAGTTACCCTCATTTTAAGAATGATGAATTAGCTATGTACGCACAAACGTGTGCTTACCAAGCATATACTAAGGCTCTGAGTTATTCCCCGTACACTACCAAGGAACTTGAATTTAAAGTTCAAAACCAAACTGTTAAATCAATATTACATTTACCACCAACCGAAGGGACTTGCCCTGTAGTATTGATGTGTAATGGTTTGGGTAATTTACAAATTGATTTCTATCGTTATTTTAATGAGTTTTTAGCTCCCAAAGGGATAGCGATGCTAACTATCGATTTACCTTCTGTTGGTTATAGTCGTGGTTTTGACTTGACACAAAATAGTAGTCAAATTCATCAAGCAGTATTAGAACAGTTATCATCAATTCCTTGGGTTGATGATAGTCGGGTAATTTTAGCTGGCTTCAGATTCGGTTCACATATTGCTACCCGTTTAGCTCATTTAATGCCAAATAAAATAAAAGGCTTATTTAACTTTACTCCATTAATTCATCAAATTTTTGTCGATAAAGAGCTACAACAACATCTTCCTAATGTTTATAAAGATATGTTAGCAAGTCGTTTAGGGTTACCAATTATCTCCAATCAGCAATTAGCCGCAGAGTTGAATTATTTCTCATTAAAAAAACAAGGGATTTTGACTCATGCTTGTCTTGTTCCTGTCATGAATATAATTTTTGAAGATGATAAGTTAAGTAATAATTTAGAAGCTAAATTGATTCAATCCGCTAAGCAAAATAAAATAATCACTGTACCAAAAACGCCATTACAAAAGAGTTTACATAATGCTTTAGAACAATCGGTCAATTGGATGCAATCTATTTTGTAATAGTTTAATTTATAAGGGTATTGCTATGACTAATAACAAACAACAAATTGTGGTTATTAAATTAGGTACCAGTGTATTAACTGGTGGCACTAAACAATTAGATCGCGCCCGTATAGTTGAACTTATTCGGCAATGTGCTTATTTGCATCAAAATGGGCATAAAATTGTTATTGTCACTTCCGGTGCTATTGCTGCCGGTCGTGAATATCTTAATTTTCCAAATCTACCGAATACCGTTGCTTCTAAACAATTGCTTGCTTCTGTTGGACAAAGTAAATTAATTCAACTTTGGGAACAATTATTTTCAATATACAAAATCTACATTGGGCAAATGTTATTAACTCGAGCCGATTTAGAAGATCGAGAACGATTCTTAAATGCTCAAGATGCACTTAAAGCTATGTTAGATAATGATATTGTACCAGTAATTAATGAAAATGATGCAGTAGCAACCGCAGAAATAAAAGTTGGAGACAACGATAATTTATCAGCCCTTGCGGCTATTCTAGCGGAAGCTAATAAACTAATTTTATTAACTGATTTAGATGGATTATATACAGCGGATCCGCGAACTGACAGCAATGCTAAATTAATTCATGAAGTTGAGCATATTGATGATAATTTGCGTAACATTGCCGGTGATAGTGTTTCAGGGCTTGGTACTGGTGGCATGAGTACTAAACTCCAAGCTGCAGAAGTTGCTGGTAGTGCCGGCATTGAAGTAATTATCGCTGCAGGTAATAAAACTAATGTGATTATTGATATTGTCAATAATCAACCTATTGGTACTCGCTTTTTACCACAAAAAACACCTTTAGAACACCGTAAGCATTGGTTATTTGGTGCCCCAAAAGCGGGGAAAGTGTATTTAGATGATGGTGCAGTTGATGCTATTTTAAATAATGGTAGCTCATTGTTGCCTAAAGGCATCATCAAGGTGGAACAAAACTTTTCACGTGGTGAAGTCATTGATATTTGTAATAAAATAGGAAAAAAGATTGCACGTGGTGTTAGTCGCTATAATAGTGATGCATTAAAACAAATTGCCGGGCATCATTCACAAGAGATCAGCCAAATCATTGGTTACGAATACGGCTCAGTGGCGGTACATCGTAATGATATGATTGTTAATTAATATAATAAGGAATTAAAATTGAGTATTGAAATAAGTAGCTATTCGGAAAAATGGGAAAAAGAAGATAGCGAATTGTTTTTTTATCAACGCCGTTACTTAAAAACCCTCATTACATCTTTAATCTTGCTCTTAGTGATTTATTTTTTTACAGCATTAACTAATGGTTTACCATTAATATATGGGACTACAATTATATTCATGATCATTTTTTTATTATTACGTTGGTCAGAAAAGTACATTGTTTTAGGTAAAACTTATATCACAATAAATAATAATAAGTTTAATTTAACCAAACTACTACTTTTTACTCTTTTTTTCATTGTTTATATTATTATTTATAGCAATCATAAAAATAAAATGACATGTATTTTATTAAAAAATATTGCAGATATTATTGTAGAAAAACCAGATATATTAATTATTAAACATAAAGTGAATAACGAAACTAAAGATTTTTATGTAGATTTAAACTTAATGTTACCAGCAGACAAAAATTTATTGTTAGACAAAATGCAACTTATTAAAAATAACTTACAAAATATAGTATAGGTGGCAACTATGTTAGAACAAATGGGTAAAGCAGCAAAATTAGCATCGTATCAACTGGCGCAATGCTCTACTGCAACTAAAAATCAAGCATTAACAGCTATTGCTGATTTATTAGAAAAACATAGTACTACTATCCTTAAAGCTAATGAACAAGATATGTTAGAAGCTAAGGCTCAAGGTTTAAGTGCTGCTATTTTAGATCGGTTGTTATTAACGCATGAACGCTTAATTGCTATTGCCAATGACGTGCGTAAAGTTGTCTTATTAACCGATCCTATTGGTGAAATTATTGATGGTTCTACGTTAGAAAATGGATTAAAGTTACAACGTAACAGAGTCCCTTTAGGTGTAATCGGTGTTATTTATGAGGCTCGCCCAAATGTTACCATTGACATTGCATCACTTTGTATAAAAACAGGTAACGCAGCTATTTTACGCGGTGGTAAAGAAACAGTTCATACTAATGCCGCCACTATTGCTATTATTCAACAAGCTTTAGATAAAATGGGCTTGCCTAAAACAGCTATTCAATCTATTGATAATCCGGATCGTACATATATTCATGAGTTACTTAAACTCGATAACTATATAGATATGATTATTCCACGAGGTGGTTCGGCATTGCATAAATTATGTCGCGAACATTCAACTATTCCGGTGATCACTGGTGGTATTGGTGTCTGTCATATTTTTATGGATGAGAGTATGGATTTTGATAGCGCATTACCTATTATCATTAATGCTAAAACTCAACGTCCAAGTACTTGTAATACGGTAGAAACTTTACTAGTTCATACAAAAATTGCTAACACTTTTTTACCAAAATTAAGCCAAATAATGGCTGATAATGGTGTTATTCTGCATGCTGATCAACAATCATTTGCAATCTTAGAATCAGGTGGGGCTAATGTTTTCCCTGTAGAAGATAATGAACTTCGTCAAGAATGGTTGTCTAAAGATTTAAATATCGTAATTGTAGACTCACTAGAACTAGCTGTAGACCATATTCGCGAATATGGTAGTGGCCATTCGGAAGCTATTTTAACTCACAGCCTTGCTAATGCTGAAAAATTTGTGAATTTAGTTGATTCGGCCGCAGTTTATGTTAATGCATCAACTCGTTTTACTGATGGGGGTCAATTTGGATTAGGGGCCGAAGTTGCGGTTAGCACCCAAAAGCTACATGCCAGAGGACCAATGGGACTTGAAGCATTAACCACTTATAAATGGATTGGTTTTGGTGATGATCTAATTCGCCAATAATTATTTTTGAAAATAGCTGTGCACAAGTTAAGCACAGCTATATGTAATTAAATTAAGTTACAGTAAATTAATCAAAATTACGCATGAGCAAAGCATAATTTAAGTCAATATCTTCTGGAATGGGGATATAGACAATATGCCCATCCCCTAACCCTGCTGGCACTGGTTGACCTTTCTTATTTTCCATTCGTTCAATTATAAAAGTAATATTCCCTTTCGGGGTCATCATTTCCACACTATCACCAACAGAAAACTTATTTTTGACAATAATTTCAGCAAGTCCATTTAAACGTTGACCACTGAATTCGCCGACAAATTGTTGTCGATCTGATACCGAATGACTATGTACATAATTTTGCATCTCATCGTGCTTATGGCGACGTAAAAAACCTTCGGTATAACCACGATGGGCTAATGAATCAAGTTCGGTTAATAGTTTTGGATCAAAAGGTTTACCTTCACTTGCGGCATCAATAGCTTGGCGATAGACTTGCGCCGTTCTAGCACAATAATAGAAGGATTTGGTACGCCCTTCTATTTTTAATGAATGCACTCCGATTTTAGTTAAGTCACCTACTAGCTCGACAGCTCTTAAATCTTTAGAGTTCATAATATAAGTGCCATGCTCATCTTCAAAGGCTTGCATATATTCACCCGGGCGACCTGACTCTTCTAACATAAATAATTTGTTAGTAGGTTGTCCTTCACCTAGTGTTGGTTCTATTTGTTGTACTGGGATTGGTTCACTTTTATGTACTATTTGCCCAACTTCATCTTCCTTACCTTCAGAAACCTTGTATTCCCACCGGCAAGCATTAGTGCATGTTCCTTGATTAGAATCACGCTTATTAATATAACCAGATAGTAGGCACCTGCCTGAATATGCCATACATAATGCACCATGAATAAAGACTTCTAACTCCATCTGTGGCACTTTTTCACGAATTTCAGCAATTTCATCTAATGATAATTCACGGGATAAGACCACGCGAGTTAAACCAATTTTATGCCAAAATTCAACTGTTGCCCAATTGACAGCATTAGATTGTACTGACAAATGAATTTCCATTTCAGGAAAATGTTCCCGAACCAACATAATCAAACCGGGGTCCGACATAATGAATGCATCAGGTTGCATATTAACAACCGGTTCTAAATCACGGATAAATGTTTTCAATTTAGAATTATGAGGGGCGATGTTTACTACAACATAGAATTTTTTGCCTTGCGCATGCGCTTCATTAATACCAATAGCTAAGTTTTCATGATTAAATTCATTATTACGCACACGTAAACTATAACGCGGTTGCCCTGCATATACGGCATCGGCACCATAAGCAAAAGCGTAACGCATATTTTTAAGAGAACCAGCAGGAGAAAGTAATTCTGGTTTTGCATACAAAGTTGTCATTAAAAAATGCCTCTGATTTCAAGTCAGTATTACCTTAACGGTAATAGGTTAAGCAAAATAGGATGGGCATTTTACGCTTTAGCATTAATATTGGCAAATTTATTGTAGATTTGATAAAAATTAGTAATTCAAAAGACGTATAGCTTTAATGAATACGCTAATTCAAGCTAATTTTATTTACTTATTAATGGTAGGTATTCTTGCCAGCGATATTCTCTAATTGGCATTGGTTTAGTATCTTTAAAATATAAAACCAATGCGGGTTTAATACCATTCCAATTATCCACAAACTCATACCTAACTAGTAAACCATCTTTGATTAGCTTTTTTGCTTTGGCATGATAATTAAAATAATTCATATTTAGTTTAATTTTGTAGGTCTCGATGAGAGATTTGAATTGATGATAATTTGTACCATGTCTAATATTAGTAATCAAGTTATCATCAATTTAATGGTAACACTAGAATTTACTTAATTTAATTATTATCAAGCATATGTACAGAGCCATCTCCCCATGTCCCAATATAAAATTGATTATTATGTAACGCTAATGCAACTGCACCGGATAATGACGCCGCAATAGTTTCAACTTTATAAGTTTTGATATTTATTTTACGTACCATATCTGCTCCATTATCTATTACCGCAACAGTGTCAGGAGATGTAGTAACAATACCAACACCTGGACGAACAAAATCTTTACCTATTTCAATTTGCTCACCATTTGGTTTAATCAAGGTTAAACGACCACTATATTGTGAAACCACTAAACTATTATCAGGAAGTTGAGTCACACCTACAGGAGTAGATAATCCTTTGGCAATTATCTGTTTATTGCCATTGTTTAAATCAAGACTAACAATCTCACCAGTAGAACGATTAGTAATCAATAAGTGACCATCATTAGAAAATGCAATACCAGTTGGTGTATGGTAACCTTCTGAAACTTTTTGGGCTTTGCCATTTGTATCTATTTTTAAAATATAGTCATCGCCATATGAAGAAACATAAATATTATCCTTATTATCAATCACAATTCCTGCTGGTGATGAAATATTGCTATAAATTGTTTCCTTCTGAGTGTTATTCTTAATTTTAGTGATCGAATTTCCTGACCAATTAGTGACATACATGGCACCTGAACTATCAAAGGCAATGCCAGTTGGTGCGCTGAATGATGAACTAACCGTTTTCATCTCTGCCATACTCCCTTCCCCATATAAAGCAAAAATAAACAATGTAATTACATATAAACAATATTTTTTCATAATACTTATTCTCCACAACAGTTTATAAATCCTATTAACTGCTCAAAATCGAAATAAAATTAACTGACACACGAGTAATATGGCTATTTTTTGGTTTTATTTAAGTTAACAGCAATACTATTGCTGTATTCACCAATAACACTAAGCTTAAATAGCAAATTATAGAAATATCTATTTTGTGATATGAAATAAATATCAGAAGATAAGCAAAGGGATTAAGGCTTTTTTTCAGTATAATTAAGCATATTATTTATTTAAAATAATCACTATTTTTCTAAAGTTAGATACTTGCCATTAAAGTAATCAATTATGGCTTTAGTTAATGTAGTTTGATGTAAATCACGACGCCAAATAAGATAGATGTCAATCTTGAGTTTCTCACTTTGCTTATTAATTAATGGTTTATACACAACACCATCTAATTTTGCTTGTGCCATAGATTGCGGTAACAGCATTATCGCTTTACCTAATGAGACTTCAAGTAACATAGATAAATTATCAGGCAGTTCTGGTCGACGAGTTATAGGATGGTTAAGAGTTTTGAAAACTTGTTCACATTGTTCATAAAAACTTGGATTGGAATGTTGTTTAAACCAAAAAAGTGGTAAATCTAACACATCATTAAGATCAATTTGATTATGTTTACTATTAGGATGACTCTCCGGTAATACTAACATCATTGGCTCTCGATAAATCAATAATGAATTTTCATGTTCATTTCGTGACTGATAATCAGACACAAAAGCAAAATCAATATGCCTTTTCTGCAATTCAAATTGCAATTCTTTCGATGTGTAATTATGCTTATAGATCTCAATGACATCAGCAAACTCTGTAAAAAATTCTTTAAAATAATCAATAAAGTCAAAACTTAATGTTTTTGTCGTTCCTAAAGTTATCTTATTATCGTTATTTGATTTGATGGATTTAGTAACTGAGCATAGTTCTCTTAATATTTGAGTAACCTTTGATTTGAACTCTTCACCCTCTTTAGTCAAAACAACTTGGTGGGAATTTCTTAAAAACAGACTCACTTCTAGTTTTTCTTCTAATTCCTTAATTTGAATTGAAAGTGGCGGTTGACTAACATTTAATTTATTAGCTGCGCCCCTAAAGCTATGTTCCTCGCAAACAGCAATAAAATATTGTAATTGCTTAATACTTGGTAACTTCTTACTGTAAATATCCATAAATTCTCAGTTTCGTATTTGATTTACTACTTTTATATTTACTTAATCTATTTCGTTATGAAATAGATGATCTAAGTAATAGTAATGAATATTAGATTCGAATCAATATAAATAATTATATTTTATCTAAAATATCCCACAATTAATAAACTGATTGAATAATAATACTATAATTTAAATAACATTTTTCAATTTCTATTTTTTTATTGACTTATTAAAAGGGAATATTTAACATCCCTAGAAAAATTATATAAATTAAAAAATACATTATTGTTATGGTAGACAATAGAATTTATTACCTTGATCATATTAGAGTTATTGCAATATTTTTAGTTGTTTTTACTCACTGTCATGAAAATATTCCTCTAGATAAT
The DNA here is from genome assembly GCF_001690705.1 of Gilliamella sp. wkB178. GTDB lineage: Bacteria > Pseudomonadota > Gammaproteobacteria > Enterobacterales > Orbaceae > Gilliamella > Gilliamella apicola_K. The sequence goes on along the minus strand of NZ_LZGK01000013.1, from coordinate 797,443 downwards.
TTATTAGTAAAAAGTTTTTTTTACTCAGTTGATCGCATGGCTGTTCCTCTTTTTTTTATGATTTCTGGGGGGCTTTTATTATCAAGAGATTATACAAATAATATTCGGCAATTTTACATTCAAAAAACTTTACGTTTTATGATTGTATTAATTCTATTTGCAATTTTAACTAATATCATTAGTGAATTTATAACAACAGATCTTTCGTTTGCATCAATAATCAAAACTTCCATTAAATATCATAATGGTATATACCCAACAAATTATGGCTCTGCTATTCATTTATGGTTTATGTATCCAATTATATTGTTGTATCTTGTCACACCTTTTGTTAGTAACTTGGTGAAAAATTCTTCAACTAAAAGCATTCTATTCCTAATCCTAATAGGATTTCTATTAAATCAAGGAAATTTTTTCATTAAATCAATACTTCCTGACATGTTTATATTGAATTTAATGGGTAACGATTTTACTGGCCCTTATTTAAGTTATTTTTTATTTGGATATATAGCAATTAATCGATTTAATCGTAATTATGGAAACCAATTTCTACTCTTTTTATTAATAAGCATAACAATCATAGTTGAGATTTATTTAGATAAATCTCAAAACAACTTTATTGAGGAAAATCATTGGTATTCAACATCATTGTATATAGCTATCTCTAGTTGTTTATTTTTCCTTTTTCTTAAAAATATCAATTTCTTGGATAAAAAAAGACCATTTATAATGGTATTGAGTAATTGTGTTTTTGGTATATATCTAATTCATGTGTGTTGGATTTATATAATAATAGGCATATTAACTAAATTTAACTTATTGGAAGTCCAAAATTATTTACTTTTATTTATTTATTTAATTTTTTCAATAAATTCAAGTTTTTTTTCAATCTACGTTCTTAAAAAAATGAAATTCTTTAATTTCATTTTTTAATGATAATACTTTTACTATATATGATGAACTTATTCTCAACTATTTTAGAAAATAAACGTACCCTAGGTTTTTCTGCCTTCACAACATAATTAGCTTTTATTTCATTACTAATTTCCGGAATACCTTAGATATAATCTTGAGTTTAAGACCCGTTACGAAACTCCCATTTAACACCTCAAAATTTTGTGAAGTTAAATCGCCTTGAACCTCACCTTCACTTAATGTTAGTAATACTTTAAGTTTGACGTTAGATGAAAATTATCAGGTTATTAATAGGGATTATGCTGCTTTTTTCCGCCTTTTTGACCTTCAATTAATTGCATAATTCACTTATAGTTGATCTTCTGAATAAATACTGGTATTAATTACCCTGCCATCAATCTCACGTTTTCCAAGTTAAAACAGGAACCTGATAACCAACCACATCGGTATTTACTAGACCACCAAATCCATAGTTAAGAAATGAGGATTCCAATTTCGGGCTTGACCATATTAGTAATTCGAATTGTGATTATAGTTCAAGTTTTTCTATTCTATTTGTTAACTCTGGCTTTTTCTCTTTGCCACATCGTCTTAATAATCTACCTGACATACTATTTACATCTTTTTTCTTTCATTCACTCAAGCATTAAGTCATTATGTTACGTTTAATTACTTTTCCTGTTTTTCTGAATTAATGTTGATACCCCGCCTACACGAGCGTTTAATGCATGCGCAACGATAGCCGGATGTGATATTAATCGGTTTACCCAATGCTAGCCCCTTATGAACTCAAGTTTAATAGCTGTTAATTGCACATTCGGCATTAATTTATTGGTACTGAGTTATTAATCTTTAATATGCCCGATGTTGTTGAGCGTGTAAATTCTTCTAATATAAAATACACGGTTACTTTCATGGTTCATCTCCTTTAACTTTATTTGTCAATCGTTCTTCTAATGCTTCAATTAATGTTGCACCTGACCAGCTAGCTAAACCAGCAATACCACAAGCAAACTCAAAATCCTAGTTGAAATAACTAGCTGCTATTACAACTAATGCACAAGCAAAGGTGGAAATAGGTGAGCTTGTAAAGTGTTTATTTCTTCTCAAAAAAGACAATAAAACCCTTACCTAACAGTTAGGGTTTGTTGTAGATGAATAAAATTACAATAAATGTACATTAAGCGTTTCAATATCATGACAATAAGATTTAGCCAGAAATTACTGATACATTAAAATCTGTTACATCAGGGCTTACTAATCTTTTTTCAATTTGGTTTCTTAAATCTCCACCATAGATAGAGTCCATGACGTTTGCGCTGCAAGGGTTATATCCATTTTTATGTACTATAATATTATAGTCATTATCTTTAAAACGATCTATTATTACATCTTTCATTGTAATTCTTATATTATTAGCATTAAAAAAAACCACAATATCTATGGTATATTGGCTATTATTAGCCATATTTTTCATCATTGAAATTAAGTTATTCATTTTTTATTTCCTTAATCAGTTATGTAATCTCAATTAAAAATAACATAATTGTATTATTTATAAAATAGCATTCAACTATTCATCAATGTCAACCAAAGCATAAGTGAACTAGTATTGAGCATCACACCTAAGTGTGTCTTGAATTGCAACCAATTCTTGAGAATCCCCCAAATGTATATCACCCCAGATTTATTTAGATTGTGTTGAGGTTATGAGGGAAATGTTAATATGAAAGACCTAAACGTAATATCCTGATAAGAATTACAAAGGTTATGGGCACTGTTACTTAAATTTAGCCATAAAAAATCCGCTTCGAGAGCGGTTTGAAATATAATATTAAATTTACTATTTTTCTGGATAAAGCATAAAAGGCGTGCCTTTATATTCTTTTGCCTTCTTATACTATTGTTCTTGTCTCAATAAGCAATAGTACTTTTTTTCTTGCAAAGGTTTAATACCAATATATAACAAATAATCATTATCTCTTTTAGGTACAAAAAAAATTTTGTATTATTTCACTTGCAAGTAGCTGAGTTTATCTCATAATATCTAGTTAAAGCCACATCAACTTTTAATCCACCTAAAAAAGGAAATTTATCCTAACTGTATATTCTAAATAAATTCCAAGTGAAGTATTCTTTAAATAATTATTTATTTAATCTATTGGTTTATTTGATATTTTAATGGAGGCGCGTCCCGGAGTCGAACCGAGGTAGGCGGATTTGCAATCCGCAGCATGGCCACTCTGCCAACGCGCCATAGTGGTCTTTCTGAATAGGTGGCAAATAGTAGCATTGGCTTGTTTAGACGTCAAGGTTAAATAGACTATAAATACAGCAATCATTTAGTTTTTATATAAATAATTTTGAATCGATCCATATTAAAAAGAAATTATTAACTATCTTTTAAATAAACCTGATTAAGGTTAATTACAAATTCTATATAAAACTGCAAAAATTAACTAACAGATATTAATTCTAATAAAGCTTGAATAGGATGTTTTAGTATTAGTTTGTCAAATCGTTTTACTTGGCTACGACAGGAATACCCCGTAGTCAAACAACGCTCATTTGGATATTTAGCTAACGCTTTTTGCCACGAGAGTTGGTAAAGTTTTTTTGATGCATGGAGATTTTTAACTTCATGCCCGTAGGTTCCTGCCATACCACAACAACCAACACTGATAGATTGTAATTCCGCACCAAACTGTTTAAAAATTTGTTGCCATTGTTGATTACTTGCAGGTAATTGCGTGGTTTCACTGCAATGCCCTAGTAAATACCATTTTTCAACACTTGTTTGCTGTATTTGAGAAGTACTAGTGACCTTATCAGCAACATTAGTCAACCATTCATGAGAAAGTAACACCTGAAAATTACCTAACTTTTCCTGTAATATAAGTTTATATTCATCTCGATAACACAAGACTAAAGCTGGATCAACTCCTACCATCGGAATACCTAATTGCGCTATTTGTGCTAAAACATCAGAAGACGATTGTGCAGTTTTAGCAAACTGTTTTAAAAATCCTTTTATATGTTGCGCCTTACCATTAGGAACAAATGGTAATAATACAGGTTTGAAACCTAATTTTTCCACCAAACAGATAAAATCGAATACTACTTTGGCATCGTAGTAACTAGTAAACGGATCTTGTACTACTAATATATAATTTGCCTTTTCTACACTTGATAATTGTTGTAGTTGTTTAAGATTTATATTAGCTGTACTGTGCCCTACTAATTGCTTTTTAAGTGTCGGTGTTGATAGTAATGGCAAGTTAGTCATACCAACAATTTTATTAGTCAGATATTCTGTTATAGACATTTTCATAAAAAAATTAAAAAACCTTGGAACTTTAGCCATTAGTGGTAGATAAGATTCAATATTTCCTACCAAATAATCACGAATTGGTCGCAAATAACGAGTGTGATAAAGTTGTAAGAATCGTGCTTTAAAATCAGGTACATCAATTTTAATTGGGCATTGTGTTGCACATGCTTTACAGGATAAACAATAATCCATCGATTGTTTTACTTCATGTGAAAAATCATATTCACCATGCTTAGCTCGCCAAGAGTTTTTAATCTTTTTTACAAAACCAACTAGAATGCTATCCTTTTTAGGATAAATAGTATTAAGTTCTGTCGTAGCTATTCCTGATTGGATCATTAAACGAAGCCATTCTCGTACTAATGCTGCTCGCCCTTTTGGAGAATAAACACGATTGCCGGATAATTTCATCGAAGGACACATAGGGCTATTTACATCGAAATTAAAACACAAACCATTACCATTACATTCACTTGCACCATGAAAAACCGTTTTTACACTAACTGGAATTTGTCGATCATAAAAACCACGAGTCGTTGAATCAACGGATAACATTGGTTCTTCAACATTTAATGAAGAACAAATTTTTCCTGGATTTAATCGATTTTCTGGGTCAAATACTGTTTTAATTATTCTAAGTCCTCGATACAATTCTTCACCAAAAAAAGCAGGACTATATTCACTACGAAAACCTTTTCCATGTTCTCCCCACAATAACCCACCATATTTGGCGGTTAATGCAACCACTTGATCAGAAATCTGTTTCATCAATTTTTCTTGTTCCGGATCACACATATCTAAAGCCGGACGAACATGAAGCACGCCGGAGTCGACATGTCCAAACATACCATAAGTCAAATGATGACTATCCAGTAAAGCCCGAAATTCAGAAATATAAGCGGCTAAATGTTGTGGTGGTACACAGGTGTCTTCGACAAAAGGAATTGGTTTACGAACACCTTTAGCATTACCTAATAAACCAACCGCTTTTTTACGCATGGCATAGATTTTTTCTATTTCTGCAAGTTCAACACAGGTTTGATAACCGATTATACCAATCGTATGATTCACCATAAGATTATCGAGTTGATGACAAAGCTTATCCATTTTACTTTTTGTTAGTTCATAGTCATCACCAGCAAACTCAACTATATTGATACCTTGCATATCATGACCAGCAACGTCGGTAATCAAATTTTTAATTGACTGCCAAATAATATCTTCTTTAGCCAATCCTAACACTTTTGAATCAACAGTTTCTACAGACAAAGCTTCTGCTTGCACTAAAAATGGTGCATTGTTTAAGGCTGATTGAAAAGAATCATATTTAATATTAATAAGTAAACGATATTTAGGTAATGGAATAATATTTAATTTAGCTTCAGTTACTAAAGCCAATGATCCTTCACTTCCGGTAATAATCCGAGTTAAATCAAACTCAGTTAAATTATCATTAAAAACATGTTTAAGATCATAACCAGTTAAAAAGCGATTTAGCTTTGGAAATTTATCTAATATTAACTGCCGATGGTCTTTACAATAATCGTAGACAGTACGGTAAATTGGTGAAGAAGTAATTAATTGTTGTATTTCTTGCTCTGTTTTTTTCCCGGTTTCTAAAATATCTCCATTTACTAAAACAACCTTTACTCCTAAAACATGATTGGAAGTTTTACCATATACCATTGAACCTTGGCCTGAAGCATCAGTATTAATCATTCCCCCAATAGTTGCACGATTACTAGTTGATAATTCTGGTGCAAAAAAGTATTCATGTGGTTTTAAGTATTGATTGAGCTGATCTTTAATCACTCCAGCTTCAACTTTTACCCAACCTTCAGTCAAATTGACTTCTAATATTCTATTCATGTGGCGGGACATATCTACAATAATGCCATCATTAAGTGATTGTCCATTGGTACCTGTGCCCCCACCCCTTGGCGTGAATTTTATCGTTTGGAATTCATGTTTCTGAGCCAGTATAGTGATTATTCTGACATCATCAGTCGAACGAGGAAATAAGATAGCTTGAGGTAAAAGCTGATAAATACTATTGTCGGTAGCCATTGTTAACCGAGAAGCATAATCACAGTCTATATCACCAGTAAAACCTGACTTTTTCAGTATTTTTAAGTAACTTAATGTAACCTCACTGATTTGAGGTGATATTGAAAGTCTAGGGATCATAATGAAATTTTGGAAATAGAATTTTTTCGAATAGTTTAATCTAAGCCATTAATATCGTCAAAACAAGTTAGGTTGTAAATAGTATTAAATTGCTATTTAAAATTTAATAAAATATCTTGCCAACTTGGTTCTAACTTAGCATTAATAATTATTGGTTTATGGGTAATGGGATGAGTAACTTTAAGAGAACTTGCATACAACATCAGTCGCTTAATATCGAAATATTGAGTAAAAGCTCGATTCTGGTGTAGATCACCATATTTACTATCACCAATAATAGGATGGAAAATATGTTTCATATGTCGACGTAATTGATGTTTACGCCCAGTTTGAGGTTTTAATTCGACTAGACTATACCTAGCTGTTGCAAATTTACCGACTTTAAGAGGAACTTCTATTTTACCTAATCCCCGACAAAATGATACCGCTTCTTGAGCAGATTTATTTTTATTGGCAAACTTATCGGCGATTTTATCTAACTCTTCGATTAAAGGATAATCAATTATTGCTTCGTCATTGACATAACCGCGTACTATTGCAAGATAAGTTTTTTCAATCTGTTTAGAAGCAAATTGGACAGAAAGCGATCGTGCTACCTCGCTAGAAAGAGCAAATAATAAAACCCCTGAGGTAGGACGGTCGAGGCGATGCACAGGGAACACATGTTGCCCAATTTGGTCTCGCAAAGTTTGCATAACAACTATGCTTTCATTTTTATCTAACCAACTACGGTGGACTAACCAACCTGAAGGTTTGTTGATCGCAATTAAATTATTATCTTGGTAAAGAATTTCAAACACAATTCTAGTTGAATTAATTATAAAAAGAGTTTTTTAAGTTCAGTAGCAATACTGTTACTATTATTATCGCCAATGACATAATTAGCTTGCGCTTTCACATCAGCATCCGCATTGCCCATTGCTATTCCTAGTCCGGCAATTGTTAACATGCTAATATCGTTATAACTATCACCAAAAGCAACAATTTCACTTAAATCGATTTGTTCATGTTCGGCCCAATGTTTTAATCCACTTCCTTTGGTATTACCTTTCACTGCAACATCTGCACGATTAGACCATGACCATTCACATGAAAACATATTTTCGGCATCGACAGCTGCAGAAAATTTACGTAATGCCGGTAGATCATGACTACTAGTGGCAAATTTAAAAATTGCATTTGCTTCATCAATGACCGTTTCGAAGTTATCAATTTTTTTGATTTCTGGTTGCAAAAATTTTGGTAACGAGTTAACCCACTTGAAAAATCCTTGCAGATGATCGTCAAGCACTGCATAGGTCATAAACTTATCAGTATATACCAAAGTATGCACACCATAAGAATTAACCAGTTTTAAAAGCAATTTTGCTTGTTCTTTTGTCATTGGTTTGGCGGCAAGGGTGGTATTTTTTTCAAAATCATAAAGATAAGAACCATTACAACAAATCGCTGGTGTTGCCAGTTTTAACTGATAATAATACGGATAAATCACAGAGTGATGACGACCGGATACTAAAATAACTTTTACACCCTTGGCACTAATTTTTTCAAGCACATCGATTGTTTCCGGTAAAACAAGACGATCACTAGCAAGTAATGTTCCATCCATATCAAAAGCTACAGCTTTATATTTCATATAATCCCTCATGCTTCATATCTATTAACTTTTACAACAACTACATATTGAATACACTAAATTTCTAAAAAAATAAACAATGTTAAAATTCAATTTTCTGACGCCCTACAAATGAATGTGACAAGGTTGTGCCATCAACCATTTCTAGCTCACCACCAACAGGTACCCCATGCGCTATACGTGTTGCTATAACATTATATTCAGCGCACATTTGGGCTATAAAATTAGCTGTTGCATCGCCTTCAACTGTCGGGTTAGTAGCTAAAATGACTTCATTGATGGATTCAGAAGATAACCGATGTTTAAGCAGATCCAAACCAATTTCACTTGGACCAATACCATCTAAAGGAGAAAGATGACCAAGTAACACAAAATAACGACCACTATACTGCCCAGTTTGTTCAATAGCAACAATATCTGCAGGAGTTTCAACTACACATAATTGCCCGCTTCCTTGACGACGAATATTATTACAGATATTACAAATTTCTTGTTCAGTAAAGGTTCGACACTCTTTACAATGACCTATATTTAGCATTGCTTCGTGTAAAACATGCGCTAATTGAATGCCTCCCTGGCGATTACGTTGTAATAATTGAAAAGCCATTCGTTGAGCTGATTTTGGCCCAACTCCAGGTAAACAACGTAAAGCTTCCATAAGTGATTCTAATAATGGGCTAATTTGCATGAATTGATTTTTTTCCACTATAATTTTATTAAGCGCTAATAATACCTTGTTTCAATACTCTATAAAACAAGAAATATTCTATTGTTTTATTTTAATTATAATTATTTCGAAAACAAACCAAGGATTACTTATTTATATAACTAAGTAATATTAGGCTGTAAATAAGTTAATTACGTTAATAGCAAACTTTTGTAAAATTCAACGCTTCTTCAAAGGTAAACTTTTGGGTTCTTCATTTTTGCACAAACGCATAATATTACTGCTATGGCGAATAATAATTAAACATGACAACATGGCCACTGGCAAAGTAAGTTCTGGTTTAAATAACCAAACATAAAATGGTGCTAAGAGAAAACCAACAATTGCAGCAACAGATGAATAACCAGTAACTAACAATACTATTAACCAAGTAACAATAAAACAACCAGTGAAATCAAGACCAATTGGCATCATTATACCTAAGGCTGTGGCCACACCTTTACCTCCTCTAAAATGAAAGAAGCATGGAAAAATGTGGCCTAAACAAGCAGCAATACCAATAATACCTAAAAAGAAAGGCGCAATCCCTAAACGATAAGCAATATAAACCGGTATGGCACCTTTAAACATATCAAAAATTAATACCATAACCGCAGGCAATTTACCATTAATCCGTAGCATATTGGTTGCCCCAGGATTATGCGACCCATATTCAGCAGGATTGGGTAGATGCATAATACGGCTAATAATCATTGCACCAGAAAGTGAACCACAAAGATAGGCGATGATGATCATCATCACAATGTATAATGTCAAAATAACCCCTCTTTATATAGTTAATTTAGGTTAATAACTATCATTGATAACATCTTATGCAGTTTAACATAAAAAATTTGCCTTAGTCATTAATCATATTATTATCCAAATAAATCAAAATGCCTCTTATTCATTTTACTAATACATTAAATAATCAGCATTATTTTATTTATTTTTTTGTAATATTGGTTTTAAATATTGACCAGTATAAGATATTTTCGACTTAATCACTTCTTCTGGAGTTCCCTCAACTATAATTTCTCCACCACCATCACCACCTTCAGGACCCAAGTCTATAATCCAATCGGCGGTTTTTATTACATCCAGATTGTGTTCAATTACTACAATTGTATTGCCTTTATCACGTAGTGAATGTAATTGTATAAGCAGTTGTTTAACATCGGCAAAATGTAAACCTGTTGTGGGTTCATCTAAAATGTATAAGGTACTACCAGTATCACGTTTAGATAATTCTTTAGCAAGTTTAACCCGTTGCGCTTCACCACCTGATAATGTAGTTGCTGATTGCCCGATAGTTATATATGAAAGACCTACATCAATTAGTGTTTGTAATTTACGTGATATCATAGGCACAGCATCAAAAAATTCTCTGCCTTCTTCGACCGTCATATTAAGAATTTGGTTAATTGATTTACCTTTATATTTTATTTCGAGAGTTTCACGATTATAGCGAGCACCATGACACTGATCACATGGCACATAAATATCTGGTAAAAAGTGCATTTCGACTTTGATTAATCCATCACCTTGACAAGCTTCACAGCGCCCCCCTTTCACATTAAAACTAAAGCGACCAGGATTATAACCACGAGCTCTAGATTCAGGTACTCCGGCATATAATTCACGAATAGATGTAAAAAATCCAGTATAAGTGGCTGGATTAGATCGTGGTGTACGTCCTATTGGGCTTTGATCAATGGCAATAACTTTATCAAAAAAATTGAGTCCCTTAATTGCCTTGTATGGCGCAATTTCAGTTTTTTCTGCTCCATTTAATTCATTTTGAGCTAAAGGATAAAGAGTATCATTAATTAATGTTGATTTACCCGAACCAGATACACCTGTAATACATGTAAATAATCCTACTGGAATATTTAATGTAACATCTTTAAGATTATTTCCGGTTGCACCTATTAGCGACAACATTCGCTTTTTATCGACTTTATTTCTGTTCTTAGGAATATCAATCTGTTGCTGACCTGACAAATATTGGCCAGTTAAAGATTGTTTACAATCCATAATTTGTTTTGGTGTTCCTTGGGCGATCACTTCGCCGCCATGTACTCCTGCTCCAGGTCCAATATCGATGACATAATCAGCTGCCAGAATAGCTTCTTCATCATGCTCAACCACAATCACGGTATTACCTAAATCACGCAAATGGGTTAATGTATTAATTAAACGACTATTATCCCGCTGATGTAAACCAATTGAAGGTTCATCTAGTACATACATAACACCAACGAGTCCTGCACCAATTTGACTCGCCAAACGGATACGTTGTGCCTCTCCACCAGAAAGAGTTTCAGCTGAACGGGATAAGGTTAAATAATTTAGCCCAACATTAATTAAAAATTGTAATCGGTCATTTATTTCTTTTAAGATTTTTTCAGCAATTTGTGCTCGTTGCCCAGTAAGTTGTAATTTATCAAAAAAGGTTTTAGCTTGTTGAGTACTTAAATCACTAATGGTAGGTAAATTAGTATCATTGATAAACACATGGCGTGCTGTAGTACATAACCTAGAACCGCCACAAGTTGGGCAAGGCCGGTTACTAATGAATTTAGCTAACTCTTCGCGTACAGTTTGTGATTCAGTTTCTTTGTAACGGCGAGTTAGATTATTAACAATTCCTTCAAATGGATGCTTGCGTTTTACCACATCACCACGATCATTAGTGTAAACAAATTCAATTTCAGTATTGCCAGAACCATTTAACAGAATATCTTTTATTTTTTCCGGTAGTTCTACATATGGCAGATCAATATCAAACTTATAATGATCAGCTAGAGATTTTAACATCTGAAAATAATAAAAATTTCGACGATCCCAACCCTTAATCGCTCCAGCAGCTAGAGAGACCTCAGGCATTAACACTATGCGTTTAGGGTCAAAATACTGTTGTACTCCTAAGCCATCACATTCGGGACAAGCACCCGCAGGATTATTAAATGAAAATAATCGTGGCTCCAGTTCAGAAATACTATAACCACAAATAGGACAAGCAAAATTAGCAGAAAATAATTGTTCTTCTGCATTAGGATCATCCAAATTAGCGACTTTGATAATACCATTGGTTATGGCTAATGCAGTTTCGATCGACTCAGCCAATCGTAATTTAAGATCATCGCGAATACGAAAACGGTCAACTACAACTTCAATAGTATGTTTTTTTTGTAATTCAAGCGTAGGCGGATCAGAAAGATCATAAACATCCCCATCAACTCTTACGCGAATATAACCACTGGCAGCTAGCTGTTCAAATAACTTTACAAATTCCCCTTTGCGTTCAGTTACCACTGGAGCAAGGAGCATATAACGGTTTTCGCTAGGTAATGCCATTATGCTATCGACCATTTGTGATACTGTTTGTGCAGCCAGAGGTAAATTATGATTTGGGCAACGTGGTTCGCCTATCCTAGCAAAAAGTAAACGCAGATAATCATATATTTCAGTGATAGTTCCTACCGTTGAACGAGGATTATGCGAAGTTGATTTTTGTTCAATCGATATTGCTGGTGAAAGTCCCTCAATATGATCGACATCTGGTTTTTCCATTAGAGATAAAAATTGACGAGCATATGGTGACAGAGACTCTACATAACGTCGCTGCCCTTCTGCATAAAGTGTATCAAACGCCAATGAAGATTTACCTGAACCTGAAAGCCCGGTAATTACTACTAGCTTATCTCGAGGAATAATTACATTTATATTTTTTAAATTGTGCGTTCTCGCACCGCGAATATCGATATCTTTAATTGACATGAATCTCTTCTTAAGTATGTTTTTTAGACAATTCAAATAACAGATTAACTGTATATTATACCAGTATTAATTATCGAAATACACTATTATATATCCGAATACGTTTTGCTATATCTATATACTAAAACTTGTACTTACCTGAAACATCTTGTATAGCTAAACATACACTAACAATAGCCTTAATTAGTAATATTGTGAAACCAATATATTGAAAAGAGTTTTAAAATTTTTTGTAGATATTATTAATTTTAATAACAACAGTCATTATTAACTGTTGTTATTAAATAAAATTAATTGAGTAACTTTGGTGTAGCATCTAAAGGAATAATAGCTCCACGATATTGGATAACTGTCCCTGCAACTAAATGACCTTGGACTGCTGATTGTGATGGACTTTTTCCAGTTAATCTTGCTCCTAAATAACCAGCACTGAATGAATCACCTGCAGCTGTAGTATCAACGATTTGTTTCTTAGCAATTTTATTTGCAGGAACATCAAATCGTCCTGCAACTGATTCAATAATGCAACTTTCACTACCGCGTTTGATAATAATTTCAGTCACACCAAATTTTTTAGTTCGCTCAATAACTTGTTCATAAGGTAATTTACCCCACAATAGATCTTCATCATCTAAAGTCAAAAAGGCAATATCTGTGTATGACAGAATATCGGCATACACACTACGAGCTAAATCTAGACTACTCCACAAACGTGGACGGAAGTTATTATCAAAAACAACTTTACCACCATTAGCTTTAACTTTTTTTAACACATCAAGTAATTTAAGAATACTTTCAGCATCTAGAATCGCAATACTAATACCACTTAAATAAATATAATCACACAGTGCAATTTGCTTGGTAATATTGTCAGTTTCTGCAGTTTTTAACCAAAATTTTGCGGCGGCATCATTACGCCAATAATAAAATGATCTTTCACCTTGTTCATCAGTAACTATAGAATAAAGACCAGGCATTTTATTTGCCATTCTTTGCACTAAATCGGTTTTAATATTTTCTTGCTGCCAACTGTCAAGCATTTCTTGACTAAAAGGATCTGTTCCCAAACCGGTTACATAATGAATTGAAAAATCTTTATTATGCAATAAACGCGATAAATACACTGAAGTATTAAGAGTATCACCACCAAAACTACGAGTAGTTGAATCGGGTTTAATTGACAATTCAATCATACACTCGCCAATTATAGCTATTTTTGTCGTCATATTATTACCTATTATCCTTGTTTTAATTATAAATAATCCAATGCGATTTTAATCACAACTTTACGTATAGTTGTAATCTTATTACCAATAGCACAAAGTGGTTTATGAACTTCATGTGGTAAAAATACAATAAAATCGTTTGCATGCAATACGAACATAGTCTCTTCACTAGGTGTTTCAATAAAAGCAATATCATTGTCAGCTAGTTTATCATCTAACATCTTTGTATGTGGGGGTAAAGTACTAATCGCCATTCCTTCCTCACCTGCTAAAATAATTTGCACATCAATATATTTGTTATGATATTCAGGATTTGCTTCATGAATATGACGAGAAGTACTGTCTGACACCATAAAAAATATTTTATTACCATCAATTTCATACCGACCAACTGGGGTATTATCATTAACATTATTTTTTACATATTCAATAGATTGTTTTATTTTGGCTGGTAAATATGGGACTAAATCCAAATAATTAATATTACCTATAATCATACTCTAATATCCTTTATATCCTAAATGATAAACTTATCGATCATAATGTTATTTGCTCATAAACACTAAGCAAAAATCAATTAAAAATTATAATAAGTATATACTTAAGTTACGATTATTTGTAGATCAATTATAAAGATGTTTTTAGTTATTAATAAATAACTATTAATGTCCGGATACTTTAGAAAATAAATTAATAATAACCACACCAAACATAATGAAGCCCATGCCAATCAAAGCCGCTAAATCTAATGTTTGTTTGAAAAACAACCAAGCAATTAGACTAATTAATACAATACCAATTCCTGACCAAATTGCATAAGCAATACCTACAGGTATTGTTTTTAAAGCTAATGAAAGGATATAAAATGATGCGCTATAACCCAAAATAGTAATAATAGAAAATATAAGATTAGTAAAACCATTGGATAGTTTTAGCGAAGAAGTTGCAATAACCTCACAAATAATAGCAAAAAAAAGCAGTAAATACGAATTCATCTTTTATCCACAGTTGTTAAAAATAGTATTTAACTTCCACTAAAGCGAATGCAACCCTAAAGAAATCTATAAAGATTTATTTAATGCAATATTAGTAAATAAGAATTATTTTAACTAGTCATTACAGCTGATAACTGAGTTGGCAAGTAACTAACTCAGAAATAGTAGTGAAAATAAAAATATTAAGTGGTGGGTTGTGAGGGGATCGAACCCGCGACAAATTGATTAAGAGTCAACTGCTCTACCGACTGAGCTAACAACCCACCGAATTTTTTCGTCATTCTATATAAAATTAAATTGTAATGCAAATTGTCAATTTAAATATATTTATTTATAATTTGATATAAATCTCAGATTTATCAAATTTAATATTATATTATTTTAAAAATATTGTGGTTACCTTTTTGGTGATTTTGTTTTAAATTGTATATTTGTGACATATTATTAGTTTTAGTAACTATTTTTCTATCGAAATAAAATGAGTAATAATTGTAAATAATAACTAAAATTAGGAGGCAAAAAATGAAAATATCATCAGTAGCTATGTTAGTCTCAATGGGATTAGCTAGTTCAATGGCTTATGCACATAATGCCAATGAAATAATAGTTCGTGGTGGACCGGTTTATGTACACCCTAAAGATAAAAGTGATCATGTAAAAGTTGGTGGAGCTAAAAGTGATCTTAAAGCTAAAGCAGATAACGATACCCAGCTTGGTTTAAATTTTCAATATATGGTAACTGATAATATTGGTGTTGAATTATTAGCTGCCACTCCTTTTAGCCATCAAGTAAAACTTGGTGGAGGTAATTCAACTGGATTAGCTGGAGCACATTTAGGTAAAATTAAACATTTACCACCAACATTGAGTGCTGTTTGGTACCCTCTTGATTCCAATTATGAAATACAACCATATGTTGGACTTGGTATTAACTATACCTTCTTTTTTGACGAAAAATTAAGTGGTGAAGCCAAAAGAGCTGGATTCCACGGTTTAGATCTTGACAGTTCATGGGGATGGGCAGCGCAAATCGGTACTGATTATACATTCAATGATAACTGGTTAATCAACGCCCAGTTACGCTATATCGATATTGAAACTAAAGCAAAAACTCATCTAGGAAATACTAAAGTAACAGCTAAATATGAACTTGACCCATGGGTTGCCATGCTTAGTGTAGGTTACAAATTCTAATTTTTAATATTGCTAAAAGTCTTTCGTTTCAAAAACGAAAGACTTTTAGCTGCAAGTTATAGATTCTTAATCGCTAAATATTGCTGTTGTAATTTTGCTTTATCATCAATATAACTTTGTTGCTTTTCTTTTTCTTTAGCAACGACTGCTGCTGGCGCTTTATCAACAAAACTTGCATTAGAAAGCTTATTATCAATGCGAGCAATTTCACCGTCAATACGTTCAATCTCTTTTGCTAAACGCACAAGTTCATCCTGTTTATTAATCAAACCAGCCATTGGCATGAGTAACTCAGCGCCATCAACTAATTTAGTTACCGATAATGGTCCGGTTTCACCTTCATCTAATAAAACAATTTCCGATAGTTTAGCTAATGCTTCAATAAACTTAATATTATTACTCACAATGCGATGAACAGTTGGCGATGCTTCCCGAATTAATAATTGCAATGGCTTACTTGGAGCAATATTCATTTCAGCACGAATATTACGCACCGCTACTACTGCATCTTTAATCCAATTAGCATCTGCCACGGCTTCATCATTACTATATTGGTGATCATATTTAGGCATTGGCTGTAACATAATGGTATCTGCAGTGATATTCATTAACCCTTTAACATTTTGCCAAATGGCTTCGGTAATAAATGGAATAATTGGATGAGACAGCCGTAATAAAGCTTCTAAAACAGTTATTAAAGTATGACGAGCCGCTCGTTGTTGATTGGCAGAACCATTATTAAGTACTGATTTGGTAAATTCTAGATACCAGTCACAAAATTGATTCCAAGTAAATTCATATAAAATATTGGCAGCTAAATCGAAACGATAAGTGTCAAAGGCCTCTCGATAAACTTTAACAGTTTGGTTAAATTCAGCTAAAATCCACTTATCAGCTAGTGAATACTCAAACTCACCGCCATTAAATCCGCAGTCATTTTGTTCAGTATTCATCAATACATAACGACTAGCATTCCATAGTTTATTACAGAAATTACGGTAACCCTCTAAACGTTTAATATCCCAATTAATATCTCGCCCAGTAGTGGCTAGAGCGGCTAAAGTAAAACGCAATGCATCGGTACCATGCGCATCAATACCGTTAGGAAATTGCTTTTCAGTCCGCTTAGCAATTTTATCAGCAAGTTGTGGTTGCATCATATTGCGAGTACGTTTTTTTATAAGATCTGCTAATGAGATACCATCAATCATATCTAAAGGATCAATCACATTTCCTTTAGCTTTTGACATTTTTTGTCCTTCTTCATCACGAATTAGACCAGTCACATAAACAGTTTTAAATGGAACTTGTGGTTTGCCATGCTCATCTTTAATAAAGTGCATGGTCATCATAATCATTCTGGCTACCCAGAAGAAGATAATATCAAACCCAGTCACTAAAACATTAGTTGGATGAAAAGTAGCTAAATCATCAGTATTTTCAGGCCAACCTAGTGTTGAAAACGTCCAAAGAGCAGATGAAAACCAAGTATCTAACACGTCTTCGTCTTGAGTTAATTCAATGTTACTTGCAAGATTATTTTCACGACGAACTTCTGCTTCATCATGCCCTACATAAACATTGCCTTGCGGATCATACCAAGCAGGTATTTGATGCCCCCACCACAATTGGCGGGAAATACACCAATCTTGAATATCATTCATCCAAGAAAAGTACATATTTTCATACTGTTTTGGTACAAATTGAATATCACCATTTTTCACTGCATTAATTGCTGGTTCAGCTAATACTTTGGCTTTTACATACCATTGATCGGTGAGCATTGGTTCAATGACTACGCCGCCACGATCTCCGTAAGGAATAGTTAAGTTATGAGGTTCAATTTTTTCCAAAATCCCCATTGATTCACATTCTGCAACCACAGCTTTACGAGCAGCAAAGCGTTCCAATTTTTGGAACTGAGTCGGAAGTTCGGACGAATAAACATCACTTGGCTCGCCATTAGTATCAAAAACCTCGGCTTGTTGACGAATATCCCCATCGAAAGTAAAAATATTAATCATTGGTAATTGATGACGTCGCCCGACTTCATAGTCATTAAAATCATGAGCAGGCGTGATTTTTACACAACCAGTGCCTTTAGTCATATCGGCATGTTCATCACCAATGATAGGAATACGACGATTAACAAAAGGCAAGATTACATATTTACCAATTAGATCTTTATAACGTGGATCTTCAGGGTTTACCGCAACACCGGTATCCCCAAATAACGTTTCGGGACGTGTAGTAGCAACAACTAAATACTCTTTACCTTCCGATGTTTTAGCACCATCCGCTAATGGATAACGTAAATGCCACATTGAACCTTTTACTTCACGATTTTCAACTTCAAGATCAGAAATAGCGGTACGTAATTTTGGATCCCAATTTACTAATCGTTTACCACGATAAATTAAATCTTCTTGATATAATCTAACAAAGACTTCTTTAACCGCATTGGACAAACCTTCATCCATGGTAAAGCGTTCACGATCCCAATCAACAGAATCACCCAAACGCCGCATTTGTTTAGTAATACTGCCACCAGATTCAGCTTTCCACTGCCAGATCTTTTCTATAAATGCTTCACGTCCATAATCATGGCGAGTTTTATTCTCTTCAGCAGAAATTTTGCGCTCAACTACCATTTGGGTTGCAATACCAGCATGATCGGTTCCTGATTGCCATAAGGTATTATCACCTTGCATACGATGATAACGAATCAATGCATCCATAATAGTTTGTTGGAAGGCATGCCCCATATGTAAACTACCAGTAACATTAGGCGGAGGAATAGCTATGCAAAAACTTGGCGCTAATTTATTGCCGTTAGGTTTGAAATAGCCACTTGCTTCCCAATGTTGATAAATAGGTTGTTCAATTTCTTGTGGATTATAAGTTGTGTTTTTCATAATTTAAGCATAAATCCTGATTCAAGAGATAAAAATGAAACTATTCTACAGTAAATTCACACAACAATAAATTAGCAGAACCATAAACGAGTGGATTTAATCGGCACTTACAAAACAAGCTGAAGTACAAATTATATTTTTGGCAAAGTTACTGTTAGCGTCATTTTTCATCAATACAAAAATTAATAGTTAATATTACTAATGCTAAAGCAAAAAATAATTCATATTATCGAGCAACAAATTTACCACCACGACGAATCAAATAGGTATCTAAACTAAATAATATTAATGCTAACCAAATAAAAGCAAAAGTTAACAGTTTTTCAATTTGAAAATTTTCATGAAAATAAAATATTGCTAATAAAAATACTAACGTTGGGGATATATATTGTAAGAAACCAATTGAAGAATATGGCAGATGTTTAGCTGCTACATTAAATAAAATCAAAGGAATAAGAGTTATTGGTCCTGCTAACATACACAACAGAATCATGTGGCTATGCCAAAAACTTGGCGATAATGACACTGCATTACTATGAAATAGCAACCAACCTATAGTGACAGGTACCAGTGTCCAAGTTTCAACCATCATTCCAGATAAAACATTAATTGGTACAATTTTACGAATTAGTCCATATAACGCAAAAGTTAGTGCTAAAAAAACCGAAATCCATGGTAATTGTCCCATTAGAATAATTTGAATCATCACTCCTATTACAGCTAAAAAAATGGCTATCCATTGTAATTTACGCATTTTTTCTTTTAATACTAAGGTACCTAATAGTACAGATAGTAACGGATTGATGTAGTAACCAAGACTTGCTTCAAGCATATAGTTGTTATTTATAGCCCACACATAAGTAAGCCAGTTCATCGATAACATAAAACCAGTGCCAAAGAGAATTACTATATATCGGGGATGGGTTAACAATGGCTGCCACCATTGCTTTTGTTTAATAAAAAATATCAAAAAAGTACAACAGACCGCTGACCAAATAATTCGGTGAATAATAATTTCAGTGGCTGGAACTGATTCAATCATTTTGAAATAGATTGGACTTAATCCCCAGATAAGGTAAGCAATAATTGCTAAGATAAAAGCATAACTTTTCGACATATTAGTGTAATTAAAGCTCATAAAGTAATAATTTTTAATTGTATAACTTTAGCTAATAAAAACAAAACTCAAATAATAGAAAAAGGAGTTGATAAAATATATTTAAAATTACCAAGATTGATTCTGTAGTTCAGTTACTAAAAAATCGATTAAACAACGGGTGCGCAGTGGTAATAATTTTCGACTAGGGTAAATAGCATAAATATTATAATCTTCAATTGTATAATTTGATAAAACTTCAACCAGATTGCCTACTTTAATATCCTGACCAATAATAAAATCGGGTTGTTTTGAAATGCCTCCTCCTTGTAATATTATTTGACGGCATGAATCACCATTATTGCAATAAACATTAGCAGTTAAATTAACCGAGTTATAGTTACCATTTTGCCAAAACCCCCATTGTTCTTTCCTTGCCCAATGACTATACATAATGATTTTATGCTGACGGAGATCATTAGGATGCATTGGCATACCATATTGGGCTATATACTGAGGAGAAGCAGCAACAATCATCCTAGTGGTGGCCAATTTGCGACTAATTAACGACGAATTTTCCAAATTACCTATGCGAACTACTAAATCGTAACCTTCTTCTAGCAAATTAACAACACGATCAGATAGAGTTAAATCTAATTCTATCTGTGGGTATTTATTGAGAAATAATTGCCATAAAGGTGCTAAATGTAAAATTCCGAAACTAACCGGGACATTAACACGTAAGATTCCTTGTGGACTAGCTTGATCCAAACTTAACGAGTTTTCAGCCTCTTCAGTTGCATTAATTATTGCTTTCGCTTGCCAATAAAAACTTTGTCCCTCATTTGTGACTACCATTTTACGCGTTGAACGTTGCAACAACCTTACTTGTAACCGTTCTTCCAGCGCTTGAATATAACGTGAAACAGCTTGTTTAGATATATTTAATTTATCAGCGGCTTCTATAAAACTGTTACAATCAACGACTGTAATAAATACCGTCATTTCTAAAAACTTGTTAGCTCGATTCATTTTCATGACCAATTTTAAGAATTATCCCAATTAATAGGACAATAAATCACATAATATCTTATTTATCCATAAAAAAATAACTTTTATTATGATAACAATTATTTTTTGTCGATAATTTTTAAACTTATAGGAAGATAAAATGAAACAATATCAAACAGACTTTGCATCACTTGGGTTACGAATCGCTTTAGGTTTTATGTTTTTAGCTCATGGGCTAACTAAATTACTTGTATTTACCCCATCAGGAACAGCACAATATTTTGAATCACTTGGTTTTCCGGGATTTATGGGTTATTTAACTATACTTTTTGAAATTGGTGGCGGAGCGTTATTACTGTTGGGTATTTTAACTCGTGTTATCAGTTCATTAGCCGTTCTCCAAATGATAGTAATTAGTTTTATTCACTCAGCTAATGGATGGTCATTTAGTAATACAGGTGGTGGCTGGGAATACCCTGCATTTATGGCTTTAACATCAATTAGTTTGGCATTATTAGGTAGTGGACGATTTAGTGTTTTCTACCTTAAACAACGAAAACTTACTAAAGCATAACTTTAATTATATATAACTATTAATCAGTATATTAATTATATTAAAGGAAAGGTATCCACCATCTAATGAATATCTTTCTTAACTTTTTAATAATTATATTTTTATTATGCCAAAAACGAAAATTACTTTACTTAAATTTCGATACCGGCAAACTTTTTGCAACTTACAACTTCTGCAAAAACCGTTAAGGCAGACATAAAACTGTTATGTACTGTTTGAGCAGGAATAAGCTTATCGTCAAACAGTAGATCGCGTGTAGCACAGGCGTCATGAATTAGTATTGGTTGATAATTTAGTTCACATGCCATGCGGGTAGTTGAATCAACACACATATGACTCATCATGCCACAAATGACCAGTTGTTCGATGTTTTCCTGTTGTAATTTTGGTTGTAATTCAGTTTGGTAAAAACTATTGGGAAAGGCTTTTGGGATAATATATTCGTGTGGGTAAATAGGTAATAAGCTACGGTGAATTTTAGCGCCATGACTGCCTTTAACAAAAAAATTTGCATTAGGATCGGATTTGATATGTTGAATATAGTAAATCGGTAAGCGTTTTACACGAAAATATTGTTGCAATTTTAAGGTATTTTGTAATGCTACTTCGCTATTAATTAAACTATATTTTCCATTAGGGAAATAGTCGTTTTGCACATCAATAATAATTAGGGCTTGTTTCATTTGATTTTCCTTGCGTTAGGCTTCTATTTATAATTATGCGATAATCATGCAATCACTAACATAGTCAATTGAAAGCAATCTTTATTACTTGCTTTCATGGTGAAATAATATGGATAAAAAAGATCGCGCTATTTTAGATCAACTCAAAATTAACAGCCGCCAATCATGGAAAGAAATTGGCAACAAAGTATTTTTATCTGGACAAGCCGTTGGACAGCGAGTATATGAACTGCAAGCAAATAATATTATTGAAAAGTTCACAATTAAGGAAAAAACAGAATATACCCAATTTATTACTATTTTTATGAATTCCAACCAATTTGAATTATTTGAAAAAATCGTTAAATCTTTCCAAGAAATTCTTGAATTTTAAAAGATTACGGGAGAGGGTTGCTATTTTATAAAAAGCAGTTTTACCCCACAAAATCTATCAGTATTCATCGAAAAAATCGAGCCCTACTGTCGATATAAAGTTAATCACCAATTGAAAGCACTTATTTAATTAATGTGATAATCGGTATTATTTAATTATTACATTGATATTGTATTCAAATAACCAATACCTTCTTAAATATTTTAAATTAACGTTATTACAAATATTTAGGTGAATTTTTAACTAATAATAAAAAAAGAGTTGCGAGTAATCAATTTCTGTTATATTTTGTTCACTAGTTTGTGTTTATA
Organism: Gilliamella sp. wkB178; assembly: GCF_001690705.1. Taxonomy (GTDB): domain Bacteria; phylum Pseudomonadota; class Gammaproteobacteria; order Enterobacterales; family Orbaceae; genus Gilliamella; species Gilliamella apicola_K. Next base: position 774,507 of record NZ_LZGK01000013.1, on the reverse strand, counting down.
TTTAATTAATGGTTTGTATTTTATGAATTGTTTTTGCGTTTCAGTTATTAAACATCATCACCATCATCATCCCTGAATAGTCTTCGGGCGTTTGGTGCTGGAAGACATTTGATCTTCCGGTGATAACGCGAAAGCAAATAGAAAACCCTCGGAAGGTCAAGCTTCCGAGGGTTTTTTGTTTGTGGTTTATACATTTTTTGGATAAGTTGGAGAATAATATGTTGGATAATTCACGTTTACGCATTGCTATGCAAAAATCTGGTCGTTTAAGTGATGAGTCAAAAAAATTACTGGCTCAATGTGGTATTAAAATCAATCTTCAAGAACAACGTTTAATTGCTTTTGCTGAAAATATGCCTATTGATATTTTACGTGTTCGTGATGATGACATTCCTGGTTTAGTTATTGATGGCGTTGTTGATATGGGTATTGTAGGTGAAAATGTTTTAGAAGAGGAAGTCCTCGATAGACAAGCTGAAGGGGAAAATCCTCAATATAAAAAACTACGCCGTTTAGACTTTGGCGGTTGCCGGTTATCTATTGCCGCACCACGTGATTTTGAGTATACCGGCCCTGAATGCCTCAATAACCTACGTATCGCTACTACTTACCCTCACCTACTTCGCCGCTATTTAGCTCAATATAATGTGACATTTAAAACCTGTTTACTTAACGGTTCGGTTGAGGTAGCACCAAGAGCAGGGCTGGCTGATGTAATTTGTGATTTAGTGTCTAGCGGGGCAACTTTAGAAGCTAATGGTCTGCAAGAGGTCGAGGTGATTTATAAATCAAAAGCCTGTTTAATTCAACGTCAAGGTGAAATGAACCCTGCTAAACAAGCATTGATCGATAAAGTGATGACACGTATGCAAGGAGTGATTCAGGCACGAGAATCCAAATATATTATGTTACATGCGCCAACAGCTGTATTAGACGAAGTTGTGGCACTACTACCCGGCGCTGAAAACCCAACCATTTTGCCATTAACCGGTGAACAAAATAGAGTTGCTCTGCATATGGTTAGCAGTGAATCACTGTTTTGGGAAACTATGGAAAAACTTAAAGCCCTGGGCGCTAGCTCAATTTTAGTACTACCAATCGAAAAAATGATGGAGTAATAATATGCAACTTTCTTATTGGCAACAATGTAATGATCAACAACAAGCAAAATTATTAACTCGCCCGGCTGTGGCGGCATCTGGCTCAATTAGTCAAGCGGTGACAGATATTTTAGCGCAAGTAAAACAAAATGGTGATGAAGCCTTAAAAGCCTTAAGCAATAAGTTTGATAAAGTACAAATCAAACAAATCAAACTTACCCAACAAGAAATTAAATTAGCCACAAGTCGTGTTGATGCAGAATTAAAACAAGCAATGCAATTAGCGGTTGCTAATATTGAAAAATTTCATCAAGCGCAAGTTAAACAAACTATTACCGTGGAAACAATGCCCGGTATACAATGCCAGTTAGTGACTCGATCCATTGATTCTGTCGGTCTGTATATTCCTGGTGGTTCAGCCCCACTATTCTCAACGGTATTAATGCTAGCCACACCAGCAAAAATTGCCGGTTGCCGTAAAATCATTTTATGTTCACCCCCACCAATTGCTGACGAAATTCTATATGCCGCTGAACTTTGTGGGGTAACGGAAATTTATCAACTTGGAGGTGCTCAAGCTATAGCAGCAATGGCTCTCGGCACTGAGTCCGTACCCAAAGTGGATAAGATTTTTGGTCCGGGTAATGCTTACGTTACTGAAGCCAAACGCCAAGTCAGTCAACGCCTTGATGGCGCGGCAATTGATATGCCAGCCGGCCCTTCGGAAGTGCTGGTGATTGCTGATAGTTCGGCTAATCCAGCATTTATAGCCGCGGATTTATTATCTCAAGCAGAACATGGGCCTGATTCACAAGTTGTTTTATTAACGCCAGATGAAAAGATGGCTAAAGCCGTCGCCGTTGAGGTTGATAATCAATTAGCACAATTATCAAGACGAGATATTGCACAAAAAGCACTAGAACAAAGTCGCTTAATTGTCACACAAGATCTAGAACAATGCGTTAGTATCAGCAACCGTTATGGACCAGAGCATTTAATTATCCAAACCAGTAATGCCGATGAGTTGGTTAATAAAATTAACAGTGCCGGTTCAATATTTTTAGGTGATTGGTCGCCAGAATCAGCAGGAGATTATGCCTCTGGCACCAATCATGTGTTACCTACTTACGGTTACACTGCTACCTATTCTAGTCTTGGACTGGCTGACTTTCAAAAACGCATGACAGTGCAAAAATTATCACCCGATGGATTAACAGCCATTGGCAATGCCGTTGAACTGATGGCGCAAGCAGAACAACTGACAGCACATAAGCAAGCTGTTGCCCTTCGTTTAGCAGTCTTAAAAGCCAAACAAGCATAATTAGGGGGGAAAATGGATATTAATCAATTAGTCAGGAAAAATGTACAACAGTTAACACCCTACCAATCGGCTCGCCGTATTGGCGGTAATGGCAATGTATGGCTCAACGCCAATGAATATCCGGTGGCGCCACATTTTGAATTAACCCAGCAAACCTTAAATCGTTATCCCGAACCACAACCAGAATCTGTGATTACTCGTTATGCACAGTATGCCGGTGTTAAACCAGAACAACTGATAGTTAGCCGTGGTGCTGATGAAGCAATTGAACTGCTAATGCGGGCTTTTTGTGAACCACAGCAAGATAGCATTTTATATTGTCCGCCAACTTATGGTATGTACCAAGTTAGTGCCGAAACACTTGGTATCAAAACTAAAACTGTACCCACTAATGCTGAGTGGCAGCTCGATCTTGAAGGAATTAAAAACAATCTCGATACAGTTAAATTAATTTATGTTTGTTCACCGAATAATCCAACCGGTAATTTAATTAACCCAGAAGGCATTAAAACCTTACTGACTATGGCAAAAGATCGAGCATTGGTAGTAATTGATGAAGCCTATATTGAGTTTTCACCACAAGCTAGTGTGGTAACTTGGTTAGTAAATTACCCACATTTAGTTATTTTACGAACTTTATCTAAAGCCTACGCTTTAGCTGGTTTGCGTTGTGGTTTTACCATTGCTAATAAACCGGTTATTGATGCCTTACAAAAAGTGATTGCACCATATCCATTAGCGGTACCTGTCGCTGATATTGCCGCGCAAGCATTAAGTAAAGAAGGCATTAACAATATGAAGTTGCATGTGCTAAATATGAATAATCAAAAACAGAAATTTGCTAATGCACTGGCAAAACTAGCTACTGTTGAACAAGTTTATCCTAGTGCATCAAATTATTTATGTGTTAAATTTCAGGATGGAAAAGACGTCTTTAATAAATTATGGAATCAGGGAATTATTTTACGAGATCAGAGCAAATCAACCGGTATTAATAATATGACTCGTATAACCATTGGCACTCAAGCCGAGTGTGAAGCTGTAATTTCAGCATTAAAAGCGATTAACCAGGAGCAATAATGTTACAAAAATACTTATTTATTGATCGTGATGGTACTTTAATTACCGAACCACCTATTGATTTTCAGGTTGACCGCTTTGATAAACTTGCTTTTGAACCTAATGTGATTCCTGCACTGCTAAAACTACAAGCAGTTGGCTATAAATTAATAATGGTCACCAATCAAGATGGTCTAGGTACAAATAGTTATCCGCAAGCAGATTTTGATGGCCCACATAATCTGATGATGCAAATATTGGCATCACAGGGAGTTAACTTTGAACAAGTCCTTATTTGCCCACACTTTCCTGATGATAATTGTGAATGCAGAAAACCTAAAATCACATTAGTGTTGCCTTACTTGACCAGTGGTAAATTGGATAAAGATAACAGCTATGTTATTGGTGACAGGGTCACCGATATGCAACTAGCTGAAAATATGCAAATAAAAGGCTTACATTATCATCCTGAAAGTCTAAATTGGAATGAAATTGCTCAACGCTTAACGACCAACGATCGTTATGCTAAAGTTGAACGTAATACCAAAGAGACTAAGATACTAGTTGAAGTTTGGCTTGATCGCCAAGGCGGTAGCAAAATTAATACCGGTATTGGTTTTTTTGACCATATGTTAGATCAGATAGCTACGCATGGTGGTATAAAGCTCAATATCCAAGTTAAAGGCGACTTACATATCGACGATCATCACACAATCGAAGATACCGGACTCGCTTTAGGGGAAGCCTTAAAAAAGGCACTTGGTGATAAACGCGGCATTACCCGTTATGCCTCAGTGATCCCAATGGATGAATGTTTAGCCAAATGTGCAATGGATATTTCAGGTCGTCCATACCTCAAGTTTTCTGCACAGTTTATAACACCTAAAGTGGGTGACATGAGTACGCAAATGGTTGAACATTTCTTCTATTCCATCAGTTACGCTATGGCAATAACACTGCATATTGCAACTGAAGGTGACAATGATCACCATAAAATCGAAAGTTTATTTAAAGCGTTTGCTCGAACCTTAAAGCAAGCGATTAAAATTGAAAGTAATCAGTTACCTAGCTCAAAAGGAGTACTGTAGATGAAGATAGTCATCCTCGACACTGGCTGTGCTAATTTGGCATCAGTCAAATATGCCGTGGAAAGATTAGGCTACCGACCAATAATCAGCCTTGATCCTGATGTGGTACTGAATTCTGACAAACTATTTTTACCAGGTGTCGGTTCCGCATCCGCTGCTATGCAAAAACTAAAGCAACGTAATTTAATTGACTTAATCAAAGTTTGCACTCAACCTGTTTTAGGTATTTGCTTGGGTATGCAACTGCTAGCCGATCACAGTACTGAAGGTAATGTTAATACCTTAGGTATTATTCACGAAAAGGTGATCAAGATCCCTGACTATGGCTTACCATTACCCCATATGGGATGGAATAAAGTCTACCCTAAAGCCGGGCATCATCTTTTCAGAGATATTCCTGATGGTGCTTATTTTTATTTTGTTCATGGATACGCATTACCACTATGCTCAGCAACTATTGCAGAAACCAGTTACGGCGAAAACTTTACTGCTGCCGTGCAAAAAGACAACTTTTACGGCGTTCAGTTTCATCCCGAACGTTCTGGCACCGTCGGTGCAACATTACTGAAAAACTTTTTGGAGATATGATAATGGCGGTTTACCCAATTATTATCCCTGCGCTTGATTTAATTGATGGCACGGTAGTACGATTACATCAGGGTGATTATCAGCAACAACGTGATTATGGTAACGATCCCCTATTACGTCTACAAAATTACGAACAACAAGGTGCAAAACTATTACATCTTGTTGATTTAACCGGAGCTAAAGATCCTAAAGCACGGCAAATATCATTAATCAAATCACTTATCAGTGGTGTGCAAGTTCCGGTGCAAATCGGTGGCGGTATTCGCAATGAAGATGATGTTAAAGCCTTACTTGCTGCTGGAGCGGCCAGAGTTGTGATTGGATCCACTGCAATTAAACAACCACAATTAGTTAAACAATGGTTTACTAAATATGGCGCCGAAGCCTTAGTATTAGCACTTGATGTGCGCATTGATGCCAAAGGCAATAAGTTTGTTGCTATTCATGGTTGGCAGGAAGATTCCACACAAACATTAGAACAAGTCATCGACGATTATTTACCGTATGGTTTAAAACATGTGCTTTGTACCGATATCTCTAAAGATGGCACATTAACTGGTGCAAATATCCAACTTTATCAAGCAATCAGTAAAAAATACCCACAAATTGCCTTTCAAGCTTCTGGAGGCATTGGTCAACTAGAAGATGTCAAAGCACTAGAAAACAGTGGTGTTACTGGTGTGATAGTAGGCAGAGCATTGCTTGAAGGTAAATTTACAGTTCAGGAGGCAATTTCATGTTGGCAAAAAGGATAATTCCATGTTTAGACGTTCGTAATGAACAAGTCGTTAAAGGCGTACAATTTCGCAATCACGAAATTATTGGTGATATTGTTCCTTTAGCCAAAAGATATGCCGAAGAAGGAGCGGATGAATTGGTTTTTTATGATATTACCGCATCATCTGATGGGCGAGTAGTGGATAAAAGTTGGGTGGCTAAAGTGGCTGAAGTAATCGATATCCCCTTTTGTGTTGCCGGAGGCATTAAAACAGTTGCTGACGCTGGACAAATTCTATCATTTGGTGCCGATAAAATATCCATTAACTCACCAGCATTGGCCAATCCAGATTTAATTAGCGAATTAGCTGAGTGTTATGGTGTGCAATGTATAGTGGTAGGTATTGACACCTGGTATGATCAAGAATCCAACACTTATCAAGTTTATCAATTTACTGGCGATGAAAAACGTACCATTGCCACTAAATGGAATACCCTTGACTGGGTACAAGAAGTACAACAACGAGGTGCCGGTGAGATTGTGCTTAATATGATGAATCAAGATGGCGTGCGTAATGGTTATGACATAAGGCAATTACAAGCAGTACGTAACGTATGCCACGTACCATTAATCGCCTCTGGTGGTGCCGGTAGTATGGAACATTTTATAGCTGCATTCAATGAAGCTGACGTAGACGGAGCATTAGCAGCTTCCGTTTTTCATAAACAAATTATCAATATTGGTGAGCTTAAACAATATTTAGCCCAACATGGAGTAAAAATACGATTATGCTAAATTCAAACACAAAACTAAACTTAGCACAACTTGATTGGCAAAAAGTGAATAATCTAATGCCAGTTATTATTCAGCATTATGTTTCTGGTGATGTTTTAATGCTGGGTTATATGAACCAAGAAGCCCTAGCCCAAACATTAGATAGTGGTAAAGTCACTTTTTATTCCCGCACCAAACAACGGCTTTGGACCAAAGGCGAAACTTCCGGTAACTTTTTAAATGTTATTAACATCGGTGCAGATTGTGATAATGATACATTACTAATTTTAGTCAAACCCATTGGCCCAACTTGCCACACGGGTACCAATAGTTGCTTTGCATCTACTAAAACTGAATGGGGATTCTTATTTGAACTGGAACAATTAATTGCTTCACGTAAAAGTGCCGATCCAAAATCCTCTTATACTGCCAAACTATACCATGATGGCACCAAACGAATTGCTCAAAAAGTTGGGGAAGAAGGCGTTGAAACAGCGCTAGCGGCTACAGTTCATGATCAAGAAGAACTAAAGAATGAGTCAGCAGACCTAATTTACCATTTATTGGTATTACTACAAGATCAAGATTTGTCATTGCAAGATGTGATTGGTATTTTAAAAGCCAGACATAAATAATTATCAAGAAGAAAGTGCGATTGATTTCGCACTTTTATTTAACAAATCGGTAATTTAACCCCATTAAATCTAGCTAGTACTTCAGTATTATTTTCACATAACAACAACTGATCGATAGTTTGCTTATTTAGATGTGGTGAAAATTGACTGATAAAATCATACATATAACTACGCAAAAATAACGAACGCACAAAAGCCACATAAGTCGTACTATACGGGAAAATATGCCCGGCATTGAGAACAACCAAATCATCGTCACAATTATTATTTACCGCCATTTTAGCTACAATCCCCACACCTACTCCCAATTTGACATAAGTTTTAATCAAATCGGCATCAGTAGTGCTAAAAACAATATTAGGGGATTGATTGGCTTTAATGAAAGCTTGATTCAGATCGGATCCGTCATTAGAAAAATCATAACTTACTAATGGGTATTTAGATAACTCATCGATAGAAATTAAACTACTTTTGGCTAAAGGATGATCTTTCATTACTATCACCGCTTGGTTCCAGTGGTAACAAGGAAGAGCAATCATATCATCACTCAAATTAGCAAGTTCAGTCACAATAGCAAAATCAGCTTGCCCGGTTTGCGCTTGTACTATGCATTGGTTGGAAGATCCTTGTTCCATGTGCAAAGTAATACTTGGATATTGCTTCATAAACTGTTGAATAACATTAGGTAAGCTATAACGCGCTTGCGTATAAGTAGTAGTAATGGTTAAAGAGCCTTGGTTAGGCTGACTAAATTCTTTGGCGATGATTTTTATATCTTGCGATTTATTTAGTATTTCTCTAGCTAAGGCAACAATTTGTAACCCTACTGGCGTTACTTCAGATAGATGTTTACCAGAACGAGTAAAAATCTGCACCCCCAACTCATCTTCTAATAATTTGATCTGTTTGCTAATACCAGGTTGTGAAGTATAGAGTTTCTCAGAAGTTAACGACACATTAAGATCATTATTAACAACTTCGACTATATAACGTAATTGTTGCAATTTCATGATAAAGGCTCCCTTAACCTTAGCCGATTCTTGCCGTTTCAGTAACGAAACCACAAGAATTCACTAGGTAATCCCTTTCACACCCTAGCACAAACAAAGACAAATTATTTAATACTAAACCGAATATAAAACTTGAAACATCTTTGCGGATGTTTCAAGTTTTATTAAATATTACTTTTAGTATTTATCCATTTACCATCAACATAATGCATCACCCATCCAGTAGATTTACCATTTTTTTCCGAAGTAATATATTGGCGCTTATATTTACGGCTAAAACGGACAATAGTTGGGTAACCAGATATATCTTTACTTGGGGCTTCGGTTAAGTATAAGAACTTTTCCGGTAGCCGATCTTTAAATCGCTGTAATTCTTCAATTAAAGGCGCTCTGGTTTCTCTGGATTTAGGAAAATTATGCGCCGCCAAAAATATTCCCGAAGCACCATCACGTAATACAAAATGGGCATCAGATTTACTACATTTGAGTTCTGGTAAATCCACTGGATCTTCTTTAGGTGGTGCTACATCACCATTTTTTAGGATCTTACGCGTATTTTTACAATCGGGATTAGTACATCCCATATACAAACCAAAACGTCCTGATTTTAAATGCATTTCCGATCCGCATTTTTCACATTCAATAATTGGTCCATCATAACTTTTAACTTTAAAATTACCTTTTTCCACTATAAAACCATCACAAATAGGATTATTACCGCAAATATGCAGTTTTCGTTCATTATCAAGTAAATAACTGTCCATCGCTGTATGACATTTAGGGCAACGTTTACGCGCTCTAAGGGCATCAGTTTCAGCGGTATCAGCTTCTTCTAAAATATTCAAGGTTTCATGTTCAGGAATCAAATTAATGGTCTGCTTACAACGCAGTTTTGGTGCTAAGGCATAACCTGAACATGCTAAAAACACACCGGTACCAGCAGTTTTAATGCCCATTTCACGGCCACAATTAGGGCATTTAATTTCTGGCGTTAAAACTAATGGATTTAATTGCATTCCACCTTTATCAGGATCTTTTTCGGCGATCTCAAGGTGTTCACTAAAATCACTAAAGAATTGATCTAAAACTTCTCGCCATTCCTGTTTTTTATGGGCGATTTCATCAAGAGCATCTTCCATGCGAGCGGTAAAATCATAGCTCATAAGGTCGTTAAAATTCTCACTTAACCTATCAGTAACAATTTCACCAATTTTTTCGGCATAAAAACGTCGATTTTCTAAGCGAACATAACCACGATCTTGAATGGTGGAAATAATGGTTGCATAAGTCGATGGTCGACCTATTTCACGTTTTTCAAGTTCTTTAACTAACGACGCTTCATTATAACGAGCCGGTGGTTTAGTAAAATGCTGGTTCGGATTTAAGCTATGTAAATCTAAGCTATCATTAACCGCCACCTTGGGTAACATTTTATCTTCATTATTTTTGCTAAGTTGTGGTTGTACTTTAGTCCAACCATCAAAACGTAAAGTACGGCCTTTAGCTTTTAAAACAAAATCACCTGCTTTAACAGTTATGGTTGTCGAATTATATTCAGCCGATGTCATTTGACAAGCCACAAATTGCCGCCAAATCAATTGGTAAAGTTTGCTAGCATCCGCTTCGACATCACTAAGGTTTTCAGCCAATACCATCACATCTGATGGCCGAATTGCTTCGTGCGCTTCTTGCGAACCTTTTTTACTAGTGTAAATATTTGCTGAACCAGGTAGATATTTATCACCAAAATTTTTACCAATATAATTGCGAACCATAGCCAAAGCATCTTGACTCAAATTGGTAGAGTCGGTACGCATATAAGTGATATAACCAGCTTCATAAAGGCGTTGCGCTAACATCATGGTTTTTTTAACACCAAAACCAAGGCGAGTACTCGCTGCTTGCTGTAAAGTAGAAGTAATAAATGGCGCCGTCGGGTTACTTTTGGTTGGTTTTTCTTCAACATTAGTAACCTGATAGCTACTTTTCTTTAATTCAGATAAAGCAATATCAATAGCAAGTTTGTCTTTAGGTGCAAACGCTTCATCTTTATAGTGAGTAACTTGTAAAGTTAATAGCTCTTGATTAGCTGTGGTTAAATCAGCGAAAAGATCCCAATACTCTTCTGGAATAAATGCGTGAATTTCGCGTTCACGTTCAACTACCAAACGCACCGCCACTGATTGTACTCGACCAGCCGATAACCCGCGAGCAACTTTTTTCCATAATAATGGCGACAACATAAAGCCCACCACACGATCCATAAATCGACGAGCTTGTTGAGCATTAACGCGATCCATATCCAGCATTGAAGGCTGATTAAAAGCATTTTTAATCGCCGTTTTAGTAATCTCGTTAAAAACTACTCGGCGGTATTTATCATCATCACCACCAATCACATCTTTAAGATGCCAAGCAATGGCTTCCCCTTCTCTATCCAAGTCGGTAGCGAGGTAGATCATATCGGCATCTTGAGCTAGTTTTTTAAGTTCGGCGACCACCCGTTCTTTACCGGGCAAAATTTGATAATGTGCTTGCCAACCATTGTATGGATCAACACTCATACGGTCGACTAAGATTTGCTTTTCTGAGCGTTTTACTTTTTTCTCGGCTTTATCTGTGCTAGTTTTCTCTGCTCGTTGGCTACTACCACTTACCGGAAGATCACGAATATGACCAACACTTGATTTAACCACGAAATCTTTGCCAAGATATTTATTAATCGTTTTTGCTTTGGCTGGTGATTCCACTATAACAAGGGATTTTCCCATAATTAAACCTATCTATTTTGTTGTTAGTGTTATTTATTATCAATGTTCACATCAAGCAATGACAATAAATCATCTTTAATTGTTGATACTTTAGTTGCATATTGCTCTTTCTGCTCTGCATCTTCAATTAATTGCGTAATTGTTTTGGATAACGTAGAACCTCGGCGTTTAGCTAAATTTGCCAAACGTTGCCAAACTAGAAATTCCAAATCAATGGATTTTTTGCGGGTATTTTGTTGTTCCGCATTAAAATGCCGTTTCCGTTTAGCCCGAATTGTTTGCTTCATGCGATTATCTAAATCGGGATTTAAATGTTGTTTAATCCAATCAACGACGCCAGTTGGATTATGTTCTAATAACAATAATTCATTAACGGCATGTTGTGCAGCACTTTTTTCAATATAACAAGTAATCGGCTCACCTTCTAAATGCCTTTTTACTAAATAGTGCCACTTCCAACCACATTCAAGATTTTCTAGTTGTTGATATTTCATCGGCTTACCATGTGACGCTGTAACTAAAATAAACTATTTGTAGCATAATCACCACACACAATAAAGAAATTTATTGCATTTTACAAATATTTTATAAAGCTACAATTATTAATTGTATGCTTTTTATAAATCCAGAATAATAATTAAAGTTTAAATTATTGCTTAGAAGGTATTAAAAAAATAAAATAAGATCAAATTGGTTATGTTAGTTATATAGTAACTGATTGTCTATTTATTATGTCTAAAAAAATATGTAGTTTTAAAATAAATGCCACCACAAATTACTTCAAAATAACAACACCAATCGAAATTGGTGTTGTCTATCAACATTATTCAACTACATCTGTGTCTTCACTTTCAACGGCAGTTTTTCTTGTAAAATGTAAAATTGCTGCAATAATAAATGCACCTATAAACATGTCAATAACATACCACATAGCACCTTTAGTAACACCACCTAAAGCAACAAGCCCACCAAATGCAACTAATGATTCAATACCGTGAATCATACCTAACATACCGGCTACGGCAGTTCCTATTACAATAGCAATAATTACATGTTTAGGGTCTTTGGCGGCAAATGGAATAGTTCCTTCGGTAATACCCGCAAGAGATAAGAAAAAAGCAGTAATACCAAATTCTTTTTCTTCTTTAGTATATTTTGATCTAGAAACGATCAATGATGAAATAGCTAATCCTAATGGCGGAATAGCACAACACATACGGAAGACGCCATTCGGACCATACACACCCTCGGCCATTGCAGCTAAAGTAAATGCAGTGGCAGCTTTACTACACGGCCCCCCCATATCCAGTGCAGCTAATACCCCGATACCTACACCCAACAAAGCAGCATTAACATTAGACAATCCTTTCAAGGTTGCAACCATCGCTTTAACAAACCAATCCAAAGGGTAAGATAAACCATATATATAAATTGGTGCCATAACCAATAAAGTTACGGTTGGGATGATCATTACAGGCATAACCGATTCTATAACGGGATGAACTTTAACCGTCTTGAACCATTTAACAAAATAACCAATCAAAACTCCAAAAATCATTGCACCAATAAATCCAGTACTTACATGATTAGCACCTATAGGATTATTAACCACATAACCCATTATAAATGCTGGTGCTAAGGCAGCATTACCACCAATTGAGTAAGCCATATAAGCCGCTAAAACCGGTACCATCATGGCAAAACCATAAATGGCAACTTGCTGTAAATCGGCAAAAAACTGGTTACTTGGTAAAATGGTATCGTTAGTAACATTACCTGTCATTAAAACAATTGAAAACAGTATGCCTGATGCAATAATAACAGGTAAAAATTTACTAATCCCTGTATTTAATGATCTAAATATTTCTTTACCTATACTGTCTTTAGCGACTTTATTTCCCTTAGATGAAATAGTATCAGCTTGATTAAAAAGATCCGGCGTATTTTTTACTGCTTCTCCAGTACTCACTTTAATAATATTCTTAAAAGGCTCTAATCTTTCTGCATTTTCAATTGAAATATCGGTTGCTAATATGATCACATCAGCAGTTTTTAAATCTTGATCCGTTAATACATTATCAATACCCGCTGCACCTTGCGTTTCAACCTTACAATCCCAGCCACGTTTTTTAGCTTCATTTTCAATTTTTTGCTTAGCAATATAAGTATGTGCCATCCCTGCAGTACAAGCACAAATTGCAACAATCTTTTTATTATTCATATAACCCTCTAATTTTATTGGCAACTGTATAGATATCACTCTTAAGTAGTTCTTCCACAAAATCATCCATAGCTAAGTTAGATGCTAATTTAGCTATAATAGTTAAATGTTCTTTATTTGCATGTTCTGGTGCACCAATTAAAATAATTAATTTCACTTTATTATTATTATTCCACACTACTCCTTCCAAGTTTTTGGTTACAGCAATAAATGGTGTTTTAACAGCATTACTTTTAGCATGAGGCAATGCAATATCTGGAACTACATCAGTTTCCATTTCCTGTTCATGAAACATCACATCAGCAGAAAATTTGTTGACATCAGTTAGATAAGCCTCACTTTTAGTTGCCATTAAGTTAATAATTGATGATTTTTGAGTAGACGAAACTTCGGATAATTCAACAGGTACAACGGGTATTAAATCCATAAATATATCCTCATTATTCATAATAGTTGTATGCGATAACATATTTTATAAAATTATAAACATTGCCTAAATATACATTGATTTATTTAAACTTACACTCATTTTATTTAATTAATTCATGAAAATTTAACATAAAATTAACAGGTAACCAATTTCTTCTTATTTAACTTAGTTGAATAAACTACACCGAATAAAATTTTAATAATTCATAATATATATTTTTTTTAATACTTTTAGATAATAAAAAATATTTAATTGCAGATTATAGAAATAATGAATATTTATCACAAAGATTTTATATGCAGGAGCGTAAATAATAATTTGATTGGATTACTATACTAATTAATAGTATTGACATATATTAACCAAGAGCAATAAGAAAATTATTTATAGCAATTTAATCAGTTAGTGAAATAACTATATTGAAGGATTAATAAACATTTATAGCATCATTTCACCGAACATAATCGATGAAATGATAATTTTAAAACTAATTACAACAATGGTTTAAATATTATTCACCAAAACCTGTAGCAAAAAGTTCACGGATTTCATCCATGGCCGCTTTTTCATCTTCACCGTCGCAAATAATTTCCACGGTTGAACCACCTTTAACGCCAGCACCTAGTAAGCCCATCATACTTTTTAATTTTACAACTTTATCATTATAAACAAGTTCAATTGTTGATTTATAACGACCAGCTAATTTAACCAATGTGGTTACCGGGCGTGCATGAAGACCCGTTGCATTTTTAACTACCATTTGCTCTTTTAACATAATTAGTTCCTTATTTATATTTTTAAGTTAATTAAATGCCAGTATTTATATCATAAATTTGCACTTTTTTACCAATAATTTTTATTCGCAAGTATTAATGATTCGTTTTATATGAATAAAACACAAATTTTATGCTCAAAAATAGTACATAATTTGAAAAAACTAGCCACACTGCTCATTTATATTATGCTAAATAAAGCAGTATTTTTAGTTCGTATATGCTCAGACGATTCTTTGCAGTTGAGTATACTTTAATGAACTAACCATAAAATGTAATCGATTGAGAACATTCACTTCACCGGCACCATCATCAAAATCCAAATACAATAAATTCAGTTTTGGGTGAAGGTCACGCATACGTTTTTCGACGCCTTTCGAAACCACATGATTAGCAATACAACCAAAGGGTTGTAAGCTGATCACGTTATTGATTCCATGTTCAGCAAAAGTCATAATTCCTGCCGGAATCAGCCAACCTTCACCATATTGATTAGCCAAATTTAGGATTTGTTGCGCTTTTTTAGCAATATCGCGGATATTATGGAATGGTTGATAATATTTGAATTTTGCTAAAATTTGGTTAGTTTTATTAATGTATCTTTGGGCTACTTTTTCAAAAAAGTGTAGAACAAAAGAAAGGTAATTTTTGGGTAACAGATAATTATCAATATTACTATCATAATTGACAAAACACTGCGCAAAAAATTCAATCATCGGCGGAATAACCGGCTCAATACCTTGATCAACAAGCCACTCAACACTATGTTGATTACCAAAGCTGTTATATTTCACATAAATTTCGCCG
Organism: Gilliamella sp. wkB178; assembly: GCF_001690705.1. Classification (GTDB taxonomy): domain Bacteria; phylum Pseudomonadota; class Gammaproteobacteria; order Enterobacterales; family Orbaceae; genus Gilliamella; species Gilliamella apicola_K. The sequence continues at coordinate 759,212 of NZ_LZGK01000013.1, read as the reverse complement.
ACAATACCAATTTGTGGACATTCTTTATTTAATGTCTCGACTTGGTTAAAGTGATCCACCGCTTCGGCTAAAAGAGTATAGATAGCCTTTTGCCCTTGATGGTCGCTAATGAGTTGTTGTAATTTGCGGGTATAGTACTCTTTAAGCTGATCAGCCTGCCTTTTTACTTTGGCTCTAGGTGCTACTGCATAGTACATTTTGGACAACGCATCTGCAAACATCATGGCAAAAAAGGTAATTGGCAACGTTTTTAACCAATTAATTTTAAAACCTGGTTGCTCAATTTCATTAATATTACCAGTACTGAGTGAAATAATCGGTATATCTTCAAAACCATTGCTAATCATCGCTTTTTTAATCAGTGACAGGTAACTACTGGCACGGCATTGACCGCCCGTTTGTGTAATACCAATAGCGACTTCATCGCGATTATATTTACCCGATCGTAGCGCTTTAATGATATCGCCAACAATAATTGTAGCTGGGTAACAGATTTCGTTATTACAATATTTTAATCCCCATTCAACCGAACTCTTATCAGGTTTTGGCAAGGTTTCCAGTTTATAGCCAGACAAAGCAAAAATTGGCGATAATATTGGTGAATAGAAGTCAGAAATAAACGGTGCCAAAATAGTTCGTCTCTGTTTATCCTTCACTTCAAACACGGCCGTTTGTTTACGTTCAGTTATTTTAAGCGGTTGATTGCGATTCATACGAATAGATTCGATAATTGACCGCAGGCGTAAGCGTACTGAGCCCGTAGCTGTAATTTCATCGACCCGAATAATGGTGCAGGTTTTACCTTTGGACTCTAATATAGCTTTACATTCATCAGTAACAATAGCATCCGGACCACAACCAAATGAGTTTAATTGCACAAATTGTACATTATTCGCTTGTTCAGCCACAAAAGTAGCGGCTGCATATAAACGATTCGGATAACTCCATTGCGAACAGATTTGCAGTTCCGGTGACAATTGATTAATTGAACCTAAAACCGAATCTTCAGTGATCACATCGCAACCTAGTGCATTTAAGATCTCAGGGGTTTTATGATTGATTAAACTGTCACTATGATAAGGGCGACCAGCTAATATAAACACATAACGCCCGGTTTGCTTAGCTTCATTAAGCACAGCAACTGCTTTAGTATATAAAGCTTGTTTAAATTCGGCTTGCGCGGCTAAGGCTGCAGTAAAGGCTTTAGTCGCCAATTTTTTAGTAATACCTAATGACTGTAAATAATCCAAACAACCTTTTTTGAGTAATTTAATATTAGTAAAATTAATTACCGGATAATCTAATGGCACCCCATATTTTATCTCCGGATTAATGGCACTATTCATCACTTCTGAATAGCTACTAACAATTGGACAATTGTAACTATTGACGGCATTACCAAATTGAGTTGATTCAAATACCACCATTGGCATAAAAATTCGATCTACTTTTTGTTCTATTAGCTCAATTATATGCCCATGCACCAATTTAGCCGGGAAGCAAATACTATCGGACATTACGGTGCCTGCACCCTTTTCATAAATGCGATGAGTCGAATAAGGGGACAGCGTGACATTAATGCCGCTTTCAGTTAATAAAGTATGCCAAAATGGAAAGTTCTCATATTGCCCTAAAACGCGAGGAATGCCAATATTGATTTTGGCCTCAGGATTAGACTTAGCAGTCCGCTCAAACAACAACGCATTTTTATAATCAAACATATTAAATGAATTATTATCTTTATGTTGATTATTACTTAAAAAGCGTTCACATTTATTGCCCGAATAATAACGTTGACCATTAGCGAAGCGATAAATCATAATATCGCAATTATTTTCACAACCTTTACAGCGTGACGGTTTGGCTTTGTTATCTAGGGCTTTATCTAAATTATCTAAACCAATAAATTGCGATGGTGTAGTTTGTTGTTGGTAATGATTTTTAGCTACTAAAGCGGAACCATACGCCCCCATTAATTCAGGAATATTAGAACTCGCAATCTGGGCGCCGGTTAATTGTTCTAAAGCTCGAAATACGGCCGGGTTTTTAAAAGTACCACCTTGCACCACAATATGATCGCCTAACTTGCGCATATCATGTAATTTAAGTACTTTATGAATCGCATTTTTAATCACCGAAAAAGCCAAGCCAGCCGAGATATCACCCATGGTGGCATTTTCACGCAATGCTTGTTTAACTTTGGAGTTCATAAATACCGTACAACGGGTACCTAAATCGCAGGGATTACTGGACTTACATGCCGCATCGGCAAAATCAATAGTATTAGAATTCAGCGATTTAGCAAAAGTTTCAATAAATGAACCACAGCCCGAAGAACACGCTTCATTTAATTCAATATGATTCACCACACCGTTAGCAATAAAAATGGCTTTCATATCCTGACCACCGATGTCCATAACAAAGCTAACATCCGGGTCAATATGTTTGGCAGCGGCAAAATGTGCCATGGTTTCAACCAAACCATCATCAATAGCAAAAGCGGCTTTTAACAGCTCTTCGCCGTAACCGGTCACCCCTGTTCTGGCAATCACAATATTGTTGCCAGATGCGGCGATCTCTTGTTTTAGCTTGGTCAAACCAGTGATCAATGCAGTAATAGATTGACCATTATTGGGGGCGTAATAAGTAAAAAGTAACTCATCATCTTCACTAACCAAGGTAATTTTAGTGGTTGTTGAACCACTATCAATACCTAAAAAAGCCGTTTGTTTTTGATAATCGACCAAATTTACTCTGGGGATCTCAATATATTTACGTTTCTGCTTCCAGTTTTCAAATGAAATGGCTTCATTAAATAGTGGTTTTAATCGGAATGACTCGTTGACTTTAACCTTGGTCGAATCATTCAGTTTTTGGATCAACTCAGTCAGCGGTAATTCAGTTCGTTCCAACAGATGGATAGCAGCACCCCACGCGGATAATAGCGTAGGATGCTCAGTTTTGACTATCTGCTCATCAGTTAACTTTAAGGTTGCTAATGCTGCTTTACCTAAAGTTGGAATAAACGAAAACGGTCCTCCAATTAACATCACTTTAGGTACAATGTCATAACCCCGTGCTAAGGTATTAATTAATTGAATACACACCGCATGCAATACTGAATAAGCTATATTTTCTTTAGAAACATTACGACTGATTAGGTTTTGAACATCGGTTTTAGCAAAAACGCCACAGCGAGAAGCGATAGGAAAAATTTGGTCATGTTTTTGCGCGAGCAGATCAAAGTCTTGGACAGGAGTATTAAGTAAGGTCGCCATCTGATCAATAAAGGCACCAGTTCCACCTGCACAACTCCCATTCATGCGGATATCAGGTGGTCGATCTGGAAAGAAGAAAATCATCTTACTATCTTCACCACCAATATCGATCAAAGTTCGGACTTCAGGGTATTTACGTTGCACCACTTCAGAGGCGGCAACAACTTCCTGTATAAAAGCGATACCCGCTTTTTCAGAAATCCCCATGCCGGCAGATCCGGTTACTTTAACTGATAAAACGGCATCCTCACCAATCTTCTGCTTTATTTCATCAAGCAAGTTAAGTACAGTTGCGACTATATGGGTATTATGACGAACATAGTTGGTATAGACAAAATTATCATTTACATCCAAAACGACACATTTTGCTGTTGTTGAACCAACATCCAATCCGAGCCTATATATTTTTGACATAAAACAAACTCACACTTAAAAAATGATGTCTAGCTTATAAATATAGTTTTAGAAATAACTCTTTTTGATAATTTTATTATATTAAGTTGATTAAAGCTAAAACTTTTTGATTTTTATAATCAGATTAATAATTTTCACAATTAAGCATTTCTTATGATAATTAGTTGTAAGAAGGGGTTATATTTTAAGAAAAATAATAGCGGAAAATTGTTACAAAATCTTAGTACGTTAAACTCTAGTTTTGTAGACCTTGTTTAGCCATAGCAATGACATTTTTCATATCAATACCTTGGGCTTTGGCTGCAAAAATACAACCACAATAACATTGCCGATAAACATCATATTCTTTACATAATTCAATTGAGCGTTTATAGCCGTTATTTTTTTTAAAATCAGAGGGTAAATAATTTACAGCAAAAATTTCTTGGATTTCAAAACCCAATTCATTAATTTTTTGGCTGTTCTTTTTAGGACTGAGGGTTAAAGCACTGGCAAAATAATCATAGCCAAGTTCTTGCGCTTTAATAGCGGCTAAATCTAAGCGCATTTTATAACATATATGGCAACGTTCGCCACCTTCTGGTGCATCCCGTAAATGGGCCACTTGTTTAATAAATTCCGCCGGTTGATAAGGGGCTTCTAAAAATTGAACATTATTGCCAGTTTTAGTATTAAAGTCGGCAATGAATTTTTGTTGCACCACGCTGCGGTATTCATATTCAACGCGGGGATGAATATTGGAATTAGCAAAATAGATAGTAATATCCGCGTACTGAGCCAAATATTCCAACACATAAGTACTACACGGAGCACAACAACTATGAATTAACAGTTTTGGGCGCACTGTTGTCGCTTGCCAATCAGCAATAACCTCTTTTAACACCGAATCATAATTGACTTTATTATGCGGGTTTAATTTATCGAGAATATGTTTAGCATTAATTAGCATAAAGGCTCATGTTGATGTTAACAATTACAAGTGTAGGGGCGGTTATCATATAGCGATCTTAACCGCTATTCAAGTCAAACTATGCTGTTTTTATACTTAAACGTATACCTCTCAGGAAACATCTTGACAAAAAATAACTATGTTACATGCTGCTTGGTTATAGATTTATATTAACAACCCAAAACTAACAAACCCAACCAAATAACAAATTATTGGCGCCAACATTAATAAACACGCTATTTTTTTGCGTAGTTGTTGATTAGCGACTAACAAGACTATACCGATAGTTATTAAGGATATACATGGCCTGAATTCGATAAAATCATCAACAATCATATAACCCATAGCAATAATGGTGATTATAGTACCGAGGTTTTCTTTGGTTTTATTACCATCGGCTATTAACAACAAAGTTATGCCAATAAGAAAAACAATTAAGCTAATTGCATAAATAATGCTAACATCAAAAAGAAGATAACCTCTGAATATAAATATATTACCAGACAGCACCAAGATTATTAACAATACACTTATTACTCTGACAAACTTATCGCTACCAATAAAAGCAATAATGCCAATTACCAGAATACCGGCATACAACCACCATAATACCAATAGTGATAAAATGAACTCGCCCCAATAATTCAGATTAAGTTCCATATTATTTCCTTATTTTATTAATCTGTCTAAGATTACCATCAATTAATTGTCAACATAGAGGTTATTATTTTTAGACCAAAATATTGGATTTTTTAAATAGTTACGGTTCATATTATTGACCAACTAGATAAAAACAACAACCGATCTTTTGCTAAATCAGTTGTCTAACTTATTGTTTATAGCATAAATTCATTTTTATTAATAAATGGAGTTATAATGCAGCCACGCTTACCAATGTAATGTAAAAAAGGTCAAAAATTGAAGGTACCCTTTATTGATCGTTTAAAAAACTCGCAACTATATAAACAACGACATTCAAACAATGTATTACTGTGGAGGGAAATTTATCCCTTAGCATTGCCAATATTTATTGAAAACTTGTCAGTAATCTTAATGGGGATTTTTAGTACCTTTTTAGTTAGTTGGATCGGCAAGGCAGAAATGGCATCGGTAGGTCTAGCTGAAAGTTTTAACATGATTATCGTATCATTTTTCATGGCGGTGGCACTTGGTACTTCAGTGGTAGTAGCATTTAGTTTAGGCCGACATAATAAAAAAAAGGCCGTTTTTGCGGCCCGGCAGTCAATTACTCTATTAGTTTTAATCTCTATTTTACTGTTTATAGCCGTCGAATTTTCTGGTTATTGGATTATCGAAATTATCGCCGGCAAAGCTGATCCGGAAGTAAAAGAACTATCATTAACATTCCTCAGGTTAACTGTTTTAGGCTATCCGGCATTAGCGTTTATTTTAGTTGGTTGTGGTGCTTTACGCGGTGCTGGCAATACTAAATTGCCGATGTATTTAAACATCATAATGAACATCCTCAATTTAGTGATCAGTTATATTCTTATTTATGGCATTTTCGGTTGGCAAGGCTTAGGGTTTATTGGTGCCGGAATTGGCTTAACCGCCTCGCGTTATTGTGGCATGTTGTTTATATTACTGGTACTAACCATCAAACCAAGTCGGGCTTTATTTATACCTTTTAGAAGTTATTTCCACTCTTTTAATGGCAAAATTCTTATTGATATTTTAAGTATTGGTATTCCGGCTAGCGTTGAATCAGTAATGTTTAACGTCGGCAAATTATTAACCCAAACCTTTGTTGCCGGCATGGGCACTTCGGCTATAGCAGCTAATTTTATTGCTTTTTCGATTGCCGGCTTATTGAACTTACCGGGTAACACCTTAGGTGCAACCTCCACTATCATTGTTGGTAAACGTATTGGTATGGGGCAAATTTACCAACCTACCCGGCAATTAAAATTCATCTTACATTTGACCAACTTTTTATTATGCTTTTTAGCGTTATTATCCATTCCTTTTGCTGGTTTATTAAGTTCAATGTATACCAATGATCAAGAAGTGATCACCATCGCCAAATACCTACTCTGGTTCAACGCTCTATTTACGCCATTTTGGGCACCATCATTTGTATTACCCTATGGTTTCAAAGGTGCCAAAGACGCCAGTTATACCATGTGGGTAGCTATCGGCAGTATGTGGATGTGCCGCATTGTGGTTGGTTATTTTTTTGGCGTCTATTTAGGTCTTGGGGTTGTTGGTGTGTGGTTTGGTATGTTCCTTGATTGGATCATCCGCAGCATATTCTTCTTTTACCGGCTAGTAACTGGCAAATGGTTATGGCGTTATTACCAGCGGATTTAAGCTATTAAAACCGGCCAAGATTAAAGATTATATTATCACCGCTAGAGAGGATAATCCCACTAAGATAGTTTGCCTACAAACAAGGATAAGCGGTAATTTTTATACTCAAACGTATACTTCTCAGGAAACATCTTGACAAAATTGCTTGAGTTATTGGCACATAACTGGGATAGTTTTAAGATTAAACCCTGCCTCTTTATATAATTTATATCTGTCTCTGGCTAAGCTTTTAAGACGTTCATTAACCGGAACAAAATCAATCACATCATTATAAACATTTGAAAAATTAGGAAACTGTTCCTGCAAATTAATCAGTAATTGGCGAGAGCCATTGCTATGTTTTTCTGGCCAGCAAATTTCTACCGGTGAGCCACCTTTCAAACCTTCGCCAACTAAATTATGGGGTACAAATTGATCGGTGTCGAGTTGCCAAAGGTATTCATCTATGCGTTCAGCTTGAGTCTGATCTTGGCAGGCTACTAACACTCGTAATTTGCTTTGCCAAGCTGTGACTATTTTTTCACAGGCGAGTTTTTCATGGAATAATACCCCAGAATCACTCGCTTCAGTTGGGTTTTCTAACAGATAGAAAATCACTTTTTTCATAGTTAATTTAGCTACAATTTATTGATCAAGTAGGTATTGAATCAGCATTGCCACTGGGCGCCCGGTAGCACCTTTATTGGCTCCGGATTTCCATGCCGTCCCCGCTATGTCTAAATGTGCCCATTGATATTTTTCGGTAAAGCGCGACAAGAAACAAGCTGCGGTAATAGTACCACCATCACGGCCACTCGCATTAACAATATCGGCACAAGTCGATTTGATCTGCTTTTGGAAATCAGCATCAATTGGTAAAGCCCAAGCTTTATCCCCCGCTTTATTAGATGATGCCACTAACTGCGCCACTAGTTTGTCGTTGTTGCCCATTACCCCAGTATAATGGTGGCCTAACGCCACAATGCAAGCGCCGGTTAAAGTCGCAATATCAATAACGGTTTTCGGGTTAAAACGCTCTACATAAGTTAACGCATCACATAAAACTAAACGACCTTCAGCATCAGTATTAATAACTTCAACTGTGGTGCCTGACATAGTCGTTAAAATATCACCCGGGCGGTAAGCATTGCCATCGGGCATATTTTCACAACCCGCCATCACTCCAACTACATTGATAGGTAATTTTAATTCAGCCACAGCTTGCATAACGCCGTAAACCGTAGCGGCACCGCACATATCGTATTTCATTTCATCCATACCGGCAGCTGGTTTGATTGAAATGCCACCAGAATCAAAGGTTAATCCTTTACCCACTAACACATAAGGTTGGGCTTTTTTATCCTTAGCACCTTTATATTCAATCACCGTCATTATGGATTCATTGGCGGAGCCACGACCAACGGCTAAGTAAGCTTGCATATTTAATTTGGCTAAGTCTTTTTCGCCAAAACATGTCACTTTTAATGAAGAATATAATTTGCCTAATTGCTTGCCTTTCTCAGCTAAATACTGAGCATTACACACATTGGATGGCATATTTGCTAACGTCTTAGTTGCGCTAACGGCATTGGCAATAATTTCACCCTGTAACAAATTATTAGCTATACTAGTAATACTGCTTTTATCCGCCCAAGATAATGTCACTTTATTTAGACTTGGTTGTGGAGATTTTTTTGATTTAAATTCATCAAATTTATAAGTCATTGCCGTAACAATTTGTGGAACTTGTTTGGCTAACTCCAAAGCCACAGCCGGATTAACCGTTAATAAATCCCAAGTAATATGTTTTATTTTTTTGGTTAATAACTCTTTAACTACAGCATTAATAACTTTTTTAGCTTTGTCAGCAGCAAATTCTTTAACTTTACCGCAACCAACAAACAATATCTTTTGGTTAACGCCTTTAACCAACGGGTAAAGAAAAGTGGTTTTAGCAAACTCGCTACTCACATCCCCTGATTTGATTAATTGACTTATTAAGCCACCAGTCGCTTGATCTAGTTCAGTAACTGTATTAGATTGGTTTTTACCCTGAACAATCGAAATAACTAAACATTCAGATTTTTGTTTTGTAATAGTAGCAGTGTGTTTTAATAAAAATTCCATAGCCGGTCTCTTTTGTGAAATTTATTGCGAATAGTGCTATTCTATAGCTTCATAAGGGGATAGCAACAAAAAGATAACTAAACTCAATTAAATCAGATTATAATAACCGGATTTTATAAAACTTGTAGATAGGTAAAATGTGATTCTTCGTCGATACTTAGCTAAAGAGACATTAAAAGCGCAAACAGCAATACTGTTTATTTTATTGTTAATTTTCTTTTCGCAAAAATTAATTAGGATTTTAACTAGTGCTATAGAAGGAAACATTCCGCGTGAGTTAATTATGCCATTATTGGTATTAGGTATCTCTAATATGGTGGATCTCATTCTACCTTTAAGTCTATTTTTAGGCATATTAGTTACTTTTGGCCGCCTATATACCGACAGTGAAATGGTGGCAATGTATGCTTGTGGTGTAAAAAAGAGCATCACCTACCAAGTGGTTTTTTTCCTGTGTATCGTGACCTGTGTCTTAACGGCTGCCAATACTCTTTGGTTTGGCCCTTGGTCAAGTGTTAAACAAGATCAGTTAGTCGAAAATGCTCGCATAAACCCAAGTTTAACCGGATTATTGGAGGGGCAATTTCAGCAAACGCCGGATGGTAATTCTGTGATTTATATTGGTAATGTGAGTAATAACAATTTAGAAAATGTGTTCATTGTACAAACCAATCCGAAACCTGGCCAACGCCCTGCAATAATCATAGCTGACAAAGGTAAGACTGGGCATGATGATGATGGTAATCAAATCATAACGCTTGAAGAAGCTAATCGCTATGAAGGCAACATTCAATTAAAAGATTTTCGCATTTCCAATTTTCATAATTATGTAGGCGTAATTAAACCCAAAGATCTAGATGCAACCGAAGATCAAGATAAACTAGATGCACAACAATTAGGGATGGAAGAATTATTAACCAGCCCAACATTAAAAGCTGAGGCCGAACTATATTGGCGCCTGACATTGATCATTTCAGTACCTTTGATGGCGTTCTTGGTTATTCCACTTAGTGTTTCTAATGCAAGACAAGGTCGTTTAGCACAAATAATGCCAGCTTTATTGCTTTATCTCATTTACTTTTTATTAGCCAGTTCTATCAAAGCTAATGCCGGTAAGGGGCGTTTAGATCCAGCTTTATGGTTTTATGTGATTAATTTGGCATATTTTGTTATTGCGGTCATTTTGAACTGTTGGGATAACTTATTCATGCGTAAACTTCGATTAAAATATACAGCATCGTAAAGGAGAAAATGATGTTTTCGATTTTAGATCGCTATATTGGAAAAACTATTTTATATACTATCGGATTAAGTTTATTTTTGTTAATAAGCTTGTCGGGTATTATTCGTTTCATCGATCAATTAAGAAAAATCAAAGTAGATTATGATGCCATTTCCGTAGGCATTTATTCATTATTAATGGTTCCTAAAGACTTGGAAGTATTCTTTCCGATGGCGGCTTTACTAGGCGCTTTAATTGGACTAGGCATGTTAGCCTCTAGTAGCGAATTGATCGTTATGGAGACCTCCGGCTTTAGTCGCTTCAAAATTGCTAAAGCAGTAATGAAAACGGCTTTACCATTAGTGCTTATTACCATGGCAATTGGTGAATGGGTGGCACCAATTGCTGAACAAACGGCACGTAATATGCGTTCAGAAAAGATCTACGGTAATTCATTAATGGCTCAACAAGGTAGTTTATGGGCGAAGGATGGCAATGATTATGTGTTCATTGGCCATGTTGATAGTGATAATTCTATATCAAATATTAATATTTATGCTGTCGACAACAATAAGCTATTATCAGTAACCCATGCCGCTAACGGAGTGTTCCAAGATGGCGTTTGGAACTTAAGCCAAATTGATGCCAATGATTTTACGCAAGCTGATAAAGTGAGTGGCAGTAATATGATTTCCATGCAATGGAAAACTAACATCACGCCGGATAAATTGAGTATTGTGGCCTTTGATCCGGACTCACTTTCAGCTTCAGGCTTATATCAATATGCCCAATACTTAGAAAGTTCCGGTCAAGATACTAAATATTATGATCTGCTGTTCTGGAAAAAACTCATTAAACCAATTTCAGTTGCCGTAATGATGCTATTGGCATTATCATTTATTTTTGGTCCATTACGTAGCGTATCCATGGGGATAAGAGTTGTTATTGGCATCACCTTCGGTTTTCTATTCTATATTGCCGATAATCTCTTTGCCCAAATCAGTATTGTAATCGGTATTTACCCAATTATAGGATCTTTGCTGACTAGTTTTGTGTTCTTATTAATCAGTTATGCGCTGTTCAAACGTAAAAATTAAGCAACCAATAATCGGTTATCCTATCACGCTAACTATAGGTGATAGGATAAGTGACGATTTTAATCATCGGCAAACAGTTTTAAATACTCACCATAACCCGCTGCTTGTAACTGTTCTTTAGGTATAAAACGCAAAGCTGCTGAATTAATGCAATAACGCAAACCGCCTAATGATTTAGGCCCATCAGTAAATACATGCCCTAAGTGGGAATCAGCATTGGCCGATCGCACCTCAGTACGCCGCATACCATGGCTATTATCCTGTTTTTCAATAATATGCTCATGCTTGATTGGTTTTGTAAAACTAGGCCAACCACAACCAGAATCAAATTTATCTAATGAGGTAAATAATGGTTCACCGGACACAATATCCACATATATCCCAGCTTTATGGTTAGCATTAAATTCATTTTCAAACGGTGGTTCAGTGCCATTTTGCTGAGTTACTCGATATTGCATAGGGGTTAAAGCGGCAATGGCTTTTTGTTTATCTTGATTATTCATACTTCACCTGGTTCAATTAATGGGGTTAATAGATAATAAGTCATGCTCATCAATTCATGACTTTATAACATCGATTGTAATACTTTATCTTTACAGCAAAAGTAATGATATAACGCCCCGGTTATATGTAAAATTAGTAATAAAATCAAAATATAAGCACAAACTTTATGCGCAGCATGGAAAAAGCTATACCAGTCATCAGGCATGTCGATAGCCGGAATGGAAATTATGCCGAAAACTTCCAGTGAATGACCGCTCATCAGATAGCCGGATAAAGGTAAAATCACCAACAAAATATACAACATACCTTGGACTGATTTTGACAAAGCACGCTGAAATTTTGCTTGCTCTGGTAACACGTCCGGCACCTTATCTTGAATAACCACCACAATTCGCCACACGGTTAATATAAAGATAACCACACCGAAGGATTTATGTAATAAAAACACCTGACTCATACCGCCCAAGACATATGCTGCTTGGATTTTAATGAACATAATTAAACTAATTAGTATGGTTATCACCGCTGATAACCAATGGATCCATTTTTGTTTAGGGCGGTATTGTGGGTAATCTTGCATTTTATTCACCTTTGGAGTTTTTTTTATCCTGCCAATGCTGGGAAATAAACCCAGAACGACCGGACAACTGATAATAACGATTATAATGTTGCGGCTGTTTTTTATAATATTGTTGGTGATAATCTTCGGCCGGGTAAAATGCCACCGCCGGCTCAATGGACACATTAATTGGTTGCGTAAAGCGACCACTTGCTTGTAGGGCTTGCTTAGTCGCTAATGCTTGTTTATGTTGCGACTCATTATGATAAAAGATCACCGGGCGATAAGAATCACCACGATCAGCAAACTGGCCATTAGCGTCAGTAGGATCGATTTGTTGCCAGAAGATCTCAAGTAAAGTGTTGTAGCTAATTATATTGGGATCAAAGGTAATTTGTACTGCTTCAGTATGCCCGGTATCGCCACGGCAAACTTGCTCGTAACTGGGATTAACCACATGACCACCGGTATAACCGGAAATAACACTAATCACCCCGTCATAACGATCAAACGGTTTTACCATACACCAAAAACAACCACCGGCAAATGTTGCTTGTTCATATTGTGGCATCATAACCTCCCGTTAAATCAATAAAAGAAAATCGTTATACTCACAAATTTGTTACTACCACTATTAACCATAAACTGAAACAAATAATCGCTACTAAATATTGAAAAACTCAAAAATAGCAGCATATCATGATAACTAATTTATGTAGCGGAGGGCTCCTTATGGCTAGTGGTTGGGCATCTGACGATGCTGTTAATCAACAAATCGATGGTACTATTGCGGACGCGATTGCCAACGCAAGGCGCCAACTAAATCAAACTTCATCAAGTGCCAGTTATTGTTGCGAATGTGGTGATCCCATACCGGAAGCACGCCGATTAGCCTTAGCTGGCGTTCAATATTGCATTACTTGTCAACAACAAATTGATAAGCAATTAGCTAAAACTACTGCACTATATAATCGCCGTGGTAGTAAAGACAGTCAATTGCGCTAATTGCATTTGGTGGGTGATTTACCCACCACTTAAATCAACTTAACTAAGCTTAATTATTGAGCTTGTTTTGCCTTACGCACTGCATCATAAGGGTAAATAATAAATTTATTATCAAACCATTCCGCACAAAAGATGTCTTTAACATCATCATAGCCTTGTTTCTGGATTTGTTGTTGCACCCAATCCTCATCTTTGTGGATTTGCTCCACATTATCACGGCTAATGCCACCATTTTCGATAATCAGCACCGCAATATCTTTCTCGCCTTTTTTGATAATGGTCAAAGAACCATTTAATTCATACCAAACATGTTTTAACTGATCGAACGAAGAAATACCTTGCACATTAACCAACGTTTCAAAATCTCTAACCGGTAAATTAGCTTTTACAAAATTATCGGTAATTAAATTACCATTTTTAACCAGTAAAATAGGTTCACCATCGATGGCATCCCTTAAGCGTGAGTTTTTAGATTTTATGAAACGAATAAGAATTAACAATCCAGCCCAAATAGCGACTAACCCTGTTGCTTCCCACGCCGATACGCTAGGACTAAGTAACGCGCCCCCAACTAGCGCACCGATTACCATGCTACCTACTTGGTCTAACTGTGACATAGGTGCAATTTGGCTTTTACCGGACAATTTCACATAAATAAGTAAAATAACTAAAGCTAATATAAATTTTGGTGCCATTTGTAACAAATACATCAATTACCTCCAAGTTAATATTTTATTTTTAACTACCAGTAAAACTGAGCATTAATAAAATCATCAAACTAGAAAACATTTAAAAATCTTTATACACAAGGGACACAACTTTATTCAATTGAGAATGTGACAATGTTTGCCATTAATCATTGGTAACAAACACTGTTGATTATTTAGATATAAGTAGGCTTAATTATTATACGCTAGAAAATATAAATTATTAAAAACAATTTGTAATAACTGTTACAACATTGGGTTACTAGCTTGATTGTTTGTCTACGCAGATTAACAAATCTAAGCCCAAGTAGTGGGCTTAGTCATTTAATTAACGCTTAAAGGCCAATCCAGTTCTACGATTCACAGACTTCCATTTGCTTTTGTTTCTTTTGGGTGACCGAAGAAACCGCGCCAATAAACACCACATCACTGGAAGAATTCAAGGCAGTTTCCACCGAATCTTGGATCACACCTATAGCAATACCAATACCGATTACTTTAGCTGAAATTTCATTTGGTATTCCAAACATACTACAAGCAACAGGAATTAATAATAACGATCCACCAGCAATACCCGAAGCCCCACAAGCACACACCGAAGTGACAATACAAAGTAAAACAGCGGTATAAATATCAACACCTATATGCATTGAATTAACTGTTGCCAAAGTCAAAACGGTAATAGTAACAGCCGCACCAGACATATTAATAGTTGCACCCAGCGGCACCGCTACCGAATAAGTGTCTTCATCCATTTTTAGTCTTTTACAAATTTCCATATTTACCGGAATATTAGCCGCTGAACTTCGGGTAAAGAAAGCCGGTATCGCACTGTCTTTTAATGAAGTGAAAACTAATGGATAAGGGTTTTTATGCATAATTAAATAGGCTAATAATGGATTGATTATCAATGCCACAATTAACATGCAAGAAACTAATACCACTAAAATATGCGCATATTTATACAATTCACCAAAACCCGTTTCCGCAAGTGTGGAAGCCACTAAACCAAACACACCTAACGGGGCAAAGCGAATAATAATTCTAACAATGAACGAGATCGCATACGACAAGTCATTCATCATCGTTTTAGTTGCTTGGCTGGCATGCCTTAATGCTAATCCAATCCCAACACCCCAAATAATCAAACCAATATAATTAGCTTGCACCAACGCATTAATCGGATTGTCGATCATTTTATCTAGTAAGGTTTTTATTACTTCACTAACACCATTAGGTGGAGTTAATTTCATTTGATCAAGCGCTTCACCAAACGAAATTTCGGATGGAAATAAAAAACTGGCTACAGTTGCTAATAAAGCGGCCATCATCATTCCGGCAAAATACAAGGATAATAAAACCCCCATATTTGCACGTTTGCCATGCTGATGGTTAGAGATGGACGCAATAACTAAAACCAAAACTAATATTGGCGCTACCGATTTTAGGGCATTAATAAATAAACCACCGACTAAAGACATACTTAATGCGGTATCTTTAGAAACAGCAGCCAAAATAATCCCTAATATCAGGCCTAGCAAAATTTGAGGTATTAACCCGACTTTAAAGTAAAAACGAACCAATGGATTGGTTGAATGAGTCATGATATTTCCTTATATATTCAATATTAAGCTTAAACATAAGCAGACTTCAGTATTAAATTTGTAGCATAATAGTAATCAATTTATCTATATATTACATTGATTAATTATAATTTTGTCAATGCTTAACTAATTTCAGCTAACGCACAACCTGCATTCACATAGTCACCGGTAGCAATCAATTGTTTTAAACAACCTTGACGGTGGGCAATAACTTGCACTTCCATTTTCATGGCTTCCATAATGGCAATCACATCCCCTGCGGCCACTGTTTGCCCATCACTCACCAACCATTTAAATAGATTGCCGGCAACCGGTGATGGTACCATTAAGTCAGATGCAGCTTCATTTTCGGTACTAGTTAATGCCGCTGCCCCACTGGTTTGGATGGCTAAACCCGCCAATAATTGTGCCGGCAACCCCAGTTGACAGCGTTTGCCGTCGATCTCAATAACTGTACGGGTTAACACCTCGGCAGCTTTAGGGATTTGCCGATCAGCAGGTTCAATAGCAGCATTAAATTCAGTTTCGATCCACCGAGTATGCACGTTAAATTGTTGGCAAAAATCAGGGTGATTAATAACCGCTTGGTGAAAAGGTAACACCGAAGCCACACCTTCAATAGTAAATTCAGCCAATGCCCTGCGGGCTCTGGCAATCGCTTGCTCACGAGTATCACCAACGATGATTAGTTTAGCCATTAATGAATCGAACATCGGCGCCACAGTCGCACCGTTAATCACACCACTATCTAAGCGCACTCCCGGTCCTGCCGGAGCATCAAAGCGCGTAATAGTACCCGGTGTAGGTAAAAAACCATTGGCGGCATCTTCAGCATTAATACGAAATTCGATCGCGTGTGATCGCGCTTTCGGGGTTGCCTGAATACTAAGTGGTAAACCTTGGGCAATGCGCAATTGTTCCACCACTAGATCAACGCCGGTGGTTTCTTCCGTAACCGGGTGTTCCACTTGTAGACGAGTATTAACCTCTAGGAATGACAGCTTACCATCTTGACTTAACAAAAACTCCACCGTACCGGCACTCACATAATTGGCTTTGGCACAAATAGCGGTGGCGGCATTAATTATTTGTTGTTGTAAGGCTTCGCTGATAAACGGTGCTGGTGATTCTTCAATCAACTTTTGGTTGCGCCGTTGCAATGAACAATCGCGGGTACCCAAAACCACAATATTACCCAATTTATCAGCAATTACTTGGGCTTCAATATGCCGTGGATTAGACAAAAATTGCTCAACAAAACACTCACCGCGACCAAATGCTGCCGTAGCTTCGCGCACGGCTGAGTGATAAAGTTCGGCAACTTCATCCATTTGCCAAGCCACTTTTAAACCGCGACCACCGCCACCAAACGCCGCTTTAATCGCAATCGGTAAACCATAATTGTTAGCAAATTCCAGCACTTCTTGCGCACTTTGTACCGGATCTTTAGTACCCACCACTAAAGGCGCACCCACAGCCATGGCTAATTGCCTGGCTTTAACTTTGTCGCCAAGAATGTCGATGGTTTCCGGGTTAGGACCGATCCAAATTAAACCGGCAGCTTGCACCGCGCGCGCAAATTCAGCACGCTCGGATAAAAACCCATAACCGGGGTGCACCATAGTAGCGCCGGATCGTTTCGCAATCGCAATAATCTTATCAATATTAAGATAGCTTTCACTGGCCAGATTGCCGGCTAATCCATAAGCCTCGTCAGCCATTTGCACATGCAAGGCGTTAATATCCGCATCTGCATACATGGCAATAGACTTAAAACCAACATCTCGACAAGCACGAATAATACGCACCGCAATTTCACCACGATTAGCGATCAAGACTTTATGAGTTATGTTATTATTAGGCATGATCAGTACTACTCCCTTTAAATTCTGCAAAAACCCCAATAGGGTTGAATTTTATTTTGGCATTAACCGGAATTTGCCCTGCCAAGTCTAAATGATAATTACACACCGCCCCAATAACCGGATAACCACCTGTCAACGGGTGATCATTTAAAAACAGAACCGGTTGCCCATTAGCTGGAATTTGGATGGCCCCAATGCAGGTACCTTCACTCGGCAATTCTTGTTGCTGGGCACGGGTTAATGGCTCCACGCCAGCTAAACGCAAACCAATGCGGTTAGATGCTGGTGTCACTTGCCACAATTGTGACGAAAGTAAATTAACTGCCTGCGGAGTAAACCAATCGGTGCGGGGTCCAAGCACAATGTCCAACACCACTACATCACCGGCAGCAGGATAGTCGATAGCTGGAGTTTCAGTTAACGAAACGGCATTTAATTTGCCATTGCGGTTAAGCGCTAGCGTTTGCCCAACTTGAAGCGGTGCTGGTCCAACCTGAGCCAACGTATCATAAGAACAACTAGTTAAAATGGCTTGCGTGTTAAAACCGCCACGTACCGCTAAATAACTGCGCACCCCACACTTATTATTACCCAAGGCAATCACATCACCTTTGGCTAATTGAATCGGTTGGTACATGGCTGCTTTATACTGCTGTGCTTGTGCGGTGGTGATGGTAATGTCACAAGGGGCACCGGTCACCGCCACTACCATGGCACTATCAATCTGTGCTTTAAAACCACCTTGGGTGATTTCTAACGCGGCCGCGTTAATAGGGTTGCCCAACACACGGTTAGCGCTATGTAAAGCGCCTTTATCCATAGCCCCCGCTTCCGAAATGCCTAAAGCCGCTTGCCCAATGCGGCCATTATCTTGCATCAGTGTTTGTAAACCGGTAGCTAATATTTTGAGGTCTTGTTGTGGCTCAACCGCTTGTTGGCTGTTTACAGTATTGGGGTTCGCTGTCGGCAAATGATATTTTGGGGCCGCCTTGCTGGCATCCACAAAATTAACGCGGCTACCCGGTTTTAATAATGCCGGCTGCTGGCGTTGCAAGTCCCATACGGCCAGATCGGTAATACCAATTAGTTGCCAACCGCCCGGGCTAGCCTGCGGGTACACACTACTAAACTCACCGGCTAAAGCCACCGAACCTGCCGGAATCCGCACGCGTGGTGACTTAAGTCGTGGCACATGTAATTGTGAATTTTTAGCCACCATATAAGCAAAACCAGGTGCAAAACCACAAAAAGCTACTTGATATTCATTGTCTGTGTGCCGTTTAATCACTTCGGCAACGGTGATGCCTAAAATTTCGGCAACTTGGGATAAATCTTCACCTTGGTAATGCACCGGGATAGTTACTAATTCACCCGTCAATATCACGCCGGTAGCAACATCAAGTTTGGCAATCTGTTCAGCAAGGATATTAGCATTGGTCAAGACGGGGTTATAACGGATCAAAATAGTCCGCGCCGCCGGAATAATCTCGTCGATATGCCATTGCTGCACGACACTTTCCAGCAAATTGGTTAACGCCATAGTTTGCTTAAGGCTGCCCAATTCAACCATAAGTGCATCTAAATTAACTGGCAAAAATCGCATTACACACCTCTAAACACCCCAACACCTGCCCGGTAATTCGCTAATACCAGCAGTTACTTGGTTACTTTAATCGATAATTTAACTAACTTATTCAACTTATTTACCCAGGCATTAACTACACAAATGATCTAATAGTAACGCCATGTTGTTGTAATCTATCCCGAACTGTTTGTGCCATTAATAGCACCCCGGGGCTGTCGCCATGCACACAAATCGAATCGGCAGCAATCGCCACAAACTGGCCTTCAATAGCGTTAACTCCGCCGTCATTAACCAACTGCAACATGCGCTCGGCTACTAACTCGGCATCATGCAACACGGCGCCGGCCTGGGTGCGCGCAACTAAAGTACCGTCGGCATGATAAGCACGATCGGCAAACGCCTCGGCTACCACTGCTAAACCACTTGCTTTAGCCCAACCAATTAATGCCGAGCCTGCCAGTGCCACTAACACCAGCTTAGCATCGAGTGTGCAAATAGCATCAATTACCGCCATTGCTTGGCGCTTATCATGCGCAATAGTATTATACAAAGCACCATGTGGCTTAACATAACTCACTTTGGCACCAATAGCTGCCGCTAACCCTTTAAGCGCACCAATTTGGTAAATTACATCGGCGGTTAATTCGTCGCTGGCTACATCCATATTACGGCGCCCAAAGCCGACTAAATCCGGGTAACCAACATGCGCACCAATAGCGACGTTATTGGTTTTAGCCGCTTTAAGTGTTTGCAAAATCCCCTTTGGCGAACCGGCATGAAAACCACACGCAATATTGGCACTACTGACTACTTTAAGCATAGCCGCATCATTGCCAATCTGCCATTGACCAAAACTCTCACCTAAATCACTATTCAAATCAATACATTTGCTCATCGCCATGTTGATCCTTTATTTCAAATAATTAAAGATGGTTACTACCGACATAGCGCCCATATACCAAGTGATAAGGCATACAACTAAACCAGACCACAATAACCACCGTGGGTAATGGTAACCTGCCATCAAATCGGCGCGCTTCCAACCGATATAAATAAATATGGTTAAACCTAAAGGCAACACTAAACCATTAAAACCACCGGCAAAAACTAATAACGCCACTGGTGCTGTACCCATAATTAAGTAAATCGCCAATGAGCTAATAATAAAAATGTTAGTTGCCATTTGACGTTGTCTTACTGTTATAGACGGCTTAAACGGCGTAATAAAAGTCATGGACGTATAGGCCGCCCCAATAATACTAGTTAACGCCGCCGCCCATAAAATCAAACCAAAAATGCGCAACCCCAGTTGCCCCAACGCTGCTTGAAACGCTTGCGATGCCGGGTTAGCTGCATAACTTGAAATATCAATGGTTACACCACTGGCAACTACACCTAAAATGGCTAAAAACAAAATATAACGCATCAACCCTACTACAATAATCCCGCGCGTGGCGGCGCTAGCTACAGGCTTAATATTTTGCACTCCGCCCATATTTTTATCTAACAAACGGTGAGCCCCGGCATAAGAAATATAGCCGCCAACAGTGCCACCTACAATTGTAGTGATAGAGGCAAAATCCACACTACTCGGTAAAACCGTTTGCTTTAAAGCCTCGCCAATTGGCGGATGCGCAGCAAAAAGCACAAACAAAGTTAAAGCAATCATTAGCAAACCAAAACCAATCATTAAACGATCGATAAAATGACTTGCCTTGTGCGATGAAAAGATATACACCGACATTAAAGCACTAATCGCCCCACCCCATTTTGGATCCAGCCCAACTAAGGCATTTAAACCCAATCCGGCACCGGCGATATTACCTATATTAAAAACCAAGCCACCAAATATAATCAAAATCGCCAACAAATAACCGCTGCCGGGAATAGTAGCATTGGCAATGTCAGAAGAGTACATTTTGGTTAACGACACCACTCGCCAAATATTTTGTTGCACCACAAAATCGATAATAATCGAAGCTAAAATCCCGAATCCAAAGGCGCTACCTAGGGTAACAGTAAAAGTCGCGGTTTGTGTAATAAAACCCGGACCAATTGCCGAAGTTGCCATTAAAAAAATCGCACTAATTAAAGAAGCGCGTCGATTTTTAACAAAAACAACTGTGGTACTATTGCTATGATTTTCCATATGCATGTTCCTCTAGACTGGTTGCTACAATTATTAAAATGACCACTTAATTTAATACAAGCAATTACCATGCCATAGTGTAAACAAATCGTTATTATGGCGGCTTAATATAATTACTGTTTTTTAAATAAAAGACTAATTAAAATAATTTATAATAAATCAACAACCACACTTAAACGCAGGTTAAAGTGCCACAATATATTGCACTGCACCAAAAAAATGCACGCCAATGTCTTAAAATAGTGCAAATAAATTACTACTATGATTTTAGTCATACCAAGATTTATTTATAATTTTAATTAATTTGATTGCAAAGGCAGCCGATTTTATTCCCCGCTTAAGTGGTGCCGAGGGAGTTAATTGGCATAGAACAGCCGGCAGGAAGCCTGGTGAGCCGTGGGCGCACAAGGAGGTGCGATACGCGG
Organism: Gilliamella sp. wkB178; assembly: GCF_001690705.1. Classification (GTDB taxonomy): domain Bacteria; phylum Pseudomonadota; class Gammaproteobacteria; order Enterobacterales; family Orbaceae; genus Gilliamella; species Gilliamella apicola_K. The sequence goes on along the minus strand of NZ_LZGK01000013.1, from coordinate 737,412 downwards.
CGGTTCGTTAAGTGCCAATTAGCGAGCGAGGGCAGTCACGCAGTGACCACTACTTCCCGCGGGGTGTGGGGAGATTGTTAACAGGGATTCACCCCCAATCCCTGTTAACGCCTACGCGGCAGCGTGGCTAATGAGCCGGTTTTTATACGCAAACGTATACCTCTCAGGAAACATCTTGGCAAGCATAAAAATGCCAGCGGCGTGGCTGGCATTTTTAAAAAGCGGCTCGGGTTGCCCCTGCCGCTGCAACAGTCCATTGGCTATTTAGAGACGCATATCATTTTTTCTTTGACATAGTTGTCTGGTTCTCTGGCTACAGTACCAGTAGTTGCACTAACAGCATACAGAATACGACTATCAGTCCCAGTCCAGTAGTAGTAATTACCGTATCCGGCATCTGCATAAGCCCTTGGGTCCCCCCATTCGGTAAATAAACCAACACCAATATTACGGTGATAACTATTATCAGGTGCAACCCACGATTGACCAGGATTGATGTATACAGCGTTGGTGAGGCGGCCAATTGATACCATATCATATCCTATCTCGCTACACCACTGTATTATTTCGTTACGTTTCGCTTCAATATATCCTTTGTGAACAAACCAATACTTTAACACAAAACCATATTTTATTACCGCTCTATTACTACTATCATAACCCACTATCTCGAATAGTTTCGGCAAGGCGGTGGAACCAGTTCCACGAGACTCCCATTTTGGACCAGTAAGAGTGACGCGCACCGAAGAGGCACCATCAGGATTAAAATTAGAATCTACTGGTGGGTTCAATGTCATAGTGGCAGTAATACCACCCTGACGAACAGTTGGCCAAGTTAAAGTTGAAACATCAATACCAGTCACTAGTAAATCAAAATGCAGCATATTGGAACCAGTAGTTGGGAAGTTACGATTGTAGTTTGATGGCGTAGTGGATTGCACTAGGAAGCCTTTCTCCGGGTTCCATATATCAGCCGGGCCGAGGAAGTTTCCAAAATATGTATTCAGTCCTGCTGTAGCTTGCTCATGATTTGTACCATAGTGAAGATTTGGTCTGGCGTAACAGACTGTAGGCCCTGCTTTAGGACTGATATAATAAGTGGCAGTACCACCGCTGAAAATACTACTATTAGGTAGCCCATACTGGGTGGTTAAACTACCAGCTGTACTGGTCAATACTAATTTATAGGGTGGCACTGAAGTACCACAAGTATTAAGAATAGTATCACGACTAACAACTTGACCGTTGCTATCGGTAATACTAACGGTTAAATTCCCCGTAGCTGTAACACCATTTGTACCCTGACCATCACCATCATCATCGCCCCAATAATTATAGGGTGCACCAATTAAAGCACTTAAGGCAATGGAATTGGTATTGGTAGGCACCAGCATACCTACATCAGCGAAACTTTGATTGGCCTCTGGAAGCTGTATTGGGTTGGCTGCGGTTGAAGTATTGGTTGCCGGAGTGAAACGAGCACCGTTGGAAAGTTTAATACCTAACAGATCATCCGTAGTCGTAACCTTAGTTACCCCATTATCAAAGGTTAAATACGGCTCAGTACCATGGATTACCTGGGCGGTAGTAGCCGACAACGCTTGGGTAGTAGTAGCATACGGCAATAACAACAACGGCATTAAGGCTAAACCACGCTTTAAGCTAAAACCAAAACGCGGTAGTCGCTTAATTAGTGATAATGGCGGTAACTGCCGATTTGGCGGTAATGATTGTAGTAACCGTAATGGTATTATTGAAGATAATTGCTGATTTTGGTAACTAGGTTGCCGATTATGCCGACGGTGCGAGGCTAAATCTGGGGTTAAATCGGGGACTAAATTATCACTTCGGTGAAATGAGTCAACTATAGTGTGCTGAGATAGATTTTGGACGTAAAGCTGCCAGTGCTTGTGTCTTGTGTCTTGTGTCTTCCAGTATAAGGCATGATGAAGATTCCGTCAAGTAATTTTATGTTTTATTTACACTTTTTCCATTCGAGTGCGCGAAAAATAACCTCCGCACCACTCATCGTTAAAAGTATATCGCCTTGATAAAATTTAACTACTGTTTTGTTAGGTTTATTTGTAAAGAATAGTAAAGATGAAGGGATTTGCTTTATTTTTAAGCTAGGTTTGGGGCTGAGTTTTTATACTGAAACGTATACCTCTCAGGAAACATCTTGACAAACGTTATTGTGCTTTAGTTATTTGAAGCCGTTAGGTTTCGAGCGTTTTACGATTTGGTGATTATTTTAATTGCGGAGTTAACGCTCGAGTAAGGGAATTTTAACGCGAAAATTCCCTTACAACCCAAACGCGGGCCTGCAGATGGAGGTCTGCGACTGCCCTCCGCCTTCGCTTGGTCTTAACGCACCGGTCGTGATTTGTTCCTACAAAGCACTCCCTCGGCAAACCTCCCTGTTTGCCGTGCTAACCGCACTCAGTTGTCGGCACCATCTAACGGCCAATTGAACACCAACACCTTAACACCTTTATCTTTTGTTGAATTAACTGGTTGTTACTTCCCGCGGGGTGTGGGGAGATTGTTAACAGGGATTCACACCAATCCCTGTTAACACCTACGCGGCAGCGTGGCTAATGAGCCGATTTTTATACGCAAACGTATACCTCTCAGGAAACATCTTGACAAGCATAAAAATGCCAGCGGCGTGGCTGGCATTTTTAAAAAGCGGCTCGGGTTGCCCCTGCCGCTGCAACCGTCCTGTTGTTACTTAAACCTTATTACCCCTTATTAAACACCCGTGACTTAAGGATTAAGGACTAAGAACTAAGGACTAAGGATAGATGCAAAGCCCGAAACCGCTGCTGCTCGGGAAGGCGTTGCCAACGGAGCCGCTGTCCGAGCGGACAACCACCTGGTATGAACCGCTGCTGTCACTTGTAAAGTAGCCGACTTTGGCGAAGCCGGCAGCGGTATAAACGTTCATGTTGCCCCATTCGGCGAACAAACCCTTACCAATATTACGTTTGTAATAATTGTTTGTATTGTCAGAGGTTCCAACTCCGTTAGTTAAGTCTTTGGCCTGGGATAGACGGTAACCACCGCCTAAACTACTACACCAGGATGAGGTGTTAGCAAGATTACCTCGTTGAGTTCCGCGGTGGACGAACCACTTTTTTAACACAAAGCCATAGCTTAATACCTCGTTATTACTACTATCTTTACCGACTAACACGAATGTCTGTGGCAAGATGGGAGTAGCGATACTACCTGGTGTGGCTGAACTTTGTTGGGATGCTGTTGCCACCGGACCGGTGAGGGTGACGCGGATGTTATTAGCATTATCGGGTGATGGCGTCATGGTAGCCGTTATACCTCCTTGGGTGACTGTTGGCCATGTCAATGTTGAACCATTAATACCACTTATGTCTAAATCAAAATACAGATTATTAGCACCGGTAGTAGGGAAGTTACGACTGTAACTTGATGGTGTAGTGGATTGCACCAGGAAGCCTTTAGTTGGGCTCCAGATAGTGTCGAAGCCGGCGTAGTTGTCGGAGCCACGGTCAAGACTCGGCCTGGCGTAACAGATTGTAGGCCCGCCTTTAGGACTAATATAATAGGTGGCAGTACCACCGCTGAAACTACTACTATTAGGCAGCCCATACTGGGTGGTTAAACTACCAGCTGTACTAGTCAATACTAATTTATACGGTGGCACTGTAGTACCACAAGTATTAAGAATAGTATCACGACTAACAACTTGACCGTTGCTATCGGTAATACTAACAGTTAAATTCCCCGTGGCTGTAACACCATTTGTACCCTGACCATCACCATCATCATCGCCCCAATAATTATAAGGGGCACCAATTAGAGAGCTTAAGGCAATGGAATTGGTATTGGTAGGCACCAGCATACCAATATCGGTAAAGCGCTGGTTGGCTACCGGCAGCACAATTGGGTTGGCTGCGGTTGAGGTATTATGGCTCGGTGTGTAGGTGGTTTGAGTAGTACCGTCAGAGATGGTAATACCTAACAGACCCTCCGTAGTAGTAACCTTAGTTACCCCATTATCAAAGGTTAAATATGGCTCAGTACCATGGATTACCTGGGCGGTAGTCGCGGACAATGCTTGAGTAGTAGTAGCATACGGCAATAATAACAATGGCATTAAGGCTAGACAACGCTTTAAACTAAAACCTAAGTGCAGCGGGCGCTTAATTGATAATAATGGTGGTAACTGCCGATTTAGCGGTAATGGTGTTAATGATTGTCGCTGCTGATTTGGGTAGTTGGGTTGCCGACGGTGCGGTACTAAATCGGGGGCTAAATTATCACTTTGGTGAAAGAAGTTAACTACAGTGTGTTGAGATAGATTTTGGACGTAAAGCTGCCAGTGCTTGTGTCTTGTGTCTTGTGTCTTCCAGTATAAGCCATGATGAAGATTCCGTCAAGTAATTTTATGTTTTATTTACATTTTTTCCATTCGAGTGCGCGAAAAATAACCTCTGCACCACTCAACGCTAAAAGTATATCGCCTTGATAAATTTTAACTACTATTTTGTTAAGTTTATTTGTAAAGAATAGTAAAGATGAACGATTATCCTTGCGGAATTGGTTGGTTTTTATACGCAACCATACCCTTCTCAGGAAACATCTTAACATAGATTATTGTGATTTTATTATTTGAATCCGTTAGGTTTCGAGCGTTTTATAGTTAGGTGATTATTTTAATTGCGGAGTTAACGCTCGAGTAAGGGAATTTTAACGCGAAAATTCCCTTACAACCCAAACGCGGGCCTGCAGATGGTGGTCTGCGACTACCATCCGCCTTCGCTTGGTCTTAACGCACCGGTCGTGATTTGTTCCTACAAAGCACTCCCTCGGCAAACCTCCCTGTTTGCCGTGCTAACCGCACTCAGTTGTCGGCACCATCTAACGGCCAATTGAACACCTAAAAACCAAGACTATTGTGGAATTAATTGGTTTTTACTTCCCGCGGGGTGTGGGGAGATTGTTAACAGGGATTCACACCAATCCCTCTTAACGCCTAAGCGGCAGCGTGACTAATTAGCCGGTTTTTATACTCAAACATACCCCTCTCAGGAAACATCTTGACAAGCATAACAATGCCAGCGTGAATTGCTGGCATTTATAGGACGCGGCTCGGGTTGCCCCTACCGCTGCAACTGTTCATTGGCTACTTATTCTTAATTGCTTCTTATAAATGCCTGCAACTTAAGGATTAAGGATAGGTGCAAGCACCCCGCATCATAAAGTGTACCATCTCATACCGTACGCTACCGTCGCCGTCTATAATAAAGTCTCTATTAATATCATCAACCTCACTTGTCCAGTATTTTGTATAATTGTAGCCATATTCATGCATATTCGACCATTCAGTTAAAAAACCCGCACCGATATTACGCTGTAAATGATTCCCTGTTGATGAGGGCGTGGCTCCAACAAAACGATGAGCGTCTCTAGGGTCTTTTATCCCAGTATAAAATGCATTGGTTACATCTTTTATTTTTATCAGCCGATAACCTATTCTTGGACACCAAGCAGCCATATCTTCTTGGTACCAGTCATCTTCTCGAACGATAAACCACTGCTTTAATACAAAGCCATATTTTACTACCGCGGTATGATTACTATCATAACCGACTATCTCGAATTGCTGTGGCAAATTTGGTACCGTAACCAAACCCGGTTTTTGTGTTTGTTGTTGAGCGGTTGTTGCCGCCGGTCCCTTAAGGGTGACGCGCACAGTAGAGGCACCATCAGGGTTAAAATAATAATCTTCAGGCGGGTTGGGTGTCAATGTAGCAGTAATATCACCCTGATTGATGGTTGACCAAGTCAATTTTGAACCATCAATACCCGCTACCAGCAAATCAAAATATAGATTATTGGCTCCAGTAGTCGGGAAATTAGTCCCATAAGATGACGGTGAAGTTGATTGCACCAGAAAACCTTTCTCCTCATTCCAAATATTAGCGGGACCTTTGTATTCGTCATAACCCCAATCCAAACTTGGTCTGGCATAGCAGATCCTAGGCTCTGCTTTAGGACTGATATAATAAGTGGCAGTACTACCTGTGAAATTACTACTATTAGGCAGCCCATATTGGGTGGTTAAACTACCAGCAGTACTGGTTAATTCCACTTTGTAAGGGGCACCACAAATACTTAATACCGCATTTCGACTTACTGCTTGATTGTCTTTATCGGTAATACGCACGCTTAAATTACCGCTAGCGGTAATACCATCAACACCCTGACCATCACCATCATCATCGCCCCAATAATTATAGGGTGCTCCAATTAGAGCGTTTAAGGCGATTGAATCAGTATTGGTAGGCACCAACATGCCAATATCGGTAAAGCGCTGATTGGCTACCGGCAGCACTATTGGGTTGGCTGCGGTTGAAGTATTATCCGGTGTGTAGGTGGTTTGAGTAGTACCGTCGGAGATGGTAATCCCTAACAGACCCTCCGTAGTCGTGACTTTAGTTACCCCATTATCAAAGGTTAAATACGGCTGAGTACCATGAATTACCTGTGCCGTAGTAGCCGACAACGCTTGGGTAGTAGTCGCATACGGCAACAATAGCCACGGTATGAAGGCTAAATAACGCTTTAAGCTAAAACTTAAACGTGGTTGGCGCTTAATTAGTGATAATGGCGGTAATGGTTGTTGCTGCTGATTTGGGTAGTTGGATTGCCGACGGTGCGGAGCAAAATCGGGGACTAAATCGGCGACTAAATTATCACTTGGGTGAAATGAGTCAACTATAGTGTGTTGAGATAGATTTTGGACGTAAAGCTGCCAGTGCTTGTGTCTTGTGTCTTGTGTCTAAAATTATAATGCATATTGTGCGTTCCGTCAAGTAATTTTATGTTTTATTTGCATTTTTTAGCCTAATTGCTAATAAATTAAGCTAAATCCATTTTTTTAGATTTAAAAGTATAACGTCTTGAAAAAATTTAACTACTTTTTTTAGCAGATTATTTGTAAAAAACTGTAAAGATCGGTGATTTTATTCTTACTAAGGGGTTTGGTTTTTACTTGCCGCGGGGCGTGGGGAGATTGTTAACAGGGATTCACACCGATCCCTGTTAACGAAAAAGCGGCAGCTTGACTGATTAGCCAACTTTTATACGCAAACGTACCCCTATCAGGAAACATCTTGACAAACATAAAAATGCCAGCAATCAATGCTGGCATTTTTAAAAAACGGCTTGGGTTACCCCCGCCGCTGCCACTGTCCTCTTGGCTGTTTAATCTTAATTGTTCCTTATTAACTTATTACAACTTAAGGCCTAGAACTAAGGATAGACGCAAACCCCGTAGTAGCCGTCGTAGAGGAATGTACTAGTAGTGTAGCCATGGCTCAAGTGAATCATGTAATGGCTATTTGAGTTTAATGTACTGATGTCATTCGACCAGTAGTATATCGATTCGAAACCGGACTCGGTAATTTCGGACAAGTTGCCCCATTCAGCAAAAAAACCACCACCAATATTACGCTGGTAATTATTTTGAGTTGATGGTGGTGTGGCACCTACTACACCTTGGCATTCACGCCCTGAATTATACCCCGCGCACACCGCATTAGTTAACTCATTTACCTTGGGTACACGATATGCTTCACCTAATTTTGAACACCAATCCCTTATTTTAAGAACAGAATTTGTTTGTTTTCCGCGGTTGATGAACCAATGCTTTAAGACAAAGCCATATTTTAATACTGCTGTATGATTACTATCATAACCGACTATCTCGAAAGTCTGTGGTAAGCTGGGTGGACTAAGTTTAGTCGGATAATCTGTGTTGATTTGCGTGCTAGTTGCCGCTGGACCAGTGAGGGTTATGCGCACCGAGGAAGCACCATCAGGATTAAAAGTGGGAAAATTTCTTTGGTTAGGAGTGCTTTTGGGTGGATTAACGGTCATAGTTGCAGTAATACCACCTAGAGTGACATCTGGCCAAGTTAAAGTTGCCGCATCTATACCACCTGCAAGTAAATCAAAGTGTAGCTTATTAGCAGCAGCAGTCGGGAAGTTACGGTCGTAACTTGATGACTCAGTAGATTGCACTAGGAAGCCTTTTTTCGTATTCCAGATATTGGCAGGGCCGGCAAAGTTCCAGTTTACTACTTCTACACTATTGGTACCATAGTTCAGATTCGGCCTGGCATAACATATTTTCGGCTCGGCTTTAGGACTGACATAATAAGTAGCTCTATTACCTGTGAAGTAACTTATATTGGGCAACCCATACTGGGTAGTTAAACTAACATCAGTACTGGTTAATACTATTTTATAAGGCGCTTGACAGACATCCAAGGTGGTACTACGACTCACTTCTTGATTGTCTCTATCGGTAATACTCACTGTTAAATTACCCGTAGCCGTAATCCCATTAACACCCTCACCATCACCATCATCATCACCCCAATAATTATAGGGTTGACCAATTAAAGTATTTAAAGCGATGGAGTTAGTAGTCGCTGGCACCACCATATTAATATCAGTAAACTTCTGGTTGGCTTCAGGAAGCACAATTGGACTATCTTTGGTTGAGGTATTCGTTGTCGGTGTGATTTTAGTATCGTCGGATAAAGTAATACTTAATAACCCATCTGCAGTAGTAACCTTGGTTACCCCATTATCAAAAGTTAAATAAGGCGCACTACCATTAATAACTTGCACCGTAGTCGCCGACAACGCCTGCGTATTAGCCGAATATAACCAAAATACTAATAACAGCAAAGCCAAACCTAGTTTGACTAACCAGCGTGAACTCAGTGTTTGAGCACCTATTAAATTTGAAGATATATTTGCCGATAAAGTTTGCCAACAACCTGACCGAACCTGCCCATATTGACTAGCCAAATTAGCGGCAGGCATAATGCCTAAATAAGATTGCCGATTGAAATGGTGATATTTTAGAAGATTTAAAATATAGATTTGCCTACGCTGGCATATACCAATAAACTGCATAACTATGCTTCCCTGTTAACTAATTATCTATTTTATTTAAATTTTAGTCCTCCATTGTAAAAAATACCGCTAAATTCATTTCAGCTTTTAAAAGTATAAAACTATATATAAAAAATAACTATCCCCTTTAATTTAAAAATATCAAAAAAAATATAAATTATGCATATATTAAAACAGCAACCAATACCACTGCCGCCCTATCCGCTTTACTAATCGGAAGTACACTTATTTTAGGTGAATTTAATTTAATACCATAAAAACCTAGCTAATTAGCTTAATAACACTTAAGCCATAAAAAACCAGTTGTTAATAACTGGTTTTTAGAATCGCGGCTCGGGTTGCCCCTGCCGCTGCAACCGTCCTTTGGTTGCTTAAACTTTATTACCCCTTATTAAACACCCGTGACTTAAGGATTAAGGACTAAGGATAGGCGCAAACCCCGTAGTAGCCGCGGCTGTTGACCAGATTGCCGCCGATAACGTAGCCGTTGTCAACGAAGCCGGCGTCCGAGTTGACATAGTACTGGTTCGAACCGCTGCTGTCACTTGTCCACCAGTAGTAGGGGTTGACGAAGCCGGCAGCGGTATAATCGGTCACGTCGCCCCATTCGGTGAACAAACCCGCACCAATATTACGTTGGTAAATATTCTCAGTTGATGACGGCGTGGCGACTGGCCAAGGATTACTTTGACACCAAGAACCATCACATACCGCGTTAGTTAAGTCTTTGACTTTGGATAGACGGTAACCACCGCCTAAACTACGACACCAGAATGAGGTGTTAGCATAAGTATCCCATTTACCTCCACGGTTGACGAACCACTGCTGTAACTCAAAACCATATTTTAATACCTCGTTATTACTACTATCTTTACCTACTAACACGAATGTCTGTGGCAAGGTGGGAGTAGCGACGGTACCTGGTGAGGATGAACTGATTTGGGATGCTGTTGCCACCGGACCGGTGAGGGTGACGCGGATGTTATTAGCATTAGCGGGGGATGGCGTCATGGTGGCGGTAATACCTCCTTGGCTGACTGTTGGCCATGTCAATGCTGAACCTTTAATACCACCTATGTCTAAATCAAAATACAGATTATTAGCACCGGTAGTCGGGAAGTTACGATTGTAACCTGATGGTGTAGTTGATTGCACCAGAAAGCCTTTAGTTGGGTTCCAGATAGTGGCGGGGCCGGCGAAGTTCCGTCCTGATATTTCTCGGCCATTGGTGCCAAATCGCAGATTTGGTCGGGCGTAACAGATTTTAGGTGGCGCTTTAGGGCTGATATAATAAGTGGCTGTACTGCCTGTGAAATTACTACTATTAGGCAGCCCATACTGGGTGGTTAAACTACCGGCTGTACTGGTTAATGCCACTTTATAAGGCGCTTGACAGATATCTAAGCTGGCACTACGACTCACGACTTGATTGTCTTTATCGGTAATACTAACAGTTAAATCACCCGTTGCGGTAATACCATTAGCACCCTGACCATCACCATCATCATCACCCCAATAATTATAGGGAGCACCTATTAGAGCGTTTAAGGTGATGGAATTGGTATTGCTAGGCACCAGCATACCAATATCTGTAAAGCGCTGATTGGCTACCCGGAGTACTATGGGGTTGGCTGCGGTTGAAGTATTATCCGGTGTATAGGTGGTTCGAGTAGTACCGTCGGAGATGGTAATACTTAGTAGAGCTTCCGTAGTGGTAACCTTAGTTACCCCATTATCAAAGGTTAAATACGGCGCACTGCCATGGATAACTTGGGCGGTAGTGGCTGACAACGCTTGGGTAGTGGTAGCATACGGCAACAATAGCCACGGCATTAAAGTTAAACCACGCTTTAAGTTAAAACCTAAACGCAGCGGGCGCTTAATTAGTGATAATGGCGGTAATGATTGCTGCTGCTTTGGGTGACTGAATTGCCGACGGTGCTGTGCTAAATCGGGGACTAAATTATCACTTCGGTGAAATGAGTCAACTACAGTGCATTGAGATAGATTTTGGACGTAAAGCTGCCAGTGCTTGTGTCTTGTGTCTTGTGTCTTTCAGTATAAGGCATGATGAAGATTCCGTCAAGTAATTTTATGTTTTATTTACACTTTTTCCATTTGAGTGCGCGAAAATTAACCTCCGCACCACTCACGTTAAAAGTATATCGCCTTGATGAAATTTAACTACTGTTTTGCTGAGTTTATTTGTAAAGAATAGTAAAGATGAAGGCTTTTGTCTAATTTTTAGATATTTAAATCGTTAGGTTTCGAGCGTTTTATGCTTGGGTGTTTGTTTTTATTCCCCGCTTAAGTGGTGCCGAGGGAGTTAATTGGCATAGAACAGCCGGCAGGAAGCCGGATGAGCCGTGGGCGCACAGGGAAGTGCGATACGCGGCGGTTCGTTAAATACCAATTAGCGAGTGAGGGTAGTCACGCAGTGACCACTACTTCCCGCGGGGTGTGGGGAGATTGTTAAGAGGGATTCACATTAATCCCTCTTAACGCGGACGTGGCTCAGTGAGTTATTAAGAACACCTTTGCCAATACCGTCCGCAACCACACCGAACCCAAACCATAGCGAATATTAACCTTTTTCATACTGAAACGTATACCTCTCAGGAAACATCTTAACAAACATAAAAGTGCCAGCGTTGATTGCTGGCATTTTTAAAAAGCGGCTCGGGTTGCCCCTGCCGCTGCAACCATCCTTTGGTTGCTTAAACTTTATTATTCCTTATTAAACACCCGTGACTTAAGGATTAAGGACTAAGAACTAAGGACTAAGGATAGGCGCAAACCCCGTAAATGACGCTGGTGGGAGAGTTGCTCCAAACGGAGCCGGTGTTCGAGTAGACACGGAACTGGATCGAACCGCGGCTGTCACTTGTCCAGTAGTAGTAGGAGTTGACGAAGCCGGCAGCGGTATAATCATACACGTCGCCCCATTCGGTGAACAAACCCGCACCAATATTACGTTGATACCGATTAACAGTTGATGACGGCGTGGCGCCCACTGCTCCTTGGCACCAAGAGCCTGAATTAGTTCCCGAACACACCGCGTTTGTTAAGTCTTTGACCCGGGATAGACGGTAACCTCCGCCTAAATTACTACACCAGGATGAGGTGTTAGCATAATTATCCGATGTATATCCGCGGTTGACGAACCAATGCTGTAACTCAAAACCATATCTTAATACCTCGTTATTACTACTATCTTTACCAACTAACACGAATGTCTGTGGCAAGGTGGGTCTAGCTATACTACCCGGTGTGGTTGAACTTTGTTGAGCTGCTGTTGCAAACGGACCGGTGAGGGTAACGCGGATATTATTAGCATTAGCGGGGGATGGCGTCATGGTAGCGGTTATACCTCCTTGGCTGACTGTTGGCCATGTCAATGCTGAACCTTTAACACCACCTATGTCTAAATCAAAATACAGATTATTAGCCCCGGTAGTCGGGAAGTTACGACTGTAACCTGATGGTGTAGTTGATTGCACCAGGAAGCCTTTATCTGGGTTCCAGATAGTGGCGGGGCCGGCCCAGTCGCCGGTGCCACGCTCAAGACTCGGCCTGGCGTAACAGATTGTAGGTGCGGCTTTAGGACTGATATAATAAGTGGCTGTACCACCGCTGAAACTACTACTATTAGGCAGCCCATACCGGGTGGTTAAACTACCAGCTGTACTGGTTAATGCCACTTTATAAGGCGCTTTACATAAATCTAAGGTAGCACTACGACTCACTGCTTGATTGTCTTTATCGGTAATAGTAACAGTTAAATTACCGGTAGCGGTAATACCATTAGTACCCTGACCATCACCATCATCATCGCCCCAATAATTATAGGGTGTACCGATTAAAGCGTTTAAGGCAATGGAGTTAGTGGTGATTGGTACAAACATCTGTACATTAGCTAAGGTATCTCCTGCTCTAGGTAGCACAATTGGGTTCGTTGCGGTTGAGGTATTGATTGCCGGAGTGATTCGAGAGCCATCAGATAGAGTAATACCTAACAGACCCTCCGTAGTCGTAACCCTAGTTGCCCCATTATCAAAGGTTAAATACGGCTCAGTACCATGGATTACCTGGGCGGTAGTAGCGGACAAGGCTTGGGTAGTAGTAGCATACGGCAATAATAGCCACGGCATTAAAGTTAAACAGCGCTTTAAGCTAAAACCTAAACGTAAATGGAGCTTAATTAGTGATAATGGCGGTAATGATTGTTGCTGTTGATTTGGGTTACCGGGTTGCCGACGGTGCGGTACTAAATCTGGGATTAAATCGGGGACTAAATTATCACTTGGGTGAAATGAGTCAACTACAGTGCGTTGAGATAGATTTTGGGCATAAAGCTGCCAGTGCTTGTGTCTTGTGTCTTGTGTCTTCCAGTATAAGGCATGATGAAGATTCCGTCAAGTAATTTTATGTTTTATTTACACTTTTCCATTCGAGTGCGCGAAAATTAACCTCCACACCACTCATCGCTAAAAGTATATCGCCTTGATAAAATTTAACTACTATTTTGTTAGGTTTATTTGTAAAGAATAGTAAAGATGAAGGCATTGGCTTTATTTTTAAGCTGGGTTTGCGGTTGATTTTTATACTGAAACATACCCCTCTCAGGAAACATCTTGACAGAGTTATTGTGCTTTAGTTATTTGAATCGGTTAGGTTGCGAGCGTTTTATGGTTGGGTGTTGTTTTTACTTCCCCGCTTAAGTGGTGCTGAGGGAGGTAATTGGCATAGAACAGCCGGCAGGAAGCCGGATGAGCCGTGGGCGCACAGGGAGGTGCGATACGCGGCGGTTCGTTAAGTGCCAATTAGCGAGCGAGGGTAGTCACGCAGTGACCACTACTTCCCGCGGGGGTGTGGCGAGATTGTTAAGAGGGATTCACACCAATCCCTCTTAACGCCTACGCGGCAGCGTGACTAATTAGCCAGTTTTTATACTGAAACACACCCCTCTCAGGAAACATCTTGACAGAGATTACTGTAGTTGGTCTTTGATTATTTATTGAATAATAATTTTGCTGTACAATTGTTAGTCATATAGTTTTATAAAAATAATTCTCAATAAAGTGTATCAGTAATTCTGATTATTTAGTTTGGTTTTAATAATACCGAATATGATTTAATTGATGCATGCAATAACCATTAGGAGCAATCAAGGAGCATTCAATATGAAAAAAATCATCCTGGCTTTAATCTGTATTTTTGGCCTAGTAGGAGCAACGGTCGCTGCACCTTTAGATTCATTTAAAAATAAACAAGGCACTATTAATATTGCTGGTGGCACCGCGCATATTCCGGTAATGCGGGAAGCAGCAAAACGCATTATGGAAACTAACCCTAATATTAAGATTACTGTTACTGGTGGTGGTTCTGGCGTTGGCGTTAAAATGGTTGGTGAAGGCTTGGCGCAAATTGGTAATACTGGCCGCCCACTTAAAGCCAATGAAGTAGAGCAATATGGCTTGCAAACATTCCCGTTTGCAATTGACGGTGTTGCCGTAGTGGTTAACCCGCAAAACCCGGTTGCCGCACTTTCTAAACAGCAACTTATTGATATTTTTACCGGCAAGATAACTAATTGGCAACAAGTTGGTGGTAATAATGCCGCGATTACTTTGTATAACCGCGAAGATGGTAGTGGCACTCGCGAAACCTTTGAAACCTTAGCCATTCCGGGCGCTAAATCGGTTAGTTCTGCCAATATTGTTAATTCTAATGGCGCCATGAAAACAGTTATTTCACAAGATGTGAATGCAATTGGTTATGTTGGGATTGGGCATTTAAATAATACCATTAAGGGTATTGTACTGGATGGTATGGTGCCATCACAAGAAAATGCTGCTAATGGTAGTTACAGTGTCACAAGATTGCTTTATATGAACACTAAAGGACAACCACAAGGCATTGTTGCTGATTTTATCGACTATATTTATTCGCCTGATGGCAAAGAAATTATTAGTCAAGCGGGCTACATTCCGGTGGACAAAGCTAAATAGTTTTAATCTAATCACCAATAGCGTAGCCAGTTATTATGCCTTATTTTAAGCGACTGCTAGTAGCCGTACGGATGAATGTTAGTACCACTATTATTTATATCGCTACTGGAGTTGCTTTTTTAAGTATCATATTGCTCTTTATTATGTTAGGGAGCCTGGCATTACCTTTACTTTTGCAAACCGGGGCTAATAGTCCGTTTACGTTGCAATGGTCGCCTGCCAACAATCAATTTGGCATTGTGCCCATGCTTTTGGGTTCGCTGTTATTATCAGTTTTGGCTATTATCATCGCTGTGCCACTGGCTATTACTATTTCTTGCTGGTTGTTAGCCATTGGCCGCGGTTATAAACTTGCTGTAGTTAAAAACATCATCTACTTTATGACCGCTATTCCCACTGTAGTTTATGGTTTTATTGCCTTGTTTTTACTCACGCCGATTATTCGCCAATTATTTGGCGGTTCCGGGTTATGTTGGTTAACCGCTAGCTTAATGGTCAGCATTTTAATCCTTCCTACTATGATTTTAGTGATCTGTACCGGGTTACAAACGCGCTTAAATGCCTTGTGCCCTAGTGGCTTAGCTATAGGTTTTACTAAACTAGACTTGCTGTGGACTTTTATCCTGCCCAATGCCAAAAAAACGCTATTAGCAGCCACTATTTTAGGTTTAGGGCGTGCCATTGGAGACACCTTATTGCCGTTAATGCTAGCCGGCAATGCTACACAAATTACTTTGCACTTATCAGATAGTATCCGGACTTTGTCGGCGCATATGGCATTAGTCACCGCCAATGAAGTGGGCGGGCATGCCTACAACTCTCTTTTTATAGCCGGCTTTTTGCTATTAGTTATTAATACCTTATTGAGTTTGTTAGCTCGGGGATTAACTTCTAAAAATATGCGACAGCATTTTTTGGGTCGATCCACCGTAATTAATGACCCCAAAATATAGTGGCAAACATAATATGAAAAACCGCGCACATTTAACTATCTTCCATTATAGCTGTTCCTTGGCCGTTATTTTGCTTATGGTCGTTATGGCTTTGCTATTGGGCTTTTTAGTTAAACATGGAATTGCCAACCTTAATCTAGCACTGTTTTTTGGTAACACGAATATAGTAGCGGCCATTTTTCATGGCACCCCAGTGTGGGATGGCATTTGGCCTGCGGTGGTTGGCACCTTTAGTTTAGTGTTGCTTAGCCTACTTTTAGCGGTGGTTCCCGGGATTGGCTGTGGTATTTTTTTAGCTGAATATGCCAGCCCAAAAGCCAAGAGTTTGGGGGGGAGTATTATTGATACTCTGGCTGGCACACCCTCAATTGTGATGGGATTATTTGGGTTTAGTTTGATACTTATGCTAAGGCACACAATTTGGCCGCAGGCGAATACCGGATTGTTACTGGCCGCCATTTGTTTAGCTATTCTGGTTTTACCGGTGCTGATTATTAATACTCGCGAGGCGTTTGAATCCATCCCCAAAGATATTCGTATTACCGCCGCCACTTTAGGTTTTACTAAAGCCCAATGTATTCGGCATTTATTACTACCAAGTGCCAGTAAAGGTATTTTTGGCGGAGTGGTGTTAACCATTGGCCGGATCACCGAAGACACTGCGGTTATAATGCTAACCGGTGTTGTCGCCAATAGTGGTTTACCCGCTGGCTTAGGTAGCAAATTTGAAGCGTTACCGTTTAAAATCTATGTGACTGCTGCCGAATATCAAAGCGAGCTAGAACTGGCACAAGGTTTTAGTACCGCACTAATTTTATTGTGCATTGCAGCTGTTATTATGCTGAGTGCCAAGTATATTGAAAAAACCTATAAACAACGTTGGCAAAGGGGTTAGCGTGAATACAGCAATAAAAGTAACTCAATTAAATGTTAGCTTTGCTAAACACCATATATTACGCAATTTGAATGTAACCTTTGCGCGCCAACAAATCACTGTTATTGTCGGCCATTCCGGTTCCGGAAAAACAACTTTGTTACGGGCATTAAACCGATTGAACGACGAGTATGACAACTGCCACACCAGCGGCAATATTGAGGTTAACTTTGGTTGCAAGTGGCAATTAATCTATCCCCTACAACAAAAAAACACCATAGCAACCCAAACTTTACGCCGTAAAGTGGGTATGTTGTTTCAAACCCCGCAACTGTTACCTGTCAGTATTTATCGCAATATAGCCATGCCATTAGAATTAGTGGCCGCCTGCCCCAAAGCACTAATAGCGCCCAAAGTGACAGAAGTGCTGACTAAAGTTGGGCTTTGGGACGAAGTAAGTAATAAGTTAAATGAATCCGCCGAACATTTATCCGGCGGTCAACAACAACGCTTGTGTTTAGCCAGAACGCTGGCTCTAGAGCCAGCTATTTTGTTATTAGATGAACCAACCGGGGCACTGGATGTCCACACCGCCAAAATTATAGAATCACGATTAAATGAACTTAAATCTGACTATACCATTATTATGGTTTCGCATAATTTGCAGCAAGCTTGCCGGTTAGCCGATCAGCTTTTGATTATGCATAATGGCGCAATAACCAATTGTTTAAAACCGCCATTTGATTTAACAACCATCAACCAATTAATTGGCGCTAATCCAACCCCAAACCCAGCTGTATAAGCGCATAATTGATTAAGATTATGCTTTAAGTGTGAGTCTATTTATAGAGTGCTGTTGGTTTAGTGTTTTTCTTAATGCCGTACCAACACTCAGGTAAGGGATTTTTAATGCTAAAATCCCCTACCCGCCAGCCAACGAGGCTCGGGTTGCCCCTGCCGCTGCAACCGTCCTTTTATTACTTAAACTTTATTACTCCTTATTAAACACCCGCGACTTAAGGATTAAGGACTAAGAACTAAGGACTAAGGATAGGCGCAAACCCCATTGTCTCTGAGGGAGGGACTGACGTTGTAAACGCGGCCGTCGTACGAGTTGACAGGGAACTGGTTCGAACCGTAGCTGTCGCTTGTCCAGTAGTTGCTGTAGACGAAGCCGGCAGAGGTATAATAGCGCATATCGCCCCATTCGGTAAACAAACCCGCACCAATATTACGTTGGTAATTATTCCAAGTTGATGACGGCGTGGCGCCATCTATGCCATTAACGCATGGAAACCAAGAAGTATCCACACCACACTTCGCGTTAGTTAAGTCTTTGACCTGGGGTAGACGGTAACCACCACCTAAACTACTACACCAGGATGAGGTGTTAGGATAAGTATAATAATTTATTCCGCGGTTGACGAACCAATGCTGTAACTTAAAACCATATCTTAATACCTCGTTATTACTACTATCTTTACCTACTAACACGAATGTCTGTGGCAAGGTGGGTCTAGCAATCCTACCCGGTGAGGCTGAATCTTGTTGGGATGATGTTGCCGCCGGACCAGTGAGGGTGACGCGGATGTTATTAGCATTATCGGGGGATGGCGTCATGGTAGCGGTAATACCTCCTTTTTTGACTGTTGGCCATGTCAATGTTGTTGAATTAATACCATCTATAATTAAATCAAAATACAGATTATTAGCACCGGTAGTCGGGAAGTTACGACTGTAACTTGATGGTGCAGTGGATTGTACTAGAAAACCTTTATCTGGGCTCCAGATATTGACTGGTCCGGCGTAGTCGCGGGCGCCATTGGTCAGATTCGGTCTGGCATACCTTACGCAGATAGGCGTAGCTGGTTTTGGGCTGATATAATAAGTGACTCTACCACCTGTGAAACTACTACTATTGGGTAGCCCATACTGAGTGGTTAAACTACCATCAGTTGCAGTTAATTCTACTTTATAAGGAGCTTCACCACAAAGGCTTAATACAGTATTACGACTGACTGTTTCACCATTTTTATCGGTAATACGCAAGCTTAAATTACCCGTAGCGGTAATACCATTAGTACCCTGACCATCACCATCATCATCGCCCCAATAATTATTTGGCGCACCAATTAAAGCACTTAAGGCAATGGAGTTGGTATTGGTAGGTATTGACATAGCAATATCAGCGAAACTCTGATTGGCAACTGGGAGCACAATTGGGTTCGTTGCGGTTGAAGTATTATGGCTCGGTGTGTAGGTGGTTTGAGTAGTACCGTCGGAGATGGTAATACCTAACAGACCCTCCGTAGTCGTGACCTTAGTTACCCCATTATCGAAGGTTAAATATGGCGCACTACCATGGATTACCTGGGCGGTAGTAGCGGACAACGCTTGGGTAGTGGTAGCATACGGCAACAATAGCAATGGCATTAAGGCTAAACAACGCTTTATACTAAAAGCTAAACGCGGCGGGCGCTTAATTGGCAATGATGGCGATAATTGCCGATTTGGCGGTAATGATTGTTGCTGTAGATTTGGGTGGCCGGGTTGGCGACGGTGCGGAGCTAAATCTGGGATTAAATCGGGGACTAAATTATCACTTGGGTGAAATGAGTCAACTACAGTGTGTTGAGATAGATTTTGGACATAAAGCTGCCAGTGCTTGTGTCTTGTGTCTTGTGTCTTCCAGTATAAGGCATGATGAAGATTCCGTCAAGTAATTTTATGTTTTATTTACACTTTTTCCATTTGAGTGCGCGAAAAATAACCTCCGTACCACTCATCGTTAAAAGTATATCGCCTTGATAAATTTTAACTACTATTTTGTTAAGTTTATTTGTAAAGAATAGTAAAGATGAAGGAATTTGCTTTATTTTTTAGCTGGGGTTAGGCTGAGTTTTATACTGAAACGTATACCTCTCAGGAAACATCTTAACAGAGATTATTGTGATTTTATTATTTGAATTCGTTAGGTTTCGAGCGTTTTATGGTTAGGTGATTATTTTAATTGCGGAGTTAACGCTCGAGTTAGGGAATTTTAACGCGAAAATTCCCTTACAACCCAAACGCGGGCCTGCAGATGGTGGTCTACGACTGCCCTCCGCCTTCGCTTGGTCTTAACGCACCGGTCGTGATTTGTTCCTACAAAGCACTCCCTCGGCAAACCTCCCTGTTTGCCGTGCTAACCGCCCTCAGTTGTCGGCACCATCCAACGGCCAATTTAACACCTTAAATCAAGACTATTGTGAAATTAATTGGTTTTTACTTCCCGCGGGGGGGTGGGGAGATTGTTAAGAGGGATTCACATTAATCCCTCTTAACGCCTAAGCGGCAGCGTGACTGATTAGCCGATTTTTATACGCAAACGTATACCTCTCAGGAAACATCTTGACAAGCATAAAAATGCCAGCGTTAATTGCTGGTATTTTTAAAAAGCGGCTCGGGTTGCCCCTGCCGCTGCAACTGTCCTTTTATTACTTAAACTTTATTACCCCTTATTAAACACCCGTGACTTAAGGATTAAGGACTAAGAACTAAGGACTAAGGATAGGCACAAACCCCGTAGTGGCTGTGGGAGGGAGTGTAGCTGTCAACGTTGCCGCCGCCCGAGTAGACAGAGAACTGGTACGAAACGTTGCTGTCGCTTGTCCAGTAGTTGAAGAAGACGAAGCCAGCAGCGGTATAATAGCCCATGCCGCCCCATTCGGCGAACAAACCCGCACCAATATTACGATTATAATAATTGCCTGTTGTTGATGACGGCGTGGCGCCCACTGCTCCTTGGCACCCCCAGCCATCAGCTATTGCTTGACTTGTACACACCGCGTTAGTTAAGTCTTTGACCTGGGGCAGACGGTAACCGCCGCCTAAACTACGACACCAGGATGAGGTGTTAGGAGCAAAAGCTATTTTAGTTCCGCCGCGGTTGACGAACCACTGCTTTAACACAAAGCCATATTTTAATACCTCTGTATTACTACTATCTTTACCTACTAACACGAATGTCTGCGGCAAGCTAGGAGTAGCAACGCTACCCGGTGTGGCTGATTGTTGTTGGGCTGCTGTTGCCGCCGGACCAGTGAGGGTGACGCGGATGTTATTAGCATTATCGGGGGATGGCGTCATGGTAGCGGTAATACCTCCTTGGCTGACTGTTGACCATGTCAATGCTGAACCTTTAACACCACCTATGTCTAAATCAAAATACAGATTATTAGCACCGGTAGTCGGGAAGTTACGACTGTAACTTGATGGTGTAGTTGATTGCACCAGGAAGCCTTTAGTTGGATTCCAGATAGTGGCGGGGCCGGCGTAGTCGCCGGTGCCCCAGTAAAGAATCGGCCGGGCGTAACAGATTTTAGGTGGGGCTTTAGGACTGATATAATAAGTGGCGGTACTACCTGTGAAATTACTACTATTGGGTAGCCCATACTGGGTGGTTAAACTACCAGCTGTACTGGTTAATGCCACTTTATAAGGCGCTTGACAGATATCTAAGCTGGCACTACGACTCACTGTTTGATTGTCTTTATCGGTAATACTCACAGTTAAATCACCGGTAGCAGTTATACCATTAGCACCCTGGCCATCACCATCATCATCACCCCAATAATTATACGGGGCACCAATTAGAGCGCTTAAGGCGATGGAATTGGTATTGGTAGGCACCAACATGCCAATATCGGTAAAGCGCTGGTTGGTTACCGGCAGCACTATGGGGTTGGCTGCGGTTGACGTATTATCCGGTGTGTAGGTGGTTTGAGTAGTACCGTCGGAGATGGTAATCCCTAACAGACCCTCCGTAGTCGTAACCTTAGTTACCCCATTATCAAAGGTTAAATACGGCGCACTACCATGGATTACCTGGGCGGTAGTGGCGGATAACGCTTGGGTAGTAGCAGCATAAGGCAATAATAGCCACGGCATTAAAGCTAAATAACGCTTTAAGCTAAAACCAAAACGCGGTTGACGCTTAATTGATGATAATGATTGTAACTGCTGATTTTGGTTGCTGAATTGCCGACGGTGCGGGACTAAATTTGGGATTAAATCGGGGACTAAATTATCACTTGGGTGAAATGAGTTAACTACAGTGCATTGAGATAGATTTTGGACGTAAAGCTGCCAGTG
Organism: Gilliamella sp. wkB178; assembly: GCF_001690705.1. Classification (GTDB taxonomy): domain Bacteria; phylum Pseudomonadota; class Gammaproteobacteria; order Enterobacterales; family Orbaceae; genus Gilliamella; species Gilliamella apicola_K. The sequence goes on along the minus strand of NZ_LZGK01000013.1, from coordinate 715,468 downwards.
CTTGTGTCTTGTGTCTTGTGTCTAAAATTATAATGCATATTGTGCGTTCCGTCAAGTAATTTTATGTTTTATTTGCATTTTTTAGCCTAATTGCTAATAAATTAAGCTAAATCCATTTTTTAGGTTTAAAAGTATAACGTCTTGAAAAAATTTAACTACTTTTTTTAGCAGATTATTTGTAAAAAACTGTAAAGATCGGTGATTTTAATCTTATTAAGAGGTTTGGTTTTTACTTGCCGCGGGGTGTGGGGAGATTGTTAACAGGGATTCACACCAATCCCTGTTAACAAAAAAGCGGCAGCGTGACTAGTCCTACAAAGCACTCCCTCGGCAAACTTCCCCCGATTTAGCTGTTATAAATTAATTAATCTGTTGGTTGCAGTTTAACTTTAATATCTGCTGCTTTAGCATAATAAGGCGATGAAGTTACAATAAGTGGAACGCCAGTAGCCGCGTATATTTCGACATTTTCTAGATTGACTCCCCCTGCTGCTGAAATAAGGCAACGCCCATTTGCTAACACAATTACTTTTACGATATCTTCTGGTGAGAATTTATCAAGCTGGATGATATCTGGATTAGCTAAAATGGCTGCTTTGGCTTCATCCATTGAATCAACTTCAACAATAATTTTCTTTTCAGGGGCAGCAGCTTTTAATTGCTGAACATTCGCATTCCAATCATCAGGATTTTTAAGAAAACGTCGATGGTTTGCAAACATCAAGATGGTTTCTGCTGTACCACCTCGGTGTATAATTCCACCACCATGAACGACACTGGCTGTGGCTAGTGCTTTGGTACCAGGTATAGACTTTCTTGTGCAGGCAATGTGCAAATGGGGATTATGCGCTCTTCCTTTTTGTATTAGTGTATGCATGTAAGTCGCAACTCCACAACTCCACTCCAAAACATTTTGCACAGCTTTCCAACCTAAATGCAATGCCGCTGCATTCCCTTCTGCTTGAAGAATAGGCATTCCGGGTTTAGCATCTGTGCCATCTGCACATAATATACGCGCATTAAGACCAAGTTTTTGTAGCATCTTAAAACCAACAAAGGCACCACTTACTCGACAATGTGAACGGCAAGAAAACTGCATTTCCCCGGTTCTTGTTTCAATCCCTAAGGCTCGTGTAGTGAGGTCTCCTCCAGAAATATCATCTAAAAGCCATTGATCTAGTTGTTGATCAGCATAATGAAACATTTTGGACTCCTTAATAATGAATTGGTATTACGATGTAATCTATTCTACTTGATTAATTTTCCTGCGTGTATCGAAATGACATGATCTGCCAAAAGATCGATTTCTTCAGGCTCGTGTGAAACCAGTAATATAGAAAATACCCCTTGATTGATCCGGTTCCTCAATTCTGTGCATAAACGTTTACGCAAAGGACGATCTAAACTGGCAAAAGGTTCATCTAAAAGTAACAAAGGCGGTTGCGTAATTAATGCTCTTGCTAAGGCTGTACGTTGCTGTTCACCACCAGAAATTTCATTAGGCTTACGTTTGGACAAATGTCCAATTTCTAAGGCGTTGAGCATACTTTGTCGTTTTTCGGCAGCGGCTTTTCCTACCCAAGTTTGTTGTGCTGCGTACTGCGCAAGCCGTAAATTAGCCTCAACAGTTAAATAAGGGAACAGATATAAACGCTGATTCAATTGCCGAAACGGCCGTTGCCATGATGGTATTAAACTGATATCAATATTATTATAAAAAATTGAACCAGATGATGGTGTACGCGCACCGGAAATCATGTCTAATAAGGTTGTTTTTCCACTACCTGAAGGGCCACTTAGGGCTAAACAATAGCCTTGCGGAACGGTAAAACTAACATTTTGGACAATCCCCCCAGTTAAATTTTTTACTTGTAACTGATTAATCATGTTTATTGCTCCCTTGGACGAAATGGAGGGTGATCAGCAATAAAACCGCAATACAAATTAGAATGACAGCACAAGAAATTGCTTTATTAAATTCGCCGCTAGCAATATTAAGATAGACTGCCATTGGCAGTGTTTCTGTTTTTAAACGTGTGGCACCTGCTAGCATAAGTGTTGCACCAAATTCACCGATTGCACGAGAAAAAGCAATAATACAGCCACCTAAAAGAGGACGCCAACAGAGTGGAATTTCCACTAGTAAAAAAGTTTTTGCTGGCGTTAAACCTAAATTATAAGCAGTACTGATATATTTTTTATCAATTGCACTTAAAGCTGAAATTGCGGAACGCACCATAATTGCGCTGGCAACATAAGTTTGTGCAATTACAACCCCTAAAGGGGAAAAAAGAGCACTGGCAAATGTCGGCAAGTTACCACCAATTGGGCCTTTTGTTCCAAGTAGCAATAAAAGCCCTATCCCGATGACAAGCGGAGGAGTCACCATTGGTACATCTAACAGCACGTTAATAAAACGCCGCATAATAACTTGACGGCGCACTATAGCCCAAGCAGCGGGTAATGAGATTAAGAAGGAAAGAATGAGTGACGATAGAGCAGTAGAAATGCTCATTGAAACAGCAAATCGTATTTCCCTATCGTGCAACAATGCCGTAAGATCAGACCACTCAAGACCTGCTATCAATGCAATTACAGATCCAACTATCAGTGCTAGCAGCAAACCGAGTGGAATAAGCGCCAAGCGAAACATTAAGTCTTACTACTCATTAGAAGGTATAGCTAAATACCCCCTATCGGTAAATTCTTTAATATTTTCAGGTAAGGCAAAAAAATCGGTTAATTCCTTCGCCGCTGTATTTTCTTTACTGGTCGGTAAGGTGGCGATCACGATCTCTTCTTGTGGTGTGCCTTGAGGTGTTGGTAGCATGACAAGTTTATCGGCGTTGGCTACCGCATCAGATCGGCCAATAATACCCGCATCAACATCACCATTAAGAATATACATAAGAACTTGTTTTATTGTAGTACCTCGAACCTTTACCTTTTCAGACAGTTCTTTTTCATAGCGACTTGACTTAATCATTGTTTCAGCGCTTTTACCCAGAGCAATCGCTTGGGGATCACCTAAAGCAAGGCTGAGATTGCTGTTAGCTAAGTCGTCTAGATTATGAATCCCTGCTGCTTTGTCTTTTCTTACTACCGGTACGGCTGTATGGTAAACAAGTTTGTGTTCCAAAGAAATTGGCATTATTTTATTGATCTCGTCTACATAAAATGCTGAACCAGATAAAAAGACATCTCCACTTTGGGTACTCTTCCAGCGCATTAAAAGTTGTCCCATTCCTGCATACTCAATATTAACTTTGTTACCGGTCTGTTTTTCAAATTTGTTAACAATTACTTCTGTTGGGACTCGAAGACCAGCCCCGGCATATAAGTGAAGTTCAGCTGCAAACGCCTGAGTGGAAAATAGAAAAATAAAAATCGACGTAAAAAGCCCTGCTTTGACTCGCATGCACACCTCCCATTATTTATATAAACATATAATAAAATGAAAAAGACAAAACGCTAAAAAAACAGATTAGTTGTTATGTTGTGACAATATTACTAATTGCCTATTAGCGCATTCTAATTACATAATTCATTACCCATAATTTACTATTTATCAGAATGTTATAGTATGGATAATAGCAATTATTAATTAGCTAAACCGATAATAAGTTTAGTATCTAAATTGGCTAAAGTATATAGGCTAAATTATGAAATTACATAAAAGACTTCCATCCGTTTAGTGGGTTTACCTATTCTGTTAAAGATGAAGAGGTTTGTTTTATTTTTAAGCGGGATTTGGGGCTGAGTTTTATACACTAACGTATACCTCTCAGGAAACATCTTGACATGAAATTAATTATCTAAATCCGTTAGGTTGCGAGCGTTTTATAGTTGGTTGTTGTTTTTATTCCCCGCTTAAGTGGTGCCGAGGGAGGTAATTGGCATAGAACAGCCGGCAGGAAGCCGGATGAGCCGTGGGCGCACATGGATGTGCGATACGCGGTGGTTCGTTAAGTGCCAATTAGCGAGCGAGGGTAGTCACGCAGTGACCACTACTTCCCGCGGGGTGTGGGGAGATTGTTAAGAGGGATTCACACCAATCCCTCTTAACGCCTAAGCGGCAGCGTGACTGATTAGCCAATTTTTATACTGAAACGTATACCTCTCAGGAAACATCTTGACAAGCATAAAAATGCCAGCGTTAATTGCTGGTATTTTAAAAAAGCGGCTCGGGTTGCCCCTGCCGCTGCAACCGTCCTTTGGTTGCTTAAACTTTATTACCCCTTATTAAACACCCGTGACTTAAGGATTAAGGACTAAGAACTAAGGACTAAGGATAGGCACAAACCCCGTTGTCGCTGTAGCTCGGGTCGCTGTCGCTCGGGTTGCTGCTGCTAACGCTGCCGCTGCCCGAGTTGACAGCGAAGTGGTTCGAACGGTTGGTGTCGCGTGTCCAGTAGTCGTGGTTGGCGAAGCCGGCAGCGGTATAATCGTACATGTAGCCCCATTCGGCAAACAAACCCGCACCAATATTACGATTATAATAATTGCCTGTTGTTGATGGTGGTGTACCGCCTGTCCAAGTGCCTCCAGTTGCGTTAGTTAAATCTTTGACCTGGGGCAGACGGTAACCGCCGCCTAAACTACTACACCAGGATGAGTGGTTAGCAGGAGTATCTTTTTTATCTCCGCGGTTGACGAACCAATGCTGTAACTTAAAACCATATTTTAATATCTCTCTATTTCGTCTATCTTTACCTACTAACACGAATGTCTGTGGCAAGCTGGGAGTAGCAACGCTACCTGGTGTGGCTGAACTGATTTGGGCTGCTGTAGCCACCGGACCGGTGAGGGTGACGCGGATGTAATTAGGATGATAGGGTAATGGCGTCATGGTAGCGGTAATACCGCCTTGGCTGACTGTTGGCCATGTCAATGCTGAACCATTAACACCACTTATGTCTAAATCAAAATACAGATTATTGGCCCCGGTAGTCGGGAAGTTACGACTGTAACTTGATGGTGTAGTGGATTGCACCAGGAAGCCTTTATCTGGGTTCCAGATAGTGGCGGGGCCGGCTAAGTTTCCAGTGTCCATTTCTGCATTAGGTGTATATATGTAACAGATTGTAGGTGCGGCTTTAGGACTGATATAATAAGTGGCGGTACCTCCGCTGAAACTACTACTATTAGGCAACCCATACTGGGTGGTTAAACTACCTGCTGTACTGGTTAATACCACTTTATAAGGCGCTTTATTACAAAGGCTTAATACAGTATCACGACTGACTGCTTGTCCATTTTTATCGGTAATACGCAAGCTTAAATTACCGCTAGCAGTAACACCATTAGCACCCTGACCATCACCATCATCATCACCCCAATAATTATACGGGGCACCGATTAGAGCGTTTAAGGTGATGGAATCAGTAGTGGGTGGCACCAACATATCAATATCGGCGAAACTCTGATTGGCCTCGGGAAGTACTATAGGGTTACTTGCAGTTGAGGTATTGGTTGCCGGAGTGAAGCGAGCACCGTTGGAAAGTTTAATACCTAATAAACCATCCGTAGTTGTAACCCTAGTTACCCCATTATCAAAGGTTAAATAGGGCTGACTACCATGGATTACCTGGGCCGTAGTCGCCGACAACGCTTGGGTAATAGTAGCATACGGCAATAACAACAACGGCATTAAGGCTAAACAACGCTTTAAACTGAACCCTAAACACAGCGGGCGCTTAATTGATAATAATGGCGATAATTGCCGATTATGCCGACGGTGCGGGGCTAAATCAGGGACTAAATTATCACTTGGGTGAAATGAGTCAACTATAGTGCATTGAGATAGATTTTGGACGTAAAGCTGCCAGTGCTTGTGTCTTGTGTCTTGTGTCTAAAATTATAATGCATATTGTGCGTTCCGTCAAGTAATTTTATGTTTTATTTACACTTTTTCCATTCGAGTGCGCGGAAATTAACCTCCCGTACAACTCAGTGCTAAAAGTATAACGCCTTGATAAAATTTAACTACTATTTTGTTAAGTTTATTTGTAAAGAATAGTAAAGATGAACTATTATCCTTGCGGAATTGGCCATTTTTATACTGAAATATACCCCTCTCAGGAAACATCTTAACAGAAGTTAATTATTTAAATCGGTTAGGTTGCGAGCGTTTTATGGTTAGGTGATGATTTTAATTGCGGTGCTTAGGGAGTTAACTAATTCTAATCCAACTTTAAGTCACGATTGTTACTAGGTTATTTCTATATAAATAATTAACTTTATCGGTGGATGTTAAAAACTATAAAGGATAATTTGGAGCGGGAAACGAGGTTCGAACTCGCGACCTCAACCTTGGCAAGGTTGCGCTCTACCAACTGAGCTATTCCCGCATTAGAAGTATTGCTTAAATGGTGCCCGGGGCGAGACTTGAACTCGCACGGCCAAAAAGGCCGAGGGATTTTAAATCCCTTGTGTCTACCGATTTCACCACCCGGGCTCAAAACGGATATTGTTTACAACATCGCTTTGAATGCAGTGCATTTTACCCATCTTAATTTTAACGTCAATAAAAAAATCAAAATAATTGCTTAACTGCTCAATGTTTGTCACATTATTAAGTAAATATTGAGCTGCGCAGCTAATTGCTACGCCCGGTAGACTGTAATTAAGCGGGTTGGAAAAGCGTTAATTTAAACGCTAAAGGATGAACCACAACCACAGGTTGTCTTGGCATTAGGATTATCAACTATAAAACGTGAACCTTGTAGCCCTTCGACATAATCAATAGTGCCACCAACCAAGTATTGTAAACTCATAGGATCGATAATTAGGGAAACCCCATTTTTTTCGATAGCTAAATCGTCGTCATTAACCTTTTCATCGAAAGTAAAGCCATATTGAAAGCCACTACAACCACCACCGGTAATATAAACGCGTAATTTGAGATTTGGGTTTTCTTCTTCGGTTACCAAAGATTTAACTTTGTTGGCTGCGGCATCGGTAAAGTTAATCGGTAATTCATTGCTCATTTTAATCTCCTAATATTAACTTTTACATATTATATACCTTGACAAAAATAAAATACAAAATGAAAACTGCTATTGCACAAATTTTTAATTGCTAACTTGAATTTAGCTGTATTTTATGAATAAATACAATTCTATTTTCCTATAGAGATCATGGTAATGTTAAATAACTCTTTCAAGTCAGAAAAACTCTATCAACAAGCGTTGTCGGTTATGCCGGGCGGGGTTAATTCGCCAGTGCGTGCTTTTAATGGTGTGGGTGGTACGCCCTTATTTATTGAGCGTGCCAATGGTGCCTACATCTATGATGCGGACGAAAAAGCCTATATTGACTATGTTGGTTCTTGGGGGCCGATGATTTTAGGGCATAATGACGCGGACGTAATTAATGCAGTTATCCATGCAGTGCATAATGGCCTTAGTTTTGGTGCTCCTACCGAAATCGAAACTAAAGTTGCCAATTTAGTGACCCAAATTATGCCATCTATTGAAATGCTACGCATGGTAAATTCAGGCACTGAGGCAACTATGAGTGCTATCCGTGTGGCTCGTGGCTATACCGGACGCGATAAGATCATTAAGTTTGAAGGTTGTTATCATGGTCATGCTGATTATTTGTTAGTTAAAGCCGGTTCCGGAGCGCTCACATTTGGTCACCCTACTTCACCGGGCGTCCCTAATGATTTTGTTAAGCATACTTTAGTGTGTGATTATAACAATCTTGATTCGGTTAAAGCCCAATTTGCTCAGTACCCTAATGAAATCGCCGCCATAATTGTTGAGCCGGTAGCTGGCAATATGAATTGTGTGCCGGCTAAAAAGGAATTTTTGCAAGGCTTAAGAGATCTCTGTAATGAGTATGGGGCTTTACTGATAATCGATGAAGTCATGACCGGATTTAGGGTCGCCTTAGGTGGCGCGCAAGATTACTATAATGTTGTGCCGGATCTTACCTGTTTGGGCAAAATTATTGGCGGCGGCATGCCAGTTGGCGCCTTTGGTGGTAAAGCCGAAATAATGAACCAATTAGCGCCAGTAGGACCAATTTACCAAGCCGGCACACTTTCAGGTAATCCTGTGGCCATGGCTGCCGGTTATGCCACCTTAACTAAACTAATGGATGTAGGGTTTTACCAGACCCTAGCAGAAAAAACCGCGCAACTGGCTGATGGCTTATTAACTGTTGCTAAGCGCAATAATATTCCTTTAGTGGTTAATCATGTGGGCGCAATGTTTGGCTTATTTTTTACCCCTGCTGCGGAAGTAACCAGTTATCAAGATGTGATGCAATGTAATATTGAATTATTCAAAAAATTCCATCATCATATGCTGGCAGAAGGCGTTTATTTTGCTCCATCAGCATTTGAAGCAGGGTTTATGTCCATCAAGCATACTGATAAAGAAATCAATCATACCATTGATGCAACAAATCGTTTTTTTAGTAGTCTAAATTAAAAAAGCGATATACAGTTTTATGCCAATAGAGATGAAAATATTTAACGATTATAATAGGTAAATATATATGGTTAATCCACTTAAACAAGGTGAAAAAGCACCTCAATTTTCGTTGCCAGATCAAGATGGCGAGCAAATTAGCTTGAAAGATTATAAAGGCAAACGTATTTTGATTTATTTTTATCCCAAAGCCATGACTCCTGGTTGCACAATGCAAGCTTGTAACCTACGTGATAGTGTTGATGAATTTAAAAAATATAAAGTGGTAATTATCGGTATTAGCACTGATAAACCGGAAAAATTGTCCCACTTTATGGAAAAAGAGTTGTTGAATTTTACCTTACTTTCTGATGAAAACCATGCCGTTGCCGAGGCTTTTGGCGTTTGGGGTGAGAAAGAGTTTATGGGTAAGACTTTTGATGGTATTCACCGCATTAGTTTTTTAATTGGCAAAGATGGTAAAATAGAAAAAGTTTTTGATAATTTTAAAACTAGTAATCATCATGAAGTAGTGTTGGATTACCTTAAACAACATACCAGTTAATTTACCTACAAGCAGATTAAATGATTAATCTGCTTTTTTTATTAACAGTTAATTGCTTGTTAAGCTGCTTTTAATTTCTTCTGGTTTTGGCCATGCATTAATAATGGCTTTCACTAATGTGGCTAACGGAATCGCGAAAAATACCCCCCAAAATCCCCATAAACCACCAAAGACAATCACTGATAAAATAATAACTAGCGGGTGTAAATTTAATTTTTCAGAAAACAGACACGGAACCAGCAAATTGCCATCCAAAGCTTGAATTAACACATAGAAGAAGATTAAGTAACCAAAGTCCGCAGTTAATCCCCATTGGAAGAGCGCTATTAAAACCACCGGAATACTAGAAATAATAATACCAATATAAGGAATTAATACCGATAATCCCACAACTACTGCTAATAATAAACCGTAATCTAAGCCAAAATACCAAAAAGGAATATAAACGCACACAGCTAAAATGATAATATGCAAAACATTGCCAACAATATAATTGGAGATTTGCATATCCATTTCTGCGGCGACTTTATTTAAAATAGTGCGATTTTTTGGCAAGATCTTCGAACAATAGCCCCATATTTTAGCTTTATCTTTTAGCAGGAAGAACATCATTATTGGGATCAGCACTGCATTAATCACCACCGAGACTAAACCAAATAAAGACACAATAGAAAATTGTAATAAGGAATTACCAGTTTGCACCACTCTATTGGTAATACCTTGAATAATCGAATCAAATAACCCAACATCAATTAATTCCGGATAATGTTCCGGTAAAGACATTAGAAATTTATTAGCAAAATTTAGCATATTTGGAATATTGGTAATCAAACTGATGCTTTGTTGCCAAATCAATGGCAATAGAATCATAAACCCGGCTAATACTACCAAGATAAACAGTAGCAACACCAAAATAACCGCCAGAGTGCGCGGAATTTTCCTTTTATTTAAGAAATTAACCGGGGTATCAAGTAAATAAGACAGTACAATTGCAATTAAAACGGGTAACAGGATTTTATTGAAAAAATAAATTATCAGAAACAGGAAAATAATCACAGCCATTAACGAAACCACATGGGGATCACTAAATCGTCTTTTGTACCATTCAACGAACAATTTAAACATTGCAAATACTCCTATTTTGCTATTTTTTGCGTGGTTAAGTCCTGACTAATTGTAAATTTGTTACCGTTTCAAAAGTGGTGATATTTTATCATTTATCGTTTAAATCCACCTAAAATACCCCGCGTAATTTGCCTACCAATTTCATTGGCGACTTGTCGGGTGGCACTTTTGGCAACTTTTTGTGCCAATCCATCATGCTGCCCCCCTTTAGGGCCTTTACTACCAAAGAATAATGAACTCAGAACGTCCATCCATCCCCCTGAACTTCCATTTTGTGAATCACTTTGATTATCACTAGTAGAATTAGCAGCTGTGTCGAGCGAAAAACCGGCTTTGAGTTTTTCGTACGCCGACTCGCGATCTACTGTATCTGCATATTTATTATAGAAATGGGATTGATTAATAATAGCATTTTGTTTTTCAGGCGCCATTGGCCCCATGTGCGAATTAGGTGCAATTACAAAACCCCTTTCAACCATATTGGGTCGCCCTTTTTCATCCAAAAATGAGATTAAGGCTTCGCCTACTGCCAATTCCATAATTGCGGTTTCTGCATCAAAACTAGGGTTGCTGCGCATGGTTTGGGCTGCGGCTTTTATGGCTTTTTGATCTTTGGGGGTAAATGCACGTAATGCATGTTGTACCCGATTACCAAGCTGCCCTAAAATAGTATCAGGGATATCGGTAGGGTTTTGGGTAACAAAATAAACGCCCACACCTTTAGAACGAATTAAACGCACTACTTGTTCTATTTTTTGCAATAATGCTGGCGAAATATCATTAAACAATAAATGTGCTTCATCAAAAAAGAACACTAATTTTGGTTTATCCGGATCACCAATTTCCGGAAGATGTTCAAAGAGTTCTGATAATAACCATAATAGAAATACCGAATATAATTTAGGGCTATTATATAATTTGTCGGCCGCTAATATATTTACTACCCCTTGACCGTCGTTATTAACGCGCAGCAGATCTTGAATATCCAGCATAGGTTCGCCTAGAAAATACTCTGCACCTTGTTGATCAAGTGTTAATAAACTCCGTTGGATTGCACCGATTGATGCTGCGGAAATATTGCCATATTCGGTGGTGAATTTTTTTGCATTATCACCCACAAACTGCACTAGAGCCCGTAGATCTTTAAAATCCAGCAGTTGTAAATTATTGTCATCAGCTATTTTGAATACTAATTGTAATACTCCGGCTTGAGTATCATTTAGATTAAGTAATCTTGCCAATAAAATTGGGCCAATATCAGAAACAGTACTCCGCACTGGTAATCCCTTTTCGGCAAACACATCCCACAATTCAACTGGTGATGCATTAGGTTGCCAATCCTTTACACCTATATTATTAAGACGAGCTTGTAATTTTTCTGATAACGTACCTGGCTCACCGATTCCGGTAAGATCACCTTTCACATCTGCCAAAAAAACCGGAACCCCTATTTTGGAAAAACTTTCAGCTATTTTTTGTAAAGTGACGGTTTTTCCTGTTCCGGTGGCACCGGTAATTAAACCATGACGATTGGCAAAATTTGCTAAAATGGCTAAGTCTTTACCATTGCTTTTGGCGATAACGATAGATTCACTCATGGTACAAATCCTCATTAAAACTACTATTAAAATTACTATTAAAATAAGTGAGAATATTGTAAGCTGAAACAGCAATAACTTCTATTCTTATTATCTGTCTAGACTACAAAAGGAGTCGCTATGTTTCCAGAATATCGAGAATTAATTTCTAAATTAAAAAATACAGATTTACGTTTCCAAAAGTTATTTGAACAGCACAATGAATTAGATCAAAAAATCAAAAATATTCAATCGGGAATTGCAGTTAATACCGCGGAGTCGATAGAAGCATTGAAAAAACAAAAACTTAAACTAAAAGATGAAATGCATGAAATTTTGAAAAAAGCGTCTTCTTTGTAGCCATTCAATCGAGTTACGCTTGTTAAATTAGTTTAATATAAATATAGAGTTAAAAACGAATAAACCCCAAAATATGGGGTTTATTTATTTTTATAATATATTAACTTTCATCGATTTAATTGTGCTTGAGCCTTTTTTTGTTTACGGCTTTTGATTAGCATAATTAAATTTTTATGTGGAGTCTTCATAATTATTTCTCCTTATTGTTATAGTTATACGACTCTAAAATAATATGTATTAAATATAATATTATTGGTCCAAAATCAAGATGTCACCTCATTTATATTTATTAATATGAACTTTACTATTGACTTAATAAGCAAACATAGTTGAGCTTCAACCATTGATTAGTTTGCTTAAAACCATTGCCCAAAACGTTTTATGTAAATACGTTTCATAAATTGAGCAACACAGCAATAACAAAGTAAGGTTCCTACCAACCATGGGAAGTATGACCACGGCAGTGCTTGTAAGCCAATTACGTTGCCTAATGGCGAAAATGGAATATAAATACCCACAGCCATTATTAACATGGTCATGACAATAACCGGAAATGCAGCCGTACTTTGAATAAATGGAATCTTCTGCGTTCTTAACATATGCACAACTAATGTTTGTGACAACAAGCCTTCAATAAACCAACCGGAATGGAATAATGATTGCGCTTCAATATTATTGGCACTAAACACAAACCACATTAAGGCATAGGTTGTAATATCGAAAATAGATGAAGTTGGACCAATCCAAATCATAAAACGACCAATATTCGGCGCATCCCATTTACGTGGTTTTTGGATAAACTCTTCATCCATTTTGTCCCATGGTAATGAGAGTTGGGAAATATCATACAGCAAATTTTGTATTAGTAAATGAATTGCTAGCATTGGTAAAAATGGTAGAAATGCACTGGCAACTAATACTGAAAAAATATTACCAAAATTAGAACTTGCTGTCATATTAAGGTATTTCATAATATTACCAAAGGTTTCACGGCCACAAATCACCCCTTCTTCTAATACCATCAAGCTTTTTTCCAGCAAGATGATATCTGCCGATTCTTTAGCAATATCGGTAGCAGTATCCACCGAAATGCCTACATCAGAATCACGTAGTGCCGGAGCATCATTAATGCCGTCACCCAAAAAACCTACCGTATGCCCATTATCTTGCAATAAGCGAATAATGCGTGATTTTTGTAATGGGGTGAGTTTGGCAAAAATGGTACGTTGTTCAATTTGCTCTTTAAGTTCAACATCGCCCATTTGTTCAATCTCAGTACCTAGCAGTGGAACTCCCGGTTCTAATCCAACTTCACGGCAAACTTTAATGGTAATGATTTCGTTATCTCCGGTGAGGACTTTAACGCCAACACCATGTTCATTTAATGCTGAAATGGCCTCATAAGCACTTTCTTTTGGTGGATCTAAGAAAGTTAAAAACCCTCGGATAGCCAGTTCTTTTTCATCTTTTACACTATATTGGGTTTTAGTTTGTGCCGCCGGTATTTGTTTAATGCCAACCGCCAAAACTCTAAAACCATCTTTATTGTAATTGTGAGCTAAAGCAATTAGATTTTGTTTACGTTGTTCATCTAATGGCAAATACTCACCGTTTAAATACACATGGCTGGCAATTGACAACATTTCTTCAACGGCACCTTTACAGATCATTAAATGATTATCATCGCCATTTTGCACCACCACGGATAAACGTCGACGCACAAAATCAAATGGTAATTCATCAATTTTAGTGTAGTGCCCAACACCTGCTTTTTTGATGGTAGTTTTTTCTTCAGCAAAACGGATAATCGCTTTATCCATTAGGTTTTTCATACCACTTTGGTAATAGCTATTTAACCATGCTAGTTCTAAAACCGATGGATCAATTTGGCCATTAATATCCAGATGATGCTCTAAAATGATCTTATCTTGGGTTAAGGTTCCGGTTTTATCGGTGCAAAGAATGTCCATAGCACCAAAATTTTGAATGGCATTTAAACGTTTAACTACAACTTTACGTTTAGCCATGCCAACAGCACCTTTAGCCAGGTTAGCACTAACGATCATTGGTAACATTTCAGGGGTTAAGCCCACCGCAACCGCAAGTGCAAACAATGTTGCTTCACCCCAATCACCTTTAGTAAAACCATTAATCAACAGTACAATTGGTACCATAATTAACATAAATCGGATTAACAACCAGCTGACACTGTTAACACCGCGATCGAATGAAGTTTCTGCTCGGGAGCCAACAATAGATTTTGCTAGCGTACCAAAATGAGTATCGGCACCGGTGGCTACTACAACGGCTTTGGCGGTGCCACTAACGACATTGGTCCCCATAAAGCACACGTTATTTACATCTAAAACATTATCTTTAGTGATTTCCGACACATCGACTTCGTCGGTGGTTTTTTGCGAAACGGCACCTAAGGTGTCATATTTTTCTACCGGGATAGATTCACCGGTTAACACGGCTTGGCTAACAAATAGATCCCGTGATTCAATTAAACGAATATCGGCAGGGATCATATCGCCAGCGGATAAATAAACAATATCCCCAGGTACGATTTCATTTAATGGGATTTCTATTTTTTCCGGGTTCTTAGCTTCATGAGCTCGTCGTAACACTGTTGCAGTGGTACGAATCATAGATTTCAATGCTTCGGCCGCTTTATTCGATCTGAATTCTTGCCAAAAACGTAATAAGCCACTGAGCGCCACCATAGTAACGATGATGATAATGCTAGTAATATCAGTGTCTTCACCTTGTTGTAATGGTAGCCAATAATCAGTAACAAAACTGACAATAGCTAGCACTAATAATACAAAAATAAATGGATTATTAAATGCCATTAATAATTGCATAAATACTGAAGGTACCTTTTCCCTAGCGACTTCATTTTTGCCATAGGTTTCTAAATGTGACTTGGCGGTTTCCTGAGTTAACCCGGAAAGATTAGATTGAAATTTTGCTAAAATACTATCAAGGCTATTTTGTGCCTCATGAATAGCTTTTATTTCTAATTTAGTTTCTGTCATAATTTTTGAGGTATTTTTGGTCATCTTGTGTACCTATACTTATATATTTTTTAGACAAAAGATTGCTGACCCATAATTAGCGCAGTAATTATAAGTAAGTAAAATTCGTGATAAGCTAAAAATTTATTGCATGGCAAAGCTAGCTGATAAAGCTATAGCTCAATATAAATTAGCCAATTAAAAAATTATTTAAGATTTAGATACAACTTGGGGGTTCTAAATGTTTTTCAGAAAGATATAAAACACAAAACAATAAAGATTGTGCAAAATAATGTTTAGAATTTGTGTGATAGCGTGTAAAAAATTGCATATCGTTCACCATTACCGTTTTTATCAAATTCGGTTTGTGAACTGAAAAAATAGGTATTTCGACAGGTTCAGTAACCGATTGTGATTTGTTTGAATTTATCTCCCCAACTATTGGGGTGACCCGATTGAGCGTCCATATGTCTCCTATATATTTGAACTCAACACTTTGTATTTCAACTTTTCTTAGCCCTCATTTTTAACCACCTTTTATAGTTAAAAAAGTAAGAAAAGCTCAAAGGCGGGCAATTTATACGCCTTTGAGCTAAATAAGTCAACCAATAATCCCAAAATAGATAAATGACTGCCTAAAAAAAGCACTTTCGGCCTTATCATTTAGCTTTTTGTATAGAATTAATACAAGTTTTACCTAATATAAGTTACAATCATGAAAAATTTAAAGGTTAGGATTTTTGAAATGGAACTTATGGAATTACTAAATGATAATTGGTTTAATTTAGTTATTATTATTCTTCTTTCTTTTATTGGATTTTTATATAAAAAACGTTCTAAAAGCAATTATTTCGATAATATCATTCGCTACACTGATATTTTAGAAAAAACCCCACAACCTGAATACCAAAAAACTTATCTCAATAATATTAAGAAAAAATTATTGTGGGACAAGGTTTGCTTTTATAAATCCGGCAATATCGAAAAAGAAAGAATTGCCATATCGTTAATTAATGCCGACATCAATAATATTATTGAATTACCACAGTTAAATTTACTTACCCAATATTTTTATATTAATCAAAAACAAATTATGCCGCAAAAGCCTTTTCTGATTAAAGAGATCATAGCTACCGGTGTGGCTGTTTTGGTGGCGCTGATTATTATACTTTCTAATATTAGCACTATCCGCCATTCTCCTTGGATTGTGAGCATTATTGTTGCTATTTTAACTATTTTTATTGTGATAATTATTGGCTTGCAATTTGCGTTCAATCCATTAAAAAGGCTTAATACCTATCGATTAATTCTTAAAGATAAGGACTTTTTACCAAGAGCTAATGTAGAACTTGCTAATATACTTGAAGCAAATGCCGAAATTAGTCCGGATATGATTGAAGCAACAATTACTACTGATAATCAACAGCAACATTCGTAACCATCTTACAGCTTATTAGTAACAGCTTTTATAATATAAGGATGATTAAATTAATTTAAAGAGGCCGATCATCCTTTTTTTATTTTACATCGAGGTAGATTTTATATTTAAGCGCGTGTGTTTTAGTTGGCTAACCAAATTCGCAAGTGACACATTTAGTTGTTGCATAAATTGTTGATAAGTAAACTCTTTTTTACTTATTTCTTCTAGTTGTAGTTCCCAATGTGCGGTCATATCGGGCGTTGACATAATATCCGGTAACCCTGTGATTAAATTACGCCCTATTGGTGTGGAACGAATAGCCTTGCCTTGTCGCCGTAAAAACTCACGTTTAAATAATAATTCAATTATGCCAGCTCTAGTGGCTTCCGTGCCTAAACCATCAGTTTCGCGGAGTATTTTTTTAATATCTGGATCTTTAACAAAGCGAGCAATTCCTGTCATAGCTGCAAGTAAAGTCGCGTCGGTAAATGGTCTGGGTGGTTGCGTTTCTTTGCTAATTAATTCAGCATCCACACACTGAACCGACTCACCTTTTTTAACTAATTTGGTCAATAATCCATTACTGTCATTATTTTCTGATTCTGAATCAGGCTGATTATTTTTATTTTTAAACAATACCTTCCAACCCTCACTTAGCATTTGGTTGGCTTTGGCGATAAATTTACCATTTTGAATATCGACATCAATTTGCAGTTCGGCATATTTATAAGCCGGGTAAAATTGTGCTAAATATTGGGTGGCAATAACTTGATAGACCGCTTGTTCATTAGCACTCAATTGTGCCATCTTCGCTTGGCGTAATGTTGGAATAATGGCATGATGTGCCTCAACTTTTTTATCATTCCACGCTTTAGAACGCAAATTAAAATCGGCATTATCTATAGCTGATTGTAAATCACCACAATTATTGGCAATTGCTGACTTCACACCGGTTATTTGCTTTAAATGTTCTTGTGGTAAAAATCGACAATCCGATCGCGGGTAAGTGATTAATTTATGTTTTTCATACAATGACTGGCAGATATCAAGCACTTCTTGGGCACTTAAACTGTATTTTTTTGCCATTTCAATTTGTAATGCCGATAAGTTAAATGGTAACGGTGGTGCTAACTCTTTCTTTTTATTACTGACTTTATCTATTATGCCCGTTTGGTTTTTAATTCGTTGACACACATTTTCGGCCAATGCTTTAACTAATACCCGGCCTTCTTCATCTTGATAAGGTGCACACGCTTCACTAGGTTGCCATTTAGCCTTAAAGGTTTCGTTATTTTTGGTTTCTAAAACTGCATAAACTTCATAAAAAGGTTTGGGCAAAAATTGTTCTATTTCTAAATCTCGTCTGACTACTAGACCAAGAATCGGTGTTTGCACGCGCCCAATAGATAAAACTCCACGATAACCATTTTTTTGCCCCACAATGGTACACAGGCGGCTCATATTAATCCCATATAACCAATCTGCCCTTGCCCTAGCTAATGCCGAAATGGAAAGGGGAACAAAGTCTTGATTACTGCGTAAATGTTGGATGGATTTTTCGACAGCACTGGCATTTAAGTCGCTTATTAAACACCTTTGAATTGCTTTACGTTTGTTGGGAGGCAATTGACAATAATTTAGGACTTCATCGACCAGTAATTGCCCTTCCCGATCTGGATCGCCGGCATGAACGATTTGATCGGCTGATTTAATTAGATCCACCAAGACATTAAACTGTTTATTAGTATTATTTTTTGGCAGCAAGATCCATTTCTCGGGCACAATGGGTAAATCGTCAAGCTGCCACTTTTTATAACGGGCATCATAAACTTCCGGCGTTGCTTGTTCCAATAAGTGCCCAATACACCAACTAACCACATCTCCATTGCTGGCTTTGATAAAACCATTACCCTTTTGCTGTGGCTTGGGTAATACATCGGCAATGGCTCTAGCTAAACTAGGTTTTTCGGCGATAAATAAACGATAAGATTGCTTAGATTGCATAAATGTCTAGTTCTAATTAAAATTTGCAAACAACTGAAAATTCCTTTTTAACCAAAAGTTGCTAACAGCGTTTGATTATTATTGTTTAATAAAGAGTTAATAATATGTCGAGTCTCAACGTTATAAAATAGCATACTTTTTAAGTCGCATTTACCTGTAAAACCATGTGCCACATTACAACCATTTTTTATACTTAAGCCAAATAACTGAACCAATACAAATCACAATAATAAGCAATACTAAGCCAATAAATGACCATTGTTGTTCATTATAAGGAATACCCGCTAAATTCACTCCCAGCAAACTAGTTAAAAACGTAATCGGGGTAAATATAATGGTAAACAGTGACATTAAATAAATGCGTTTATTGGTTGATTCGGCTAAAAAACTATTAATTTGTTCCATTAGTGAAGCAATACGCAGTAAACAACTGTCAATATCGGATACATAATGATTCTGCTGACTGGAGATATCGTGTAACCTTTGGCGGTCATTGTCATCAATCCAAGAGATTCTTTCGGTGGAAATTTTAACAAAGATATCCCGTTGTGGAGATAATAATCGGCGCAATATAAATAACTGTTTACGGACACGGCCTATTTCTTTGTGTGAAAAGATCCTTTGGTTTAAAACTAAATCTTCAAGTTTAACAATTTTGTTGTGAACACTATCAAATGATTGATTAACTTGATCGCTGATTAACTCAGAGACTTGAATCAACCAATCTGCAACATCAACCGGTCCAATGCCTTTTTCTAAGTTATCTTTTAATTGAAAAATAGCATCAATTTGTTGGTGTCGAGTTGAAATAATTAAATTATCAGTGATAAAAAAACGAAAAGTGACAATCGGATCGGGTAGTTCATTTGGAATGAAGTTTACCCCTTTTAAAACCACCAAGATACCAGAATCAAAGCGAATTTCTTTGGAAATTTGGTTAGGTTTAATCAGCTCATTCTTAACAATTTCCGGTATTAAATCTGTTGAATGTATCCAATTGATAGTTTCTGCTTTAGCAAAATCTAAATGTAACCAACAGGGTTGTTGTACTGTCGCTTCACTGTCATTAGTTAATGGAATTGCTTTACCTTTACCATCTAATTGACAACTAAAAACAGGTTCAGCAGCTAAAAAACGCGAAACGGGTACGACTCCAACATTATTCAAGTCAGCCATAATGCTCCACCAGCAGATTAATTTTTGTCAATTATATACCTAAATTAGCTTAAAATGCAGTTACCCATACCGGTTAATTTTTTGATTATGGATTTAAATAAATTTGTGGCACTTGCGTATTTGCAGGATGCTGATAAACGCCTAATTCAACACCATACCAATGATTGATATTATTCACTGTCAAGACTTCGGCCGGAGTGCCTTGCTCAACAATTCGTCCTTGATTGAGCAATAATATTTTATCAGCATATAAGGCTGCCAAATTTAAATCATGCAAAATACAACATACCGCCAAATTTTGCTGGCTGGCTAATTGTTTCAATAATCGCAACGTCTGTTGTTGATGATATAAATCAAGTGCGGATGTAGGTTCGTCTAAAAAAAGTAATTTTTCCGTTGGTTCTGGTTGCCATAATTGTGCTAACACTCGTGCTAATTGTACTCGTTGTTGCTCACCACCTGACAAACTACGGTAATCGCGATCAGCCAATTTTAGGCAATCAGTTTGTCGCATAGTTTCATTGACAGCTTCGCTGGCGTAGGCCTTACCATAAGGAGAACGCCCCATAGCTACAACTTCTTTAACTTTAAATGGAAAAGACAAGTGACTCTGTTGCAACATTACCGTTCTTATTTTTGCTAATTGCTTAGTTGACCATTGGGCCAATGGCTTATTCAGTAAATAACATTCACCTGAAGATGGCGGTTGAAAACCCGTTAATAAACGTAATAAGGTGGATTTACCGGCACCATTAGGCCCAATAATCACTACTATTTCACCAGCATTGATATTTAAAGACACATCATCAATTAAAGTTCGAGTTGCACAATCAAAAGTTAAATGTTTAGCGGTTAACATATGCAAATTCCATCTCTATTATTTATGTCTTAAAATCAGCCACAGGAAATAAGGACCACCAATTAAACTGGTAAAAAGCCCAACTGGAATTTCAGTTGGAGCAATTACTGTTCTGGCTAAGGTGTCAGCTAATAGTAATAAACAGGCACCACCTAACGCCGAACCGGGTAATAGCCAGCTATGATTAGCACCAATGCGTAACCTGATCATATGTGGCACCACTAAACCAACAAAAGCAATAATGCCACTTACCGCAACCGAAGTGCCAATAAGTACCGAAGAAAGTAATAACAAATAGCGTTTTATACGTTGTACATTAACACCAAGATAATGAGCATCTTCATCGCCAAGTTGTAAAATATTGAGTTGCTGAGAAAGTTTAAATACACAAATTAATGACGGTATAATAAGCGACATCGCTACAAATACCAGTTCCCACGAGCCTTTACCTAAATGCCCCATTGACCATAAAGATAATTGGCGTAATTGGGATTCATCACTGATGTAACTCAAAAAGCCCATTATTGCACCAATAATGGCATTAATTGCTACACCTAATAATATCATTTTAGCCAAATTACATTGCTCATTGAGGCTATAGATATAAATCAATAAACAAATAAACAGGCTACCTATAAAAGCCGCAATCATCTTGCCATATAACATAACGATTGGAGGAAATATTGCAGGAAATATAATAGTTATTCCGACTACTAAACTGGCACCACTACTGATTCCTAGTAATCCAGAATCAGCTAATGGATTTCTAAATAAACCCTGCATTACTGCACCGGATGTGGCGAGTGCCATGCCAACAATTACCGCTAACATAATTCGCGGTAAGCGTACATTTAACCAAATATTCCACAAGGGATCATCCCATGACATATTTAGCAAATGTGAAACTGACAGTTTTAGAGCACCTGAATTAGCCGAATAGATTATTAGCGCTATAAGAATGGCAGATAACCCCCACAACAATGAACGATGATTATACTTCCGCACCCCTAGACCTCGTTACTAAATTAAAATTAATCATATAATTATTATACTAATAGTTTATTACCAGATCGGGTTCAATAACACTGTAGGCACGATTATCAAGTTGTTGGTCACCGATTTTATTAATAATTAATTTTGCCAGTTCAGTTCGATGAATAAAACCATGTATCTCTTGTTGGTAATAGCAACAGCCATTCCCGGTGGCATCACCGTCAACTAGGCCACCTGGTCTTAGAATTAAGTAATTTAAGTTACTAGTTTGTAACCATACTTCGGCCAAGGATTTTTCTCTTACTGCTTGACCAAATGCTTGTTTAGCCCGAGTTGATAAAAATGGCCATGAATCACCACAACCCAATGAGGTAACTAATACCATTTGTTTAATACCAACTTGTTCAGCGCAGTCAATTATAATCCGCTGCGCAATATAGTTACCGGTACTACCACCTAAAGTCGAAATAATCGTTGCGTCATTACCTGCTAATTGACATAGTTTGGTTACTGTCGAAATATCACTGGCATCACCAACATGAGCTTCAATCCCTTGTTGCAGTAGTTGTTTAGCAAAATCGGCGTCACGGACTAAAACAATACAACGCCATTTCGGTTGGCATTGTATTGCTAATTGAGAAATTTGATAGCCAGTCCCTAATTTGGAACTCACACCCAAAATTAATAATGTTTTCATATTGTTTTTACTTAGCTAGTTTTTTTACTAATGTTCTATATTTTTCTAACTGCTCTGTTTTCAATTGGTGTTTCTCATCTCGACCAACAAAAATTTTAAACATTGATTGCCCGGCATGGTTAAGGAAAACAATTGATGCGGTAGACATTTTCATAAATGTTCGTTCAATAAAAGCAATATATTGGCAATGTTCTGCCCTAATGTGGCCACTCAATCCTTTTTGGTGACGTAAATTAAAATATTTATCGCTATGCTTGCCCGGAGGTAATTCACCTGAGATCTCAGCAATAATATCGCCAGAATGAATCAAAAACATCACATCACCCCATGTTGAAACTTCGCCCCAAACCGTATCAAAATTGTTGCCATCGACAATCTTCGCTTCCGGTAACGCTTGAATAACTTGAGTTAAAGTAACTTGATGATCTTGAGCAATTTTTTCTAATAGTTCCTCAGGATTATTTTGCATGTATTCGGCTAGTTTTTTATTAAAAGTTTGTTTATCTACCATAATAATATCCTTTAATTACGTAACGTTGTTTTGATGGTTTGTTTGTGTGGATGCGCTGCTGGCATAGCATGATTAGGTGGCATTGATGGTCTTTTTTGTGCCATTTGTTTTTGCATTTCAATATACTCAGGATTATTGAGTTGCAGTAACAGTTGTTGCAAAGCTTGCAGAATATTGCTGGACCAAAAACGCCCTGATAGTGTTAAATTCATACAACGATCCTGATCTTGCAATAAGCCAACTTGATGCCATTGTTTAATTAGTGGATCAAACAATTCACTATGTTCTGTCAGTTTAGTTAAATCAACTCTACCCTTTTCAATCCCTGCTTGTAATCGATGTAACCAATCACCTAATAGGGATTTACCGGTTAACATCATCAACGGCTTTTTACCTTGATCTAGAATTGCATAATATTGAGTTAAATCTCGATGCATCATAAATGATTGGCCACCTAATCGGCCACCAGCACAAGAACCAAAGGCAAAAAAATTCGAGCCTTGTTTAATCAACGAATTATATAAATTACGTTCTCGAGTCGTTTTTGCCCAATGAGCATTAGTTAAATGCATCCAACCTTGTTTACCTAAAAATTTAGCGCCTTGATGATAAAAATCACATTTATCCGTAACTGATGGTATGGTTATGCGATGATTTTCAACACCTTTAGCTAACGGAGTGGTGGGTAAAAGATTAAGAGAATAAAGGTCAACGCCATCGAGCGGTAAATCATCCGCAATTTGTAAATCCCGTTGCCAATTATCATAATTTTGATTGGGCAAACCAAACATTAAATCACATACTAAGGCCACGCTATCGCGTAACGCGATGCGTTTAAAATTCTGAATAATTTGTTGCTCAGTCGATTGACGACCCAATTTTTGCCTAATTTCAGTGTTAAAAGTTTGCACACCAATCGAGAAACGATTAGCACCAGCTTCAATATAACTATCAACTCGCTCATCATCAAAATCAGAAATACGGCCTTCAACCGTAATTTCACAATCAGGTGCCAATGGGGCTTTTTGCTTTAGATAACTAATAACTCGCCCTAGCTGGCCAGCAGCTAAAGCTGAAGGGGTACCACCGCCAAAATAGATAGCATGAATCGGGCCTGATTGCATGGCTTGATTATTTATTTCAAGTGCAATTTCTTGTAATAAATAATCGATATAAATTGTTGTATCAAATTTTCGAAACGGATTTTGATAAAAGCCACAAAATTGGCAATGAATATCACAAAAAGGAATGTGTATATATATTAATCTCTTTTTCCCGGTTAATTCACTGTTTTGTAACATTTGCCAATTTTTATCCACTTCTTGAGGATTGATTGGCATGCTTGCTTGCAAAGGCATCACTGCCCAACGATCTTTAAAAGGTAAAACTGCATTGGCAGCAAAATATGGGCTAACGTCTAATGATTTCATAACAACAATTTCAAAAACAACTATAGTTAAATTAATATTCTAAAAGATTAAATAATAATTATTATCATTTATCAATGTTTTTTTATACATATATTTTTAACTATTTGTTATTAAACATATTAAATTTAATTTGTTTCGCAATCACATTATTTATTCGCCATCAATAATTTAGAGATTTTTTTATTGTTAATATTCATAAGCTTCTTAGTTTTTAAAAACATAGCAAATTTTTGTTGATAACGCTTATCATTTTCAATATAGTAGCAGGCGTTTTATAAATGGACACAGGAAATATTCAATGAAGAATAAAATCATTGCTCAAATCAGTTTACTGCTATTAATATTCACTTTTAATAGTTGTATTA
This sequence comes from Gilliamella sp. wkB178, assembly GCF_001690705.1. Lineage (GTDB taxonomy): Bacteria > Pseudomonadota > Gammaproteobacteria > Enterobacterales > Orbaceae > Gilliamella > Gilliamella apicola_K. The sequence continues at coordinate 690,946 of NZ_LZGK01000013.1, read as the reverse complement.
ATTACAGTGCAGCTAATGAACGAATAGTGGTTGCCGGAGGATCTTTAACTGAAATTGTTTTTGCTATTGGCGCTGGAGATGAAGTTGTAGGTGTTGATAAAACAAGTAATTATCCAGAAAAAGTAAAACAATTACCGCAAATCGGTTATTGGAAATTACTCAACATTGAAGGAATTTTATCGCTAAAACCTTCACTATTTATTACGTTAAGTGATGCCGAACCTGAAAATGTGATAAGCCAAGTAAAACAAGCTAATGTAGATGTTTTAGCTTTACAACGCGTTCCGGGGACGCTGGAGTTACTGTATGGCAACATCGACAAAATTGCCACTAAGTTGAACAAACAAAATGAAGGCAAACAATTAATTAACCGGCTACAACAAAACTTATCGCAAATCCAAAATAACATTGCTAAGCAACCTAAAAAAACCAAAGTATTATTCCTAATGAGTATGGGTGGGACTAATGCTGTAGCAGGTAAAAATACCACAGCTGATGCGTTAATCAATATTGCCGGTGGTGAAAATCTTGCTACTCATAATAGTTATAAAAGCTATACCCCAGAATCACTTATTGCAATGAACCCGGAAGTTATCTTACTTAGTACTCATTCGGTTAATGAGATGGGTGGTATGGATAAATTAAATACGATGCCAGGAGTTACTGAAACCGCAGCTTTTAAAAATCACCGGATTGTAACTATTGATGATAGTTACCTCTTTGGTATTGGACCACGAGTTGATGAAGTGGCTAAAGTCCTTTACCAAGCGTTTTATCCACAATAACTTTAAAAATATTAATTATTTAATAACAAGAAGCAATTGAAGATATTCATTTAATTATTACGTTTACAAGGATTCAAATGTTTAGTTTTACGAATTTAAAAAAAACAAGTACCCTAGCATTAGGTTTAACTTTTGTAATGCCTGCTTTAGCTACTGAACAAACTGATGATGATAAAAATATTGATACCATCACGGTTACAGCGCATGAAGCCATTAAACAACCAGGAACTAATACCGAAATTTCCGAACATGATATCCGCCGAGATGGTGGCACTAATTTTGGTACACTTATGCGTTATCAACCACTTATTTCGGCGCCAGGTAGTATCTCGGGTTCAGGCAGTGGTAAAAGTAGTTGGGATAGAAGTGGTTTTACTGGCTACAACATTCGTGGTTTAGATGCTAACCGCGTTTCAATTGATATTGATGGTATGCCTTTACCGATAGCGCAAGGCCGAGTCAATTCTGTAGGACGAGCAGGATTTGGTTCTTATGGTATTGGTCGCGATTACATTGATACTTATATGTACAATAAAGTAGATATTCAATCTGGGGCAACTTCAGTTAGTAATGCTAATAATGCACTAGGTGGTTCGGTTTCATTCCAGACTAAAACAGCTAGCTATTATCTCTATCCAGGTAAAACTAGTTATTTTGGTTTTCAGAATAATTATGATAGTGCCGATAGAAGCTACCATCAAGGTATAACTATGGCTGGTGGTGATGATTATCTAAATGGTATATTAGTTTTAAGCCGTCGTGATGGGCAACAAACTCGTAATCATGGGGATTCCATTAGTAGCTATCCGGAAAATTGGCATTCTAATTCAATACTTGCTGGATTTGGCTGGCAAATAACCGACGAACATTTACTCAACACCACCATTGATTTTAATAGCAAAACTAAAAATTCGCATTATGATACCTGGGATCAAAAAGGGAAGATGGTTGAATCGTCTGATCATCAACGCAGTAAAAACAATCGCCTTAACTTAGCCATTAAAGATAAATGGCAGCCAACCGATATCAGTTGGATTGATAGTCTAACCACACAGTTTAACTATCAGCGCACTAACCTTTATGATGATACTAATCTACATTCTAAAGCTAATGGTAATTATAATATTCAAACTCACTATAATACTAAAGCTTATAATTTCATTACTACCTTATTGAAAAACTTGGATAATCAGAGAATTAGTGCTGGTCTGAACGGTAAATGGAGTAAAGATGAATCGCCATTTTATACTTCTGCTAAACCAAGATATGGCAATATTTTCCCTGATGGCGATTATGCAAAACCGCAAGCCGATAGCCGTACTTATCAATTAGGTGGTTTCTTTGAAGATCGTATCAGCTTTAAAATCAAAGATAGCAATAATTACTATATAGTGCCAGGTGTAAGAGCGATATATCAAAATACAAAACCGCGTAACCTTGAAAATATGGCTGTCACAATAGTAAATGGCTCACAATTAGGTAAACAGTATAATAGCAATAGTGATTTCAAAGTGTTGCCTTCATTAGCATTAATGTATGACTTAAAACCTAATTTAACGGCATATTTACAATATAAACGTAGCGCGCAAATGCCAAATCAAAATCAATTATACGGTTCTTATTTAGCACATAGTACTATGTATTTATTGGTAGGTGATTCTAATCTAAAAACCGAAACAAGTGATAATTTTGAATTAGGTTTAAAAGGTCAGCCAACTCAAGGTATTACCTTCTCATCTGCTGCATTTTATAATAAATATAAAGATTTCATTGCCTACACCCGTTATCGCAAAAACTTTATCGGCACAGGTAATCGCTTAGTGTATCAAGCAGAAAATCGTGACAAAGCCTATATCTATGGTGCTGAATTAACCAGTGAATTTAACCTTGGTACTTGGTTTGAATCAGTTAATGGTTTAAGCGCCAGATTCGCAATTGGTTATAACCAAGGTAAATCTAAATCAAGTTATTTAGGCGATAAATATGTCGAAATGGACTCAATAGCACCGATGAAAACAACTATTGGTTTAGCATGGGATGATCCAAGTAAACTCTATGGCGTTTCATTAATGTCAACCTTCCAAAAAGGTAAAAAAGCTGAGTCTACTAATCGTAATTCTTATAATAATGATGGTAAACCAATTACTGATTCAAATGATGAGTATTTTAGAATCGCTGGCCACGGTATTGTTGATTTAACCGGTTATGTTAACTTTACTAAAAATGTCAAATTAAGTGGTGGTATTTATAATCTTACCAACCAAAAATATTGGGATTACCTAAGTAATAACAAATTATACCGTACCTCAGATCATAAATACCTTGAAATGTTTACCGCTCCGGGTCGAACATTCCAATTGGGTCTAGATATCGACTTTTAATCTAATTAAAAATGATATTTACCAATCAAAGTTAGGTCCAACCTAACTTTGATCTTCTATTAAAATCCTCATTTCTTATCCTAAACAGCTAGCAATCACAGCCTGTTATCTAAAACATCCAATAAGTTACTTTATAATTTATGTATTATTTTTTGCCTCTGAGTTAAAATCGTTGATAGTGGTTTAAATCAAAAAAGACTTAATTTTTGGGATTGCTAATAAATGGCTGTATAGCTGAATTAAGATATTAACAGTATAAATTAGGTTAACTTAAGTGTGTTCATTATGAAAAAATCATATTTTATATAATTTTTGTTCCATTTATGGTTGTAGCAAAAGTGGATGTGTCAAAATATATGGGAAAATTAAAGTTGTTGATTTTTTTCTGATTATAAAGTTCAAGTAGTCGATTCGTTTGCTGATTTAAAAGTCCAAAAAGTGAAGTCTTTTGCTGATAGTACCGGGAAATGGAAGTTCGTAGATAGTTTTCCAGATTATAAAATAAAATTTGTAGATTTCTTCCTTGATTTCAAAATTAAGTATGTTGACAGCTTTCCCGAAGTTAATTAGATAAAAGATTAGTTACGTGCAACTAATAATAAAAAAGCATGCAATCTGCATTTATTCATTTAAATGCAAACAATCCTGTATTTTGGAAAATTTTAGGATTAAAATGCATAAAAGTCATATCGTTAAATAAATGAGATATTCATAAATAAGAAATTTATCTTAACATTACAAACTCAATTTATAACAATATAATGAAAGGAGAACACAGTGAGTTACATTTATGAGACAGTCCAAGTTCCACCAAATATTAATGTGGGGAAAAAAGATAAAGGTAATGAAGCAGGTGCATATTTGCTTGAAATTATAAATGCTAAAGCCAAAGATAATTGGGAATTTGTTAGCGTTGAAAGTATTGGAGTATCCACTTCTCCTGGCTGTCTTGCTTCTCTTTTTGGTAAAAAAGAAGAATATTCTCTTTATTACGTGATTGTTTTTAGACGTGAAGTGGCTTAGTTTTAAATTAATATATCTATATAGATCAATAGCCCCCAATCGAATTCGCTCTGCATGTAGATTTGAACCATCCTGTTCAGAATATGCATTACTTGCAATTGAAAAATATGGTGTTCTTAAAGGGTGGAAATTGACATTAGATAGATTAAAAAGATGTAAACCTCCTAATGGAGGGAAAGATTATCCATAATAACCACTTCACCGTAGTTATGATTAAATTTCTACTATTCATACCCACAAATGTGGGTATTTTAATACTTATCTGCTAATTACTTTTGATGACTAGCTTTATCGCATACCTAATTAAACATATAGCTTAATACTTCAATCTATTTATAAATATTAGCTACAAAACAAATAGCGTAAATGCATGCTGCAGCATAAATAATTGCATATATAAAATTAATGAGCGCCAAAATGAAGGCAATAACTCCCCAAACAGTAATTTTTTTATTGCGTAATATAAAGAAAATACCCGAAGTAACCATACCCGCTATAATAAATTTAATTAATAAAATAACTATAATAACAACTGCCATCACTTTTGGGTTTGGCTGCGTGATTGTAGAAAATAAAACATTAACAATTATAGCTAAAATAATGTTACCTAAAACAAGCCAACCCCAAAATGTAATAACTAAACTAAGCTCACCTGTGACAAGTTTTTTTAAAATCTTCATAAGAATCCTTTAAATAATATTTAGTTAAATTATATAGTTAAATACAATTCATAACAAATGAAACATAACTTAGTAATATGACAAGAGTCATTATGAATTTTGATAGTGATAATGAGGTTGTTTAAAAAATAGCAGCGTACTAGCTATTGAGTAACGCTCTTGAGTGTGTCTAGCATTGCTATCGATTTGATGTTGAGTGAATAATCAAAATTTAGGTATAAAAAACCGCTTCGAGAGCGGCTTGAAATATCATATTAAATTTACTATTTTTCTGGATACAGCATAAAAGGCGTGTTTTTATATTCTTTTGCCTTCTTATCCCATTCTTGTAGTCTCAATATGCAAAGGTATTTTTTTTCTTGCAAAGGTTTAATACCAATAGATAACAAATAATCATTATCTCTTTTAGGTACAAAAAATAATTTTGTATTATCCCACTTACAGATGGCTGAGTTTATTTCGTGATATCTAGTCACAGACACATCAAAAATAAATGGTTTGTCAGGCACAATATTAATTTGGTTTAATGGTTTTAGATAGTCATCTGGAACAGATACTCCATGAATATCTGAAGTTTCAGGAACCACACCTCTATCACCAAATCGATAAGGGACTAAATGTCCTGAATCATATTTATTGTTTTCATCATATATAACTAAACCTCGTGCATTAAAGTCATCAGAACCCACCTTAATAACAGTAATTCTAGCTCTTGGTTGATTACCTTTAGGCTCTACCACAGAATAAAAATGACTCTTTGCTAAAAATTTAACCCTTTTTTCATCTATCTGTATTGTTACAAAATCTTCGTACGTACACGATACAATAAATAAGGTAAACGCAATAAGAAATAGTGATTTTAATAATCTATGCATCAATATATTCTCATTCCTAAAAGGGAATTTACAGAATAATATATAATCAATTTTAAAGGAAGAAATTTAACTTTTACAAAAACCTAATTCCAACGGCTTATTTACACTGCTGAGTAACAAATTTATTATTACCCTGTATTTGTTTAATTTGCTGATTTCGCTCGCATTCTCATTTATCGGGTGGGTATAATTTATCCTATGCTTGCATCAGCTTGAGTTCTGATTTTGATAGGTTGATATTGTATTTATCTGACATGTAGAAATAAGTGCGAGCTATAACGCCACGAATTTCTTTTCTCGGTCGAAATTTTCTATCTTTAAAATCTATTGTGGTTTTGCATTGTCCGTACTGTGTGAATTCATTAGTAAATTGAGAGTATCTGAAATTATAACGGTCGTCGTTAACTTCGCCAATAGACGGTTGGAGATTGTACATATCTCCTTCCATTTCATTAAACTTGGCATCCTTTTTACACTCTTTATGCCCACCATCTCGCCAACATTGTAGATGACGCCCAAAATTTTCAGCAGGCATTACATGCTACCATTCTATACGAGACGCTCTGTTTAAATTCTTTCTTGGCTTATATCCGCATTTGCTGAAATCAACATCGCCTTTTTTACCTGCCTATGAAAACTCACAACCACGATAAGATATAGATTCTTCAGGATTTGATTTATATAACTGATTTAATTTAATTTTAACTATATTAAAGTTTTGTACTAAGTGAGCAAATAAAGAGATAAACAATAGAGTAACAAGTAGCTTTTTCATAAGTCCATTTATGTAGTAAAAAGTCTAATTTTTTAACTCTGGCTAACGTATTTTATTGTTTTGGACAACTGCTCTTATCCATATGAATTACAAACGGCTTTTCATCTTCAAAAGAAAACATATAAGACACCCCATTAGGAAATATCATTTTTAATTGTTGGAGTATTTTAGGTGTTGATTCATCTATATTACAGTATTTATCAACTGCTGATACTTTTAAGAAAGCTTCAAGTATTTCATCACTAAAGTTACCTTTTGAATATTTTTTCACGCTTATTTTATAGAATAATTCATTATTTTTTTTATAAACATCTTGCAATATAGTATATTCATCTAAATCCTTAGGAATTATTTTTTTAAAGCTTTCTATTATATTATCCTGTAATAAATTCAAATCGGCTTGAAGTTTTTGCATATCAATCTGATTACTAAAAGGATTTTCTTTGGAATATTTACAAAAAGGCAAAGTATCTTTATTGGTAGTATTAAGGTAATTAATTTCTATTTTATTGTAAGAATAACCTGGCATGTCATAGATAAGTTTTAATGCGGAATTTTCTACATTCTCTACTTTTAGCTTACTAACGAATCCATCTTTAATTGATAATTGCCCTATGTATATAATTCCATCTTCTATTTTATATTGTTTAATAGTTTCGCCATTATATAATGCTTTTTTTGCATCATTATCACAAATATAAGACTTTAAAGTAACTGTCCCATTATCGTAAAAAGTAAGAATATTAGCTTCACGACCAATTTCATACATATTCCATTTGCCAATAATTTTTTCTTTAATTTCTTAGTCTGATAATTTCTGTTTATCCGCAGCAAAAACAATACAAGGAATAATTAAGAGGATTAACAATATTTTTTCATATTCATTACCTTTAGGACAATTATGCCTGATGATAACAAAAATAATGTAGAAAAATATCAAGAATGTTTAATTTTTTTGATGCTATTAAATTTTACAGAAAAACAAAAAAGCCTCTTAATTGAGGCTTTCTCTTAAATTCAATATAGATCGGTGTTCTTGACATGGTGGGGGTCAGTGGTTCGAGTCCACCCGGGCGTACCATCCTGAATTATTTATAAAATAATCTTTAATTTAATCAAGTTTTATTCAAACCATATGCCGTCTCTATAGAGACAATTTTTGTGGTTAAATTCTGTAACTTGCTATCCTTACAAATTAGATTATTATAAATAAACTCAAATCAATTATTCTAAATATGATAACGATAAACTACATTGTCCCAATTTATATTCGAACTACACCTGATGATCATGAAGTAGAGTTACCCCCTTTGTGCTACATCATTGACTGTGATGATGAAGATAATAATTATATATCCTTACAAACACCCACTACATTATACTATATAGCAAATTTTAATTATTTAGAGGATGCTGTTGAATATATAAAATTTAAAATAGATCACGAACATCTCTAATTGAGATTTATTTTCGATTTTAATTTTATAAAATCGACTAAACTTAATTGTAATATTAGGCAGATCATTAGAAGTAAAAACAACCAATTTCATATTGATTTTACATTCATCTTTTTAATAGCTAAGTATAAAATACTATATTTCAAACTAGGTTATCTATGCTAAAATATTAATGTTAAATTAACTTCTTAATTGATTTTATTGATTTCTCAACATACCTCAATAACGATAAAACACTATTATAAATAATATGAATATGTCATCCCCAACAATTGGATTTGTGAGCCTTGGTTGTCCTAAAAATTTAGTGGACTCTGAGCGCATTTTAACTGAACTACGCACTCAAGGTTATCAAGTGGTACCAAGTTATGACAATGCTGATCTGGTCATTGTTAATACTTGTGGCTTTATTGATAGTGCTGTACAAGAATCGTTAGAAGCAATCGGCGAAGCATTAAATGAAAATGGAAAAGTAATTGTGACTGGTTGCCTTGGTGCTAAACAAGATCAAATCCGTAAAGTGCACCCCAAAGTGCTTGAAATATCAGGACCGCATAGCTACGAAGCGGTACTCAGCCATGTGAATAAATATGCACCTAAACCGGCTTATAATCCGTTTACTAGTTTAGTACCCGAGCAAGGGGTCAAATTAACACCTAAACATTATGCCTATTTAAAAATCTCCGAAGGCTGTAATCATCGTTGTACCTTTTGTATTATTCCATCACTTCGTGGTGATATGTGTAGTCGCCCTATTGGTAATGTGCTTGATGAAGCAAAACGGTTAGCTGATAGTGGTGTGAAAGAACTTCTAGTTATTGCCCAAGATACTTCTGCTTACGGTATTGATATTAATAATCGCATCAATTTTTGGAATGGTATGCCATTAAAAACTAACATCCAAACCTTGTGCGAACAGTTATCAAGTTTGGGGATTTGGGTTAGATTACATTATATGTACCCATACCCAAGTGTGGATGATTTAATACCTTTAATGGCGGAAGGTAAAATCTTGCCTTATTTAGATGTACCACTACAACATGCTAGTCCTTCTGTTTTAAAATCGATGAAACGCCCGGGAACAATTGATAAAACCTTAGAACGCATCCATAAATGGCGAGATATTTGCCCGGAAATAACCCTGCGCTCCACATTTATTGTAGGATATCCAGGTGAAACTGAACAAGATTTTGAAATATTACTCGACTTTTTAACGCAAGCACAATTAGATCGTGTGGGTTGTTTCCCTTATAGTCCAGTTGAAGGCGCGGCTGCCAATGCACTGGCTAACCAAATACCGGAAGAAGTCAAACAACAACGTTTTGATCAGTTTATGCAATTACAGCAAACTATTTCGACTCAAAAACTTCAAGCCAAAATTGGAAAAACTTTAGCTGTGATTATTGATGAAGTTGATGAAGAAGGTGCTATTGGTCGTAGTATGGCCGACGCTCCTGAAATTGATGGCGTTGTTTATTTAAATGAAGAGAAAAGTGTTAATGTTGGTGATATTGTTCCAGTCAACATTGAACATTCAGATGAATATGATTTATGGGGTACTGTGCAACAGTAAATAAAATTAATGAAGATGCATTATCGGCGTGAAGTTAAAAATATTATTAGATTAGCTATACCTGTGCTAATTGCTCAAATATCACAGACGGCGATTACCTTTGTCGATACCATGATGGCTGGGCATTATAGTGCTACAGCTTTATCGGGTGTCGCTATTGCGGTATCGATCTGGTTACCTACTATTTTATTTGGGCAAGGCTTGCTTACTGTTTTAACTCCGATTATTGCTAACCTAAATGGCGCGGCTAAGCGTGAACAAATAGCTGAACATACCCGGCAAGGAGTAGTGATAGCCGTTATTTTATCGGCAATTATGATGCTGTTTTTGTATCATGCCGATATATTAATTACCCTAAGAAGTACCGCTGAGCACCCTATTGATCCGGAAATGGTTACTGTTGCCGTCTCTTTTTTACGCGCTATTATGTGGGGAGTTCCCGCTTTCCTGCTATTTTTTGTCTATCGTAATCAATGTGAAGGATTATCTAATACCAAGCCAGCGATGGTAATTATGTTTATTGCTTTACTAGCTAATATTCCTATTAACTATATTACCATTTACGGTAAATTAGGTTTACCCGCTTTTGGTGGTGTGGGTTGTGGGATCACCGCTGCAATAATTTTTTGGTTAATGTTTATCTTAATGAGGCTCTACACATTAACTGCCGCTAGCCAACGCGATGTACGTAAAACACCGGTAACCAAATTTATCGATTTTATTATCATAAAAAAAATCATTGTATTAGGTATACCACTTGCTTTAGCCTACTTTTTCGAAGTTAGTCTTTTTGCTGTAGTCGCCTTATTAATTTCACCTCTGGGGCAAACCACAGTTGCTGCCCATCAAATTATTTTTACTATTAGTAGCATGACCTTTGCAATTCCATTATCACTTGGGGTAGCAACCAGTATTCGCGTTGGTTACTCGTTGGGTAATAACAAACCTATTTTAGCCAAACAAACAGCCTATATTAGTTTAGCAATATCTTTAACTTTAGCTGTAATTGTGGCCTTAATATTAGTGGTCTTTAAATCACCTATTATTGGCTTATTTACTAGCGAAAGTCCTGTAATTACTATCTGTATTCAACTTATTATTTTACTGGCAATTTATCAGGTGTCAGATTACTTACAAGTCGTTGCTAGTAATGTACTGCGTGGTTATAAAGACACTCAAAGTATTTTGTTTATCACTTTACTTTCGTACTGGATTATCGGATTACCTGTTGGTTACATGCTTGGATTAACAGACATTATTACTGAACCTATGGGTGTTGCTGGCTTTTGGGTTGGATTTATTACTGGCTTATCTATTGCTGCATTACTACTAATCAGCCGAATGGTTTATATACAAAAACAACCTATTTCAACCATCTTAAAACGTGCTTCGAAATAACTCCCTTTTAGTATTTTGTTAGGGTGTTTAAAGTAGTAACATATAAGTAAAATTGGAAATTAGGATGATAGTTATATTAATATGTAACTTATCATAATTAAGTATATTAATAGTTCAGTAAGCTAGCCACTGCTGTAACTTACTGGCTCACTTACTGAACAAAACATTTTCTTGTTTATTTAAGGTCGAGCAGCTGTTCCATCCGGGGTTCTAGCATTAGTCCACGATGGTAAACCTCCAGCCACAGGGAATTTTTTGGCTTTTTGTTCATCAATATCAATGCCAAGGCCTGGTTTAACATTAAGATAAGCATAACCTTGTTCAATTGCTGGGCAGCCAGAAAAAACTTCTCTTAATTCATCATTCATTGGGGTATATTCTTGAATTCCAAAATTACTAATACTCAAGTCAATATGCATGTTAGCTACCACACCAACAGGTGAAATATCACCAGGACCATGCCAAGCAGTACGAACTCCATGAAGTTCACATAGAGCAGCAAGTTTTTTAGCTGGAGTAATACCACCAATCATACTGATATGACAACGAATGAAATCAATTAAGTGTTGAGTGATTAATTGTTTATATTCTGCAAGATGAACAAACAATTCTCCCATAGCAATCGGCGTTGAAGTTTGCTGGCGCATAATATTTAAGAAATCGACATTTTCCGGAGCAACAGGATCTTCAAGATAAAATAAACGATACTCTTCTAAACTTTTAGCCATTTGCAAAGCAGAAATTGGTTGAACTCTTTCGTGAATATCATGAATAAACTCAACATCAAAACCAATTTTGTTCCGTAAGTGTTCAAAAAACTTAGGAATGCTACGTGCATATGCATCAGGATCAAAATAAATACCTGAGGTTTTATTGCGTGGAGATCTTTTAGGGTGAATATTTTTAGCTTTATCGTAATGGGTATTGATTAATTTAAGATCTTCTGTACCGGCACCACCATACATACCCATTTGGCAACGAACATACTGATAGCCTTCTTCAATTGCAGCACGAATATTATCTTCCGCGGCAATCGCATCCCCACCATCACAATGTCGATAAAGGGGTATGCCATCACGACACTTACCACCAAGTAATTCGTAGACAGGCATATTGGCCATTTTACCTTTAATATCCCATAATGCCATATCCATAGCAGATACAGCATTATTTATAACTGGACCATTACGCCAATAACCACTTACAATTGCGGATTGCCAAAGATCTTCAATACGGCGAGGATCTTTGCCTAGTAAAAAAGGTTTTATATAATCATTTATTGCTGCTGCAACAGCAAAAATACGTTGGGTAAATGTAGCGCAACCTAAGCCATAAAGGCCGTCATGATTAGTTTCGACCTTGACTACAACCAGATCAATACCACCGGGTGCAGTCAAAATAGTTTTCACATTTGTTATTTTTAACATGAAAGTCTCCAATGTATATTTATTTACGACAACCTAGTTGTATGACATCATATTTCACTAAATAAAAATAACATTATATTAAGATATAATGCAAGTTTTTTATAAAATTAAATATTTATATTTCTTCTTTCAATTTATTAATAGCAACAATATTGGTTTTCATAGCGTTATTTAATGATAACTTAGCTGTTTCAATATCGTGCTCTTTAATGGACATAAAAACTTTAATATGAGCATCAATACTCTCGATTGTAGGACCAAATACTCGATTTAGTTCTTCTAAATAATAATAATAAATATCTTTAATATTATGAATAATATTAATAAATATTTTATTATGGGAGGCTTTAATTATTGCAATGTGAAAATCTAAATCAGCTTGTGAGTATTTTTTATAATCATTTTTATTTATCAACATGCGATTAAGTGCATCTTCTATTTCTAAAATATTCTCTTCAGTAGCATTGGTAGCAGCTAGCTCAATACACTTAAATTCAACTGTTTGCCTAAAAACCATCATATCCATAAATTCTTCTTGGCTCATATGCATAATTGGTTGATTAATATTTATAATTTTATTTTTATCTAAATTTTTTGAAACAAAAGATCCCATACCATGCTTTGTATAAATGATACCAAGATCCCTTAACTTCTGTACAGCACTACGAATGCTGGTACGACTAACCTCAAAGAGATCAGTCAATTCAAATTCAGAAGGTAATTTACTTTCTTCTGGCCATGTACCGTCTATTATTTTATTTAACATTTGCTCATAAACTGCTTCAACAATATTATTCTTAGGAATTGATTTAATCATCATCATAAATATCACTTAGTTATCATTCATCATATTACAACTGATCCTATCTTTTTAATCAACGCTTTTAATATTCATATTGAATACTAATTTTATTATTTTTGTCGATTAGATCACAAAATTAGACTTTTTATATTGATTAAAAATATAAATAAAAGCATCTTAAACACATTAACTTGTATGTTGTATTACATGTTAATGTATGACAATATATTTCACCAATATTAATTTAATACAACAATTTAAACTCTATAGGATTTTATATTATGCATAAATTATTTGATTTAACCGGAAAAACAGCACTTATAACCGGTTTAGTCCGTGGATTAGTTTTTTCATATGTAGAAGAATTAACTACTACTGTTATTGTTTTTAATAATACTCTTAAAAATGATCACATATAGTTTTCACAACGAATTTATTATTACTAAATAATTAACTAATAAAAATAACTAACAAAGAGATATTAAGATGAGACCAACAAAAACAAGATTTATGATCTTAACTATGTTGTTTATTGTTACTGCAATAAACTATATGGATCGAGCAAACCTTGCTGTTGCAGGTTCTAATATACAAAATGAATTTGGCTTTTCCTCTACACAATTAGGATGGTTATTTTCTATGTTCACTTGGACATATGCTATTAGTCAAATTCCTGTAGGTTATCTATTAGACAGAATAGGAATTAGAAAACTATATGGCTGTGCCATTATTATATGGAGTATATTTACATTTCTGATGGGATTGGCTTCTAACCATTGGTTTACAACTGTTAGTTCTTCTCTTGCAATGTTAATGATTTGTCGTGGTCTAATTGGTATTGCAGAAGCTCCTTCTTTTCCATCTAATACCAAAATTATAGCTACATGGTTTCCCACTCAGGAACGAGCAAGGGCTACTGCAATATATGCTAGTGGACAATATATTGGGCTGGCTACACTAACTCCAGTATTAGCAATCATTGTTAGTAATTATGGTTGGGAAATGTCATTTTATGTTTCAGGTGCTATTGGTATCATTTTTGGTATTATTTGGCTCATAAAATATAGAGAACCAAATGAAAGTAAAAATACAAATCAAGCTGAATTAGAACATATTAAAGCAGGTGGTGGATTTGATAACAATAAACATTCTCCACAAACTGAGAAAATAGTTTGGAGTGATATCTTTTTTGTTTTGCGTCAACGAACTATATGGGGGTTATTTATAGCCCAGTTTTCTGCTTCATCAACACTATACTTTTTCCTGACTTGGTTTATTGTTTATTTAGAAAAAGGACTTCACTTATCTATTTCTAAAGCCGGATTTGGAGCAATATTTCCTTATCTGATGGCTATGGCGGGAGTTTTATGTAGTGGTGTTTTAAGTGATATGCTTATTAAAAAAAATTACTCAAAAACATTTGCTAGAAAATTACCGGTAATGTTAGGTTTACTTGTAACTACAATTATCTGTTTTGTAAACTTTTTTGAAGATCAGCCTGTAATCGCCATTGGTATAATGTCTGTTGCTTTTTTTGCTAATGCTTTTTCTAATTTAGGATGGGTCGTATGTAGTGATGTAATACCAAGAAAAATTATTGGAACTATTGGTGGTTTTTTAAACGTTTTTGGTAATTTATCAGGTATAATATCACCGATTGTTATTGGTATAATTTTACAAAAAACTAATAATTTTCAATACTCAATGTATTATATTTCTTTTGTTGCTTTCATTGGTTTCCTTGCATATGTGTTTTTAGTAGGTAAAATAGAAGTAATCAATATTCCAAGTTTAAGAAATACAGAGAGAAAAATTGAACATTAATAATATAAAGATAGTTATTTAAATTTATTTTTTAATAATTCTCTATTTAAAATATCTACAATTATATAATATTATTATAACAACAAAAATCGATTGCAATTAAATATCATCAAAAATCATCTCGAACGCTATCGAGATGATTTTTTGTTTTATTTGCTATTATGATGAAAAAAATTAATTGCTTATAATCTAGCTAACTTTATAATTATTTTATGTTAATAATTATACTATTAAAATAATACTTAATGATAAAAAAAGAAAACCTACTATCACATCTAATCTGTCTTGGTTTATCAGTGTTACTTGTCTATTTATTAGGTTATCCGCAAAGATTTGATCGCATATTATTAACCTATTTTTCGCTAATTTTTTTAGCACGATTTACTATTTGCCGCATAATATTTTGTATATCATTTGTTGTAGCGGCTTTATACTTCCCAACTTCTTTCTATTATGGTTCACCAAATATTGCGGTGATCAGTTCTATAGCTGAAACTGATAGTGATGAGATCAGTGAATATCTAACCCAATTACCGATTTATCTTTATGTTATTACTATATTATTAGTTATAAGTTTTATTTTCATTTTTTCCAAATGTAATTTTCCTAAAATTAATAATAAATATCTAATAATTTGTGCATTAATAGTGAGTTGCTACAAACCAGCCAAAATAATTATTAAAAGTAATTTTAGTAATATACCTTCCATTTTAATAGATAGTTTTAAATACCCAATTTTTGAATTTTGTTTTGATTTATATACTAGTACCAATATTTATCTAACTGAAAAGCAAGAACAACAAAAACAAGCTCAACAACTAAATAATATTCCAATAGTTACTGTTAAACCAAAACATAAAACCTTCCTTATTATTATTGGTGAAAGCGTACGTAAAGATTATATGAGTGCTTATGGCTTTAAATATGACGATACTCCGTTTACCAATCAACATGCTAGTATTATTTGGGATGGATTAATTGCACCAGCACCAAATACACAATCATCAATTCCTTACTTAATTAGCCAATCTATCTTTTTAAATGATAAAGAAGTTAATGCACATATAAATAACAATATTATCAGCATTGCTAATCAGGCCGGTTTTGCCACTTATTGGCTTTCAAATCAAGGACAATTAGGTAAAATGGAAATCACCATACCGCGTATTGCCGCATATGCGCAACAATCTTTTTATACTAAGAAAGGGGAATATAATGGTAAATCGTCACAAGGAAAGTATGACACTTTATTATTACCAGAATTGAATGATATTTTGTCTAACCAAAGCAATAAACCACAACTAATTATTATGCATTTAATGGGATCTCATCCTCATTTTTGTAAGAGATTACAATTTGATGTTCAATTTGATCTTAATAATGAGAATATTTCATGTTATGTCAGTAGTATTAAAGAAACTGATGATTTTGTTAATTCAGCTATAAATATATTAGAAAGACATAATCAAGATTATGCCGTAGTGTATTTTGCCGATCATGGACTTGCCCATACTGATCAAAATCAGGATCTCCGTCATAACTGGAAGTACCAAGAAAGTTATCAAGTTCCATTTATATTTTTTGATTCAGATAAAATGCCGCAACAGAGAATTAATAAGCAAATCTCCGGATTTCAATTAGTATATTTATTAAGTCGATGGATGGGAATTGAATTAGATGTGAAGCATGATTACATGCAACATGATTTCAATAATATAACTGAGCAAAAAGATATAAAAGTAAAAGATTGGCAATACAATAAATTATATTTATACGATAAATTAGAAAAAGATCCTAACCCGTATATAAAATAATCAATAAGCTAAGCCAATTACTTAATCCTCAGCTAAATCATAAAAAAACGCCATCGATAAATAATAACGATGGCGTAAAGTTTAACAATATAACTTCTTATTTCAATAAGCTATTTGCTTGTGCTAGTACGTTGTCGACAGTAAAGCCAAATTCCTTAAAGAGTTGTTCAGCTGGTCCAGATTCACCGAACTGAGTCATACCAACCACTTTGCCATTTAAACCAACGTATTTATACCAATAATCACTTATACCCGCTTCAATAGCTAATCTTGCAGTTACTGATGACGGTAATACTGATTCTTTGTAAGCGCTATCTTGCTTATCAAATGCATCAGTTGAAGGCATTGAAACAACTCTTACCTTTTTACCGGCTTTAGTCAGTTGGTGATAAGCTTCAACTGCTAATTCAACTTCAGAACCAGTAGCAATAATGATCAGTTCCGGTGTACCAGTACAATCATTTAAAATGTAGCCACCACGGTATACATTAGCAAGTTGCTGCGGCGTACGCTCTTGTTGTTTCAGGTTTTGTCTTGAAAAGATTAGCGCTGTTGGACCATCTTTACGTTCAACAGCATATTGCCAAGCAATAGCAGATTCTACCTGATCACATGGGCGCCAAGTGCTAACATTTGGAGTAACTCGTAGGCTAGCCATTTGTTCAACAGGTTGATGAGTTGGACCATCTTCCCCTAAACCAATGGAATCATGAGTGTACACAAATAGTGCACGGATTTTCATTAACGCTGCCATACGAATAGCATTACGTGCATATTCCATAAACATTAAGAAGGTGGCGCCATAAGGAATAAAGCCACCATGCAAAGCAATACCATTCATAATTGCTGACATACCAAATTCACGCACACCATAATGGATATAGTTACCATCTGGATTGGCCAAAATTTCTTTAGAACCTGACCACATGGTTAAATTACTCGGAGCCAAGTCGGCGGAGCCTCCTAAAAATTCAGGCAATACTGGAGCAAAGGCTTCAATAGCATTTTGGGACGCTTTACGAGTAGCAATAGTTGCCGGATTGGCTTGCAGTTTAGCCACAAACTCTTTGGCTGTTGTTTGCCAATTATTTGGTAAATCACCATTAACACGGCGTTTAAACTCTTTAGCTAACTCCGGATAAGCTGTAGCATATGCTGCAAAACGGGTATTCCATTCATCTTCTACTTGTTTACCTTTTGCTTTAGCATCCCACGCATCATAATAAGCTTTAGGAATTTCAAAAGCTGGGTATTTCCAACCAAGAGCTTCACGGGTAGCAGCAATTTCTGCGTCACCCAATGGTGCACCATGGCTTTCATGACTGCCTGCTTTATTAGGTGACCCAAAACCAATAATAGTTTTACACATTAATAGCGATGGTTTATCAGTCACTGCCTGTGCTTGTTCAATTGCATGTGTAATAGCTTTAACATCATGACCATCGATACCACGAATAACGTGCCAACCATAAGCTTCAAAACGTTTAGCCGTATCGTCAGTAAACCAACCTTCAACCTCGCCATCGATTGAGATACCATTATCATCATAGAAAGCTATCAATTTGCCTAATTTAAGTGTCCCGGCTAAAGAACAAACTTCATGAGAAATACCTTCCATCATACAACCATCACCCATAAATACATATGTATGATGATCAACAATTTCGTGCCCTGGTTTATTAAATTGTGCAGCTAATGTCCTTTCAGCGATAGCCATACCCACAGCATTAGCTATGCCTTGTCCTAATGGGCCGGTAGTAGTTTCAACCCCCGGCACATGACCATATTCTGGGTGACCGGCAGTTTTAGAATGCAATTGACGAAAATTTTTTAAATCATCAATAGTCACGTTATAACCAGTCATATGTAATAAACTATAAATCAACATTGAAGCATGACCATTTGATAATACAAAACGATCTCTGTCAGCCCAAAGTGGATTAGTTGGATTATGTTTTAAAAATCCACGCCATAGTACTTCGGCCATATCAGCCATCCCCATAGGAGCTCCTGGGTGACCTGATTTAGCCTTTTGCACGCCATCCATGCTTAATGCCCTTATCGCATTCGCTAATTCGCGGTGAGATAGTGTTGTTGCATTCATGTTGTTATCTCCAGAAATATTTAAGAATTAAAACTAGTGTAACTACACAAGGTATTTAATCTACCAATTTTGTGTATAAATTTAGCTAAGAAAAATTAAAGGGGAGCATGCTCCCCCTCTTTTTATCCTCATTATAGTAATGTACCGATCATTTCTTCTAATTTGCCTTGATCAACTGCAAAAGCGCGAATACCTTCGGCCAGTTTTTCAACTGCCATGGCATCGCTATTATGTTGCCATCTAAACTCGGCTTCTGTCATTAGTGCAGGACGAGCTTCTACTTGTTGATTTGGATCAAGTTTACGCACTACTGAAGCATTGGATTGTTGCATTTCAGTTAATAAGTTAGGTGCAATAGTTAAGCGATCACAGCCCGCTAATGCTAAAATCTGATCGACTTTACGGAAGCTAGCTCCCATAACAATAGTTTTATAACCATGTTGTTTATAATAGTTATAAATATTACGCACAGAAACCACGCCAGGATCTTGATCAGCTACATATGGATCGATTGGTTTTTTTGCGTTATACCAATCATAAATACGGCCAACGAATGGCGAAATTAAAAACACATTTACTTCAGCACATGCACGCGCTTGAGCAAATGAGAACAACAATGTCAGATTGCAATTAATCCCTTCTTTTTCTAGCACTTCAGCAGCTTTAATACCTTCCCATGTAGAAGCAATTTTGATCAGAATTCTTGACTTATCAATACCCTTTTCTTTATAAAGCTCAATAATTCGTCGTGCTTTATCAATACAACCTTGTTTATCAAAGGATAAACGGGCGTCAACTTCAGTTGAAATTCGTCCAGGAACCGATTTTAAAATTTCCGCGCCAATATTTACAGCGACTCGATCGCATGCATTGATTAATTGTTGTTGTTTACTACCACCCATTTTTTTGGCAGTTGCAACAGCTGAATCTATTAAGTAACGATATTGAGGAAGCTGTGCGGCTTTTAAAACGAGGGAAGGATTGGTGGTTGCATCTTCTGGAGAAAACTGCTTAATAGAATCGATATCACCGGTATCGGCCACTACCACAGTTAATTTTTTAAATTCATCTAATTGGCTCATACTTTTCATCCTAAATAACTTTTATTTTAAAGAAATTATAATAGCATATTATTCAATAATAAAACGAGTTTGTCATCAGGCTATTTTGCCAAAAACAACCTAAATTGATTTACATATAAATTGAAAAAAATAATGTATTTTATTTGATAATTTCTTTTTTATAGCAAGGAAATAACTATTTGCTGTATAACTTATCATAATGACAAATTCGCTCAACTTTTACCGTTGAACCACCACCTTCAAATTCTGAATCCAACCATGCTTGGACAAGTTTTTTAGCTAGCTCAGTACCTATAACTCTGGCCCCCATTGTCATAATTTGTGCATTATTACTTTTTCTAGCTCTTTCAGCTGAGAAAACATCATGACATTGAGCGGCACGAATATTTGGGACTTTATTAGCGGCAATTGCCATTCCAATTCCGGTGCCACATATTAAAATCCCCCGGTCATGTTTACCTTCATTGATTGCACAAGCCACTGCATTGGCTACATCCGGATATAAAGAATTACTAAGTTGCTTATCACTACTATAATCAGTAACTATAATGCCCTGTTTAGTTAAGTAATCGACAATAATATTTCTGAATTCAAATGCTGCATCATCAGCACCTATTGCTATGGGTTTCATAAAACCTCCTATTTCTAATCATAAGTTCATATAAATATCATTTGTTATTTTGCAGTATAAATAAGTTTAATTATGTGATCAACATCTAGTAAATAAAATATAAAATAAAATTTTTATAAAACAATATGCTATTAATCATACTGAAATATAGAAGTGATCTTAAACTTTTTACGATAGAAATATCAAAAGATTAATGTAGATACATTTGATACTTTAAATAAGCAAATGAGAATTTATACCCAAGCATATATAGTAGACTGCTTAGTGACATTACAACTTAAGCAACTACTACATAGTTTAGATTGGCAGGTAGATTGTGAATCTAAGGGAATAATTGTAATTATCCCCTTTTTCACCCAAAAATTCAGCATTGGGGTTATGGCACTTTCTGGTAAGCAAAAATGGTTGGCGATATGACGTAAATCAACACGCCCTTGTAGTTTGATATAATCACGAATTGCAGTCATTAACATAAATAGTTTATAAGCAGCAGTTAATGCTATCCTCTTGGTTTCCAATATCAATCAATTAAATTTTAATCACAACATTTGGGCTTAGTAGGCTCAAGATTTTGTTTAATAATGGATTGTTCAAACAGCGAATGCCGGGCTAATAATCGCACCAAACCTAACATGAGAGCTATTAATATGGCACAAATGATTAACCAATAACCAGCGGAACGCGAGTGGCTTAATAAAGTTAACTGATAATAAATAGTCGCCGTCAGCCATGCCACACTAAAAGCCCAAACTGCTACAAACAACATCCATTTATAACCAGCTTCACGATAAATGGTACCTAATGCTGCAGCACAGGGCGTATACAGTAAAATAAAGATCAAATAAGCAAGGGCTGCGGCAGGAGTTATAAATGAGATTTTGATTTGCGCAATCGTAGTCGAATCGATCGCTAAATCAGATTGTAAGGTAGCAATATTGTCATCAACAGTGGCCAGACCAAGTGGATCTAAAACTGAGTCAGCTAAACTAACTAAATTATTGGGAATTGTGGTAAGCGCATTTAATACACCTTTAGTTAAACTAAATTGCTGACTTGGCTGCCCATCACCCATTGAATAAAGGGAATTTAAAGTAGCAATTACCGATTCTTTAGCAAATATACCTGTAAAAATCCCCACTGTAGCCGGCCAATTATGTTGATTAATGCCAATTGGTCCAAAAACTGGGGTGATTTTTTGGCTTACTACTGCCAAAACAGAATTATCTGAATTTTCATGACCAAATGAACCGTCGGTGCCCCATGAATTAAGCACACTTAGCAGTGTTACCATCAACACAATCGCTTTACCGGCTCTAAATATAAAACTTTTTAACCGTTGCCACGTTAATTTCAACATGTTAGTTAAAGTTGGAATGCGGTAAACCGGCATTTCCATTATAAACGGTGTCAGCGGGCCTTTTAATAAGGTTATTTTTAAAATAAAACCAGTAATAACTGCTAACAAAATCCCCAATAAATACAAACCAAAAACTACCATTGATGCATGCCGAGGGAAGAATATTACCGCAAACAAAGTATACACTGGCAATCTGGCACTGCATGACATAAACGGGATCATACATATAGTCATGATCCGGTCTCGAGAACTTTCCAAGGTGCGGGTACCCATAATCGCAGGTACACCACATCCAAAACCTACTAACATAGGTACAAAAGCTTTACCTGGTAAGCCGATACAGCGCATAACCCGATCCACTACCATTGCCGCTCGGGCTAAGTATCCCGAATCTTCCAAAAAAGAAAGGCACAAAAACAACATTGCTATAACCGGAATAAAAGTTGAAACCGTTTGTAATCCTGAACCGATACCATTAGCTAAAATGACTCGCAGCCAATCTGGAGTATTCAATAGCTGCAAAACATGTGACAGTCCATCCACAAAAATAGTGCCACAAAGTACGTCAAAAAAGTCAATAAAGACCGAACCAAAATTGATTGCCACCATGAACATGGCATACATAATTAATAAGAACAATGGAATACCAGTTACTCGGCCTAGTGTAATTTTATCGAGTTTTTCAGACACACTGTCACTAATTTCACGCGGCTTAGCGATCACTTTATGACAGACCTGATCAATAGTTTCATAACGGGCACAGGCTAATGCCACATCAATTTCATTATCATAGCAGGTAGCCAATAATATACGGCAAGCATTTAGTTTTTCTATTTCGAGTTGATTAAATAAATAGTGCGAATCATCTAGTAAAGCATCAATTATTTGCCAACGATTAAATTTACGCATTTGGCTATCTACAGGTAACTGCTTAATATAACGATCAATTACCGCACTTTGCTCAGTTCCTAATGTATCTATCGCTGGTTTAGCAATCGATAGCTTTAAAGTCGCTTGCGAAATATGTTGATAAAGTGTGTTAATACCTATTTTTTTACTAGCTGACATGCTAACTACCGGGCAACCGAGTAAATGAGCCAAAGTTTGTTGGTTAATAACTTCACCCATAGATTTAACCGCATCAATCATATTAAGCACCACTAACATCGGCACCTGCAGATCAATTAATTGCATGGTCAAGTACAAACTACGTTGCAAATTAGTAGCATCAATGACATTAATAATTAAACTGTTTTTTTCGGTGAGTACAAATTCACGAGCAATCAATTCATCTTGTGATACTGAAAGTGGATCGTTTTCGATAGAATAAGTGCCGGGTAAATCAATAATATTATATTTTGTATTTTGATAACAAAATATACCCGTTTTACGCTCAACGGTTACTCCAGGCCAATTGCCTACTCTTTGTTTAGCACCTGTAAGCAAGTTAAATAAAGTCGTTTTTCCACAGTTTGGGTTACCAATCAACGCTATCTTCACGCGGTTACCTCCATTACTTCAATCGCTGCAGCTTCTTTTCGCCGTAAACAAAGCCTAAAACCGCGCATATTTATTTCTAGCGGATCACCGAGTGGGGCTACTCGTACGACCACAATCTTGCAACCGGGTGTTATCCCCATTGCCAGTAGTTTGCGACGAAAAGTTAACGATTCGGGTAACAAGCGAACAATAACCGCCTCATGCCTTAGAGGCAGGTGATTTAATGTAACAGATGACATTATACTTCCTAGATTTTACTGATTGAATTTACTGCATAGGTTGCAATAGGCTGCAATATTAACGTTTTTTATTTTAAAATGCGAATAATTCGCATTTTTTAACGTAAAAATACCAATCATTTTAATTAAAAACTCAAGATACAATATTAAATCATCTGACAATAGAAATGCATGGTGATTTTAACTTGCTAATTACCTTTTCTCTATAATATTTAAATTATAGTAGTGATGGACTATAGATTTTAAATTTTGTCAAGATGTTTCCTGAGACATATACGTTTCAGTATAAATTATAAATATTTTGTACCTGATCGCAGCAATAAACCTCGTATGAATATTAGCTTAGCCTCCTTATTGAACACTTAATTGCTGACATTAATAGTTAACTGTTATAATTGGTTATTATTGATTTAAGTTGGAATCATTATTATGTATATAATTTATGGCATTAAAAATTGCGATACGATGAAGAAAGCCTTTGCATGGCTTGATACACATCAGGTTAAGTATCAGTTTCATAATTATAAAACTGATGGTGTTTCCACTGATCTGTTGCGCTCTTTTTTACAATTAGTTGATTGGCAAAGTTTACTTAATACTCGTGGCACTACTTGGCGCAAACTGGATGAATCGGTGCGTGCCCAGATTAATAATGAAGATGCGGCAATCAAAATTATGTTAGCTAATCCATCTATTATAAAACGCCCTTTATTAATTGAGAGTAATAGAGCTTTATTAGGATTTTCAGACCAAAGTTACGCCCAATTTATTACTCACAAAAAATGAGATCGAGAACTATTATGACTGAACCTGTAATTGCCTTAACTACTGCTTTGATTGCCGAAAAATCAGTAAGCCCTGATGATAAAAACTGCCAGAAAATAATTATTGAACGATTAACTAAGTTAGGTTTTACCATTGAAGCTATCAACATTGGTCAAACTAAAAATCTTTGGGCTTTTCATGGCGATCCTAATAGTAAAACCTTAATGTTTGCCGGACATACTGATGTGGTTCCGGCTGGTGATGAAAGCCAATGGCAATACCCACCTTTTACAGCTACCATTGATGATAATGGGGTACTTTTTGGGCGTGGTGCTGCCGATATGAAAAGCGGTGTCGCCGCTATGGTATGTGCTGCCGAGGATTTTGTGAACAATAATCCTAACCATTCAGGCCGAGTGGCTTTTCTTATTACCTCCGATGAAGAAGCCGACGCCAGCGATGGTACTGTTAAAGTCGTTGATATGCTAATTAAACGCCAAGAACGGGTTGATTATTGTATTGTGGGTGAACCTTCTAGCGATGAAGTGCTTGGCGATCAAATCAAAAATGGCCGCCGTGGTTCTCTTACCGCCAATTTAGTCGTACATGGGGTTCAAGGTCATGTAGCTTACCCTCACCTTGCCGATAATCCGGTGCACCGTTTTGCTCCGGCTTTACATGAATTAGTTAATACGGTTTGGGATCACGGCAATCAATACTTCCCGCCCACTACTATGCAAGTTGCTAACATTAACGGTGGTACTGGCGCTGAAAATGTGATCCCGGGTGATTTAAAAGTGCAATTTAATTTTCGTTATAGTAGCGAACTTACCGACGCAATGATTAAAGCACGAGTTGAACAAATATTACAAAAATATGATTTGCAATACACTTTAAATTGGCGGCTTTCCGGTCATCCATTTTTAACACCACAAGGTGATTTAACCAGTGCTGCCATTGATGCAATCAAAGAGTTAACTCAAGTTGACACACAATTATCTACCACTGGCGGTACTTCTGATGGTCGCTTTATTGCTAAAATGGGTTGTCAAGTGATTGAACTTGGCGTTTTAAATAAGACAATTCATAAAGTAAATGAAAATGCCAGCTGTCAAGACATCATTAAACTAAAACAGATCTTCCAACGAATTTTAGAAAAATTATTATTAACATAAAGCTATCATATACAATAACAGTATAAAGAGACTGAATAAGTTACTGGTATAACTTCATCAACAGCTACTTATTAGGTCTCTCAAATTAAAACTTAACGAGAATTAACATGGAATGGCTTAAAGATTATTGGTGGGTAATTGTTATTATTCTTATTGGAATTTTTATCAATACCATTAAAGCGTTAAATAAAGTTAATTACAAATCCTATCTGGAAAAAAAGAAAGGGATAAAACCTATCCCTTATACCGATGATGAGGATGACGATTGGCCATCTAATCCCCCTAAAAATCACTCTTAATATTAGTTAAATTTGGGATGACTGTTAGCGAATAATGCCTGGTGGCGGTAACGATCCACCCACATTGCCGTTGAACCACAAACCGCAATCGGCATAATAACTAAGTTAAGTACTGGCACCATTGTAAACAAGCTGACTAAAATTCCATAAATTAGATTATCCATTTTATCTTGTTTAAGTAATACACGCATATCGTGAAAACTAATTTTGTGATTATCAAAGGCATAATCAGCATACTGAATATTAATTTGCCAAGCGGTAAATAAAAACCAAACAATTGGCATTACTGACTGCCCTACTACCGGAATGAAATAAGTGAGCAAAATTGGAATTGCCCATAGCAGATAGTTAAGTAATTTTTGCATTTCGCGACCAAATACCCGAGGTAAATCTTTAATCAAACTTATCCAAGTAGTATCAGGTGCGGGGATTCCTGTCAATTGAGCTTCGACTTGTTCTGCCAATAAGCCATTAAAGGGAGCCGCAATTATATTGGTTACGGTACTAAAAAAATAGCAAAACAAAATAACTAATGTTAGCACAATGATAAAGCTAATAATGTAACCTAACCACTGCAACCAATTCGGTACCAAAGTTAATCCCCAATTAACCATACCGGTGATTACCGAGAAAAACCAATAAAAAAGTGCCGACATAATCACGATATTGGCCAGTAAGGGCAAAAATACAAAACGCTTAAGCCCAGGATTAAATGCCAAAGACCAACCTTTAAGAAAATAGTCAACACCATTACCAGAGCGGTTTTGACGAGGATTATGGTTGTTATTAGATTGGTGATGGTTTATACCATTAAAATTCACGTTTGTTTCCTTATTAAATAAACCCAGACTATATACATTAAAATTGTAGTTGTGTTTTTACTTTAGTTACAAGATTAACGTAATAAGTCCTTATTAATCATTGAGTCTATACATTTTGTTGCTAGATTTATGGTTGAGCTGAATGCCAATAACCTAACCACCCAGCTAATTCTTGTTTTAGGGCCTGCATTAAAGCGTTTTTACCGGTTAATTGCATCTGTTGTATTACTGGTAATTCACTGGTGTTATTGGTTATTAATGCACTCAAAATTGGTAAGTCTATCTTACTTGTTTGCGTTTGATTATAACTATGCAAACGACAAAGTACAGCATAGGTGGACTCATAAGGTCGATGATAGTAACAAAAGCCGTAGAGTTCTTCAATGTCCTCATTAGTTAAGCCTTGATCGGGATCACTTGTCACAATTTGAGCGAATGGAAGATCAATGATTTGTTTTAACCAATAGCTATTGCGCTGTAATTTATGTTGTAATTTTTCAACCAAAATGTGCCCAGCTTGGCTAATTGCCTTAATCGCCATCACGGAATAAGTACCGCTACTGGTCTCTTTACGACTGGCAATGTGGACAATGTTAAAACCACAAGCTAGCCAAAAACGATAATTATCATCGCTAAAAGCAAAACTTACTGATACAAAGTCCTTTCCATGGTCTTCGGCATAATTAGTAATGGATTGAACTAAATTCTGAGCAATATGTTGACGACGGTATAACTCAATAACGGCAATACGGTTAATGCGCAGCGACTGTAATTTAGCAGCTAATTTTTCTCCAGCATGAGCCACTAATGATTGTGCTACTAAGTTACCTTTTGGCCGACGAGTGCCCTTCCACACTTCATCAATTAATGCGTCAGTTAAATTGCCTTCATTAATAGTCACCGCCGCCGCAACTCGTTGATCGCCAATTTTAGCTTGCCAGACCATTAAATTTTGAGCATCAAACAAGCGACGTAAATCCACTAAGGTGGTTTGATAGTGGGCATTTTTTAATAAATAATAGATTTGTTTTAGTGCCTGAATATCTTGACGATCAACCTGCGAGTAATCGATAGTTTGATTCTTCTTTAACATTTGGGTATCGAACGATAACATGCCATTTAGCATTAAATGATCGCTAAATTGTTCTAACTGATCATCTGCATGCCAGCGAATCGGTTGTTGCAAATAAAAAAAGTTGCAAGCTTTATCTGCCAATAATTTTAATAAAAAACCCTGTCCGGTTCCTTCATAGCCTTCGACGGTTGTGGTTAATAAAATTTTTCTGTGCTTTGAAATAGCCAATTGTATTAATTTAGCCAAAATAGGAAGTGGCAGCATAGCCGCTTCATCAATGATTAAATATTCAGGGAAAGGATCAAGGTTGGCGGTAATTAATTCATCGGGGGCATAAAATGGCGTAGTGGTTTTGGCAAAACGAAAAAATGTGGTCAGCGAATTTTTATTCGGTGCAGTAACTAAGCAATGATGGTAATGGCTGAACTGACCTGCCAAAGCCGATTTACCACGCCCACGTTTGGCAATCACTACCTTAATAGTTTTAGTACTTTCCAGTAATTGTTTTAAGACATTTTGCTGTTCTTGAAAATTGTAAAATGTGCTATCTATATTCGGAAATTGATTAACAAATTGATGATTGATAGCATAATTATGTTCTGCCAAAACTTGCGTTAAATGGGCAATAAAATTAGGCGTCGTAATTGGACAAGCATTCTCATTCCAACGTAAACTATCATAATCTTGCCAATGAGCAAAATCTTTAGGTAGTAATAAAATTAACACACTACCATTAACGAGAGTTCCAATTAACATGGCTAAAGCATCTAAATTAAACGCCTCAGTGGCATCGAAAATGGCATGTTTAAATTCTTGACCTAGCAAACGTTTAGTTTGATTTGGGTTTATAACATTAAACAAATTGCTAGCTAAATTAGCTTGGTTAGTGACTGTGATCCAATCACCCTTGTTTTGCTCAATTACTACCGTTAACTTGGTAAATAAAATTGCAGCTTCACCATGTAATACCCATAGCTTTCTGGAGCTATCAGCAAAATGCATAAATTAACTTTTTCCAATAAGTAGTGACAATATTCCTGCGGCAATGAGTGGACCAACCGGAATACCTTTGCAAAAAGCCACACCGATCAAAGTGCCAATAATCAAGCCATTAATAATAGTTGGATGAGCACCAATTAACGATATTCCCCTAGTACCAAGCCAGGAAACTAGGATACCAACAAATATAGCCAACACTGATTGCCAAGTAGTGAAGGATTTAATAATATCTTTGATACTTAATGAACCATCAGCTAGTGGTACCATCATTGCAGCGGTTAAAATCACAATACCGATAGTAAGACCATAGTGATTCAAAAACGGGAAATAAGTTGCTAATGGTGTTAATTTGAATAGTAACAATACCAATACCGCGAACGTAACTGTGTTATTGTGAGTTACATAACACAGTGCCGCTAGCGCTAATAATACAAAAAAAGAGATGTCAAACTGAGCAAACATTATAATGGCACACCAATGCGCTTAGCGACTTCCTCGTATGCTTCAATCACACCACCTAATCCTTGACGGAAACGGTCTTTATCCATTTTTTTCAAGGTATCTTTTTCCCACAATCGGCAACCATCTGGAGAAAACTCATCGCCTAAAGTAATTTCACCTTTGTAGAGGCCAAATTCAAGTTTGTAATCGACTAAAATCAACCCAGCTTTAGCAAATAGTTCAGTTAAAATGGTGTTAATTTTAAAGCTAAGTTCTTTCATT
Source organism: Gilliamella sp. wkB178 (assembly GCF_001690705.1). Lineage (GTDB taxonomy): Bacteria > Pseudomonadota > Gammaproteobacteria > Enterobacterales > Orbaceae > Gilliamella > Gilliamella apicola_K. The sequence goes on along the minus strand of NZ_LZGK01000013.1, from coordinate 661,362 downwards.
TTTGCCAGCTGTGCATCCGTCGCCCAGCCAAAAGCTTTACAATGAGATTCGTTAACCATTGGATCATGCAATGCATCATTTTTAAGAAACAATTCGAAGGTAGGCGGATTAAGGACTTTACCTTCTTCAACACCTAAGCGCTTAACCAGTGATCCTGCTGCTCGGTTACGTACCACACATTCCACCGGGACCATTGCAAGTTTTTTGACTAATACTTCATTATCAGACAATAGTCGTTCAACCTGTGTAGGAATGCCAGCATCACGTAATTTAGTCATAATAAAATAGTTAAATTTATTATTTACCATACCTTTGCGGTCGAGTTGCTCAATACGTAAGCCATCAAATGCCGAGGTGTCATTGCGAAATTCAAGTATCAATAAATCAGGATTTTCTGTGGAATAAACGGTTTTTGCTTTACCACGATATAGTTCAGCCAACTTTTTCATGTTTATAACCTTATGTCAAATTACCAATAAATAAGGAGCTATTCGCTCCTTACCTTTAAAACCTATTTTGGCTAGTTATCACTCTTAGCATCTTCTGGTTTGCTATTAGCATCCTTACTGTCACTTTCTTCCTTAGCAGGAGCTACTCGTGCAGATGGCGGTGCGGCATCATCCATTATGGCATTGAACAAAGTAATAACATAACGCTGCACTTCTAATGGATTAGAAGAAAGATCCTCTACACCACGAGTTAGTGAATTCAGAGCCACCGTAATAGTTTCGGCCCCACCCATGGTATGGCGTTGGATTACATATGATGCTTGTACAGTTTGCTGTTCGTCATCACTTAAAATAAAAGCGTTAGCAGTACGAATGGTATTGTTATCGCTACTACTAATTGGAATATTTTTTCGATTTAAAGTATTAGGAATACTACTCCACACTCCACTATTAGCTGGTGCATTTAAAGTCACAATACCATTACTATAATTCGCATAAGCATCAGCAACTGTTGGGATAGGTAATAGTGGTGGCCGAATATCTACTTGTTTACCAAGCGCCCCACCTTCTGTTTTGGTAGCATAAACATAAAAATCAGCAGCCTCAGCGGGTACACTCACTCCTTGAGGTACGATTAATGGTTTTAAGGTTGGTGAATTTAAATAATCATCATTGCCTTCAACTTCACGCTTATAATTTACATCGTTACCACAACCAACAAGAAACAATGCCGCCACAGTCGCCAAAATAACTGTTTTTTTAGTAACGGTACTTTTTAATACAGTTTTATTAAACATATATATCTACTTATAAATTAATTGTTAGACAAAAATAAATTACAGCAAATTAGCATCTTTTAATGCTTTTTCTACCGCTGGGATTGCAGCTTCGGTTAATGATACCATTGGTAAACGAATTGCTGCATCAGCCATTAAACCTAATCTTGCACACGCCCATTTTACCGGGGTAGGATTTGGTTCAATAAATAAATTGCTGTGCAATGATAATAGGCTGTCGTTCAGGACTCGTGCTTCTTGAATATGATTATTAGCTACTAGTTCGCAGACTGTCGCAACCTCTTTAGCCGCAACATTAGCTGTAACAGAAATCACCCCATCGCCACCTAAAATCATAAAATCTAAGAAAGTGGCATCGTCACCACTTAATAATTTGAAATCACTACCCACTAATTTGCGAGTTTTATATACTCGAACTAAATCACCGGTAGCATCTTTTAAAGCAACAATATTTTTGATTTTAGATAATCGACCAACCGTTTCCGGTTTAATATCACTACTAGTACGACCAGGAACGTTATACAAAATTTGTGGGAGAGCCGTGCTTTCGGCGATAGCTTTAAAATGTTGATACATGCCTTCTTGTGTTGGTTTATTATAATAAGGTGCTACCGATAAACAGCCAACTACACCAATATTTTCAACTTTATAGGTTAATTCGATGGCTTCCTTAGTAGCATTAGCACCCGTACCAGCAATAATATTAATCCGCCCATCAGCATAATCAATGGTACGTTTGATCACATCAATATGCTCGTGATGATCAAGTGTCGCTGACTCACCAGTAGTTCCTACCGAAACAATCCCTGATGTACCATTGGCAATATGATATTCGACCAATTTTTTTAAGCTTACATAGTCCACATTACCTTTAGTATCCATGGGGGTGACGAGTGCGACCAGACTTCCTGTAAACATAAAATGACCTCTCACGTTATTGTTTATTAACAATTCTAAAGAATTAAAAATCTGCCGATAAGTATGCGATATTTCCCAAGTAAATTCAACTTTTGTTATGCAGGATTATCAATATCAACAAAAATAACTTCTAGGTTATACTGTGTAGCCAACCATTCACCTAACATTTTAATCCCATAACGTTCAGTTGCATGGTGTCCGGCTGCATAAAAATTAATACCATATTCGCGAGCAATATGGATAGTACGTTCTGATACCTCACCGGTAAAAAAAGCATCAAAACCTTGCTCGGCGGCATTTTCAAGAAAATCTTGCCCCCCACCACTGCACCACGCAATACGATTAATCACTGATGGCGCATTGTCACCACAAAATAGTACCGAGCGTTGATCATGGTGCAATCGTTGTTCAAGTTGTTGCTTAAATTCCAATGCAGTAACGGGCTCACTTAAGCTACCTTTAAACAACAGATCAGTATCATCCTCTCGTTTATCAACTGTAATATTTAGCAACTTTGCTAGTTGAATGTTATTACCTAACTGTGGATGTCCATCTAATGGCAGGTGATAACCAAATAAATTTATATCATGCGAAAGTAATGTTTTAATTCGTTGGTATTTAATTCCGGTAATGGTAATAGGTTCGTTTTTCCAAAAATAACCATGATGAACTAATACTGCATCAGCTTGTAATGCTACTGCTTTATCAAGTAGTAGCTGACAAGCAGTGACTCCGGTAACAATTTTTTGGATCTCACGGCGCCCTTGCACTTGTAAACCATTAGGTGCATAGTCACGATAACGGTTAATTTGCAATTGGTCATTAATGATCCGTTCCAGTTCAAAATTTTGCACAGTTATTTCTCCATTTCTACTTAAAAGTATTACTAAACTGAAATTTACTTACGCTAAATTATTTTTATAAATGGCAAAACTTTTTTCACGCAAAAAACTAATTCAGTAATGCATAATTATAGTCGCTTTCTTAAATTAACTCACGTATATTGTAGAAAGTTTACTCATGAAATAGCTTAATAAATAGTTCATAAATCAAAATTACATACCCTCATAGCAATTCAATAAAGGATTAATATTTAATGAAAACTCTTGGTGAATTTATTATTGAAAAACAAAGTGAATTTCCTCATGCAACTGGGGAACTAACTGCTTTAATCTCGGCCATTAAACTTGGAGCCAAAATTATTAATCGCGACATTAATAAAGCCGGATTAATTGACATTTTAGGTGAAAATGGGTCCTCAAATGTTCAGGGTGAAAAACAGATGAAACTAGATGTGTTTGCTAATGAAACACTCAAAGCTGCCCTTGAAGCTCGTGGAGTCATTGCCGGTATAGCTTCCGAAGAAGAAGATAATCTGGTTATTTTCGGCAAAGATCGCGCTACCGAAGGCAAATATGTGGTACTTATGGATCCGCTCGATGGTTCATCTAACATTGATGTTAATGTATCGGTGGGGACTATTTTTTCCATCTATCATCGCATCACTAAAATCGGTACACCGGTAACAGAGCAAGATTTTATGCAACCGGGACATAAACAAGTAGCGGCTGGTTACATTATTTATGGTTCATCAACTATGTTGGTCTATACTACAGGTTGCGGCGTCAATGCCTTTACTTATGATCCTTCTATCGGTGTGTTTTGCTTAGCGCGTGAGAATCTACAATTTCCACAATCTGGAACCACTTATTCGATTAACGAAGGTTATTATACTAAGTTCCCTAAAGGGGTAAAAAAATATATCAAATATTGTCAAGAAGAAGATAAAGCTACTCATCGACCTTATACTTCGCGTTATATCGGCTCATTGGTAGCAGATTTTCATCGTAATTTACTTAAAGGTGGCATCTACATTTATCCGAGTACTGCCCAATACCCAAATGGGAAATTACGCTTACTTTATGAAGCCAATCCTATGGCTTTGTTAGCCGAACAAGCTGGTGGTAAAGCGACTGATGGCTTTAGACGAATTTTAGACATTCAACCACAGCAATTACATCAACGTACTCCTTATTTTGTTGGTGTCAAAGCTATGGTTGATGATGCTGATCGCTTTATGGCTGAAAATCAAGATTAATAACTTCTGTACTGCCGATAGCTAATATCGGCAGTAAATCGTAACTAATAACCTATTAGTTGATTATCAATATCAATAATTCTCTAAAATAATGTTATTACTACTGCCAATTAATCATAATTAAAAGCTAAATAGCATTGTTTAACAACAATTTAAACAGAGAAAACTAGGTTAATAATTTAAAAACTGGCATAATATGCCTCATTTTACTATATAAGATAAATTATTGTGCCAAACGCTAAATTATGTGAACGCTTTCGTGGTTTTTATCCAGTGGTAATTGATATTGAAACCTCTGGTTTTGACCCAAAACTCAATGCTATTCTAGAAATTGCTGCTATTACTTTAAAAATGGATGAAAATGGCTGGCTTGAACCAGATGAAAGTTTGCAGTTTAATGTAAATCCATTTACCAATGCCATTTTAGAACCTTCTGCTTTAGCCTTCAATGGTATTGATCCGGATAATCCCTTACGGAGTGCAGTTGATGAAAAATGCGCGTTGGAAGAAATATTCAAAATAGTACGAACCGGCATAAAAGCTAATGATTGTAATCGTGCAATTATTGTGGCACATAATGCCCATTTTGATCACAGCTTTTTAATGACTGCGGCCGAACGTGCTGGCATAAAACGTAACCCTTTTCACCCTTTTGCCACTTTCGATACGGCGTCACTTAGTGGCTTAGTTTTTGGGCAGACTGTACTGGCCAAAGCATGCGATGTTGCAAACATTCCTTTTGATCACAAACAAGCTCATTCAGCTTTATATGATACAGAAAAAACAGCTATTTTATTTTGTGAAATCGTCAATCGTTTTAAACGATTAGGCGGTTGGCCATTAGCTATAGCAAATACGCCAAATAAGATGGAATTAGATGATGAGTAAAATCTAGTTCAGTAAGCGTGTTATTTCTTTCACACGCTTACTTTATTACGCTTATATAGAGTTAGGCTTTATGTTTGGCTGCTGTTTGTCTAATTAATGTTTGTAGTTCGCCAGCTTGAAACATTTCTAACATAATATCGCAACCACCAATTAACTCACCTTCCACCCACAATTGCGGAAAAGTCGGCCAATTAGCAAATTTTGGTAATTCGGCACGGATATCAGGGTTTTGTAGAATATCAACATATGCGAACTGTTCACCACATTGAGATAATACTTGCACCGCTTGTGCCGAAAAACCACAGCTTGGCAATTTTGGAGAACCTTTCATATATAGAATTATTGGATTTTCAGCAATTTGTCTTTTAATTTTATCAAGAGTGGTCATTTCGGTAGTCATACGCTTAATTCCTTTGTGATCTAGATCGTTAATGGTGATTATTCTAACGTAGATTTAATGCCGTTCCTACTGCTATAACATAATATTTTATTATTAACATAAAATTACTAACAAAGAACAATAGATATAGAATCTAACCATATATTTTTGACTAAATGAGATTAATTTATCATTATAAAAAAATAGACTATTTACTCTTTTATTTGCAATTACGTTATAATGGCTAACATATTATTATGTTTAACTAACACCTAATCTGAAACAACGTGCAGCCTCTTATCCTAACTTTACGTAAAGTTTTTTATAGTAGTAATCTACTATTTAGTATTCGTATATTAATTAGCCTTATGGGTTCTACCATAGTGCCATGGTATTTTGGTCGAATTGATTTAGTAATTCCACTGACATTAGGTGTCGTGGCTGCAGGGTTAACCGAAATTGACACTAGATTATTAAGCCGTTGTATTAACATAGTCTTTACCTTAATTTGTTTCGCTATCGCTACTTTTTCTGTTGAGTTATTGTTTGACTATCCACCGTTGTTTATGGTGGGATTAGTTAGCTCGACCTTTATTTTTATTATGTTAGGTGCGCTTGGGCAACGTTATGGCGTAGTAGCTTTTGGTTCGTTATTAATTGCCGCCTATACCATGCTTGGGCATAATTTATATACTGATAATTATACCTTGCCATATTTTTTATTAGTGGGCGCTCTTTGGTATAATTTAGTGTCGTTGATTGAGTCGATTATTCAACCTATCCGTACCACACAACAAACATTATCCAACTGTTTTATTAAATTAGCTCAATATCTCGATGCTAAAGCGGCTATGTTCGATCCGGACGAAACCAACGGTTTTAGCAAACAAACATTACAATTAACCGATAGTAATAATCAATTAATCAATGCCTTTAATCAAACTAAACGCTCACTATTTAATCGACTAAAAAGTTATCGTGGCCAAGCCTATATTAGGAAACTGCTTAGTTATTATTTTGTGGCGCAAGATATCCATGAACGAGCTAATTCCGCGCATGGCGATTATCAAGCGCTAAGTCAGCATTTTAAGCACAGTGATATTTTGTTTCGTTTTGCACGAATTATAAACCTACAAGCCAAAGCCTGTGCTAAATTAGCCTTATCCATTAAGTTAAATCAAACTTATCAACATGATCCATTATTTACTCGTTATTTTAGTTATCTAGAAGAAGCTATAAATCAATATCAAAGTAACGATAAATCTACCGTGTTATTAGTAAAATCATTGCAGAATCTTCACCAAAATTTACTGGCTATCGATTTGCTGTTAGCTAATATAGATACGGAACAACATTTATCCCAACAGCAAGAAAATAACCAATTAGTGGATGATGAACTTACAAGTTTTTACGATATTTTTGCTAAAATAAAGAAAAATTTAACAGTGAAATCAGCATTATTCCGGCATGCTATTCGAATGAGTTTAGTGTTTTTAGTAGGGTATACAATTATTCACTTTTCTTCACTAGCACATGGTTACTGGATTATTTTAACTAGCTTATTTGTTTGCCAACCCAACTATTCAACTACAAAACATCGGTTAAGTTTACGGGTGATTGGTACCATCTTAGGGATTATAGTGGGATTGCCACTAACTTATTTATTCCCGAGTATCCTAGCCCAGTTAGTATTAATTATTATCACTGGTTGGTTATTTTTTCTATTTAAAAATTCGCAATATGCTTATGCCACCGCTTTTATTACTTTATTAGTATTTTTTAGCTTTAGTTTAATCGGTGAAAGTAGTGTTGAGGTGGCAATTTCACGCATTATTGCCACATTAATTGGTTGTTTTATTGCTTGGTTTGCCGTTAGTTTTATATGGCCTGACTGGAAATTTAGAAATATACCTAAACTAATTGATCGCGCCTGTCATGATGATAGCCACTATTTAGCGGCAATCGGGCAACAATATTTAACTGGTAAAAATAATGATCCTCAATACCGTTTAGCAAGACGCGCTGCACATGATAGTAATGCTGATTTGTCTTCATTAATTAGTGTGATGACCAAAGAACCGCATGTCAATCCTGACTTAATCAATCAAGGCTTTCGGTTATTAACGCTTAATCACACACTTATTAGTTACCTTTCCACTTTAGGGGCTCACCGTGATAAGACTATCACTAATCATACCCTTGAGTTATTTGATGATCTTTCGGTTTACATTATTAATATATTAAGTGATAAAAAAATCACTGCCGATTATTCATCAATAAAAAAATCCGTAGCTGATTATATCGAAACATTACCTACAAATGATGAACAAGCTAATAATGATCTATTAGTTATGCAACAATTAGCTTTAATTTTAGCCATTTTGCCTGAATTCATAAGTTTAATTTCGGTTCTAATAGATGAATCTAACTAGAAAGGTAATTTTGGTTTATTCCGCCCTTGGGTAAAATTTAAGTGCGGAATTCTGAATTTTAGTTATTAGTTTTTACCTTGTTCCTTTAACCATGCAATTTCTTGTGCCCAGATGTCAGGATTGATAGTTTCAAGGATGAGAGGTATTTCGTCGATTCTTGGGTCACGCATAATATATTTAAAGGCAGTTTCGCCAATTTTACCTTTGCCTAGACTATCATGGCGATCGACATGACTAGCTAATTCACTTTTGGCATCATTTAAATGCATACCTCTTAAATATTGAAAACCTACAATTTTTTCGAATTCGGCAAAAGTCTGCTGACACGCCTTTTCGGTACGCAAATCATAACCGGCAGCAAAAGCATGACAAGTATCAATGCATACGCCTACTCGACTTTTATCTTCTACTTTATCAATAATTTGGGCTAAATGTTCAAATTTATAACCTAAGTTAGAACCTTGTCCGGCAGTATTTTCTATCACTGCCACCACATTTTTAGTTTTACCTAAGGTAATATTAATCGATTCGGCAATGCGAGTTAAACAATCATCCACCGAAATTTGTTGTAAATAACTACCAGGGTGAAAATTTAACAGAGTTAAGCCAAGTTGCTCACAACGTTGCATTTCATCTAAAAACGCGGCACGCGATTTGTTGAGTAATTCACTTTCAGGGTGACCTAAATTAATAAGGTAGCTGTCGTGCGGTAAAATCTTCTTGCTGGTAAAACCATATTTTTCACAACGCTTATGAAAACTATCAATAACTGCTGCTTCTAATGGTTTTGCATGCCATTGGCGTTGATTTTTAGTAAATAAAGCAAACGCCGTTGCGCCAATTTGATAGGCATTAATGGGTGCATTATCAACGCCCCCAGCGGCACTCACATGTGCGCCAATATATTTCATTTTTATGCTCCCAAAGAATTAATTTGCACTAGTATTTCGTTGTAGTTGATCACGTAAATTAGGTGGTACCCCCTTAATTACTAATGAGTCAGTTTGCGGATCCCACTGAATACGTTCACCTAATAAATCAGAATCAAAACTTAAAGTTAAGCCCCCTCCACTGCCAGAAAATTTTTTCAGTTGCCGTAACGCACTACGATCAACCGGGAAGGTTTCTTCTAAGTCATAATCATTATTTTTAACAAAATCGATAAAATTATTATTAGCTGTGGAGGGTAATTCATTGGCTAGGTTTTTTAATTCAATTTCTTCACCAACTTGTAATTGCCCTTGACAGTACTGATAAACATTTTCACGCGTACTTGTTTTATCTTGTTTATCAAATTGCATTTCTTGGCAATAATCATCCACCGCTTTGACTAAAGTTTTATTTTGCGCTTTCGCGTCTAACCCTTCACTCGCCCATAAATAATCCATAAAAAAGTCGGAAACTTTACGCCCAACCCTGCCCTTTAAAAAAGTTAAATAACGTTTGGATTGCGGATCAGTTTCCCATTCAGTAATGTCAATGCGAGCTATAATATCGGCATGATCAATATCTAAATATTGAGTTTCAGTGATGTCAAGTTGATCATTAACCAACATACTTGCGCAGCTATTAAGTACCGCTATAATTAAATATTCGACCGCTAAGTAGCGATAATGGCAAAATATTACCGTGCCACCCTCAGCAAAAGGGTATTTTGCCAATTGATTACGTAATTGTTTAGTTGATTCTTGGCTGAAATTTAAAAAATTTTGATTCCCCAAACGTAGTTCTTTCAAAGATTGTTCAAATAAACTTTCACTATTAAATAGCCCATAAGCCTTACTTTTATTGTTGTATACGCGATTAATATCCTCAATTAAGTTGACTACAGATTGTTGATTGCCTAGCATTGAGTCACGCAGTTGTAATTCTATTTCCGTGTCACTTTTTCTAATTAATTTATGTAAAATAACCTCTTCGATATGTACGCTCATTGTTTTTTTCCTGTTTGCATCCTAATAGTAATTTGTATACTATTTTATCAAAGCACTGAAAAAGTGCTATCAACAATTATTAAGTCTGTTAGACTAATTAATTACAAACAGTCAATAAATTTATACTGAAACGTATGCCTCTCAGGAAACATTTTTACACTATTTACTGTGGGAATAACAATGAAAACTAACTCTCACTCTCACGATATTTATGATGATTTGAGAAATAAAAAAATCAGTTCGCTGTTTTGGCAATATGCGCTTCCGGCGGTGATTGGTACCATTGTGAATACGCTTTATAATATTATCGATGGTATTTTTATTGGTCACTGGATTGGTCGTGAAGCACTAAGTGGGGCTGGTTTAATATTACCGGTAATGAATTTTACTGCAGGCATTGGTATGCTCGTTGGCATTGGTTCCGCTAGTCGTATTTCTATTTTTCTGGGGCGGGGCGAAAATGATAAAGCGGAAAAAGTCGCTGGCACCTCATTTATGTTAACCGCAGTATTAAGCGGCTTAACACTGTCACTATTATTTTATTTTGTCGATCCGGTTTTGCATTTTGTCGGTTCCAGCCCAGTGAATCACATTTATGCCCGTGAATTTTTAGAAGTATTTTTACCCGGTAGCATCTTTCTAACCTTAACCTATAACTACAATAATATGATGCGTGCAAGTGGTTACCCGTTTAAAGCCATGGTGACCATGTTTGTTAGTGTGATAGCCAATATCATTTTAGCGCCGATTTTTATTATCGGTTTTGGTTGGGGAATGCGTGGGGCAGCTTTTGCAACAACACTATCAATGTTCATTAGTTTTATTTTTGTAATGCAACATTTTATCAGTAAAAACAGTAATATAAAATTATACTTGCACAACTTTAGACTTAATTTCACCTATATTAAAGCTATTTTGTCCATAGGTATGTCACCGTTTTCAATGCAAATTGCCGCTTCTATTGTAGTGGTGTTTATTAACTGGCAACTTAATCGCTATGCACCATTATCGGCTATTGCGGGTGAGGATGCCATTGCCGCATATTCAAATGCTAACCGTTTAATTACATTAATTATTATGATTGTGATTGGTATCAATCAAGGTATGCAACCTATTATTGGCTATAATTATGGAGCCAAAAACTTTATTCGGGTTAAAGCTACATTTATTTATGCCGTCAAAATTGCCACCATTATTACCACGCTAGGTTTTATACTTGGATTTTTTATACCAAGTACCTTGGTAAGAGCATTTAGTTCAGAAGAAGATTTAGTCGAAATTTCTGCAATTGCGTTACGTTATACTACTTTGGCGTTTGCTTTTGTTGGCTTTCAAATGGTAACAACTAGTTTCTTCCAATGTATTGGTATGGCTAAAGTATCTATTATGTTAAGCCTTTCAAGACAAATTTTAATCCTATTACCAACCCTCTATATTTTACCATTATTTTTTGATCTCAATGGCGTATGGCTTTCATCGCCAATTTCAGATTTATTCGCATCTGGAATTGCTTATGCAGTGCTATATTGGTATTTCAAATCGATTAAGTATCGGCATTATCCGAAATGATATTATTTTATAATAGTTATTAGATAAATAATTTATCTAACTAAATAAATTATATAAGTAATTTCATTTTATTAATTATAGACTACTTATAAGTATTATACTATACTGCGTAAAGCAATGTGAGAAAATACAAATAATAAATTAAAAATAATCAACAAATTACATAGGAATAGTAAATGAAATTTAATCACATAGCTATATTTTTAGGAATTATTTTAAGTTTAACATTAGCTGGTTGTGGATCTTCTGGTAATGAAAAAATCAGATCAGAAACAAAGGACACAATTTCTCAGAAAATTGTCCAAAATGTAACATCTAAAGCTGAAATCGAAAATATGTTCGGTGCCCCAGACTCAACGACATTTACCGAATCAGGATTAGAAATTTGGAAATATACTCTAGTTAAAGTGAAAGCTAAAGGTGTGAATTTTGTGCCAATCGTTAATATATTTGCAGCTGGCACCAACGATACAAAAAAAGAAATAACTATTTTATTTGACGAGCATGATATAGTCAAAAAATATACTTATGCTGAAACTGAAGGTGAAAGTCGTTCAGGTGTTTTTGCTAAATAATATTACTTGATACATATTTTAAATAATTTGACAACAAACAACTCACAAATAGATAGGATCTTTTATTTAGTATAAAAGATCCTTTTTTCGTTAGTGAATGATAACCTTATAAATATTCAATAATATTTACTATTAATATTTGTTTCATTGCTAATGCCTTTTCAATGGTACAGTTATAAAAATCAGACAAATAAGAATCAATAAAATCCCCAACCAACCGATGAATGATAATGATTCACCAACAATGAATATGGCAAGGATAGTAGCTATGACGGGTTCTAAAAGGGTAATAGTGGTAGCAGTACTGGCTGGGATGTTTGCCAGGCCAAAGCCATAACATAAATAACCAAGAAGCATGGGGATAGCAGCCATGTAAACGCCAACAGTAAGATTGGTAACTGACTCAAATAATGGCGCGCCCATTAATATTACAATTGGCATTAACAATAAACCACCACAACCAAATGTTGCTCCCATAGCCGATTTGGTCGCAATACCTTTTAACATCAATTGTCGAGCACACCAAGAATATACAGCGTAAGTTAATCCTGCAATTAAACCTAACAATATACCCATGGACAGATGTTCATAGACAATAGTTTCTGTATTATTATCTGCAAACGCCAACAATAACATGCCTACTATGCCTAAAATCGCGCCAATTAACCATTGCTTAGTGAGGCGAAAATCATGATTAACATACTCAATAATTACAGAGAGTATTGGTGCTGAGCCAATCGAAACTACGGTACCAATAGTAACACCAGCCCAACGCATAGATGTATAAAAAGCTAATGGATAAATGGCCACTGCCACTGCACCTAAAATAAGAAAGCTACGGTATTTGATTAATAATTGACGTTGTTTAACTATTTGCGTTAAAGCCAATAAACATTGCAGGAGCCCACCAATACCCATGGCAACTGCTCCAACGAGTAATGGTGAAAGTGAAGGAGCAAAAGTAGCCGCTGTGCCCGTTGTACCCCATAACACAGATGCTAATATTACTGCAAGGATACCTAAAGTTCTTGGCAAGAGTTGCATAGTTACTCTATGTTTTGTACTTGCTCACGAATTTGTTCGATTAATACTTTGAGTTCAATTGCACTTGCAGTTACATCAGCGTTAATCGATTTGGAAGCAATGGTATTAGACTCGCGATTAAATTCTTGCATCATAAAATCAAGCCGGCGCCCTACTGCCTCATTTTTTTTCAATATAGAGTAGGTTTCTTTAACATGTGTCATTAAGCGATCAAGCTCTTCTGCCACATCTATGCGCTGTGCCACCATGACAATTTCTTGTTCCAAACGTGAATCATCCAGCTCAATATCGGCTTCCGCTAGTTTACTTTTGAGTCGTTCTTTTTGCCATTCAAGGATTTCCGGCATCCAGTTACGAATTTTGTCTACTTGTTCGGTAATACTTTGTAAACGCTGCACAATTAAATCACTCAAGGCTTTGCCTTCACGTTCACGCACGGCAATAAATTCATCGATAGTAGTTTCAAGTAAGGCTAAGATCTCTTGCGATATGCTATCAAGATTTTGTTCTTTAGCCGACATTACTCCCGGCCAACGCAACACATCTATAGGGTTGATTTCGCCCGCTTGGTATTCGGTGCGAATCCAATCAGCAGCGTTGAGTATTTGTTGTGCCAATTCTATATTTAATGATAACTGTTGATGTTGAGCCGCTGGATCTAACTCAAAGCGTAAATTACATTCAATTTTACCGCGAGTTAAACGATTACGTAGTCGTTCACGAATCATTGGTTCAAGGGATCGGAATTGTTCGGGTAAACGAATGTAGGTTTCTAAATAGCGTTGATTAACCGAACGTAATTCCCAAGAGGCAGTCCCCCATGGTTGATTTAACTCTTTTCGTGCATAGGCGGTCATGCTGGAAATCATAATAGCTTCCTAAAATTGTAAAAACATGCTGGGCATTGTATCACAAATTCTGTATAATGCGCTCTTAGCTTAGGCTAAACATCGACGCGATCTTGTTGATGTCCTCCTAAATGATTAGCTCAAAACATATTTTAAATTGAAACTGTTGGAGAAATGCATGCGCCCATCCGGCCGATCTGCGGATCAAATCCGCCCTATCAAAATAACCCGTAATTATACTAAGCATGCAGAAGGTTCTGTATTAGTTGAATTTGGCGAAACCAAAGTACTTTGTAATGCCACAGTTGAAGAAGGCGTGCCGCGTTTTTTAAAAGGTCAAAATCAAGGTTGGGTCACCGCCGAATATGGTATGTTACCTCGTGCTACTAATTCCAGAACTCAGCGCGAAGCAGCCAAAGGTAAACAAACTGGTCGTACTATGGAAATTCAACGACTAATCGCCCGTTCTTTGCGAGCAATGATCGACTTGAAATTACTTGGTGAATTTACAATTACGCTAGATTGTGATGTGCTTCAAGCTGATGGCGGTACTCGCACTGCATCCATTACCGGAGCTTGCGTTGCCTTAAATGATGCTATCAATAAGATGTTAGCCAACGGTCTACTTAAACAAAACCCAATTAAATCTTTAGTTGCCGCAGTATCGGTAGGTATTATCGATGGTGAGGCCATTTGTGATCTGGAATATATTGAAGATTCAAATGCCGAAACCGACATGAATGTTGTCATGACTGATGATGGTCGCATTATAGAAGTACAAGGCACTGCTGAAGGGGAACCATTCAGCCACGATGAACTATTACAACTTTTAGAATTAGCAAAAAATGGAATAGCAGCTATTAATGATGCTCAAAAACAAGCCTTAAACGATTAATTGGAGAAAGTCGATGAAATCATATAAAAGTGAATTTATTGAATTTGCTTTAAATAGGCAAGCATTAAAGTTTGGTGAATTCACCTTAAAGTCTGGGCGTAAAAGTCCTTACTTTTTTAATGCTGGATTATTCAATACTGGCAAAGACTTAGCTTTATTAGGTCGTTTTTATGCTGCGGCATTAATGGATGCCAATTTACAATATGATGTGATTTTCGGCCCTGCTTATAAAGGTATTCCTATTGTATCTGCCACTGTGGTGGCACTCTCTGAACACTACAATGTGGATGTGCCTTATTGTTTTAATCGGAAAGAAGCAAAAGATCATGGTGAAGGTGGTAACTTAGTCGGTAGTTCCATCCATGAGCAACGCGTTATGCTTGTCGATGATGTTATTACTGCTGGTACCGCAATTCGTGAATCTATGCGTATTTTAGAAGATAATCAATCCAAACTAGCTGGCGTATTAATTTGCTTAGATAGACAGGAAAAAGGCCGTGGTGAGTTATCCGCCATCCAAGAGATCAAACAAACTTATCATTGTGAAGTTATTTCAATTATTACCTTAGATGATTTAATTCAATACCTCTACCAAGATGAATCCCGTAAAGACCAAGTAGTACAAGTTGAAGCCTATAGATCTCAATATGGAATAAAATAACACTAATTAATTATTATTAAAATAAATATCAAAGCGCCTTAGGGCGTTTTTTATTTTGGATTCATAATTTACTTTTAAAGGATCTGGATAGAAAATTTAGTATTACTAAACTAATCAAAACCTAAAAATCAGTTGTTTATCCAATTGGGGATCGATTAAGGTAACGTGAAAGCCAATTAATCTTACTCCACGATCGTTACGCCGTTCATGCCAAACTTTATAGGCTTGTTCAATTAAATCTGTTTTATCTAGTTTGGCCCATACATGTTCTTGGGTAGTTAGTTGGAAGTCGTCAAACTTAAATTTAACACCTTGCCTAGCAATAGACAGATCAGTACGTACTTTGCTTAATCTCTTTTCTAATTCTTCATACAAAGGATCTAATTGTAATAAACAATCATCCC
The DNA here is from genome assembly GCF_001690705.1 of Gilliamella sp. wkB178. Lineage (GTDB taxonomy): Bacteria > Pseudomonadota > Gammaproteobacteria > Enterobacterales > Orbaceae > Gilliamella > Gilliamella apicola_K. The sequence goes on along the minus strand of NZ_LZGK01000013.1, from coordinate 645,471 downwards.
AACTATGAATATCAGCGATTAAGGTGCGCTCAACGCCAACTGATTTACGTTGACGGTCATTACAAACTTCCCGCTCATCAATACCTTGACAACGTTCATATAAGATTCGTCCAAATTTACCAAATTGATTGAGTAATTTAGGAAGATCGTACTTCACCACATCTTGGCATTGGTACAAACCCAGTTCGGCTAATTTTTTTTCTGTAACTTTACCTACCCCGGGGATTTTATTAAGTGGTAATTGCTTAATAAACGAGCTGACCTGTTCTGGTCTAATCACATATTGACCATTAGGTTTATTCATATCCGAGGCGATTTTAGCTAAAAATTTTAATGGTGCCACACCTGCTGATGCAGTTAAACCAAGTTCATTAAAAATGGCCTGGCGAATATCTTGGGCTATTAGCGTTGCCGAACCATGACAGAATTGGCATTCCGTAACATCTAAATAAGCTTCATCCAACGATAGAGCTTCAATAGCTTGAGTATAACGTTGAAAAATTTGATGGATTTGATGGGAAACTTCTTTATACACTGCATGTCGCCCCGGAATAACTTTAAGATTAGGGCATAACTTGACGGCTTGCGCCATCGACATAGCGCTATGCACACCATATTGGCGAGCCAGATAATTAGCGGTGGCCACTACTCCCCGCTTACGTGGATCGCCACCCACAGCGATGGGAATATTACGGTAACGGGGGTTATCTCGCATTTCCACTGCGGCATAAAAACAATCCATATCCACATGAATAATTTTTCGCATGACCTACTTTTTTTGCATTTAAAATTACTGTATAAATATACAATAACATACCTTAAATGCCTATGCAATCAGAGTTATTATTCATTTCGGAAGTGTGTCAAAATCGATTAAGCTATCTTTGCCGTAAGGGTCACCGATCCAACGCGTACTTTGTTTAAACTCCGGATTGACAATACTTTTTTCCGGTTGATAAAGATCATAAGTTAAACCTGCCAAATCAGACCATGTATGGATCAAATCTTGGGTACTATATTTGCGATTAATGTAAGATTGATAATTATTTGGATGTGTGGCCAACCATTGTGGTGATTGCCACAGCATAAATGGCACAGTGTACATGGTTTTGGTAGGTGCCTTTTCATTACGCCCTAATACGTCGTGTGGTGGCGTTTCATAAACATCTTCACCATGATCTGAAAAATACAACATAAAACCATTTTCTTTGCTAGTTTTAAATATATTAAATAGTGTCGTAGTAACGTAATCATTATAGCTTACCGCATTGTCATAATTGTTATAACGCTCTAGTTTGTCATCATCAAGTTTAAAAGGAATACCGGTTGCATCTTTGAACTGATCATAAACACTATTTTTGGGGTAACGAAACTCATATTTCATATGCGTGCCAAGCAAATGAATGACAATAAACTTCTTATCGGCAGGATCAGCTAACACTTTTTTAAAAGGATCAAATACTGATTCATCATAGCGCCGTGAACTCTGGTTACGGTCATTATTCATATAAAACTGTTCATCAGTTTGCTGAGAAAACATAGTCAACATAGTATTACGTGCAGTCATAGTTTGTTGATTGGTGATCCAAAAAGTTTTATAACCTGCTTGATGCATAAGATGAATTAACGATGGTGTTTTCAAATACAAATCAGGATGTTGTTCATCAGCAAAAGTTAATGCTTGCTGGAGAATTTCTATAGTATACGGTCTGGATGAAACCACATCATTAAATACTAATAAATTAGGATTTTCCTTTTTAAATTGTTGTATATGTGGGGTAGTATTACGCTCATAACCATAAATCCCCATACGATTGCGAGTAGTTGATTCACCAATAACTAACACTAAAGTACGTGGAGTATTACCATTGGCATCGATTAAATTGTTCAATGGTGGCAACATTTCATAGTTGGCTAAAATAGCCTCCATATTCGACAACTGGGAACGATAGGCTAAATAATTGCTAACTAATTGCCATGGGACAGTGGTTTCCATCCGTGATAATAGATGATATCCAGCTTTTTCAAATGAAGCTTTTTTTACGGTTAAGCTAATCGCCATTGGCATTGTGGCATAAATAATAATTAGCAAGGAAACGATCCATTTGGTAGTGTTTTTAACATATATTGGTTTGACTTTTTTCCATAAAAAAGCAGCAAACAAAATATAAACACACAGTACAACAATCAACTTAATACTTAAATATTGTTGGATAAATTCATGGGACTCATTAAAGTTAGATTCCGCCATCACAAAGAACACACTTTGCGAAAACTCTTGTCTATAAATGACAAAATAAGCAACCGAAATTAAAGATAAACCACCAATTATCAAGCCGAAAACTGTGGCAATTTTACGAGTATAATTTGGGAACATCAGTAACGGTATCAGCCAAATTAAACTATAAATAAGCGAATCACGTAGGCCATTTATATTAGAATGACCTGAAACAAAAATGAACAGTTGTAAGGTGCAAGAAAAATAACCAAAAAATAGAATAGCAAAAATAAGTGCTGACCAACTAAATTTGTGGTTATCTTTTAAATTTTGCATGATTATCCTATCAACAATAATACTAAATTGTTGATAGGATAATCAGCTTAAATTAATAAAACCTTAAGAGGTAACTATTTTAATAAGTTAGATAATTTAAAAATAAAACCATCTTAACCAACCAATTAAATCCAATCATAGATTTTTAATCTTAATTTTGGTTAGTTTTTGTTTGTATTGCCGTTAATAAACGCTTTAAGCCTGCTTGTAAAATTATAGTTGGGCAGGCAATGTTAATACGCTCAAAACTTACGCCTTGATTACCAAAAATATAGCCTTCATCGAAAAATAATTCGGCTTCTTGCTGTAAAAATTTTTCTAACTCTTGAGGTTGCATACCTAAACTACGAAAATCTAACCATTGTAAATAAGTTCCTTCTAGATCGTAGACCACAATCTCTGGCAAATTTTTAGCAAAGAACTCTTTAACTAATAGGTGATTTTTATAAATTAAGGCAATAAATTGTTGTAACCACGCTTGACATTGTGTATAGACAATTTCACAAGCCTTAAAGCCAATAATATTCAAACTATGGAAACCATTTTTACTAATATAATCACTGTATTGATCACGCAATTGTTTATTAGGAATGATTATATTCGATGTTTGTAAACCAGCCAGATTAAAAGATTTACTTGGTGCGGTGCACACAATCACATTATTGCTAATTTGCTCCGACAATGTAGCAAATACATAATGTTTATGCCCTGGCATAATCAAGTCGAAATGAATCTCATCGGATACAATCAATACCTTATGTTTTAAACAAATCTCAGCTACTTGAGTTAACTCTTCCTTGCGCCAAACGCGCCCTACTGGATTATGCGGACTACAAAAGATCAACAGTTTGTTGCGTGGATTGCTAGCTTTAATTTCTAAATCAGCAAAATCTATTGCATATTTACCATTACTATCAATAATTAAAGGATTTTCAACCAGTTGGCGTTTGGTATTAGTAATACTTGCAGAAAACGGATAATAAACAGGCGGCATTATAATCACACCATCATTTTCATTGGTATAGGTTTTGATAGCATTATAAATTGCTGGCACCACTCCCGGGGATAGAACTACCCAATCTTTTTTAATTTGCCAGTTATGTTGGTGTTGCATCCAATCGATGACTGATTGGTAATAGCCCTGAGTACCATTGGTATAACCAAAAATTGCTTCACCAACAAATTGTTGCAATGATTTAACTAATTCAGGAGGTGGTAAAAAATCAACATCGGCTACTGAGAATGGGAATACATCTTTGGAAACATCAGGTTTTTCGGCAACCATTTGTTGCCATTTAGATGATCCTTGTGCTAATCGATTAACTGCTTTATCAAAATTATACACTTAGTACCTCCTTTATCATTATATTCTTAATTTTAGATCAATAATTAAGGCCTAATAATTTAGCAACTGCTTGATTTTGTGGTTCATATAATTGCTTAGGCGTAGAGTTAAAAATAATTTTCCCATTATCAACCACTAAACAACGTGAAAAATAGTTTAATGAATCATCCAGATAATGCGACACCATCATCAAAGTCAAAGCAAATTCATCACAAATAGTATTCACTAATTCAAGCATTTCAAAACGCAATGCCTGATCAAGCGCTGAAAATGGTTCATCCAATAACAAAATTGGACGACGTTGCATTAAACAACGCGCCAACGCCACCCGTTGACGTTGTCCGCCTGACAGTTGATCCGGATAACGTTTACCAAAGCCACTAAGACCAACTTTAACAAGTATATCGGCAATAGCATTTTGTTCTGCTGCCGTTATTTTCAGACTAGGCTTTAATCCCAAAGCAATATTTTGCTCAACAGTAAAATGGCTAAATAAATTATTATGCTGAAACAGCATTGATACAGGTCGTTTAGCCGGGTTTAAGATGGTTACATCTTGATTGTTTAGAATAATCTGCCCTGATTGAGGAAAAATAAATCCGGCAATTAAACTTAATAAAGTACTTTTACCGGCACCACTTGGCCCCACAATAGTTACTTTTTCCTTAGCAAGGATATTAATATCAAAATAAAGACTAAAATTATCATATTGATAATTAATTTGTTTAAGTTCGATCATAATCCAACACTGCCAGTAAAATAAAGGATAATAATAATAAAATTGAAGCAGTTACCATGCCTTGTTGATAATGATAATGCGATAACTGCTCATATAAATAATAGGGTAAAGTGGTGACTGCTTGACCACCAAATAGTGCAATAATACCAAAATCACCTAACGACAAAATAGCTGCAAATGCCATGCTTTTGGCCAACAATGGTTTAAGGGCTGGATATTCGATTAAACAAAAATGCTTTAAACCTGAAATATTTAATGATTGACTTAGTTGCCAGTAGCGTAAGCTAACATCATACATAGGCACAGCCAGATTTTTTAATGTATAGGGTAATACCATTAAAGCGTTACAAATTATCATCAATAAGCATATAAAAACAGCATTATTCACATATTCAAATAGTAATAAAAACAGACCCGCTGCCAGTACCATACTGGGTATAGCTAAGATCAAAGTGCCCACCAGCATTAGTCGATTACTCCATTTAATTTGTTGGGCAATGAGCAAGCGACTATTAGTCCACAGCAACAATACTGCAAACACCATAGCAATAATAGCTGATCCAAAGGTGATCACCATTGAGTAGTAAAAAGCGCATTTTAATCCCGAATTAAACAAAGAGAGTTGGAAAGCATTAATACCTTCAACTAACACGGTTATGATCGGTAAAAAAATGAACAACCCACCTATTATAATAATGACTAAACTTAACCAACGTAAAGGATTGGATACTGGTAGTTTATAATCTACCCCAGTAAATTGGACAGCAACGTTTTTGACACGATTAATTTTTTGCATTAACCACATAAAACTTAAGCAACATAGCAGCTGTAATCCAGCCAGTACCACCGCTTGCATTAATTCAAAATTACGAATTGATTGATAAATTTCTACCTCAATTGTAGTATATTTTGGACCACCGCCTAAGGCTAAAACTATAGCGAAACTCGAAAAACACAGCATAAAAATCAAGGTGGCAATTGGAAATAATTGCCGACGCAGTAACGGCCATTCAATCAATTTAAAATAATTAAAACTGGAAAAATTCAACTGGGCAGCTAGTTGCTTTTGCTCAACCGGAACACTGGTTAACGTTTGATGAAACAAACTACAAGCATAAGGAAAATTCAAAAATATGTGCGCCAGTAAAATGCCATGTAAACCATATACTGACATAGCAGATGACAAGCCTATAAACTGTAAAATATTAGCAATAAGCCCTTGTTGACCATAGACTGACAGCAAACCTGTTACCAGAACCAAGGTTGGTAGAATAAAGGTAATCGGCATGAAGCGTAATAGTAATGTTTTACCCTTGAAGCTGACCAATGATAAAGCTTTGGCCATTAAAAGCGCAGCCCCAATTGCCAGTACGGTTGATAATAAAGCTTGAACAATAGTTATAGCAACAACATGGAGTAAATAGCTATCAAAGTAAATGGACCAATTATTTGCATGTAAGGCAACTCCCCACAGGGAAAACAGCGCGGTACCTAGCACAATTAAAATTATGCTAACCACGCTGATACCAGGAATTAAGGATGTAAATTTTAGCATTTAGTCAGTTCAAGCTACTTACTAATCACTGATTGCCATTCACGCACCCATGCCTTTTGATTTTTATCTAATTGTATTGGATCAATCTCCAGTGTTTTTTTCACTTTATTAATTTGCGCAAACGCCTCAGGTAATGGAGTGGATACTATAGGATACATCACATTTTTTTCAGCAAATTGACGTTGAGCTTCCGGTGTTAAAAGATAACGTAAAAAACTGCGCGCTAATTCTACTTGATGACTATATTTAATAATCCCGGCAATTTCAACTTGACGGTAATGACCTTCTGGGAATATAGCCGCTACATAGCGATGATCATTATCATTCATAATATGAGCAACCGGTGAAGTGCTATAGCTTAATACTAAATCAGCCTCACCCTTTAAAAACATATTATAGGCTTCACTCCAATTTTTGGTCACGGTTAGCGTATGTTTAGCAATTTTTGCCCATGCGGATGCGGCATCATCGCCATAGACTTGTTTAATCCATAGCAACAATCCTAAGCCGGGAGTGCTAATTCTAGGATCTGGATAAACGATCTTCCAATTGGCTTTATTATCTACCAATTCATGTAAACTATGCGGTGGATTTTTAAGTTTGTTTTTATTATAAATAAAAGCAAAATAGCCAAAATCATATGGCATAAAATCGCTATCCCACCAATCGGTATTTAAATTATCTGGTTTAGTGATCTGGTGTGGAATGACAATACCGGCTTGTTTTGCCTGTTCAAGCAAACTATTATCTAAGCCTAAAATCACGTCAGCACTTGTTTTTTCACCTTCAAGGCGGATACGATTAAAAATTGAAACGCCATCACCTATAGTAATAATGTCAAGTTGACAATTACACTGAGCTTCAAAACCTTGTTTAATCTGTTGTCCCGGTCCCCATTCGGACAAGAAAGAACCATAAGTATAAACAGTTAACGTTGGTTGAGCATGCGCTGAATTTGCCGATAATGGCAATAACACTATGGAAAATAACAATGACAGTAACAAATTATTACGCAACATTTTGCCTCCTAATATTAAATGAAAGACAAAAGGTTTGAGCTGATATAATAACTCAAATCCCTCCGCTGGCATGATCCAGTTCAGGTTCGTCGGGTTATATTAGGAGATCTAATATTCTCAGCCCACTCAGGCACCCCGTTGAGAACTATTAACTAGTCTATTATTTGGTTAACTAATTGTAAACTATATAAAAGCGATAAATAAACAACAAAAGTGTAAATATTGTTGTAATAATTTGTTATTTAAAGAAAATTATTTAACAAAAAAATGTATGTATCGGTAATATCATGGGAATGAGCTGTATACTTACTAATATTAATATAAAAATATACAAATCAATTTTTTCATGGTGTTGTTGAGGATTTCTTTTTAAAAAACAGCAAATGCAAAACTAACAAATACACTAAATCAAAAATAATAATCGCCCCTAGCGTATCTATAATCATGTATATAAACCCAACAGCTTTATTTATATTATCAGTCATTTCAATATTATATTTAACTGTAATTAAACAACCTATTAGCATGAATATTTCAACAATAATCGTAATTATAAAAAATATGAGCATTAATATTTTAATAAAACTACTGGTTGTTAGTTTCATAATTCAATAATCTTATCTATAATTTTTGCAAAATTATTTCACAATAACACATAATTTTTTAAGTAGTTTAATTCAGTAGGTATATTACTAATTAGAGGTCTTGAATACAACTTTATAAAGATATACGTTGATACCTAGTTTATTAATGCCAGTTAACTAAACCGATCAGTGACATTTGACTGCTTTGTCGGTATTATATTGGGCATTTTTGTTATAATCGATTAGGTATAGTGTGAATATTCAACAATTACTAACTCAACGCATTTCTCAAGCCATGATTATGGTCGGTGCGGACAGCAACTGTGACGCTTTAATCAAACAGTCAGCCAAAGTACAGTTTGGTGACTATCAAGCTAATGGCATCATGGCTACCGCCAAGAAAATGGGGATGCCACCTAGAGCACTTGCGGAACAAGTACTAAAACATTTAGATATTAATGATATTGCCGATAAAGTGGAAATTGCCGGTCCGGGTTTTATTAATATTTTTCTTAAAGCCAGCTGGATTGCTGAGCAAAATGAAATTGCCTTAAACAGTGATAAACTCAATATCACCTTACCTGCCAAACCACAAACCATTGTTATTGACTACTCAGCACCGAATGTTGCTAAAGAGATGCATGTTGGTCACTTACGTTCAACTATCATTGGTGACGCAAGCGTACGCGTATTAAGTTTTTTAGGCCATAATGTGATTCGAGCTAATCATGTTGGTGATTGGGGCACTCAATTTGGAATGCTAATTGCTTATCTAGAAAAGATGCAAAACGAACATGCAAACGATATGGAACTATCAGACTTAGAATCCTTTTATCGTGCCGCTAAAAAACATTATGATGAAGATGAAGTCTTTGCTGAAAAAGCCCGTAATTATGTGGTGAAACTCCAAGGTGGTGATGAATATTGCCGCACTATGTGGCGCAAACTGGTTGACATTACCATGACTCAAAATATTGCTACCTACAAGCGCTTGAATGTCACACTATCATTGGAAGATACCATGGGTGAGAGTATTTATAACAATATGCTCCCGGGGATTGTTGCCGATTTAAAACACAAGAAACTCGCTGTTGAAAGTGATGGTGCCATTGTGGTCTTTTTAGATGAATATAAAAATAAAGAAGGCGAACCCATGGGCGTTATTATTCAAAAACGCGATGGTGGTTACCTGTATGCGACTACTGATATAGCTTGTGTTAAATATCGGTACGAACAATTGCACGCCGAACGCATACTTTACTACACTGATTCAAGGCAACATCAACATTTAGAACAAGTATGGCTTATTGCTCATAAAGCCAAATATGTACCGGAATCATTAAAACTCGAGCACCATATGTTCGGTATGATGTTAGGTAAAGATGGTAAACCATTTAAAACTCGTTCAGGCGATACGGTTAAGTTAAATGATCTGCTTGATGAAGCCACCGAACGAGCTACTGCATTAATTCGCAGTAAAAATCCGGATCTTAGTAACGAGGAGTTAGCGCAAATAGTCGATGCGGTAGCCATTGGTGCAGTTAAATATGCCGACCTATCCAAAAATCGTACTACTGATTATGTATTTGATTGGGACAATATGTTGTCATTTGAAGGTAATACTGCGCCTTATTTGCAATATGCTTATACTCGAGTTTTATCGATATTTAAAAAAGCCAATATTACAGCAGAAAATTTAACCGGTTCGGTAAGCTTAGCTTCTGATAAAGAGCGCGCATTAGCCACACGCTTAATCCAATTTGATGAAACTATTGCTACCGTTGCCGCCGAAGGTACACCTCATGTTTTGTGTGCTTATTTGTATGATATTGCTACACTATTTTCAAGTTTCTATGAAAACTGCCCGATATTGACTGCTGACAATGACAGCCTCAAAATCAGTCGTCTAAAACTTGCTGCTTTAACTGCTAAAACGTTGAAAATTGGTTTAGATATGCTCGGCATTAAAACGGTAGAAAAAATGTAAGCATAAATAATCGCCGATATTAAGTGATATCGGTGATTATTTTATACTGAAACGTATACCTCTCAGGAAACATCTTTACAAGGTATGATTAAATTTATTGTTCGTCATCAAAATAAATTCATGGCATTACTGCTAGTATTGGTGGCAATGATTGCAATACGTTTATATCCTCATCCACCACTATCCGATCCACTTACTTTTTCCAAACGTTATTACGATGATAATAATCATTTGATTCGTATGACTTTAGCCAAGGATGATCGTTACCGCTTGTGGACGCCGTTGGAAGACATTTCACCTGAGATTATTAATGGTTTGCTATTACATGAAGATCAATGGTTTTATTACCATTTTGGCATAAATCCGTTTAGTTTAACTCGCGCTTTTTGGGCAACCTATATTGGTGGTGGTAACCGTCAAGGGGCTTCCACAATTACCATGCAACTTGCCCGCATGCATTGGCGATTAAATACCAAAACCATTGGTGGTAAATTACATCAAATCGCCAGAGCAATCCAATTGGAACTAATGTATTCCAAACACGATATTTTAGAAGCCTATTTTAACTATGCTCCTTTTGGGCGTAATATTGAAAGTGTTGGCGCGGCTTCACTGATTTATTTTAATAAACCGGCCTCACAAGTTAATTTACCGGAAGCATTGACGTTGGTAGTATTACCACAATCCCCAACTTACCGCATTGACCGTAAAACTGGGTTAGCCAGTAATGCATTGATTAAAGCCCGCAATCAATTATTCGAACGTTGGCAAGAACAATACCCTGTTGATAGTAATATTGCGGCACTATTTTCGCAAAAATTGGTTTTAAGACAACCAGAACGATTGCCTTTTAGCGCTCCGCATTTTGTTAATCAAATAATCCAAGAACATCGCAATGATGATCAAGAAATCAAAACCACGCTGGATAGTAATCTACAAAAAATCCTGACTCGCCAAGTCAACAATTTTATTGAAAGAAATCGATTAAAAGGCATTGAAAATGCTGCAGTGATCCTAGTTGATACCCAAACCATGAAAGTGAAAGCACTAATCGGTTCGGCCAACTATTTTGATAATACTATCCAAGGGCAAGTTAATGGCACTTTAGCCAAACGTTCACCTGGATCTACCCTTAAACCTTTTATTTATGCTTTAGGTATAGATCAAGGAATTTTACACCCACGCACAATCTTAAAAGATGTCGCTACCGATTTTGGTGCTTATACGCCCGAAAATTTTGATCGCAATTTTCGTGGGCCAATTTCCGCTACTGATGCTTTAATTCATAGTCGCAATATTCCAGCCGTTACCATTGCATCTAATTTGCAACAACCAACCTTTTATCAATTCTTAGTTAATGCTCATATTCAAAAACTAGCTGATGAATCCCATTATGGTTTGTCATTAGTTTTAGGTGGCGGTGAAGTTACAGCTCAAGAATTGGTAGGATTATATGCCATGCTGGCTAATCAAGGTAATTGGCAACCATTAAAGTTTATTGAAGCAGATGAATCCGTGCCCCCACAAAAAATACTCAGTCCTCAAGCAGCTTTTATGACCATTGATATGTTAAAGCAAAATACTCGCCCACAAGATGTGCTGAGTAAAATGCAAAATAATGTCATCCCTGTGGCTTGGAAAACTGGTACCTCATGGGGATTTAGGGATGCATGGACGGCGGGAACTTTCGGCAATTATGCCATGGTAGTGTGGTTAGGTAATTTTGATGGTAGCGGTAATAATGCCTTTGTGGGCGTAGATGCGGCGACACCTTTGTTTTTTAATATTGTTGATAGTATTAATGCCTATTATCCAAACTTGCGGGAACCAAACCGACCGTTACCAAGTAATTTAAAACGGGTTGATATCTGCCTAACTAGTGGTAATTTAATGACTCAATGGTGTAAAGCAAAAGGGAAGACTTGGTTTATTCCGGGGGTATCACCAATCAAACCGGATACCATCTTCAGGCCCGTTATGGTTGATAATAAAACCGGTAAAGCCGTTTGCCCACCTTATGATTTAACCACTTCGCATTTAGAAGTTTTTGAGTTTTGGCCTTCTGATTTAGCAGCTATTTTTGCTAAAGCTGGTATTCCCAAAAAAGTCCCACCGACTACCAGCCATTGTGTTACGACTCAAAGCTATTTAGGCGAGCGACCAAAAATAACTTCGCCACTGAAAAATGTAGTCTATCAATTTAGGCCATCAAAACAGAAAAATGAAAAAATTAGTTTTACCGCTAATAGTGATGGCGATGCCAAATCATTATATTGGTTTGTTAATGATAATTTTATGGGGCAAACTGAACCGAGAAAAGCCATCGATTGGGTGCCAACCGAAAGTGGTACATTTAAAATTTTAGTCCTTGATGATATGGGTCGCAGCGATTGGCGCAATATCAAAGTGGAACTATTTAATTAAATATTTGGCAGCTAGCAATTTATTGATTGCTAGCTTACTGCACCAATAAATTACATAACTTGTTTAGCAATACAAATATCCAAGCTATCAACATGCTCTTTAGCAAATGAAGCAAATTCCACAAAATGTGGGGTTGCATTGTGAATATCAATGGCCTGTTGTGATGCCCATGTTTCAATCACTACATACACATTTGGATTATCAATACTCTGATTCAGTTCATAACGAACACAGCCTGCTTCGGCACGACTACCTGCTACTAGTTTTTTAAAAATCGGTTGAAAAGCGGCATGAAACTCAGGTTTTACTTTAATAGTGGCAATAATATTTAAATGACTCATATAATTCCTTTGGTTTAATGGTTTACATTGTTTCGTTAGTATATCCTGAGTTCACGTGCGATTGCAAAAATCGCTCATTATTTGCTTAATCTAATTTTTGTGACAACTAATTATTGATAATAAATAATAAGTTATATTTTTAAAATAGAATTCTTAACCCAAAAAAATTAAGCGCCCCTTATATTTAAGCGCCAAAATCTCAAAAATAATACTTTAACTATTTCATTTATTTATATATTTTTTTAAATTTAACACTTGATATTAAGATTAGATTAGTTAGAATCGCTGCAATTTATTCAGCAAATTAAGAGTTTCAAGTTATGAACAATTATAAATCAACAATCTTAAACAACAGTATTGTTGATTTAGCTTTTATCCTCCTTTTTGGGGGATTTTTTTTGTCTATTATTTTGTTGTGATTAAGTATTTTTATATTAATTAATTCAGGTTCAACCAATTGTAGAGGCACATTATGACAGATAATAAAAAAATGTTATTAACCACTCGAGATCAAAGTTTAAAAGCCTATTTAATGAAAAGAATTAAAGAAAATGGTGGTTGGGTTAATGCCCATATGCATGCAGACCGTGCTTTTACAATTAGTGTAGATAGTTTTGATGTCTATCAAAAACAAACTTTAATTGAAAAATGGGATACCCTAGATAAAGTTAAAGCCGCTATGAGTGAAGATGATTATTACCGCCACTTTAGCATGGCGGTTGAACGCATGATTGAACAAGGTGTGAGCGCTATGGGCTCATTTGTAGATATTGACCCTATTGCCCAAGAGAGAGCAATTAAAGGGGCATTAAGAGCACGCGAAACCTATAAAAACGATATTATGATTAAATTAGTTAATCAAACCTTAAAAGGCGTTATCGATAAGGAAGCGCGTTATTGGTTTGATAAAGGTGCCGATTTGGTTGATATTATTGGTGGTTTACCTCGTCGTGATGAACGCGATCATGGTCCAGGAATGGGGCTTAAACATTTAGATGTGTTAATGCAAACAGGTAAATCATTAGGTAAAATGGTACATGTACATGTAGATCAGTTTAACTCACAAGAAGAAATAGAAACCGAGCAACTCACCGATAAAACGCTTGAACATGGTATGCATGGCCGAGTTGTTGCCATTCATAGTATTTCAATTACCGCCCACAGCTTAGAATATCGCCAACGACTCTACCAAAAGATGAAGCAAGCACAAATGATGGTAATTGCCTGCCCTTTTGCTTGGATTGATAGCCCTCGCCGAGAAGAACAAGGCCCAACCCGTAACTCATTAACACCAGTAGATGAACTTGCTGCTGCCGGAATTCCGGTTGCTATTGGTACTGATAATGTTAGTGATTATATGTTACCTTTTTCAACCGGTAATATGTGGGAAGAGCTAAAATTGTTAGTTACCGGTTGCCGTTATACCGATTTAGACAATGTGGTGAATGTAGCCACTAATAATGGCCGTATGGTGTTAGGCATTGAGTAATCAATAAAAAATCCCAACCAATTATAATTTATCTTTGGTTGGGATATTATTTTAGCAACAACTAGCGTCTGGTTGTTTTTTTAGCGGTGGCTTGGCGTGGAGATTTAGATAAATTGCTGATTCGAGGGCGTCTAGGCCGGCTAGCACGCTGTTCTGACGACGTAGCAATGAAACTTTTCGCTTCTTTAGCCAGACCCACTGTTTCCCGTAAATAATTAACTGCGTCAATACCTAATTCCATCCACGTTCCACGTGATAATCCTTTCGGTAATGCAATGTTACCATAGCGAATCCGCAGTAAGCGGCTGACTTGCACGTCAATAGCTTCCCACATTCTACGCACTTCACGATTACGCCCTTCAGTGATCACTACATTAAACCATTGATTGATGCCATCACCACCTTGAGCTTTAACGGATTTAAATGAGGCTGGGCCATCTTCCAATTGTACACCTTTGCGTAACTGGTTCAATTGCTGATCAGTAACTTTACCAAACACTCGCACTGCATATTCCCGTTCAATTTCATGCCGCGGATGCATTAAGCGGTTGGCCAACTCACCATCAGTAGTAAACAACAATAGACCTGAAGTGTTAATATCTAATCGTCCGATATTAACCCAACGGGCATTTTTTAAACGTGGTAACCGTTCAAATACTGTGGCCCTACCTTGAGGATCGTTGCGCGAACAAATTTCCCCTTCTGGTTTATAATAGGCTAGTACTCGGCAAATTTCTTTCTCTTTGCTTCTTAGCTGAATCAAATGACCATCAATACGTATTTTAGGATTCGCATTAACATCGACGCGATCACCTAAAGTAGCAATTTTACCATCAACGCTGATTTTACCCGCAACTATCATGGCTTCAATTTCACGGCGCGATCCATTACCAAGGTTGGCTAATACTTTTTGTAACTTTTCAGTATTATCATTAACAGCTACTTTACGTGTAGCAACTGCTGGTGTTTTGGTGGTTTTTAAAGCTGGTTTTAGACTACGTTCTTTGGTAACTCTTTTTTCTGTTACCTTTACTGCTTTAGCAGAATCAGATCTACTATTTTTCATATTATCCTCACTGTTACCTTCTCAGGTATCATTTTTACTATTTACAATATCACCAACGCATTGATGATATATAAAAATTTACTATGCAAACGGTGTAGTGTCACCACTACCTTGACGAATGATATCAGGATAGTCATTAGTCAAATCAACAATAGTTGTTGGTTGTTGCCCAATATAACCACCATGCACGATAGCATCTAGTTGGTGACCAATTTTATCTTCAATTTCGTCCGGGTCTGATTGCGCTTCATCATCATTAGGTAAAATTAAGGTAGTGGTCATTAAAGGTTGCCCCAATAATTCCAACAAAGCTAAATCAATTTTATTATCGGGAATACGTAAACCAATGGTTTTACGTTTTTCATTCATTAAGCGTCGTGGTACTTCTTTACTGGCTTGCAAAATAAATACGTACTTACCGGGTGTATTATTTTTTAATAATCTAAAAGTGGCATTATCGACAAACGCGTAGGAGGATAATTCAGATAAATCGCGACACATAAGCGTAAAATTATGGTGTTTATCGAGTTGCCGAATTTGACAAATGCGATCAACGCCATATTTATTATCTAACAAACAACCAAGTGAATAACCAGAATCAGTTGGAAACGCTATCACGCCACCGTCGTTTAATATTTTTACCACCTGATCTAACAGCCTAGTTTGCGGATTATCCGGATGAATATAAAATGTTTGGCTCATAATGTTCTTCTATATCAATAAACTATTTAAAATTCCTGTTACAGTGTTGAGTGTTATTCCACTAATAAAATTCAATGGACAGTGTTATAAAGCGTTATTAACCGATCCTAATCAAGTGACCAATTATGCCAAATTGGTGTAACACTACCTGGTAATGGTGTGGTCTTACCTAAATCGAGATAATTAACCAGATCATGAAAATCTGAACCTTGCGATGCCAAAAGTTCAAATTGATTAGCTAATTTAGCTAGCTTCTGCAAATCATCTTGAGTTTGCCGGCTTTGTGACACTTCAATAGCATCGCCACCACAGTCTTTAAAATCAGCAATCAGTAATTTCAATTTGGTTAACGTTAAATCATAACGCGTCGGATGTGCTAATACCGCTTGCCCACCTGCGGCATGAATGGTATTGACTGCGTCACTAATGCTACAGCATTGAGTAGGAACATAAGCATAACCACTTTTACCTAAATATTTTTTGAACGCTTGTTTCACATCTTTCACCCAACCATTAGCGACTAAGAACCGAGCAAAGTGAGCGCGTGAAACAATATCACCCTTAGCAAACTGTTGTGCTTGCGTATAAGCATCTTCAATATGCAACTTAGCCAATTTTTCACTAATGGCAATGGCACGTTTAATTCGCCTTTGTTCTTGTGATAGTAAAAGCGCGACTAATTCTGCATTTTCAATATCAATATTTAAGCCGACAATGTGGATTTCGTTATTTTTCCAAATTGTTGATATTTCAACTCCACAAACTAACTTAAGCGGCAATTTTTCATCTTTGATGACTTGTTGAGCTTCGGGTAAGCCCTTCACTGTGTCATGATCAGTAATAGCCAAAATATCAATTTGGTTGTTTACTGCTCTTTTTACCAATTCGGTTGGTGTTAAGATGCCATCAGATGCTGTGGTATGAGAATGTAAATCAACGATCACTTTTTTCTCGAAAATTATTTTTAAACGTGTAATATACCACACAATTTGCACGACCACTAAAAGGTATATTATGAAAGATCAAATTCTCCTTGCTCAACAAGATACGCAATCCATTATTGAAGAACTATTAGCTGATGGTAGCGATCCCCATGCACTTTATCTGATTGAACATCATATTTCATCTGAGAATTTTGATAAGTTGGAAAAAGTTGCGGTTGAAGCCTACAAATTAGGTTATGAAGCCACTGATCCTGATGAAGATGTTGATGATTTAGGCAATGTCGTTATCGGTTTTGATATCGTTTCTGAAGTACCTCTTGATGCAGAATTGATAAATGCACAAATCGCCCAGATTATTACGCTTACCGAACAATTTGGAGTTAATTACGACGGTTGGGGAACATATTATGAAGATGGTAGCGATGAACTAGATGATGAAGATCTAGAAGGTGAAACTATTCATTGATTAGCATTTCAGCATAATAACAAGGATAATTAGTTAACGCGTTGATGCAATTTAAATAAAAAAGAGAAATTGCTAGAATTTCTCTTTTTTAAATAGCGGTGGAGTATATTACCAGCTGTTAATCATTCACTATGTATTGTCTAGAATATATTTGCCCTGACGGGTATTAATTTTCAGTATCAATTTCAGCAAAACTCTTAACTAAACCATCAATGGCTTTCATTTGAGTTAAGAAAGGTTCCAATTTAGCTAATGGCAATGCTGATGGACCATCACATTTAGCATGACTTGGATCAGGATGTGATTCTAAAAATAGTCCGGCTATCCCCACTGCCATACCAGCGCGAGCAAGTTCAGTAACTTGACCACGACGCCCACCTGATGCTGCCCCCATTGGGTCACGGCATTGCAAAGCATGGGTAACATCAAAAATCACTGGGGATCCGTTACTAGCCTTTTTCATAATATTAAAACCCAGCATATCTACTACTAGGTTGTCATAACCAAAACAACTACCGCGATCACATAAGATCACTTGATCATTGCCAGCCTCGGCAAATTTTTCGACAATATTTCCCATTTGACCAGGACTAACAAATTGGGGTTTTTTAACATTAATCACCGCCCCGGTTTTAGCCATTGCGACAACTAAATCAGTTTGACGCGCTAAAAAAGCTGGCAATTGAATCACATCAACAACATCGGCAACTGGTTGGCATTGTTCTTCGGTATGGACATCAGTAATAATTTTAACCCCAAATTGTTGTTTGAGTTCTTGAAAGATTTTCATACCTTCTTCTAAACCCGGTCCGCGGTAAGAATGTACTGATGAACGGTTAGCTTTATCAAAGGAAGCTTTAAAAATATAAGGAATCTTAAGTTTATTGGTCACTGTGACGTAATATTCACAAATTTTCATGGCTAAATCACGCGACTCAAGCACATTCATGCCACCAAATAGGACAAAAGGTAAGTCATTGGCTACAGTGATATCACCTACTTTTACTTTTTTTTGCTGCATCATAAAATATTTCCTTGTTAAGGTTTAAACCAACGACCAAGTGTGACTCTATCATTTCCACTATAGTCAACGAAGGTTTCAACTAATTGAAATCCGTGTTGCTTAAAAAGCATTTGTACTGCATCCCCTTGGCGCCAACCATGTTCAATCAGTAACCAGCCATATTGATTTAGATGTTTAGTCGCACCTTGAATAATTAATTTAATATCAGCCAAACCTTCATCTTCCGAAACTAAAGCACTTCTTGGTTCATAACGGACATCACCTTGTGATAAATGTATATCCGTAGGCTCGATATAGGGTGGATTGCTCACAATCATGGAGAATTTGCGGCTTTTACAAGGCTTATACCAATCACCCGGCAAAAAATACACATTATTGGCACCAATTTGAGTGGCATTTTGTTGCGCTAAAATTAAAGCATCTGTATTTTTTTCGATGCCGGTAAATAAACAATCCGGACGCTCAGTCGCCATTGCAATAGCGATCGCACCAGTGCCTGTGCCAAGATCGAGTACTTCACAAGGTGTTTTCGGCAGATATTCTAAGCCTAATTCAACTAATTTTTCAGTATCTGGTCTTGGGATCAAGGTA
The DNA here is from genome assembly GCF_001690705.1 of Gilliamella sp. wkB178. Lineage (GTDB taxonomy): Bacteria > Pseudomonadota > Gammaproteobacteria > Enterobacterales > Orbaceae > Gilliamella > Gilliamella apicola_K. The sequence goes on along the minus strand of NZ_LZGK01000013.1, from coordinate 626,641 downwards.
GCATTGGAAACTTTAAATTTCAGCGACCAAAATTCTTTTTCACCAGTAATATAAGCAATTGGTTCGCCATCACGACGGCGACTTAAAAAGGAATCCAAAGCGATTAATTCATCATCGGTTAGTAATGTCTCGCTAAATGCCATTAAAAATGTTCGCGTTTTATGAGTAACATGACTCAATAAAATTTCGGCATCCCGCTTTGGACTTTCACTATCCTTTAACACTTGCGAAGCACTTTTGAGCCATTCTAAATAGGTCATTCGTCTTGTTCCGATAAAGCTGCCAATTGGTCTGCTTGATATTCTTGGATAATTGGATCGATTAACATATCCAATTTACCTTCCATGACTTCATCTAAACGATAAATTGTTAAATTGATGCGGTGATCGGTTACTCGACCTTGTGGATAATTATAAGTCCGAATTCGGTCAGAACGATCGCCCGAGCCTAAAAGGTTACGCCGAGTTGAAGCTTCCTCTTGCTGACGTTTACGCATTTCAGCATCTTGAATACGTGCGGCTAACACTGACATAGCTTTAGCTTTATTTTTATGTTGTGAACGCTCATCTTGGCACTCAACTACAATTCCGGTTGGTAAGTGAGTAATGCGAATTGCAGAATCGGTAGTATTAACGTGCTGACCACCAGCGCCTGATGAACGATAAGTATCAATTTTTAAATCCGCCGGATTAATTTCGGGCATTTCAGCTTCCGGGACTTCCGGCAACACAGCTACAGTACATGCTGAAGTGTGGATACGGCCTTGCGACTCAGTTTCCGGTACCCGCTGCACTCGGTGACCACCGGATTCAAATTTCAAATTACCGTATGCCCCATCACCAGTAACTAACATTATGACTTCTTTATAACCACCATGTTCACCATCATTGGCACTCATAATTTCCACTCGCCAATTACGTGATTCAGCAAAACGAGTATACATTCGGGCTAAATCACCAGCAAAAATAGCGGCTTCATCACCACCAGTTCCGGCCCTCACCTCAACAAAACAGTTATAATCATCATTAGGATCTTTAGGTAATAGTAAAACTTGTAACTGTTGTTCCAGTTGTTCCACTCGGTTAAGTGCTTCATTAAGCTCTTCTTGTGCCATTTCACTCATTTCTGGATCTGCCAACATCATTTTGGCAGTTTCAATATCTTCTTGAGTTTGCTTCCAGTTAGTAAAACATTTAACTACATCAGATAATTGTGAATATTCTTTAGATAAAGTACGAAAACGATTTTGATCAGCGATGACCGCAGCGTCAGATAATAATGCTTGAACTTCCTCATAACGCTCTTGTAGAGTTTCTAATTTACTGATAATAGAAGGTTTCATAAAATATAGATTTTTTATAGTCAATAATAAATTTGCCGAGCATTATATACTTAATCGCTTGCAAAATATAGTTCCGCCTGATTGTCAGCAAGCAATTCCAGTTTAAACTAACTATAAATTTATTAAATTAATTCCTGTTGTAACTTGCAGTATGATATTGTTAATCTATAACAATTTACTAAAAAATAGCTTTAGGATAGTTACAACAACTTTTGTGTAGAGTATAGTTATTGCATTTATTTGATGTAACCTGATATTAGTGAACAAATTCAAAAGGATGCCAATATGAAGCAAACAATGTGGAAACTTGAAAATACTATTAAGAACTATGCTTGGGGTAGTCTTGACAGCATGAGCTTATTATTTGGCATCAAAAATCCAGACCAACAACCGATGGCTGAAATGTGGATGGGGGCTCATCCGTTAGGATGTTCAGTTGCGGTTACTGCCGACAATCATAAAGTCAGATTAGACGAACTCATTACCACCAATCCGTTAGCAACATTAGGTAAAAGCACTTTGGAACATTATCATGGTCTGCCTTTTCTATTCAAAGTGTTGGCTGCCAATAAAGCGTTATCAATCCAAGTTCATCCAACTAAAGCAAAAGCCAAGCTAGGCTTTGATAGAGAAAATAAGTTGGGCATTGATCTTAATTCTCCGCAACGCAATTATAAAGATCCTAATCATAAACCCGAACTTATCTATGCCTTAACACCCTTTAAAGCTATGAATTCTTTTCGACCGATTGATGAGATTATAGCGCTGTTTGACCAAGTCACTACCACAACTATTAGCAATGAAATACAACAATTGCAACAAAACCGTAATCCAGATCAATTAAAATCGTTCTTTCAAACATTACTTTCACTTTCATCCGAGCAAAAGCAACAAGCGATTAACCAATTATTAACCAGTATTCAATCACGTACTGACGAACCTTATTTAACAGTGCAAACTTTGGCACAAGAATATCCTGACGATATTGGTATTTTCATGCCTTTGATTTTAAATGTTATTGAATTACATCCCGGCGAAGCTATGTTTTTATATGCGGAAACTCCACATGCTTATATACAAGGCACAGGGTTAGAAGTTATGGCCAATTCAGATAATGTCTTGCGGGCGGGGTTAACGTCAAAACACATCGATATCCCTGAAGTGATTAAAAATACGCATTTTAATAGCGTGCCATTGAAACAACTCACCACCAAACCGATTATTAACCAAAATAAAACTGATTTCCCGATCCCGGTTGCTGATTTTACATTTGAAATTATTCAAAGTGATAATCAAACAAGATCTGAATCGGTTACCAGTCCACAGATTTTATTTTGTATTAAAGGAAAGATAACCATCAAAACGCAAACACAATCATTAACATTAACCACGGGTGAATCAGCTTTTATCGCTTACGATACTGAAAATTACAGCTATAGTGGTACTGGAGTACTGGCAAAAGCTGCTAATTAAATAATGGTAGCAACTAGTTGCAATTATTAACCAACAAGTTGCTACTTTTTAATACCGTAAGTTAGAACAGACAGCTATATTCAAAAATAGATTACCTTACATCGGTCATCACAATTTTGAGAAAGTCATCGCGAAAATAATTTGTCAATTCTGGGTTCCAGCTGACACCAATCTGCCAACAAATTTGGTTCTTAGGTGGAATAAGCAGTTTTACACCATCCGGTAAAAAATGTTGCACACTTTGCGGCAAAAATGCAATTCCATTCCCGCCAGCAACTAACGCTAATAGAGTCGTCATATCTCCCATAATGGAAACTTGATTAGCTACTAGTAGGTTATTTTGTAGATATAATTTTGTTTCCGCTGCTAGACATGGATTGGTTAAAGGATCTAACTGCAACAATGGATAAGCAGATAATATGTGTTGCATATCGGAAGGATCAATATCACATGTCGTTGGTACCGCCAAAACTAATACCTCTTCATGAATAACTTGCGACGCTAGATTTTTGGTTATTGGCATTCTGACAAATCCGGCATGTAAATTCCCTTCTTGCAACATTTTCATTTGTATACTAGAGGGCAGTTGATTAATTTCTACATCACATTCTGGATATTGTTGCCGAAATTGATTGATCCAATGTGGAACATTTTGAAATGAAGAAATTCCGAAACCTATAAATAATTTTTCATGATTAGAATTATTCAATTGTTTAGCATAATTGAGGAATTCAATATGAGATTGTAAAATTTCATTAGCCTTTGGGTAAAGTTGCTCCCCAAATGCAGTTAAAGTGGCACCGTGACGACCACGTAAAAAAAGCTGTCCATTAGTCAATTTTTCTAGTGTCTTTATCTGCTTCGATAACGCCGGTTGTGTTAAAAACAGCGATTTAGCAGCATTTGTGTAATTGCCCTTTTTCACCAACGTAACAAAAGCGTTTAGAAGTTTTATATCTATTCCTTTCATTTATAGATTCCAGAAAAAAATTGAATTATACAGCTACTAATAACCAACATATCATACCATTTAAAATCTATAAAGATAACAAGTCTTTTGCTGTTTTGCTGTTTTACTGGCATAAGATTGTTTTTCATAACAACTGATAATCAAATTAACGTAATTTAAGTAATACCAGAAAATATTGTGTAATCAGTTGAAATTCTGGAAAGATCAATAATGTATAAAATAAGGATAGTATAAATGAATAATCATATACCTAAAATTGCGGCAGTGTTGTTTGATATGGATGGTGTACTTATTGATTCTAATGCTGTTATAGAACGGGCTTGGTTAGAAGCTGCTCAAATGTATAGCATAACAATATCAGAACAAGATATGCTGCATCATATTCATGGGCAACCCGGGCCACATACTATCCGCGCACTTTTTGCTGATCTACCCATAGATGATCAGCAGAAAGTACAAGCTCACATTATTGATTGTGAAAATACGGCAACCTATGATCCAATCCCCGGAGTAGCACAGTTAATTACCTCACTCCATGCGGTCAACATTCATGTTGGGATTGTAACCAGTGGCTGGCGCGAAAAAGTTGACCGTGTAACCAGCATGCTCGGCGTTGATAAATATATTTCGGTTATTGTTGAACGTGATAATGTGAGTCGTGGAAAACCATTCCCTGACCCTTATATTTTAGCGGCACAGCGTTTACATCTATCGTCAGAACAAACTTTAGTCTTTGAAGACTCCCGTAGTGGCGTAACTTCGGCAGTTGCAGCTGGCGCATTTTGCGTTGGCATTGGTAACACTGAATTAGTCGAATGTGGCGCAAAGCTAACAATACCTGATTTTACTGGTGTTAATGTCAGTAGTCATTCTAATGGCGAGATAACTATTACTTTTAATGCTAATCATGCTTTAGGCATGGAAAAATCAACAATTGCTTGTATACCAAGTAAAAAATATCAGAAGGAAATAATAAGATAAACACTAAATTGTATAATTATTCCAATTCATCAATAATTCGTTAGTTATTTTATACTGAAACGTAGGGTTCTCAGGAAACATCTTTACAAAATTAATTTGGTGGTATTTGGTGGTAAGCAAAAATACCGTCAGTATTACTGACGGCATAATTTTTGTAAAAACAATATGCTCAATTGCTATTATTTTTTCTTGGCTTTGGCATTTGGTAAATCAGTGACCGTACCTTCGAAGATTTCGGCCGCTAAGCCAATAGATTCATGCAGAGTTGGGTGGGCATGAATTGTTAATGCGATATCTTCGGCATCACAGCCCATTTCAACAGCTAACGTAATTTCGCCAAGTAATTCACCGCCATTAGCACCCACTACCGCACCACCTAACAAGCGATTATCAGCTTTATTGAAAATCAACTTAGTCATCCCTTCGGCGCAATCAGAAGCAATAGCTCGGCCAGATGCTGACCATGGGAAGACTGATACTTCATAATCAAAGCCTTTAGCTTTAGCTTCTTTTTCAGTTAAGCCCACCCAAGCTACTTCTGGTTCGGTATAAGCAATAGAAGGGATAGTTTTCGGATCGAAAAAGTGTTTTTTACCGGCAATGACTTCCGCAGCTACATGGCCTTCATGCACACCTTTATGCGCAAGCATTGGTTGACCAACAATATCGCCAATCGCATAAATGTGCGGCACATTAGTTCGCATCTGTTTGTCAACTTCAATAAAGCCACGATCTGTCACGTTAACGCCTGCTTTTTCTGCACTGATGAGTTTACCATTTGGTGTACGACCAATAGCTACTAATACTGCATCGTAAGTATGGGTTTCAGTGGTGCCATCTTTCTTTTCCATGGTCACATAAATAGCATCATGTTTAGCTTCAACCGTGCTAACTTTAGTTTCTAAGCGCAAAGTGAATTTCTTTTGGATCTGCTTAGTAAACACTTTCACTACATCTTTATCTGCAGCAGGGATCACTTGATCTAACATTTCGACCACATCCACTTCCGAACCTAACGCATGGTAAACGGTGCCCATTTCTAAACCAATAATACCACCACCCATTAGCAGCAGTTTTCTTGGAATAGTGGTTAATGCCAAGGCATCTGTAGAATCCCAAATTCTTGGATCGTCATGAGGAATAAATGGCAAGGTAATTGGTCGAGAACCGGCAGCAATAATAGCATTATCAAAAGTAATTTTAATGATGCCTTTCGCTGAAGTCACATCCATAGTGTGACTCCCGGTAAATTGAGCTTCGCCTTGGATCACATTAACTTTACGCATTTTGGCCATACCCGCCAGACCATTAGTCAGTTGGTTTATGACCTTCTCCTTCCAGGCACGAACTACGTCTAATTCAAGTTTAGGCGTACCAAAATGAATGCCTTGTTCAGTCAGTGTTTTAGCCTCATCCATTACTTTAGCCACGTGCAATAGTGCTTTGGATGGAATACACCCCACATTTAAACACACACCACCTAAAGTTGAATAACGTTCGACTAAAGTCACATCTAATCCTAAATCAGCGGCACGAAAGGCAGCTGAATAACCAGCAGGACCTGCTCCAAGAACCACAACTTGTGTTTTGACATCTTGACTCATAGTATATTCCCCTCCCCCTACATCACTAAACGGCGTAAGTCGGATAAGACGTTAACAATATGGCTTAAGAAGCGCGCACCATCGGCACCATCAATGACTCGGTGATCAAACGAAAGTGATAAAGGTAACATTAAGCGAGGTGTAAACTCTTTACCATTCCATATTGGTTTCATACTAGAACGGGATACGCCCAATATACCAACTTCCGGCGCATTAACTATTGGCGTAAACGCCGTAGTACCAATACCACCTAAACTTGAAATAGTAAAACAACCACCTTGCATATCAGCACCAGTTAATTTGCCATCACGTGCTTTTTTCGATATTTCAGCAAGTTCACGGGAAAGTTGCACAATGCCTTTTTTATTGACATCTTTAAATACCGGCACCACTAAACCATTTGGTGTATCCACCGCCACACCAATATTGATATATTTTTTAATAATCAATGTTTGCACATCTTCGGATATAGAACTGTTAAAACGCGGATAAGCAGTTAAAGCACTGGCCACCGCTTTCATGATAAACACTAACGGTGTGATCTTCAGATCCAGTTTTTTCTTATCAGCTTCCGCATTTTGCTGCTTACGGAAAGCTTCTAAATCGGTAATATCAGCATCGTCGAATTCAGTAACATGAGGAATCATGACCCAGTTACGGTGTAAGTTAGCACCGGAAACTTTTTGAATTTTAGTTAATGGTAAGGTTTCTACTTCACCAAATTTACTAAAATCAATTTTCGGCCAAGGTAATAAGCCAGGTAATGCACCACCTGAAGTCCCTGATTCAACCTGTTTCACGGCATTTTTGACGTAGGCTTGAATATCCTCGCGTAAAATACGATGTTTAGGGCCAGTTGGGGAAACTTTAGCTAAGTTAATACCAAATTCACGCGCTAACCGGCGCACTGATGGTGTTGCATGAGCATAGGTGTCATTTTCAACAAAATCATTACCTGTGGTAGTTGCAACCGCGGTTTGAGCCGGAGTACTTGGTGCACTAGCTGCTGCAACTGGCGTTGGTGTTTTTTCAGCTGGCGCAGGTGCCGCTAATTGAGTTTTAGCTGCAGCATCACCAGCACTACTGGTAGTAAATTCCATAATTTTAGAACCAGTCTTAACTTTATCACCTATTTTTACAGTGATACTCTTAACAACCCCGGCAATGGTAGCAGGTACTTCCATTGATGCTTTATCGCCTTCAACTGTGATTAAGGAATCATCCACAGCAATAGTGTCGCCAACTTTAACTAGAATTTCGGTAACTTCAACTTCGTCGCCACCAATATCCGGTACATTAACGTCAACAACTTGGCTAGCTGCTGTGGCTGGAGCTGCAGCCGTGGTTGAGGAGGTAGCAGCTGTTGCCGAAGTGGCTGCCGGTGCTGCTTCTTTAGCTGCCGGAGTACTTGCACCAACCTCATCAAACATCATGATGCTAACGCCTGTTTTAACCTTATCGCCAACATGAACGATAATCGATTTGACAATCCCAGCTTGTGGTGCCGGGATTTCCATCGAGGCTTTATCACCTTCAACCGTTAATAACGATTGATCAACATCAACCTTATCACCCACTTTAACTAAAATTTCAGTGACTTCTACTTCATCATTGCCAATATCGGGTAATTTAATTTCAATACTCATTATCGTTACCTCTTATGCTATACGTGGGTTTAGTTTATCAGGATTGATTTCGAACTTTTTAATTGCTTCATCAACTACACTTGCTGCAATATCACCACGTTTAGCTAGTTCGCCTAATGCTGCAACTACGACATAAGATGCATCGACTTCAAAATGATGGCGTAAATTTTCACGGCTATCACTGCGGCCAAAACCATCCGTACCAAGCACTCTATAGTATTCAGCTGGTACAAAAGCACGAATTTGATCGGCAAATAATTTCATATAATCTGTTGAAACTACCGCTGGATTGTTATTCATCACTTGCGTTACATAAGGGACTTTAGGAGTTTCGCTTGGATGTAACATATTATAACGATCACAATCTTGACCTTCACGCGCAAGTTCTGTGAAAGAGGTTACGCTGTATACATCGGAGCTAATACCATAGTCTTTAGCTAAGATATCCGCGGCTTCACGTACATGGCGCAAAATAGAACCGGAGCCTAATAACTGTACTGATGGTTTACCTTTCTGACCTTCTACTCTATCAAGTTTATAAATACCACGACGAATACCTTCTTCAGCACCTTCAGGCATTGCCGGTTGCTCATAGTTTTCATTAAGGGTGGTAATATAGTAATAAACGTTTTCTTGATCGCCATACATACGACGTAAACCATCTTGCATAATCACGGCTACTTCATAAGCATAAGCCGGATCGTAGGAAATACAGTTCGGAATGGTTAAGGCTTGAATATGACTATGACCATCTTGGTGTTGTAAACCTTCACCATTTAAAGTAGTACGGCCAGAAGTCCCACCAATCATGAATCCACGCGCTTGTTCATCACCTGCAGCCCACATTAAATCGCCTACTCGTTGGAAACCAAACATAGAGTAATAAATATAAAAAGGGATCATCGGGAAGTCGTTAGTACTATAAGAAGTTGCTGCCGCTAACCATGAAGCGGTGGCTCCACTTTCATTAATACCTTCCTGCAAAATTTGACCTTTCTCATCTTCACGATAATAAGCCACTTGTTCTTTATCTTGCGGAGTATATTGTTGACCGTGCGGATTATAGATACCAATTTGACGGAATAAACCTTCCATACCAAAAGTACGCGCTTCGTCAGCTAAGATTGGTACTAAGCGAGGTGCCAAATCCTTATCCTTCAACATGATATTAAGTGCACGCACAAAGGCAATAGTCGTTGAAATCTCTTTAGTTTGCGCTTCAAGTAATGGGGCAAATTCACTTAATGGTGGGATAGAAACCGTGCCTGAGAATTTAGTCAATCTAGAAGGTACATAACCATTTAGAGCATTACGACGTTCATGGATGTATTTATATTCCGGAGTGTGTTCTTCAAATTTGAGATATGGTAATTTTTCGAGAGCATCATCAGTGACTGGAATATTAAAGAAATCACGCACATGACGCACACCATCCATATTCATTTTTTTAACTTGGTGAGCTATATTTTTAGCTTCAGCTGCTTGCCCCATACCATAACCTTTAATGGTATGCGCTAAAATAACTGTTGGTCGATCCTTTGTTTGTTTAGCTCGACTAAATGCAGCATACATTTTAGCTGGATCTTGACCACCACGATTAAGTCGGAAAATCTCTTCGTCTGACATGTCTTTAACTAATTCAGCGGTTTCAGGGTATTTACCGAAGAAATGTTCACGCACATAAGCACCATCTTTAGATTTGAAAGTTTGGTAATCACCATCGAGGGTTTCATTCATTAAGCGGATTAGTTTACCCGATTTGTCTTTTTGTAACAGTTTATCCCAACGGTCGCCCCAAATAACCTTAATTACATTCCAACCAGCACCAGCAAACACACCTTCTAATTCATTGATGATTTTACCATTGCCTGTAACCGGGCCATCAAGGCGTTGTAAATTACAGTTGATGATAAAAACTAAATTATCTAATTTTTCACGAGTGGCAACGGTAATCGCACCTTTTGATTCCGGTTCATCCATTTCGCCATCACCTAAAAATGCGTAAACAGTTTGCTCCGTAGTGTCTTTAAGACCTCGGTGATTCAGGTATTTTAAAAAGCGAGCTTGGAAAATGGCACTTATTGGTCCAAGCCCCATTGAAACGGTAGGAAATTGCCAAAATTCAGGTAATAATTTAGGATGCGGATAAGAAGATAAACCTTTACCATGAACTTCTTGACGGAAATTATCTAGTTGTTCTTCAGTTAAGCGTCCTTCAACAAAGGCTCGCGAATAAATACCCGGTGAAATATGCCCTTGGAAATAGACAAAATCGCCACCGTCTTTAGCATTACGAGCCCGAAAAAAGTGGTTAAAACAGACTTCATAAAAAGTAGCGGCTGATTGGAACGATGCCATGTGCCCACCAAGCTCTAAATCTTTTTTAGAGGCTCTTAACACCATCATTATAGCATTCCAACGGACAGTTGAACGAATGCGTCTTTCGATCTCCCAATCACCTGGATAAGCAGGCTCTTCCTCTACCGGAATGGTATTAATGTAATTACTCGTTGAAGAACCAAAAAGTAATGGTACGCCCCCTTGCTTAGCTTTGTCGATGATTTGTTCAATAATATATTGCGCACGTTCAATTCCTTCCTCACGGATGATTGAATCAAGACTTTGTAACCAATCTTGAGTTTCAATAGGATCGATATCATTCATTTGCCTATCCGACATATAAAAACCTCTTTTTTGTTAGAAAAAATGCAGTATTCGCTATCCATAGCTATAACTGAAGCTATAACTAATTGTAATAACTTTTGACTCTGCATAACGGAGCTTAACTAAATACAAGTCTGCCATTTTCAATAGAAAAGTAAAGCAAACCGACATTTAGAAAAGAATGTTAATTCCTATCAAATTAATCAATTATTTCAATAAACTAATTAAAAAAATAATAATTATTTGATAAATAATGATTTTACAAAGAATGAAATCCTAAAGATTGATAGTATGTTTATACAGTGATTTACCATCAGTTGTCAAGCTATAGCAAAATCTGTTATATAGTTGTAAAAGTTTTACTAATTGCCGTATTAATACTATGTTATTGACTAACTATGTTTACAAATAATGTCATCATTAAAGATTTAGGTAACAAACCTTATATGCAAACTTACCAAGCTATGCATGATTTTACCCTAAACCGCAATGCACTAACAACCGATGAGATTTGGTTAGTTGAGCATCCACCGGTATTTACTCAAGGTAAAGTTGGTAAGCCTGAACATTTATTAACTAAAACAAATATTCCGGTAGTACAGACCGACCGTGGTGGGCAAATTACTTATCATGCTCCCGGCCAACAAATAATGTATATTCTGTTGGATATAAAAAGACGAAAAATTGGTATTCGTGAAGTCGTAAACTATTTAGAAAATTGTGTTATTCAAACATTAGCTCATTATAATATTGAGGCTTATGCTAAAACTGAGGCACCGGGTGTGTATATTGACAATAAAAAAATATGTTCACTTGGTTTACACATAAAACATGGCTGTACCTTACACGGGCTGGCGCTAAATATTAATATGGATCTTACGCCATTTAATAACATCAATCCTTGTGGTTATGCGGGATTGCAAATGACGCAATTGAAAGACTATGTTGCATCGATTGATCGCCAAGAGATAAAACAATTGTTAACTGATTTTTTTATTAGTCAGTTACCTAACCGATAAGATAAAATTATGCCAGATAATGAAGCAATTATTAGAAGTTCAAAATACCGTGATGCTGACAAAACCCGACTCATTCCTACGGTTACTTTAGAAGATGCTGCTCCCCTCAAAAAACCAGAGTGGATGCGGATTAAGTTATCTGCCCACTCCGATAATATTGCCCATATCAAAAATACTATGCGTAAACATGGATTGCATTCTGTATGTGAGGAAGCGTCTTGCCCCAATTTGGCTGAATGTTTTAATCATGGTACCGCGACTTTTATGATTTTAGGGGATATTTGTACCCGCCGTTGTCCGTTTTGTGATGTTGCTCATGGCCGCCCATTACCACCTGATCGTGAAGAACCAACTAAGTTAGCACAAACAATTCAAGAAATGAGACTACGTTATGTAGTTATTACTTCAGTAGATCGTGACGATCTCAAAGATGGTGGTGCCAGTCATTTTGCCGCATGTACTGCGGAGATACGCGCATCTAGCCCTAATATTAAAGTTGAAACTTTAACGCCAGATTTTCGTGGCTGTATTGATGAAGCCGTAGCGGTGTTGAGTGATAATCCACCGGATGTGTTTAATCATAATTTAGAAAATATTCCGCGCTTATATAAAAAAATCCGTCCAGGCGCTAGCTATGAGGGTTCACTGAAATTATTAGCATCTTTTAAAGAGAAACACCCTGAAATTCCTACTAAATCAGGTTTAATGGTTGGGCTTGGCGAAACCAATCAAGAGTTAATTCAAGTATTAAAAGATTTACGTGTCCATGGCGTAACTATGTTAACTCTCGGTCAATATTTACAACCGAGCAAATATCACTTACCGGTTGAACGTTATGTTTCACCTAAAGAATTTGATGAACTTAAACAAACAGCTTTAGCTTTAGGATTTACTCATGCCGCTTGTGGTCCATTTGTTCGTTCTTCTTACCATGCAGACTTACAAGCAATGGGAAAAGAGGTGAAGTAATCGCTTCACCTTAGATTTTTCACGCCAACATTTTATACTCAAACGTATACTTCTCAGGAAACATCTTGACAAGCTTTACTAGCAGAAATTTACCATATTAATACTAAATCAGCATTACTCATCTTAATTATCAACCACCATAAAGCGGCGGTTTTCGGTAACTATTTGTAAAAAGATTGGCAAACTAATGGTCTCACCTTTTTGCAATTTGCCTTCAAGGTTATAAATTTTTGAACGACCAAAAGCATCAAGGACAATCGTTTTATCCTCATAAAGCGCCGCAATTTCGTTTTCATTACCTGCTACTATCCATGGGCGGTTATTACTATTATAAAACAGGTTTTGGCCTTGGCTATATTGTTTGGCTGGAGTAGTAACTAAAAATACATCTTGCATTAATGTTCTCATGATGTCAGTTTGGGTAGTTATTTTCCCAATCTGGGCACTGTCTTTATTTGGCCACAACATAATCAATGGTACTTTTATTGATTCGCGATTAAAAATACTACCATTATTATGTGTAACTATTTTTTTACCCTCATCGACATCAACATCATTAGTACCCGTAATAACAATAACGGTATTGTCATAAGCATTAGATAATTGCATATAGGCTATCAATGACTCTAAATATTGATCCAATTTTTTAGCAGCTATCTCATAGTCATTTAATGATATTTTTTTATTTTTATCACTAAGTGAATATTGAATAATCGAAAATAATGGTGCATGATTTTCTAGTTTATTTTGCTCATCATGCCACGCCATCCAATTATCGGTTACTTGCTTATTTGTTTGTTTCTTCGGTTCAGGCAGAGTAAAGTTAGACAACAATGCATTTCGATATAATGGTTCAGCAAAACCATCAGTTGCAAATAAACCAAGACTATAATGTTGTTTAGCAACCACATCCAATAAAACAGAAGGTTTGTGGCCTGTTAAGATACTGTTATAATAATTTGGATCTAAACCATAGAACAGTGAAAAATCATTTAAATACGCTTCATTACTAGCCCCATAATGATTAGTAAATTGGATATTTTCTTGAGCAAATTTATTTAACCACGGCATGTTATTGGTTAATAATTTACTATTCCAACCATCAATTACAATCATTAACACATTTTGTTTTACTTTAGGTTCATCATAGGCAATGTGACCAAGAGGATATTCAATAGCCATAGCAAAAGGATTGCCTTCTTGAGCTAAGCGATCACGATAACCATTTTCCTCAATAAAGCCATAGCGCTCCAGAAAATGACGAGCCGTTAGTGGGTACGAAAGTGGTAAACTTGAGCGTTGCATAGTTATTGGTCTATAAAAATTAGCATCCGCCCAAATATGGATTAAGTGTGAAGAAACAAAACAGACAATAAATAGAATCACTACGGGCTTAGCATAACGCCTCCGCTTACTTAAGCTGCGTAATTTTTTCCAACTCCAAACCGAGAATAAAATCTCAATCAATAAGATAAAAGGAATAGCAATAAATTCCGCGCTCAAAAAAGAAGCATTTTGACTCGAAAATAACTTCCATATGGATAAATTGAGGTGCATTCGAAAATGCGAAAACACATCAATATCAAGAACTAATAGTGATATTCCAACAGTAGCAATGACCGTAGCAATAATTCGTTGCCAGCGTGACGAATAGATAAAAAAACTTAACGGGAACAGTAAAATCAGATAAGTAATAAAAGTTAAAAAACTAAAATGCCCAATAGCGCTGATAATTGCATAAAATCTGCCCATAAAAGTTCGCGGCCAATCGGCAATGAACAAATATCTACTACCTAATATAATAACTACAAAAATGTTAAATAAAGTAAACCAGTGCCCCCAGCTAACTATTTGCGAAGAGCGGTCATCCTTGAAGTGATTATTTTTGATTTTGAGCATATTAATTGTTGCTGATAATTATTAAGAAAGTAAAACAAACCTTAGATTGTCGAGTAGTTTACCTGATTTAAAAAAATCTTTCTGTAAATTTTTTATTTGTTAGCATAAACATTTTGCTAACTGTTGGCGTTATAAACGATACTTGTTATAATTCGAGGATTATTTTAGCTAACACAAAAGATAACTATTTTGGCAATCACACAACTCTCAGCAAAGCAAACCCAACCTAATTTAGATCAACTTAATGAACTAATAGCCAAGGACGAAACCATATTCCCTTTTGAGCCAAGTGAATCTAGCCATTTACTTAGTTGGCAGCCACGCGTTGCTTCTGCTGTGTCGATGTTATGCCCAACAACAAGAACCAATTACCAACCGCGCTTTATGTTACTCAAGGCTAACGAAAGTGAGTTGTTGTTTGATTTACTCAGGCAATCGGTTAAATTAAATTTACCTAACACGGACTTAGGTTATAGCTACTATTTTGGTGAAAATAAAATCACTTTAACTACGGCTAAAAGTAAACAAGATAATTTCGCTACTTTAGATAATTGTTTAGCGACAACTTCCATTGATGCTGAAAAATTGTTTGGTTGTGTTAGGCAACCAGAAAATGGTCCTATCAAATTGCAAGCTGGTTTAGTGCATCAAGCAAATGGTGGGGTGTTAATTTTAGGGTTACGCTCACTACTCAGCCAACCTTCCTTATGGGCCAAATTAAAACAGATGGTCATTACACAAGAGTTTGCATGGTTTTCCACTGATGAATCCCATCCTTTACCTTTAGCTATTCCGTCAATGCCACTTGATTTACGCATTATTTTGGTAGGTGATCGCTTAAGTTTGTCGGATTTACAGGAATTTGAACCTGAGTTTTATTCAACCTCAATTTATGCCGAATTTGAAAATGAGTTGCCAATCAAATCAACTGAACAAATTGCTAACTGGCTTAGTTATTTGCAATTTATTGCTCATAACCAACAATTACCGACTATCGATAAATCTGCTTTTGCCAAATTGTATAAACAAGCAACCCGTTACACTGGTGATCAATATTATTTACCATTAGCTGTTGATTGGCTACAGTCATTACTGGTTAATGCTGCTTATTTTGCTAAAAATAATACCATTGATGATGATTCCTTAACCCAAGCGATTACCCAAAAATCATGGCGTGAAGATTACTTAATTGAGCGCTTCCATGACGAAATTTTTACTAATCAAATAATGATAAATACTAAAGATCAAGTAGTGGGGCAAATTAATGGCTTATCGGTGATTGAGTATCCCGGTTACCCAAGAATGATTGGCGAACCGACACGCTTAAGCTGTTTGGTGCATTTTGGTGATGGTGAGTTAATTGATATTGAACGCAAAACCGAACTTGCCGGTAATATTCATTCCAAAGGGATGATGATTATGCAGGCTTTTATTATGTCTGAATTTGCTATTAATCATCAATTACCCTTCTCTACCTCTTTGGTGTTTGAGCAATCCTATAGTGAAATTGACGGTGATAGTGCTTCACTCGCCGGGCTTTGTGCTTTAATTAGCGCCCTATCTCAACAACCAATAGATCAACAATTAGCAGTTACCGGTTCAGTAGATCAGTTTGGTCATGTGCAATCTATTGGTGGGGTTAATGAGAAAATTGAAGGCTTTTTTGCGGTATGTCAACATCAGGGATTAACCGGGCAACAAGGTGTTATTATTCCAGCTAGTAATCAACGCCATTTGAGTCTAAATGACGATGTAATTGCAGCAATCAAGCAAGATAAGTTTTCAATTTGGGCGGTTGAGCATATAGCGGAAGCACTTTATTTATTAACCGGTATTCCTTATAAAGATGAATCTAGTATTAATTTATATAAGTTGATTCATGCTCGTATGCAAACAATGCTGCTACAAGATAAAAAACATGATAGCTGGTTGAGTAAATGGCAAAAATATTGCAAAAAATAGTAATTGCCCATAAACTTTAGAGCACACATCTATTGCTATAGGTAATGGATATAGATTAGTTTTATAATGATTAATTTTCATAATATGGTTTTTGAAAAACTATTTCAATAACCATTTATGTAATAACAACAAACAAAAGGTTTTTATATGACATTTGAACGTAAATCTTCATACGACAAAGCAGATCTGATTAAATCAGGTAATAATGAATTATTTGGTCATGATGGCCCCCCGTTACCATCCGATTTAATGTTAATGATGGATCGTGTTATCGAAATGAATGAAAATGGTGGAAATTTTGGCAAAGGTTATGTCGAAGCTGAACTGGACATCAATCCGGATTTATGGTTCTTTAAGTGTCATTTTAAAAACGATCCCGTTATGCCTGGTTGCCTTGGACTTGACGCTTTATGGCAATTAGTAGGATTTTATTTAGGTTGGCTTGGCGGCAAAGGTAAAGGCCGAGCTTTGGGTGTAGGTGAACTTAAACTAAAAGGTCAAGTATTACCCAATAATAAAAAAGTGACTTATAAAATTCACTTTAAACGAGTCATTAACCGTAAATTAATTATGGGGATTGGTGATGGCGAAGTTTTAGTTGATGGTAAACCAATTTATGAAGCCACCGATCTAAAGGTTGGCTTATTCAAAGATACCAGCAGTTTTTAACTTTTCACTATTACATAAACCTTACTAATCAAGAGTTAGTAAGGTTTAAACAAAAAATGCTATTTTATTTCAACTTATTGAAATAATTTAAAAATCGTCCTATAGTCCTCAGCGATGCCCATTCCCCTTGCTGATATTGGCAGAATTAAATTACTCATTTGCTCATAGTAGTGTTAGTAAATGGATAATCTTTATCAACCATTAAAATAGATATACCGAATTTATACCCAAATATTTACGGGTAAAAATAAATCCTTCTGGTGTTTTCGTTGCCACTCAATCAGAAATAGTATGGATGAATAATGAGTATATTTATTTGTGAATATTAAAAGCACAAATAAGTTGTTTTATTATGGATAATCAATCACAAACAAAATTGTGGAGTGCTGACTTTATTGTTGTTGCAGCAATTAATCTATTAGTTCTGCTCAGCTATTATATGTTGCTAGTAACCATTGGTAATTATGTTGTTGATACCTTTGCCGCGAGTAAAAGTATGGCTGGGTTAGTTACCGGAACTATGGTTATAGGTTGCTTGGTGGGAAGGTTTATAACCGGATTTTTCTTGGAAATGATTGGCTGCAAAAAAGTCCTTTTTGTTGGCATTATTGGTTTTATCATTACCATGGCGTTATACCTTACGGCTTTTAATCTACCTTCATTAATCTTTATTCGTTTTATAAGTGGTATTTTTGTTGGCGTAATTGGCACCGTAACCGGAACTATTGTGGTGTATATAGTGCCACATAATCGTCGTGGTGAAGGGATAAGTTATTTTAGCTTAAGCACCATTTTAGCTACAGCATTAGGTCCTTTTGCCGGAATGCTACTTGTACAACATGTTCACTTCAACATATTGTTTTATTTTGCTGTTGTTATTGGGGCGATTTGTTTAGTCATTACTTTACAACTACAAGCGAATAAATTAGTGATTAATAAACCGCAAACCCAAACAAACCAAAACAAAGCTTCATGGTTACAACTATCAAGTTACATCGAACCTAGTGCGCTACGAATTTCATTTATTGTAATGCTAGTTTCTGTAGGCTATGCAGCCATTCAAGCTTATCTTTCATTTTATGCGCAAGAGTTGGATTTAATCGAAGCTGCCAGTTTCTTCTTTGCTATTTACGCCATATTTATTTTGATTTCACGACCATTTAGTGGTCGATTATTCGATCTAAAAGGTGAAAATGTTATTATTTACCCAACTTTGTTATTACTCACCATTGGCTTTATTGTACTTAGTATTGCATACAATGCTTGGGTTTTATTGCTTTCCAGCGCATTAATAGGGCTCGGTTTTGGTAACTTTCAATCAACCGCTCAAGCCGTGGCTGTAAAAGTTTCCCCTCATCATAAAGTTGGGCAAGCCACTTCAACCTATTTTATATTATTTGATTTTGGTATTGGGCTTGGACCCTATTTTATGGGTCATCTTATTCCTTATACTGGTTATCGTGGATTATATTTGATATGTGCATTAATCAGTTTATTATCAATGATACTTTACTTTTTCCTACATGGTCGCCAAAAACCAACTATTACGGTGATGGAAGAAAGATAAAATCAGTTAGTCAATAATGCGACGGCATATTAGCCTCTTAGCACTAACTATCTAATTTTTTTTATTATCATTTAATCTTTAGCCAGTAATAGTCATCTTTTTAATGGCTATTAATCAATCTTGGTACCTTATACTAATTGAGTATCCATTTGTACTCAGTATATAATATTATCAATTTCAGCTATTTATTATTGATTATGCATTTTATTAAACAATTTTTTATTAGTCTTATTTTATTTTTTTCCTTAATTACCCTCGCTCATGCTGATTTTAAAGGCAAAGTCGTCAAGGTGATTGATGGTGATACCATTGAAGTATTAACACTACAAAAACAGAAATTCCGTATTCGCTTATTAGATATTGATGCACCAGAGAGTCACCAAGCTTACGGCAATGCTTCTAGAAAATATCTTGCCTCTTTAATTGCTGGTGACACGGTGTTGGTGAAAGATAAAGGCAAAGATGTCTACCAAAGAACATTAGCTACCATTATCAAGAATAATGTTGATATCAATGCAAAAATGGTTGCAAACGGCTATGCTTGGGCTTACCGCTATAAAGGTGTGGCGAAGAACAAGAAAATGGTCACCTTAGAAGATAATGCTAAGAGCAATAAAAAAGGGCTTTGGAAAGATAAAAATCCAATCGCCCCTTGGAATTTCCGCCATAATAATCAACGCTAAATAAGCGTTACTATTGTGCGGGATAGTTTTTATTTTTTAGCATTTGATAGCGCGGCTTCCATTTGTTTAAGTACTTCTTCGCCTTGCTTACAAGCATTGTCTTGTTGGGATTCAGGTAATGCAGCAACTTGTTGTTTACCTGCTTCTAGATTTTGTTTGATCAAATCAGTTTGTTGTTTAGTCGCGGCATCATCGGGAATAGATTTAACTAACGTATCAATTTTATCAAAATAAGTTTTACATGTTGCTGATAAATCAGCCATAGCGACAGAAGACATACTCATTAGAGCCACAATAAACGCTAACTTTTTCATTAATTTCATCCTTATATACAAATAATTTAATTACTATAATAGTGGCAAAAATATCAATATTTTTGCATGGAATATAATATTGAAATTAACTAAGTAAGTCTAGAAAAATAAGATATCCTATCAGTAATTAGTTACTGATAGGAAAAAAGTAAGGATATGAATTAAATTGCAGTAACATCTGTTGCAGAAGGGCCACGTGGACTATCTTGGATAGAAAATTCCACTTGTTGACCTTCAGTTAAGGTTTTGAATCCATCACCAGAAATTGCAGAAAAGTGTACAAACACATCTTTACTACCATCTGATGGGGAGATAAAACCAAAACCTTTACTTTCATTAAACCATTTAACTTGACCAGTTTTCTTAGACATAATAATCTTCCTTTTAAAAATAATCTCAGCCGATAAGGCCACATTCAAAATACATAAAACTTAGACTACTTATAAACACTGAGAGGGGAGTTGAAGAGAACTAATGCTAATCTAAGATAGAAAGTAAACTACAAACTGCTGATATCAAAATGTTACTAAATAAATCTGCACGTCATATGCTGTTTACTATTAACTCATATATTGCAGGCTTATGCAAGGAATGTTTGCAACTATTTTATTAATTACTGTAATAGTTGCTAACTTATAGACAATTATCCGTCTTAGTAAAACTAAGTCTAAAGTAGAACTAAAACGGATAACATTGATTAGATTATTTTTCAGCCATCGCTTGAGATTTTAATATAGTTGCCTCAACTGCTTCTATTACCGCGGCTCTAAAACCATGTTGTTCAAGTTTTTGTACTCCTTCAATGGTAGTACCCGCTGGTGAACAAACCATGTCTTTTAATTCACCTGGATGCTTTCCAGTTTCCAGCAGTAATTTTGCTGACCCTAGAACGGCTTGAGCCGCAAATTTATAAGCCTGTTTTCTTGTTAAACCACCTTTGACCGCACCATCAGCTAGTGCTTCAATAAACATAAACACAAATGCTGGCGATGAGCCGCTAGCACCGGCTACCGCATCAATCAAGTATTCAGGAACTACTTCAGTTTCACCAATACAATTTAACAATAATTGAATAGTATCGAGTTCCTCTTCAGTAACTTCGGTATTAGGGGTAATTGAACACATGGCAGCATTAACTAATGCTGGTGTATTTGGCATTACTCGCACTATTTTTTGTTCGTAGCCAACACTTTTGGCGATAGTTTTTATAGTCACGCCAGCAGCAATTGACACTACAATAGTATTCTTTTTTAATTCTTTTTGAATATCATTTAATACATCTACAATCACATTAGGTTTTACCGCAACAAATACGATGTCAGATTCTCTTGCTACATCACGAGCTGAATCAAGGTTATTAACCAAATAAGTTTGATTTAGTGCTTGCCCTTTTTCAGGATGAGTATCATAAACAAAAAGTTGAGGACCAGCGACTTTTTTGCTAGTCAAAACACCTTGTAATATAGCGTTTCCCATATTACCTAAACCAATAAAGCCTATACGTTGTTCCATTTATTTATGCCCTCAGTATTAAATATGTATTGGTTAATTATAGAGTATTTTTAACATAAAACTTAGGATTTTATCTTTATAAAAATGTAAATAAGTCAGATACAACATTTTAAAGATAATTTTGTTAATTTAATACTACAACATTGTGATCTGAATGGTAAAACCAAATCTGATTTAATTATTAGGCATTAACTGCATGCCATATTGTTGCCCGGTTTGCATTAATGAAAAAATCTGCTTAATTTTACCTTCATTAATTAAATTGCTTACCGCGGGTGTATTAATTAGTATTTCAAATAAAGCTTTGCGCCCACTATTATTGGCAACTAATTTTTGACTAATAATTGCTTTTAAGCTACTGGATAATTGAGTACGAATAAAGTCGCGTTCTGATCCATTAAATACATCTACAATACGATTAATGCTTTGAATGGCGGAACTGGTATGTAAAGTAGCCAGCACTAAATGCCCGGTTTCTGCCGCTGTTAATGCTGCTTGGATCGTTGCTTTATTGCGTAATTCACCTAACAAAATAATATCAGGATCTTGCCTTAAAATACTATCAATAGCCATCTCGAAGTTGGGTACCTCTCGTTGCTGAATTAGTGATTGTACATTTTGGTAAATAAATTCGATTGGATCTTCTAAAGTAATAATATGTTTAGCTTCATATAAATTGATATGTTGGATTAATGAAGCTAATGTAGTTGATTTACCACTACCAGTAGCCCCGGTAACCAAAATAATGCCATGAGTATTTTTTACAAGTTCTTTTAATACTTCCGGGACAGCTATTTCTGACAAAGTGGGAATGGAGTGATTAATAACTCTGAAAACAGCCGAAATTCCCCGTTGCTGATAAAAAATATTTACTCTAAAGCGACCTATTTCAGCAACCTGATAAGCCAAATCAATATAGCCTTGTTGTTGTAATTGTGTTTGTTGTGATTGATTGAGTAAACTTAAAAGTTCAGTTTCCAAACTATGGGGGAGTAATTTTTGTTCAGACAAAAATTGTAGTTGTCCATTAATGCGCATACAAGCTGATTCACCACTTGAAAGATGCAAATCTGAAGCCTTTTGAGTTACACTAAGCGCTAATATTGAATTTAAGACGAAATTTGACATACCGATTATTAAATGGAAATTAACATGAATAGCGTACCTGACAATTTACTTGCTATAAAAAATAAAATTCACAAAATTGCCGTAGAATGCGAAAGAGATCCCAACACCATTGAACTTATTGCAGTTAGTAAAACCAAACCTGTAAACCAAATCACAGAAGCAATCAATGCTGGTCAGTTATCATTTGGTGAAAATTATGTTCAAGAAGGGGTGGAAAAAATCCACTATTTCAAACAAACCATGCCGGACATACCGTTAATTTGGCACTTTATTGGTCCATTACAATCCAATAAAACTAAATTAGTAGCCGAGAATTTTGATTGGATGCATACTATTGATCGGTTAAAAATTGCCCAACGATTAAATGATCAACGTCCGGCTAATATGACCAAGCTGAATGTGCTTATTCAAGTTAACATTAGCCAAGAAGCCAGTAAATCTGGGGTAGCTCCTGACCAAGTGGTAGAATTAGTTAAACAGATTGTCAACCTGCCAAATTTAAGTTTGCGTGGCTTAATGGCAATTCCTGAAATAGAAAATGATTTTGATAAACAACTTAAAGTTTTTAAACAAATGCAACAGTTATTACAGTCATTACAAACCGATTATCCCTTTATGAAAACACTATCAATCGGCATGACCGGCGACATGCAAGCAGCCATTGTTGCTGGAAGTACCATGGTTCGTATTGGCACCGCGATCTTTGGAGCGCGGCAATATTTATGATATATTGCAGACTATGCAAATTTTAAGGAGTTTTAAATGGCAGCGCTTTTCTTTTTAGGAAAAACGATTTTAACTGTTTGCCTATATATTCTAATTCTACGATTATGGATGCAGCGCATTCGCGTCAACTTTTATAATCCATTTACTCAATTCATTGTCCGTATTACCCAACCTATCATTGGGCCATTACGCAGACTCATTCCTGCAATTGGACGGTTTGATACCGCCACTTGGATACTATTATATGTAGTTGCCTTAATTAAAGTCATTTTTGTTTTATATTATGGAACCATTAATGCACCTATTTGGAATATTGATTATCTATTCTTTGCTTTTGCGGCTATAGCTCATGCACTAGGACATTTACTATTTTGGTTGCTACTATTTAGGGCTATTTTAAGCTGGGTAAGTCGAGGACAATCCACAGCAGATGAACTTCTAACCCAGTTAACTGAGCCTTTAGTTACACCTATTCGCCGCATAGTGCCGCCAATTGGGGTTATAGATATTTCATTTATGATTGTTGTATTTGTTCTTATTTTCCTCAATATGCTCGCTATTGAGATTTTTGGTTTTTTGTGGATTTTACTTTAAATCAACATAAAAATGAGGGAGCACTGGCTCCCTTTACTTTATATAATATGATCTTCCCAACAAATCACATCTTTTTCATAAACAATCCGATTTTTTACCGAAATTTTTAATTTGTGCATCTGTTTTTTATTACCGGTAATAAGCGGGTGCCATTCAGGTAGGCGACCATGGTTCGAAAAATAACGATAACTACAAGTTAATGGTAACCATTCAATGGTAAAAAGATTTACACGAGTTAATTTAATACAATCAGGCTCATAGTCAAAACGGTTATGATAATGCCGGCATTGGCAAGTATTCGAATCTAATAAATTACAAGCAACATTGGTATATAAAATTTCATCCGTATCTTCATCGATTAATTTATTCAGGCAACATTGACCACAACCATCACAAAGCTGTTCCCATTCTTCATCAGTCATTTGATCTAAGGTTTTATATTCCCAAAATGGCTCAATCATACTTTGAAATCATCTTCCGATAACATTTGTAAAAAAAATCCATCACTTTTTATTTTTTGTTCAATTTCATCAGAACTACCAACTACAAAACGCCTTTTACCATCAAGTAATACCTTCATAACAAATACTGGGGTACCAAAAATAGAAAGTATCTTTTCAGGAATTGGCGAAAAATCGTTCTCATTTTCCATATATAAATAACAATTTTCTTTTTTAGTACTCCGATAAATGTAACACCACATCATAAAATAATATCCTTTCAATACCCTATTATCACTAAAGACTATTTTGTAAATATACACCAGCACCAAGTAAACCGGGGTCTTCATGAGTAATAACATACACCGGTATTTTTTTCATTAAATATAACATTCGACCTTTATTCTCAAATGCACTTCTAAATGGCGAAGATTTAAAAAACTCAATAAACCGTGGCACAATACCACCAGCAATATACACACCACCTTGAGTATTAAGTGTTAATGCTAAATTACCACCGAATCGTCCCATGAAAGTACAAAAGTGAGTTAATGTTTGTAAACAAATTGGGCAACTATTTGCTAAGGCTTGTTGCACAATAACATCTGGTGTAATTTCAACCACTGGTTGGTTATTAATTTGCAATAATGCCTGATAAATATTTACCAAGCCTCTACCCGATAAAAACCGTTCAGTTGACACGCGCCCAAATTTTTTGCGTAACTGCGCTAAAATACTGTCTTCTTCTGCATTAGTCATAGGTAATTCAGTATGTCCACCTTCACCCGATAAACTAATCCAATGTTGATTAACCTTAATTAAATGTGACACTCCAAGCCCGGTACCCGCACCATAAATAGCAATCGGATAGTTTTGATTAGGTTCTTCTCCACCAATTTTAACTAAATCTTGTTGAGTTAGTTTGGGGATAGAATAAGATATAGCCGTAAAATCGTTAATAACTTCGAGCTTAGTTAAATTAAGCTGTTTAATTAATTGTGAGCGAGAAAATGATAAATCATTATTGGTCATATTAACCACATCTTCATCGCCAATAGGGCAAGCAATAGCAATACAAGCCATATCAATTTGTACTGATTGAGCTTGGATATAATCTTTTATTAAAGTTAATAATACTGCATCTTTAGCAATTACAATTTTAGTTATAGCGGATAACTCATTAGTAACTAAGTTATACAGTGCAAAACGGGCATTGGTACCACCGATATCAGTTACTAAAGCATATTTATTCATGTTATTCTCTTTTTAAACAATCGACTTTTAATTTAATTAAATATAATTATATCTATTTGCTACCATGGCCTTGTAGGCGATATCGTGAATGCCAGAATTGTGATTAATTTGTTTAGTTTTAATCTATAACCACTTTTTGAGTTTAAAATAAATATATGGTGCCACACCAGCTAATAACATTAAAATTAAAGAAAATGGGTAACCATATTCCCATTTTAATTCCGGCATAAATTCAAAATTCATCCCATAGGCGGAAGCCACCACAGTCGGAGGTAAAAATACCACTGACACCACCGAGAAAATTTTAATAATACGGCTTTGCTCAATATTAATAAAGCTAGTTGCTGCCTGCATTAGGAAATTCACTTTTTGGAATAGTGATTCGTTATGTGGTACTAGTGATTCAATATCGCGAATGACTTCCCGCGCTTGCTCTAATTGATCTACCGGCATTTTTGCCCGACGGACTAAATAGTTAACCGCCCGCTGACTATCCATTAAACACAAACGCACTTTCCACGCAGTGTCTTCAAGTTCAGCCAGTGAGGTAATGGCTTCGTCATAATGTTCTTGTGCTGAACGATCCATAATAATTAAACTAAGTTCTTCAAGTTCACTGTATATGTTTTCAATTTGATCGGCTAACTGTTCGACTTTTACTTCAAACAAATCTAGTAATACTTCATAGGGATTACCATCATTCATTCCTTGGTAACGAGACCGCATGCGGTATAAACGAAATGCCGGTAAATCACGTTCACGTAGCGTAAATAAACGGCCATTATGCACAGTAAAGGCTACAGTTGAGTTACCAGCACGATCTTCTGCATCTTCATAAAAAAAGAATGAGTGAACATGCAAACCTTCATTATCTTCAAAAAAACGAGCAGATGCTTCGATGTCATCTAGTTCGATACTGGTTGCTAAATTTTGTCCTAAATGTGTTAAAACAAAATCGCGATCGGCTTCTTCTGGTTCAATTAAATCAATCCAGGTCGCATTATTTATATCGCCTTCATTAATTTTCACTAATTGTTTGTTTTTTAGTCCAAACGCATTAATCATAAGGCCTCCTTTGAGGAAAATTCTTTAGCACATTGCATCAACAAATGTGTGGCATTATACTCGTAATAGTAATAAATTCCTATGTCTAAGCCAATCTTTCTCCATCTTTACAAATTGAAAACTATCTTCCAATATTAAATTAAAATCGATGATGTTAGCTCTGTCTCATGTTACAATACTCCACTAATATAAATATAGGCAATTTTTAGGAGTTAATAATGGCAAGCCGAGGAATAAATAAAGTCATTTTAATAGGTAATTTAGGTCAAGATCCCGAAGTTCGTGTCATGCCAAATGGAACTAGTGTAGCTACAATGAGTGTTGCTACATCAGAAGTTTGGAAGGACAAACAAACTGGTGAAACTCGCGATCGTACAGATTGGCACCGCGTAGTTGCCTTTGGTAAAGTAGCTGAAATTGTTGGTGAATATGTTAAAAAAGGTGCTCAAGTATATATTGAAGGCCAATTACAAACTCGCAAATGGCAAGATCAATCTGGTCAAGATCGTTATACAACCGAAGTTGTTGTTAATCCTATGGGTGGCACCTTGCAAATATTACATTCTCGTAGTGGTAATAATGATGGTATTGAAAGCCCACAAAATTGGGGACAAAGTGCTAATAATATTTCATCAGCACCAGGAGCAGCTAGTCCTACACCTATCCAATCGGCTAATACTCAACAACCAAAAGCACCAGAACCACCAATGGATTTTGATGACGATATTCCATTTTAATTCATCTCTTCCATCTCATCTAATATTGGGCGGCATTAAAAGCCGCCCATATATCATATTTTACTTATTTCATTTATACTTATACAAATTTGTGGGTTATTAGGTATTAAGTAAATCTATGTTAGAGCTTATACAAACTGTTGGCTTTGGGTTAATTTTATTCATTCCGTTAACTAATCCGTTAACCACGGTAGTACTATTACTCGGTTTATCCGGGGATATGACTAACGAAGAACGAAATTACCAGTCTAAAATGGCTTGTATTTATGTGTTTATTATTATGGTTGCTTCATTCTATTGTGGACAACTCATCATGAGCACATTTGGCATTTCCATTCCTGGCCTACGAATTGCTGGTGGATTAATTGTTGGAGTAATTGGTTTTAGAATGCTCTTTCCACAGCAACCATCGCATAAAACCTTGGAAGCAGATGCTAAAAAGAAAGAACCATCGAATAACATTGCCTTCGTACCATTAGCCATGCCAAGTACAGCCGGTCCAGGAACTATAGCCATGATTATTAGTATGGCTTCCACCGTAAATAATGGTGGTTATGATGTTTCTAACTGGGTTGTTTATACGGCGTCAATTCTAGTGCCATTACTGTTATGCATTATTCTATGGTTTTGCATGCGTAGCGCTGGTAGTATCATGCGTTTTATGGGCAAGAGTGGTATTGAAGCCACCTCTAGAATTATGGGTTTTTTATTGGTATGTGTTGGTACGCAGTTCATTATTAATGGCATCAAAGAATTAATTTTGAATTTTCCCAATATTTAATCTTTAATATTACAACTGTATTAAACTATTGCATATTCAATAAGCAACTTATAATTGAATAACCATTATAGTTTAGGAATATTTTTTATCATTTCCACTCGCATAAAATAATCATAAAGTGGTACTAGCTGTTTAAACCCTTTGGCTAATTTGTTAGGTAAATCAGCATTTAACACATCATCAATTTGCTGGTTACTTACCATAACCGCCAGATTTTTACGATTGTACCAAGTGGCAATCTTTTCATCTTGTTGTTTAATTAATGGTCGCTTATAACTTTCGCCAACTAACGCAAATGGTTTTTTAACACAACGAATAACCTGCAGAAATTTAGCGGTATCATTCAAAATCTCTTCTCGAAAAATATCCATCGTTTGCTTAGACGAACAGTAATAACCCAGACCATATTGATAACTATCCGGGCTAATCTCAAAAAAATAAGCGGGCGCCTCTTTCCAATCACGATTGGGGCGTTTAAAAGTCAACCATAAACGACTTCGATATAAAGATTTATCGTGAGAAAAGCGAGTGTCACGATGAATGCGCGATATGGTTTTACCTATTGCCGGACGGGTTTCAAACCATTCATCGATTTTAAGCATTGCCGGAGTCAATTGTTCTACAAGCAATCGAAACGGCTTAACCAAATCATTATCATAAATCGCACGGTGTTCTTCAAACCATGAGCGACTATTATTAATCCAAGCATCTTGGAGAAAATTGAGCCCAGCCTGAGTAAATCCATTAAATTGTGCCATTATTGCTCCTTAAATAATGCCCTGACATTTTCTAAGTCTTCTTGGGTATCCACACCAATTGCTGGTGATTGTTTAGCTACTTCAACATGAATTTTTTCACCATACCAAAGCACTCTGAGTTGTTCTAACATTTCTATTTGCTCAAGAGCTGAAGGCTCCCAACTAACATATTGACGGATAAAACCAGCACGATAAGCGTAAATGCCAATATGGCGCAGATAAAAATTGCCAATACTGGTTTGCTTATACAAATCAGTAGCTTTAGCAAAACGATCACGATCCCATGGAATAGTCGCGCGCGAAAAATACAACGCATAACCATCTTTATCAGTAACAACTTTAACCGCTCCGGTGTTAAAGGCTTCCTCAACTGAAGTAATTGGAACAGCTAGCGTAGCCATGCCGGTTTTATATTGCACTAAATTGGCTGCAACTTGATCAATAATAATAGGTGGAATTAAAGGCTCATCACCTTGGACATTGACAATAACTTCATCATCTGCAAATTGATAGGCATTAATTACTTCAGCTAAACGCTCTGTACCGGAATTGTGTTTATCACTAGTAAGAATAACTTCACCACCATAACTTTTTACTACCTCAAAAACTTGCTGATGATCAGTCGCCACAATGACCCGATTAGCTGATGATTTTTGGGCTTGTTCCATTACACGCACAATCATAGGTTTACCATGAATATCGGCCAAAGGTTTAGCTGGCAAACGACTGGACGCATAGCGAGCAGGGATAATAACTGAAAATTTCATAACTAAAGCCTTAATATTCTATTCTTGAATGATTGGTGGTTGCGCCAATGGCTGAACCAGTGGCTGAGCTTCGCTTTCAAGTAACACCGGAATGCCTTGTTTCACTGCATAAACCAGCTTATCTGATTGGCAGATTAACTGTTGGTGTTCGGCATCATATTGCAGTTCACCATGACATTTAGGGCAAGCGATAGCGCTAAGGAGTATTGGTTTCATTTTTTATTCTCTTAGTGATTTTATATTAGCTAGCAATGAACAAATCTGATCTACTGCCGCAATAGGTAATACCGCATCTATCGGTAGATACCACCAATTAGGTAACGCAAATTGTCGACATTTTACCGCATCTTTTTCCGTCATTAAAAGCGTTTGTTCATTACTAGCTATATTAGCCAACAATGTAGGGGTAAATTTTTGATGATCAGCAAAAGATGTGGTATTAATAACATCGGCTTTTAGCGTAGTTAGCATAGTAAAAAAACGTTGTGGATTACTAATTCCAGCGATGGCACAAATATTATGTAGATTAGTTAATACCCTTTTCTCTTGGGTTAATAAATTCACCGCATACAATGGAGCTAATTGCATAGTATAGGTTTTATTAGGGTATTGTTTAACGAGATTATTCACACTATCGCCATTTATTACGATTAAATCGACAGATTTCAATCTATTAGCTCGCTCACGCATAGGTCCGGCAGGAATCCACCAACCATTACCAAACAAGCGTTTACCATCTACTACAACCACTTCTACATCACGAGCTAACGCATAATGTTGCAGACCATCATCAGTCAAAATTACATCTAATTTATGCTGTTTTAAAAGTAATTGTACCGCTTGGCAACGATTAGGGGCTACGGCAACCGGAACTTTAGTTCGTTGATAAATCAGTACCGGCTCATCACCCGCTTGTGTGGTGGTAGTATTATCATTTAACAGTAACGGATAAGTATCAGCCTTACCCCCATAACCCCGCGACACCACACCAACGCGCATGCCTCTTGCTGTTAACGACTCAATTAAACTAATTACTAACGGTGTTTTACCATTACCACCAGCAGATAAATTACCAATAACCACAATGGGTACTGGCGACCGCCAAGACTTTAATATGCCAAATTGGTATAATTTACGCCGTCCACTAGCAATCAAACCATATAACCAAGAAAATGATAACAGTAACCAAAACAAGTGATTTTTACCGTACCATAATTTTTCTATCATAACTTAACTTTCACTCATTAATATTTGGTAATGCACTAAACTATTGATATTTACTCATCACCTGAATTTTGTTTATTTTACTCATAAATTGGCAAACTACCAAACCAATCATGATACCACCTAGGGTTTATTTGAGCGCGCATAGTTTTTAAAGTCCAGTTATTCTGCTGAATAAACAAACTCATTTGCCCGGATTTAGCAGTAACATGGTAAGGTAAATGCAACTCTTCATAACGATTAATAACTTTATAGGATGGTAACTTCCACGGGTTATAACGTGAGGTACTAGCAAAAGAAAAGTCAGGTGCCACATAATTCAAAAAAGCATAACTCGATGAAGTGCCACTGCCATGATGGGGCATTTGCAAGAAAGTTGACGAAAGCTTTTGTTGATATCTGGATATTAATTGATATTCCTGATTACGCTCTAAATCGCCAGTTAGCAATACCTTAAAATGACCATCACTAACTTGGATCACGCAAGAATTTTCATTCTGGGCATAATCTACTAATTTATCTGGCCATAACACTTGCAAAGTTAAATTCTGCCAAGTCAAACTATTACCGGCAATACATGGATAACTATTATTCAATTTAAAGGATGAACTCATTACCCATGCTTTAGGGTAAAGCTGTTGTAACTCAGATAAACCACCAATATGATCATTATGTTGATGACTAATGATGATGCCTTGCACTTCTAAATTATGCCATTGTAAAAAAGGAATAATAACGCGCTGCATGGCTGAACTTGTTTCCCATTTAGCACCCGTATCATAGATAATTGCTGACTTACCATTGTGAATAATTACCGCTAAACCATGCCCAACATCTAAAATGTCCAAACGCCATAAAAAATCTTGTTGTTTAAAAAATGGGGTAATTAAAATTACCAATATTACCAATAAAGTCATAAAAAAACGGCGCCAACATTCAGTACGTATAACAATGATCACTAACCAACCACTTAGGCTTAATAAATAACCATTAGCTGCGATAGTAAACCAACCACAGTTAAACTGATTTAAACAATAAAATAGCCATTCAAGTGACTGTTCAGCAATAAACCAACAACCCAAAGCAACATGGAAACAATTAATTAAACTAAACAACAAAGCTAATAAAATAATCGGAAAAGTTAATAATAAAATTGTTGGAATTGCGATTAAATTGGTCAATAAGGATACCAGACTAGTACCATGAAAAACCCAAAGTTGGATGGGTAACAAAAGTAATATCAAACCCAATTGTAGATGTAACAGCCTAACTAAGTACCAACGTTTTTGACGCTGCATATACTTAGGTAAAGGTAACCATTCATAGAGAAAAACTAAACTCAACACCGCATAACATGAAAGCCAAAAACTGTCAGATAAAATCATTAAAGGATCAAACAGTAATAAAGCAGCAATAATGCGATTAATTTTTTGCCATGAGCTAATTTGATAATTTTGATAACGTAAATAAATCCAAATAGATAACGCTAAAATAGCTCGTAATGCCGGCGGATTAAGGCCAGTTAGCCAAGCATAAAACAAGGCACATAACCAACCAAATATTATTGGCATACCATAATAAATAAAACGTTGCGAAACCAATAATAAACTAAGTTTGCAAATAAATGCACATAACATAAACACCATTGCAATATGCATACCTGAAATTGCCATTAAATGAGCTACTCCGGTTTGCAACATAATCTGCCGATTATCATCTTCTAAATGCGAACGATCACCAAATGCTAATGCCAGTAAAATGTCCCGATAAGGGAATAAGTTAATATAGGGTAAGGCTTGGTTAACCACCTTCTGCTTAATATTATATTCATCATTTAGTAAATGAGCTGAAACTACCTTAGCTGTTAATAAACTCCGATTACTAATAGCAAAACGTTGACTATCAAAACCACCTTGATTCAAATAACTATGAACCACTTTAGTTTTTAATTTTAATTGCCAAATTTGTCCAGCCATCGGCATATCTGGCTGGTCCCAGTAAACTAAAATCGGAATTGTTGAGGCTAATGAATGATCTTCTAGATTAATAATAACAAATTTTATATAGCTACTTGCTGGTTGAGTAAATTGTCCACGGGTATTCACACTGGTTACTTTAGCTTGTACCAACAAGGTTTTATCAATATAAGGAATGGTATTAGATAAATATTGTTTTGAGTAAGCTGTTGACCATAAAAAACTTAATAACAACACAGCAATAACCACCTTATAGTGACGGAATTTAGTCGGTATAATCAACAGCCAAATAACCAATAAACAGCATAGAAAATACCACTGATTATTGGATGGTAATGCTGTTAACCACATTAATGGCAAACAACCTAATGCAAAAACAAGTGCTAGCAAATCAAAGGAATAAAATTGACGCATTGGTATTATCGTTAACAACAGAAAATAAATGATGCTAAAGCCTAGCATGCAGTTATTAACAAAAAACAAACCAAGTTAATAATTTGGAGTTAGCTTCCAGTTTTATCAATTATGTAAATTTTTTAGTTAATTTATTTTAGTAACAAAAACTATTTAGCTAATCAATAATGGCTAAATGACAGCTAGAATTTGGCTATTTAGATTAATATAAATTGAAGGGTATTGATTTGAAGTAAATGATGGTAGCAATATAAAAATAATAAAGCCTCTGATGCAACTCAAAGGCTTCCAACATGGAGTATAACTATTATGCCTTCATAGCATTGTTAACTCTTTCACGCAATTCTTTACCCGGTTTGAAGTGTGGTATATATTTATGTTTAACTTCAACATTACCACCTGTTCTTGGGTTTCTTGCTTTACGTGGGGCGCGGTAATTTAAACTAAAACTACCAAAGCCGCGTATTTCAACTCGATCGTTACTTTCCATAGCTAAAATGATCTGTTCAATAATATCTCTAACAGTATCATCCACTAGTTGCACAGGAAGGTGTGCCCGCCAGCTTACTATCTTTTCTGCTAAATCCGATCTGTTCATGGTCACTCCTATTTTGTCTATGTGGCATACATTCGGTTTATTTTATACCACAAAAGAAAAAGAGGGCAAGCCCTCTTTTTCTTTTAGAATAAATAATTTTATTCAGTTTTTGACGCAGCTTTGAATGCTTCCGCCATTGCGTTAGTAAATGACGCGTCTTCTTGAGTTGTAGTATTATTTACAGCGGCAAGAGCTTCTTTTTCGTCAGCTTCATCTTTAGCACGTACTGATAATGAAATAGCACGTGTTTTACGATCGATGTTAACGATTTTAGCTTCTACTTCATCACCAACTTTCAATGCAGTTGTAGCATCTTCAACTCGTTCACGAGCAATATCTTGAGCTTTTAAGTAGCCTTCAATACCATCAGTGATTTCGATAGTTGCGCCTTTAGCATCAACAGCAGTAACTTTACCTTTAACAATTGCACCTTTTTTATAGTTACTTGCAAAGTTATTGAAAGGATCATCTTCAAGTTGTTTAATACCTAAAGAGATACGTTCACGGTCGGCATCAACTTGTAACACAACTGCTTCAATGTCATCACCTTTCTTATAAGCTTTAACAGCTTCTTCGCCTGATAAATTCCAAGAAATATCAGAAAGATGAACTAAACCATCAATACCACCATCTAAACCGATGAAGATACCAAAATCAGTGATTGATTTAATCTTACCACTTACTTTATCACCTTTATTGTGTGATTCAGCAAATTGTAACCATGGATTTGGTTTACATTGTTTAAGACCAAGAGAAATACGACGACGTTCTTCATCAATTTCAAGAACAATCACTTCAACCACATCACCTAAGCTAACCACTTTAGATGGATGAATATTTTTATTAGTCCAATCCATTTCAGAAACGTGAACTAAACCTTCAACACCAGTTTCAATTTCAACAAAACAACCGTAATCAGTTAAGTTAGTTACTTTACCAGTTACTTTAGTACCTTCTGGGTAACGTTTAGCAATTGAAACCCAAGGATCTTCACCTAATTGTTTCAAGCCAAGTGAAACGCGTGAACGATCTTTGTCGAATTTAAGGACTTTAACTAACAATTCTTGGCCAACTTCAACCACTTCACTTGGGTGTTTAACACGTTTCCAAGCCATATCAGTGATATGTAGTAAACCATCAACCCCACCAAGATCAACGAAAGCACCGTAATCAGTAAGATTTTTAATAATACCTTTAACTTCAGAACCTTCTTGTAGATTTTCAAGAAGTTGTTCTCTTTCTGCACTATTTTCAGATTCAATAACCGCACGACGTGAAACCACAACGTTGTTGCGTTTTTGATCTAATTTAATAACTTTTAATTCAATTTCGCGGTTTTCAATATGAGAAGTATCGCGTAATGGACGCACATCAACAAGCGAACCAGGAAGGAATGCACGCACGCCATTAAGATCAACCGTAAAGCCACCTTTAACTTTACCATTGATTACACCTAAAACTGTTGCAGCATCATCAACTGCTTTTTCTAGTGTAAGCCACGCTTCATGACGTTTAGCTTTTTCACGAGATAAAATAGTTTCGCCAAAGCCATCTTCAATTGAGTCAAGCACGACATCAACTTCGTCGCCAACTTGTACTTCTAATTCGCCTTGGGCATTTTTAAACTGCTCTACTGGAATTGCTGATTCAGATTTTAAACCAGCATCAACTAACACTACATCTTTGTCGATTGCAACGACAGTACCACGGATCATATTACCAGAACGAGTGTCTAGTTGATTTAAAGACTCTTCAAAGAGTTGAGCAAAAGATTCAGTCATATTTATTTACTTAAGTTATATTAACGTCCACATTACATCCTGTCTTGTGGGGTTGTTTACGATACTCCACTTATATCCTTATAATGGAGCTTGGTTCGCTAAATAAGATTGCTTACTTGGCGAGTTTTTCAGTTATGTACATAATAGCTTGATTAAAAACATCTTGAATCGAAAGTGATGTAGTATCAATTATCAGTGCATCCATTGCAGGTTTTAACGGTGCCACGGTGCGATTACGATCGCGCTCATCGCGGGCTGTTATTTCTTGCAAAATTTCGGCGAATTTAGCACGATTTTGCTTCTGTTGCAACTGTTTCATGCGTCTTTCTGCTCGGGACTCAGCACTGGCATCTAAAAAGATTTTTACTGGTGCATCCGTAAACACCACCGTGCCCATATCGCGACCATCCGCCACTAGTCCGGGAGCTTGCCTAAAATCACGTTGGCGTTGTAATAAAGCAGTTCTTACTTGAGTAAGTGAGGCCACTTTAGACGCTGCTCCACCAGTTTCTTCGGTACGAATATCTTTCGATACATCAATACCATTTAATAGGACTTTAACTTCTGCCGCTGTAGTATCAAACATTAACGGCAAATTAAGCGCCAACTTAGCTAGTTGCGCCTCATCATCAAGAGCAATGTTGTTTTGTAAAGCTGACAAAGCTAAAACTCGATAAATAGCACCAGAATCTAATAGGTGCCAATTAAAATGATTGGCCAAGGCTTGGCACAAAGTGCCCTTACCCACGCCACTCGGGCCATCAACGGCAATAACCGGAACTGTTATATGCATTTTATTCTTCACTTAAACGTTTAAATTGTTCAAAATAATCAGGGAAAGTCTTCATGGTACATTTAGGATCTAAAATAGTTACTGGCGTATCCGATAATGCCACTAATGAAAAGCACATTGCCATACGGTGATCATTATAAGTCTTAATTTCGGCATGTATTAATTTAGCTGGGGGCACAATCGTAATATAATCCTGCCCTTCATCGACTGTCGCGCCGACTTTGCGTAATTCAGTAGCCATTGCTGTTAAACGATCGGTTTCTTTAACTCGCCAATTATAAATATTGCGAATAGTAGTCGGTCCTTTAGCAAATAAAGCCGTAGTCGCAATAGTCATTGCTGCATCTGGAATATGATTCATATCCATATCAATACCATGGAGTTCACCTTTGGTACATTCAATATAATCATCAGCCCATGTAATTTTGGCACCCATTTTTTCTAATACATGGGCAAACTGAGTATCACCTTGCAAACTTTGTTTACCAATACCTGTTACCCTAACTGTACCACCTTTAATCGCTGCCGCAGCTAAAAAATAAGAAGCCGATGAAGCATCACCTTCCACTAAATAATTACCCGGTGATTGGTAACTTTGTTGGGCTTTAATCACAAAATTTTGATAATTATTATTAACTACGGACACCCCAAAAATAGCCATCATCTTAATGGTAATATCAATATAAGGCTTCGACACTAAATCACCAATAATACTGATTTCGGTATCTTTAGTTGCTAACGGCGCTGCCATTAATAACGCGGTTAAAAATTGACTGGAAACCGACCCGTCAACTTGAATCTTACCACCAATAAATCCACCATAAATATGTAATGGCGGATAACCTTCATTGTCAAGGTAATCAATCTTAGCACCACCTTGACGCAGGGCATCCACCAAATGACCGATTGGCCGCTCTTGCATCCGTGGTTCACCGGTTAAAATCACATTATTATGCCCCAAACATAAAGCCGCAGTCAGCGGACGCATAGCTGTGCCGGCATTACCTAAAAATAATTCTAACGCATGTTGCGATTGCAATACGCCACCATGGCCTTCAATATCACAAATAGTACGGTCATGCGATAATTGGTAATTCACCCCTAGCGCAGCCAAAGCATCGAGCATATAACGCACATCATCACTATCGAGCAAATTAGTTAAACGGGTTGCCCCTTTACTTAAAGCAGATAATAACAATGCTCTATTAGACACACTCTTAGAACCGGGTAAGTTAATGGTACCATTAAATCTTTTTATAGGTTGTAATGTTAAGGATAACATGCAGACTCTCTTTAATATTTTTAATACTATTTAAAATTTTTCTAGCGTGGTTTTCAACAAATCAATTGCTTGACGATCTTTAGCACTATTTTGCCATAACTTATCAAACAAATGTCGATAGCGCTTAATTGCATCATTAGACGAGGTAATCGACGCAATACCTGTAGTAACATTAGGCAGTTCACCTAATCGGAAAGGACTCATTGCTAATGAGATTGGCTGTTCATCACGATAAAAAATTTGAAAAGTGATGGACGGAATAGCTTCTTGAGTAATAGCAATAGTGGGGGCAAAAGATTGTTGCTCTAATAATTCAATTAAATTAAAAACCTCTTTGCGTGCCAGTAACATTCGTTCCGATTTTTTACCTGGCGAAATAGTTAAATTACCAACCAAACCAATATGTAAAAAACGTTCTACATTACGTAAACTAATTAAATTGATAATCTTTGGCTCTGACTGATAAAACTGCTGTTTACGTTCTTTTAAAATAGATAGGGTAACAGCATAATCTGGTTTGGGTTGTAACTCGCTTGATTCATCTAACATTAAAGCTAAATGATTCAAATAATCAGGAGAGGTTAATAAAAAAGAAAAAGGATCAAAGTGCGAATAAATATGGGTTGATTGCTGTTCTAACTGGCGCATGCGTTCAAAAAAACCTTCACCACTCGAATAATATTCAGTATCAATACCAAGCAAACTAGCCAAGGAAGTGTCTAACAAAAATGCTAACCTTTCTAAGGTTTCAATTTTAACAATCTCACCTTTTTCTAAACGATAAACCGCAGCTCGGGAAATTTTAAGGCTTTCAGCCACATCTTCAGCCTTTAATGAAGCCGCAATACGGTAAGCACGTAATCGCTGGCCAATAGCACAATAATCAATCGATCCTGTAATCATAATCCACTCAATTTATACGAGTTTTTGGCAGTGTATCATAAGGTGATAACAATGCCAATTTTTGTAAGGATGTTTCAGGCCAGCTATACGT
The DNA here is from genome assembly GCF_001690705.1 of Gilliamella sp. wkB178. Taxonomy (GTDB): domain Bacteria; phylum Pseudomonadota; class Gammaproteobacteria; order Enterobacterales; family Orbaceae; genus Gilliamella; species Gilliamella apicola_K. Next base: position 588,055 of record NZ_LZGK01000013.1, on the reverse strand, counting down.
TTGTGCGGGTTATTTTAATAAAACATCCTGTAAAGCTGATGCATTTTCAAATTCAGTAAACTCAGTTATAGCTTGAGGCTGTTTTGCGTCAGCCGTTCTGGTACCCAACACTTGCGATGCCATAACTAATCCTTTGTGTTGCATCACTGATTGATCATAAAAATTGATTAAATCTTGCTGAGTGACTTTTTTCAATTGCGCAATTTTTTTATCCCGTGAATCAAAAGCGAAACGAGATAAACGGTAATCAGGCATATAACGAGCTAATTCCTCATCTAATGTTTGCGGCGGCATAGTCAGTTCTTCAAGCACTGCATTTTTGTATTGCTCAACATCATTTTTACTTAATGCTTGCAATTTGGTTTGCATAGTTGGATAAAATTCTTGATAACGTTTTAATAAATATGCCGGATCGTATTGATTACTCTGAATAATAAAACTCATTCCGGTTGCTTCACCTACTAACGTTGGCACAGCAAATACTGCATAACCGAGTTGCTCATTAGTACGTAATTGATCATAAAACCAAGGTGATATAATTTTAGACAAAGTATAACTTAAAATGCGACTAGTAACTTCGTCATAATTAGACGGAATATAACTCATCATCAAAGCATTATCGGTACTTTTAGCCTGCTGTGTGATTTTGGCTGTTAACGAATTATTAATTTTAATATTAGTTAATGGGGTAAATTCCACATTCCGGTTTAAGGTTTTTTGAATGGCATGGTAAAGATCTAATGAATTCTCATTCGACAAATTACCCAGACTAAGCATATAAGGTACTGAATAAGTTAACAACTTATCACGGTAAGCTAAAATATCATTAATACTAATTGCTGCAGTTATTTGTCGCCGTTGATCCCGTTCAAAATAGTGTGGCAACTCAGACAATGCATTAACTGGCTTAACGGCTAATACATAACTATTAGCATGTTCGGCTGCATCAAGGTTTTGTAAATACCACGACTTAGCTAACGCTAGGCCTTGTTCATCAATAGTCACTTGGCGGTAACTACTTAGTATTTTAGTTATCATCTGCGGTAAATGTTGATTAAAACCACTAGCGGTGATCATTAAACCATTATCACTACTGGTAGCTAATGACATCCCTGCTACACTGGCCTGAAATTGTAATTGAGCAAGATCACGACTAACTAAATAATCAAGCAAATCAAAAGCCACCTTAGATTTAACATCACTAAAGGCTTGATTATTACGTAATGAAACTACAATAGCAGCTTTAGGCTCTTGACTAAAATATTGGCTAACAAAATGTAAATGGTTACCTCGTTTACTAAACTCAGCCGGTTGGGATTGATTAATGTTAGAACTAATAATTGTAAAATTATCCGGTATATAAGGGTTCAATTCTGGTAAAGTAAAGGCATAACTTTTACCTAAATCTAACCAATTAGCTATTTGCGAATTAGTAATATTGTCGACTTTATATGGTGCATCAACAAAATAAGCTGTTTTATCGGTACCCTGATCTGGTGAAATCACCCAAATTCTGGCATTTTCAGGGGTTAAACTTTTAAGGCGGGCAACGACTGCGGCTTTATCAAAATTAGTGGCAACATAATCAGCATTTAACACATTTGGAATTGGGTAAAGTAGCATCTGATCCGACAACCACTCAACATATGACATATCCCTTTCAATATCTTCATACTTAAATTCTAACGCCAATACTTTTTTTAATTCGGTATAATAACTATCCGAAATACCTTCTGTTTGAATCAATTGTAAATAATTAAAAATGGCGCCAATTACTTTATCTTTTTGCGCCAACCCATCATCAGTTAAATTAACATTAATACTAAAAATCCCACTGTTACCATAACGAATCGGATTACTAGTAGCACTTATACTTTCAATCAAACCTTGTTTTTGTAATTGATCAAACACTGTATTTTGACTACGGTTACTCAACAAATAAGCAATATATTCATCACTCTTGTCAGCAAATTTAGCTAAATTATTTTCTATTGGGAATTGTAACAACAACAATTTTTTAGGCTGTGCCGGCACCATTGCAATTTGTTTACCTAAACAATCCGCAGTCAATGCCGGTTTATCAATTTGTGGTGCCTGAATCTCTTTATTGGGGATTTGGCCAAAAGTCGTGGCCGCTAATTTGGTCAACTTACTCATGGCTTGATTACTATAAATCACCCCTACCATGATATTGGCTGAATAATAATCTTTATGGAAATTAACTAACGCATCTTGCAATTTATTGGTTGATTTATCGCTTAACGTTTGTAAATTACCACCTGAAAATTGCGCTGCCGGGTGCTGTTGATTAATGGTTTCAGAATCAACTTGACCAATCCTAAAACCATCATTAGATCTTGCCATCGTCATTTCAGCATTTACGGCATTACGCTCTTTATCAGCAAATTGTGGATCTAAAATTGGCTCAGCAATAGCATCGGCCAAATAGTCCAATGCCGAATCAAAGGCACTATTTTCCACTTCAAAGTAAAAAGCCGTTCTATGAGCTGCAGTACTAGCGTTATAACTACCGGCATGTTGATTCAAAAATTGTGAAAAACTAGCCGGTTGAGGGTACTTTCGTGACCCCATTAATACCATATGTTCAGTATAGTGAGCTAAACCTTGCTGATCCTGAGGATCTTGCAAAGAACCTACCGGTAATGCCAGCGACCCTAATGATTTTACTGCCTTAGGATCAGAAACCAACAACACCCGCATCTTATTAGCTAGTTCAATCACTTGATATTGACGATTATCGCGATCGCTTTGTTGGACTTTCTCCAGCAAAACGGAACTGGTAAGTTTATTTTCACTGGCAAAAGTAACAGGTGCAACAGCAAGCGACAAGGATAAACAACAACTAATAATCGAAGTAACAATTTTGCTGGTTTTATAGTTCATGATACTTACTCACTTAACGGGATTATCGTAAATTCTTAGGGTTCACTATTAACTCAATACAGCTTAGTTATAGTATGGTTTACCCCAATATCAAAAAATCAATGCTCGCGAGTTTTTCTAAACTCAACATCCGGGTAACGTTCTTGAGTTAAATTTAGATTAACCATACTTGGGGCGATATAAGTAAGATTATCCCCACCATCTAACGCTAAATTTTGCTCACATTTACGTTTAAACTCTTCCAGTTTTTTGACATCGCTACACTCAACCCAACGCGCCGTAGTTACATTAACTGGTTCATAAATGGCTTCAACGTTATATTCAGATTTTAAGCGCGCTACCACCACATCAAACTGCAGCACCCCAACCGCACCCACAATTAAATCATTGTTAATTATAGGGCGGAATACTTGCACCGCACCCTCTTCGGATAACTGCACTAAACCTTTTAATAACTGTTTCTGTTTAAGTGGATCTTTTAAACGAATCCGACGGAACAATTCTGGTGCAAAGTTAGGAATACCGGTGAACTTAAGATCTTCACCTTGAGTAAAAGTATCACCAATTTGAATGGTACCATGATTATGCAAACCAATAATATCACCGGCATACGCCTGATCGACTTGCTCACGATCACCCGCCATAAAAGTCAAGGCATCAGAAATGTTCACATCTTTAGCAATCCTTACATGACGTAATTTCATGCCTTTTTCATATTTGCCAGAAACGATGCGCAAAAAAGCCACTCGGTCGCGGTGTTTTGGGTCCATATTAGCTTGAATCTTAAACACAAAACCAGTGAATTTATCTTCGGTTGCTGCCACTTCGCGTTTATCGGTTTGCCTTGGTTGTGGGGTTGGTGCCCAAGCGGTTAAACCGTCGAGCATATGATCGACCCCAAAATTACCCAACGCAGTACCAAAAAATACCGGCGTTAAATCACCCGCTAAAAATGCCTCTAAATCAAACTCATTAGAAGCACCTTGCACCAATTCAAGTTCATCACGCAGTTGCTGAGCTAAATCCTCACCGACAGCTGCATCCAAGTCAGGATTAGTTAAACCTTTAACAATGCGCACTGCTTGAATAGTATGCCCTTGTCCAGACTGATACAAATAAGTTTCATCTTTAGCTAAATGGTAAACACCTTTAAATAACTTACCACAACCGATCGGCCAAGTAATAGGCGCGCACATAATATTAAGTTCGTTTTCAACTTCATCCAAAAGTTCCATGGGGTCACGAATATCCCGATCTAACTTATTCATAAAAGTTAAAATTGGTGTATTGCGTAGGCGCGTCACTTCCATTAATTTACGAGTACGGTCCTCAACCCCTTTGGCCGCATCAATCACCATCAAACAACTATCAACGGCAGTGAGCGTACGGTAAGTATCTTCAGAAAAGTCCTCATGCCCGGGAGTATCTAACAGATTAACTAAACAGTCATTATATGGAAATTGCATTACCGAGGTCGTAATCGAAATACCACGTTGTTTTTCCATTTCCATCCAATCTGACTTGGCGTGCTGAGCATTAGCACCCCGCCCTTTCACTGTACCTGCAGTTTGAATGGCTTGCCCAAACAATAACACCTTTTCTGTAATCGTAGTTTTACCGGCATCCGGGTGTGAAATTATCGCAAACGTACGGCGGGCATTAACTTCATCTAAATAAGCTTGTTCTGTCATAAAATTAACTGTTTTTATCTAGCAAAAAATAATCGCGTATTCTAGCAGGTATCGTTTTATATTGCCATGCATGTTACTACTTGAGCTATTTACCTTATTAAGTTAACTATGCATAATACACAGATATTCAGTTGCCGGTTTATTGGTAACCTCCTGACAAAAAAATTCAGGTTAACACAACCTTAAAGTATGAACGGAAGCAGTAATGAACATTCGTGATTTAAAATTATTTTTACATTTATGTGAAACTTGCCATTTTGGCATGACGGCCGATGCCATGCACGTAAGTCCATCAACTTTGTCACGGCAAATTCAACGCCTGGAAGAACACTTTGGTCATCCCCTTTTTATTCGCGATAATCGTCAAGTACAAATTACCCAAGTTGGCGAACGCGTAAAACGCTTTGCAATACAAGTAATTAACCTACATCAACAATTACAACATGACCTTAATAATTCAGATCAGCAATTAGTTGGTGAACTTAAACTTTTTTGTTCAGTTACCGCTGCCTACAGTCACTTACCCGATATTTTGGATCGCTATCGCATTAATTACCCATTTGTTGAAATTAAACTCTCTACCGGTGATGCCGCCGATGCTGTAGAAAAAATCCAATCTAACGACGCTGATATAGCCATTGCCGGAAGGCCAAAACAATTACCTGCTGGAGTCGAGTTTTTAAAAATGGGCGAGATTGAAATGGTGTTACTTATTCCAAAACTGAACAGTTCATTCAGCGATAAATTGCATCAAAAAAAGCCAGATTGGCACAATATACCGTTTATTTTACCGGAACATGGGCCTAGCCGGCACCGCATTGATTTATGGTTTAAACAACAAAAAATCTCCAACCCGAAAATCTACGCTACGGTTGCCGGGCATGAAGCGATAGTCTCTATGGTGGCACTTGGTTGTGGCGTAGCACTACTACCCAAAGTCGTTATGGAAAACAGTCCGGAAAGGATTAGGGAACGCATTACCGAATGGTCAACCAACTTAATGCAACCCTTCGACGTAGGCATCTGTGTACAAAAAAGGCGCCTATCTGAAAGAATGATTGCGGCATTTTGGAATTCATCAAATCCGGAACTAGTCAACAATTCAAAGAATGCAATATAATAAAGCATCAACGCCAGAGTATGTTATACCGTATATATTATTGGACGCTTACAACTCTGTTGTTTATAATTTTCTGAATAGAACTTTAATAAAGAAAAAATAGGAAATAAATGTAATGACGATGAAGATAAAAATAAAAACGTTAGCATCTTTACTTACTTTAATTACTTTGACTATGCCCTACTCATTGCAAGCTGCAACTAATGCAACTAAAGTAGATAAACGTATAAATATCATTCGTCCTGAAATTAAATTAAATCAAAAACCAGATTGGTTAACCTTAGTTAGTTCCACTTTTTATGATGGTGATAAGGACGATCTAGTTACTGCCGGTTTAGGTTTTACGCGCTTATCCTCGACTAATAATGCGACTACTTTTGCCGACCCAGCCAAACCGACTACTCATGAACTTAGACAAGCTAAACTAAATCGCTTCATAAACCCTAAAACAGGTGAAGGTTCGTTATTCGGCTTTAAACGTAAGGATTTAACCCCACTATTTGATGGTAAAATTGCCGGTACTGAAATACTAGCGATCATCAATAATCAAGATGAAAAAGTGGGCTTATTATTACAAATTCCACTGGATTTTGACACCAAAAAACCGTGCATTGTGGCCGTGCCCGCTACTGACTCCGATGGCTTATTTAATGCCAAAGATTTACAAATTCGCGGCTTGTGGGGATTAAAGCATAATTGTGCGGTGGTTTATAATGACAAGGCTTTAGGTAACGGCATTTATGATATTACTAATCAACGCGGTTTCAGCATTGATGGTGCCACCCAGACCTATAATTTAATGTTTGCCCCTAAAATTAATAATAGAGTTGAATATAGCCAACAATATCCGGATCGTTATGCCGTAAAACAGTTACACTCCAGACAGAATTCCGAACAACGTTGGGGTGAATTCGTACTCAAATCGATTGAATTTGCCTTTTATCAACTCAATGCCGAATTTTCCAAAACCCAAGAAATAATTTTTGACAAAGACAATACCATAGTCTTAGTTTATGGTGCCACTGATGGTGGTGGTGCCGCCTTAAAAGCGGGTGAACTCGATAAAGACAACATCATTAAAGGCATCGTGGCTGTTAATCCACAAATATATGTGACTGCCCCCAAAACCCCAATTACCATAAAATTGGGCAATGAAACTGAAAGAAAATTAGCATTCAAATCAATTGCCGATTATAGCTCATATGCCTCACTATATATTCCGTGTGCAGTGCCAGCAATTGTAGCTAATAATCCGGATAGTTTGGTTCCGCTTGCTGATAGATTTATCCATGCTCAAAAACGCTGTGATGCTCTAAAAAAAGCCAAATTACTAACAACCGCTAACCCACAAGAAGCTCTCGACAAATTACATCAATATGGTTGGAGCGCCGACATGGATCTACAACTACCTTATTTTTATTTTAAAGAATCAATCGGTTTACCTTACCAATATATCAGTGCTTATGGCCGTTTTGATGTTACCGACAATATGTGTAACTATTCGGTAGCCAGTACCCAACAAGATCCGATTTACTATATAGGATTAGTTAAACCACTAACAGAAGTAAAATTTGAACAAATTTGGGCCTATGCTGACGGACATCTACCATTATGGTTAGGAAATGAGTCCACTATTCTCGATCTGGTCAACAACGAGGATCTTAATTCCCCTAGGCGCGACTTTTACTCCAGTTCACAGGAACAAAAAGAGGTTGATTACAATACTAAAGGCGCCATTTGTTTAACTAAAAAATTGCAAAGTAAGCAAGTGCAAAAAGGGCTCAATCAAGTCGCAATGACTGCTAATTTAAATAAAACTAAAACCTTTATTGTGCAGGCTCGTAATAACGTTAAACAATTACCCGATAACGCCCGGGCTTATGTAGCTTTAAATAATCAAGTGGAAAATAAAACCTCGCAACTACGCTATATCGAAGTTGAAAACACCAGTTATCTCAATGGTGAAATCCCATTTGACAACACCCTACTGCCGATTGATTATTATGGTGAGGACGCTATGGAATGGTTATGGGCAAACTTAACCACCAAAGCAACGTTGCCGGAAAGTCAAATCGTCCATGCCAAAGCTCAAGGGGGTAAAAGTGGTTATACTACCGGCGTAACCATTAAAAACTTAGTACCGATTGCACAATCGCCAAATCGCAAAGATCTGATTAAAAAAGACAATAATCGCATCACTTTACCTAACTAATTGCACAACAGCTTAACCATGATCAGCGGGTAACCTTAATCAGTTACCCGTTGCCTTAGCAGTTTAATGACCACGGTAGTCTGATTGCATAATTACGCACATTTGCGGGTATAATTCAAAAAATAACGCGGCTAATTCCACATAGTGCTGTTCAATATCATCAATGGTCTGTTGCAATAAATACAATTTAGGCCGTCTGGAAGCCATACCAGATAACGCCTTACCAACAAAATCAAGGTTGGCATAATTTTCTAACCATTTACCTTGCCACATAGCCTGCATAAAATGCTGGTAATCTAGCGGATAGCCATCAATATATGGCTGGATTTGTTGTTGTGTGGTTTGGTTAAATTCACTGACATTACGCGTTACCCCATAATCCTGCCAATATTTAGACAAAAAGTGATCCCAAACAATATCTAAAGCAATCGCCGCCACCCGGCGGTGAGTTTTCCGGAATAATAATTTGGCGTGTTTAACTTCCGGCAAATTGTCGGTCATAATATCGATTTTACGGTGCAACATAATACCATCGGCAATCGCTTGCGGATAAATGGCATAAGGATCACCCTTCACAAAATCGGCCACCGTATTACCAATCAATGAACTATTGGCCAAAGTGGCCAAATGTAAATGAGCCAAAATATTCATGAGCAAGTTGCTTGATTAATCACGACGACGGAACTCACCTTCGGCAAATCCTTCACGCCAATAACTAATAATTTGCACCGCATCGGCATTAATATCGGGACATTTATCTTTTATCGCATGGCGTAGTTGTTGCGCTAATGAACTTTCCATACCACCACTAAATAATAAATCTTCATAAGGGGGGAGATCCGCCGCGATAACTGCATCAACCAATTGATTAGGTTTGGTTTTATCGCGAATAAACCAATTCACTTGGCTATTGCTATTATTAGCTAATGGCATAATATCAGAACGATCATTAACCTCCATAAAAGCATAAACTTGCTGGTTATTTGGTAAATGCTCAAGGGTATAACAAATGCTTGGTACCGCCGCAATATCACCGATTAAAATCAATGGTTGGCCACTAAATTCTAATTTACCCACGCTACCCACCAAACCAACTTGATCACCAACTTTGGCTTGCTGTGCCCAAAGCGAAGCTAACCCCTGAGGATGAATGTCAAAATCAATAAATATTTGATTGCTCGCCTCATCATAGCCTCGAATACTATAGCTACGAGCAAGCCCACGAATTTTGTCATTAACAACGATCTTATTATTTTCATCTAATTGTGGGAATGTAATTGTACCAGTTGTAGGATCGGCAAATAGCAATTTTAAATGTGGACAAATCCATAAAGGATTAACGGTCAAATGCTTATCGCTACTAAAATAAATGCGTAAAAAACTCTGCGAAATCCGCTCAACTTTTAAAACGGTTAATAGTGCATTAACAATTACTCTTGCTGATTTGCCTGCCATGATTAACTCCTCATTATTCATGATGAATATGCAAACATCATACACCAAAATAATGCGAGTTTTACTAACTTTTTACACTGAAAGACAGCAATTACTTTTGCCGCGTTTTCCGCAAACAAACCGAACGTACTCCAACCGAATACCGCCGCCAATATCACAGTAAATTATCCTAACCTTAGTAATAAGCCACTTTAAAACTAGTTTAAGTGGCTAACTGATTTTATGTCGATAATGATAATAATCAAGATTATAACGATTATCATCGACCGTTTTATAATTATCACCTACCAAAAACAACGGTAATAAAGCGATGCCCTGACTTTGTTCTACTAAATTTAATAACATACTTAGTGAATCAACCGTAATGAGGTTAGCAAAATCACCATATAATCTTAAAGTTAAAGCTCTTAAGGGGCAATCTTCATCATGATTAATCAATATTGGCAATTGCTTCGGCGTTGTTACTGATAGACTTTGTAATAATGAGACAGGTAACAATTGCGTTTGCATCAAATAATAATCAGGATGATTAAGTTGTGTAAAACAGATTACGTCATCATAACTCTGTTGATTGATAATATTATTCATTTCACAGGTTTTTTTGATAGTAATATCCGTAGTTTCAATTGTATATTTTGCACTCTCAATAACAATAAATTGGAATAGTAGTTCAGAAATCAGTAAAGTTGGACGCATAGATTTAAATGACTGTTGTAGTTTAGCCAATTTATTTAAAGTTTGACTGGCAAAAATGTAAAATTGCTCACCTGCATCAGTTGGTTTAATTCCAATAAAGCTACGAATAACCAGCGTAGTTTTCAATTCCTGTTCCATTTTTTTTAAGTGCGCCGTCACATTAGATTGCGTATACCCTAAAATGTTGGCAGCCTTATTCAAACTTTTAACTTCATAAATCGTTTTAAAAATTTTTAATCCTTTAAAATCCATTATCAATTGCTCCTTATCACTATTTTTGATAGCCCAATCATAAATTAGAATTATTCAAATCTCAATTAACTGCCTAGAATAAATCAACTTAATCAATGAGGAACACCCTATGCAAGCAATGCAATATAAAATTAACTTACCTGCCGATTATGATATGCAAATCATAAAAAATCGGGTTAAACAACATGGTTACCAAATGGATGGTTTTGCAGATTTGTTATTTAAAGCCTATCTAATCTCAGAAAAAGGTAACGATAATCTAGCTAATAGTTATTGCCCACTTTATGTTTGGCAACAAACTACTGGAATGACTAAATTTATCTTTGATGGTTATTTTGACAATATTATTGATTCGTTTGGCTGGCAAAATATTAATATTGGACTGGCAGCTACAATCGAACTCAGTCAGTCATTTTCGCAATGCCGATATGTTTTAGAGCAGGTAGCAAATATTCCTAAACAAGCGCAATTAAAAGATTTTCGTTTTAAAAATATGCAATATCCAGATGAGCTAGCAAAAGTCGTTATCTATAATCCAGACAAATGGCAATATGTTACTTTTACTTTCTTTAAACAAAGGCCAATTACTACCAATCATAATTTGTATACGGTACTGCACCTTTCTTTAGGATAAGTCATTACGCTAAAAATTATTACTAATACACAGTTACAGTGACTTAGAACCAATCAATATTACATAAAAAAATAAAGAGCCAGCAAATCCAAAACATAACCTTACTTTAAATCAAGCAAAAAATTTAATTGCCAAAATAGTTTCATTTGATATAGTTACAAATGAAACTATTTTAAAAGGTGCTGATTATGGCTATTGAAATTGCAACGGTAGAAAAGATCATTCATAAATTTCAATCTCGAGGGTTTTCTGCCAAATATGATGAAATCTATTTAACCCGTTTATTACAGTTCAGCACTGAGGCTTTACTCGAAAATCTTAATGAAATCTACATAAAGCACCAACTCGACGACAAATTATTTGCCGTGCTTTTAGTGGTGCAATGGCACCACCCGGAAGGGGTTAAACCTTCACAAATTAGTGAACTGACTAACTTTTCCCGGGTACAAATCACCCGCTTTGTCGATGCTCTAGTAGCTAACGATTTAGTTGCGCGTAAACAAGTTCCTAACGATCGCCGTTCGCATTGGTTGATCTTAACTGATAAGGGTAGTAACTTTTTTCAACAACAAATGCCACCACTCGAGAAAAAAGTGGTTGCTGCCTGGCAAGTTATTACGGCAGAAGAGCGCCAACAATTACGCACTATTTTACACAAACTATTAAAACACATTGCCCAATAATCTAAGCGAGAATAGCCAATGAAGAAAAAACGCATCATCATATTAGCATTAGTGGTAATGGTGGCATTGAGTTACACGGTGTGGCTAGTTTGCAAAAGCACGCCGCCACTAGTGTTATATGGCAATGTCGACATTCGCACCGTTAATAGCAGTTTTCGGGTGACCGGGCGCTTACTACACTTAGCCAATGAAGAAGGCGACCATATTAAACAAGGCGATCTACTAGCCAAACTCGATGCCAAACCTTATGAAATTGCTTTAGTACAAGCAAAAGCCAACTTGATGGTGCAACAAGCCCAGCTTGATTTAGTCACTACCGGCTACCGTAAAGAAGAAGTCGCCCAAGCCGCAGCACAAGTATTACAATACCAAGCAACTTATGCTTATGCCGAAAGCAATTATCAGCGTATGGCAAAATTAATTCAATCCGCCTCGATATCCAAAGATCAGCTGGATAACAGTTTAACCTTACGCGACCAAGCTCAAGCTAACTTGCAAACGGCCAAACAAAAACTTGACCAATTAACTAATGGTTACCGTAAAGAAGAGATTGAAGCAGCCCAAGCCTCCGTTGCCGTGGCTAAAGCGCAGTTAGATCAAGCAGAGCTTAATTTGGTCGATACTGAACTTTATGCCCCATCCAATGGCACCATTTTAACCCGCGCAGTGGAACCGGGCACCATGTTAAGCGCTGGCACGCCTGTTTATGCCATATCCTTAGATCAACCCATTTGGGTAAGGGCTTATATTGACGAAGTCAACTTAGCGCAAGCCATTCCCGGCCGTGAAGTTTACATTTATACCGATGGCCGCCCCGATCAGGCTTATATCGGCAAAATTGGCTTTGTGTCGCCTACGGCTGAATTTACGCCTAAAACCGTTGAAACACCGGTATTACGCACCGATATGGTCTATCGCTTACGCATTCAGATTAATGCCACCGGTAGCGGTCAAGCCGATGATTTGTTGCGGCAAGGCATGCCGGTAACCATTAAATTTACTCAGTAACGGTCATTTTATGCACCCAGCTAAGCAAATTGTGTTACAAAATGTTGCAAAGCAATTTACCCGCAAAAAGCAACCACCAATTATTGCCCTGCAACCATTATCAATAACCATTGCCAGTCAAGGGGTAACTGGTTTAGTTGGACCAGACGGTGCCGGTAAAACCACCTTACTGCGGATGTTAGCGGGCTTACTTTCGCCAACGCAAGGGCAAATCACTGTAGCCGGATTAAGCCCTACCCAAGACAGATCACAATTACGTGCCATTTTAGGTTATATGCCGCAAAAATTCGGTTTGTATGAAGATCTCACCGTATTAGAAAATCTCAATTTATTTGCTGATTTGCGTAGTATCGGGGTGGCAGAGCGGCAACCATTGTTTGCCAAGTTACTTAAATTTACCGATTTGGGTCGTTTTACCGATCGCCTTGCCGGCAAGTTATCCGGTGGCATGAAACAAAAATTAGGCTTGGCGTGTACCTTACTTGGTGATCCACAAATATTACTACTAGATGAACCCGGCGTTGGCGTTGATCCTATTTCCCGCCAGGAATTGTGGCACATGGTGCACCAACTGGCTAATCAAGGCATGCTGATTATCTGGAGCACTTCTTACCTTGACGAGGCCGAACAGTGCCAAAATATTTTGCTCCTCAATCAAGGGCAACTAATGTATCAGGGTGATCCAAACCAACTTAACCAACGAGTAACCGATCGCGTGTATTTGCTGGCAGCCACTTACCCCCATCGACAATTATTACAAGCGGCACTTAAATTGCCGCAAGTTAGTGATGGAGTGATTGAGGGCGATAATCTTCGTTTGATTCTCAAACCGCAGCAAACCATTGAGCAAGTGATCGCCGAATTACCAACTACCGCAATTACTGTCACCGCCACCCAAGGGCGCTTTGAAGATGCCTTTATCGATCTGCTCGGTGGCATTGAAAATAAACAATCAATCTTAACCAAAATCATGCCTAAAGTGACAGGTACAGCTAGCGATATAGTGATTGAAGCCAAAGATCTGACTCGCACGTTTGGGGCGTTTGTGGCGACCGATCATGTTAATTTTGCCATTAAACGTGGTGAGATTTTTGGCCTGCTTGGTCCTAATGGCGCCGGCAAATCGACCACCTTTAAAATGATGTGCGGTTTGTTACCAATTAGTCAAGGGCAAGCACTGGTACTGGGCTTGGATCTCAAGCACAGTGCTACTCAAGTTAGGCAACGGATTGGTTACATGGCGCAGCGTTTTTCACTGTACGACAAATTAACCGTGCAGCAAAACCTGAGCTTTTTTTCCGGAATTTATGGCTTAATGGGGCATCAACAAACCGAACGCATCAACGAGATGATAACCGCCTTTAATTTTGCGCCTATTTTAGAGCAAACTCCGGAATCCTTGCCATTAGGGTTTAAACAGCGCTTAGCCCTTGCCTGTGCGCTAATGCATAAACCGGAAATTGTGTTTCTCGATGAGCCCACGTCCGGGGTCGATCCAATTACACGGCGGGAATTTTGGATCCATATAAACAGCTTAGTTGAAAAAGGTGTCACCGTAATGGTCACCACCCACTTTATGGACGAAGCCGAATATTGTGATCGCATTGCCTTAATTAATCGCGGCAAAGTAATTGCCCTAGGCTCACCAACGCAACTAAAACAACAAGTCGCAGCCAATGCCACCATGGAGCAAACCTTTGTTAAGTTAGTCCAGAATTCACAGCCGGAGGTAACATGATGATATTTTCATTAGCGCGCACGCTTGCCCTGTGTAAAAAAGAACTTAAACAAATCATCCGCGATCCTAGTAGTTGGTTAATTGCGGTGATTATCCCCTTATTACTGCTGTTCCTGTTTGGTTATGGTATTAGTCTGGATTCTAACAAAGTCCGCCTTGGGGTGTTAATTGAACAACCCAGTCAAGCGGCTCATGACTTTGTACAAGTATTAAAGGGCTCGGCCTATATCGAACCCATTTTTGATAATAACCGCCACAGCTTGTCAGCAAAATTAGGTAGTGGTGATATTCGTGGCATGGTCATTATTCCGGTGAACTTTGCCCAGCAAATGCATAATCAACAAGCCAATATTCAACTGATCACCGATGGTAGCGAGCCTAACACCGCTAATTTTGTGCAAGGTTATTTGTCCGCTATTTGGCAGATTTGGTTACAACAGCAAAGCCAAAATCAACTCACCACTCCAGCGCCAACTATTGCCATAACTTCGCATGCTTGGTTTAACTCGGCGGCAATTAGTAAAAACTTCATTTTGCCCGGGGCGATAACGATCATTATGACGGTTATTGGTGCCATTTTAACTTCACTGGTGGTCGCTCGCGAATGGGAACGTGGCACCATGGAAGCCTTACTCTCCACCCCGATGACTAAACTCGAATTTATAGTGTCTAAATTAATCCCTTATTATTTATTAGGTTTAGTGGCGTTAGTTATCTGCTTTGTGGTGACGGTATTCATCTTAGATGTGCCTTTTCGTGGTTCGATAACGCTATTATTTATGTTAAGTAGCCTGTTTTTATTTGTGATTCTAGGTTTGGGTTTACTCATTTCCACCATTGCTCGCAATCAATTTAATGCCGCTATGATCGCCTTAAATGTCGCTTTTTTACCAACAGTCATGCTTTCAGGGTTTATTTTTGAAATCAGTAGTATGCCAGCCATAATCCGAATTTTTACCTATATTATCCCCGCCCGTTATTATGTAAACATCTTGCAAACCTTGTTTTTAGCAGGCGATATTGTTTCGGTATTAGTGGTCAATGTTGGTTTTTTATTGATGTTTATGTTGCTGTTATTTATCGCCATCCTCAAAAAAACCCGCTTACAATTAGATTAAGGGACAAGGACTCACACCATGCTAAACTTCATCAACAATGCCACTTTTTACCGCATCATAACCTTAATCAAAAAGGAACTGGCACTCTTATGGCAAGATAAGCAAACCCGAATTATTCTAATTATGCCGGTATTAATGCAAATTCTCATCTTCCCTTTTGCCGCCACGCTAGACGTAACCAACGCCACCATTGCAGTGTATCGCCCCAATATAGATGAACCCAGTACCGAGCTGATTAATCGGCTTTCACATGCCAATAGCTTTTCCAAAATACTGGTATTAGACTCGCAAGCAGCCATTAGTGACACCATTAATCATCAAAAGGCCCTAGTGGTGGTGCAATTTCCGGATGATTTTGCCCGAAAATTACTCAATGGCGAATCGCCACAATTGCAGATTATTTTAGATGGTCGCAAATCCAATAGCGCGCAAATTGCTGCCAATTATATTCAACAAATCATCTTGCAGTATCAGCAACAACGCTCAGGGCAAACCCAAAGTGGCTTGATTGTTCGCCACCGTTTTAACAGTAATTTGGACTATAAATATTTTATATTGCCATCATTAGTGGCACTCATTACCACCATTGGTGTGATGATTGTCACCTCATTATCGGTGGCGCGTGAGCGTGAACAAGGCACGCTTGACCAATTACGCATTTCGCCATTGGCCACTTGGCAAATTTTTATTGGCAAAGCCATGCCAGCAATAATCGTTGCCAGCTTACAAGGTAGCGCCATTCTCATTGCCAGTGTCTTTATTTATCAAATTCCGTTTCAAGGAAGTTGGTTATTGTTCTACCTGTGTATGATGAGTTATGGCTTATCGTTAGTGGGCTTTGGCTTATTCATCTCGTCGCTGTGTTCAACCCAACAACAGGCATTTATTGGGATTATCACCTTTATGGTGCCCGCCATTTTACTGTCAGGTTTTATTGCCCCGATTGAAAACATGCCATTATGCTTACGCTACCTAACCGAACTCAATCCGGTGCGCCACTTTATTGAACTGAGCAAACAGATTTATTTAAAGGACGTCAGCTTTAGCGTTATTTGGTCAAGTTTAATAAAACTCTATGCCATTACTATTTTAATGGGGGGATTGAGTTATTATCTGTTTAAAAAACATGTGTGATGGGGCTGTTTTTATACGTAAACATCCCCCTCTCAGGAAACATCTTAACAGAAGTTATTGTGCTTTAGTTATTTGAATCGGTTAAGTTGCGAGCGTTTTACGCTTGGGTGTTGGTTTTTAATTCCCCCGCTTAAGTGGTGCCGAGGGAGGTAATTGGCATAGAACAGCCGGCAGGATGCCGGGTGAGCCGTGGGCGCACAGGGAGGTGCGATACGCGGCGGTTCGTTTAGTGCCAATTAGCAAGCGAGGGTAGTCACGCAGTGACCACTACTTCCCGCGGGGTGTGGGGAGATTGTTAAGAGGGATTCACATCAATCCCTCTTAACGCCTAAGCGGCAGCGTAACTGATTAGTTGATTTTTATACTGAAATGCATACCTCTCAGGAAACATCTTGACAAGCATAAAAATGCCAGCGCGGGGCTGGCATTGGTTGGTGTGGTGGCCGTTGGTGTTGTCGGCTCGGGTTGCCCCTGCCGCTGCAACCGTCCTTTGGTTGCTTAAACTTTATTACCCCTTATTAAACACCCGTGACTTAAGGATTAAGGACTAAGAACTAAGGACGGACGCAAACCCCATAGGCGGTGCCGTAGGTGTAGTAGCCGCCAACTTCGCCGTCGCTCGGGTTGACAGAGTACCGGCGCGTAACGTCGTCGCTGCTGTATTCGCTTGTCCAGTAGTAGTCGCCGAGGAAGAAGTTGGCACCGGTATAACTGTGCAAGTCGCCCCATTCGGCGAACAAACCCGCACCAATATTACGTTGGTAATACCTAGTAGTTGATGACGGCTTGGCGACCACTGCTCCATAGCACCCAAAGTTACGCCCCGGACACTTCGCGTTAGTTAAGTCTTTGACCTGGGATAGACGGTAACCACCCAAACTACTACACCAGGATGATAGCTCAGTAGCAGTAGATACTATATCTCCGCGGTTGACGAACCAATGCTGTAACTCAAAACCATATCTTACTACCTCGTTATTACTACTATCTTTACCTACTAACACGAATTTCTGTGACATGCTGAGTCTAGCGATATTACCCGGTGTGGCTGAATGCCATTGGGATGATGTTGTCACCGGACCGGTGAGGGTGACGCGGATGTTATTAGCATTATCGGGGGATGGCGTCATGGTAGCGGTAATACCACCTTGGCTGACTGTTGGCCATGTCAATGCTGAACCATTCACACCATCTATGTCTAAATCAAAATACAGATTATTTGCCCCGGTAGTGGGGAAGTTACGATTGTAGCCTGATGACGCACGGGATTGTACTAGGAAACCTTTAGTTGAGCTCCAGATAGTGGCGGGGCCGGCGTATTTGCCGGTGCCTTCGCGCAGATTCGGCCTGGCATACCTTACGCAGATAGGCGTAGCTGGTTTTGGGCTGATATAATAAGTGACTCTACCACCTGTGAAACTACTACTATTGGGTAGCCCATACTGAGTGGTTAAACTACCATCAGTTGCAGTTAATTCTACTTTATAAGGAGCTTCACCACAAAGGCTTAATACAGTATTACGACTGACTGTTTCACCATTTTTATCGGTAATACTCACGCTTAAATTACCGCTAGCTGTAATACCATTAATACCCTGACCATCACCATCATCATCGCCCCAATAATTATTTGGCGCACCAATCAAAGCACTTAAGGCAATGGAATTGGTATTAGTAGGTATTGACATAGCAATATCAGCGAAACTCTGATTGGCCTCGGGAAGTACTATAGGGTTACTTGCAGTTGAGGTATTGGTTGCCGGAGTGAAGCGAGCACCGTTGGAAAGTTTAATACCTAACAGACCATCCGTAGTAGTGACCTTAGTTACCCCATTATCAAAGGTTAAATATGGCTCAGTACCATGGATTACCTGGGCGGTAGTGGCTGACAACGCTTGGGTAGTGGTAGCATAGGGCAACAATAGCAACGGCATTAAGGCTAAACCACGCTTTAAGTTAAAACCTAAGCGTGAATGGCGCTTAATTAATGATAAAGGCGGTAACTGCCAATTTGGCGGTAATGATTGTAGTAGCCGTAATGGTATTATTGAAGGTAATTGCTGATTTTGGTAACCAGGTTGCCGATTATGCCGACGGTGCGGAGCAAAATTTGGGATTAAATCGTGGGCTAAATTATCACTTCGGTGAAATGAGTCAACTACAGTGTGCTGAGATAGATTTTGGACGTAAAGCTGCCAGTGCTTGTGTCTTGTGTCTTGTGTCTTCCAGTATAAGGCATGATGATGATTCCGTCAAGTAATTTTATGTTTTATTTACATTTTTCCCATTCAAGTGCGCGGAAATTAACCTCCCGTACAACTCTGTGTTAAAAGTATAACGCCTTGATAAAATTTAACTACTGTTTTATTGAGTTTATTTGTAAAGAATAGTAAAGATGAACTATTATCCTTGCGGAATTGGCCATTTTTATACTGAAATATACCCCTCTCAGGAAACATCTTAACAGAAGTTAATTATTTAAATCGGTTAGGTTGCGAGCGTTTTACGATTTGGTGATTATTTTAATTGTGGAGTTAACGCTCGAGTAAGGGAATTTTAACGCGAAAATTCCCTTACAACCCAAACGCGGGCCTGCAGAAGGTGGTCTGCGACTGCCCTCCGCCTTCGCTTGGTCTTAACGCACCGGTCGTGATTTGTTCCTACAAAGCACTCCCTCGGCAAACTTCCCTGTTTGCCGTGCTAACCGCACTCAGTTGTCGGCACCATCCAACGGCCAATTTAACACCAACACCTTAACACCCTAATCTATTGTTGAACCAACTAGTTTTTGTGGTTGTTGTTTTTATTCCCCCGCTTAAGTGGTGCCGAGGGAGGTAATTGGCATAGAACAGCCGGCAGGAAGCCGGATGAGCCGTGGGCGCACAGGGAAGTGCGATACGCGGCGGTTCGTTAAGTACCAATTAGCGAGCGAGGGTAGTCACGCAGTGACCACTACTTCCCGCGGGGTGTGGGGAGATTGTTAAGAGGGATTCACACCAATCCCTCTTAACGCGGACGTGGCTCAGTGAGTTATTAAGAACACCTTTGCCAATACCGTCCGCAACCGCACCGAACCCCAACCATAACCAATATTAACCTGTTTTTATACTCAAACATACCCCTCTCAGGAAACATCTTGACAAGCATAAAAATGCCAGCGACGAGGCTGGCATTTTTAAAAAGCGGCTCGGGTTGCCCCTGCCGCTGCAACCGTCCTTTGGTTGCTTAAACTCTATTATTCCTTATTAAACACCCGTGACTTAAGGATTAAGGTCTAAGAACTAAGAACTAAGGATAGGCACAAACCCCGTAGTGGCTGTCCCTCGGGTTGCCGCTGCCAACGTAGCCGTCGTTCGAGTTGACATAGAACTGGTTCGAACCGTTGCTGTCGCTTGTCCAGTAGTAGTTGTAGACGAAGCCGGCAGCGGTATAAAAGTACATGCTGCCCCATTCGGTGAACAAACCCGCACCAATATTACGTTGGTAATGATTACCACTTGATGACGGCGTGGCGCCCACTGCTCCTTGGCACCAAGAGGTCGAATTAGCTCCCGAACACACCGCGTTAGTTAAGTCTTTGACCTGGGGTAGACGGTAACCACCGCCTAAACTACGACACCAGGATGATTGGTTAGGAGGAGTATCTTCTTTAGTTCCGCGGTGGACGAACCAATGCTGTAACTTAAAACCATATTTTAATACCTCGTTATTACTACTATCTTTACCGACTAACACGAATGTCTGTGGCAAGGTAGGAGTAGCGATACTACCCGGTGTGGCTGAACTTTGTTGCGATGCTGTTGCCAACGGACCTGTAAGGGTGACGCGCACCGAAGATGCTCCATCAGGGTTAAAATAAGAATCTCTAGGTGGATTAACTGTCATAGTAGCAGTAATACCACCCTGAGTGACAGTTGGCCAAGTTAAAGTTGCAGCATCAATACCTCCTACCAGTAAATCAAAATGCAGATTATTAGCACCGGTAGTCGGGAAGTTACGATTGTAACTTGATGGTGTAGTGGATTGCACCAGGAAGCCTTTAGGCCAGTTCCAGATAGTGGCGGAGCCGGCGAAGTTAAATCCTGGTATTTCTTGACTATTGGTGCCAAATTCCATATTCGGCCTAGCATAACAGATTTTAGGTGGCGCTTTAGGACTGATATAATAAGTGGTACTACTACCGCTGAAATTAGTACTATTAGGCAGCCCATACTGGGTGGTTAAACTACCATCTGTACTAGTTAATACCACTTTATAAGGCGCTTGACAGATATCTAAGCTGACACTACGACTCACGACTTGACTATATTTATTGGTAATACTGACGCTTAAATTACCGCTAGCAGTAACACCATTAGCACCCTGGCCATCACCATCATCATCGCCCCAATAATTATACGGGGCACTAATTAAGTCGTTTAAGGTAATGGAATCAGTAGTAGGTGGCACCAACATGCCAATATCGGTAAAGCGCTGGTTTTCCTTGAGTAATACTATTGGATTACTTACAGTTGAGGTATTATCGGCTGGTGTATAAGTGATTTTAGTTGTGCCATCAGAGATAGTAATACCTAATAGACCATCACCCGTAGTAAACTTAGTTGCCCCATTATCAAAAGTAAAATATGGCGCACTACCATGAATTACCTGGGCGGTAGTAGCCGACAACGCTTGGGTAGTGGTAGCATAGGGCAATAACAGCAATGACATTAAGGCTAAACAACGCTTTAAGTTAGAACCGAAACGCGGTTGGCGCTTAATTAGTGATAATGGCGATAATTGCCTATTTGGCGGTAATGGTGTTAATGATAGTAGCTTCTGATTGGGGTGGTTGAGTTGCCGATTATGCCGACGGTGCGGTACTAAATCGGGGACTAAATTATCACTTCGGTGAAATGAGTCAACTACAGTGTGTTGAGATAGATTTTGGACGTAAAGCTGCCAGTGCTTGTGTCTTGTGTCTTGTGTCTTGTGTCTTCCAGTATAAGGCATGATGAAGATTCCGTCAAGTAATTTTATGTTTTATTTACACTTTTTCCATTCGAGTGCGCGAAAATTAACCTCCGCACCACTCATCGCTAAAAGTATATCGCCTTGATAAATTTTAACTACTGTTTTGTTAAGTTTATTTGTAAAGAATAGTAAAGATGAAGGGATTTGCTTTATTTTTAAGCTGGATTTGGGTCGAGTTTTTATACTGAAACATACCCCTCTCAGGAAACATCTTGACGGGTGTTATTGAGTTTTACTAATTATATTCCGTTAGGTTGCGAGCGTTTTATAGTTAGGTGATTATTTTAATTGCGGTGCCGACGCTCGAGTAAGGGAATTTTAACGCGAAAATTCCCTTACAACCCAAACGCGGGCCTGCAGATGGTGGTCTACGACTGCCCTCCGCCTTCGCTTGGTCTTAACGCACCGGTCGTGATTTGTTCCTACAAATCACTCCCTCGGCAAACTTCCATGTTTGCCGTGCTAACCGCACTCAGTTGTCGGCACCATCTAACGACCAATTTAACACCAACATCTTAACACCCTAACCTATTGTTGAATGATTGGTTTTATGGGTCTTGTTTTTATTCCCCGCTTAAGTGGTGCCGAGGGAGCTAATTGGCATAGAACAACCGGCAGGAAGCCGGGTGAGCCGTGGGCGCACAGGGAAGTGCGATACGCGGCGGTTCGTTAAGTACCAATTAGCGAGCGAGGGTAGTCACGCAGTGACCACTACTTCCCGCGGGGTGTGGGGAGATTGTTAAGAGGGATTCACACCAATCCCTCTTAACGCGGACGTGGCTCAGTGAGTTATTAAGAACACCTTTGCCAATACCGTCCGCAACCGCACCGAACCCCAACCATAACCAATATCAACCTGTTATTTATACTGAAACGTATACCTCTCAGGAAACATCTTAACAAACATAAAAATGCCAGCGCGGGGCTGGCATTGGTTGGTGTGGTGTGCGTTGGCGTTGTCGGTCGTTAGCGGTTGTCGCTAAAGCAACTACCGCTCTTTACTCGCCAACTCTGTCGGCTCGGGTTGCCCCTGCCGCTGCAACTGTCCTTTGGTTGCTTAAACTTTATTATTCTTTATTAAACACCCGCGACTTAAGGATTAAGGACTAAGAATTAAGGATAGACACAAACCCCATAGGTGCCGTGGTCTGGGTTATCGCTGAAAACGTTGCCGTTGACCGAGTAGACTAAGAACTGGTTCGTACCGTTGCTGTCACTCGTCCAGTAGTCGTTGCCGGCGAAGCCGGCTGCGGTATAATCGTCCATGCTGCCCCATTCGGTGAACAAACCCGCACCAATATTACGTTGGTAATGATTACCATCTGATGACGGCGTGGCGCCCACTGCTCCTGTGCAAGGAAAACTTGGGTCTACACCAGCACCCGAACACACCGCGTTAGTTAAGTCTTTAACCTGGGGCAGATGGTAACCGCCGCCTAAATTACTACACCAAGATGAGTGGTTAAGAGCAGTATCATATTTATTTCCACGGTTGACAAACCACTGTTTTAACACAAAACCATAACTTAATACCTCGCTATTACTACTATCTTTACCCACTAACACGAATGTCTGTGGCATGGTGGGTCTAGCAATCCTACCTGGTGAGGCTGAATTCCATTGGGATAATGTTGCCACCGGACCAGTGAGGGTGACACGGATGTTATTAGCATTATCGGGGGATGGCGTCATGGTGGCGGTAATACCTCCTTGGCTAACTGTTGGCCATGTCAATGTTGAACCATTTACACCCCCTATATCTAAATCAAAATACAGATTATTAGCACCGGTAGTCGGGAAGTTACGATTGTAACTTGATGGTGTAGTTGATTGCACCTGGAAGCCTTTAGTTGGGTTCCAGATAGTGGCGGGGCCGGCGAAGTTATAGCTTAGGCCGTCAACTGTCTCATTATTTTTACCATATTGCAGATTCGGCTGGACGTAACAGATTGTAGGCCCTGCTTTAGGACTAATATAATAAGTGGCAGTACTACCACTGAAACTACTACTATTAGGCAGCCCATACTGGGTGGTTAAACTACCAGCAGTACTGGTTAATGCCACTTTATAAGGCGCTTTATCACAAAGGCTTAATACTGTATCACGACTGACTTCTTGTCCATTTTTATCGGTAATACGCACGCTTAAATTACCGCTAGCAGTAATACCATTAGTACCCTGACCATCACCATCATCATCACCCCAATAATTATACGGGGCACCAATTAGAGCGCTTAAGGCGATGGAATTGGTATTGGTAGGCACCAACATGCCAATATCGGTAAAGCGCTGGTTGGTTACCGGCAGCACTATGGGGTTGGCTGCGGTTGACGTATTATCCGGTGTGTAGGTGGTTTGAGTAGTACCGTCGGAGATGGTAATCCCTAACAGACCCTCCGTAGTCGTAACCTTAGTTACCCCATTATCAAAGGTTAAATACGGCGCACTACCATGGATTACCTGGGCGGTAGTGGCGGATAACGCTTGGGTAGTAGCAGCATAAGGCAATAATAGCCACGGCATTAAAGCTAAATAACGCTTTAAGCTAAAACCAAAACGCGGTTGACGCTTAATTGATGATAATGATTGTAACTGCTGCTTTGGGTGACCGGATTGCCGACGGTGCGGGACTAAATTTGGGATTAAATCGGTGACTAAATTATCACTTGGGTGAAATGAGTTAACTACAGTGCATTGAGATAGATTTTGGACGTAAAGCTGCCAGTGCTTGTGTCTTGTGTCTTGTGTCTAAAATTATAATGCATATTGTGCGTTCCGTCAAGTAATTTTATGTTTTATTTACACTTTTTCTCTCTGAGTGCGCGAAAAATAACCTCCGTACCACTCATCGCTAAAAGTATATCGCCTTGATAAAATTTAACTACTATTTTGTTTAGTTTATTTGTAAAGAATAGTAAAGATGAAGGCATTTGCTTTATTTTAAAGCTGGGGTTAGGCTGAGTTTTTATACTGAAACGTATGCCTCTCAGGAAACATCTTGACAGGTGTTATTGAGTTCTACTAATTATAGTCCGTTAGGTTGCGAGCGTTTTATGGTTGGTTGTTGTTTTTATTCCCCCGCTTAAGTGGTGCCGAGGGAGGTAATTGGCATAGAACAGCCGGCAGGAAGCCGGGTGAGCCGTGGGCGCACAGGGAGGTGCGATACGCGGCGGTTCGTTAAGTGCCAATTAGCGAGCGAGGGTAGTCACGCAGTGACCACTACTTCCCGCAGGGGTGTGGGGAGATTGTTAACAGGGATTCACATTAATCCCTCTTAACGAAAAAGCGGCTCGGGTTGCCCCTGCCGCTGTAACTGTCCTGTTATTGCTTAAACTTTATTACCCCTTATTAAACACCCGTGACTTAAGGATTAAGAACTAAGGAATAACGCAAACCCCGTTGCTGGGGAAGGCCTTACTGACCAAGATAATGTTGCCGTTGGTCGAGTAGACATTGCGCAAGGAGGAACTAGTCGGTGGCTCGTTTGTCCAGTAGTAGTCGCTGACGAAGCCGGCATCGGTATAATTGTTCATGTTGCCCCATTCGGTGAACAAACCCGCACCAATATTACGTTGGTACCCACTGCTAGTTCTGTTAGTTAAGTCTTTGACCAGGGGCATACGGTAACCACTGCCTAAACCACTACACCAGGATTTGGTGTTATAATAAGAATTTGTTATAGTTCCGCGGTTGACGAACCACTGCTTTAATACAAAGCCATATCTTACTACCTCGTTATTACTACTATCTTTACCGACTAACACGAATGTCTGTGGCAAGGTGGAAGTAGCTACTCTACTCGGTGTGTCTGAACGTTGTTGCGATGCTGTTGCCCGCGGGCCAGTGAGGGTGACGCGGATGTTATTAGCATTAGCGGGGGATGGCGTCATGGCAGCGGTAATACCTCCTTGGCTGACTGATGGCCATCTCAATGCTGAACCATTAATACCACTTATGTCTAAATCAAAATACAGATTATTGGCTCCGGTAGTGGGGAAGTTACGACTGTAACTTGATGGTGTAGTGGATTGCACCAGGAAGCCTTTATCTGGGTTCCAGATAGTGGCGGGGCCGGCAAAGTTATAGCTTAGGCCGTCAACTGTCTCATTATTTTTACCATATTGCAGATTCGGCTGGACGTAACAGATTGTAGGCCCTGCTTTAGGACTGATATAATAAGTGGCAGTACCACCGCTGAAACTACTACTATTAGGCAGCCCATACCGGGTGGTTAAACTACCAGCAGTACTGGTCAATACTAATTTATACGGTGGCACTGTAGTACCACAAGTACTAAGAACAGTATCACGACTAACAACTTGACCGTTACTATCGGTAATACTAACAGTTAAATTCCCCGTAGCTGTAACACCATTTGTACCCTGACCATCACCATCATCATCGCCCCAATAATTATAGGGTGCACCAATTAAAGCACTTAAGGCAATGGAGTTGGTATTGGTAGGCACCAGCATACCTACATCAGCGAAACTTTGATTGGCCACCGGAAGCTTTATTGGGTTGGCTGCGGTTGAAGTGTTGGTTGCAGGAGTAATAATAGTACCGTCGGATAGTTTAATACTTAATAGCCCCTCATCCGTAGTAACCTTAGTTACCCCATTATCAAAGGTTAAATATGGCTGACTACCATAGATTACCTGGGCGGTTGTAGCGGACAACGCTTGGGTAGTAGTCGCATACGGCAATAATAGCAACGGCATTAAAGCTAAACAACGCTTTAAACTGAATCCTAAACGTGGTTGGCGCTTAATTAGTGATATTGGCGGTAATTGCCGATTTGGCTGCAATGGTGTTAATGATTTTAACTGCTGATTTGGGTAGTTGGGTTGCCGACGGTGCGAAGCTAAATCTGAGATTAAATTGGGAATTAAATTATCACTTGGGTGAAATGAGTCAACTATAGTGTGTTGAGATAGATTTTGGACGTAAAGCTGCCAGTGCTTGTGTCTTGTGTCTTGTGTCTTCCAGTATAAGGCATGATGAGAATTCCGTCAAGTAATTTTATGTTTTATTTACACTTTTTCCATCTAAGTGCGTGAAAAATAACCTCCGCACCAATTTTACCTAAAAGTATAACGCCTTGATAAAATTTAACTACCGTTTTATTTAGATTATTTGTAAAGAATAGTAAAGATGAACGATTATCCTTGCGGAATTGGTTGTTTTTTTATACTGAAACATACCCTTCTCAGGAAACATCTTAACAAACATAAAAATGCCAGCGGCAATTGCTGGCATTTTATGTATTGGCTGTCGGTCATAAGCGGTTGTCGCTAAGGCAACCGCTTATGACCGATTTAATAATTTAAATTAAGAACCGGCACGGTAGTTAGGTGGTTCTTTGGTGATGAGTACGTCATGAACGTGGCTTTCTTTCATGCCGGCACCAGTAATGCGGTAGAATTGCGATTTGGTGCGTAATGCCTCAATAGTGGCACAGCCAGTTAGCCCCATGCAAGAACGTAAGCCACCCATTTGTTGGTGAATAATTTCTTTTAGCAAGCCTTTATAAGCAATGCGCCCTTCTATGCCTTCTGGAACTAATTTGTCGGCAGCGTTATCACTTTGGAAGTAACGATCGGAAGATCCTTTAGCCATGGCACCGAGTGAACCCATGCCACGATAAGATTTATAAGCTCGGCCTTGGAATAGTTCAATTTCGCCCGGGGCTTCTTCAGTGCCGGCAAACATAGAACCAACCATCACGCAAGAAGCGCCAGCCGCTATAGCTTTGGCAATGTCGCCAGAAAAACGAATACCACCATCGGCAATCACCGGAATATTATATTGTTGCGCCATTGCCACTGCATCCATAATGGCAGTGATTTGTGGCACCCCTACCCCAGTAACAATGCGAGTAGTACAAATAGAGCCGGGACCAATCCCCACTTTAACCGCATTCACACCAGCTTCAATTAGTGCTTTGGCACCTTCAGCGGTAGCAATATTGCCACCAATGATTTGTAAATTTGGGTACTGGGCTCTGGCTTGACGAATACGTTGCAACACTCCTTCGGAATGGCCGTGCGATGAGTCGATTAATAACACATCGACCCCGGCTTCAACTAATGCGGCAATGCGTTCTTCATTACCGGCACCGGCACCAACGGCGGCACCAACTAATAATCGACCTTGTTCGTCTTTACAAGCATTCGGTTTTTGTTCGGCTTTGTTGTAATCTTTAACGGTGATCATGCCTTTAAGGTGGAACCCGGAATCGACCACTAACACTTTTTCGACTCGATGTTCATGCATTTTTTTAAGCACTAGATCTCGCTGTTCGCCTTCGTTGACGGTGACTAGGCGTTCTTTAGGGGTCATTACTGCCGTGACCGGTAAGGATAAATCTGTCGCGAAGCGTACGTCACGCGCGGTGATAATACCCACTAATTCTTGCGATTGTGTCACCACCGGGAAGCCAGCAAAACCGTATTCTTTGGCCAGTTCAATCACTTGGCTAATCGTTGCCGTTGGTAATACGGTGACTGGATCTTGCACAATACCACTTTCGTGCTTTTTAACCCGTTTTACTTGGTTGGCTTGGTTTTCAACCGACATATTTTTATGAATAAAACCAATGCCACCTTCTTGCGCTAGGGCAATCGCTAGCTCGGCTTCGGTTACAGTATCCATGGCTGCAGACAGCATAGGAATATTTAATTTGATGGTTTGGGTTAATTGCGTACTAATATCGGCAGTGTTGGGTAATACAGTGGAGTGGGCTGGAACTAGTAACACATCGTCAAATGTGAGGGCTTCTTTAACTATACGAGACATGACAATATTCACCATTGAGTTGAATTGTTGATAAAATATTGCCGAAGCATTCTACCTACTTTTAGATTAAAAGACCAGTGAATTTTAATTATTTTGCGGCAAAATTGGTAATTTATTGCATTAAAGTAATTGCTAAGTAAAAAATATTTCCCCCCCCATTTTTAAATCCCCTTTCTAAATCCCTGTATTCAATTATGTGCTACTGGCAAATGACTTAAATGGCTGATAGAAACTTATTGACTGTTTTTTTGCGCCAATAAAATGTAATTTACATCAATATTGGGACCTAATTTAAATTCATTACTCAATAAATGGTATTCCATGCCAATTACGCCGGCGACGTTGAGTCCGGATTGTTCAACCCATGCCATGAGTTCGGAGGGGCGAATAAAACGATTAAAGTCGTGGGTACCTTTAGGCACCAGTCTGGCAATGTATTCAGCGCCGACAATTAACATTAATTTGGCTTTGTGGTTGCGATTAATAGTGGATAAAAATAGCTGACCATTGGGTTTAAGCAATTTAGCACAAGCATGAATGATCGAGGTTGGCTCGGGCACATGTTCTAATAATTCCATACAAGTAATGAGATCATATTGATTGGGAGTTTGCCGGGCTAAATCTTCCACCGTTTGTTTTTGGTAATCAATATTCAGGTCATTTTGCTGCGCATGGTGTTTAGCCACGGCTAACGATTCTTCGGCCAGATCTATCGCGGTGACTTTAGCCCCCAATTTAGCCAAACTTTCACTTAAAATACCACCACCACAACCAACATCGAGTGTTTGTTTATCAACCAAGGAACCGCATTGTTGACGAATATAATCAACTCGTAAGGGATTGATGATGTGTAATGGTTTGCATTTTCCATTTGGGTCCCACCATTCGGCCGCAAGTTGTGAAAATTTGTTGATCTCATTAAAGTCGATGTTTTGTGACATAAATGTATTTACCTAGCATGGTAATTTAAGCGCTTCATGTGGCATATTCTATGTCAGCTTGAGTGGCTTTGAAAGTGTAGATTGATTTTTACGTTGGCGTTTTTTCCATAATTCCCTTAATAAAATGAGTTTTGATTTGTGGTGTTGGTGGTAGCGCCAACAATTTTTGCAAAATTGAATTTTAAGTCATTTTAATGGTTTTTAATTACAATGTTGTCAACTTGGCAGTAAATTTTTACCGTCTATATAGTTATTTACATTAAAGATTTCTTGTTTCTGTATTCATTTCGTGGCATGATCGATACCCTTTTTTAAAAAATTTTTATCAATAAAAAAAGCAATCAAATAGTTAAGATTTACAAAGGACAAGATTAATGAGTACAGGTACGATGAAAAAGAGTCATTCACAGTGGAGCTCCCGCATGGGCTTTATGCTTGCGGCTGCTGGATCCGCTGTGGGGCTAGGTAACATTTGGAAGTTTCCATATATGGCAGGGCAAATGGGTGGGTCGGCATTTGTACTTACTTACCTGCTATTTATGTTTATGATTGGACTACCTATTTTAGTTTTAGAATGGTTAATCGGGCGCCGTGGGCAAAAAAATCCAATTCATACCATGGAAGATGTTGCAGTTGCCGAAGGCCGTTCTAAATCATGGCGTTGGGTTGGAATTATTGGGGTGCTAGGGTCATTTCTAATTCTATCATTTTATAGTGTGATTGGTGGTTGGGCTACCGATTACATTTTTTTAGCCGCTAAAGGGACTTTTGAAGGTGTGAACGGTGAAGTCACCGGGCAAATTTTTGCTGACTTCCTGGGTAATGTTAATCACCTATTAACTTGGCACACGGTGTTTATGTTTGCCACCGCATTTATTGTGGCTTTAGGTGTAGGTGCCGGCTTAGAGCGCGCCTGCAAGGTGATGATGCCGGGCTTAGGCATTTTGCTATTGATTTTAGTCGCTTATGCCGCCTATGTGAGTGGCCCTTCTTTTGGGCAAGCGTTTAGATTTTTATTTACTCCTGATTTTTCTGCTATTGGTGGTACTGCTATGCTAGCCGCCTTAGGCCATGCCTTCTTTAGCTTGTCTTTAGGAATGGGGATTATGATGGCTTATGGTTCTTACCTCGGTAAGGATGTTAATTTGTTATCAACTGCACGCACAGTGGTAATCATGGATGTTATTGTTGCTATGTTGTCGGGCTTAGCAATCTTCCCATTAGTTTTTGCTAATGGTTTAGAACCGGGCTCTGGGCCGGGACTGATTTTTGTTACTTTACCTATTGCCTTTGGTAATATGGCAGGCGGCACAATTTTAGGGGTGTTATTTTTCATCTTCTTAACTTTTGCGGCGTTAACTTCGTCAATTTCATTATTGGAACCAACCGTAGAATTATTAGAAGAAAAAACCCATATGGGGCGTAAAACTGCAACCACTGTGAGCAGCGTACTAATTTGGGCTTTAGGTATTGCATGTATACTGGCGTTTAATGAATGGGCTGACATCAAATTATTTAATAAGAATATTTTTGATTTACTCGATTACTTAACCAGTAAAATCATGTTACCAATTACCGGGCTAGGTACTGTTATTTTTGGCGCATGGATGATGAAACAAGATCTTATCCGTAAAGAGTTAAATTTAGGTCCATTCTGGTTTTCAATCTGGACGCTGTTAACCCGTTTTATTATTCCGGTTGCCATTGTCATCATTTTGGTATTCGGATTGATACAATAAATAAATAGCCATTTATTTAGATAAAGCCTTGATAATTATCAGGGCTTTTTTATTCGCCATTTTGCGCTTATTAAAAATTAAGCAACTGTTGGCAAAAATTATTTGCTTCCCTTGAAATCATTATTTTTATTCCCATATAACAATACATCAATAAATCAAACCATTAAGTTTTTAATATTAAATTATCTTAGATGTAGCTATATAAATGGTTTTGGGTCGCAACGGCACTAGCAATAAGCTGGCGCGGTGGCGTAAACCAATTATTATTGGCTTTTAGGATAATTGGAAATTGCTAATTATATTTGAGGTACTAATCAATGAGCAAAGCAGGAACTGAAACTCGTGGATTTCAATCCGAAGTTAAACAAATTTTACATTTAATGATCCACTCTTTATATTCCAATAAAGAAATATTTTTAAGAGAGTTAATCTCAAACGCATCTGATGCGGCTGATAAATTGCGTTTTAAAGCACTGGAAAACCCTGCTTTATATGCAGGCGACGCCGAACTTGGGGTTAGGATTTCTTGCGACAAAGATGCCGGCACGTTGACCATTGCTGATAATGGTATTGGTATGACTCGCGATGAAGTGATTGATAACCTTGGTACTATTGCTAAATCAGGCACTAAAGCGTTTTTAGAATCAATTGGTAGCGATCAAGCTAAAGACAGCCAATTAATTGGTCAATTTGGGGTTGGTTTTTATTCGGCTTTTATTGTTGCCGATAAAGTAACAGTAAGAACCCGTGCTGCTACTGCGAGTGAAGATGAAGCAGTGAAATGGGAATCGGCTGGTGAAGGCGAATATACTATTTCTGACGATAGTAAAGCTACGCGTGGTACCGAAATCACCCTACATTTGAAAGACGACGAAAAAGAGTTTCTTGATGATTGGCGTTTACGTTCGATCATTAGTAAATATTCGGATCACATTTCGCTACCGGTTGAAGTACAAAAAACTGATGAAGAAAGTAAAGAAGTTAAATGGGAAAAAGTCAACAAAGCCCAAGCGCTTTGGACCCGTAGTAAAGCTGAAATTAGCGATGATGAGTATAAAGAGTTTTATAAACACATTTCCCACGATTTTGCTGATCCATTAAGTTGGAGCCATAACCGCGTTGAAGGTAAACAAGAATATACTAGCTTGCTGTATATTCCATCTAAAGCCCCTTGGGACTTGTGGAACCGTGATAATAAGCATGGCTTAAAATTATATGTGCAACGTGTGTTTATTATGGATGATGCCGAACAATTCATGCCGAATTATTTACGCTTTGTGAAAGGCTTAATTGATTCTAACGATTTGCCGTTGAATGTTTCGCGTGAGATTTTGCAAGACAATAAAGTCACCCAAAACCTACGCAATGCTTGCACTAAACGCGTACTGCAAATGCTGGATAAACTAGCTAAAGATGATAAAGAACAATATCAACAGTTCTGGACAGAATTTGGTTTAGTATTAAAAGAAGGTACCGGCGAAGATTTTGCTAATCGCGAAGCGATTGCTAAGTTGTTACGTTTTGCCACTACCCATAGCGATAGCGATGCGCAAACCGTTGCTTTAGAAGATTATATTAGCCGCATGCAGGAAGGTCAGGAAAAGATCTATTACATTACTGCCGATAGCTATGCTGCCGCTAAAAATAGTCCACACTTGGAACTATTCCGTAAAAAAGGCATCGAGGTATTATTACTTTCAGATCGCGTTGATGAATGGATGATGAGTAATTTAACTGAATTTGATGGTAAACAGTTCCAATCAATCAGTAAATCTGACGAATCAATCGAAAAATTAGCCGATCAAGAAAGCGAAGAACAAAAACAAGTCGAAAAAGAACTTGAACCATTTATTGAGCGTGTCAAAACTGTGTTGGGTGACAAGGTTAAAGAGGTGAAATTAACTCATCGCTTAACTGACACCCCGGCAATTGTGACTACTGCCGCTGATGAAATGACCACCCAAATGGCCAAATTATTTGCGGCAGCAGGACAAAAAGCGCCAGAGATCAAATATACATTCGAAATTAACCCAGATCATAAGTTGGTTAAACGAATTGCGGATACTCAAGACCAAACCGCATTTAATGACTGGATTGAATTGTTATTAGATCAGGCGCTACTTGCCGAAAAAGGATCACTAACAGATCCAAGCAAATTTATACAAACTATGAATAAATTATTAGCAGAATAATTATTTACCCATTAACCCGATATTTTCCCCTAATATCGGGTTTTTTTTGCCTTTTTTTCTGCCTACCATTGTTTAATAGCCACTTTACCTTGTTGAGCTGGCAATTTTATTAGCATCATTAACGATTAAAATCGGTTATACTTAAGTCAATATTCGAGATTGTCACTTAAAACGCTAAGGAAAGATTATGTTTTATTCAGCAACTTATTCATCACCTTTGGGTAAAATAACCTTAGCAAGTCAGAATTATCAACTGGTGGCCTTGTGGATTGAAGGGCAACAGCATTTTGGTTCTATAGTCGCCGACAAAGTGATTGTAAAACAAAATCTACCGGTTTTTAATCTCACCAAACGATGGTTAGATCACTACTTTGCTGGCAAAAAAATGACTATTGAGCAATTACCGCTGGGCCCCAAAGGCACACCATTTAGAGAAAAGGTGTGGGAATTATTATGCAAAATCCCTTATGGCCAAGTAGTCACTTATGGTGATATAGCTAAACAAATCGCCTTGCAATATAACTTACCCAAAATGTCCAGCCAAGCAGTCGGCGGTGCTGTCGGGCATAATCCCATCTCAATCATCATCCCCTGCCACCGCGTTATTGGCGCCAATGGCAACCTAACCGGCTATGCTGGCGGTATCGATAAAAAAATCAAATTACTACAAATTGAAGGCATTGATACCAGCAATTTAGTGATCCCTAAAAAAGGCACTGCGCTCTAGTTAAATAAAATAATAATAAAATTATTGGTATGAATTAATTATCAAACTGCCTATACGGCATTGAACTAACTATATTTTAAATGCTTTTTTCCCCTCTTTTTCTAAACTGCCTATACGGCATTGAAGAGAATGATGACAATATAGAGTGCTTTAGTTTTTTTCTAAACTGCCTATACGGCATTGAAGGCAAATCAAACACTGGAGAGGTGTTCTAATGCTTTCTAAACTGCCTATACGGCATTGAACACTACGGCGAAACAACTAAACCTGATTGGGCATTTCTAAACTGCCTATACGGCATTGAACCTATCCCGTCCTTTAATGTTTCCATTCCTGAGTTTCTAAACTGCCTACACGGCATTGAAGACTTTTTATTGTGGTTGTGAGTTTTTATGGATTTTCTAAACTGCCTACACGGCATTGAAGATGACTATTTTGAAATTGGAAGAATTCCAATTTTTCTAAACTGCCTATACGGCATTGAACGCTAATTTTCTTTGACTACCTAAAATTTGGATTTTCTAAACTGCCTATACGGCATTGAACAGGCCACCGCCACCGATTTTTTTAAACGAATTTTTCTAAACTGCCTATACGGCATTGAACGATGTAAATAGTTATTCTGATGAGGAGTTAAATTTCTAAACTGCCTATACGGCATTGAACTGTTTCGGATCGGTATTTACATTAGATGATTCTTTCTAAACTGCCTATACGGCATTGAACTTTGAACCATGTGTTCTTGTTGTTCGTTTTGTTTTCTAAACTGCCTATACGGCATTGAACCCTAAAAATGAAGAAATCACCGTTTCATGGTCTTTCTAAACTGCCTATACGGCATTGAACGGTTAAACTAGGTGATTCACCTATTTATAAGGTATTTCTAAACTGCCTATACGGCATTGAACAGGTTATAGAGTTGAAGTTAATCATTCGGAAATTTCTAAACTGCCTATACGGCATTGAACAAATACAGGGTATAGTCACCGTGGAGTTCGCTTTTCTAAACTGCCTATACGGCATTGAACGCACCTCGCCGTAAGAGTTATTTCACCGATAATTTCTAAACTGCCTATACGGCATTGAACTTATTGCTAACGGCATTACTAAAATCATTCAATTTCTAAACTGCCTATACGGCATTGAACCAACAATTAGAGGTAATAAGGGATTTGATTCTTTTCTAAACTGCCTATACGGCATTGAACTGCTCTTTGAAGGTCAGTAATACATTTAATCTTTTCTAAACTGCCTATACGGCATTGAACGCGGTGGCGGTGATGCTCATACTTCTATGTCATTTCTAAACTGCCTATACGGCATTGAACCGTGCCGATGAACCAAAGAGATTACAGCAAAATTTCTAAACTGCCTATACGGCATTGAACGCTCTAGCCCACCTATTTTTTTATCTAAATCTTTTCTAAACTGCCTATACGGCATTGAACTAGAATTTTATTGCAGAATTTCCTGATTGTTAAAGAGCATACATTACTTTTTATCATTTTTACCCTTTTTTTGAGCTTTATTTAATTATTTTAAAAATCAATTAGTTAAAAACAGCCTCAAAAAAAGGGTTGGTAAATTAAAAATTAGGGACGGTTGCTGTTTGGCTTAGTCCATAACTATTGAATGTACCCGATACCGATTCTGTACAATGTTCTTGTTTTAACCACATGATAAATTGTTGACCCGTACTTTTACTGGAAAAATGTAGATGCGGATACGCTAAATTCACACTACCCCATTTTGCTATCATTTTATTTTTTACTTCATCAGACCATTTACCTTGGGCAGTTAACCGTTTTTCGGCACGCCTTAAGGCACTTTGCCCTTTTGGGTTTACCCTAATTAAGCGTAGGTAACCTGTTACACTGGTTGGTATCAGTGTAATGGGTAACGCTAAAGCATAATCCGTCACTGTCGATTTTTGTTTGAGATCTGCGAGCAGCTTATTTAATTCTGCTTCCGAACCAAACAGGCGAATAATACCGCCTAAAGTGCGATGCAGGTTATAACAAGGAAAGCTAACCCCAATATTGCCTTGATGATTAACCAAAACTTGATGTAGTGATTGCATAAGTTGATTCATTACATCCACTTCAGTTATCTCAATTTGCGGAATCGCTCGCAATTCAAAATAATGTGTGAGCATATGATTTACTCCTTACCGCTGGCACCAAATACACCACCACGAATTAATACCGCAATCACATAATGTTGTTGTTCTAGCGCCGGTTTTTCGCCTTTTAATACCCAATTATCAAATAGATTATAAAAATCTAATTTTTGTTTAGGTTGACGGAAGGCATGCCCCATAGTGGTTACGGCACCATAAGGTTCAATGGCAATTGGAAATTCAACTGTTTCATCATACCAAGTATCGATAGTGCGAATGGCATTACTAATTTTTTGTGAATGCATTGCTGCTTGGTTATTTTTTTCGTACAACACTTTACTTTTGGCTTTGCCAGTATCTAAAATCAATTCTTGTGAAGGGTAAACTTCTTGCCCGAAGCCCATTTTGAGTTTGGCTTCAATATTAAAAATCACAAACTCTTTACCGGTTAACCCCGCTTCAATTAAGGTGGCTAAATCATTCACTTGTTTATCTTCATAATCGAATGAGTTAAGTTGATATTGTTTTACGTCACTGACAGTGATCATCGGTTTGTCATTATCTTTGCGAGTAATCGCAATACTAATATGCTCAGCTGCCATACGATTACGCCATAACCAACGACCATTTAAGATATTAATAGCATAACGTTTAGCTAACGTTGTCATACCTACTGATTTTATATAGTCTTGAGTGGTTTTAGTTAATTCTTCTTGGTAATCAATATCATTACATACTGACGGTTTACCTAAGAAAGGTAATACCTTACAGCTCCAACTCACTACTAAGGTGTCTTTATCGGCATCCAATGCTGCAACATCAACAGTTTGTAAATTAGCTTTTTGAATTTCCGCATCTAATTTGGTGGGATCACTTGCCACAGCATTTTTTAAACGGTTAGAAATCGTACCGCGCACTGATTTTTCGGCTAAAATAACTGGCGTTAATTTATTCGTATCGGCACTATTTTGTTGGGCAAAAATCGCATCAGAGATGTCAAAACTACGTTCAAAAGCCAGTACGCTTGCGGTGGTTAATTTATCTTTACTCATAATTTATTCCTTATTCTATAATTCTAAACTTACTTAATTGGTTGTTTGATTAATCACATAAATTTCTGCGCCATTGGACTGCAATTCACTGCAGTTATAACGCCAAAAAGCTTGGGCTAAATCTTCCTTTAAACGTAACGGAAACACCCATTTACCCATGCCATAAATACATTCGACAAATTGCGATTGATGTTGATTACTGCGAGCTTCTTGCAATTTGCCAGCAGCAAACAAAGGTGAGATCGCTTGATAACCTAAATGCAATGGTACTAGCCAACCGCGACCTTGTTTGACCGATGTAGTTTGCCAATGATCTTTCCC
Source organism: Gilliamella sp. wkB178 (assembly GCF_001690705.1). GTDB lineage: Bacteria > Pseudomonadota > Gammaproteobacteria > Enterobacterales > Orbaceae > Gilliamella > Gilliamella apicola_K. The sequence goes on along the minus strand of NZ_LZGK01000013.1, from coordinate 550,508 downwards.
TTGTGGATGATGATGTAACATCGCCGTTTCGATTAAGGCATCGAGCGCTGTTGCATTAGGATCTTGCTGTTGTAGTTCCGCGGTTATATTGTGCAGATCTTGTTGAGCTTCAACTAAGACAAAAGCCGGTAATAATGCATTAATTAAATTATCTTTGGATTCTGAAGCGGAATACAACTCTACCGATTCAATTGATATTACATAACCACCAGCAATACGTTGTTGAAACAATTTTTGCTGCATTTGCTTGATAAATGCTTGTTTTTGTTCGTCATCATCCAAGGTTTCACGATCTTCAACCTTAACTTCGACGAGTAATGACACATCAAGATGTACGCGCCCTTCTTCAATAATGGAACGAGTATCACCATTTTTAGCCAGTGGATTGCGAGTTAAGCGGAAGGTATAATCAGCAAAATCATTCGGCCTATAAACTTGCACATCACAATCATGGCAAGCAATTAACACGCCATCAAGGTAAATAGGGTTATCAGATTCAATCTTACGATTTAAGGCATGAATCGCCCCCAAAAAGCCAGAAATAGCCGGAAAGCCATAGGTTAAGGGGCTGGATATTGCATTAGCATTATGAATTTTAATATGATCAAATAATAAATAATAACGTAACGTTGCCATTAAAAGATGCCCTCCTGCTTACGTTGACTCGCTTTTACCGCTTTTCCAAATTCCAGGCGCCATTCTCTAAACTCAGGATCGGCGAATTGCTGTTGAATTGTTGGGAATTTTTCCTCTAACGCTGTTTGGATCCAAAAAGCAAATTGCTTTTCAAGTTCATTTTGCCAATTGCCTAATTCATACTGTTGTTTAAAATCGCTTTCATCCTCCAACTCTGCTCGTTTAGGATCCAACCATAATTTTTGGTTAAAATTGAGGGATGATTCACGGCTCCACCCTGCCGGCATTGTGTGTTGAATATGTCTGGCAAACTTAAGTAGCAAGGATAAAATCACCGCAAACGCATCTTTTCGATTATCCCTTTCTTCGACAACATTATCCGGCGCGGCTACCATCTCAAACAGTAACCGAAAACCAAAGCGGCATAAATATTGCAATGCATGATTAAATATAGTTTCTTGTTGTTTGCCAATTGATGGAAATGGTGATTTTTCGAATTTAGGCGGCATTGAAGGGAGTAAAAAATTACGCCCCATTTGACTACCAATAAGCTGACTTGCATTTTGGGCATTACTACCACCCAATTTAACTACAGCTAAATGATGGAAACTAAAATAAGGTTGATGTTCAACATCCTTAATACGGCGTTGTTCCCGTGCTTTTTTATTTTCTTCCGAGAATCTTGTTTGCACCTTTTGATAGACAAGGTGGCATAAGCTACTCGGGTGTAGAGGAATTAATAACCGATAATTATCATCTTGCTGAGATAGATACGTCTCCTCTGCATTAGGCCAAAAAAATTGTTTATTTAACTCTGAAGTTTGCACTTCATCCCAATTATCATTAAGTAACTTATGAAAGTTACTCAAATAAAGAGCCGACTTGTTTTTATCATCAGAGAATGCAAGTTGGATCGCGGGGTGATTATTAATAATAAGCTGTAAAATAGTTATATCATCTTTAACAACTTGATTTAATAACCCAAATATATCCAACGATGCAGCATTACCTGTTGCATCATAAGGTAAAGTTTTTATAGTTGCTGATGATACTAAACTATTCGATGAGTTTGATTTTGCCTGAGTATTGTAATTAGCATTACAACCTCTTGATTTTGGGTGAATCCCTTTAGAAATATGGGTTGCGATTATTAACGAAGAAATCCTGCGCATTACCGCGCCTTCCATCCAGATTTCAAAATCATATCGTTTGGCTAATTCTGAAAGCTGTTGTTGTGACTCATTTACTGCAACAATGTCACCAACTTGTTTGGCTTTATCTAGTTTTGCCAGTTCCGATTTATAGTTATCATTATCAGCAAGACGTTGCTGAAGAAAATCAACAATGACCTTTCTTATATCTTGCCAAGAAATACTATCCATTGGCCCTCCTTATATTTTGTATTAATTTAGAATATATAAATTGTTATTATTTACCCATATTTTGTAAAGATGTTTCCTGAGACATATACGTTTGCGTATAAAAATCTACCATTATTACTGTTTATTTTCATAAAATCCAAAATCAGGGTGGAAACTCCAGCGTCTTTTGTTATCCAGGCTTACACGACAAAACTCATTTGCCAATCGATATTGGTTTTTATTAGGAAAGTGTTCAGCTATTTTATCTATGGCTTGCGCTAAGGTATTAGTTAACCACGGTTGAATTTGTCGGTTTGTAAATGACCAATTATTATCGTAATTAATTAGGTTATTTTGCGTGTCACTACAACAGTCATCAGGTGTTTGCCATGCTACATCGGCATAGCTAAATTGGTGATCACCGTCGTCATTCAACTGACAAATGTATTCGTCTTGTTTATATTGCTGCATCCTAAATGGTGAAATCAGTTGCAAATGTACACAATGATGGTGTGCCAAATCGGGTTGCCAATAACTCGTGACATAGTTACTTTTACGGGCATTAATCGCAAATAGATGCGCCATGACTTTATGTTCTAATTTCGCCAAGGTTAAAATTGCTGGCGGTGAAGAGACAATACGCGCAATCGCATTAATATTGTCCAATTGCTCTGCTGTGATTAACTGACTACTTTGGTGTGTTGATAATAAAAACGCTGGCTTTTGTTCAAAACCTGGTTTGGTAAAACACGCTTTACCTACACCATAATTTGAGCCTTGTTTTATTGACTCGATATTACTGCCTAAAATCGCTATATTATCGTGTTGGGCAATTTTATTCGGACGATGGCGCCAAACGCGCCCAACTAACTGAATAATTGAACGCATAGATGACGGTTCAACAATCGCCCAATCGTAATCATGATCGCGCCCGACTTCGGTTACGGGCGTGCCAATCACGATGAAAATATGATTGTTATTCTTACTACCTTTTATTGCTGTGCGGATTTCGGGTTGGTTAAATAGTTGGTCGGGATCACTACGGTTTAGTATTCTATCGAGCTTTTCTTCTAATTGGCTGCGTAATAACAGCAATTGCCGAGCATGATAAACCACAATATGAAATTCGGTATCCGCAGGTAAATCCTGTTGCTCATAAATCTGTTTAGTTACTGAAATCACATCTTCGGTATGAGCAAACCGCATTAAACCTATACTGATTTTGTGGTGAGATTTTGGATCACTTTGCCCATGTTGTTGATGAAGTTGGTAAGCCTCATCTAATAGCTGTTTAGCCAATGTAGTGTAATTTAGCTTGTCATTTTCTGGTTTAGCTGTGTGGTAATCTAATAAGTTAAGGATATAGCCTTTGCGGCGAACTAAACCTTGTTTGAGTTGTTGTACTCTGGCTTCAACAAATTGCTGATGTTGATTTTTAAAGTTGTCAGTATCAGCGATGAGTTCAATGGATTGTTGGTATTCATCAAACCAACCACAAACGACGTTATTAGCGGTTTTTTGATTATGTTGATTCCAAATCTTGCGCCCTGCTTGATAAGCATCAAACAATCCGGTAATTAAATCAGGGGTTAACGTTGCCGAGGAGAGTAACACTTTACTGCCAAAAAGCCCGGCTAAATGGACTAAGCGAGCCAATGCCGGTAAGTCTTGTTGGTCAAAGTCGTCGGGTTCATCTAAAATGAGATCGGCGGTAAGCAGTCTTAAGGTTGGCGCAATATATTTGCCACCGCGTACACATTCACTAGCCTGAATAATATGATCCACTGTACAAGTCACAATTGGCGCATACAGTAATTGACGCGCTTTGCTATTTTCAATAATGGTGCCCAATTCTTGATCTGCTATACCACTGGCAGCAACATCCACAAATTCATCTACTAATGGCTCTATTGATTCACTGCCATGGTCTATTTGATCTTTATCTGGTTGTTCTGATTCATTATTTAACTCAAATAAGGTTTGCGTTGCTTGCCCACCGACTAAAATCGCTAGATGTTCATCATTCAGATGCAATCTCTCGCGCAGTGCTTTACCTGTTTGTAAGGTTAATACGCGTAAACCTAACGCAATGGTAAAGCGCACTCCTCGCTTAGGATTAGCTAACGCATACATAATGCGACCATTGGCTAGGGTTTTACCACAACCGGTTGAGGCCATATTGACGCCAAAAAAGCCATTATCATCACTTAATTGTTGATAACTTTTAGCTAAATCAAAGGCATGGTTTTGCCATTGGAAGCGTTTGACTGTCGTTCTTTGAGTAAACGGTTTATGTTGATTGATAGCCGGTAATTCAGTAGTTATTTTTGGTAATAACCGCGCAAAACGCGCATTAAAATTGGCAACACCAAGCAGATGATCATCTAAACGCTGTTTTGCCTGTTTTAGGTAATTGGTATTAGCAATCAATATTTGGTGATCTTTATCGGCCTCGGTATTAGATAATGACAAGCTTGAGTAATTGTGATCAGCCACCATCAGGCTTAAACGTGACATATGTAATAAAAAGGTATCAATAGTAGTTAACTGCATTAACGGGATATGATTTAACGCTTTGGTGGCATAACGATGTAACTTTTTGAGCCAAATTTGACTAAGGGTAACACTACTTTTAAGCTGCCAAAAGTCATCAGGCGAGGAATGCTGACTATGACTATTTTTAACCCATCCCTCAACAGCTTTTAATGTCTTATAAAAACTACGGATGGTTAAACCGGAAATATCGAAATCATCAGCTTGCTTACTTTGATAATCTTTTGGCTTAATCGGCATTAAAAATGGCATGCGATGATGTGACACTATTAGCCATGCTATCCATTGTGCCAAAGGCGCTAATTGACTGAGATCCCCTTTTTCCGTTTGGGTAAGATTTTGGTACCATGTTGGTTGCTGTTGTTGAAATTCAGAAAAATTTGCTAATCGTTCCAATACAGCTTGGTTAGTGGGGCAATCTTGAATCATCAATAAAAACAGTTGCAAGGAAATCCATTCATGACGATAAGGATCAGCGGCTACTCTTTCGCTAGCACGTAATTTATATTGAAAACCAACAGTAGCTTTACCTAAATCATGCAACAAAGCCGCAATCGTGCTTATCAATTGGATGGAAGTCGCAGATTGCCAACCATATTCACTATCATTACGCAAAATATTGCGTTTACTGCGATTAGTGGGGACGCGCCCTTGTTGATTGAATTGGCTACGATCACCAACAATCCAAAGTAAGTCGGTTAAATTTTTGCCATGCGTCCAATAGCAAGCAACCGCGGTATTTTTACGCGCGGTTTTGCGTAATAGTTTATAGAGTGTTTGTAATCCGGCTTCGGTCATTGGGCTTTGCCAAGTCCGTTCCCCACACCGTTCCGCAAACTGATCGATGATGCGCCTGGTTTCACTTAAAGCATTCTTGGTACATTGGCTAACAAGTAGAATATTCATGTTGCCTCTGCTATCAATTTTAAGGTGTCAATAATCAGATCCAGCGCACCTAATTGGGTAAACTGTGAGATACAGGCTTGGCGGAACTCTTTTTCACTGTCACCTTGTTTAGCGGATAAAAAGGCTTGTGGTAACACCATACCATCCTTAATAATATCCGCTGCATCAAACACTAATCCGCCACGGCGAGTTTTACCGTGTAAAATAGCCAGTCCATGAGGTAAACCTAAAACCCAACAAGCGGTAGCCCCCAGTCCATAAGCTAAATAATTACCATGATCTAAAAATTGATTGGCGGGATCGTGACTTTTACCATGTGTACCTTGCTCGCGTTTAAATTTATCATCTTGTAGCGTTAATTGATTAGCCATTGCATACAGGCGTTTACTAATCCGCCCTTCTGCTGCTAAAAGGGCTTGGCTATTATCGGCATTATTAAATTGCTCGGTGGCGTCATTAACAATATTATTTAACTGACTATCATCGACATGCCAATCAAACTGCGGCCAACATTGCTGGATAATCTGTAGTCGTTGTTGTTGGAGTGTTTTAGCTGCTTGTAATCTTCGTTGGTCATCAAACCAAAATTGACACCAGCTTTGTAAGTATTCAGTCGCGCGATATTCACTTTGGGGAGAAAAAAATTGGCAGGCAAATTCAGATTCCGTTGACGAAAACAGCGGCGTACCTCCGCCACCACAAAATCCAATCATCACCCCGGCTCTTGACAATTCACGCACAGCAGCTTGTGTTAATGAAGTGCCGGTACCCAATAAAATGCAAGTAGTATTGGCAATAGGGATGTTCCAATATAAAGATTGTTGCCCTTGCTCGGTAACATATTCAACCCTTCCTCCATTGACCAAAACCCGGCAATGTTCCAAATAATAAATATTGGCACGCTTGGAATGCATAATGGTTTTGAGATCAGATGAATGAATCATATCCATGATAATAATAAATTAATTCAATTTACATATGATTTCTAAATTAACATTGTTGTGGGTAAAAAACGAGTGTTTTGTGGTTTTATTGTTATTGTATAGTTATGGCATGTTATTTTACATTGATTTTTCATAGAATAAATCAACGTTCATCAATAATCGTGACCCAACTTGGTACTTTTGGCGTTCGGCAATAGTAATAGGCAGAAGGTTCCTTCTTTTTTACTTTTTCAAAGTCGGGACTTTGTGGATCGTTATATAAAATTGGATCGTTATTGCGATTTAATTTTATAAAAGCATCTGTTTCTTTATCACTATTGTGTGCCCACGATTTGGGATAACCTAAGGTTGCATAAATGCGATTGCTCATAAAGGTTAATCGTCCACCAACTGAAAAAAAGATAAATAATACGATAAAGATGTAAATGCTAGTTATTATTTCAACTAGATTCATTAACTCAATAAAACTAGTATATCCCAAACAAATTTGACAACATAAAAGTATAACTAACATAAGTGCGGCAAAAATACCCACTCCAAATGCACAATATTTTAATAAAGTTAATGTTGTTGAACCAGCACCGACAGGAAAAAATAAAGCATGATATTTAGGAATACGAACAGCATAGACATAATATTGATTTTTTTTAGTTGGTTTGACAATCATTTCTACATAATCACCATCTTTAAAAGTGATTTGTTTTAGCTTACCTTCTGCTTTTACATTACCAATATAACAGCTAAAATATGTACCTTTTAATAGTTTTATTTGTAGTAGCCTAAAGTTAAATACGCTAAAAAATATTTCTAAGAAAAACTTACATATAGTTAAGATGAATAGAAGAAATCCACCAAGTGTCTCAATAATAAAACCTATAATTAATTCCGGAAAAGAATACTGAGATGGATCCGAATAATTACCCCTATCTTGATTTTTGCTTTGATCATCTGTGTTTTCTTCTTCAACTTTTTGTATTGCTAAATAACTTACTTTACCTTTTAATAAACAGTACTTGGCCATGATGTTTTAGCTCCATCTAATAATTGTTGCTTTATGTTAAAATCCACCATAATTAAACATGGTCATGGCAATTGGCATTAATATTGTTAGTAAAAATCCTTGGACAATAGCTGCGGGTACGATAGTTATTCCGGCACCTTTTTGTAACATTGGTAAGGTGAAATCCATGGAAGTAGCACCACATAATCCCAATGCAGTAAGCTTGTAACGTTTGATTAAACTTGGGATTAGGATTATTGCGAATAATTCGCGTAATATATCATTTAAAAATGTGGCACTACCAATAATTGGACCATGGGCTTCGGTCATTAATATTCCTGACAGTGAATACCAGCCAAATCCCGATGACATTCCCAACCCAACTCGTAGGGGTTGTTGTAATATTAATGCGGCAATAATGCCACCAAGAAAAGTACTTAAAGTGACGATGATAGTGGTGGCGATACCTACTTTGTTAAGTAAAATTTGCTTAAGTGAAATGTTATTGCTACGGAGTTGTATGCCAATTAGTAATAATAACAATACTAAGACAACTTGGATAATATTATCAGTATATTGCCAAATAAATAATGGTATTAGCCCCACTATAAACCCAATGATTAAGGCAATACAAACGCGCAATGATTCGAGGATCATTTTAAAGCGTGACTCAAAGGTTTGCTTGGTATGGGTAGTTTTCCAAGGCAACAACAGATCAAACAACATTAAAAATATAAAATTGCCACCAAATGAGCATATAAACAAGATGACTGTATAAAATAGTATTGTTTGTAAGTTAGTGCTGAGATTATCTAAATGGGCCAGCTCCGACCCCATAATAAAGAGAATAAAATAGACCATCCAACTAAGGATTTGGTTAATTTTTACTAGCCATTTTTTATCTTTGAGTTTAATTAAATAACCTAAAGATAATGGTACCAGCGCAATTAAAATACCATAGTACATACTTTATTCCCTTTATTGATTCTCATATCATATTTATTTTTATAAGAATTTTAAACTAAATTGCTGTTTGTGGTGTTTTTTAAAATTAAGCATTGGCGGTTCACAAACTGTCAATCTATGCGTTTTAGTATTTTTATTTTAATGTTGCTAATTGTGTTTCAATATTACTTGCTAATTGATCGAGTAATGCATAACGGTTGCGATATTCTGAACGTTTTTTACTGGCAATTTCTTCTATTGATTTACGATGTATGGCATTGGGTAATATGAATAAGCCATTGGCATCTTGTTTACCATCAACAGTTAACCAAAAATCATCATAGTCAGAAAGGATCCGTTCTTGGCGACTATTGTAGCGCCAGTTGTTATAAACATGGGTTTTGTTACCTACAGCCACAATCTGCGATAATTTAAAATGTTGTGCAATAGTTAATGCGGCTTCTAATGCTACTCGTTTAGGGAAAAGCCCATAGCAATCTTTAGTGGCTTTTTGCACTCGCGTTCGAGCATCTTGATGCCCGGTACCTTGTAACCCACCAATAAATAATGTCGGTTGTTGTTGGTAATGTGTAATAGTAAAAGTTAATGTGGTTAAATCAATACCGTCGTTATCATAGAAATAGAGACTGATTTCCCCTTCTCGGGCAAACTTATTGCGTGCTTGTATGGCAATTTGAATGTTGGCTTCATTTTTACCTGTTACGTTTGCCAGAACAAAAGGAACATCCTGATTGTAAAATGCTTGGGACATGCTTTCTGGTTGCTGAGATAAAAAATCATAATGATAAGCTAAAGCTTGAAAACGTTGTTGTTGGCTTAAGCAAGATGATAAATAAGGCCTTTGCAATTTACACGGCAAGTTGGTTTGGCACGATAGATAGTACCCAAGTAGTGGATATTGTCTTAATTTATCAAGCAATTTAAGGGTGATAGGACTCCAAAATAGAGTTCGAAAAAAGAATTTATAACGATAACCAGGTTTGATCCATAGTTCGTTTAACGGGAGTTTACCTGTACAAAGCCAGTTAAATAATTGCCATTTACTTTTTGGCTGGGGCATGTTGGTAATATTATTCATAAGCAGATAAAATTAACTCGAATTTGATTATAAAAATTTATAGGGTGACTTATTTAATAAACATTGGTTGCCTATTAAAGTGTGCATCACAAAAATTGGCATTAAGAGTACAACACAATATAAGTCAGTGCAACCTTCCTTATATAAGGCTATATTAAATATAGTGAAAATAAAAAACGGTGAAGTTATTCACCGTTTTTTATTAATCGAATAATTATTTTATTAGTAAATAATTATTGACCTTTAACTTCTTTTAAACCGTTAAATGGTGCTTTTGAACCTAAAGCTTCTTCAATACGGATTAATTGGTTGTATTTAGCAATACGGTCTGAACGGCTCATAGAACCAGTTTTGATTTGACCAGCAGCTAAACCAACAGCTAAATCAGCAATGGTTGAGTCTTCAGTTTCACCCGAACGGTGAGAAATAACAGCAGTATAACCTGCATCTTTCGCCATTTTAACCGCAGCGATAGATTCAGTTAAGGTACCGATTTGGTTCACTTTAACTAAGATTGAGTTAGCAATACCTTTTTCAATACCTTGTTTGAAGATTTTGGTATTAGTAACAAATAGATCATCACCCACTAATTGGATTTTGTGACCTAGTGCTTTAGTTTGGTATGCCCAACCTTCCCAATCACTTTCATCTAAACCATCTTCGATAGATACAATTGGATATTGTTCAGTTAAACCTTCTAAATAATGAGTAAATTCTTGAGCAGTGAATTCTTTATTTCCTTCACCTTTTAGCACATATTTACCAGTTTCTTTGTTATAGAATTCAGAAGCGGCACAGTCCATGGCTAAAGTGATGTCTTTACCTAATACATAGCCTGCTTTTTCTACTGCTTCTTTAATGCATTCAAGTGCTTCAGCATTTGAACCTAAGTTAGGCGCAAAACCACCTTCGTCACCAACTGCAGTGTTCATGCCTTTAGCATGTAAAACTTTAGCTAAGTTGTGGAATACTTCAGAACCGATACGGATTGCTTCACGTACAGTTTTAGCACCAACTGGTTGAATCATAAATTCTTGTAAGTCGATGTTGTTGTCAGCATGTTCACCACCATTGATTATGTTCATCATTGGTAATGGCATAGAGTATTGACCTGGAGTACCATTAAGATCAGCAATGTGTTGATAAAGTGGCACGCCTTTAGCGGCCGCAGCAGCTTTAGCATTAGCTAAAGATACTGCAAGAATTGAGTTTGCACCTAAGTTAGATTTAAAATCAGTGCCGTCTAAATCAAGCATAATTTGGTCAATTGCAGCTTGATCTAAAGCATCTTTACCAATAACTGCTTTAGCAATTGGTCCATTAACGTTTTCAACGGCTTTTAATACGCCTTTACCTAAAAAGCGAGATTTGTCACCATCGCGAAGTTCTAATGCTTCACGTGAACCTGTTGACGCACCTGATGGTACGATTGCTAAACCAACAAAGCCACCTTCCAAATGTACTTCAGCTTCAACAGTTGGGTTACCACGAGAGTCGATTACTTCACGACCATGTACTTTAACGATTTTTGCCATGTTATTTTCCTCTATATGACAGATAATATAAAAATAAACTATTTTTGCTGCTGTTGTTGGTAATCCTTGGCAGCTTTAATAAAACTACTAAATAATGGGTGGCCATCGCGTGGTGTTGATGTGAATTCCGGATGGAATTGACAAGCAACAAACCAAGGATGATCTGGATTTTCTATAATTTCAACCAGTTTCCTGTCGGTGGAAAGCCCGGTTACTTTTAATCCGGCTTTAACAATTTTTGGTAATAAATTATTGTTAACTTCATAACGATGACGGTGACGCTCAGTGATTGACTCTTTTTTATACATGTCAATCACTTTAGAATTTGGTTCTAAATGGCAAATTTGCGAACCTAAGCGCATGGTGCCACCAAGATCACTGTTTTCATTACGTTGCACGACCTGACCAGACTCATCACTCCATTCAGTAATTAAAGCAATTACAGGATTGGCGCAATCTTTAACAAATTCGGTTGAGTTAGCATCTTTAATGCCAGCTACGTTGCGAGCAAATTCAATCATAGCTACTTGTAAGCCAAGACAAATGCCTAAATATGGGATTTTATTTTCACGGGCATAACGTGCGGCCATGATTTTACCTTCAACACCTCGATAACCAAAACCACCAGGAATTAAAATAGCATCTAAGCCTTGCAGTAATTCAGTACCGCGTGATTCAAGATCTTCTGAATCAATGTATTTAATATGCACGGTTAAGCGATTTTTTAAACCGCCATGTTTTAGGGCTTCATTCACTGATTTATAAGCATCCGGTAAGGCAATATATTTACCAACCATCCCAATTGTTACTTCACCAACTGGGTTAGCTTCTTCATAAATAACTTGTTCCCATTCGGATAAATCAGCTTCATTACATTCAAGATGGAAGCGATTGCAAACAAAGGTGTCCAGATTTTGTGATTTTAATAGTGCCGGAATTTTATAAATTGAATCGACATCTTTTAAAGAAATTACTGCACGTTCTGGTACATTACAGAATAAAGCAATTTTGGCTCTTTCATTAGCTGGAATGTTACGGTCGGAACGGCAAATTAACACATCCGGTTGAATACCAATTGATAGTAATTCCTTAACCGAATGTTGTGTAGGTTTTGTTTTAACTTCACCTGATGAGGCTAAATATGGCACTAAGGTTAAATGCATGAACAAGGTGTGTTCTCGCCCCACATCCACGGCTAACTGACGAATAGCTTCTAAAAATGGTAATGACTCAATATCACCCACAGTACCACCAACTTCAATAATGGCGACATCAAAACCTTTAGCGCCATCGATTACTCGAGATTTGATGGCATTAGTGATATGGGGGATAACTTGTACCGTTGCCCCTAAGTAGTCCCCACGACGTTCTTTACGTAAAACATCAGAATAAATGCGCCCGGTAGTGAAGTTGTTTTTTCGAGACATTTTAGTCCGAATAAAACGTTCATAATGACCTAAATCAAGATCGGTTTCTGCACCATCTTCGGTTACAAAAACTTCGCCATGTTGAATCGGACTCATAGTACCCGGATCGACATTAATATAGGGATCGAGTTTTAGCATGGTGACTTTTAAATTGCGGGCTTCCAAAATTGCAGCTAGTGATGCTGCGGCAATGCCTTTACCTAAAGAAGAAACGACACCGCCTGTAACAAAGATATAATTCGTGACCATTAATACCAGACCATTTATTAATTTATTAGAATAATATTGCGTCGTTCTTTAATCATAAAATCAACACAATATTCGAAGAATCAGACGGGACAGTAGTATAACATAAACCCGCTTAGCGCTCAATTGAATAATTAATTTTAACCAATGTTTTAGTTACGTAGACAAGTTGCCTTATAACCTGTTTTTAATTTGTTTTTAATTTGTTTTTAATTTGTTTTTAATTTGTTTTTAACTTCCAACTAAATGGTTTTATTTAATTCATCATTTGGCTGCTAAGATGATAATATAAGATGTATATTTTAGTTTTAGTTATACATGCCATACCGCAGTTAAATTCTAATAAATATTTTCCTTTAATTATTTATTTCCTTACTAAATTAACTAAAAAGGCGCCATTAGCACCTTTTTTCAATTAATCCATTGTTTACTATTTTTTACTATAACTATTTAACCGTTTTTTCGCTACGCGATAAACCAATAATCCCTGAGCGGACAATTTCGATAATGTCACAAGTTTCACGGATTGAGGATAAAAATGAATCGAGTTTTTCACTAGTCCCTACTAACTGCACCATATATTGAGTAGCAGTAACATCCACAATTGATCCTCTAAAAATATCTGCACAGCGTTTTACTTCGTCACGGGCTTCTGAACCTTTCGCAGCCACTTTAACTAACATTATTTCGCGCTCTACATGTGGACCTTCGGTCAAATCATGAACTCGATACACATTCACTAATTTATGTAATTGTTTTTGAATTTGTTCCAATACATGTTCATCACCTGTTGTTTGAATGGTCATGCGGTGCATGGTTGGATCTTCAGTTTGGGCAGTGGTTATTGTTTCAATATTAAAACCACGTTGTGAAAATAAGCCAATAATTCGAGATAAAGCACCTGGTTCATTTTCAGTTAAAATTGATAATATATAACGCATTAGGTTCTCTCCGTTTTACTAAGCCACATTTCACTCATTGAGCCACCACGAATTTGCATTGGATAAACATGTTCCGTTGCATCGGTCATCACATCCACAAACACCAGACGATCTTTAATCGATAATGCTTGTTTGAGTTTAGTTTCTAGTTCTTCACGTTTGGTAATAACCATACCAACGTGCCCGTACGCTTCAGCAATCTTGGCAAAATCCGGTAATGATTCCATATAAGATGAAGAATGCCGTCCGGCATAAATCATGTCTTGCCATTGTTTAACCATGCCTAAAAAACGGTTGTTGAGATTTAAAATTAATACCGGTAAACCATATTGTAATGCCGTTGACAATTCTTGAATATTCATCTGAATACTGCCATCACCGGTAACACAAACTACCCGTTGCTTAGGAAAAGCAAGTTTAACACCTAAGGCAGCCGGAAAACCAAACCCCATAGTACCTAAGCCACCGGAAGTAATAAAGTGACGCGGTTTATCGAACGGGTAATAAAGTGCGGTAAACATTTGGTGTTGACCGACATCGGTTGTCACATATGCATCACCTTTGGTTAATTTATATAATACTTCTATGGCTTCTTGAGGTTTTATGCGTTCGCCGCTGTGACTATAAGCCAGACAATGGCGTGCACGCCAATGCTCAATTTGCTTCCACCAATCAACTAAGGCATCTAAATCGCGTTCGGTATTTAATTCATTAAGTTGCGCTAACATAGTTTCAACCACAACTTTTGCATCACCTACAACCGGGATTGTCGCGGAAACTGTTTTAGAAATAGAAGTTGGATCGATATCAACATGAATGATCTTCGCTTTTGGACAATATTTTTCAACATTGTTAGTGGTTCTATCGTCAAAACGAGCACCTATGGCCAAAATCACATCGGCGTTATGCATTGACATATTGGCTTCATATACTCCATGCATCCCAATCATTCCTAAATAGTGTTTGTTAGTACCAGGAAAGGCACTAATTCCCATTAAGGTTGAGGCCACCGGTAAATTTAGTTTTTCTGCTAATTGCTTAATTGCCTCGCTTGCATCCGCAATTATAACCCCACCACCAACATAAAGTACTGGTTTTTTAGCTGCCAGTAAGGTCGTTAAGGCTTTTTTAATTTGGCCTTTATGCCCTTGGATTGTTGGATTATAAGACCGCAGTGAAACTGATTTAGGATAGTGATAATTATATTTATTTGCGGGATTAACAATGTCTTTAGGTAAATCAATAACCACTGGTCCAGGCCTGCCAGTTGTAGCAATATAAAATGCTTTTTTGATAATTTCTGGAATATCTTTACTATCTTTAATCAAAAAACTATGTTTAACAATTGGACGAGAGATCCCAACCATATCACATTCTTGGAAAGCATCATTGCCAATTAAATTACTAGCAACTTGTCCGGAAAGGACAACCAGAGGCACAGAATCCATATAAGCAGTGGCAATTCCGGTTATGGTATTGGTGGCACCGGGCCCGGAAGTTACTAAAACTACACCAACGTCGCCGGTAGCTCTGGCATAACCATCAGCCATATGCACTGCCGCTTGTTCATGGCGAACCAATATATGCTCAATACCACCAAGGGTATGAATAGCATCATAAATATCAAGAACACTACCGCCCGGATAACCAAATATCTGTTTTACTCCTTGGTCAATCAAAGATTGAATAACCATTTCCGCACCTGACAGTTTCGCCATGGTTGTTTCCTCCAATGTTATTGATATGTAATTTATAAATTTATTTTGTATTAACTTATAGTTAAAATTCAATTAAGTCAATAAAGTAACTAATAAACTAATCTTCCGGTTGCAAAATAATTTTAAAAATAAAACACAAATACTAATGTAAATAAAATTTCATTAAAAAATAAATAGTTATATTGTTAAATATTATTTATTGAATTTATTGTTATTTTAAAAAATTTTATATAAACTCAGTAGGATTTAATTCAATTACCTAATAAATTAGGATAATAATAATCTGAAATAGGAGTTATGATGAGCAGACTCACTTCTAAACCGATCTCACTTGCTGATTGGCTATTAGTTAAAGTATCAGGTAACGATAATCGCCAATATTTACAAGGGCAAGTTACCAATAACATGAACCATCTTTCGGAACAATCTGCATTATTTGCTGCTCATTGTGATGCAAAAGGAAAAATGTGGAGTAACTTACTGTTATTTCAACGCGGGCAAGATATTTACTATATTGTTCGTAAAAGCGTTGCTGAAAAACAAATTGCTGAACTCAAAAAATATGCTATTTTTTCTAAAGTTGCCATTGAATTAGTTACCGATCTCAATATTTTTGGCTTAGTTGGCGCTGCCATACCTAGCGAAATTACTACTCAATTAGTTGATAATAATTGCTTTACCGACAAGAATACTACTTATATCAAATTGCCATTACCGGAACCACGAATCATTGTGGTAACCCCGCTGCCATTAAGTGATGATTTATTGCCTTGTAGTGATTGGTTAAAGTTAGATTTAGAAGCTGGGTATGCCATTATTGATACTGAAAATATGGAAAGTTTGTTACCACAAGCATGTAACTTACAATATTTCGATGCGATTAGCTTTGATAAAGGTTGCTACTGCGGTCAAGAAATGGTGGCGCGGGCACAATTTCGTGGTGCTAATAAGCGTGGGTTGTATTTACTATCCGGTAACAGCGAAGTATTGCCAATAATTGGTGATAGCCTTGAGTACCAAATTGACGGCAACTGGCGTGAAAGTGGGCAAATTTTGGCTGCTTTAAAACTGAATGATAATAATGACATTTATGTGCAAGTGGTACTTAATAATGGTATTGATGAGCAAACTATTTTTAGAATTAAAGGTCAAACTACAAGCAAATTATCCTTTCATTAAATAATTCTTATCTAATTCAATGCTGTTGATTACCGACCAATATATTTTGGAAATTAATAATCAACAGCAACTTAAGCAATAATTTTGCTAACTGGATTTAATTTTTAAGATCTATTTTCCTAGTTCTTGGTTAACTATGGCTACATAATATTCCACGCCAGTTGTTAATACTTCATCATTAAAATTATAGGCCGGGTTATGTAAATTAGCACCTTCACCTGCCCCTAACCACACATATACTCCTGGTATTTTTTGTAACATAAAGGCAAAATCTTCTGCCCCCATAGATGGCAATGGGTCAATGATTAATCTGTCTTTACCGACGACATTTTGCGCAGCTTTAATAGCAATATCTGCCTGTTCAGCATAATTTACTGTTGCCGGATAGCGGCGTTGGTAATCAACTTCGGCCTTGGCTTCATAAGTGGCGGCAATTCCCGTCGCAATCTGTTTAATTCTATTTTCAGCCATATCTTGAACTTGTGGATTTAAGGTTCTAACTGTACCACGGATAACCGCTTGTTGCGGTAATACATTCCATGTATCGCCACTGTGAATTTGGGTAACGCTGACCACTAATGAACTTAATGGATCTGCATTACGACTAACTATGCTTTGTAAACCATTCACTACTTGGGTAGCAGTTAAAATAGTGTCTTTACCTAAATGAGGTGCAGCGGCATGTGCACCAACGCCGGTTATTTTAATATCAAATACATCATACGACGCCATGATAGGACCATGGGTGATATAAAAATGATTAAGTTTCATATTTGGTTGGTTATGAAGACCATAAACAGCTTCGATTGGAAACCGATCAAATAAGCCATTGTCCACCATAACTCGCCCGCCACCTTCGTTTTCTTCAGCTGGCTGGAAAATAACGACTACAGTACCAGCAAAATCGCGGTGTTCAGCTAGATATTTGGCGGTGCCTAACAGCATAGCCGTGTGACCATCATGACCACAGGCGTGCATTTTACCTGTAATCGTAGATCGATAATCGATTTTATTTTCTTCACAAATATCTAATGCATCAATATCTGCACGCAAGGCAATCCAACGCCCTTCTTTATTACCTTTAATAATACCGACCACACCAGTTGGCGCAAACTCAGTATACAATTCTGTGATGCCAAATGATTGTAGTTTTTCAATAATAAATTTAGTTGTATTTTTCTCTTCGAAAGCTGTTTCTGGGTGCGCATGAATATGATGGCGCCAAGCTATCATTTCGTTTTTAAGTGCAGCAATAGTAGTTTTCATTATTAATTCCTTAGTTTATTACTTAACTATGAGTTGATAACCATATTGATAGTAACTATACCGCTATTTGCGGTTGGATAAAAATAACTATTTTCATAATTGTTAGTTATTTTGGTTATATACAAGGTTTTATAAAATAAATTGGCTTTGCTGCCAGTTATAATATGTTTATTAATAAAGATGTTGCCCAGCTAGAACTAGAAAACAAAATAATAAATTAAATATCCTGAAGTGAGTAAACAAGGCCCAAAGGGGATGATGGTTAATGATTGCCGCTTTAAAACATACTTTAAATATAAGTAATAAACTATACCGATTGATGATGCCAATACTAATAATAATAGTAATTTTTCATAGGGCAACCAAGCTCCGATTGCAGCTAATAGTTTTACATCTCCCTGCCCTAAACCATGCTTTTGAGTAAGCAAATAAAATATTAAAGCGGGAATTTTTAGTAACAGGTAGCCACACAAAATACCGGTTAATGCCGATTTAATGGTGATACCCGATAATTCAAAATAGGCACTTATCAGCCCTAACCACATTAATGGTTGGGTAAAAAAATCAGGTAGTAAATAATAATTAAAATCAATTAAGGCTAACAGCACAAAATAACTAGCAAAAATCATTAATATGATACTATGACCGTTAATACCTTGATCCATAAAAATTAGCGTAAACAATGTGCCCATTGTTAATTCTAAAATCAAATATTGATAAGCAATCCGAGCATGACAGTAATAACAACGCCGATTTAAAATCAACCATGAAATAATAGGGATTAATTGCCATGCAGCTAGCTTAGTTCGGCAAAAAGGACAACTGGAACGTTCAATCGTGATAGCCAACAAATACTGTTGTACCGTTTGTGAGGGTGAAAACCGATAATAAGCAACATTGATAAAACTACCAAGGCAAATTCCTAAACAAGCAATTATCATTATCATTAATGGATCACATCGCCAAGTTGTAAGATTGGTAGGTACATTGCTATTATTAATCCCCCAATAATTAAAGCTAATATCAGCATTAATAATGGTTCAAAAGCTTGTGACAGATTATCGGTTAACCCTTGGTTTTGTTCTTGATAATAATTAGCCAATCTAGATAACATTAAATCTAATGTTCCCGATTCTTCACCGGCTCTAATCAATTGACTACATAAGTTTGGGAACAATATTTGTTGATTCAAAGCATAACTAAAACTATGCCCTTGTTCAATTTTGCTGATCATTTGCTTAATATTGTAACGATAATGACTATTGTAGGCAGTATTTGCAGCAGCAGTTAAACCTGTTAATAGTGGAATGCCAGCTTGTTGGGTAATCGTCAGAGTTTGGAAAATTTGTGTCAAACAATTAGTTTGAATAATTTTACCAAACAGTGGCAGTTTTATTAACCAATAATCAATTTTAGTCCGGTAACGTAGTTTTAAATACCGCTGATAGGCTAGATAACTCAAACAAATAATTATCATTAAGATTAACCAATTTTTTTGTAAATAACCGGATAAATCAATCAAACATTGAGTGAAAACCGGTAGTTGGGCATCAAAATCTCGATAGATATCCGAAAATTTAGGTAATACAAATAATAACATCACCAACATAACAATAATTGATACCGATAATAAAAAAACTGGATAACGTAGAGCCTTTTTAATGCGTTTATGCAATTGAATTGATTTTTCTAGCTGGCTGGCTAATTGTTCGAAACTTTCATCAAGTTGACCTGTTAATTCCCCGGTAGCAATAATTTCACAATAAAGCATTGGGAAGATGGTTTGGTGTTGCAATAGTACTTGCGACAAAGGTTCACCTGTGCTAATTTGACGTTCAATTTCCGCCAGTAAGTATTGCCAGTGTGGTTGCGGATGCTCATCAACAACTAGATGTAAACTATCAACTATCGACAATCCGGCCTTTAACATAGTAGCTAATTGACGAGTAACGATTAATAATTCGGAACGATTAAAACTGTGGGTGCTAATGCGCTTACCTGATTTGATTCTGATCGCAACATTACCTTGTAATAATATTTGCTTTTTAGCATTCTGTGGCGAGGTTGCTATTATTTTATGTTGACTAAAATCGGCATCATACCAAAAATAAAGTCTCTTCATAGCAAATCACCCAATACCCTCTGTAACTCAGCAAACGAAGTAACACCTTGTTTGACTAAATCTTTGCCAGTAGTTTGTAGTGAAATCATATTGATTGGAGTAATTATTTGATGATTGGCTATTTGCTGCTGAATTGCTGGGGTGATGACTAATAATTCATACAAACCGACTCTACCTTGATAACCACCAATACAGTAATTACAACCCATAGCAATGAAATGAGGTACTAACTGTTGATCAAGCATTATAAGTTCGCTCGCGACAACTTTACAGTGTGGACAAAGTTTACGCACTAGCCGTTGGGCTATGACTAATTTTAAACTTGAAGCCAATAGGTAATTTTCAATACCCATCTGATTTAATCGCGTGATTGCTTCAATACTTGAATTAGTATGTAAAGTTGATAAAACCAAATGCCCAGTTTGTGCTGCTTGAATAGCGATTTCAGCAGTTTCTTTGTCACGAATCTCCCCTATCATCATGACATCCGGATCTTGCCTTAAAAAGGCTCGTAATATTACCGCAAACGTTAATCCAGCCTTTAGGTTAACCGGAGTTTGGTTGATACCTTCTAATGGAATTTCAATTGGATCTTCCACACTACAAATATTGCGCTCAGTTTGATTCAATATTTTTAACCCACTATACAAAGTAATCGTTTTACCACTGCCAGTTGGTCCCGTTACCAAAATCAAACCCTGTGGGTTATTTAGAGTTTTATAAAAAATAGCTAAATGTTGCTCGGTTAATCCCAAATCTTCAATGGTAAGTTGGTTTTGATGATTATCCATAACCCTCAAAACAATTTTTTCACCATTGATCACCGGTAAGGTTGCGATACGCATCGCATAATTTTCAATGACTAATTGACCATCTTGCGGTAATCTTTGTTCGGCAATATTTAACTTTGCCATAATTTTTAATCGAGCGGCGATTTGTTTGGCTAACGTAAGTGGAGGTGCCAACATATCTTGTAAGACACCATCGATACGCATACGGATTCGGTAGCTGTGTTGATAAGGTTCAAAGTGAATGTCCGAAGCTCGTTTTACTAATGCATCTAACAATATCTTATCAATACTATCGACGAGTTGATCTTCTTGCATATATCAACCTTAGTTAAATAAATATTATTTGATTAAAATTTGAAAATATCTTCACAAGCACTAGTTAAACTTGCATCAACTGGGGATGTTACACAAGTACGGCTCCAATCTAAATTGCCATCTGTAGCGTTTACTGTTGGTGTTAAGGTTGTGGTTAACCCTACTAAAGCATTACGACCAACTAAAGTGATTACCCCACCAGCTACAGTGACTGAAGTTACATAGTTAGTTGATTTAGATGTCGGTATACCATTACTGCCATTATTACAATTGGTAAGCACACCTTGTTCAATCGCGCAAATTTCGATAGCGGTTTTATATGAAGTCATGGTTTGTAACATATCGGTCATCGCGGCTTTCTTGACATATCCTTGATAGGCAGGTAAACCAATCGCTGTCAAAATGGCAATCACAATAATCGCTATCATAAGTTCAAATAAGGTAAATCCAGATTGAGTAGTCATATATTTTCTCGATAAATTAGGTTAAATGAGGTAACACAAGTGACTTTATAGCAAAAGCAAAAGATGGAATAATGTTAGAATTAGAAAATTGGAAAGTGGGTTATAAAAGTTCTTAAGTAACTCGCTCAAGCTTGTGCATAATTGTGAAATATGTCGCAGAAATAAGCAGATTAAAAAATCGATTAATTATAATAAGTCGGAGTCAACATGGCGTTTAAAATTGTTAATGGTTGGTTACAAAATGTAAAACAGGTTATTTCACCTTTTTATAATGAACGCCCTCAAGGGCAAGCAATTTCGTTACTGGTGATCCACAATATTAGTTTACCACCTAATCAATATGGTGGCCCCTATGTGGAACAATTATTTACTGGTAAACTCGACCCGAAAGCCGATCCTTATTTTGCTACTATTTATCAACTACAAGTATCAAGCCATCTTTTTATTCGTCGTGATGGTGAAATAATTCAATTTGTAGCTTTTGATAAACGTGCTTGGCATGCAGGTAAATCTGAGTTTAATGGTCAAGAAAATTGTAATGATTTTTCCATTGGTATAGAGTTAGAAGGTTGTGATAGCGAAGATTTTACCGAATTACAATATCAACAATTAGCAACCATAACCTTGTTGTTGCAACAATATTATCCTATTACTGATATTACTGGCCATAGCGATATTGCTCCTGAACGCAAAACAGATCCTGGTCCTTGCTTTGATTGGCAGTACTATAATCAATTGCTTAATAAAAAAAAACAAACTGATTCAATTGCTTTGCAACTCAAACAAATTGAAGATGAAATGCAAAGAATCAGCTTATGGCAAATGACACCACCCCAAGCCGATGCCTTTTTAAGTAAAGAACCTTTTGCTATTGATACTATGGAAGCTAATGAATGGCTGCAATGGATTTTTATTCCCCGAATGTGGGCATTGATTGATGCTAATGCTAATTTACCTCAAGGGTTTGCTTTGCATCCTTACTTTGAAGAAGCTTTCAAAGAACAAAATTATGAAATTGCTCAATTATTACAGTTGATTGAACAATTGGATGATTTATCCGCGGTTAAAGATTAATTTCGTAAGCAGAATAAAAATCGATAAGTTTTCTTGTGAAAATTTTTAATTTTTTATATGTGTTTTAATATAAAATTATAGTGTGAAGGTTATTTATTGAGCAAATAGACCACTTAACATAAATTTGATAAAAATCAAAATAATTTGATATTTTTTATAAAAAATAAATAAAGCGAAATGATTATCAATTAGATAAGTTGTTATAAATTAAATATTATTATTTTTTAAATATTTAAATATTATTAAATATATTTATAATATGCCTAAGTTTTAAGCTTTGACTATAAAAAATAATTACTTAAGCTTTACTATTATAACAATTTTAGTAGGAAGGCCATTCTAATGGATTAGTTGGCTTTCTTGCTATTTCTTTTACATATTTTTTATGATTGCCATATTAAAACGCCATTTCTTATTATAAATACCCTATTTTTCATCTGATTTGCAAATCTATAAAATTGCTGCTGTTAATCTATCAACTAATAATCTTCACTTCCATAGCATAAATAAATTGATCCACAATAATAAAATTAGAAATAAAAATGTTAAACAGACCTCATTTTAACGTTGAAATTGTTGCTAGTTTCTTATAACAGGCATACATTAAAACGATAATAATAAAAATATATATTCCATCTAAAAAACTTGGAGGATATAAACAATGGAGCATAATATAAAGAAAGCTTTAACCGTTTGCCCGTACTGCGCGTCGGGCTGTAAGATCAATTTAGTAGTTGAAGATAATAAAGTCATTGCAGCTGAAGCAGCAAATGGCTTAACTAACCAAGGTGAACTTTGTTTAAAAGGTTATTATGGTTGGGATTTTTTAAATGATACCAAAATTTTAACACCTCGCCTTAAAACACCAATGATCCGCCGTCAAAAAGGTGGTGACTTTGAAGAAGTAAGCTGGGATGAAGCTATAGATTATGTAGCCACTCGCTTAGCAGACATTAAATCTAAATATGGACCAGATTCAATTATGTTGACCGGTTCATCACGTGGAACCGGTAATGAAACCAATTATGTAATGCAAAAATTTGCACGAGCAGTAATTGGTACCAACAATGTTGACTGTTGTGCTCGTGTTTGTCATGGTCCTTCAGTGGCAGCATTGCAAGTTACTTTAGGTAACGGCGCAATGAGTAATTCAATAGTAGAAATTGAAGATACTAAATGTATATTAGTCTTTGGTTATAATCCTGCCGATTCTCACCCAATTGTGGCTCGACGAATTGTCAAAGCTAAACAGAAAGGCGCTAAAATTATTGTTTGCGATCCTCGCTATATTGAAACAGCACGTATCGCCGATCTTTGGCTACCACTTAAAAATGGTAGTAATATGGCATTAGTGAACGCCTTTTTGAATGTACTTATCAATGAAAATCTATACAAGCCAGATTATGTTGCCCAACATACCGAAGGCTTTGATGAACTTAAAGCTATAGTCGATAGGTATACTCCTGAATCAGTTGAAGAAATTACAGGCTTAAGTGCCGCACAAATTCGTGAAGCAGCTTATATGTATGGACAGTCTCCGGCTGCAACCATTCTTTGGGGGATGGGCGTTACACAATGGGGCCAATGTACTGATGTAATTAAAGGCTTATCTAGTATGGCACTAATTACTGGTAATCTAGGCCGACCAAATGTTGGAGTTGGACCAGTGCGTGGTCAAAATAATGTTCAAGGTGCCTGTGATATGGGCTCTACACCAAATGTATTCCCAGGTTATCAGAGTGTTAATGATGCTAATGTACGTAAAAAATTTGCTGAAGCTTGGAACGTTGAATCCTTACCAGATAACCCAGGTTGTACCATTACTGAAGTTCCGCATCGTATTTTGGAAGGCAAAGTTAGGGGTTATTATATTTTAGGTGAAGATCCATTACAAACTGATCCTGACTTATCCGAATTACGCAAAGCGTTTAAACAAGTTGATTTTTTAATTGTGCAAGATATCTTTATGACTAAAACTGCCGCTGAAGCAGATGTTATACTCCCTGCTACTTCATGGGGAGAACATGAAGGTGTTTATTCTAGTGCTGACCGTGGTTTCCAACATTTTGAAAAAGCAGTCGAACCATCAGGTAATGTTAAAGTTGATTGGGAAATTATAAGTTTAATTGCCACTAAATTGGGATACCCAATGCATTACAATAACACTAAGGAAATTTGGGATGAATTACGTTCTTTATGTGATATGTATAAAGGTGTAACTTATGAAAAATTAGCTGGACTCGGCTATGTTCAATGGCCATGTCCAACTGAAGATCATCCTGGCTCACAATATCTATATGCAGGCAATAAATTTGACCGTCCTAATGGTAAAGGTTTACTTACCACTGCCGACTGGATCCCACCAAAAGATAAAGTAAATGAAGACTATCCTATGGTGCTTTGTACTGTACGGGAAGTGGGTCATTATTCTTGTCGTTCAATGACTGGTAATTGTCGTTTTCTACAGGCTCTAGCTGATGAACCTGGTTATGTACAAATTCATCCTGACGATGCTCACTATTTGGGAATTGAAGATCAAGAATTAGTTCATGTAGAATCACGTCGAGGTAAAATTATTACTCGTGCCAATATCAATCCTAGAGTTAACAAAGGTTCGGTTTATATGACCTACCAATGGTGGGTTGGAGCATGTAATGAATTAACTATAGACCATCTTGATCCAGTATCTAAAACTCCGGAATATAAATACTCAGCAGTTAAAGTCAGTCATATTGAAGATCAAAAATGGGCAGAACAACACGTACAAACTCTTTATAGCGAGTTAAAAAATCGCTTAAGAACATTGGCTCATGTTGCCTAAATGCCCCTCAAAAAATTACCGCGTTCAAAAAACGCGGTAATTTATCTATTCACAATAAGATTTCTATTTGGAATTTTTGCGATATTCATTAACTGCTTGTTGATGATTACTATAATTGGTCGAAAACGTATGTCCACCATTACCATTGGCGACAAAGAATAGATAATTAGTTTTAGCCGGATGAGCTGCCGCTTCTAATGAAGCCAAACTTGGCATAGCTATCGGTGTTGGTGGTAGTCCTTCAATAACATAGGTATTATAAGGGTTTTCAGTATCAGTTAAATCTGCACGCCGGATGGTGCCAGTATAATTATCACCTAACCCATAAATAATGGTTGGGTCAGTTTGTAATTTGATTTTAGCTTTTAAACGATTAACAAAAACTGAAGCCACGCTAGCTCTTTCTGAACTTATTCCAGTTTCTTTTTCAATAATCGAAGCAATAATTAACAATTCATATGGTGTTTGATAAGGGAGATCCTTGTCACGATTATCCCAAACTTTTTGCAAATTACTTTGCATGGTTCGGTGAGCACGTTTTAAGATATTTATATCGGTGGTATCAGCAGTATAAAGATAAGTATTTGGTGATAACCAACCTTCAATTGATCCTTCAATGCCTAATAACTTAGCAATTTCTGCATCAGATTTCCCTGCTAATGTTTGTTGAACATAAGGTGTATTTTTAAGTACATCTAACCAATCTTTGGCTCGTTTACCTTCAACAAATTGAATCGAAAAACTACTTTCTTTGCCTGATACCAACAATTGTAAAAAATCTTCAACTGTCATATGTGGTTGTAATTGATAAGTACCCGCTTTAATCGAACTTAATGATGGATCTAACTTATATAAATAAGGAAGCAAATAAGCCTTTTCCATTAAATTATTTTGCTTAATCTGCACCACTAATTGATGCAATGAAGTTCCTTTTTTCAAGATAAACATTTGATTATCATCAGACACATGCATTGGTTGTTTAGAAAATTGATGTAGAAAATAATAACTAATAGCAATAGAACCACCGATCACTATAGCGAGCGGTAATAAAACATATAAAAATAATTTTTTAATCATAACTATTTAATCTATATAATGAATTTTTGCGCGTCCCGTTAAACGCGTTAACAACTCGTAAGCACTAATTCCTGTGTGCTTAGCGATCTCTTCAACAGTGAGTCCTTTCCCCCAGAATATAACTTCATCTCCTGGTTTATCAAGGCTATCACTACCTAAATCAATCACTATCATATCCATAGAAACTCGGCCTACAATTGGTACTCTCCGACCATTTATCAAAACTGGAGTATTTGCAGGAATACTTCTGGGATAACCATCGCCATACCCCATTGCGACCACACCGAGTTTAGTATCTTTAGGACTGGTCCATGTTTGCCCATAACCTACTGACTCACCTTGTTTATGATCACGGACTACTATTAATTCTGATTTAAACGTCATTGCTGGACTTAATTCTGCAACCGGTTCGTCAAAAGGTGAAACGCCATAAATTGCAATTCCGGGGCGGATAGCATCACGATGCGACATCGGCCAAGCTAATGTTCCACCCGAAGCCGCGATAGAAATTTTACCAATTAATGATTTATCCTCAATTGAATCTATAAATTTATCGAATAACTCAATTTGTTTCAGCGTTTGATTAGAGTTAGCTTCATCCGCTGAACTAAAATGACTGATTATATTGATCGGTTTACGGACTGCAGCGCAATTTACTAAGCGATTAAATGCAGTTTTAGCTTCTTGCTGATTAAAACCTAAGCGATGCATACCAGTATCAAATTTGAACCAGGTAGTAATTTGGTTATCTACAATTAATTTTTCTAAAGCATCAATTTGCCATTGGCAATGGACGACAGTTTGTATATTAAAATCAATCAAATCACCTATATTATCTCGCAGGAAGAAACCTTCTAATAATACAATTGGTGTATTAATACCACTATGACGCAATACCATTGCTTCTGAAAGACGCGCTACTCCAAAACAATCGACCTTAGTATGCAGTAATTGAGCTACACCTTTGATTCCATGTGAATAGGCATTTGCTTTAATAATAGCGATAAGCGAACTATAAGGGGCTATTTTTCTTAAATATTCAATATTATGTAGAATTGCTTTACGTTCAATTTCTACCACTGCTATAGACATTTTCTTGAACTCTAATTTTTTATTAGATGACTATTGTAATTTTTGTTACCAATAATAACAAATATTTCTTTGTATTAGCTGTGCAATTTTTCCTGAATCTAACTCACTTAAATGTAACTATCCATACTATAAAAATGGTTTAACTTAACTAATTGAAAAATAATAATAATTATTATTTATACCAACTTATTAGCTTATTTTATTTACACATTAAACGATAATGGTTATTATTCCGTTTTTAAAACGATAATAATTATCATTCAATGTGTAGCTAAAAATCATAGATACTAAACTAGGAAAGGATAATATCGACAATGAAATTGATAATTACTAAGAATTATATTACACCAACTTTATGCATTACTTTTTTTAACCTATTTTTTATGGCTAATGCTTTTGCTGACGAAAGAAAAAGCAATTATCATGATACGATTGTAGTTACCGCAGATCGTAATGAAAAAACGGTCTGGGATAGTTCTGTGTCGGTCAATGTTGTTAATCGAGATGAAATTGAAAAACAAAACGGGGATTCTATTGTTGAAAGCTTACGTGATATTCCCGGTGTAGAGATAACTGATAACGCTCTCGCTGGTCGAAAACAAATTATGATCCGTGGTGAAGCACCTTCACGTATTTTAATGTTAATTGATGGACAGGAAGTAACCTATCATCGTTCAGGGCATGGTTCTAGTGCTGGTGTGTTGATTGATATGGAATCTGTTGAACGTATTGAAGTAATCAAAGGGCCTCATTCTGTACTTTATGGTTCACAAGCTATTGGAGGTGTAGTTAATTTTATTACCCGTAAAGGGAGTAAAGATGGTTCACCTTTAAATGGAGATACTAAAGTCATTTATAATGGTTCGACTGATGGTTTTACTGAAATGGGTACAGTTAATGGTACTATTAATGATATCTTTGATTATCGTATAAGTGGTACCTACGCTGAAAATAAGGATCGTAAAGCTTATCAAGGAAAACTTCACGATACAGATTTTGATAACAATAGTGTAAGTTCATGGTTTGGTTTTAATCTTGATAAACATAAAATTGGATTATCTTTAGATCGTTATAAACTTGATACTAAAACCTATAATGAAAAAGATCCTAATTCACCTGAAATCAAAGATTTTTATGTCAAAATACCAAAGTTACAACGTGAAAAAGTAGGTTTATTCTATGATTATGATGCTGATGGAGTTTTTTTGAAAAAGTTACATTATGATGCTTACGCCCAAAAGTTGAATCGTAAATTTAGAAATCATATTGAAGTATCACCAAATCCTAGAATGAATGTTGATACTAAAACGGCTACTGATGATGAACAAAAAACCTATGGCATGACATTCCAATCAGATTTCGAACCTGCTAAAAATATGAAATTAATTACCGGGATTCAATACCAACAAGATAATGTTGACCAAGATTCGCACAATAGAGTTGTCTCAAAAATGCCTATGCCGGTTGCTAGTTATACTCAAAATAAATATTTGTCCAATAAATGGCAACAATCAAGTATTTCATTATTTGGGCAAAACGATTGGGCAATTACAGATGATATTGCTTGGAATCTAGGTATTCGGCAATATTGGATACAATCCAAATTAAAAAATGGTTCAACATTAATCAATAAAAAACCTGTTATAGGACGACCGACTTCAACATACAAAATTGACGGAAAAAAGAAAGATAACGATAATAATTTCGTGGTTTCTTCTGGTCTAACTTATTCCGGAATTAAAAATACTCAACTTAGAGCTTCATTTGCGCAAGGATATGTGTACCCTACTCTTGCTCATCTTTATGCTGTAACCTCAGCCGCAAATCAGACACTTTATGGAAACTCCAAACTCAAAGCTGAAAAATCGAATAACTACGAAATTGGATTACGTTATAACAATAATAAATGGTTAGTTGATACTGCTATTTATTATTCTGCAGCTAAAAACTATATTACTGATACAAGTTGTAATGGTTCAGCTGTTTGTGATGGAGCTTCTGGTCGGAATTTTAGTTATTATCATAATGCTAATAAAGCTAACACCTATGGTTTAGAATTTATGGCGGAATACTTAGACTTACCAGTAACACCTTACGTTAAAGGTAATTACCTACGTCGTCAGATTAAGACTAATGAATATACCACTTATGACACAGGTAATCCACGTTTTGCAGGGAATGTTGGTGTAAGGCATACAGCCTATTTTGACAAAATAGACATTGATTCCGATCTATTTATGCGGGTAGCCACCAAAGCAACCAAAAAAAGTGATGGTTCGGCATATCATTACAGCGGATGGTCAACACTGAATTTATCTACTTCCACTTCATTTGGGCCACAACGTCAGTATAAAATTGGGATTGACCTAAATAATATACTTAATAAAGATTACACCACTGCTTATGAAACTATTCCGGCAGCCAAGTTCCATGCCATAGTTAGTGCGAGTATGAAATTCTAGAGGCTTAATAGGATAGCCTTATTATTAACTTTATTGTAATTTACAATATTATTAACTGATTGTAAGTTACAATAAAGCTCCATTCAGGTACCTCCGCAATATAATTTTCTACTTACGTATAATATTCTTATAAATATGCTTAAGCGCCATAACCGGATGATAGATCATCATTCTTGGTCCGGAAAAACGCATTATTTGTTTTATTTGTTGTTTATAATCCTTGCGATAACAATGTTTAGGGCATCGTTCACAGGTAGTTTTTTCCTCGCCAAAACGACACATAGTCAATCGTTGCATGGCATATTGTAGTAAATCATTACATTCATCACACAATTGGTTATTAGGACTGTGATGATTTTTATGACAATATAAATATATCATTGCTCGCACGGTAGCCTTTTCTTGTTCTATTTTTGGACCGGTATTATTTGCAACCATAATAACAACACATTAAGTTAGAAAATGCTAAAATTAGATTCATATGACTATCTTCACAAGGAACAATACTAATGGCAAGAATTATTAATAAAGATACCACTGTTTGTATGTCACTATCAGCCCGTCCAAGTAATTTTGGTACCCGCTTTCATAACTACTTGTATGAAAAATTGGATCTTAATTATATTTATAAAGCTTTTACAACCAATAATTTGAAAGATGCTATTTATGGTATTAAAGCTTTAGCTATTCGTGGCTGCGCCATTTCAATGCCTTATAAAGAAGCCTGTATTGAATTTATTGACGAATTAGACTCATCAGTTACCTCAATTCAGTCAGTTAATACTATCGTAAATACCAATTATTATCTAAAAGCCTATAACACTGATTATATCGCAGTAGCTAAACTGATTGAGTCTAATAAAATTAATAATAACACTGCTTTTGTATTAAAAGGTAGCGGTGGTATGGCAAATGCAGTTATTGGTGCTTTTTATGATGCTGGGTTTAAAAATGGAGTAATAGCTGCTCGCAATCAACAAAAAGGGGAAGCCTTAGCTAAACGCTATAACTATAAATGGGTTAAAAATGAACAAACTATTGCCCCTGAACAAGCTCGATTAATTATTAATGTTACTCCAATAGGAATGCTTGGTGGTGTTGAAGCACAGGCATTGGCTTTTTCTGAAGCAATGATAAAACAAGCCGATATTATTTTTGATGTAGTAGCTATGCCAATCGAAACACCAATGATTAAGTTTGCTAGGAAATTAAATAAAACAATTATTTCCGGTTCCGATGTTGCAGTACTGCAAGCTGTTGAACAATTTGTGTTATATACCGGTATTAGGCCTGATGATAAATTAATTAAACAAGCAGGAGACTTTGCTCGCCAAGGTTAAAACTGAATTATATTCCACCAATATATGTTGGTGGAATAAGTTTTATCAGTTGTGTTACTACAGTTACATTAACGCATGTAACTGGTGATAGACATTTAACAATTTTTGATGCATAACAAATTGTTCCAAATTGTTATTGGCGGTTTTACTATTAGTTGTAAAATTTGATAAACCAAAAAATTTTTTTTGTGCTATCGCATATTGCCACATTTCGTCAACACAAGCAGCACCATACATTTTATTAAAAGCAGCTTGGTAATGAACCAATTGTTTACTCCCTCGTACAATAATAAAATTGACTAAAGTTTGTAAGCAACGATAAGCATGATTACGTTCAGGTGTGAATATAGATTCATTCATTTCAACTGTCCAATCAATCCATAATTTCGCTTGTTTTAAGTCTTTACCAGCAAGTGCTAACATGGCTTTTAATTCACCGATACGTAAAGTTAGCCAAGCATTATCTTTACCTGTTGCTATGCCCAACAATTCACGCACCCGAGCAAAGTCATCCAACCCATCATCATCTAATTGTTCAATTATGCTTAGATATTGTTTAGCTGAACGTTTTTTATGTGGCAAAGATAATATAAGTTCACGTAAGTGTATTGCCATGTTGTTATTAGCGATTAACAGATCTTCTGGAGGATAGATTTCCGACATACCTACAGCTAAAATTCGGCAAGCATAAACACCTAAGTGTTCATAATCCATAATTAATACTTCAGTGTTGTTGTGGGCTAATATCGCCATTAAGTTGGCAAATTCTTGTTCCGTTGTACCCGAAAAATCCCAATCAACAAAGTCATAATCATGTTGTTCGTTAAATAAATCCCACGAAATTAAACCACTTGAATCAATAAAATGTGTTTCTAAATTACTGAGATCAGCCACTTCATCATTAGCAAAACTTGGTGGTGAAAATACATCGAGATCTTTTAAACTGCGGCCTTGTAATAATTCAGTAACAGTTCGTTCAAGTGCTACACCCAAATTAGGATGTGCGCCGAATGATGCATAGCTTGTACCATTTTGTGGATTAAATAAAACCACACAAATAACCGGAAATTGCCCCCCCAAAGAAGCATCAAAACAATAAATTGGGAACCCTTCGCTTTCAAGTGCTTGAATAGCAGTTAACACTCCAGGGTAGCGATTAAGCACAGGGGTAGGAATGGTTGGCAAACTTATGGCTTCTGCAATAATTTTATTTTTTGCATAACGTTCAAAAATTTCTGACAATGCTTGTACCCGAGCCTCATTACGAGTATTACCCGCGGACATACCATTAGAAGCATAAAGATTAGCAATTAGATTAACCGGCACATAAACAGTTTTTTGATCAGATTGTTGAATAAAAGGTAAAGCACAAATCCCTCGTTCAATATTACTTGATTGCAAATCAATTAAATCACTGGCACCTAACTCTTTGTTTGGATCATAAAATTTAAGTAGTTTTTTAGACAGTAAACCTTGAGGTATGGAGTTATCTTTTGGAATTGCAAACCATTTTTCTGTAGGATAATGAACAAACTTAGCATTAGCTGCATCTTTACCTAAATAAAAATCGGCAAAGAAGTAATTGGTAGATAATCGTTCAAAATATTCACCTAAAGCTGATGCTAAAGCGGCCTTTTTACTTGCACCTTTACCATTAGCAAAACAAAGTGGACAGGTAGTATTTTGAATATGTACCGACCAGACATTGGGAACGGGATTTAGCCATGATGCTTCTTTTACATCTAATTTAAATTTGGCTAACTGGGACTGAAAGTAATTAATTGAATCTTCAAGGGCAGCATCTTTGCCAAGAATATAAGTTTTCATATCAAGTCTCAAAAAAATTGTATAATATATAGCGCCTTTAATTCATAAAGCTATTCATTTTTAATGAATATACTAACTTTAAAAAATAATTAAATAATCACAAAATTTATCAATAGGAATAAAAAATGAAAAACAATGTTAAATTTAAAGATCTTTCATTTAAGGACTTTTTCTTTTTCAACAAATTATTAACACCAGTATTTATCACTATTATTTATTGGGTTGTTATCGCTTTAGTTATCATTAGTGGTTTATCTATTATTTTAGGTAGTTTTGCGTTGTTCCACTATAGCTTTTCTATGGGTATGATTGCCTTTTTTAGCGGCATTTTCACCATTATTGGCGGACTAGTCTCCACCCGTATTGTATTTGAAATAATTTGCATCTTATTTAATATTAATCGCAATATTGAAAAAATAGCATCTGCATCAACAGATACGAAAGAAGTAAGCAATAATAACACTAATAATCAATAATTATTAATTGTTTAATTAATGTTGATAATTAAAATAATTAAGTGGGAATAAATCCCACTTTTAAAATCATTTAGCATTTTTTATTTTTGATTTTAGTTCATTGCTTAACTAATTCATTTAACGACCATCTTGGCTTAACATTTATAGTTAATTCGGTCAATGGAAGTTCTTTTAAATGGATCATCCCCGCATAAGCGATCATGGCACCATTATCAGTACAAAACTCTAATCTTGGGTAATAAATCTGCCCTTTTCGTTGTTTCATTAATTCAGCTAATTGGTTACGCAATGTTGTATTGGCACTAACACCACCAGCAATAACTAGTCGTTTAAATCCTGTATGTTCGAGTGCTCGGCGAGATTTAATCACTAAAGTATCAACGAGCGCATCTTCAAAGGCTCTAGCTATGTCGGCTTTAGTTTGCGCATCTATACCATTATTTGATGTATTTTGATGGATTATGTTAGCCGCTGCGGTTTTAAGCCCGGAAAAACTAAAATCTAATCCTGGACGATCAGTCATCGGTCGAGGGAAATGAAATCGAGATGCATCACCTTGCTCTGCTAATCTTGACAGTTTTGCACCACCCGGATAATCAAGCCCAAGTAATTTAGCGGTTTTATCAAAAGCTTCACCAGCGGCATCGTCAATTGATTCACCCATTAATTGGTATTGACCAATCCCTGTAACACTAATTAGCTGTGTATGACCACCAGAAACAAGTAAAGCAACAAAAGGAAATTCAGGCGGATTATCTTCGAGCATTGGGGCAAGTAAGTGCCCTTCCATATGGTGTACAGCTATTGCCGGCACATTCCAAGCATAAGCAAGTGAACGTCCCACCGAAGCGCCGACCATTAATGCTCCAATTAGTCCCGGACCTGCTGTATAAGCTACGCCGTTAATATCTGCAGAGGTTAAATGAGCTTCTGTTAACGCAGCTTGAATTAATGGCACTGTTTTACGAATATGATCGCGCGAAGCTAATTCGGGGACTACACCACCATAATCAGCATGTAATTTAATTTGTGAATATAGTTGATTAGCTATTAAGCCATTTTGGTCATCATATATAGCAACACCAGTTTCATCACATGATGTTTCAATACCTAATACTTTCATTAATGTCTACCTACGAAGTCTATAAGCTCATCTTCACTCCAAAGATCTTGTACGCTTATATCTTTGTCTGGTATACGGTGTTCTTCACTGGCCCAATCACCTAAATCAATAAGTTGACAGCGTTTACTACAAAATGGACGATATGGGCTTTTTTCTGACCATTCAATTTCAGTTTGACAAGTTGGACATTTTACCATTGTAACAATATGTTTATTCATGTTTACTCTTTTGTATTACTCCTACTTTATTAACAACATGCTAATTCAAATTCAATAGAATCAAGATTTATATTATCACTGGCTTCAAGCGGTAAAAAACGGATGCTGTAACGAGACATATGCCCAGATACTTGTGGGTATACGTTTTTGTCTAATGGTACCCGGATACGGATAAGATTAACGTCACCATTAGTTTCTTGAAAAAAATTATTTGTATAAATAAAAACCTTAAATTCACCTAATTGCCTAATTAATTGCAGACATGATGACAATGATTCATCAAGCAACGATAAATGTTGTAACCAATTTTGTACTTGTTGATCTCTTTTTTCTTGTGATTGTTTTAACCATAAATGAAATGAAGGTAAATCAAAACTACAACACCCTCCTGGAATCATCAACCGTTGTCGAATTGCAGTAATAAAACGATCATCTTTTAAACATTGGCCGAGCCTTAAGGTAGAATTATATTTTGTTATAAATGAATCAAGTCCGTTCACTAAATCATTTAATAACTCTTGATCTACCCCATCAATATTCATCCATGATAATAGTTTTTGTTTTTGTGATTCAAGTTCTTTGACTAAATCACCTTTAACATCATTACGTTCAATAATTTCTAATAATTCAGACAGTGCATGAAAAAATAATAAAGCATTATTTTGATTAAAGTGACAATGCATTTTGAGCTGCTTCAATAAAAATTCAATACGTAACCACGTACGTGTCTTTTCATTTAGAGGGTGTTCAAAAACAATCTTATTCATATTAATCCATTCTTATGTTTGTTGTTATTGATATACTGGTGATGTAATTTATTTACTTGTTCTGTTAATGATTGCAAATCACCATTATTCTTAATAATATCATCAGCATATAAAAGTCGCTTTAAAGAAGACACTTGCGACTGTATCATCTTTTGCGCTAATGCTTCATCAATATCGTCCCTTTGAATTAGACGTTCTAACTGTAACTCTACCGGTGAATCAATCACTAATACACGATCTACAAGACGATGTAAATTATTTTCAATCAATAAAGGCACAACCCAAATTACATAACTAGCATCCTGCTGCATTGCTATCTGATGTTGTGCTTCTTGTTGAATAATCGGGTGCAATAAGCTATTTAACCATAACCTTTCATGATCATTATTAAAAATGATATCGCGTAATTGTGAACGATCAAGTTCACCATTTGGTAATAAAATTTCTTGACTAAAATGTTTAACAATTAGATTAAACGCAGGTGTACCTGATTGTACTACTTGACGGGCAATAATATCGGCATCGATAATTGGCACACCTAACTTCGCAAAAAGGTTCGCGATAGTACTTTTACCACTGGCGATTCCACCGCTAAGTGCGACAACATAAGGCATGAGACAAATTCCAATCAGATCTAACTTCTTTAGCAGTATACCATACAATTAAGTATGATTATATATATTGAAATTAGCTTAATAGAAGTGCATAAAATCTCATTATGTCATTTTAATAATATACATTAACACCACTTAATCAACATGATAATTAGACTCTTAACTGTTTAGTAGAAATAAATCATAATGTTTTATTTATCATAAAAAAACCATTAAAAAATCATCAGCCAAAAATGATAATTTTAATATTTTATTATTTGAATAATATTAAACAAATGACCCTCATCTATGCTTATTGCGACTAAACTTTGAAAATAAATCAACAAAACAGTTGGTTTTATAAAATTAGCTGTATATAATCACATATATCTGTATATAAACACAGGACAGCCATTATGAGACCTTTAACTGAACGCCAACAACAGATTTATGATCTGATAAAAGATAACATTCAAACTACAGGAATGCCGCCTACTCGAGCTGAAATAGCTAAGAAATTAGGATTCCGCTCTGCTAATGCGGCTGAAGAACATTTAAAAGCATTAGCTAAAAAAGGCGCAATTGAAATGATTGCCGGTTCTTCAAGAGGGATTCGCCTATTACTTGAAAGTGCTAATGACCAAAATGACTATGAAGGTATTCCACTTATTGGTCAAGTTGCTGCAGGTTCCCCTATTATGGCTCAAGAACATATTGAAAGCTATTATCAAGTAGATCCATCACTGTTTAAACCCCATGCAGACTTTTTATTAAGAGTTCATGGAATGTCAATGAAAGATATTGGAATTTTAGATGGGGATTTACTGGCTGTACATAAAACTCAAGACGTTAAAAATGGGCAAGTTGTAGTGGCTCGTATTGATGATGAAGTTACTGTGAAAAGATTATCGCAAAAAGGTAAACATGTACATTTATTAGCTGAGAATGAAGAATTTGCCCCGATTAAAGTTGATCTTGAACAACAAAATTTTGCTATTGAAGGTATAGCCGTCGGTATTATTCGTAATGGGGCATGGATGTAATCAAAAAGTTGGTATAAAATAATCACTAATTATTAACTAGGGGAAAATAATATGTGGTTATTCTGGTTATTTGAATTTTTGGGTTTTATCGCAGTCCTATTACTCATTTTTGCTTATTGTCGTTTTCGTGGAGAAGGCTTTTGGTCTTTTATCTGGAAATATTTAAAATGGGTTACTTTAGCTATCGTTATTGTATGGATATTGATTGCCGTTCTTTGTCGTAACCATTTATATAATGCTACTCATTGTTATTTCCGTGGGGTAAGTATGCATTCTAATACTAAATATTCCATTTATTTAAGTGAATGCCAAATTGAAACTCGCAGCGGTAGTTATGTACCAATTGATAGAGCGAGAGCATTACCTGGTTCCAAAGATGGTGACTCAGATGACCACAACGATAATAACGATATCTTGCCGGAATAATTAACTAATATTTTAGATCAGGTAGTGAATGATTTTAGTTGCCTGATCTATTTTCTCTGTTGTTCTAAATTATCTTTCTTTACTGGTTGTTCTTCACATTTGCAACGCTAACATAAGCTAAGAAATAATTTTCTAATTTTTTGAAACCGAAAATCAATACAAAGCTTACACACAAATAAATGACAGCAGCAATACCAAAAGCATGAAATGGTTGGTAAGTTTCAGCATAAATATCTTGCGCAATTTTCATTAAGTCAGGGACGGTGGCTGTAAAAGCTAATGCGGTTGAATGTAACATAAAAATAACTTCATTACTGTAGGCCGGCAAGGCTATACGAAAAGCTCTTGGTAAAATAATATGCCGATATAATTGAAAACGATTAAAACCTAAAGCAGTTGCGGCTTCAATTTCACCATTTGGTACATTACGAATTGCACCAGCAAAAAATTCTGTAGTATAAGCGCAGGTATTTAAGGTGAAAGCTAATATAGTGCAATTTAATCCGTTCCGGAAAAATTCATCAAGAATATAATTCTCTTTTACTATACTTAAAGTATAAATACCAGTATAGATAATTAGCAACTGTACATATAAGGGCGTACCGCGAAAGACATAAGTAAACAGCCAAATTGGGAATTTAATAAATCTATTTTGTGAATTACGCCCAACTGCCAATATCAAAGATAACACCCCACCGATCGTTACACATAATATTAAAATCCAAAGTGTAATAGCTAAACCGGTAGTATTATAACCGTCAGTCCACAGCAAAGCTTTCCAATATTCTTGAAGTATTTCTATCATTGCAATAATCTTTCTTATAATTTTGCTTTGGTAATACCGATAGAATAATGTTTTTCAAACCATAATAAAACAATATTCGAAATCGTAGTAAAAAACAGATAGAACGCACCAGCAATTAATGCGAAAAAAAGTGGAGCATAGGTTGCTTCCCCAACTATTTTGGTAGCTCTAACCAAATCTGATAAACCTAATAACGATACTAAAGCAGTAGCTTTTAATACTACTAACCAATTATTAGTAATGCCAGGAAGGGCAAATCGCATCATCAATGGGAACATAACATAACGGAAAACTTGTGCTTCACTTAAACCGAGAGCAAAAGCGGCCTCTAATGTTGTTTTGGGTACTGCCAAATATGCGCCACGAAAAGTTTCAGTAAAATATGCACCGTAAATAAAACCTAAAGTAATAATTCCCGCTATTAATGGATTGATTTCGATAAAACCAATACTAAAAAAATCAGTAATACTATTAAGCAGGAATTGTAAGCCATAAAAAATTAATAGCATTAACACTAAGTCAGGCACACCACGAATTAGCGATGTATAAGCCTGGCAAAGTAACGCTGTAGGTTTAAAATTAGATAATTTGCCAATAGCACAAATTATACCTAGTATCATTGCCAATATTAATGAGGCAACCGCTAAGCTGATAGT
Organism: Gilliamella sp. wkB178; assembly: GCF_001690705.1. Taxonomy (GTDB): domain Bacteria; phylum Pseudomonadota; class Gammaproteobacteria; order Enterobacterales; family Orbaceae; genus Gilliamella; species Gilliamella apicola_K. The sequence continues at coordinate 511,260 of NZ_LZGK01000013.1, read as the reverse complement.
AATTAATGCACCATGACAAATTAATGGAATATAACCTTGCATTGATTATTCATTACTATTATAGATATTAAATTCAAAATATTTGTCGTTGATCTTTTTGTAAGTGCCATCGGCTAATATTTCTGCTAACGCTTTATTAAAGGCTTCACGAAGTTCATTGTCACCTTTACGGAATCCTAGCCCAGTACCAACACCAAAATATTTTTTATCAGTCAAAGCTGCACCAGCAAAGGCAAAATCTTTACCTTGTGGTTGTTTTAGAAAAGACTCACTAGCTGTTACTTCATCTTGTAAAACCGCATCTAAACGCCCAGCAATTAAATCAGAAAAAACTTGTAATTGATTTTGATAAGGTACAATAATAACGCCATTTGGACGCCAAACTTCATTAACAAAATATTCTTGGGTAGTACCTTGTTCAACACCAACACGTTTTCCTTTCAATGATTCCACTGTCGGCAATAAATTGGCATTATTTTTAGCTACTAATCGAGAATTTACCGCAAAAGTAGGATCAGAAAATGCAATTTGTTTTTCACGTTTTTCAGTAATAGAAAATGATGAAGAAATCATATCAATTTTACGTGATAGCAGGGATGGGACTAAGGCATTAAAATCAGTTGTAGCAAAATTACATTTAATATTAATTTTGTCACAAAGCGCCTGAGTTAGCTCAATATTAAAGCCAGTAATTTGACCATTAGCATCAATATAATCAAATGGGGCATAAGAAGTATCGGAACCTATCTTTATCGATTCAGGTAATTGAGCTTGTCCAACGAAAGGCAACCATAATAAATTAATAACAAATAATGATTTTAATAGTTTTTTCATAATTAAGTCTCTAAGTAGATTGGATGTATAATATACGCTGTTCTGAATAAATTTGATAATAAAAAATAATTATGAAAATATAGAATATTATAAGAATTGCAGAATTAAATCTGCAATTCTAAATTAACTTTAACTACAAACAACTAATAAAATCGATATTTAACTTTAGAGTTTGATTGGCTTTATACCCCAAATGTCTTCAGCATACTCTTGAATGGTTCTATCAGATGAAAACTTACCCATATTAGCAATATTAAATGCAGTTTTTCGGAACCATTGATTAGGATCTCGGTACACTTCATCAACCTTTTTTTGTACTTGATAATAAGATTCAAAATCTGCCAAATTTTGATAACGGTCACCAAAATTGGCTATTGCATCAAATAATCCGCGATAGCGTTCCGGATTTAAAGGACTAAAATAACCAGTGGCTATTTGCGTCAATGCTTGATTAATACGCTGATCATGTTCATAGTAATCGCGAGGGTTATATGTTGAACGCAGTTCTTCAACTTCTTTAGCATTATGACCAAAGATAAAAATATTATCATCACCAACACTTTCTTTAATTTCAACATTAGCACCATCAAGTGTTCCTATAATTAATGAACCATTAAGTGCAAATTTCATATTACTGGTTCCGGAAGCTTCAAAACCAGCCAATGAAATTTGTTCAGATAGATCAGCCGCTGGGATCATAATTTCTGCAAGGCTAACACTATAATTGGGTACAAATATGACTTTGAGTTTACCATTAATTCGTTTATCGTTATTAATAAAGGTTGCCACTTCATTAATTAATTGGATAGTCTGTTTAGCCAGTTTGTAAGCACTTGCCGCTTTACCCGCGAAAAATACCACTCTTGGTACCCAGTCCGCCTCAGGATTCGCCAAAATTTCATTATAACGAACAATAGTATGTAATAAATTTAAACTCTGGCGTTTATACTCGTGGATACGCTTTATTTGCATATCAAATAATGCTTCTGGATGAATAACAATATCAAGTTTATCAGCAATAAATTTAGTTAATCTTTCTTTATTAGCTTTTTTAACATCTTGTAATTCTTTTAAAAACATAGGGTAATCAGTTTTATCATTTAATTCACTAAGTAAGTTCAGATTAGTGCGCCAATGTTTACTCAAGTATTTATCTAATAAATTAGCTAGGCCAGGATTAGCTACACCAACCCAACGTCGAGGAGAAATACCATTGGTTTTATTGCAGAATTTTTCTGGATATAACTTGGCAAAATCAGCAAATAATGATTTGACCATTAAATCAGAATGCAATTGCGACACCCCATTAACTTTATGACTAGCTATAACCGCCAACCACGCCATTCGCACCCGTCGCCCATTACCTTCATCGATAATTGATACTCGAGACAATAACTCATTATCATTAGGTTGCAATTTTTTGACTTCTTCCAAAAATGCATAGTTAATTTTAAAAATAATTTGTAAATGATATGGTAACACCTTACTCATCATATCAACAGTCCAAGTTTCCAGAGCTTCAGACATAAGTGTGTGATTAGTATAAGAAAATATTTTCTGAGCCATTTTCCAAGCTTTGTCGAAAGAGTAATCATAATGATCTGTTAATATTCGAATAAACTCAGGTATAGCTAATACCGGGTGAGTATCATTTAAATGAATGGCTACTTTTTCAACTAAATTATCTACAGTACCATTTACTCGATAATGTCTAGAAATAATATCTTGGATTGTTGCTGAGACTAAAAAATATTCTTGCGATAAACGTAGTGCCTTACCGTGCATAGTTGAGTCATCTGGATAAAGTACCAGTGATACATTTTCAGAAAGAGATTTATCCTGAACCGCTGCAAAATAATCACCTTGATTAAACTTGGTAAGGTCAAGTTCATCGATAGCTTTAGCTGACCATAATCGCAAAGTGTTAGTTACATCATTGTCATAACCTGGAATAATTTGATCATAAGCATAAGCCAACACTTTTTCAGTATCTAACCAGCGAGTAATATCACCTTCTTGTTGAACTCGACCACCAAATTCAACTTTATATTCAATACTATGGCGATAAAACTCCCACGCATCACCATGTTTTAACCAATTATCCGGAACTTCGACCTGTTGATTATCTACAATAGTTTGTTTAAACATTCCATATTCATAACGTAACCCATAACCCCATCCCGGGTAACTTAATGTTGCTAATGAATCTAAAAAACATGCGGCTAAACGACCTAACCCACCATTTCCCAAACCCGGATCATCTTCAAAGGAACAAAGATCTTCTAAATCAAGACCTAATTGATTTAGTGCATCTTTAACTTCAGAATAAATACCATTGGAAATCATAGAATTAGATAACGTACGCCCAATAAGAAACTCCATTGAAAGGTAATAAACTTGCTTACTATCTTGTGATAACTGTGCTCTTACTGTGCGTAACCAGTCTTCTACCATCCTATCTCTAACTGTTAAAATAACCGCATTTAACCAATCATGTTTATCAGCTATAGCTGGGTCCCGACCAATAGAAAAAAGTAGTTTATAAATTATTGACTGTTTAATTTTTTCAACTGTTACAACAGGTGAATCATAATCTAAATTAGAAACTAATGTCATTGAATATCCTCCAAATAATTCGTGCTATACAGCGTTATAAAGCTGTTGATATTGCTTAGCTGATTCTTGCCAACTAAAGCTTTGGCTCATTGCTCTTTGCTGCAAAATTCTCCAAGTTTGCTGTGATTGCCATAATTCAAAAGCACGATTAATGGCATAACGCAGTCCTTCTTGATTACTATCTATATAGGCAAAACCTGTTGCAGTTTTGTTATCTAAATTTTCATTAGTACTATCAATCACTGTATCAGATAGCCCACCAGTGCGATGAACTAAAGGTAATGTGCCATATTTAAGCGCATATAATTGTGTTAACCCACATGGTTCAAAACGGCTTGGCACCATAAGAATATCTGCACCAGCAATAATTCGATGTGAAAGTTCTTCGTTATAACCATAATAAATAGCAATATTATTTTGGTACTGAGGATTATTTGCTAGTTTAGAAAAAGCTTGATACAAATCATCGTCGCCACTACCTAATAAAATAAACTGCCCCCGTCTTGCAAGAATTTCTGGTAATAAAGACAAAACTAAATCCAAACCTTTTTGTTTCGTCAATCGGCTAATAATACAAAATAAAGGTTGTTTATTATTAGTATCTAAACCAAATTCATTTTGTAAAAAATACTTGTCAGTGTGTTTATTTCTTAAATTACGTTTATTATATCTTGATACTATTAAGGTATCTTTAGTTGAATTCCAAACATCATCATCAATACCATTTAAAATACCGGTTAATCGTTGTTGTTCGGCTCGAGTTCGCAATAGTCCATCAAAACCATTACCAAATTCAGTTGTGGTGATTTCTTTGGCATAAGTTGGGCTAACAGTTGTAATATGATCTGAATAATACAAACCTGCTTTTAGATAAGAAATTTGTCCATAATATTCAAGACCATTAACATTAAAATAAGACTGTGGAATTTGGATTTCCTGTAAATGGTAACGCTCAAAATTACCATAATAGGCTAAATTATGAATAGTGAAGATACTCTTAGCATGATGATAAGGTTGTTTTAAATTTAAATAAACACAACTTAAACCCGCATGCCAATCATGAGAATGAACAATGTCCGGCTGCCAATAATAGTCTAAACCACATGCTAGTTCACTAGCAATCCACCCTAGTAATGCAAAACGAAGATAATTATCAGCATAAGCATTTTGGTACATATCATGATATGGGCTACCTTCTCTAGCATATAAATGTGGCGCATCAATAATATAAATGCCGATATCATTACAATAACCAAATAGAATCGTTGCTTGTCCGGCAAAAGTATTTATTGTTTTCACTACTTGTGCATTACTAACTCCTGATTTGATAGCAGGATAACCTGGAATTAAAATACGACACTGTTCACCTAATTTATTTAATACCTTAGGTAAAGCACCGGTTACATCTGCTAATCCCCCCGTTTTTATTAAAGGATAGAATTCAGCGCACACATGTAATATTTTCATACTTATTTCCTTATGGTTGGGCTATACCTAATTTACGCAGCATTTCACGTGTCACCAGTGTGATCCCTGATTCGCTACGATAAAATCGTTTTGCATCTTCCTCGGGATTTTCACCAATAATCATGCCTTCAGGAATATAACAAGCTCGATCGATAATACATCTACGTAATCGACAACGTAGCTTAATAATACAGTCAGGTGAAATAATAGAAGAATCTATAGTGCAAAATGAATCTATACGAACTTTAGAAAAGATAATTGAATTAACGATCATCGAACCAGAAATAATTGAACCGGCACCTATCAACGAGTTCATTGTCATCCCTTGACCACCATCAAGGTTTTGCACAAATTTTGCGGGCGGTAATGGATCAACATAAGTACGAATCGGCCAATACGGGTCATAGATATCCAGTTCTGGCATGACTGAAGCTAAATCCAAATTTGCCCGCCAATATGCATCAACTGTTCCGACATCACGCCAATATGGAGGTGCGGAATGATCAGAAGTCACACACGAACGATTGAATGGATGAGCATACACCACTCCTTGTTTTACCCCTTTAGGAATAATATCATGACCAAAATCATGGGTAGAATTTGGATCCTCATGATCCTCTTCTAGCATTTTAACTAAATAATCAGTATTAAAAATATAAATTCCCATACTAGCTAAACAATGGTTAGGATCATCAGGTAATGAAGTTGGATTTTCAGGTTTTTCATTAAATTCAATTATTTTTTCAGATTGATCAATAGTCATCACACCTAAACCTTTGGCATTTTTTAATGGCACTTTAATACAACCGACTGAACATTTAGCCGCCTTTTTGACATGATCAAGTAACATTTTGGAATAATCCATTTTATAAATATGATCACCGGCTAAAATAACAATAAAATTAGCCCGATAACGAAGAATGATATCTAAATTTTGATAAACCGCATCACCAGTACTAACATACCAATTACTATTTTCAACTTGTTGTTGTGCTGGTAACAAATCAATAAATTCATTCATCTCTTCATTAAAGAATGACCAACCGCGTTGAATGTGCTGGATGAGTGAATGGGATTGATATTGCGTTAACACCCCAATGCGACGAATACCCGAATTAATACAATTGGATAAAGGAAAATCAATGATTCTAAATTTGCCGCCAAAATGCACCGCTGGTTTCGCTCGTTTGGAAGTAAGATCTTTTAATCGTGAACCTCGTCCGCCGGCTAAGATAAGGGCGATCGATTGAGTTGGTAACTCTTTTGCTAACATTAGGTCCTGATCTAATTTATTATCCATATGTACCTCCTATTCCGGCAAAATTAAAATTGAAAAGGTGTGGGCATTGATTTTCCAGTTATTAGGACCCTGCTGTTGTTCAACTTTCCCTAAAATACTTGTTTTAATTTTGTTTGGGGTGCAGAAATTTTGTTGTACATCTGTAGGATTAATAACGATAAGCCAATTATTTGATAGTTGTATTTGTAATAGTTTGGGTATATTTTCCTGCCAATCAGCAACAGACATTAAATTACCTTGCTGATTTAACCAACGTACATCATTTTTAGTTTCACATTGAATATTATCTTGCCACCAATGACTATGATTTAGAGCAGGAATTTGTTTCCTAATTTGGATTACACTTTTAACATAATTAAGTAGTTCTTGGTTATTATCTTTTAGTTCTGACCAATTTAACCATGTCAATTCATTATCTTGGCAATAACCATTATTATTGCCTTGTTGGCTATTACCCCATTCATCACCTGCTAGCAACATTGGCGTTCCTTGAGATAAAAGTAGTGTGGCTAATAAACTTTTTTGCACAGCTAATCGTTGCTCTGTAACTGCAACATTAGTTGTATCACCTTCTACTCCGAAGTTATTACTCCAATTATGATTATTACCATCATGGTTATTTTCACCATTTGCTAGATTGTGTTTTTGATTAAAACTAACTAAGTCTTTCAACGTAAAACCGTCATGACAAGTAATATAATTAATAGAACTGGTTGGAGTACGCCCTTGCTTATTAAACAACCAACTTGATGCAGCAAAGCGTTGGGCAAAATCACCTAAACATATATCCTGATGGAGCCAAAAACGACGCACTGTATCTCGATACTGATCATTCCATTCAGCAAATGGATAAGGGAAATTACCCAGTTGATAGCCATCATTACCAACGTCCCAAGGTTCTGCAATTAATTTTATCTTTTGTAGAACAGGATCTTGTTGAATAGCAATTAATAAGGGCGAGTTAGCATTAAATTCAGGTGTACGCCCTAGGATTGTGCCCAAATCAAATCTAAACCCGTCAATATGGCAAGTTGTGACCCAATAACGAAGACAGTCCATTACCCATTGGATCACTTTAGGATGCATTAATTTTAATGAGTTCCCACATCCGGTCCAATTAATTAAATTCCCTTGTTGATAGTGCCAATAGTAGTTTTGTGGATCGATACCTTTAAGATTGAATACTGGCCCTGATGCATCAAGTTCAGCAGTATGATTAAAAACCACATCTAAAATGACTTCAATGCCAACTTTATGAAGAGCCTTAACCATATCTTGAAACTCGGATAATGGTGTGGTATTAGGTCTTTTGGACCAATATTTTGATTCAATAGCAAAAGGTGCAATGACATTGTATCCCCAATAATTGTGAAGTTTTAATTGCTGTAGTCTTGGTTCATCTAGATGAAATTGCACTGGCATTAATTCAATACTGGTGATCCCTAATTGAGTTAAATAATCAATCATCACTGGATGGGATAACCCAGCATAAGTACCACGTAATTGCTGCGGAATATTTGGATGTAATTTAGTTAATCCTTTAACATGTGCTTCATAAATTAGCGTTTTTGGCCAAGGAATATTGGGGGTAAGATCGTCATGCCAATCATAAACATCTTCAATGACAACACCCCATAATTGGCCATTAATAACTTCTACTGCTTTAGCATAAGGATCCAGTAATAACAGTGCATTCCCATCAATTCGATAACAATAAAGAGTCCCAGCTGCGATTATATTAGTAATAGATATAAACCATACATCGCCAATTTTTTCATTAACAGGAATAACATTGATGGTACCATTTACCAATAAACAAAGTTCTACTTTGGTTGCCGATGCGGAAAACAAGGTAAAACTAACACTATTAGTTTTAGCCTGATAGTTACTACCCATTGGTAAATAATCCATATTAGGCCCTCACTAAATACAAAGTAGCTAATGGTGGCACAGTTACAATAAGTGAATATGGTTTACCGTGACTGGCAACTTTTTGGGTGACAATAGAACCTAAATTACCTACATTACTACCACCATAATAGATTGAATCAGTATTTAAAATTTCTTGATATTTACCACTCTCAGATACTCCAAATTGATAGTTATAATGAACAACAGGAGTATAATTACTAAGGACAATTATTCTGTTACCTTGATTGTCTATTCGTTCAAACACAAAGATTGAATTTTGGTTATCATCAACCACCAACCAATTAAATCCAGCTGCTTGGTAATCAAGCTCGTATAACGCAGGATTTTGTCGATAAATGTTATTTAAATCTGTTATTAGTTGCGAAACACCTTGATGTAAATTATTTTTGCCTTCAGTTACTAAATACCAATCCAACTGGCTATCATGATTCCATTCATTCCATTGACCAAATTCACTACCCATAAACAGCAATTTTTTGCCTGGATAAGCCCACATGAAAGCATAATAGGCCCGCAAATTAGCAAACTTTTGCCAAGTGTCTCCGGACATTTTATTCAAAATAGAACATTTACCATATACCACTTCATCATGCGATAGCGGTAAAATAAAATTCTCGCTATAAGCATAAGTTAGGCCAAAAGTAATTAAATTATGATGATACTTACGATAAATAGGATCGAGTTTTAAATAATTCAAAGTGTCATGCATCCAGCCCATATTCCATTTATAGTGGAAACCCAAGCCATTATTTTCTGGAGGTTTAGTGACACAAGGATAATCTGTGGATTCTTCAGCAATAGTAATACAACCCGGATAATATTGACCAATATCATGATTAACTTCTTGTAAAAACGAAATTGCTTCCAAGTTTTCCCGACCACCAAATTTATTAGGGATCCAATCACCACTTTTACGACTATAATCACGATAAATCATTGATGCAACCGCATCAAACCGGAAACCATCTACCCCATAAACATCCAACCAATACAAGGCATTGCTAATTAAATAGTTCCTTACTTCAAAGCGGCTATAGTTATAAACTAGCGTATTCCAATCTAAATGCATACCTTCTTTTGGGTTTGGATACTCATACAATGTGGTACCATCAAACTGACGTAAACCATGTTCATCTTCCGGAAAATGCCCTGGCACCCAATCCAATATAATATGGATACCTTGATCGCGAGCAGTTTGTAAAAAATAGGCAAAATCATCAGGGGAACCAAAACGACTTGTTGGTGAAAACAAACCTATTGGTTGATACCCCCAAGAACCATCAAATGGATGCTCCATAATCGGTAATAATTCAAGATGAGTAAAGCCCATATCTTTTACGTAAGGTAATAACTCATCAGCAAGTTCACGGTAGGACAACCACGAATTATCCTGATGGCGTTTCCATGAACCTAAATGCACTTCATAAATCGAGATAGGCTTATTAAAATTATTAGCAATTTTAAAAGTAGTATCACTCATTGGGGGCTTAGGGAAGGCTTCAACTCTTGAAGCCGTATTAGGGCGGATTTCGGTACCAAATGCATATGGATCGGCTTTTAAAACAGTTTTATTCTGACTAGTAATAAGTTCATATTTATAAAGTTGTTTAACTTTAACTTGTGGAATGAACAGTTCCCAAACTCCGGTTTCTTGGCGTAATCGCATTGGGTGTTGCCTACCATCCCAAAAATTAAAATCGCCTACTACGGAAACCCTTTTTGCGTTTGGTGCCCAAACTGCAAAAATCACTCCTTCAGTATCACCAATTTTAAACGGATGAGCGCCTAACTTTTCATAAGCACGTAAATGTTTACCTTGTTTTAATAACCAAACATCCAACTCTTGTAACCAAAACCAAAAGCTATAAGGATCATCACGAACTTCATGATAATTTTCCCAATAAATATCTAATTGATAGGCAAATTTTTCTTTTATACCTGATAATACGCCAATAAAAAAACCATTATTAGTAGTTGGTGATAATTCTAGAATAGGTTTGGAAGGATATTTACTTAGTAAAATAATACGTTGTGCATTAGGAATAAAGACTCTAACTTCTAGCCCTAAACTGCACTCATGCATACCTAAAATGGAAAATGGATCGCGACATTGACCATTGATAAGATTTCTGATTTCTTGAGTGAATGAGTATTGCATATAAATTCCTTATTATATTGAAATAAAGCAAACTTCACTGGCAAGATTTTTTATTCTATTTATGAATGCAAGTTACTATTCTAAAAATTAGAAATACAACTAATTTTTTTAAAAAATAACACGTGAATTGATTAATTAATAAACAAAAAGTGCGGGCTATTAGTTAATCTGTATACATAAAGTGCTAATAGAAAATGATAAATATTAAAAATTAAAATAAAACAGTTAACTATGTATAAAAAAAGCCTGAAAACATAACATTTTCAGGCTTTCCTATTCTTTAATAAGTTTAGTTATTTATCGGTTGCGAAACCAATATTAATCTTACTGTTTAGCAACAATTTGATTATCTTGTAACTCTAGCTCAATTGGTTTACCTGGGATTAATGCACCAGATAAAATTTGTTGTGCTAAAGGATTTTCGACTTCATGTTGTATTGCTCTTTTTAGAGGTCTTGCTCCATAAATTGGATCAAAGCCAACTTCCGCAAGATGCCCAAGGGCAGCATCAGAAATCGATACAGTATAACCATGTTCAGCTAGTCGTTTTTCAACTCGTTGTAACTGAATTTTAGCAATCGCTTTAATATTGTCGCGACCTAATGGATGGAATACCACAGTTTCATCTATTCGGTTGATAAATTCAGGTCTAAAGTGTTGAGTAACCACAGTCATAACTAATGATTTCATTTCATTATAAGTTAAATCAACTTTACCTTGAATTAAGTCTGAACCCAAGTTTGAAGTCATAATAATAACTGTATTTCTGAAATCAACAGTGCGACCTTGACCATCAGTTAAACGACCGTCATCAAGCACTTGTAACAGTATATTAAATACATCCGGATGCGCTTTTTCAACTTCATCAAGTAATACCACAGAATATGGACGGCGTCTTACTGCCTCAGTTAAATAACCACCTTCCTCATAACCAACGTATCCAGGAGGCGCACCAATTAAACGAGCCACTGAATGTTTTTCCATAAATTCTGACATATCAATACGAATCATGGCATCTTCACTATCAAACATAAAATTAGCTAGTGATTTACATAGTTCAGTTTTACCCACCCCTGTTGGACCTAAAAATAAGAACGAACCAATTGGTTTGTTCGGATCTGAAAGCCCAGCTCGACTACGACGAATCGCATTTGCCACTGCAACCACGGCTTCATCTTGTCCAATAACTCGTTGATGTAATGATTCTTCCATATGCAATAACTTGTCTTTTTCCCCTTCTAGCATTTTCGAAACAGGAATACCTGTTGCTTTAGAAAGGACTTCGGCAATCTCTTCATCAGTTACCTTATTACGCAGTAACTTCATGGTTTTACCTTCCAGCTGAGTAGCTTGCGCTAACTGTTTTTCCAGTTCTGGGATGCGACCATACTGCAATTCAGACATCTTATTCAAATCACCGGCACGGCGAGCTTGTTCAATTTCAATGCGCGCTTTATCTAAATCCGCTTTAATATGCTGAGTTCCTGACACTGCTGCTTTTTCAGACTTCCATTCTTCATTTAAGGAAGCAAATTCTTTTTCTTTTTCGTCTAGTTCATTATTTAGCATTTCCAAACGTTTTTTACTGGCATCATCAGACTCTTTCTTCAACGCTTGTTGTTCCAATTTTAACTGGATAATACGGCGTTCTAAGCGATCTAAAGATTCTGGTTTGGAATCCATCTGCATACGAATACTTGACGCAGCTTCATCAATCAAATCGATCGCTTTATCTGGTAACATACGATCGGAAATGTAACGATGCGATAATGTTGCAGCAGCAACTATTGCCGGGTCAGTAATCTGCACATGATGGTGGATTTCATAACGTTCTTTAAGTCCACGTAAAATCGCAATAGTGTCTTCAACTGTTGGTTCCGCAACATAGACTTTTTGGAATCGGCGTTCTAAGGCCGCGTCTTTTTCAATATATTGACGGTATTCATCAAGGGTAGTTGCCCCAACGCAGTGTAATTCACCACGAGCTAATGCTGGTTTTAACATATTACCGGCATCCATGGCGCCATCGCTTTTACCGGCACCAACCATAGTGTGAATTTCATCAATAAATAGAATGATTCGACCTTCTTCTTTAGCCAAATCTTTCAAAACTGCTTTTAAACGTTCTTCAAATTCACCACGATATTTTGCCCCAGCAATTAAGGCTCCCATATCTAATGACAAAACACGTTTATTACGTAATCCTTCCGGCACTTCACCATTGACTATACGTTGAGCTAAACCTTCGACTATCGCTGTTTTACCCACGCCTGGTTCACCAATAAGTACTGGATTGTTTTTAGTACGGCGTTGTAATACTTGTACAGTACGGCGGATTTCTTCATCACGACCAATAACAGGATCTAATTTACCCTGTTCGGCACGTTCAGTTAAATCAATGGTATATTTTTTTAATGCATCTCGTTGATCTTCTGCATTGGCATCATTCACGTTATCACTCCCCCTAACTTGATTAACAGCTTGGGTAAAACGCGCTGAAGTTACCCCCGCTTTTTTCAATAGTTCACTAAGTGCGCCTTTTTCTTCAAGGGCGGCTAAAATAAATAACTCAGACGAAATATAACTATCATTATTTTTCTGTGCTAGTTTGTCGCACAAATTCATAATACGAACAAATTGTTGTGAAGGAATAACTTCACCACCAATTCCTTGTACTTGTGGTATTTTGTTAATTGCCTGTGTTAATTCTTGTTGTAATAAAGGCAGATTAGCTCCAGAACTAGTAAGTAGCGGTTTAATGCTACTAGCATCTTGCGCTAACATAGCTGCAAGCACATGTTCAGGTTCTATATATTGATTATCTTTGCCAAGAGCCATGGACTGTGCATCAGCCAAAGCTTGTTGAAATTTATTTGTTAGTCGGTCTAACCGCATATTAATATCTCCTTAGCAATAAATTTGGCTATAATGCTTAAAACACTTAAGCCATTTGCATGGTTACTAAATGAGTGTGATTGAATAAATTTCAAGAGCTTGTCAACAAATTTTTTTGAGGCATAAAATTCCGTTGGCAATGCCAACGGATCCAAGTTAGTTTTCAGTTAAAAATCATAATGTAATTTTGCCCAAACGACTCGTCCGGGTTCCGCTATTTGCTGATTTGCTGTATAACCAAAAGTTGCTACACCACCTCGGTTCAAGTGTTCAACATAGTATTTATTGAATAAATTATCAACACCAGCTGATAACCGAAATTGTTTAGTAATACTATATTCGCCATTAAGTGAAAAAATGCCAAATCCCTTACTACTAGCAAAATCTTTACCAATAACATTACCTTGATCTTTAGCAATACGATGTTGGGAATTAACCAAACGCCACAAGCCACCCATAGACCAATTATCAGCGTGATAGTGCAAGCCCAATTTCAATTCTAACGGTGGAATTTGTGGTAATGGTTTATGATTATCACGATTTTTAGCCCATGAATAATTAAGCGCCATATCCGTCATAACATTGGATGTGATGTGATAATTAACATTCAATTCACTACCCAATGTTCTGGCATCAACATTATTTACATTGTTGAATTTGCCTAGAGTAGTATAAAGAATATAGTCATTCACCCAACCCACATAACTCGACAACTGCACATTTAATGTGTCAGTTTTATAAATTATTCCAGCATCGAGTTGCATTGTTTTTTCTGGGTTAAGTTTTTTAAACATCTGTACTTTATTACTAGCACTAAATAATTCCCAATAATCTGGGAAGCGACTAGTATAACCAAGCCCTGTATATACCGTTGCCGCATAATCAGTAAGATCATGCTCATAACGCATAAAACCACCCGGTAACACTTTATGCCGACTCTGATTTAATTGCGTAGCATCGGCACTATAACGGTCAACTCGCATACCTGAAATAATGGTGTCTATATCAGATAAATAAAGGTTTAACTCACTAAATAGCCCATAATTAGTGATCTTAGAATCTTTCTGCCAATTATGGGTGGTTAACATATTTCGTCGAGCCTTACTTTTGTGGGTATCTTGACGGCCATCTACTCCTAATTGTAATTTGAAGATATCACTTGATTGCCAAGTGGTATTAATCCGGCCGCCAACTGTTTTTCTCGAAGGATTCGATTCCATTTTATGCATGCTAACAGGGCGTAAATGGTAATTATCCATCATATGATCGATATAATTATAGTAAAGTTGCCCTTCAAGCTTGGTTAACAGTTCAGTAATATTTGCTTGTTCAAAGCGCATACCTAAAGATTCACGCAAAAAGCGCGAACCATCCATCCCCCGATCTGCGTAACTGGCTTTACCGTTACCTTTACCTGCAGTAACTTCTAACGCAGTGTCTTTATTGGGAGTAAAACCTAATGCAATATCACTATTCCAACGACTCCATTTTGAATGCACTCGATCATTGTTACCATCATGATAATCGTTGGCTTTAGCATGGTTACCAATCAATCTAATGTAGCCATCTTCATTACCGAATGCGCCATCAAAACTCTGATCAAAGCGACTATCAGTGCCAGCTAATAAATCGCCACGCATAAAACCATCAACTTTTGAAAAGCGCAAAATATCACGTTCAAATAAGATGGTAGCGGCCGATCCCATTGGCCCCCATACAACTGTTTCCGGGCCTTTTATTACCGTTATTCTGTCATAAGTTTCAGGTGAAATATATGAGGTTGGCGTATCCATTCTGCCGCCACAACCGCCTAAGATTGTGCCACCATTGGTCAAAATATTAAGCCTTGAACCAAACATGCCTCGGAACACCGGATCGCCATTAGAACCCCCTTTACGTACAAGGGAAAATCCTGAAATCGTCTTTAAATAATCAGCCCCATCACTCGCTGGCACGGGTTGTCTTGGTTTTTTAGGATCTGTGATTACGGTCAGTGGTGCGGATTGTTCCACCATGGTGACAATCATCGTATCTTGTGAAGTTCCATCTATTTTAGGATTTACTTCAATATCTGCATAGGCTAAATCACTTAAAATTAATGCAATTAACCCACTCAAATAGATGAATTTACTATTTTTTATGTCAGTAGTCATACCGACTCCTATTGTTTTTACATTCAATTAGTCTGAATTTACTAACAGTAAATGACCATTACATAAACTCGATGGTTATAAATTACACATAGCATTACAACCAACTTGTTTTATTGGTATTTATTTACTGTTATTAAGATTTTTAACCGTAATTTCACAACTTAGGCATTAGCCTATTTATTGAGTAATTACTGGTAAATTAGTAAAAAATTTAAACCAAAGGAGGGGCACGAATAAGGTGACTATTGTAATGATAAACTGCAACAAACTCAGGTATATAATTTTTAATTACCGAGATTGTTACAAAGACTTTTACAATTGGTACATTAACATTAATTAATACCGGCACATCCATAAACAGTTCACAGTAATCACACATACTGGTCCAACTATCTGGATTAGTGGTATGTTTTACTTGTGGTGTTGCCTGGTGTGTTAAATGTGGATCTGTTGGAGTAACTGAAGTTGTTTGGTGGCAATGTGATGAGGACGACTGTTGAGAAATTGCAGGTGCAGTGATTCTGGAGACAAACGGAATCAGCGTTAGTAACAAAATACTAACTATACCAAGATAACCAATGCCATTTTTACATTTCATCAGATTACTACATCAATTCGATAACCAGATATTGCCATAGTAACGTAAAAGCAAACTAATTGAAATGATAATCATTATCAATTTAATTTGATTATGATGTGTAGATATAAAAATTTAGGAATGAATACGCTCAAAAAATTAGATAAAATAATAGGTTTATTAATAATTGGCTTTACACTTAAATATTAAATTCAGGGCTTATTTTTATACTGAAACGTACCCTTCTCAGGAAACATCTTTACAATTTACTCAAACCAAATCATGGACGCCATTCTGCCGGTTTTGTGTTCGCGACGATAAGAGTAAAACTTATCTTGTTCAGTATGAGTGCAATAATCACCACCAAAAATTTGCGTGACGCCCAGCGCGGTTAAACGTTGCCGAGCAATTAAATACAAATCAGCCAAATACTTGTGTTCTTTTTCATTAATTAATGTAAATGCACTGCTAGCTTGTTTGGTAACTGCTTCAAATTGTTTTTTGACTTCAATGCCTACTTCAAACTTTTTGGCACTAATTGCTGGCCCCATCCAGGCTATGATCTCAGAGGGTAAACAACTAAATTTACTTACCGTATTTTCCAAAATACCATTACATAAACCGCGCCAACCAGCATGCGCGGCCGCGACTTCATCACCTTTAAGCGAACAAAATAATACTGGCATGCAATCTGCAGTTAATACCACACTAACTTGTTTGGCTTGGCGAGTATAGGAAGCATCGGCCTCTATAATTGTTTTTTTATTTATTTTACCAATAGGTGCATGGGGTTCGATTGATGAAATATCGAGAACAATAGTACTATGAATTTGATTAAGCCAATATGGTTCACTAGGAATTTGTTCAGCTTCAATTAAGCGCCGCCGATTTTCAGCAACATTAACACCACCATCACCCGTTTTGCTACCTAAATTTAAACTATCAAATGGTGTATTACTTACACCGCCAGCTCTGGTTGTGGTAAAAGCACGAATATTTTTAGGTGCTGACCAATAAGGATAAATGGATTTAATCATTGTGGTTACCAATCTAAGTCATCTTTATGTAACTCAGTATCTTGTTGCAGTGCTTGAATTAGCTTTTGCATATCGTCAGGAATCGGTGCATGCCATTCCATTTGTTCACCAGTTACAGGATGGAATAAGCGTAACATGGTTGCATGTAACGCTTGTCTATCAAAATCACGCAAAGTTTGCATAAAGGCTTCACTGGCACCTTTGGGTGGTTTTGGACGCCCACCATATAATGGATCACCGACTAAAGGGTGAGCAATGTGAGCCATATGCACTCGAATTTGATGTGTTCTTCCGGTTTCTAGGCGTAAGCGTAAGCGAGTATGGAGCCGATATTTTTCCATTACTCGGTAATGCGTTACCGCTGGTTTTCCGGTTGGAAACACAGCCATATGGGTGCGTTTGGTTGGGTGCCGAGTTATTGGTTGATCTACTGTGCCACCAGCAGTAATAATTCCCATAGCCACAGCCTCATATTCACGCGTAATTTCTCTTAATTGTAGCGATTCTACTAAATGGGTTTGGGCGGTAATGGTTTTGGCAACCACCATTAAACCTGTGGTATCTTTATCTAATCGGTGCACAATTCCGGCACGGGGTACATGCGCAATTTCGGGATAATAATGTAACAAGGCATTTAATACGGTACCATTTGGATTACCAGCCCCTGGGTGTACAACTAAATCACGAGGTTTATTAATCACTAATATATCATCATCTTCATAGACAATATTAAGTTTAATATCTTCAGGTTGATGATAAGTTTCTTCTTCAATTTCAGTATTAATGGTTACTTTTTCACCACCTAATACTTTTTCTTTAGGTTTGTTGATAATAACGCCGTTAACCATTACTTTATCGTTAATAATCCACTCTTTAATTCGTGATCGAGAATAATCCGGGAAAAGTTCCGATAATGCTTGATCTAATCGCATTCCTAGCTGGTTTTGTTCAATTTCAGTTGCTAACTTTAACTCGAGCATATGTAATTTATCTATTTTAAGCTGTTATGTTTTAGAGTATTATATACTAATCATGGCTTTTAATGTTTATTTAAATTTTGGATTAAAAACTGAATGAAATTACGTTTACACTATTTATTAGCTATTGCTTTAAGTGGCGCGCTAATTGGCTGTACTTCCTCAAAACCTGATGTTGAACATGTATCAGAATTGGAACTTCATACCAAAGCCCAACAAGAGCTTGAAAGTGGTAATTTAAAATCCAGTATTACTGTTTTAGAGGCGATGGATAAAAATTATCCATTCGGTCCTTATTCGCAACAAGTACAACTTGATTTAATTTATGCTTATTACAAATCTGGTGATTTACCTTTAGCAATTGCGTCAATTGACCGTTTTTTAAAGTTAAATCCAACTCATCCTAATATTGATTGGGTCATTTATATGCGTGGTTTAACTAATATGGCGCAAGACAATAATATGATCCAAGGTTGGTTTAACGTTGACCGTTCCGATCGCGATACCGACTATGCAATGGCGGCTTTCAAAGATTTTACCTATCTAGTATCAAGTTTCCCTAGCAGTAATTATGCAGCCGATGCAGAAAAACGTTTAGTTTTCCTAAAAAATAGACTCGCCCGTTATCAGTTAAAAGTAGTACAGTACTATACTGAGCGAGGTGCTTATGTCGCCGTGATTAATAGAGTTACTCAAATGTTAACTTTATTCCCTGACACCGACTCAACCAAAGAAGCATTATTATTAATGCGTAATGCCTATAATGAACTAGGTTTAGTCGACGAAACCCAAAAAGTCGATCAACTTATTCAGGCTAATCTTGAAAATATGCCTAAAGAAGAACAAAGATCCTTCTTATCACGGGTTACCAGTGTGTTTAATGGCAATTAACTATTTAATATAGCGGGGGAACTGTCCCGCTATTAATTTTTTTCTTCCATATTTCCCCTTTCTTATACCTTTCTATTTAATAAATTTCTACTTTTAAATAAAATGGTGTTACTGATAAATCCAAACATCCATTCACATAACGTTTGTAAAAAGAATCAATAACCAATACAATTAGCAGATTATTTTTATTAGCAATAATAGATAGGACATTAATTCATCATGCAAGAACAATATCGCCCCGATGAAATCGAAGCCAAAGTGCAAAAAAGTTGGCTTGAAAATAAAACATTTCATGTTACCGAAGATCCTGCCAAACCCAAATATTACTGTTTATCCATGCTACCTTATCCTTCTGGTCGCTTACATCTTGGGCATGTTCGTAACTATACCATCGGCGATACCATTTCGCGTTATCAACGCTTAAATGGCAAAAACGTATTGCAACCGATTGGTTGGGATGCTTTTGGATTACCGGCTGAAGGCGCTGCGGTAAAAAATAATACCGCACCGGCTAAATGGACCTATGAAAATATTGCTTATATGAAAAAGCAATTGCAACTTTTGGGTTTCGGTTATGATTGGGATCGAGAAATTACCACTTGCCGCCCGGAATATTATAAATGGGAACAATGGTTCTTTACTAAGTTGTATGAAAAAGGCTTAGTGTATAAAAAAACCTCTGCCGTCAACTGGTGCCCTAATGATCAAACTGTACTTGCCAACGAACAAGTGGTGGAAGGTTGTTGTTGGCGCTGTAATACACCAGTTGAGCGTAAAGAAATCCCTCAATGGTTTATAAAAATCACTGAGTATGCGGAAGAGTTACTTAACGATTTAGATACCCTTGAAAGTTGGCCAGAACAAGTTAAAACCATGCAACGTAATTGGATTGGTCGTTCAGAAGGTGTCGAATTTGATTTTACTGTTGAAAACTATACCGATAAATTACGAGTTTATACTACTCGTCCTGACACCTTAATGGGCGTGAGCTTTGTTTCTGTTGCTGCCGAACACCCGTTAGCACAATTAGCGGCTAAAACTAACCCTAAAATAGCTGAATTCATAGCTGAATGTAAAAACACCAAAACAGCCGAAGCCGATATGGCAACCATGGAAAAGAAAGGTATTGCTACCGGATTTTATGCGATTCATCCACTTAATGGCAGTAAAGTGCCGGTTTGGATCGCCAATTTCGTTTTAATCGAATATGGTACCGGTGCTGTAATGGCTGTGCCTGGCCATGATGAACGTGATTATGAATTTGCCAGCAAATATAATCTACCAATTAAACCGGTTATCTTAACTCAACAAGGTGAAGCACCAGATTTAAGCGAGCAAGCTTATACTGAGCATGGTAAATTGTTCAATTCTGGTGAATTTGATGGACTTAACTTTGAGCAAGCTTTCAATGCTATTGCCAATAAATTAATTGCTCTTGGCATTGGTCAGCGCAAAGTTAATTATCGCTTACGCGATTGGGGTGTATCTCGCCAACGTTATTGGGGTGCACCAATTCCAATGGTGACATTAGAAGATGGCACTACCATCCCAACACCAGAAGATCAAATTCCAGTAATTTTACCAGAAAATGTGGAAATGAATGGCATTACCAGTCCGATTAAGGCGGACCCTAATTGGGCTAAAACCACAGTTAACGGACAACCTGCACTACGTGAGACCGATACCTTTGATACCTTCATGGAATCGTCTTGGTATTATGCTCGTTATACTTGTCCACACTATGATAAAGGCATGTTGGACGAGAAAGCCGCTAATTATTGGTTGCCGGTCGATCAGTATGTAGGTGGTATTGAACATGCGATTATGCATTTACTTTATTTTAGATTTTTCCATAAGTTAATGCGCGATTTTGGTTTAGTGAGTTCTGACGAGCCCGCCAAACGCTTATTGTGCCAAGGCATGGTATTAGCTGATGCATTTTATTATACCAGTCCGACTAACGAGCGTATTTGGGTGTCACCTACCGAAGTTACTATTGAGCGTGATGACAAAGGCCGTATTGCTAAAGCGGTTGATAGTAAAGGCAATGAGTTAGTTCATGCCGGAATGACTAAAATGTCCAAATCCAAAAATAACGGTATTGACCCCCAAGAAATGGTTGAAAAATATGGTGCCGATACCGTACGATTGTTTATGATGTTTGCTTCACCAGCTGATATGACACTTGAATGGCAAGAGTCAGGGGTTGAGGGTGCTAATCGCTTTATTAAACGCGTTTGGCGTTTAGTCTATGAACATACCCAAAAAGGCAAAGTTAAAGCGTTGGATCTATCGCAATTAGACAGTGAACAAAAATCACTGCGCCGAGAATTACATAAAACCATTGCTAAAGTTAGCGATGATATTGGCCGCCGCCAAACCTTTAATACAGCTATTGCCGCCGTAATGGAATTTATGAATCGCTTACAAAAAGCACCACAAGAAAGCGAGCAAGATCGTGCCTTGATGGATGAAGCGTTAAATGCGATTGTACGATTGCTTTACCCAATGATGCCGCATGCTTGTTTTGTCATGTGGCAAGCTTTAGGTCATAGTGAGTCGATTGATAACACCACTTGGCCAATAGCCGACGAATCAGCAATGGTTGAAGATGAAAAACTGATTGTAGTACAAATTAATGGTAAAGTGCGGGGTAAATTTACCGTACCCGCTAATGCAGATCAGGATTTTGTAGTGAACCAGGCCAAACAAGAAAATAATATCCAAAAATACCTGAGTGACGTAACCATTCGCAAAGTCATTTATGTACCAGGTAAATTATTGAATTTGGTTGTTGGCTAATATTGTTGGATAACTAAAAATTAGGTGATTATGCTCATGAAAAAATATTTAGCACTACTTATGTTATTGGCAATATCATTAACTGGCTGTGGTTTTCATCTACAACATGAACCAGAAGTACCGGCACAATTTATGACAATGTCTTATGTAAGTTCAGACCCTTATGGCCGCTTGTCGCGCAATATCAAAGAATTATTAATCGATAATAAAGTGATATTAGTTGATAATGGTACTTCAGATAAATACCCATCATTAAGGATAGCAAGTGAAGGGCTTTCTCGTGATACCATCTCTCTTTATCAAGATGGTAAAGCAGCAGAATATCAAATAGTGTTAACGGTTCAAGCCCAAATGGTGCTTCCTGATCAGCAAATTTATCCAATTAATGTGCGTATATTCCGTAGCTTTTTCGATAATCCATCAGCTGCTTTAGCAAAAACAGCAGAAGAAAAGTTAATTGAGGATGAAATGTATAAACAAGCAGCTAAACAAATAATCCGTAAATTAAAATCTATTGATGCAGTAAAATAAAGTTGTCATGATTAAGATCAATGCCGATCAAATAAGCAATCAATTAGGATTACCTTACTATTTAATATTAGGCAGTGATCCTTATCTGCAATACTATACCCAAATCCAGTTGCAAAATGCATTTCAGCAAGCTGGATTTAATGATCAATTTAATTTTACGGTTGATAATCAAACTGACTGGATAGCTATATATGATTGCTGCCAATCCATGAATCTTTTTTCAAACAAAACCCTTATCTTCCTTGAGTTTGGTGAAGGTAGCTTAAATACTGCCATCACCAGCAAACTTAATAGCTTAAGTGAAATGTTGACCGCCGATGTGGCGTTAATTATTCACCTAAATAAAATCACTAAAGCCCAAGAAAATGCCGTTTGGTACCAAAAATTAACTGAAAAATTGGTCGTTGTTAATTGTAATACTCCTGACATTCAACAATTACCTTTATGGATCAAAAATTACTTACAACAAAAAAAAATTACTATTGAACCGCAAGCAATCGAATTACTTTGTTATTATTATGAAGGTAACCTACTAGCCTTAACACAAATTATCGAGCAATTAAATTTGCTCTATCCCAAGCATAAAATCACTTATGATCGAGTAGAAAGTAATATCAATGATTCCGCTGTATTCACACCTTATCATTGGATTGATGCCATGGTGGCTCACAAAACTAAACGGTCAATACACATTTTACAACAACTAAAAATTAATGAATTTGAACCATTAATTTTATTACGTATTGTGCAACGCGAACTAATTTTATTAATTAATTTAAAAAAAGGGTCACAACAAAAATCATTAAAACAAATTTTTGATGAATATAAAGTTTGGCAAAACAAACGAACTATTTATACTAGTTACCTTAACCGCTTCGCGATTAAAGATTTGTATAATACGCTAGCCAAACTAACAGATATAGAAATTCGTTTAAAACATGATAGCCAATTACGTGTTTGGGAAGCGCTATCATCCCTAACTATGCAATTTATGGGATTAAATCAATGTTAACAGCGTTATTTGGTGGTACTTTCGACCCTATACATTATGGTCACCTGCTTCCTGCTATTGCGTTAACAAAAGAAGTCGGGCTAAACCAAATTAGTTTATTACCTAATCACATTCCGCCCCATAAACCACAACCTGAAGCCACGACTACACAACGTTTAGCTATGTTAAAATTAGCTATTGAGGATATGCCGCCAGTATTTTCTATTGATACTCGCGAAATTTTATCCACTAAGTCAATGCGCCCTTCATACACCATTAATACTTTACAACAATGGCGCATTGAAAATGGAACTACGGCAGGACTGGCGTTTATTATGGGGCAAGACTCATTACTTAGCTTACCCACTTGGAATCACTGGCAAACACTTTTAGATTATTGTCATCTACTAATTTGCCGGCGACCTGGTTATGCTGAGAAAACCGATAACCCTGAACTACAATCATGGATTAATAAGCATCAAACTACCAATATTCAAGATTTACATAACGTACCTAATGGGTATATTTATTTCGCTCATACGCCTTTAGAAGACATTTCGGCAACTGAAATTAGAGAAAATATCAATAATCAACAAAGTTGTGCAAATTTATTACCCCCTAAAGTTTGGCAGTATATTCATGAGCAAGGACTCTATAGTGCAAAGAAAATGTAGAAAGGACTTTACATCTGCGACTTTTTTCGGCATTATTTCGCCGCTGTAGTTAGATAATACTGCTAGATAACGCCGTTAGCGGTTCTAGCTAGTTTTACTAAGTTCAGTGGTTTTGTGTTTATACTCATTATCTATAAATCAAATGGTAAAACGCTAAAATGGTTATTTACCAAAGTTGTTTAAATTTAAATTCTCATAGATATAACATCGAGAATAACATTGATAATTTGAGTATAATTAATTTGTATTTATTATTAAGAGGCCCCAATGGCAAAAGAAGATAACATTGAAATGCAAGGTACAATACTTGATACACTTCCTAACACGATGTTTCGTGTAGAACTTGAAAATGGTCATGTTGTTACAGCACATATTTCTGGCAAGATGCGTAAAAACTATATTCGTATTCTAACTGGCGATAAAGTCACTGTAGAAATGACACCTTATGATCTATCTAAAGCTCGTATCATCTTCCGTAGTCGCTAACAATATCGTTATCAAACTTAATGGTTTTTATAATGACTAACCATCTAAGTGTTTAATTCTCTCTTGCTTAATAAAACACCGTCGATATTGATCGACGGTGAAAGTGAGAATAATAATAGAATTTAACCGTATTATTTGGTTCTAGAAAAATCCATTTGCTCGTACTTAACCCATTTTGTCTTTTTCACTATTTTATACACAAAATAAATTGTTAAAAATAATGGTAGACCAATATAGGTTGCTATTACACCATTCCAATCAATAGTATCTTGTAAAAATGCTTCATAATTTTGCCCTAGGGTGATGGTTAAACATAACACAAAGGCAAAAATAGGTCCAAATGGGAAACAACTTGAACGATATGGTAACTGGCTAAGATCATGGCCTTGCGCAATATAGCCTTTTCTGAAACGATAGTGGCTGATGGCAATGCCTAGCCAAGCAATAAACCCTGTCATACCTGACATATTGAGTAACCATAAATATACTTGCTGATCTTTAAACATTGAAGTTAAAAAGCAAAGCATCGCCACAAAAGTGGTAGCAAAAAGCGCAACTCTAGGTACACCTGAAGAAGACAACTTCGCAAAAACTTGCGGCGCTTTACCTTCTTTAGCTAACGCATATAACATACGAGTAGACGCGTATAATCCTGAGTTTCCTGCTGATAGAACCGAAGTCAAAATAACTGCATTCATAATTGCTGCTGCTGATAACAGTCCGGCATGTTGAAAGACTAAAGTAAATGGACTAACACTAATATCACTCTCTTCATTACGTAATAGATTCGGATCAGTATAAGGAATAATCAAACTGATGACTAAAATAGCGAAAATATAGAACAACAAAATCCGCCAAAACACTTGGCGCATCGCTTTGGGTATATTCTTTTCCGGATCTCTGGATTCACCAGCGGCAATACCAATTAACTCCGTGCCTTGAAAAGAAAAACCAACCACCATGGCGACACCAATCATTGAAGCAAACCCACCAACAAATGGCGCTTCACCAATTTGCCAATTTTGCCAACCGGCACTCTCACCACCCCGCAAAATGCCAATTATCATTAACAAGCCAACCACAATAAAAATAACCACAGTCACAACTTTAATCAATGAAAACCAGAATTCTGCTTCACCAAAACCTTTAACAGAAATATAGTTTAACCCAAAGATAATAGTTAAGAATAACAAGCTCCATAACCAACTATAATTGCCGGCATCAAACCAATAAGAGATCACCAATTGGGCGGCTACCAGATCCACTGCTACGGTAATCGCCCAGTTGTACCAATAGTTCCAACCGATTGCAAACCCGAAAGCCTCATCAACATAACGGGCACCATAAGTGGCAAAAGTACCCGAAACCGGCAAATAAGCCGCCAGTTCACCTAAGCTGGTCATTAAAAAGTAGACCATGATACCAATAATGGCATATGAAAGTAATGCACCACCAGGGCCAGCCTGAGCAACCGTTGCCCCTGATGCCACAAATAGCCCGGTACCAATTGAACCACCAATAGCTATCATGGTTAAATGGCGTGCTTTTAAATCGCGTTTTAATTTATTCTTCATAACTATATTCTTCTTTTGTAACAGAGTAAGTTAAATGGAGTACCTAACAGTCACCTACTCCACATTTTGTCATAACAATAAATGACGAAAATTACCTTTATTATTATTGATATTTATCATTACATAATGAAATGGCTTGAAGTGTATCAAAAAAAAAACTGTGCGAGATAAATAATTTTAATAATACAGTGAGTTTGTTAAATATAAGCAATACTTAAGCGCTAGTTAACTGTTCTAATTGAGTTAAATAATCTAAAGCCTGCTGGCGATCATCTCCACACATTTCATGGCAAGGCTGTAATCGCCCACACACTAATGGCCTGGATGAATGCCCAAATAGTTGGCATTGGCAATTGGAATTTAAATGTACACAAGCAATCCCGGCTGGCTTACCGTTAGGCATATTAGGGATCGGTGATGAAATTGAAGGAGCAATACAGCAGGCACCACAATTGGCTCGGCATGGAAACGGTTCTGCCATATATTTTCCTCAAATTTTAATTGTTATCGATAAATTAGTGGTGACAATAGCAAGTTAGCGGTAAAATAGCGAGCTAATTTTTAACTCTACATTAATAATCGCGAAGAAAAAATATTATGGCTAAAGCAAATGAAATCAAACGTGGCGATGCCGTCACCTATAATGGCAAATTACTGCTAGTTAAAGATATTGATGTCCAAAGCCCAAGTGCTCGTGGCGCCAGTACCCTTTATAAAATGCGTTTTACTGACGTTAAAACCGGTGGTAAAGTTGAAGAACGCTTTAAAGGTGACGATATTATCGAAACCATCGAACTGTTCCGTCGCCCGGTCAGCTTTTCCTACATTGATGGTGATGAATATGTATTTATGGATAATGAAGATTACACACCTTTCATCTTCAAAAAAGAACAAATTGCCGATGAACTACTATTTATTCCTGAAGGGGGAATGGATGGCATTCAAGTTTTAATGGCTGATGGTGAAGTTATTGCTTTAGAGCTTCCACAAACGGTTGATCTTGAAATTGTGGAAACGTCACCAAGTATTAAAGGTGCTTCTGCCAGTGCTCGGACTAAACCAGCAACATTATCAACTGGCTTGGTGATTCAAGTCCCTGAATACATTGATAACCACGAAAAAGTCAAAATTCACATTGCTGAACGCCGTTTCATGAGCCGTGCTGAGTAACCAATAATTACTAATGAATAGTTATAATCAAAATAAATTACATAAACGTTTGCGTCGCCTAACTGGCGAAGCAATCGCTGATTTCAATATGATTGAAGACGGCGATCGCATAATGGTGTGCTTGTCAGGTGGTAAAGACAGCTATACCCTGCTGGATATTCTGATGAACTTAAAAATGAGCGCACCAATTAATTTTGAGCTCATTGCGGTTAATTTAGATCAAAAACAACCTGGCTTCCCGGAGCATGTGTTACCAGAGTATTTAAATTCGCTAGGTATTGAATATAAAATTGTGCAAGAAAATACTTACGGTATCGTTAAAGAGAAGATCCCCGAAGGTAAAACCACTTGTTCACTTTGTTCGCGCTTACGTCGAGGGATCTTATACCGCACTGCGACTGAGCTAGGTGCCACAAAAATTGCGCTAGGGCATCACCGTGATGACATTTTAGAAACCTTATTCTTAAATATGTTCTATGGTGGCAAACTCAAAGCCATGCCGCCTAAACTGGTGAATGACTCCGGCGAGCATATCATTATCCGCCCACTCGCATATTGCAAAGAAAAAGACATTACTAAATATGCCGAATTTAAACAGTTCCCCATCATCCCTTGCAACTTGTGCGGTTCACAACCTAACTTACAACGGCAAGTGATTAAAGAAATGCTAACTAGTTGGGACAAAAAATTCCCCGGACGTATTGAAACGATGTTTCGAGCAACACAAAACATCACTTTGTCACACCTTTGTGATACCAATCTATATGATTTTAAAGGTATCAAAAAAGGCGATTTGGATGCCGATGGTGGGGATACTGCATTTGATTATGAACAATTTGCACCAATGGCTGGCTTTGATGCCTCAGAATTAGAAGACCAAAATATGATCCTCTGGAAAGAAGCTAAATAACTCATGGTTCTAAATGAAACGCACTTAAATACTTCCGCCGCATCAATCGGCGGAAATTATCTGTCTAGCTAACTAAGTTATAATAACTTAATCTCAAAACTAATTTTACAAAACGTTGTTGTCAAGATGTTTCCTGAGAAGGGTACGTTTCAGTATAAAAATGAACTCATTTTATTGTAATTTTGTTATTAGTTAGCTTATTTTAGCCATTTAGACCAGCTTTGATTAACAATCAGCTTTTCTTGAGCAAACTTGCTATCATCAATAGTGCTGGGTAATAATTGCAAGGACAAACGGTGAATTTCATTGCGCATATCGATATAGGCTTTAGTTAACTGTTCTGCTTCTAAAGATGGCATAATGGCATAGTTGGCGGCTAACTCTAAAATCCGGACATTATCACTCCAAGTAGTTAATTTTGGGTGTTTATATGCATAATTAAGGACTAAATATTGCGATAAAAATTCAATATCACCTATGCCACCGGCATCAATTTTTAGATTAAATAAGCTAGCTTCGGTAGTACCTAAATGCGCTCTCATTTTTTCACGCATTTCCCGTACTTCCGATTTTAAAGTATTTTCATCCCGTACCTTACAAAGCACATTATGGCGGATTTGATTAAAGCGTTTGATTAATTCTGCTTCACCATAAATTGCCCTTGCCCGAACTAAGGCTTGATGCTCCCAAGTCCACGCTTCATTCATTTGATAATCATCAAAGGCATCTAAGCTACAAGCTAGTAATCCCGCATCCCCTTGTGGGCGTAATCTTAAGTCGATTTCATAAAGCACACCAAAACTAGTGCGCACATTAAATAGATGGGTAATACGCTGCACTAAGCGCAAATAAAATTGACGACTATCGATCTGCTTATTACCGTTAGTTACACTATTGGCTGGACAATCATGTAAGAACACTAAATCTAAATCCGAACCATAACCTAGTTCCCAGCCACCTAATTTGCCATAAGCGACCACGACTAAGCCTTTGTGCCCGTCAGCTAAATGTTCTGGGCAGCCATAACGCTCTACCATTTGATTCCAAGCCATTTGCACCACAAAATCCAACAGAGTTTCAGCCACAAAAGTAAGATGATCACTAACCTTCATAGTGGTGAGCACATGTTCAACATCGGCTGCGGCTATATGCAATAATTGCATTTGTTTAAACTGACGTAAGGCTTCCAGCTGTTGTTCTTCATCATCAATTTGGATACGCAATAAATACTGGTAAAGTTCACTTTTATAGGCATCTGGTGGGACTGTTTGATATAGCGAATTAATATCAATTAACTCATCAAGCAAAATAGGATAATGGGTCAGCTGATCACTAATCATCGGTGAAGCACTACACAAGCGGATCAATTGCTTCAATGCCGTTGGATATTCAAGTAATAACTCTAAATAGGTAGTCCGACTAACAATATTGACAATTAGAGGTAAGATCCGTGAAAGTACGGTTAATGCTGATTGTTCTTCGCTAATGACTGCTAATAATCTTGGCATTAATTGATCGAGGATTTCCCGCCCGCGGACTCCTATGGTGCGTTTACTAATATCATTACGGAACTGGACTAACATTTGCCATAACTGCTCGGCGTCGGCATCGGAATAAGTCGTTAATACAGTTTTAACATCACTAGGTTGCAAATCTGGCACCCAAAGATCAGCAAATTTGTCGTCATATTGACTTTGATTGGTTGATGAATCTGATTCATCTTCACCAATAAGTTCATTAAATATCAGACGGTTCACTTGCATTCGTGGTAATAATTGGTTTTCAAAATCAAACCAATTATCAAAACCCATACCTTTAGCTAAACGAAGCTGATCTAACTCGTTTTCGGGTAAAGTTTGTGTTTGTTGATCATCAATAGCTTGTAGTAAATTTTCACAACGTCGTAAAAAGAGATAGTTGTCACGTAATGAATGTACTTCATGAGAATTTAGTAGAGATTCTTGTTCGATAACATTTAAAGCCGATAGTAATGAACGTGTTTGTAAACCAACTACTCGCCCACCACGAATAAGCTGAAAAACCTGTACAATAAATTCAATTTCACGAATACCACCGGCACCAAGTTTTATATTGTTTTTTAATCCACGGCGACGCACTTCACGTTCAATCATGCTTTTCATATTTCGCAATGATTGCAACACACTAAAATCAATATAGCGGCGATAAATAAATGGTTTCAATAAATGATAAAGCTCTTGCGTGTATTCATTTTGCTGACCACCAAGCACTTTAGCTTTAACCATCGCATACCGTTCCCAATCGCGCCCTTGCTCTTGGTAGTAATCTTCCATTGCCGAAAAACTTAGCACCAAAGGCCCTCCGTCACCCAGAGGGCGCAGGCGCATATCAACGCGGTAAACAAAACCATCTTCGGTGATCTGATCCAGAGCTTTGATTATTCGTTGCCCCAAACGAGTAAAAAATACTGCATTATCGAGTTCCCGCCTACCACCTTGGGTTTGCCCATGTTCAGGATAAGCAAAAATTAAATCAATATCTGACGAGAAATTAAGCTCACCACCACCTAATTTACCCATACCTAAAATCAATAACGGTTGCGCTTTGCCGTGAGCATTACAAGGAGTGCCCCATTCTTGGCAACTCAAGTTATATAGCCAATCGCGAGTGGTGACAATAATCACTTCAGCCAGTTCGCTCAGTTGCAGTAATATTTGCTCATCAGTACTAGTTCGCATTAGTTGTGACCATTCTATACGCGCAAGCACCCAACGCCGAAATTGCCTTAATATTTTCATTAAAGTAAGTTCATCAGTAACAGAAGTGAGTTGTTGATTTAACCAAGTTTGATAATCGTGGCGTTCATCTGCTTGTGGCGGATTTTGAGCTATGTCAGAAAGCCATGTAGGAAAGCGATAGAATGCATCCACCAAAAAATCACTTTGAACTAAAATATCTAGGTGCGTTTGCACATGTGTTACATCACATTGAGATAATTGCACTATTACTTTTTGTTTTTGCTGTTCCAGCTGATGATTAACGGATTGTTGGGACTCTGGCATACACAAACTCACTTAGAAATCATTTTCATTAAATAAAAATCATCAAATATTAATATTCATTATAAATGACATTTGTTTTTCATAGATAGTTTTTAAAATCTAATTGCTGCTCAATAATAATGAGATTATTTTTATGCCAATTGTGAAATCAGCATTAACTTTAATCTAGTATTAATTTCACTATAAGCAAAATCTACTACTGAGTTAATTGATAATAAAGCTGATTGCCATTGGCTAAGTTCGGGTTCTAATGCAATATGTTTAGCATATAAAACTCGATTCACTTGGTTTAATACCTGCTGATAAAAAACTAAGTCATTGGTTGCTAATGCATATTCTTCGTTTTGTTGCCAAAACTGTAATAATCGGGATGAATCTTGTTCAACTATAGAATCAAAATCGCATATTGTTAAAGGCCGATTTTGTAATAGGCGATAACCCCTTGAGGCTTTACTTTGTGAAAATAGATGTAAATGAAAACGGCTTAATTCAATAGCAAAATTTAGCAAATCTTGTTTATTACCTTGTTTAATTTCTAACTCAACTTCTAAAATAGGTTGGGATTGATGATTTGATTTGATTTCGCCCTGATCTAATGCTACTTCAATTTCACTATTAGCAAACGCCACTAACCAAGCCTGACGTTTAAAATTGGTGGTAAATAATGGTTTTAGAGCTTGTTGTAACTGCTCAATGTCAGAATTTGCTGGCAAGGCTTGGTAAGGTAAAACCGTTAAATCTGGCTTAGAATTCACTAAAGCCACATTAAATTCAGCCCGTTCATGCAAACCAGCGATGGCTTTACCATCACTCTTCAGAGTCAACTCGAAATGTGAACCACGATTATCTTCACTACCTCTTACACGTAAACCATAACCATTATTACGTAGAAAATAATCAGGAGTATCATAGTATGTGTTGGTGAGTTTTAATTGGTTACAACCGCGTTTTTGGGTGGACAGCGTTGAAAATTCAATTTCATCGCAACTAGTCCATTGATTTAAAAAAAGTTGCAACTCACCAATATCTTGTGGTTTGATTTCAAACTTTAATTCGATTTCGTTACTCATTAATCTGTTTTCTATTTGTTATTTTGCTATATCTTATACTTATTAATAGCAGAAATACACTTAATCAATGAGTAACTGAAAAACTCTGTTTTTGTAGCGTATAAAGCTTGGCAAACAAACCATTATTAGCCATTAATTGCTGATAATTACCTTGTTCAACAATAGTTCCATTATCTAATACTATAATCTGATCTGCCGCAATAATCGTTTTTAATCGGTGCGCAATCACGATAACAGTTCGATCTTTGACTAATTCAGCTATTGCTTGTTGAATATATACTTCATTTTCAGGATCAAGTGAAGCAGTCGCTTCATCCAACAGAACGATTGGTGCATTTTTTAATAAAGCCCGAGCAATAGAAATTCGTTGCCTTTCACCGCCAGATAGTTTACTGCCATTTTCACCAATTAAAGTATTCCAGCCATCTGGCAAGCGTGCGATCAATTCATCACAACGTGCGGTTTGTGCGGCTTGTTTAACCTCTTCATCAGTAGCATCATAGCGACCAATACGAATATTATTGAGAATCGTATCATCAAACAATACTACTTTTTGGAAAACAAATGCCATGGAACGCATTAAGGTTTCAGGGTCAATTTGTTTAATATCATTGCCACCAATGCTTATCTTGCCAGAATTAACATCCCAAAAACGTGCAATCAATTGCAGTAAGGTACTTTTACCACTACCGGACGGTCCAACTAATGCTGTCATTTTATCCGGCGGGATAACACAACTTAAATCGGTAATTACCGGAGTTTGATTGTAAGAAAAACTAATATGATCGATATTTATTGTTAGATCATCAAAAACAATATCATCACGCCCTTCCATGATAGATTCAGTTTTTAGATTTTTCATCCGCTGTATAGATACTAGCATATAAAATAATTCAGGTAATAATGTTAATACTGAAATCAGCGGACCATATATACGTGAGCTAACAATTACAAAGGCTAAAAACACAATTGGGTCTAAACTTCCTGCTATCATTAATTTAGCACCAACTAATACCACTATACCTAAACCAACTTGTAAAACCATTACAGAAAGTGTGACAAATATGCCCCCGATTCCTTCAAACTTAATGGCTGCCCACATCATATTTTTTAATGATTTATCAAGGGCTTTGAATTTTTCACCACTAAGCCCGAATGCTTTAACAATTTTAATGCCATCCAAATACTCTTGAACTTGATCGGAAACGGCTAATTTAGCTTGCACATGTTTTTCAGCCCAATGTTTCTCTATCTGTTTACCAATAATGACAATCAGCAACGCTAAAGGTAAAGTACAAAAAATAGCACAAGCCATTCGCCAATCAAATATTGCCATTAATGCACAAGTAATTATGCTACTACAAGAATAACCGATTATTTGTGGTACTACATGACTCATCATGTTTTCAATGGTGGTACAATCACCCATGATATTCGCAGTCAATTCAGATAAATCTTTGCGATTAAAAAAACTTAGCGGTAATTTACGGATACGCTCAGCAACATCAATTCGAATATTAGCCGCTTCACTATAAGCACTTTCATATGTTTTTTTGTATTCTCTTTTATAACAAATTAAGAAGATCCAAGCAGCTAGCAATCCCAATCCTGCCATTGCCCATAAATAACCTTGATTTAAGGCTAAATTACTGGTTAATGGCGTAATAAGTATGACAATAACTTGTATTAAAATCACAAAAGGCAACATTAATGTAAGATTAGAAATAATGCAGGCAATAATTGCCTGATTAAGATTTTTACTGCCAGTTTCGGAAAGCATAAGTAAACGTTTAAACATGAGACACCTCGCCTTGATGAGTATTATCATTAGCTTCAGTTGTCGGAGCAATATTAGATTGATTCATTTGCCAATCTAATGTTTGCTGATAATATTGCCACATTCGATAATAATATCCGTTATTGTTAAGAAGTTGTTGGTGCTCACCTTTTTCAACAATCAATCCTTTATCCAACACAATAATTTGGTCAGCATCTTTTATGGTTGATAACCTATGAGCAATCATAATCACGGTTTTATCTTTGATTAAGGCTTTTAATGCCAGTTGGATTTGATATTCATTTTCCGGATCGGCAAATGAAGTTGCCTCATCGAGTACTAATATTGGCGAATTTTTCAATATCGCACGGGCAATGGCTAAACGTTGCATTTCACCACCGGATAAGTGTAAACCTTGTGAACCAATAATAGAATTATAGCCATTAGGTAATGCTTCAATAAAATCATGACATTGTGCTGCTTTAGCGGCGGCAATTACCTCATCAAGTGTAGCATCAGCTTTACCAATTTTTATATTATCTAAAATAGTTTGTTTAAACATAAATACATCTTGAAAAACAAAGCTAACTAAGGATAGCAAATAATCACTATTCATTTGCCTTATATCCACGCCACCAATAGTAATTTGTCCGTGGTTAGGATCAAAAAAGCGCGGGATAAGTAGCGACACAGTACTTTTACCGCTACCGGATAAACCAACTAATGCCGTAATAGTGTTTTGTTTAGCTGTAAATGAAATATGGCTAATGGCATTTTTTGCTTGACCGTTATTACTACCTGCATCGTCTTGATTATTCTGATTAATTGGTTCGGCGGTTGCTATTGATGTTTGCTGATAAGAAAAACTGACATCATCAAAGCAAATATCATAATTATCGGTCATTAAACCGGTTTCAGGCTCCACTAGACATGGGGTATTTAACACTTTATCCATATTTTTAACACTTTCAGCGGTTTGTTGGAGCCCCCTAGTTACATACATCAATTTCAAAAAAGGAACCGGCAAAGCCACAGAAAAAATAAGATAAAAAATTGCAGCTAACACAAAGTTGGCATAATTATCAACATTACCTGATAGTAAAATAATTACCGGAACAATAAATAGATAAATATTGTTTAAAATCAATAAAAAACAGGCCATATGATTTTTAAAACAATAAGTAAACTTTAGGCAATATACCTGATAGGCTTTAATGGCATCATAAAAACGTTTAAATGAGAAAAAAGTTTGATTAAAAGCTTTTACTACAGTAATACCACGAATATATTCGACCGAAGCATTACTCATATCCACTAATCGTTTTTGATATTCTTGCATATTGGTTTTTATTTCTTTACGGCGGTAACCACTGATTAAGACTACGTAAGCCAAAATCACTGGAATTAATGTTGCTAAACCTAATCGCCAATCAAAAACCGCTAAAATAACAAAAATAGTTATAGGTGCTACAAATGATCCAACAATATCGGGTAGCTGGTGAGCAATAAATTTTTCTATTTTTTCAATATCATCATCAACAATCTTACGTAATTCCCCTGTTGCATGATTGTTATGAAAGCCAAGTGGTAAATGCGAGACATAACGTACAAAATTATATTTAAGGCGATAAAGAGTTCTAAATGCCGCAATATGGGAAAAACATAAAGCTATAAAATCAAATAATATAGCCGAAGCCGCAGCGATAAAAGCTAACCAACCATAATTAATCACTAATTCAACATTCAATGGTACATTATTACTAATGCTTATAATCAATTCATACACAATAAAATAAACTGCAATGAAAGGTAAAAAAGTCGTGATAGCACTTATAATGGCAAAGAAACAAGCGCAGATTATTAATACTTTATGGGTAAAGGCCAATTCCCACAAACGGGAAACTGCTGTTTTATTATGTGACTTCATAAGATGACCACTAATAAATAGGAATGATTATCATTATTGATAATGTAAACTAAAATAACAATGTTTTTTACACTCAACTTGATAATTTTTAACTATTGCTGTTATGGTCAATTTTAATAATTTTAGAATTTCTTCTTGTTCATTTTACAATTAACAAAAATACTCGTTATAGCGTAGCACAAGAGTAATTAGTAGAATAAATTACTCTTTATTGTAATGGTATGATTATTTTACCACACGGAAAGGATTGCCGGATTTTGATTCAGTTTTTGTTGATTTTGATTCTATTGGTTCGCTGGCAGTTCTATATTGCGGTTCATCTTCAAAACCAATACCCATATTATTTTCACGGGCATAAATTGCTTCAATTGCGGCCATTGGTACTACTATATGTTGCGGTACGCCTGAAAATCTAGCATTAAATTCGATTTGTTGATTACTGGCAGAATATTGCCCTACTGACTGTGGTGCAATATTTAATATAATCTGATTATTTTGCACAAACTCTGGTGGAACCAATACGCCATAAATCGTAGTATTAACCACAATGTAAGGCGTTAAGTCATTATCTAAAATCCAGTCATAAAAAGCCCTAAATAAATAAGGGCGTCGTGGCGTCATTTGGTTAGGATCCATATATAGCCTTGCTTAATTAATATTATAAATTTGATAAAGTAAGAGATTTAAACTCTTATCTTTTTCTCATCTTCCGTCAGCGAACTAATAAATGCCGGACGTTCAAAAATACGTGCCATATATCCAAGATAATTTTTTTCTGCTACTTTTGGCAAATAAATATCAAGCTGAGGTAAACGCCAAAGCAAAGGAGCAAAATAACAATCACATAATGTAAAATCATCACTCATAAAATAATCTTTTTCTTTAAACATGATTGAAATAGATACTAAATCATCAAGCAGATTTTTACGCGCTTCTTTAGCTACATTACTGTCTGGATCCGCTATAATCGTTTCATAAGCACTGTACCATTCTTTCTTCATGCGATACATCGTTAAACGAGAATTAGCTCTAACAATTGGATAAACAGGCATTAATGGTGGGTGAGGGAAACGTTCATCAAGGTATTCTAACGCAATGTGTGGTTCATATAATGTCAGGTCACGATCGATTAAGGTAGGGATCGAACCATAAGGATTAAGATCTAATAATTCCTGCGGTAAATTATCTGCCGTTACAAACTCAATTTCAGCAGTTACCCCTTTCTCTGCCAACACAAAACGAATCTGATGGCCGTAAATATCTGTTGTATCACAAAATAATGTCATTACAGAACGTTTATTAACAGCAACAACCATGTTCACTCCAA
This sequence comes from Gilliamella sp. wkB178, assembly GCF_001690705.1. Lineage (GTDB taxonomy): Bacteria > Pseudomonadota > Gammaproteobacteria > Enterobacterales > Orbaceae > Gilliamella > Gilliamella apicola_K. The sequence goes on along the minus strand of NZ_LZGK01000013.1, from coordinate 474,143 downwards.
ATAAGCAAAATTAAAAAATAAGTTTATAGATTTTCTATTCTAACAAATTGGATAACAAAATTGTTAAAAAAAATTATTTTTCTTAATATCTTTATGTTATCAACAGCGTTTAAACAAGATATTTCAGGAGAAACCTACATTTCAGTAAAAATTAATAGGTTAAATTTTATACATCATTCATTTAACACATTAAAAGTACTATCAATTAGATTAAAAAAATATGGATACCCTATTAGTTGAAGAACCATTTACTTATATTGCTTGGTTGTTAGCAAAAAAAACCCAGCCAATGCTGGGTTTGAAACAATTTTGTAATTTTTTGGTAACGTTGTTGTAACGTTGTGCAATTAACGTTTGCTGAATTGTGGACGACGACGTGCTTTGCGTAGACCCACTTTTTTACGTTCAACTTGACGCGCATCACGAGTAACAAAGCCCGCTTGACGTAAGGCTGAACGTAAAGTTTCATCATATTCCATTAACGCACGAGTAATACCGTGACGAATTGCACCCGCTTGACCTGAAATACCACCACCTTTTACTGTGATGTAAAGATCAAGTTTGTCAGTCATTTCAACTAACTCTAATGGTTGCATTACAACCATACGAGCGGTATCACGACCAAAATATTGCTCTAACGAACGTTTGTTAATAACGATATTGCCACTACCTGGTTTGATAAAAACACGAGCAGCAGAACTTTTGCGGCGACCTGTACCGTAATATTGATTATCAGCCATCTTCTATCCCCTTAAATATCTAATACTTGCGGTTGTTGTGCCGCATGATTGTGCTCACTACCAGCATAAACTTTTAGTTTACGGTACATTGCACGACCAAGAGGACCTTTCGGTAACATGCCTTTTACAGCAATTTCAATGACTTGTTCAGGATGACGTTCAATCATTTCTTTAAAAGTCGCTTCTTTAAGTCCACCGATGTAACCAGTATGACGATAATAGATCTTATCAGTGCGTTTTTTGCCTGTTACAGCAACTTTTTCTGCATTGATAACAATAATATAGTCACCTGTATCAACATGTGGTGTATATTCTGCTTTGTGTTTACCACGCAAACGGCTTGCGATTTCAGTAGCTAAACGACCTAACGTTTTACCTGCTGCATCTACAACATACCAGTCGCGTTTAACTGTTTCTGGTTTAGCTGAAAAAGTACTCATTCGTAATTATCCAAAATTTAATTAATCTCACGTTAATAAATCATTTGATTTATTTACACTTTTTGATTGCTAATATTAAAATAACTCACCCCTTCGAGTGATTAAATTAATCCAGACAATCGAAAACAGCGTTGGGAAAAACACTGTTGTAACGTGGGTTGCAATATTATACAGAAATATAATAAAAGTGCTACAAGTTAAAATAAAAAATCATGGCGAGATAAAACACTTGCTGATAAACTCTTAAGTTAAATTTCAATTACTAATAAATTTTATATGAATAATATAATCCAACTTACAGATAAAGATTATATCAGCAAAGGCTTACACCGAAAATGTTATCATCACCCGGACGATGCCAATAAATGTATTAAAGTTAATTATAATCATGGTGCCGAAGAAGAAACCAATCGTGAAGTTGCTTATTATAAGCATCTAATCAAACGTAATATCAGCTGGAATGTACTAGCTAGGTATTATGGTCCGGTAATGACTAATTATGGTGAAGGTCAAGTTTTTGAGTTAATTCGTGATTATGACGGTAACACTTCTACTTCACTTGAAAAATACTTAGCCGATCAACAACTAACTGAGCAATACTATGTGGCATTAGTCGTTTCTCTAAAACAATTAAAAGCTTCATTATTAGAAGATCGTCTCATTACCATGACGATTAAAAGTAAAAATATTTTGTTCCAACATCTAACGCCAGAACAGAACCGCTTGATCATCATCGATAATATTGGTAATTCAACATTCATACCGGTTGCTAATTATGTTAGATTTTTTGCTACTGCCAAAATTGCACGTACTTGGCAACGCTTTTTAAAATCACTGATTCGAGAAAATCAACATAACTCGTTGATAAGCCGTTTAGTTAACGAGGTGAATCAGTAAGTCTTAATTGTGCAATTGCTCCTTTAACATTATCTTGCCTATTTTTTAGGGTAAATAATCCATGATGTAATTTAGCAATACGATTGACAATACTTAAACCCAGTCCTATACCATTATGTTTACGATCCATACGGAAAAAGGCTTGGGTTAATTTGTCACTCTTTGATTCATCAATGCCATCACCTTCATCTTCAATCGCAATAATGGTATCTTCATTATCCTTATAACAACTAATCATAATCGTCGTCCCTTCAGGACTATAACGATAGGCATTTTCAACCAAATTACGCACTAACAATCTAATTAAGGTTTGATCACCGTTGAAAACGATGTCTTCTTTAGCCAGATTCCATTCAATTAGCTGATTTTTTTGTGATGTTAATTCGGTTAATTCATCAACTAAAGGGATCATAATATCTTGATAGAAATTAATTTTCTGATATTGTCCCACAGTAAATTTTTGGCTTGCTCGCGCTAACATTAATAATTGTTCAACGGTATTAACTAACCGATCGATACGATCAATTAATTCTTTACAATCAATATTATTTTTAGTTTCTAATAATTCTAAATGTAAACGAATACCTGCTAGTGGTGTTCTCATTTCATGTGCTACATCCGCAGTAAACAAACGTTCTTGAGATAAAGTACTACTTAACCTTACAAATAAATTATTTAACACATTAGTAATAGATGTTATTTCACGCATATCACTGATTGGTTGGATGGGTTTTAAATTATCTTCAGTACGTTTATTCAAGTCTTGTTCAAGAACTTCAAGTGGTTTAGTAATTCGCTTAATAGCTTGATAGGCTAGAAATAATGTAGCTGCCATCATCGTAAAAGCTGAGCAAAATAAAGCAAAAATAGCTTCCAGTTCTTCTTCTTCAACTACTTCTTCAATCTTATGTTGACTTAAAGTAAGATTAACTAAAGCATCTATTTGCTCCTTACTTTCATGCCATAACCAAAGTACAGTAATAATCTGGCAGATAAGCATAATAGAACCTAAAGTAAAAAATAGATTCCAACGAATACTTTGGCGAATTTTTTTTAATGGAATTGCAATCATAACTTAATCATCTAATTTAGGTTTTATTACATCAACTATTTACATTAAGCTGATACCCGTAGCCACGTACTGTACGAATCAAATTTTTGCCCAATTTATTACGTAGCCCATGGATATAAACTTCAAGCACATTGGAACTTGGATCACTTTGCCAATCATATAAATCATTTTGCAATAAATCCCGATGGACTTTTTCACCAGCTTTTAACATTAAGCGAGTTAACACAATAAATTCTTTCGGCGTTAATATGACTTCATGATTATTGAGAGTTACTTTTTGTTGTTTAATATCAATAGTAATAGGACCACTACTAACCACATTATCAGCAGTCCCCTGATTACGACGGATTAATGCTCGGATTCTGGCTAACAATTCTGATAAAGCAAATGGTTTAATTAAATAATCATCGGCACCAAGATCTAAACCTTCAACTCTATCTTCAATCGTATCACGCGCTGTCAGGATTAAGACGGGAGTTTCAACATGACTTTTTCGCCAACGCGACAGTAGTTCTAAACCATCACAATCAGGTAAACCTAAATCTAAAATAATTAAACTAAACTGCCCAAATTGTAGATATTGTTCAGCTTGTTTACCATTTGCTGCCACTTCACAAACATAACCATTTGCGGTTACGCCATCATGAAGTCCTTTTTGTAATAGACTGTCATCTTCAACAATTAATATTTTCATGATCTTTCCATCCTCTCAGGGAGTGATTTTACAATCATTTAAGATATCCAATGAGCTATTATACTCTTTAGTTTGAACATCAAAAATGCTTAATAGTGTATGAAACAAGTTATCATGTGAGATAAAATCTTGTTTTGAATGCTTCTTAACACATTGAATATTTATATTACTTAATTTTATATATGAATTTGAAATCCAGATAATAAATGGAACCCGCGTTTGTTGCTCTGGAGCTATTGAATAGGGGAAGCTATGTAAATAAAGACCATTTTCCCCTAAAGACTCACCATGATCAGATAAATAAATAACCATGGAATTGAATTGTTGTTTTTGTAAAAGTTCAATAGCCTGATTAACGATAAAATCAGTGTAAACAATAGTATTATCATAAGTATTAACTAAACTTTCTAAATCGCAATTATTGATCTGATTTGTATCACATGTTGGAGTAAATTTTTTAAATTTAGCCGGGTAACGCTGATAGTAATTTGGACCATGACTGCCAAGAGGATGCAATATAATCAAAGAATCTTTATCAATATGATTTAATTTATCCGCCAACTCATTAATTAGTACTTCATCGTAACAGGTTCCATCTTGACACAATTGACTGTTACTGGCTAAATATTTTTTAGTTATGTTGTCATTTTGAACTCGTTCACAAACACCTTTACAACCAGTATTGTTATCTAACCAATCGACATCAATTTTTACTTTATTTAAAATATCGAGAACATTTTCTTGGCGCAGAGCTAAACTTTCATCATAATTTTTTCGTGTCATATTAGAAAACATACATGGGATAGAATAAGCCGTATAAGTTCCACATGATGAGGTGTTTTGGAAAGAAATAATATCATTACGCTTGGTTAAATAAGGAGTCGTGTCTTTAGAGTAACCATTTAGGGCAAAATTTTGACTACGAGCTGTTTCACCCACAATTAGCACTACTACGGTTTTATTGCTAGCATTATGAAGGTTAGTTTTTGGTCGATAAGCATCATTACCAATGGTTAAAAATGGTTGATTTTTATATTTTTCGAATTGATATTGACTGTATATGGCACTGATATAATTAGAAGGTAATAAGTATTTAATTATTTTATTATTATTCCGCATAAAACTAGCATAGCTTTCATAAAATACCAGAGCAATAAGTCCTACAAGTAAAAAAGTAATTAAAATAATAATGACTTGTTTGAATATAAAATATAAGTCAATTTTTACAGTTTTTATTTTAACAAAAATAATTAATATCGTTGGTAAAATACCTAAAAACAATATGTAATTAATTAACTCAAATGTAATCAATGAGGAAGATTCAGCAATATTAGTTTCAATGGTATTTTGTAACATGCTCCTATCAATTATTATGCCAAACTTAAGCATATAATAGGAAACAACAGAGCTAATTAAAACTAACGTGCTTGCCACTATCTTAACTAACCATTTATTTATAAATACACATAATAGGATAAAGACCACACAAAAAACAACCACAGGCATTGATAAAAAGAAACTAATATTAGCGAAAGAATCAAGCGGTAATTTAGCTAATACTTGCTTATAAAAGCTCAAGTTTAAAATAGTGGCTTGATAAAAAGCCACCAATATAATCAGCAAATTGATCGATATTGGACAGGTAGTTATTTTTTGAATTATTTTTTTCATAAAAAATGCATATTTCCAACTTATAACCATAACTAAAATAAGTTATATAATATGAAATTACAGTTATTTAAAAAAACTAATAACATATTGATATTATTTAATAATATAATTCCTATTATGGAACAAAAATGCTAATCAGAAATTTATGAATAGTTGGCCAAAGCTTTTGGGTCAAGAATGCCGACATGATGCTAACAATAAAACCGCCAATAATATCTAATGGCCAATGAATACCGAGATATACTCTGCTCCAACTGACTAAAATCGCTACAACTAGAAACAATAACAAAAATTTTTTTAATCTGTCGACATAATTTAAACCAATAACACAACAAATTGTCCACAAAAACACGGCATGCTGACTGGGAAATGAGCTAGTTTTATCATGAAATAAATAATTAGTACCAACATTTACCGCAAAAGGACGAGGGGAATAAAATAAATGACGAATAGCAAAAGTTACTAGCAATGCCATTCCCAATGCAATCAGCATTTTAATGATTAATAAGCGATAAGTTGGTTTATAAAACCAATATATGCCTATGATTATTACAGGTAGATAAGCTAAATAATTAGCACAAAAAATTGCAAAATAAATAAAAAGTCTTGAAGCTTGTTCTGAAGCATTAATTAGTAAAAACAGTTGAGTGTTCATATTGTGCCACATACAACAACTACCTAAAATTAACTATATGATTAGTCAATTTAGCTAATTAACCTTAAGAGAACCTTAATAGAAATAGTTTAATTAAATTATATGGTTATATAAAAACAATGATTAATAGTAGATAATTGAATTAATAATCATAAAAATTCAATTAATTAGCTAGCATCAAGTGTAGAAGAATTAGGAAATGCAAACTTTATCCTTGCGAAAATTTACCTATTGACCGCGTAACGCGTACATCTTTATTATTTGAATTAATAAATACTAAAACCTTAAACAATTCCATTTAATTTAGCGCTATTTTTAATAACGCTAAACCATATTAAGTAAGTTACTATATTTCTCACAATACCTTTTATTTTGCCATTATTTTGCAGACTTGATAATATTTATGTTTAGGCTTTCTATCAGAAATTTGCGCCCCATTATCAATAAATACTTCTGTCCAATCTGAAGTCCAATAATACCCTTTATCCTTTTTACCCGGTCCAAATAACCAAGCGCTATTTTCATACGCAGGTAATCTTCCCCATTCACCCTGTAAAGTACCATCTAAAGCTCGAGTAAAACGTGCGTTTGGACCTATATTATAATCTGAATTAGTCAACTCGGCAGCACTAAATAAACTACCATGCACTATGTCACAATTGCCTTTAACTTCATCAAATGTCCATAAGCCATAAACTCCATCAGGTTTCGCCCATTTCTCTATTTCAAAACTATATTCATAAACCTCATTAGTATCTTTATTTTTAGCCTCAATTGTATATTGATATGGCGGTTTAACATTATAATAGGGATCATAATCCTCCCATAGATTTGGACGAAATATAAACTCATTACCATTCCTCACCTGAAGTACATCTCCTCCTTTGGTTACAGTAAAAGTATAATGATCATTAGTTTTATCCAAATCTCGTGTTAATAACAAAAAAACCGCGCCACCAAATGCAGTTGTTGGCCATATTCGCCCCTGACTGGCTATTGTTGAGGTTTTAAAGCCAGCGTCTGGCAAAAAATCTGCTGTATGACCGCCATCGGTAACATTTTTATCATTCGTATCCATATTTAAAGGTTTAACATAACATATTGGTGTATGATACTGTACATCTATTGCAAATGTTTTAGATAATCCAGGATTTTCGTACGTTTTTGATATTGGTATTCCATACTTGGTTGTTAATTGCAAGTTTTCAGCAATAATTTCCAATTTATATGGTGCTCTACATGGGTCTAATAACTCATCACTTTTAACTTCTCGGTCAAATTTATCTTTCCAACTATAGGTATAACCAGTTATTAAAGCAACTTCATCGCCGTCATCATCTCTAAAACCATCCCCATCCATTATTTTAAAATCACTTATCTTCATGTTTTCTGGAAATCCAGTAGTTAGTGTCCCTTCCGGTAGGACAGAATTGCCGTAATATATTTTCTTATTACCTTTATCATCTATAATATAGAAATTTAATACATCATTTAAATCTGCGGGAATAACGCCATTTTCACCAACTAAATATGGTTCGGTACCATGTATCTTTTCAGCTGTAGTTTGTGTTAATGCTAATGTAGTAACTGATGGAAAAAATGATAATATTGAAACAACCGATAAAAAAACAATAATCTTATTTAACTTATCTAAGATATTACAATATTGGTAATTTTTAAGAACCAACCGAGCTATTTTAATATAATTTTTTTTTAACATTAACAAATTCTCCTTCCACTATAACTAATTTTTTAGTACTCCATATAATTAGTTAATAGTTTTTTTAAATCTAAATAAAAGCTTCGAAAATTATGTTCAGATAACTATAAATATATGGTTACAATACACTATTATCTTGATTATAATTTATTGTTTAATAATCAAAAAAATAAGTTGGTTAAATTTTTTATTTATAACCAAATGAATGATTTGAGTATAACCGTTTAAGAGTAAGTTAGAAATCAACTTCAATGTATTTTTTGTTAAGAAATGTATTAATAACAATAAGTTATATTAACTTTTATTAAGAAGTGTTAATTATAAAAACAAATTAACTTGTCGAGAGTAGCTTTTAAATTGGTGAACATGGACGTTCGCTGTTACAACAAATTAATCCGGATATTGCTTTCATTAGTTGTAATTCATGGAGCCTTAATAAAGGAGTCACAGCACCAACAGAAGATAAAGCCTTGATTAAGGCGAGTTTTGCTCAAAAAGCAGATAGAATTATTTTGGTTGCGGATAGCAGTAAATATAATTGCTATTCTTTATTTACCGCTATCCCATTAAATCGTTTTACAGATATTATTACTGACAACCATTTGGATACTGAGAATTTACAATTACTACAAGCACAGCTATTTGCTTTACACATAGCAAATTAATCATTAATCAATTACTGTTAACCAATAATTTCACTATCAACAAAAAAGTAGTCAATTTCCCGTGCTGCTGATTCCGGAGAATCCGAACCATGTACTGAATTTTCTTTTACACTATCGGCAAAATCAGCTCGCAATGTACCTGTTAAGGCTTTTGCAGGATCGGTTGCCCCCATTAATTCACGATAACGACTAATGGCATTTTCAGCTTGTAACACCTGAACAACAATTGGACCAGACATCATAAACTTAACTAAATTATCAAAAAATGGTTTACCTTGATGTTCGGCGTAAAAACCTTCAGCTTGAATTTTGCTCAGCTTTAACATTTTTAAGGCGACTATTTCAAATTTTGCCTGAATTATACGAGTTTCAATTGCACCAATTAAATGTTTCTTAACTGCATTAGGTTTAATGATGGACAGTGTACGTTCAATAGCCATATATGTTATCCTTATTAGTCTAATGTAAATTTCATTCGGAAAATTTGACCACTTTCATCTAATAATAATAAATGTTGTAGTCCCTTTTTTACAATCGTTACAACAACTTTATCATTATCCTTAGATTGTGCAATAAGTTCACCATCTAAAAACCACCATTTTTGCCCTATTCCCCCTTGTGGAATTAAATCAATGGTTACGGTCTGTTGACCGGGTAAGCGCTTAATTAATTGATTATCCAGCAATCCCGTAATTACCAACGGTGAAAATACATCTTTACCCAAAACCGGGCAATTTTTATCAATAGGAGGTAATAGCGATTGACGACGCTCTTTAGGTAATAACCAATTTTCTAAAGCCATCGGCCAAAGAGCAATGGTCTTTTTTTGAGCATTTTTACAATCAGCCGCCACTCTTTCACCTTGTTGGTTAACCCAAATATTTATCCACCCCGACCGATAGATATTATTATTGAGTACATTTAAAGTATCGAGTGTTGATGGGATGATATTATTAAATATCCACGCGTTTTTTTGACGATGGCAATTTGGATCATTGGTAGCTAACACTTGTCCTGATGGCCAACAAATTTTTGCTATTGTGACAGAATCTGGTTGATTCATAATTGGTAATGGTCGATTTAAGCGATGCTCTTTATTCAATAATAAAGCATTTACTTGTTGCAATATTGGTACCGCAGTCACGGCTCCATATTGACCTACCACTGGTGTTGCATCTGGGCGCCCTACCCAAATTCCAATTAAATACCGCGGATTAATTCCTATAGCCCAGGCATCACGATACCCATAACTAGTGCCTGTTTTATAAGCTAATTGATTATTATTAACTAACATTTGTTTAGTGATCCATGCACTACCATCAGCAATTAGTGGTTTTTCAATTAAAGGATCAGTTGGTGTAAAGCGTAGGGGGCTAACCTGACCATGGCGAGCAAAAGCACTATAACCACTGACTAAATTGTCCATTCGCAGTGATGCACCACCTAAAATATAAGAAATATTAGGATCATTACCAACTGATATCAATGGTAAACCAACACTCGCTAATTTACTGGCAAACCGTCTAGGTCCATATAATTCAATTAATTGTACCGCAGGTAAATTTAATGAATTTCTTAATGCTTCAGTAGCACTAACCGGACCATAATAGTCATCATCAAAATTAGTTGGACGGTAATCCGAATTAATTCTAGGCACATCCTGTAATAAAGATTCAGAATGAATCATACCTTCATCAATAGCCATAGCATATATAAATGGTTTTAACGTAGAGCCAGGTGAACGTAATGCACTAATCATGTCCACTTGCCCAAAGCGATCGCTGTCATTAAAATCAGCTGATCCCACATACGCTTTCACTGACATATCGGTATGATCAACTACTAATATTGCTAATGATGTTTTGGGTGGCAATTGTTTTTTACGATTAATTGCCAGATCTTCAAGTGTGCTTTGCAAAGAGAAATCAATAGTTGTATGAATAATATCCTTATCAGGATATTGATGACTTAACCTCAGTGCTAACAACGGCGCTAGTTGAGGAGCTCTACGCGGATAAACCCACACTTCATCTTGGCGAACTTGATTGATGATCTCAGGCGTCCAGACATGACTGTCAGCTAAACGATCTAATACTTTATCTCGCGCCTGTTTGGCTCGATTAGGGTACCTGTCAGGTCGCAAACGGCTAGGTGCTTGTGGTAAAACTGCCAATAAAACAGCTTCACTACGAGTCAACGCTTTAGGTTGCTTACCAAAATATGACCAACTGGCCGCACCAATACCTTCAATGGTACCTCCATAAGGAGCATGATTAATATATAAAGTTAAGATTTCTTGTTTACTATAATGCCATTCTAATTGTAAGGTTCGGAATATTTGCTTCAATTTTCCCATCATAGATCGGTCATGAGGATCGAGCAATCTAGCGACTTGCATCGAAATTGTACTACCACCAGACACAATTCGATTATTGGCGAAATTTTGCCAAGCAGCACGCAGCAAGGATAACGGATTAATCCCCATATGTTCGTAAAAGTGACGATCCTCATAATTAAGCAACACATCCAGATAGTAATCCGGAACTTCATCTAAACTCACCGAATAACGCCAAATGCCACTATTATCAGCAAAACGCCACAGCGGGGTTTCATCTTGAGCAAGTATAGTTTGCGTGGTTTTATTTTGATAAATTGTTAGTGGGTATAAATAATCAGCCACTAAGAAACTAACCAAGAGAGCGACTATGGAAACCAATAAACAAATGAGTATTTTAACAAAGCGCTGTTTAATTTTTGTCAAGGCGTTTCAGATCCACATAACGTTTAAGTGTTATATTACCGCCGACTTCGGTCGGCGGAGAAATACACCGGTGATAAATTTAACCCAATAAATCGCTTATACTCTGATTTAAGTTACTGTTGAGAAGCATTACGTTCAACAATTGACATTAAATCAAGCGATTTACCTATTGCGAATCGTTCTGGACGGTACATCGACTCAACATAAGGATAAGGAATCATATAATTACCAGCAGTAACCGCTCGCACTAAATACGCCACCCGTTTACGATATTTATTAGTGTCAACATAATCACGAATATCTACTGCGGCAACATACCTATCATCACGATATTCTTGATATTTAACATCATTACTATCTTCATCTTTGAGTAAATTTGCTAACTCAGGAATCGCTAATAAATTAACACTACTATTCATTAGATTTTGATTTTCAAGCTCTAATCCAGCCGGTAAAAAATCGACAATCAAAGCATCATGAATACTTTCACGCGCAGTTACATCTAATACAATCACCAGCAAATCACCTACTTTCAATTGGTCAGGTTTAATTGCATTGCCTTGTAAATCATAATAATTACGATTAATAGTCAAAATATTATCATTAGCGGTAGGTGCCGGTGCATTTTTACTATAACCTGAAAGTGTAAATTTAATATATAGAGGTTCAGCATTATTCTCGTTAGCAACCGTTAATCCTTTGGTCAACTCAGCAAAATCTAATGAGCGCGACAAGCTTTTAGTTACATCTTTCACTTGATGATTAATTTTAACTTTAAATTCTTGCGCATTTTTATGTTGCTCTAAAGACCAACCAGCCATAAATAAAGCATTGAGTTCTTGAGTAGAAAAATAGCGTTTATCATTTAATAAATCGGATAAATTAAACAAATAACTTGCTTGTTTATCAGCACTTAAATCATTATCAATTAATAGTGATAAAACTAAGGCTTTATCACGGACTTCACTGCCATAATCACCTAACCAAGCATTTTGATTACGGTAATTTGTGGTTAAAGCTTTAGCCATTAAATTGTTATAAATATTCTCAAAACCGGTAATCTTAGCTGATAAAGCCAACTGAACAATAGGCAATGGAGATAAAGCTAATGCATTATTATTATCTAATTGCTGCGACATACGATTAATTTCATTACGCATCGCTGGGGTAATTTTATTTTGCTGCGCCAATACCATTAATGCATAAGCTTTAGTAGCAAATTGAACATAGTCACTCGCCACCGAATCATCATAATAGTTTGGTAAACTATTAAAAGCATTAATATCATAAGTATATTGGCCTATGCGATTCATAGCAGCATTGAGTGCAGCATCGTTAACATGATAACCACGCTCTTTTGCTTGCAGTAAAAAATTGGTAGCATGCACTGAAAGCCAATGGTCTTCATCGCCCTCACTACTCCATAAACCAAAACCACCATTATTGCGTTGCATAGATAAAATACGTGAAATACCTATTTGTACTTTTTCACGACGTTTATCGTCTGATTCAGTTTTGATTCCTAAGGCGGTAAGTTGTTCTTGATTAACATATAAAGATGGATACAGTCCACTGATAGTTTGTTCTAAACAACCATAAGGATAAGCAAACAAACTTTTAATATATTGTGCAATATTAAGTGGTGGCTGATTAGATACGACTAATTTACCATCAATCGTATTATCTATTAAATTAACCATATCAGAAGCTGGAAACGTCCAACTTTGACCATCATTAATAGCTACTGCATAATTTTTAGTTGTGCCTGTATAGGCTGGCCTAACTCCTACTTGCCATGAACGTTTAATTTGATAATCAGAACCATCTTCCAATACGATATCTTTGATATTAACGGTTAATGTTCCTTCTCCATAACCATAATCAGCAGTAATAGGAACAGATATAATTTGGCGTTGCTTACTATCAATTGTAATGGTATTTAGTTTGGATATTGTTTGTTGAATCAAACCTGTAGTAGCAACATCAATTTGTAAAGTTTGCGCTTTTTCTGTCAAATTATTTAGATCTAATGCCAATACCGCCTTATCACCACCTGATAAAAACCTTGGTATTGATAACTCCGCTACTACTGGAGCAGCTACGACCATTTTTTGTTCAGTTTTACCAAAGCGGTTATCATCCCATGCCTGAGCCATCAAGCGTAATTCACCATTAAAATTAGGTAGTGTTAGATCAACAATACCTTCACCATCTTCATTTAATTGAATGGTTTTGAGTTGCTGTGCAACAATATTAACTTGAGTTAATGGTTTTTTACCACCAGCAGCGTTTTGACTAAGTAACGCGTCCCCTCCGAAACTCATATTGACATTGCGTCCGGAACCTTCGATTAATTTGCCATACACATCGTATAAATCGACATCATAGCGTTTACGTCCAAGAAATGCACTGTAAGGATCGGGAGTAACAAAATCTGTTATATTTAATACTCCTGAATCAACTGCCGATAACAATACAGTTACCTGCTGATCTTTCTGGATTAATTGTTTATCCATTTTTACTTTTATAGGAATAGTTTTTTCTGGTTCAGTTTTTAGTGGTGCTTCAATGGCAATATTTAATTGTCGGGACGAAGTATCAAGAGGTAAATAAAGCAAACCAATTGCTCGTTTGATTGTTTGCACTGAAGCATTGGTTGATGGTCGAATAATCATGGCACTAATATAAATATCATGACGACCCCAATCTTGAATCGGAATCTCGACATCTAATCCATTTTCATCAACTCTAATATCTTGTTTCCATAACATGCCATCATTAGTTTCAAGCGAAATATAACCTGAGCCAGCAACCGGAGCTTGTACATGCACTTTAGCGGTATCACCTACTGCATATAACGCTTTATCAATACTTAATTTAACCTGATCAGGGCGCACGGCATTAGTACCATTGGTATTATCGGACCAATTATAACCACTCCAAAAACGCATACTACTGATAATGTTATTTTTAGTATCCACTACTTCAAGCCGATACGAACCATAATTATCCGGATGATAACTTACTTTAGCACTACCATTTTCCGGAATTGATAATTTTTCTTCATAAAGGGTAAATTCACTTGCATTATAATTTTGTTTCCAACCTTCATCATCAGACCAAGTCCAATAATAATCACGACGTTCACAAATAATGCGCGCTTTCAAATTATTAGTCGCTAATTTTTGCCCATCAGTATTAATATAAGCCACTTCAAAATCGGCGACGGCATTTTTATCGACTGTTGGACGCTTTTCATAACGATCCGTTGACCAATCATAATACGCTTGTTCGGAAAATAATGCTCGTACAGCAGGCATTTGGTTAGCTGGCCAAATGGTTTGACTGGCATAACGAGTAATTGGTCGCCCACCAGAATCGAGTAAACTAGCTTGCATCACTAGTTTTACTGGCGAACGGAAATCCGTCCAATTATCACTATCAACATTAACTTGAGCAATGCCATTATTATCGAGCAACTGATCAATACCATCAAGCTGTCGATCGAAACCGCTATCAGTAATTGCGCCAATTTTGTAGTCAGGCAATTCCGGAAGCGAATCAACTTTTTTTAGATAAAGATTACCCGTTAAATCATTGCCAGAAGCTGGGGCCCCATATAAATACCAACCTTTAATATTAAAATCAATGGCTTGATCTGTTACTAATGGTTTAGCTGAGGGTACATTTATTTCCATCGCTAAACGTTCAGGCAAAAATTCTTCAACTTGAAAATAAGCATAACGGTAATCATCATCACCTAAATTAAAACGAAAGCTCCATTTACCAGTAGCTGCATCACTTGGTATAACAAAGTGCCATTGATATAAGCCTTTAGTATCCTGTTGTGTTTTAAGCGTAAAATTATCTACAACTCGCCCATCTGGCGAAATAACATCAACAACAATAGGCTGTTCTGGTAATGGTTTACCGTCAGCGTCACGTAATAGCGCATTATATTCAATGGTTTCTTGGGGACGATATAAATCGCGCGGACCAAATGCAAATAATTGTTTTTGATAGAAAGCACTGCCAGTCAAGTTAAATTCACTCAAATCAAGAGCATTGCGATCCAAATTTACCAACGAATTTTGTTGCCCATCACTAGCAGTAAGCACTGTATAATCTTTTCCAGAAGGCAGTGTAATCTCGGCGTAACCTTGCTTATCGGTTTGGGTATTAATATTGGTACAGTTTTTATTACTATCTTGTATATTTTTGCCACATTGCACCGTTAAATTAATATTGGCAAGCGGTTGCCCATTATCTAATGCATGGGTAATAACGGCTAATTTACCTTTGCCATAAGCATGAACGGAAATCCCAATATTACTAATTGAAAACATGGTAGCCGGATTAGAATAGTTATAACTGCCAGCTTGATTCATCACGGCAATATATACACCCGTAGGTTGAAGTTCCGTAATGGTAGATAAATTAATTAACACTGTTTCTTGAGCATTGCGTTTAGGGTTGAGATCGAAACGAGAAGAAAACACCAAATCAGCATAATTATTTAACTTTTTAGAGTTCCAAGTAGTGAAGCGATTAATTAACCCATAATCAGCCATAAAATCGGATAATTTTTCTGGTTTAATTTTGAAAAAATTGACATCTACTTTATCTACATTAAGAGTAGTAACCGGTAATCCGGTCATAGATTTACTTGGGAGTAAAAAACCGTTGCTTGCAAAGCCCACCATCGGTTTACGATCTTGAGTAGTAATTTCGACTTGGTAGACTTCTTTTAAGTGACTGTTATTTATTGCAGCTAACATTTTATCAATAGTTAATGTTAATTTACGATTTGGTTCCAAATAACGATGCCTTAATTCCAAACCATTATCTGAAAGTTCCCAAGCACCATCAACATTGCCTTTATCATGGTCAATTAAACGAAGTAAATTTGAAAAATTCAGTTTAGGATTAATAGGCACTGAAAATGTAATCACTAATGTACTTGAGCCATCAAGAATAACTTCTGAACTATCAATAACCGTGAGTTGTTTATTATGATATTCTTCAATCAATTCAGGTGTCGGTGTGAAGGTATTTTGTGGTTGGATAGTTGGATTAGTCTTCTCAATATTATTGCTACTATCTACAAGTTCAGATGTTGGCTGCGTTTTAGTCGGTGCGGATACCGAATCTTTTTTATCTTTATTATCACAACCGAGTAATACTAACAGCATACTCAATACAGCTAACTGCTTAACCAACCTCATTATTTCACCCTATTCCTATTAAACAACATTTTGATTTTATTATCAAAATAGATTCTCACTATAATGATATCAAGCGTTGATATATTATGCACTTAGGAATCAAGTTTGGCAAAAATGTTTATGCAAATTTTCACTCTGACTGGATTAACGAATACTAATATTTCAGCTAGCTAAAATTATTTAAATTTAATATGTATCTTCCAATAAAATTAAAGCCCATTTATCCATGATACATGAGCTTTATTTGCTTTGTGATGAAATTATTCAGTCACCGATTGGCTTTGATTGGTGTATTGTGGTAGTGCAACTAATTTTTTTAGTAATAGATTTAAAATCACCCCATAAAGTGGCAAGAAGAATAATCCACAAATTAAAATTTTGAAACTATAGTCTATAAGTGCTATTTCAGGCCAATTAATTGCCATAAACTCGTCACTACTATGATAAAAAGCGATAGCAAAAAATACAATAGTATCAATACCATTACCAAATACCGCTGATGCTGATGGTGCCACCCACCATTTTTTATTTTGTCTTAAATAGTTAAATACCGTAATATCCATTAATTGCCCAACTAAATAAGCCGAGAAACTGGCTAAGGCAATACGAAATACAAAGCTATTAAATTCGGTCAGCGCAGCAAAACCGAGCCAATGGGTTTCGAAAAACAACACCGAAATTGCATACGAAAATAGCAATGCCGGCATCATCACCACAAAAATGATCTTTCTTGCTAAACTCGCACCAAACACTCGAATAGTTAAATCAGTGGTTAAAAAGATGAATGGAAAAGTAAAAGCCCCCCAAGTGGTATGGAACCCCAAAATATCAAAAGGGATTTGCACTAAATAATTGCTCGAAGCAATCACTAAAATATGGAAAAAAGCTAACCAATAAAGAGCCTTGTGCCGTTGTTCACGGGTAAATTTATGTGGGATTGACCCAGCATGATCATTAACGTACATGTAATTTCCTTTTTTAATGGGGTGAGAGAACCCAGTTTGAATAAAATTAACAGAATTTATTTAATCGAATCTAAATATTCTTGCAAGCCCTTATCACGCAATAGACAACTTGGGCAAGTGCCACAACCACCTTCTACGCCGTAATAACAGGTATGGGTATGAGTTTGCACATAATCAAGGTAACCTAATTCATCGGCTAATGCCCAAGTTTGTGCTTTAGTCAAATACATTAATGGCGTGATGATATTAAAAGCATAATCCATAGCCAAATTCATGGTGACATTCATCGATTTAACAAACACATCCCGACAATCCGGATAACCACTAAAATCGGTTTCACAAACGCCGATAATAATATCCGCAATCCCTTGTTGCTTGGCATAACATCCAGCTAAAAGTAGAAATAGCATGTTACGCCCATCAACAAAGGTATTCGGATAATTGCCGTCTTGGGCAGGCTGAATCTGTTGCGAACTATCAATCAAGGCATTATTGGTGGTTTGTTTGATCACTGAAGTATCAATGATAGTTTGCTTGACACCTAGATCAGTCGCCATCCATTTAGCTTTTTCAAGTTCAATAGCATGTCGTTGACCATAATGAAAACTAATGGTTTCGACATTTTCCCGTCCATAATCAGCAATCGCTTGCAGTAAACAAGTGGTTGAGTCTTGACCACCTGAGAAGATCACTAGTGCTTTGCGCTGTTGCATTTTATTGTTCCAATAAAATTAATAGATTAACGATTATCCACTTTTTCTGGGTAAAGATCGTGATTAGCTAAACGATTAACCGCAATTTGCTCCCAACGAGTACCAACCTTGCCATAATTAGCATAAGGATCGATAGAGATTCCACCGCGCGGCGTAAATTTACCCCAGACTTCGATATATTTAGGATCCATTAATTTAATCAGATCTTGCATAATAATATTGATGCAATCTTCGTGATAATCACCATGATTACGGAAGCTGAACAGATAGAGTTTTAGGGATTTGCTTTCCACCATTTTGATATTCGGCACATATGCTATATAAATGGTGGCAAAGTCAGGTTGCCCGGTAATAGGACAAAGACTCGTAAATTCAGGGCAATTGAATTTAACAAAATAATCGTTGTCAGGATGTTTATTAGCAAAAGTCTCAAGTATTTCGGGTGCATACGTCGACGGATAGCGAACGGACTGATCGCCTAATAAGGTGATGTTGCTCATTATTAATTCCTTAGTTTTTTAGCGTGGGAGGTTCACGAACCACGTAACAAGGCGCACACCATACTCTTTTTGAGTAAAAAAGTCTAGTATGAGAAGCCTTTTCAAGCGCAATAGCTAATTTTAGTCTGTATAACCCTACCATTAATACTTACTATTAATAGTAGGGTTTGTAAAGATGTTTCCTGAGAGGTATACGTTTCAGTATAAAATTTATTATTGAACGGTAATTTGTTGATAAAATTTGGCCAATTTAGCGTTAGCTGCTGCCAATTCTGATTCAGCATCCTTTAGTTTTGCTTGTTTATCAGCAATTTTTTGTTGTTTACCTTCGACTTTGGCTTTGGCTAGTTCTTGTTGTCTTTCTGTTACTTTAGCTGTTTTTTCACTGACTTCTTTTTTATACTTATTCTCTAACTCAGCATCGGTACAATGAGTATTAACTTCATTTAAAGCGGTCTCTAGCCCTTGTACACGGTGAATATTGTTATTTTTCTTAGCAAAATTGATTTGCTCTTCAATGGCTTGTTTTTTGCCACTACAGGTTAACTGTTGATCTTCATCTTGATTGGCTGCATAGCTAGCCAATGAAAATAGGCTCACTAATGCCAATATTGATAATTTACCGATTAATTTAGTTGTAGTTTTCATAGCAATTCCTGTTAAGTTAAATTTATTTTCTTAATTGAATACTATCTACTCTGTGATCTTGACCTTTGGTTAAAATTAAACTTGCTCTTTCCCGAGTTGGCAAAATATTTTCGATTAAGTTCAATTCATTAATTTCACGCCACAAGCGGTTAGCAATCTTGATGACTTCTTCTTCTGGCAATTGTGAATAGTGATTAAAATAAGAGTTAGGGTCACTAAAAGCCCCGGCTCTAAATTTTAAGAAACGATTAACATACCAGTCATGCAATAATGGCAAATCAGCATCGACATAAATCGAAAAATCGACATAATCAGACACAAATACGCGATTATTTGCCTGCGGATAATTAAATGTTCCTTGTAACACATTTAAGCCTTCTAAAATCAGAATATCCGGGCAATCAATAGTAATTTCCTCATCTTCAACAATATCATAAACTAAATGAGAATAAACTGGTGCTTTTACTTCGGCTTGACCTGATTTAACATCGGCAACAAAGTTAATTAATTTCTTAATATCATAAGACTGTGGGAAACCTTTTTTGTTCATAATGCCACGTTCTTCAAGGCATTTATTAGGATACAAAAAACCATCGGTAGTCACTAATGCTACTTTACGGTGTTCCGGCCAGCGTGTTAATAATGCTTGTAGTACACGAGCTGTAGTACTTTTACCCACTGCCACACTACCAGCAATCCCAATCACATAAGGTATTTTTTGGCTTTTTCCTAAAAATTTCGATAACACTACCTGCCTAGTTAAACTATTACTAATATAATAATTAAGCAATCGCGACAAAGGTAAATAAATCTGACTAACTTCATCCATGGATAAATCTTCGTTAATCCCTTGTAATGAAGTTAACTCTCCAGGGGTTAAAGTCATTGGTACCGCATTACGCAAACCCGCCCATTCTTGGCGGTTAAATTGCATATACGGACTCAAATGATTTTTCATAATATATTTTTCTTTAATTACTAATTGGTTGAATTTATGTGGGTCAGATTATACATAAATTTGCTTTTTTACAATCATAAATTAGTGGCTAGTGTTATTCATAGCTATCTTAATGACTTACTGCTAAAATACTCACCATTAATTTGCCATTCAAATATTGAAATAAGTTTATATGTTAAAAACGAAATCTAACCCAAAAACTAAAAAAAGCCGTCAAGAGATCAACGAAGAATCTCGAGAACTTAAAAAAAAGCGTAAGCACAAAGGCCTACCTAGTGGTTCACGTTTTAATAATACTGATGATCAACTCAATAAAAAATCAAACAAAGCAGAAAGAGATCCTCGCTTAGGCAGTAAAAAGCCGATTGCTTTAGTAAGCAAAGATGCCGTTAATATTACCAAAGTGGCAGCAACAACCAAGGTTAGCAAACCTGCTTTATCGCCAGAGCAAGAACTAGAGCAACTAGAAAATGATCCCCAATTAGAGCAATTGCTGGATCTTGTTGAACAAAATAGTAAGCTAACGAAGGAGCAACAAACTTATCTAGATACTAAACTAAATCGTATTGATGAACTGATGCAAACGCTTGGTTATACTGATGCCGATTTTGATGAATTAGATGAAAAACCAGAAGATATAATTAGTTTATTAAAACGTAACTAATAAAGGTTTTACTCAGTAAGTTATTCTCCATAAAAAGAGAGCATAGCCAATGCCGATATTTATCATGATAGGTTTGTATTTTGGGTTATTTATTTGCACTTTGTTAATTTTAAAAAAAACTAACCGTATCAAAATGAAAACGCAAACGAGATTATCAAGAAAAAACATTTCAAAAAGTTATGGGAAACGCAATGTCAAACAAAGGGTTGAACCTAAATAAAAATCAAACAAAACCGATATTTTGGGATCAGGCATTAATCGAAAAATATAATTATTCCGGCCCTAGGTATACCTCATACCCAACAGCACTGGAATTTAACCAAGATTTTCATGAGCAGGACTTTTTAGCAGCCACTCAGCGTTACCCTGAACGCCCATTAGCTCTTTATATTCATATTCCTTTTTGCCATAAGCTTTGTTACTTTTGTGGCTGCAACAAATTGGTTACTCGTCAAACGCATAAAGTAACCAAATATCTGGATATTCTTGACATTGAAATTACACAGCGAGCCAAATTATTTAAAAACCGTACAGTTACCCAGATGCATTGGGGGGGGGGCACACCTACATTTTTAACAGATGACGAGATTACTCGCCTTATTACCTCGCTTAAACAGCATTTTAATTTTGCTGATAATGCAGAATTATCCATAGAAATAGATCCTCGGGAAATCACTCCCAAAACTATTGATCATTTAGCCGAAGTAGGTTTTAATCGTTTAAGTATGGGGATCCAAGACTTTAATCATGAGATTCAAAATTTAATTAATCGTGAGCAGGATGAAAATCTTATTCGTTCACTCATCAAACAGGCGCGCCAAAATAATTTTCAATCAATCAGTCTCGATTTAATTTATGGTTTACCTAAACAAACTGTAACAAGTTTTAGCGAAACCCTAAAAAAGGTAATTGATATTTCACCCGATCGTTTAAGTGTATTTAATTATGCTCATTTACCTAACCGTTTTGCTGCACAACGTAAAATCAAAGATAATGATTTACCTAATGCCAATCAAAAATTACAAATTTTACAAACCAGTATTGAGATATTAACTCAATCCGGTTATCAATTTATTGGTATGGATCATTTTGCCAAACCTACTGATGAATTAGCCATTGCTCAACAACAAAACAAACTGCATCGTAATTTTCAAGGTTATACCACTCATGGTGATGCTGATTTACTCGGGCTTGGCGTGTCAGCTATTAGTATGTTAGGTGACAGTTATGCCCAAAATCAGAAAGATCTAAATAGCTATCAAACTCAAGTCGAAAAAATTGGTAATGGTTTATGGAAAGGATTTAATTTGAATCGTGACGATATGATCCGTCGCAGTGTCATAAAACAACTAATCTGTCACTTTTATTTAGATAAAAAACAGATTGAACAGCAATATAATATTCAATTTGATGATTATTTTAGTGAAGATCTAAAACTATTGGAACCTTTGCAACAAGACGGTTTAGTCGTAGTTACTGCCCATACTATTGAAGTACCACCGAAAGGTCATTTATTGATTCGTAATATTTGTATGTGTTTTGATATCTATATGCGCAGAATAGCCCGCCAACAACAATTTTCGCGAGTGATTTAAGACAATAGTTTTTGGATTAACCTACCAAATTAAGAAATTAATTATTTATGTGTAATTCCTTTTAAGTTACGACCAATGCCGTAACTTAATGATCAAAAGTTATTCATTGTGGTATTATAATTTGACTCAGTGACTAGCTAAATAGACTTTAAACTTGGTCGTTTGCGCGATCACTTCTACCTTATTAAAAGTTTCATCCAATAGGGTTTGATAAGGTAAAAATGAATTTGCCACAATACATAAATAACCATTAAGTTTTAAGTGTTTTTTAGCTTCTTTAATCAATGAATTAACTGCAATATAACTAGTTTCTTTGCCATCATGAAATGGTGGATTAGAGACGATTAATTGATATTTATCTTGCAAATGTGAAAAAACATCACTAGCCGCAACTTGCCCTTCAACCTGATTACAAGCTAAAGTTGCCTTACTCGATTCAATGGCGACGCTACTCACATCAGATAAAGTCAATTTAATATCGGGATATAATTTGCCAATTACTGTTGCCAATATACCGGAACCGCAGCCAACATCTAAAACCGAACCTTTAATAATATCTGTATGTTCTAGCAATGCGTTTAATAGCAAGTCACTACCAGCATCTAATCCTTTTTGACTAAATACTCCAGGTAAGCTTTTAATTACAATTTTTTGCTTTTCGATGGTTAATTGATAACTTAACCACCACTCGGATAAAGCAAACGCTAAACGGCTATCAGCATGAAAATGGTATAATCCACAACGCCTGGCACTATCTATTTTTTGAATGTTACCAAAATCCGTTAATAACGCTTCAACACTTTTAACACCAGTGCGGTTTTCACCAACAATAAAAATATCACTATCTTTAGGCATATTATGCAATAAATAGGATAATTGAAATTGTGCTTCACTCTTGGTTTTTGGCCAATAGTAAATTAAGGTATTCATACCTGTATAAAATTCGGCATTAGGTTGAAATGAAAAAATAGTTTCTCGGGAACTATTATGCAAACGTAAATAAGTGTGAAATTGACTACAGTGAATTTTTACATGTTTTGCTGGAATAACTGCCGGATAACTATCTTGAATATCACCTGCAATAATTACATTTTTATCACAAAAAAAATCTTGGTGACGTTCAAGTACTTGACTTGCGGGAGTATAAGCGTATGCTGCCATATTGCCTCAATCAAAAAAACTTTATAAATTTAGCCCATAATTATACAATTAAGCCAACTTAATCCCTAATAAAAAAGCTATCCAATAATGAACGCACAAGATTGGTATTTAAAACAGTGTAATATTACTCAATATGTTTTACGCAACCCAGCAGTGTTAAAAGGTGAAATTGCAACACAGATAGGCGATGATATCCGTTTAATTGTTGTGGCCAAGCAACCGCCTACACAAAAAATCTATTATGATATTTTAAAAGCTATCCAATTGAGCGCAGATCAAGTAATTATATTAACGCCATCACAACTCATTATGCCAACAAACGAGATCCAAACTGTTATTTGGTTTATTGATGTTAAACCAACTGACTCATGGCTGCATCAACTTACTATTCAGACTATTAGCTTAGAACAGCTGGCTAGTAGACCACAACTAAAACGCCAACTTTGGCAACAGTTATGTCAATATGAAAACTATTTCCACCCTGAACGGACATGATTTAGCTGAGGCTTACCAGTTAGAACTGCTCTGCCATGTAATACCATGGTCAAAACAGATCTTTTATTCAAACCAAGGTGAGAGTTATTTAAATCTCAAAATATGCATTGATCAGCAAATAGTCGGTTTTTGTATTTGCCAGACAGTAGCTGATGAAGCCAACCTATTTAATATAGCCATTCACCCTCAATTCAGGCAGCAAGGGCTGGCAAAGGATCTGCTTAATGAATTAATTTCTAGATTAATGGCAAGCAATTCTCCCTCTACTATTTGGTTAGAAGTGCGCGAATCGAATCAAGCTGCAATTAAGTTGTATCATTCTTTGGGTTTTAATGAAATTACTATTCGCAAAAATTATTATCCAACCGCGACTGGTGACTACGAAAATGCCATTATCATGGCTTTTACTCTAAGATTATAATAAGGAAGCCATAATGACTAATAAAGCCCTGCTTTTTGTAAATGGTGAACCACCACAATATTATCCAACTAATTTAGACAGCTACACCTACATTGCATGTACGGATGGTGCTTATCATAATTATTTAGCTCATACTTCCATTATACCGAATTTTATTATTGGTGATTTAGACAGTTGGGATAAAACTAAAGCCATTGCCGAACAAATTCAGATTATTCACACCCCTGATCAAAGTAAAACAGATTTTGAAAAAGCACTGTTATTCTTATCATCTAAAGGGATAACTGAATTTTCCGTTTATGGTGCATCAGGTCATGCGAGTGATCATTTTTTGGGTAACCTTTCAGTAGCAAAGCATTATTACCGCCAATATAAAATCATTTTTCATGATAACTATTGCCACTTTTTTTACGCCAATCACCATGAAATAATAAACCATGTAAAACATTGTATTATTTCGCTGCTACCAATGCCAAAAGTAACGGGATTAACCATTACTGGTTTTGAATATCCTTTAACCGATAAAACACTAATATTTGGGGGATTAACTAGCTTGCGTAATAAAGCAATCATAGATCAAATAGAAATTAATTTTAAGACGGGAGATTTATTAGTTTTCGTAGAAGATTTACATAGTTAAGATTGACATTATTATTTACATTCCTTTACACTACAGCATATAAAATAATCTATAAAACTAATAAAATTAATGGAATTTAGGAATATATTATGCTTCTAAAAAAACTGCCGTTGCTTATTTATTCGTTAGTTACACCATGCATGGCTTTAGCTCAAAATAATTCTGTTGAGACTGCTACTGATAAACTTATCGACTCTTTTCTTACCTGTGATGCTCAGTTTTTTCAACAATTAGCAAAAAACCAAACCACATTTAAACAATTTTTTGATTTAGCTACTATTGATAATGTTGCCTATATTCCTGTAGAAAATGTACAAAAAAAGGATAAAAACAGTGTAGTATTTAAAGAACCAATTCATTACAAGGGATTAACTATTACAGGCTATCAAAATATTTTTATTGAGACTCCTTTTTATGGTCAATACTATTATTGGGGTTTTACTCTAAACGATAATTTAGATAAAACTAAACAAACATTTAATAAACTCAATTGGATGCCTTACACTTCCAAAACTTATGTAGCTAATACGCAAATTTATGATCGCACTAATAAAACTAATGATTGGCAAGCTAATCCTTATGCAATTGATGGGGTAATTCCAAGGCAAGGTACAGTAGAAAAATCACTTTATTTAGAACCGATAACCAATAATCAAACTCGTATCGTTTGTTCTATTCAAGGGGATATAACTAAAGAAATCTTGTATACTAACAGACCTGATATGAAACCTATATACGAAAATATAGAAGCTAAAAGACAAGAAAAGATTAACGCTTTAAAATTAAAAAAACAAAAAGAAGTTGAACAACAACAAAATCAACCATCTCAACCCAACACTGATAATAAAATAAACGAAAATGACAAAATAATGGAGAGAAAATCTAAATGAAAAAATTATGCTTATTATTGATTCTCTTTTCTTTTACCGCGTCAAGTAATAATACAGATACGAGTAATACAACTAACAATGATCTAATTACTACTAATACTAATGAAATTCTAAATGATTCTAGAGTTGGTAAACAATATATCCCCATTAAAAAAACTAAAGAAGATAATGTTTTTAGCTATTCATTCATTGATAAAAATTCAGTAGCTTTACATCCTTACAATAAAAAAATTCGCGTTTTCGCGGAAATAATTAATTTTGCACCTGAGCAAGTATCTAAAGATAATAATAGTCCCAAACAAACTTATAGATCGTTAAAAGTTATGCAATATGCTAATTGTGATCGAAAAGAAATAGCCAAAGGTACTATTCAAATATTTGAAAAATATTTTGCAGATGGTAAATTAATTGATAGTAGTGATACTCCTCACCGTTGGGTAGATGCAAAACCCAAAAATGAAGATCATCAATTTATCATTATTGCTTGTTCTTTACCACTCGCTGACCAACAAAAAACTGATTAATTCCCCGATTTATTCTGCCACCAAGCTGTGGCAGAATATAACGCTTTATGCTACTATTCTGATATTGTTTTCATTAGATAGATTATATATATGAATATCACTGAATTCCATTCAATTACTGATCAACTCTTTAATAATATTGAATTATTTTTAGATAATTATGCTGATGAACATGATTGTGATATTGACTATGAAACACATGGTAATGTGATTACTGTTACCTTCCCTAATAACAGCAAAATTATTGTTAATACTCAAGAACCTCTTTTACAAATTTGGCTGGCAACCCGTAAACAAGGGTATCATTTTGATTATGTAAATAATCAATGGCTTTGTAATCGTACCGGCTTATCATTCGATAAAATTTTTGCGGAAGCTGTGACCGAACAAGCTATATCTTAATCGTTATAACCAAGAATTTTAAAGGGAAGCCGTTTGAAACGTTACTTCCCAAGAAATAGAACTGCATATTATTAAAGTAAAGTTAGATTAGCTAGTTTTATCACTAGCCATTTTACACCTTCATCAACAAAAGCAATTTGCACACGACGATGTTCTCCTTCACCTTCTAAGTTAACAATCGTTCCTTCACCAAAGCGAAGATGTTTAACCTTACGTCCCAATTTATAACCATCATTCGGGCTTGTTTTTTTCTTATAAGTTTTTTTGCGTTCGTTTTCATTTTTTTGCCCATATTGGTATTCTAAATTAATTCCGTAGTTACTAATTTCATTTAGATTTTCGATAGGTAACTCATCTAAAAAACGAGAAGGTAAATGACGTTCCTCACGTCCATATAGTCGCCTAGATTCGCATAACGTTAGCGTAAGGTATTTACGAGCACGAGTAATACCAACATAGGCTAAACGTCTTTCTTCTTCCATTTTGTCCAATTCTTGTGCTGAACGTTGCGTCGGAAAAATACCTTCTTCTAGCCCAACTATAAAAACATTATCAAACTCTAATCCTTTAGCTGAATGTAATGTCATTAACTGCACCGAGTCTTGATCTTTAATCACATCACGACTTTCTAACGAAGTATGAGCTAAAAAAGATTCCAATAAGGTAAGAGTCTCACCGGTTTCACTAGTTTGCTCTGTTTCAATCAAGGTTGCCGAGTTAGTACTATAAAATTGTTCAGCAGCAGATACTAATTCCTCAAGATTTTCTAGCTTTGCTTGCCCTTTTATTCCCGGCTCTTGTTCATACATGTGTTGCACACCAGATAATTTAATAATTGCTCCGAGTTGTTTATAAAAAGGTAATAACTCGACTTCATTATAAATCGATTCCATTAATTCTAAGAAGCGACTAATACCTGAACACTGCCTTTCATTTAATCCATTAGTCTGAATAAGAATTAAACAAGCATCCCATAATGAAATGTTATTTTGTTTAGCTGTAAGCTTAATTTTATCTAGAGTTATGTCACCAATACCCCGTGTTGGAGTATTAATAGTAGCTTCAAAAGCCATATCATTATTATGATCATGTAGTAAACGTAAATAAGATAATGCTAATTTAACTTCTTGCCGCTCATAAAAACGAATAGAACCATAAATCTGATAAGGTAATCCTGCTTGCAACAATGTATCTTCAAAAATACGCGATTGCGAATTATTACGATACAAAATGGCACAATTGGAATAGAGGTCACCTTCAGCATGCCGTTTTATAATTTGCCCTATAACAAAGCGAGCCTCATCTATGTCATTAAAGGCAACATAAAGTGATATTTTTTCACCTATCCCAATATCAGTCCACAAATTTTTCCCTAACCGTTTTTTATTATTGGCAATTAATTTATTGGCGGCATCTAAAATAGTACTAGTCGAGCGGTAGTTTTGCTCTAGTCGAACAATTTCAGTATCGGGATAATCTTTTATAAATAATTGTAAGTTATCTGCATTGGCACCACGCCAACTATAAATGGACTGATCATCATCACCAACAATCATGACATTAGCTGTGGTACCAGCTAATTTTTTAACCAAACGATACTGGATTAAATTGGTATCTTGAAATTCATCAATTAAAATATTAGCAAACCGTCGCCGACAATAATGTAAAACTTCCTCATTACTACATAAAAGTTCATAAGTACGGAGTATTAATTCGGAAAAATCCACGTAACCAACACGGTCACAAATAACTTGATAATCGCGATAAATATTTTGCCACATCGCTTGTTTAGGATCTTCGGCAACAAAATCATCCGGCCGTAAACCTTTTTCTTTCTGAGTTGAAATAAAAGCCACACATTCTTTAGGCGAATTTTGCTTTTCATCTATTTGTAATTCACGAAAAATTCGCTTTATCAAACGATTTTGATCTTCGTTATCAATAAGTTGAAAATTTGCTGGCAAGTTAGCTTGTTCAGGAAACATACGTAACAAACGATTGGTTAAACCATGAAATGTACCAACCCACATACCAGTAGAGTACCCTTCTCCAACTAATGATTTGATGCGGCCTTGCATTTC
Source organism: Gilliamella sp. wkB178 (assembly GCF_001690705.1). Taxonomy (GTDB): domain Bacteria; phylum Pseudomonadota; class Gammaproteobacteria; order Enterobacterales; family Orbaceae; genus Gilliamella; species Gilliamella apicola_K. The sequence continues at coordinate 444,946 of NZ_LZGK01000013.1, read as the reverse complement.
CATTGCTGCTTTATTGGTGAAGGTCACCGCAAAAATAGAATGTGGAGAGTAATTTTTTTCAAGACATAACCAAGCAATCCGGTGAACCAAGACTCGTGTTTTACCACTACCGGCACCAGCAAGTACAATGGTATATTGACTATCCGTTACCACGGCTTGTTGTTGTTCAGTATTCAGATCTGTTAATAATAATTTATTCATTTCCATTTTGTCTTAAGCTATTTAGATAAGAATAACCATTAATCGGTTTTGTTTTTTTTGTTATTATCAATATACTCATTATCTTTCACTATGCTGCTTAGTTGATTAGCATTCAATGGGACATAAAGATAGGTAGTTAACTCAATGCAATATAAGTAAGTATATTAATTGACTGTCTATTTATACATGAGCGCTAGATTATAACAGATTATCTAATTCTGGCAATTGACTTATTTCAATATGAGGCAAACATCTAGCTTCCGAGAGGTGCAAAATATCCTGATCGAAAATATTTAACCAACAGGTTAATAAGCCAGTGTTAATTGCACCATTAACATCCGTAAAAAGATTATCACCTACATGTAATATTTGTTGACCGGGTATTGCTAATTTTTGTGCAGCTAATGCAAAGATTTCTGGAAAAGGCTTTGAACGTCCATTTACACCACCCCTTAATGAAAATTGAAAATAGTCATCTAAACCAATTTTTGCTATCTCTACATTACCATTAGTAATAACTGCTAAAGGATATTTAGCAGCTAATTTGGTTAATAAAGTATGAGTAGCTTGCGGAACTTGCATTTGATGCCGCCAAAAATTAAAAGTTGCTAGAGATTCGTCAATAATATTAGGAATTTGTATAGTTGGAATTTTAGCCTTAATTAATAGGGATTTTATTGTTTCTGTTCGCCAAACAATAACATCATGGTAAATTTCGGGATTACTGTCCAATAATGATTTTTTTTCAGCATGAAAGCTTGCTAATGTCAGGTCTTGTAATTGAGCATTTTGTTGCAGTTGTTTTATGAGCTTATCTTCGGCACGTTCAACGATCATACTATTGTTGTATAAAGTATCGTCAAGATCAAAAGTGATGGCTTTAATACTGTCAATTGCCCGATAAAAATGCATTACTATTTTCCTCTTTTAGCTCTTGGATGAGCAGAATCATAAACTTCAGATAAATGTGAAAAATCTAAGTGAGTATAAACTTGGGTGGTGGATAAGTCTGCATGACCTAATAATTCTTGTACCGCCCTTAAATCACCACTTGATTCTAGCATATGGGTTGCAAAAGAATGGCGTAATTTATGTGGATGCACGTGTACACTCAAGCCTTGTTTTACTCCCCATTGAGCAAATCTTTTTTCTACATTACGTGGCGATATTCGTTTACCTAATTTGGAAATAAACAATGCATCATCTTGAGGCACCAAAAAGTCTCGCATTGATAACCAATGATTAATCCATTTAATCGCTTCTCGCCCCAATGGTAACTTGCGTTCTTTATTACCTTTTCCCATTACGCGAATTTCACCATCAATCAAGTTTAACTCTCGACAATTAAGATTAACTAATTCAGAAAGACGGAGCCCCGATCCATACATAACTTCAAGCATAGTTCTATCGCGTACAGATAATGGATCATTATATTCTATATTAAGTAATTGATTAATCTGATCAACATCGATATTTTTAGGTAGGTGCTGCCCTTGTTTAGGATTTAATACGCCACGCGCAGGATTAGCGGAAAGTTGCTCATTTCTTACCATCCAATCACAAAAACTACGCAATGAGGAAAGCCTTAAGGCTAAACTTTTAGCTTGTAAGCCGTTACGTTTACTCCGACTGATTAATAATCTAACCGCCGATGAATCTAAATCCTGCCACCGATTGATCTCAACCTCTTTAGCCAAAACAATTAAAGCATACAGCTGACGTCGATAATTAATTTGAGTGTTTAAACTAAGCTGTTTTTCAGATTTTAGATAATTTAAAAAATGTTCTACAGGTTGAGTCAATAAACAATCATCCGGATTATGAGATTGTTCCATTACTCACTCCCTACTCGTTTACGCATTATCCATTTACCAATAAAAATTGGTAATATTTCACTGATTTTTTCTAATAATAAAGTTCCCTGACCAGCTTGATAATGTTGCGGATCAGAACTAGTAAATAGCAGAACACCTAAATCGCCAAACTGCCCCAACAGGGATAAGGCAACTGATCCTACATGACCATGTTTAGGTAACAAAAAATCTAATTCAGTCGTATTTAAAACACCCAGGAATTGATAACTATACTGTAAATGACGTACACGAATAAAATCAAAGCGTGACGAATTAAGTGCATAATGATAATAATTTGACGGCGCATTAAGTAACCATTTATCTTCAAAAAGGTATAAATAAGCACCACTTAATCCTAGTGATTTAGCCCAAACATTCAGTAATTCAGCTAAATCATCTAAAGTATTGGCTTTAATTAATTGACTTTGCAAGGCCATAAATTGATTAAATAATAATTCATTTGAACTAGCGTGTTCCATTAATAGCGTAATTTCAGACTCTAATTGATTAATTTTATTACGTTGCCTAGCCATTTGCCATTCGGGTAACGAAATACTATCTCTAATCGGGTGGGGAACTCTTATATTTTCAATAAGGCTAGCATTACGAATAAAAAAATCAGGATGATCAATTAAATATTTACTGACTATTTCATCGTCTAATTTGTTAATTGCAACACTACGTTTAGGATTTTTGGCTTTCGATGTGCGTGTAGTTTTATCGACCATAATTAATCTCTTCTGTAACTGATCTCACAATGTCCCAGACAGAATTAAAAACTGTTTTAAACATTATTATAAGCATTTATACTTCATATTTGAAATAGTGAATAACTAGCTAGTTTAATTATAAAATTAAATTGCAATATATCCATCAAATACATGTGTTGCAGGTCCAGTCATATAAAGTGGCTGATTATTACCTTGCCATTCAATAAACAATTTACCTCCAGGTAAATTAACATTTACTGCATTATTAAGTAAGCCTTGATTGATACCAATTGCAACAGCGGCACAAGCACCGGTTCCACACGCTTGGGTTTCACCTACTCCACGCTCAAAAACGCGTAAATTGATATTATCGCGATCAATAATATGCATAAAACCAATATTAGCTTTTTCCGGAAAACGTTCATGAGATTCTAACAAAGGTCCTAGCATAGCTACTTCTGCTGTTAATATATTATCTACTTGAATAACACAATGCGGGTTACCCATTGAAGCAACCCCACATAATACGGTACGTTCTTGAGCACGAATAATATAGGTTTTTTCTTCTTTAATGGCTTTAAAAGGCACTTTTGCTGGTTCAAAAATTGGTTGCCCCATATTTACCCTTACAGTTTCATCATTATTAACAGTTAATATAATATTACCTTTCATGGTACTTACTTTTAGTGTACGTTTTTTAGTTAGTCCTTTTAATCGTACAAATCTGGCAAAACAACGTGCACCATTGCCACATTGTTGCACTTCACTACCATCAGCATTGAAAATTCGATAATGAAAATCAGAATCAGGGGAATATGGGGGTTCTACTATCAATAGCTGATCAAATCCGACCCCTGTGTATCTATCAGCAAGTCGTTTTATCATTTCGGTTGAAAGATGAACATTTTGCGTTACCGCATCAATGACCATAAAATCATTACCTAGCCCATGCATTTTTGAAAAGTTCATCGTAATCTACCTTCTATCGTAACACCAGTTATCTCAATACTATGCTATAAAAATGTTTCACCACGCCATAAATCTTCTATTGACTCACGTTGACGAATAACTTGATGCTGGTTGTCTGCTACCAACATAACTTCGGCTGGGCGCGGCTGACTATTATAATTAGAAGCCATACTAAATCCATAAGCACCGGCACTACATACCACCAGCAAATCATCTTGCTGAACAGAAAGTTGACGTTGATAAGCAAGCACATCACTTGATTCACAAATAGGCCCAACTACATTATAATTATAACTTTCGTCAGTATTTTGTGGTTCTTTTTCTGGCAAAACACGCATCCAAGCTTGATAAAGCGCCGGACGAATTAAATCATTCATACCTGCATCAATTATAGCAAAATGATTATCATCTTGATGTTTTGTGTATTCAACTTTACAAATTAACAAACCTGCATTAGCAACAATTGATCTTCCAGGTTCACATAAAAGTTCAATATCAGGATAAGGTAACAATTTTTTATTTAGTTCAGTCATCAACAATGATGCACTTGGAGGTTGTTCATCGGCATAACAAACGCCTAAGCCACCACCAAAATCAATATGCTCTAGATGAATATTTTCAGCTTTAAGTTTAGCTACTAAGGCAAGTACTCGATCCGCAGCATCAAGAAACGGTGACAATTCAGTTAACTGAGAGCCAATATGGCAATCAATACCAACTACTTTAATATTAGTCAAAGATACAGCTTGACGATAAACACTCAAAGCTAATTGATAACTAATACCAAATTTATTTTCCCGTAATCCAGTTGATATATATGGATGTGTTTTAGCATCAACATCCGGATTAATACGTAAAGAAATTGCTGCTATTTTACCCATTTGCTTAGCAACGTCATTGATGCGATACAATTCAGCTTCAGATTCAACATTGAAACATTTGATACCTGCTCTTAAAGCTCGTTCAATCTCAATAACCGACTTTGCCACACCTGAAAACACAATTTTGTTAGGTTCTGCACCCGCTTTTAAAACGCGTTCTAACTCACCTAGAGAAACAATATCAAAGCCAGCCCCTAATTTGGCAAGTAAATTCAATATAGCTAAATTACTATTTGCTTTAACCGCATAACAAACTAAATGTTTCCGATTAACTAACACTTGAGAATACTCAAGAAACTGTTTAGTTATATGCGCAGCTGAATAAACGTACAGCGGGGTACCATATTGCTGAGCTAGATCAGATATAGCAATTTTATTGGCAAATAAATGGCCATTTTGATAATGTAAAAAATCCATAATTTGCCCCCTTAGGCGGTTTGATTCAATAAATCAACATGCACTGGGACATAAGTTTTTTCGGCTGGATAATAAAGCGGGCCTTTTAATCCACAACCAGCTAAAGTCAATATAACTAAAAATACCGAGAGTAATTTAATAGCGGATTTCATAACAATATTCACAATTTTTTTATTATTTTAGACGATTATACTATATTACACGATAGCTAAACACGTGCAAAGAACAAATCTTTAAAGTGATAATATCAAGTCCCTTGTTCAAAACTAATTCATAACATAGTAATTAAATAGAAATAATTAAAATTTACCTAAGGTATTCTAAAGTATAGTAATGATATATGGTTATTGGAATAAAATAATACTCCACCTTTTGTAAAAAGATGGAGTAAATAACAGGTACATAGTGTTAATCAAATAATGAGGTAAATATTGGGAAATTAGTTTCTTTTCCAATTGCATTTAATCTTTTTTGTGCAGTGATAATATTTTGTTTCCATTTCTTATCTTTCGCCCACATTTCAATGACTAACGGTGCGGAATAATTCATATTGTTCAGTGTTTTAAAAATATCCGCAAAATTAACTTCACCCTCGCCAATAACTAAGTCTCTAAATTGTCCAGGATAATTAGTTTTAACTTTGTAAGTATCTTTTAAATGAATTTGCACAATATGCTCACGACTAAGCATTAATTCAGTACAAACATCATAGTTCCAACCAGTAATATTCCCTACATCAGGGTAAGCCATAAAATATGGAGAACTTACCTCTTTTTTCAAAATCTCAAATTTACTAAGAGAATTAAGATAATTGGTATCCATAATTTCAACAGCTAACATCACTCCTGCTTTTTCTGCTTGTTTTGCTGACCATTGCATACCTTCAATAAAACGTAAGTGAGTGTCTGAGTTAGCATCTTCATAATAAACATCATAACCAGCTAATTGAATTACTCTTATACCTAATTTATAGGCAAGACTAATAGCCTTGTCCATAATCACTCTGGCTTCTTTCCTTATATGTTTGTCCGCTGAACCAAATGGATATTTGCGATGGGCACTTAAGCACATTGAATGTAAAGGAATGCCTGTTTGTTCACATAAATGCCTTAATGAGTAGATTTCATCATCAGACCAGTTAAGTCTGGCTCGGCGTTCATCTGATTCATCAATTGAAATTTCAACAAAATCAAATCCTAACTTTTTTGCTTCAAGTAGTTTCTCTTGCCATGCAAGTTCATTAGGTAATGCTTTTTCATAAATACCAACGCGTGGAGTTTGCTTTGTTTGATACATGGTATTTTTAGACATTGTTCTTTTTGTCATTGTAACAACCTGATAATAATTACATAAAAAGATAAAATGCAGTCGATGTAACGACTGCAATATGAAAATTACCAATATTTAGCAATTTGATCTCTTAATGCTTGTGCAGTCTTTTTCCCATTCTCATTAGCCAATGCTCGACCAGCAATAAAAGCTTTAGTTTTAATGCCTGCAAACAAGTGTATATCTTCTGGAACAATACCTCCAGTAATAGATAGTTCAAGGCCTAAATCAGAAAGTTGACGCATCTTAACTAAATCAGCTTCAGTCCAGCCTACACCAGCTAATTCAGCATCACGTGAACGGTGGTAGATTGCTTGTTTAATGCCTAAATTACGCCAAGCTTTGGCATCATCTAGTGTCCAATGACCATATAACTCAATCTGGATCTCACCATTATATTCATCAGCTACTTTCTTGCATGCTTCAATTGTAGCTATGTGTGCAGCAGCTGATACAGTTAACCAATTAGCCCCAGCTGAGAAAGCCATTTTAGCCAAAATTGCTCCACCATCAGTAGTTTTAAGATCACAAGCTAAAATATGTTTAGGATGAAGTTCTCTTAATGTTTTAACACCAACGATACCTGCTCCAAACGCTAAAATAGTACCAACTTCGATAATATCTACAAATCCAGCTACATTATTAGCAACTTCCACTGCTGGTTTTAATTCTGTTTGATCTAGAGCAATTTGTAACATAGGTTTTGACATTTCATTCTCCTTAAAAATTCTATTTTTGGCCATAATAAGCATTTTTTCCATGTTTACGAAAATAATGCTTGTCAGATAATTCTTGCTGAATTTTGATCGTTGAGTTAAGTTGTCGAGTTGCCAACGCCATCATAGCAACCTCTTCAAGGACGACAGCATTATGTACTGCATCAAAAGCATCTTTACCCCAACAGAAAGGAGCGTGGCCAGAAACTAATACTCCAGGCATGGCGACTGGATCAACTCCTCGACGTTTAAACTCTTCAATAATCACTAATCCTGTATTCTTTTCATAATCAGTAGCAATCTCACTATCAGTCAACCTACGAGCACAAGGTACATCACCATAAAAATAATCAGCATGTGTAGTTCCTAGAGCTGGAATATCTTGTTCTGCTTGAGCCCAAACAGTGGCATAACGTGAATGAGTATGCACAATACCACCAATATCTCTAAAAGCTTTATAAAGTTCAAGATGAGTTGCAGTATCACTTGAAGGATTTAGTTTACCTTCTACTTTTTCTCCAGTTAATGCAACCACCACTATATCATCGACTTTCATATCACTATATTCTACACCTGAAGGCTTTATCGCAATGACACCTTTTTCTCGGTCAACCTCAGACACATTACCCCAAGTAAAAGTGACTAGACCATATTTTGGTAACATTAGATTAGCTCGCAAAACTCTCTCTTTTAAAGCCTGATACATAACTCAGCCTCCATTTAAAGCTTTATCAATAACAGCATAAACATCTTCTTTAGTATTACACTGTCTTATTTTATCTAGATTAACTCCGGTTTCACTATTTTCATCATCTAAAACTTGTGTCACTTCCATTAATCCTTCCATATGTTGATCTGAGGTGCTACCTGCTAAAGTAACAAGTACATCAACGGGTTCTTCTTCACCGTCAAAATAGACAGGTTTTTTTAAAGTGACTAACGCAAAAGCTGTTCGATTCACGCCATCCTCAGGTCTAGCATGCGGCATTGCTAAATTTGGAGCAATAATGATATAAGGTCCCATACTTTTAACACATTTAATAATTGCATCATAATATGAAGGTTTAATAGCATTAGATGCCACTAACATATCCGTGCCTAATTTAATTGCTTCTTCCCAATTGGCTGCTTCTGCTTTGAGTATAATAGAATTATTTTCAATTAATGATTCTTTTAAAGCCATGTTGAACTCCTAGTGATTAAACAGATTATTTATTCAAAACCTTGTTAATAAGATCGATTAGTTCATCTCCAAATGTCTGTGGATTCAACATGTTTTGTACACCTAAAGCATGTTGACCTTCATTTACTTCAATTTCATGAATTAAGTGTTTAGAAGCTACAATAATATCCACATTAGGTAATCGAGATTTATAATCAGTTACGGCACAAGAATCCATTATATTTGGGATACCTTTTTTATCCAAGTAATTAGCGATTTTCATTTTCATCATCATTGATGAACCTTGACCACTACCACACACGGCAAGAATTCTAATTGGACGACCTTCACTAATAGCAACTTCATCCATTTTCTCAACGACTTCTTCATTAAAATCTTGATGAATATTATTACATTCGGTTTGATTCTTTTGTTGTGCTTCTTCAGCTCGTAGCTGCTTAGCAGCGAAGAACATATAAACCAGTGATAACGCAATAAGCACATAAATAAATAAATGAGTAAATGACAAACCTTGTAAAATTGGCGGGAATAAAATTGCCCAGTCAGCCATCCCCATCCAAGAATCGATAGGAGTATTATTTTGTGCGAAGATATGAATTACCCAAGCAGATCCGAATACTTCAATCATTCCCATTACAAAACAGATTTTCATTACTGCTTTCCAGCCACCAAAATGATTAGCAAATACACCAATGGTTGCATTAGAGAAAAACATAGGTATAAAACCTGGAATAATCATTATAGGTGATTTAAAGATCAGTAATAATGCAATAGCTAAAAACTGACCTAATGCACCCCAAATAAAACCAAATACCATTGCATTAGGTGAAAATGCATAAATAGCCGCACAGTCAATAGCAAGCACTGCATTTGGAATAAGTTTTTCGGAAATACCTTTAAAAGCTTCAGATAATTCAGCAACAAACATTCTTACGCCACCAACAATTACTTGTATAGCAACCGCAAATTTGAGCCCTGTTTCAAAAATATAAATAGTCCAATGAGTTTTACCTGCCATAGTTTGTAAATTATCCAATCCAAATGACAGTAGAATAATACCAAAGAAGAAGGTCATCACTATGGTGGTTGCGGCAATACTATCATGGAAAATATGTAACCATTTAGGTAATTTTAGGTTATCAACGGAATCATTTTTATCACCTAATTTAGGTGCTAACTTAACTGCAATCCAAGAACCTAGTTGTTGTTGATGACCGATAGAAAAACCAGCACCTCCAGTTACTGCTTCGGTAGGTTTAAACATCATATTAGAGAATATACCCCAATATAATGCGGTAATAATGGCAGAATAAATAACTGTTTCCCACATACCATAACCAAATAGGAAATAAAATAGTGTAATTAATCCTACCTGTTGGAACATAATATGACCAGTCAACATAATAGTACGAATACCAGTTATGCGTCGAAAAATAACTAAAATGATATTAATTGATAATGCTAATAATACTGCATATCCTACCCATGAATAATTTTCGCCCATCCCGTTTTCAACGGCAACCATTGATGCATAAGTATCAATAATTGAACCTTTAATATTATGATACTCTGCCAACTTGGATATTACAGGTTTAAATGTTGAAACCAATACTCCTGAACCTACTTGTAATAACATAAAACCGACGATCGTTTTAATGGTTCCTTTCAATACTGTTGTTATATCTTTACGTAAAAGGCAATAGCCTAAAAGAGTTACTAGCCCCAATAACAAAGGTGCCTTTGTCATTACCTGACTATAAAAAATATAAAATATATTATAGATTACTTCCATAAGCCCCTCTCATTAATTATCGACATCGCAAACACTAATAAAATATTGTTTCTCTATATTAGTGCCTTTCATTTGGTTTTATTCACTAAATAAAGTGAATTAAAGCTGTTAATTGATATGCGCTATATTCTATAATCATAATCAATCAATCAATGATTATTTATGATTAATTTGACCAAGATCACCTTTTTTATTTTAAAAGAACGAATAACTGTGACAGATATCACATTATTATAGTAAATATAATTTTTTAAAATAATATATTATTATATTTCATATAGTTACAAAAATTACCACTAAATATTACTTTAAAGCAATTGACAATACTAAAAATGAAAATTATCATCAAAAATAATCAAATATAATCATTTTCAACCTAGAGGCAGTTAATGAATGAGATATCGCGGCATAATCAGATAGTTGCATTAGTTGATGAAAAAGGTTCACTGACGGTTATGGATTTAGTTACCTACTTTTCCATTTCGCCTGCAACTGCAAGACGTGATATTACTAAACTAGATCAAAAAGGTAGGGTAAAAAAAGTACGTAATGGCATAATGCGAGTAGAAGAAAAGAAAACTATTTGGGCGCCAATTGGTATTAATAATACTGATCATTATCATGAAAAAGCTCGCATTGCTATACGGGCGGCCAAATTATGTGGCAATGATGAAAATATTGTTATTAACTGTGGTTCTACGGCTTTTTTATTAGGCCGAGAATTATGTGGAAAAAATGTCTCAATTATTACCAATTATTTTCCATTAGCTTGTTACCTTATTGAAAATGATCATGAAAATGTCATCATTATGGGTGGCTTATATAATAAAACTCAAAATATTATTCTTAACCCTATTGCTAGCATAACAGAAACTTATGCTGAAAAATGGATGTTTACCAGTGGTAAAACCTTAACACCAACTGGTCTTTATAAAAATGAAATATTAAGTGCCGTAGCCGAACAACAAATTTTAGAAAAAGCTGAAAAGTTGGTCGTTGTTGTCGATAGCTCAAAAATCGATAGTAAAGCAAATTCAGGAATGCTTTTTTGCCCAGTAAACAAAATTGATATCTTAATTACTGGCAAACAAGCCAATAAAGAAGTAATCGAATCTATCAAAAAGCAAGGCGTTGAAGTGATTTTAGTCTAACAAATAAATTTAGAAGGAAAAAAATATGAGTAAAGTTAATGAAATTACCCGTGAATCGTGGATTTTAAATACATTTCCTGAATGGGGAACATGGTTGAATGAAGAAATAGAAAACACTGTGGTTCAACCTAATACCTTCACTATGTGGTGGCTTGCTTGTACAGGTATATGGCTAAAATCAGCGGGTAATACTAATATTTCTGTCGATTTTTGGTGTGGAACAGGTAAAAAAACTCATGCCAATCCACTAATGAAAAAACAACACCAAATGATGCGTATGGGCGGAGTTCGTGAATTACAACCAAATTTAAGAACTAGCCCTTTTGTTCTAGATCCATTTGCGATTAAAAAAATTGATGCAGTAATGGCCACCCACGATCATGCTGATCATATTGACGTTAACGTAGCTGCTGCAGTAATTCAAAACTGTTCACCAGATGTTAAATTTATTGGTCCTAAAGCATGTGTTGAATTGTGGAAAAGTTGGGGAGTCCCAGCAGAACGCTGCATAGTGGCAAAAGTTGGCGAAACTATCAAAGTTGGGGATATAACCATTCGAGTATTAGATTCATTTGACAGAACATCATTAGTTACCTTACCTGAAGGTGTTTCTTCGACTGATAAATCTATTTTAGATGGTATGAACGATCGTGCTGTTAGTTATTTATTTGAAACTTCTGGTGGTTCTATTTACCATTCAGGTGATTCTCACTATTCAAATTATTATGCAAAACATGGTAATGATTATAAAATTGATGTTGCATTACTTTCTTATGGCGAAAACCCTCGCGGTGTGACGGATAAAATGACATCATCTGATATTCTTCGTGCTGCTGAATCTCTTAACACTAAAGTAGTTATTCCATTCCATCATGATATTTGGTCTAACTTCCAGAGTGATCCGCGTGAAATTGAAGTACTTTGGAGAATGAAAAAAGATCGCCTAGAATATAAATTTACACCATTTTTCTGGCAAGTTGGTGGTAAATATACGTATCCAACAGATAAAAATAAAATGCATTACCAACACTATCGTGGCTTCAGAGATATCTTTACTGATGAGCCTGAATTACCTTATCGCTCATTCTTATAAAATTAAGAATATCAAGTGGACTGCGGAAATATTCCAAAGTCCACAATTTATTTAAATATATCAAACTGCTTATATAAATAAATTTATTATCTAATTTCAATAATTCTAATTATAAAATATCATCCTAAGCTCTAATTAATTTTAAATATTTTTAAGCATTTATATATTTTTGTCTATCAGGAAGCCAGCACTCAATTAATTGTTTGGCACTGTCAGGGTAGCTTTGTTGTATATAATAAGAAACTTTTTGGACTTCACTAATCAGATGTTGATCACGGATTAAATTGACAACTTTAAAATTAGCTATACCCATTTGTCGAGTACCTAAAATTTCCCCACTACCGCGAATTTCTAAATCTTTTTGTGCAATAATAAATCCATCATTACTATCACGCATCACTTGCATACGTGCTTGTGCTATTTTACTTAATGGTGGTTGATACATCAGTACACAATGTGAAGCAACGGTACCGCGGCCTACACGCCCACGTAATTGATGTAATTGTGCCAGTCCTAAACGCTCGGCATTTTCTATGATCATTAAACTGGCATTAGGAACATCTACACCTACTTCAATTACTGTTGTAGCGACTAAAAGTTGAATATTACCTTGTTTAAAATCTTGCATTACTGTTTGTTTTTGATCCGACTTCATCTTACCATGTATCAGAGCAATTTTTAGGTGTGGTAGCCTTTCACATAACTCAGTAACTAACATTTCTGCCGCTTGAGCATCTAGCGTTTCTGACTCTTCAACTAAAGTACATACCCAATAAACTTGACGATGTTCTAGACAAGCTTGATTTACTCGTTCAATAATCTCATCGCGACGAGTATTAGGAATAACCACAGTAGTTATAGGTGTTCTACCTGGCGGTAATTCATCGATAATAGATACATCTAAATCAGCATAAACCGTCATAGCTAACGTTCGTGGAATTGGCGTAGCAGTCATAATTAATTGATGAGGGAAATTATGATTTTTAATACCTTTTTCCCATAAGCTTAATCGTTGATTAACCCCAAAACGATGTTGTTCATCTATGATAACTAGTCCTAAAGAAGCAAATTCAACTTTATCAACAAACACTGCATGGGTACCAATTAACATTGTTATTGCACCATTTTTAACCCGTTCATAGCGTTGCAGTTTATTCTTAGTTGTTAGACGCCCTGATAACCAATCAACCTCAATATTAAAAGGCTCAAACCATTGTTTAAAATTATGATAATGTTGTTCAGCTAATATTTCGGTAGGTGCCATTAACACCACTTGACTACCATTTTCAATAGCATTTAAAGCAGCTAATGCCGCAACCAAAGTCTTACCAGAACCGACATCCCCTTGAATTAACCGCATCATAGGAACAGGTTTTGCCATGTCTTGATAAATATCTTTTATTACCCGCTGTTGAGCATTAGTTAGCTTGAAAGGTAAACTAGCTAAAAAAGGCTGTATAACTTTTTGATTTGGATGAAAGATATATGCTTGTTGTTGTTGATTATCTATTTTTATCATTAACATACTTAAATGATAAGCTAACAATTCTTCAAAAATAAATCGTTTAATTGCTGGATGCTCACCGAATGATAATAAATTAATATCAGTATCGATTGGTGGATTATGGATAATCTGTATAGCTTGTAAAGCATCTAAATAGTGATCTGCTATCTGCTGTGGTAAAACTTCTGGAGGAGGATTACGTTTCAATAATAATAACGCTGAATGAATTGCTTTACGAATCACATTTTGTGATAACCCATAAGTTGAAGAATATATAGGCGTATATTTTTCAGTTTCTTCATCAAAACTAACCAATTTATCATCACGATTGGTTCTAATTTTAAATTGAGGATGAATAATCTCAGGATAAATTTTGCCCTGTTTTACTTCGCCATAAGCACTAACCCATTTACCCGTTATTAGAACATTTTTCATACCTGTATTGAAATGCAAAAATCTTAAAATAGCGATTCCGGTATCATCCTGAATATGACAAACTAACATCTTTCTTTTACCAAAAGTTATTTCACTTTTGATAATGCAACCATCAATAGTGGTATATGCACCCGGTGAAATATCAGCTATAGCTGAAAATGTAGTACGATCTTCATAACGTAAAGGGAAATGAAATAACAGATCTTTGGCGGTATAAATTCCTAATGAATGAAATTTGTTTTCAAGTGTAGGACCAAGGCCAGTTAATTGTATTATCGGTATTTGGCTGAAAAATCGACTAGACATAGTAATTAATTAATATTACGCAGCACACTAACAACATCAGGTTGTAATGACATTTTACGCATTAATTCATTAAGTTGCTGAGTATTTTTTACTTCAATTTGTAAAATAATGGTATAAATCTGTTGATCTTTTTCTTCAGTATTCAACCATTGCAAATGAGTATTTTCTTCATTAATGATCGAAAGAAGATGCGCTAATGATCCCTGATTACTTAAAATATCAACCCAAATTTCTGCGACAAAAAGCTGTTTGATATTTGCTGCCCATTTTAAAGAAATATATTTTTCAGGGTTATTTTGATAACCAGAAATATTCCGACATGATTCATGATGGACGGTCAAACCTTTTTCTGTACTAACATGACCAACAATAGGATCGTTGGGAATTGGATGGCAACATTTAGCAAATGTTACTAATACCCCTTCACTACCTGTTATTACCAAGGTTTTATTCGGTTCTGATTGATTAGATAATAACTCTTTATGCTCTAAACCTTTAGCAATAAAATGACTCATAATATTACCTAAACCAATTTCTGCTAATACATCATCGAAAGATGACTGTTTAGATAACTCAACAATTCTGGCTATTTTCTCTGGCGAAAGTGCCTCAATACCACCTATTTTAGCTAGAGATAGATTTAATAACCGTCTACCTAACTCAATAGCATCTTCACGTTTAAGTGTCTTAAGTGCTTGGCGAATACGCGATCTAGCTTTAGCACTTACCACAAAATTTAGCCAATTGGCATTAGGCCGGCCTTCTGGTGAGGTGATTATTTCGACTGTCTGACCATTACTCAACGGTTGTGAGATTGGGTAAGGTTTACGATCAACAATTGCGCCTATGCATTGATAACCAATATCTGAATGCACGGCATAAGCCAAATCGACTGCAGTGGCACCTTCAGGTAATTGAACAATACGGCCTTTAGGTGTGAATACATAAATTTCTTTAGGAAACAAATCTGATTTGACATTTTCGATAAATTCAAAAGAGTTACCCACACTTTGTTGCAGTTCTAATAAACTTTGCATCCAACGTTGTGCTTTAATTTGAGCGGTAGTATGGCTTAACTCATCGTTTTCATTATATACCCAATGTGCAGCCACTCCCATTTCAGCCATCTGTTCCATGTCTTCAGTTCGGATTTGGACTTCAACTGGAGTACCATGAGGGCCAATTAATGATGAATGTAAAGATTGATAACCATTCGCTTTAGGGATCGCAATATAATCCTTAAAACGATTTAAACGCGGTTTATACAAATTATGAACCAAACCAAGCACGCGGTAACAGGTATCCACATCTTTAACCACAATTCGGAAAATATAAATATCCATAATTGAATGAAAGTGTTGTTCACGCAATTGCATTTTTTGATAAATCACATAGATATTTTTTTCAATTCCTTCGACTTCTGCATCAATTTTAGCTTCAGCTAGACGTTCACGAATTTCAGATAAAATTTGTTGAATTAATTCTTTTCTGGTACCTCGTGCAGCTTCAATTACTTTCTCGATCACTTTAGCACGATTAGGGTACATTGCTGTAAAGCCTAAAATCTCAAGCTCAGTTTTAATATGGTGGATACCTAAACGGTGGGCCAGAGGGGCATAAATCTCAAGAGTTTCTTTGGCAATACGTCGACGCTTATCCGGCCTAAGAGCTCCCAGCGTGCGCATATTATGCGTACGATCGGCGAGTTTAATGAGAATAACACGCACATCTTCGGTCATGGCCAGTACCATTTTCCGAAAATTTTCAGCTTGGGCCTCTTGTCGATTGCGGAACTTTAATTTATCTAGTTTAGAAACACCTTCAACTAAAGTTGCTACATGTTTTCCAAAATTGTCGGTAATGTCTTGAAAAGTGATCGCGGTATCTTCAATCGTATCATGCAAAAGCGCCGCGATAATTGTTTCATAATCTAGTCGCATATCCGCCAAAATAGTGGCGACTGCGACAGGATGAGTTACATATGGTTCACCACTACAACGGAATTGCCCTTCATGCGCCTTTTGAGCAAAAAGGTAAGCATCTTGGATAAGTTCAACTTGTTTTACCGGAAGATAAGATGCGACAACCTTTTTTAAGCTATCAAAATATTGCATAGGCAATTCTCGTTAAGCTTATTCATACGAAGGTGTATTTTCAAGAAGAATTGATTCGTGCAAAGTTGAACGTACTTCTGCTTCTTCATCTTGACGAGCTTGGAAATCAGCAGTATCAAGAATTTGTTTATTGACTAAACCTTCTTCAATTTCACGCAATGCAACGACTGTTTCTTTATCATTTTCTTCAGGAAGTAAAGGTGATTTATTTTCAACTTGTAATTGACGAGCACGTCTTGCTGCCACTAATACAAGATCAAAACGATTACCAATTTTTTCTACTGCGTCTTGAACGGTTACGCGAGCCATTTTTACCCCTAATTTTTATACTTAATTGAATATTCTACAAGATCTGTTATTCTACTTAATTTTGTAGGGAATTGTCTACAGCTATCTGTTTATATTTATGCTCAAAAAATAAAGTCAAAAATAAATAGTGACCAGAAAATTAATTGCTATTTTTAATTATTCTAAAACTTCTAACCAAACATTAGGAGCGATAATAGGCTGATTTAATAAATAACGGCGTAATGCATCCAACGCAATTGTTGCTAAAATTCGCTGCTCAGTTAGCCGATTTTGTTTGCGACCAATATACTTAAGATTGAACTGTAACACATGCTTTCTCGTCATAATAATTAGCATAAATTGGCTATTCTTTTCTTTAAAATTAACTAATCCCAACGCAATATCTGCTTTAGTTTTAGCTAATGCATTTAACAAATAATCTTTGGGTTCATTCGTTAATAAAGGGATTACTTCGGATTTAACTACCGGGGCATCACAATCATACAATTGATAACTAATCATCCCCACGGATTGCTGTTCAATAACAGTCATTGTCAGATTTTTTTCATTTAATAGACCAGAAACTACCTTAGCCAATCCATTTTCGTTATGATAAGTGATAACCCCTTCGTAAAGTAAATTATCTTTTACTAATTCTTTAAGTTGTAACCAAAGTTGATCCATGGCATTTTTTTTGTGCTGTGGCGCGGTTAATTTTAACTCAATAATCGGCATTGCAGCACGATAACCAATTACTATATCATCTGGAATCTCAAGTTTAGCTTCTATTTCCGTAGCTAAATCACTTTCAGTACGCCCCATTGTAGTTAACCGATAACATAATGACTTTTCAACTTTAGGAAAATTCATCTTAATTTCGGGCATAATTGAAGTTCTGATCATCTCTTTGAACTCAGAGGGTACCCCTGGTGTAAAAAACAACATACAATCATTAAGCTGCATCTTAAACCCACAGGCTGTACCAATCGGATTGTTAATCACAGTTGCACTTTGCGGTAACATAGCTTGTTTTTGGTTACTTGCTGGCATAGTTAGACCCCGGCTAGAAAAATAGCGTTCAATCTCCAGTAACCATTGTTGATTTAATACCAGCGTTTCATTATTAGCTAGTGCAGCTGCTTGGGCACATAAATCATCACTTGTTGGTCCTAAACCACCATTAACAATTAATATGTCATTAACAAGACTACGTTCTTGTAGGATTGCAACTAATTGTTGAAGATTATCACCCGTGGTAAAACGAGAAGTGATCAAAAACCCTTCTTGGAAAAGAAACTCAGATAACCATGCCGCATTGGTGTCCACAATTTGACCATAAAGAACTTCATCACCAGTGCTTAGCATTTCAATCTTGATATTGCTATTGCTACAAGTCATATTTCGCCTTAGGTTATTTATAAAATAATTATTAAAGTCAATTTTTAATTAACTTGTTGTTTTCTTTACTATCCATGTGTTCTCTACTTTGTACTAATCTGACTGCAAAATAAAGATCATAAGCAAATTCAATAAACTCATCATCTAACTTGATATTCATCTGCTTAAACCAGTTTTTAAGCGTTTTTCGCCGACCAGATAATATTAAAACCACATCTCGAGCTTTTAATGATTTAACTAGTTCTTCGATACCTGATAATACGCTCACATCTTTATAAGTAAAACATGGGATGGCATCAACAATTACATAATTGATTGGTTCATCAGCTTCGTCAATATAGCTAACGATTCTACGTTTAAAGTAAGCAATATTAAAATAAGTAAGTGGCGAATTAAAACGATAAATTAAAGTATTTTTAATTGGTTGTACATCTTGACTTAGTGAATGTATTCTACCACTTTCATCAATTCCCAAAAGTTGATCTTTGGGCCTAAATACTCGGCGTAAAAAAAGGAATAACCCCAACAATACTGCCAAGGCCATTCCCGGAATAATACCAATAATTAATACTGCAACTAAAGTTGATAAACTAAGGTAAAAAGCATCCCGATCAAATTTAAAAAAGCGCCATATAGTTTGAAAGTTAATCAGTGATAAAGAAGAATAAATTAAAATAACGCCTAAAACACTCGTGGGAATATATTGCAAAGGAGCTAGAAAAAATAGCACAACTAAGCCAATTAATAAGGCGGCAATAATAGAAACTAACTGTGTTTTTCCCCCATTAGCATCATTAACTGCCGTCCGTGAAGAAGTGCCACTAACCACAAATCCTTGTGATAACCCAGCCACAATATTTGCCATACCCAGTGCTTTAAACTCTACATCAGCATTAGTTTCATAATTATTTTTGCTAGCAAAACTGCGCACAGTTATCATCATACTAACAAAGCAGATAATTGCTATATTTAGGGATGGCACCACTAAGTCACGCATTAATCCTTTATCAAAATTAAGCCAAGATTCGACAGGAATAAAATCACTACTTACTTGACCAATAATATGGATATTGTATTGTTCAAAGTTAAATAACCAAGAAAAAAAAGTCAAAATTATTACCGCAAAAAGCGGTGCCGGATAACGTGGTTTGAACTTTTTTAAAGCGATTAAAATACTTAAAGTAACCAATGATACCAGTGCTGTGCCAATATGGATTTGTGATAATTTAAACGGCAAATAAACAATCCGTTCTATTAAATAGGAATAGTCATAACTAAAGCCTAATGTTTTTGCCAACTGATCAACCATGATAGTAATTGAAATACCATTTAATAAACCAATCAAAATGGGTTGGCTAAGTAAATCAGCTAAAGCACCAAGGTGAAGTTTTCCGGCAATAATGCACCATATTCCGATCATAATGGTCAACAACACTACCAATTGCCAGCGTAAAATGGGATCATTGGCAGCTAAAGGTAATACCACAGCTGCCACTACCGCACAAGTAGCAGTGTCAGGCCCAACAATAAGTTGCCTTGAAGACCCCAAAAGTGCATACACAATCAATGGTAAAATAGTAGAATATAAGCCAGCAATAGCGCCAACTCCAGTTAATTCTGCATAAGCAATCGACACAGGTAAAGAAACAGCAGCCACCGATAATCCCGCTTTGATATCAAAACTTAAATACTCACGTTTATAGATCAATAAAGCACTTAGCCCTGGCATCCAAGCAGTTATTTTTTGGAACAATCTACTGTTTTTAAATTTACTCATTATAATAGTTATTTCCCTGCTATACTCATATTCTCAATGAGAATTGAACCACACTGGATGTTACCTCTTGTATCAACATCATTTCCTATCGCCACAATGTTTTTATACATATCTTTTAAATTACCAGCAACAGTAATTTCATTAACAGGGTATTGAATTTGACCATTTTCGACCCAAAAACCGGTAGCTCCACGCGAGTAATCCCCAGTCACAGTATTAACCCCCTGCCCCATCAATGAAGTTATTACTAAACCTTTATGTAATTTTTTTAGCATAGTATCAAAATCAGCATTAATTTGACCGGTTGAAACTAACCAATTATAAATACCACCTGCATGACCGGTAGTGGTTAATCCTAGCTTTCTAGCCGAATAATTACCTAACAAATACGTTTGTAATACACCTTGTTCAACAATATTACGCTTAATTGTTTGTGTACCTTCACTATCAAAAGGTGACGACCCTACACCTTTTAATATATGAGGATCTTCGTAAATAGTCAGCCAAGAAGGGAAAATAGGTTGGCCAACACTGTCTAATAAAAATGAAGATTTACGGTAAATAGAACCACCACTGATTGCGCTAATCAAATGCCCCATTAATCCAACTGCTACATCGGCACAAAAGAGCACTGGTACTTGCATAGTGGCTATTTGTCTGGCACCTAATTGAGCGATTGTTCTTTCAGCAGCCTGTTGACCAACCCAAGTTGGACTAGATAATTGACTAATATCACGTGACGAGGTATAAGCATAATTACGTTCCATTTGCCCGTTTTGCTCCGCAATAACCGAACAAGAAAGAGAATGTGAACTGGCACAATAACCTTGTAACATGCCTAAACTATTGCCATAAACATAAATACCATAGCGACTACTGAAATAACCTCCATCACTACTACTAATTTTAGGTTGTGCTAAAGCTATTTGCTCTGCTTGCTTTGCTTGTTCAATAGCCTCATCTACATTTAAATCACTCGGATAAAATAAATCTAAATCTGGAGGATTAAAGGCCATCAAACTGGCGTCACCCAAACCCGAATAAGGATCGGGTGAAGTATATTGCATAATATTAATTGCCATATCAATGGTTTGAGAAATAGCTGATGGTGACAAATCATTGGTAGAAGCACTACCCTTGCGTTGATTTTGATAGACAGTAATAGCTAAAGCACCGTCGCTATTAAATTCAACATTTTCAGTTTCCTCCAAGCGAGTACTAACACTTATACCAGTTGATTGGTTAATAGATACTTGAACTGAATCCACCCGACGTTTTGCTTCCTCAATAGCATTTGCCACAATGGTTGATAAAGTTACTTGTTGCTGTAAAGCATCTTTTTTTATTTGTGCAATAGTCATCTTATTATTTTCTACAATTCTGCTAGTGATACGTTATAATAAGCTAGATTTACATTTAAGTTAACAAAAGAAATCATATGAATAACCATAATGAAATTTTTATAGAACCAAACGTCAACACCGATAATAGTAATGATGAAATTATTTATGTCAGTAAAAGTGAAATTAAACGCGATGCCGAAGCTCTAAAAAAATTAGGTATTGAATTAGTTAATCTCAGTAAAAATGAAATCGTAAAAATTCCGCTTGATGAAGATTTACTTTATGCCATTGAATTAGCACAAAAAATAAAAAAAGAAGGCTACCGCAGACAAATTCAATATATTGGTAAATTGCTCCGCAGTCGTGATATAGAACCAATTACCCAAGCACTTGATAAACTCAAAAACCGTCATAATCAGCAAGTGGCTTTATTCCATAAGTTAGAGAAACTACGTGATGAACTAATCGAAACTGGCAATGCTGAAGCTATTATTGAAATTTACCCTAATGCCGATCGACAACAGTTACGCACCTTAGCGCGTCTAGCAAAAAAGGAATTAGACACCAATAAAGCGCCTAAAACTGCTCGACAGATTTTTCAATATTTAAAACAATTGAGTGATACCGAATAATCTTTATAATGTTAACGGCTATTGCTTATCATTAATCAATTAATATTATTAACCAAGATAGAGGATATAAAAATGGGACTATTAAATGTACCAGCCGGTAAAGAATTACCAGATGATATTTATGTTGTGATTGAAATTCCAGCTAATGCCGATCCAATTAAATATGAAGTAGATAAAGAAACTGGTGCGGTATTTGTTGATCGCTTTATGGCAACAGCAATGTTTTACCCATGTAATTACGGTTATATCAATCATACTTTATCTCTTGATGGCGATCCGGTTGATGTATTAGTACCAACCCCATATCCATTACAACCAGGTTCAGTAATTCGTTGCCGCCCGGTTGGAGTATTAAAAATGACTGATGAGTCAGGTGTTGACGCTAAATTGGTTGCAGTGCCTCATACCAAACTTTCTAAAGAATATGATCACATTAAAGATGTAAACGATTTACCTGAATTACTAAAATCACAAATCAAACACTTTTTTGAACAATATAAAGCGCTTGAAAAAGGTAAATGGGTTAAAGTTGATGGTTGGGAAAATGTAGATGCGGCTCGCAAAGAAATTATGGAATCCTTCGCCAGAGCTAAAAATAAATAAAATTACCAATTTGTTAATTACTGTTCTAGAAAACCGTCAGTAACTGTCAATTAAAGAGTCATAATATGTCAATTTATGGCTCTTTATTTTCACTTTCGAAATTAATTTAATATGGTTAACTAGCAATAACTTGCTTTATATCAAATTAAACCCTTATATATAAAAATTTTAAAAAAAACTGTACTCTAAGATAAAAAAATTGTCATTAATAGCTTGCTTTCGATTATGATTTATGCGGTAATAGTAACAGACTTCTGAACGACGTATATTTTTATAAAAACGGTTAACTTTATAGTGTATTTTTCAACTACATTTTTAGTTTATGTTCTTATAATTAGAATATTAAGTTATAGAGTCTACTCACGCCACAAAGGCAAAATATTAATTATTGTTAGGATGTTTAGTAAATGAATAAAAAAACTGGCCAAGTAAAATGGTTTAATGAGAGTAAAGGTTTTGGTTTTATTACGCCAAGCGATGGAAGCAAAGACGTTTTTGTACATTTTTCAGCTATTTCCGGTGACGGATTCAAAACTTTAGCTGAAGGTCAACAAGTTGAGTTTTCTATCCAAGATAGCCCTCGTGGACCAGCAGCGGCCGAAGTTGTAGTTATCTAATTGATAATTACATAATTGATATAATTTAAAAACGCTCATTTTTAATGAGCGTTTTTTTATTACACATAAAAAAACGACCATAAGGCCGTTTTTTAAAATAACAATAATTTAATGCAGATTATTTTTTAGACACAACTGCGATTAAATCTAAAACTTTGTTAGAATAACCGACTTCATTATCATACCAAGCAACAAGTTTAACAAATTTGTCACTTAATTGAATACCCGCTTTAGCGTCGAATACTGAAGTACAAACTTCACCTACAAAGTCGGTAGATACAACATCATCTTCAGTATAGCCAAGCACACCTTTCATTGGGCCTTCAGCTGCTGCTTTAACTACTTTACAAATATCTTCATATTTTGTAGGTTTTTCTAGACGTGCAGTTAAATCAACTACAGAAACATCAGGAGTTGGTACTCGGAAAGCCATACCGGTTAATTTACCGTTTAATTCAGGAATCACTTTACCTACAGCTTTAGCAGCACCTGTAGATGAAGGAATGATGTTTTGAGCAGCACCACGACCACCACGCCAATCTTTGTGAGATGGACCATCAACAGTTTTTTGAGTAGCAGTTGTTGCGTGAACAGTTGTCATTAAACCTTCAACAATACCAAAATTATCGTTGATAACTTTAGCTAAAGGCGCTAAACAGTTAGTAGTACATGATGCGTTTGATACGATATCTTGACCTGCATAATCTTTATCGTTAACACCAATAACAAACATTGGAGTTGCATCTTTTGAAGGACCAGTTAAAACAACTTTCTTGGCACCAGCTTGAATGTGTTTACGTGCAGTTTCATCAGTTAAAAATAAACCAGTCGCCTCAGCAACAACGTCAACACCCACTTCGTTCCATCTTAAGTTTGCAGGATCTCTTTCAGCAGTAACACGGATTGTTTTACCGTTAACGATTAGTTTACCATCTTTAACTTCAACAGTACCGTCGAAACGACCATGAGTTGAATCATATTTAAGCATGTAAGCCATATAATCAACATCTAATAAATCATTAATAGCTACAATTTCAATGTCTGAACGTTTTTGTGCAGCACGGAAAACAATACGACCAATACGTCCAAAACCATTAATACCTACTTTGATTGTCATAACAATTACCTTCTTTTTTTGTGTTTTAAATATAAAAAATCTTTACGCTAAGCTATCAAATTTTTAGGATTTATTCAAGAATATTCGAATAATTGTACAATAATAAATTAAATTCAAAATGTATCTTATTAAGACAACAATAATGAATTTTTCATATAGATAATATCGAAAATAGTTAATTTAATACAGAAACTACTTTTAGATGAAAATTAAATAAAATGCAAATATAAATTTAACCGATCAGTTATCACGTCTATTGACGAGAAACACAATTATAATTAGTTTATTATTTTAATTATTTCTTATTTTGTTTAGAAAAAATAGTTATAACAATATAAATTAAAATTATTGGCTTAATAAACTCAACACCCTTACTATATATCAATAATTCACTAATAAAATGTAAGGAATAATTTTGACTAGCGACGTATTACAAGCCCTAAATTTATTAAAATCAAAAAAATGGATTGATTTAACCCACACTTTTGATCATAATTCGCCCCATTTTTTTATGTTTAAAAGTGCTCAAATAAAAACATTGTTTAGTCATGCAGATGGTTTTCTGGCACAAGAATTTTGTTTTCCTAGCCAGTATGGGACCCATATTGATGCCCCTATCCACTTTGTACCCAATACCCGTTATCTACACGAGCTTGAACTTCATGAATTGGTGTTACCGTTAATTGTGATTGACCAATCTCAGCGAGCTCAACGCGATCCTAATTTCTCATTATCAAAAGAAGATGTCATCGCATTTGAACAGGAACATGGACAAATCGAAGCCGGATCTTTTGTCGCTTTGCGAACGGATTGGAGTAAGCGTTGGCCTTCACAAAGTGCGATGGAAAATAAAGATGTTGACGGCAATAATCAGATTCCTGGTTGGGGAATGGATGCGTTACAATTTTTATTCGAAGATCGCAAAATTAAAGCTATTGGTCATGAAACATTTGATACTGATTCAGCTAAAGAGTTCCGCAAAAATCAGGCTTTAAAAGGTGAGTATTATGTATTAGAGCAAGATACTTACCAAATTGAATTAATGACTAATTTAGATAAACTACCGACTAAAGGCGCGGTTATTTTTAATATCGTTGCCAAACCAAATCAAGCTTCTGGCTTTCCTGTAAGATCATTTGCCATACTGCCATAATATAAGCATAAATAAACTCAACTATGTTGCTACTTAAGCACATATTTGGGTTTATTACATTAATGCTAATACTATCTAATTAGCAAATTAAATTTTTATTTTTTTATACCAAAATCGCATCATGTTAGGATAATGACATTCTCTTTCATAGTTTCATGTATAATGACACCAAACAAGAAAATTGTATAATTACAACTTGTAACCATAAAAACATAACCAATTGAATGTGATAAACCGATAAGAAACAATGCCATGATTAATGAAGACTATTTAACCGACCACACACCAATGATGCGGCAATACCTAAAGTTAAAAGCTGAAAATCCGGATATTTTGTTATTTTATCGGATGGGTGATTTTTATGAAATGTTCTACGATGATGCTAAGCGTGGTTCGCAACTACTAGATATTTCATTAACCAAGCGTGGATCTTCCAATGGTGAGCCGATTCCTATGGCTGGCGTGCCTTATCATGCTGTTGAAACCTATTTAGCCAAATTAATTTCACAGGGGGAATCAGTCGCGATTTGTGAACAAATTGGCGATCCGGCTACTAGCAAAGGGCCTGTCGAACGCAAAATTGTTCGTATAGTTACACCAGGTACTGTCAGTGACGAACTATTATTAGAAGATCGGAAGGACAATTTATTAGCCGCCATTTGGCAAGCTAAAAATCACTATGGTTATGCAACTTTAGATATTAGCTCTGGGCGATTTTTTGTGTTTGAGTGTGATAATATTGAAGAAATTCAAGCCGAATTACAACGAACTAATCCGGTTGAATTACTCTACCCGGAAGACTTTCAAACTATGCAGTTGATTGAAAGTCGGCAAGGGTTACGCCGCCGTCCGTTTTGGGACTTCGATCTAGAAACCGCCAAACAACAACTTAATTTGCAATTTGGTACCAACGACTTAGTAGGATTTGGCGTAGAAGATTGCAATTACGCACTTTGTGCCGCCGGTTGTTTATTACAATATGTCAAAGATACTCAACGCACTGCTTTACCGCATATTCGCGCGATTATTAAAGAATCATCTTATGATTTTGTGGTACTCGATGCTGCCACTCGTCGCAATTTAGAGATCACCGAAAACTTATCAGGCGGTACTCAAAATACTGTAGCAGAAATATTGGATAAAACCCAAACCCCAATGGGTAGCCGTATGTTAAAACGTTGGCTGCATTCGCCAATTCGTAATCTGACTACCTTACAAAATCGTCAAGATGCTATTAACGAATTGCACCAGTATGTTACCGAAGTGCAGCCATTATTAAAACAGATTGGCGATATTGAGCGTATTTTAGCTAGATTGGCATTACATAGTGCTCGCCCACGCGATTTTGCGCGTTTACGTGACGCCTATAATTTATTACCACAACTGCAACAATTATTAACTAATTTTACTTTACCTTACCTAACCAGTTTAAGCACCAAAATTAACCAATTCGATCATATTGCTGAGTTGCTCAATAGTGCTATTGTCGAAGCGCCGCCGGTGATTATTCGCGATGGTGGGGTAATTGCTACTGGTTATAATGCTGATTTAGATGAACTACGTAACTTGGCGGATGGCGCAACCAATTATCTTGAACAATTAGAAATAAGGGAGCGTGAAACCCTAGGCATTGACACATTGAAAGTTGGATTTAATGCAGTGCACGGTTACTATATTCAAATCAGTCGTGGTCAAAGCCATTTAGCGCCAATTCATTATACTCGCCGGCAAACGCTTAAAAATGTTGAACGTTATATTATTCCCGAATTGAAAGAGTATGAAGACAAAGTACTGACCGCAAAAAGCCGAGCCTTAGCCTTAGAAAAACAACTTTATGAACAATTATTTGAGCAGTTATTACCCGATCTTGCCGCCATGCAAACCAGTGCTGAGGCGATAGCTGAATTAGATGTACTAACTAATTTGGCTGAGAGGGCATTAACCTTGAACTATCAGCGCCCAACACTAACCACTAAAGCGGGCATTGAAATTCAGGGCGGCCGTCATATCGTTATTGAACAAGTGTTAGCCACGCCTTTTATTGCTAATTCGTTACGCTTATCACCTGAACGACGTATGCTGATTATTACAGGCCCCAATATGGGGGGAAAAAGCACCTATATGCGCCAAACCGCCTTAATTGTGTTACTGGCTTATATTGGTAGTTTTGTGCCAGCAACTAAAGCAATTATTGGTCCGGTCGATCGCATTTTTACTCGTATAGGGGCTTCTGATGATTTAGCATCCGGCCGTTCCACCTTTATGGTAGAAATGACAGAAACCGCCAATATTATGCACAACGCTACCGCACAGAGTTTGGTGTTAATGGATGAAGTCGGTCGTGGCACCTCCACCTATGACGGACTGTCACTAGCTTGGGCTTGTGCTGAAAACTTAGCTAATGAAATCAAAGCAATGACACTTTTTGCCACTCACTACTTTGAACTAACCCAATTACCGGAACATATGCAAGGAGTATACAATATCCACTTTGATGCGGTTGAGCATAATAATACCGTGGCGTTTATTCATGAAGTGGCCGAAGGTGCAGCCAGTAAGAGTTATGGTATTGCTGTTGCCGGGCTTGCCGGAGTACCTAAAACGATTTTAAAACGCGCTAAACAAAAACTCAAAGAGTTGGAGGTTATATCCAAACAATCAGCCAATAGCCATGTTGATACTTCTCAACTTTCGTTTGTCACTGAGCCAGAACCATCTGAAGTGGAACAAACTTTAAGGCAAATAGATCCTGATTCACTAACAGCCAAGCAAGCTTTAGACGTGCTGTATCAATTGAAAAAATTATTATAATGATTTGATGATATTATCCCACTCTACTAACAAGTGGGATAATATTAGTTGATTAATATCTATACGCAAACGTATAGTAGACAGGAAACATCTTTACAAAGTTAATTAGCGCTATCAATAATGTTATTGCTAAACCTAAAAGCCACCTAATAGGACTAAATCACTAGCTAACCTACTAGTTAACATTATCAAAATTAATGCCAGAATTTCTTCTTAGATGTTTTACCAATACCCGGATTAAAACTATTAGTCGGATCAAGTTGATGATAGAAGTTTTTCAAATCGTCATTGGCATGGTACAAATGCCCAACATTATGCTCTGCCGGATACTGTGCCCCGCGTTGGTCCAAGATTTTCAACATTTCTTCTTCAACTTTGGCGCAATCAGTACCTTTTTTAGCAATATAATCCTGATGGAACACCGAACAGAAAAAATGACCATAATACAATTTATGAATAAAATGTTGGCTAATGCTCTCTGGTAAGGTTTCAAACCATTGTTTGTCATTACGCCTTAAAGCAATATCTAAGGCAACTAAATCTTCCACGGTTTTACTATGTACACTACGGTAAACAGTGGCAGCTCCTGCAGTTGCAAAACGATGTAACATGGCGGCCTCGGCTTCTTTTGGATTACAGCAAAAATAACTACCATTCCTGTTTTGAAAATATTCTTGTAAAAATGCAGCTGCTTCAGCAATACCATTATCGGCCATTTTTAAAATCAAATGATGTTGGTAACGATCACGATAATCACGAATAGACTTAGGTAAATGGTGCGGCAAAATTTTACAGACGGTTACTGCAAAGCGATCCGAAAAATTATTCGGGAATAATGGGATTTTGCTAGCAATGCGATCAACCCAATTTTTAAAAGCATATAAGCGAGGAATAGTATCAGTACCTAATTTTTGAATGGCTAAAAACAAGTGCTTACCATAAACTGCGGCAATATCAAAGGCATCACGATGAATATATTCACCAGAAACCGGCAAATTATCAAACTTACCTAAAATGTGACGACGAATATCATCAAGTTCATTGGTATCATTAGTGCCAATGTAAAATACAGCCGTATCGCCTTCAAGTGGAAAGGTATCCAAACGTACTGCAAATACCATTAACCGACCAGCACTACCTGAGGCTTCGTAATGCAATTCAGGATCCGCATTGAAACGCGCCGGAGTATCGGCGTCAATTTTTCGTACATGATCACGATAATTATGGTCATGCCCTAAACCAGCATCGCGTTTAATATCTTTGTCTGTATAAGTGTGATTTTGTAAATTATTTAAAATAGTTTCAGGATCTTCACCAAGCTCTATTCCTAAGTGATTAACTAAATGTAACTCACCTTTTTCATCTAGCTGAGCAAAAACCGCCATTTGAGTATAAGCCGGACCATGTTGGATTAAAGCGCCACCCGAGTTATTACACACTCCCCCCATAACCGAAGCGCCAATACAAGACGAACCGATCACCGAATGTGGCCCACGTTGGTATTTTTTTAACTCTTTTTCTAATCGGAACAAAGTACTACCCGGCAAACACACTACCTGTTCACCATTTTCAATGACTTGAATACCATCTAAACGACGAGTACTAACAATTACAATAGGACGATCATAGTCATTGCCATCAGGGGTTGAACCACCAGTTAACCCGGTATTAGAAGACTGGGTTATCACAATTACATCTGCTTCAACGCAGGCTTTTAAAACTTGCCATTGCTCGACTAATGTGCCTGGCAAAACCACGGCTATAGCATCACCCTCACCAAAACGAATACCTTTACGGTAAGGTAGCGTACGGGCAGAATCGGTTAATGTATGTTTGTGCCCTACAATAGCATGTAACTTTTGAATAAGTGCAGCTGTTTCATTCCCGTTCATATCAATCATTCCTATGCAATTTTGAAAATATCAGGCTGATATAGATTATTTTATAACCGAGATATCTTAATCAAAACATATACAATATGCTATCCAATTTTTAGGAAACCCTTCTGTCTATCGGTTTGATTTATTAAAAATAAATAACAAAACACAATTAATTTATTGATATTTATCAATAAAAAATCGATATAGATTTATACTATTAATCACAATGGAAAATCCGTTAATACAAGTTACTCTAGTGAATATTTTTATACTTAAACGTAGTGTTCTCAGGAAACATCTTGACAGAACTGCTGGCGCTCATCTGGCCTGAAAAAAGTCCACGCTACGAATCGGCTTATTTTTTGCCCTTGAGCCATCGGGATAATTCTGCTTTCAACTGCGGCAATTCGCTTTAATTGTTGTTTAATTACGGCTAGTGACTCTTTTTTTGAAACTAGTGAGGTAAACCATAAACATTGCCGTTTGTAAGTAACACTTTCGGCAAGCATATTAGTAATAAAAGCACTTTCACCACCTTGACACCATAACTCTGCTTGTTGCCCACCAAAGTTGAGTATAGCTTTTTGATTGGGATGGTGTAATTTCCCCAAATTTTTTAATTTTTTATGCGCACTGGCTAGAGCTTGTTGCGCTGAAGCATGAAATGGTGGATTACATAGTGTCAGCATATAAAACTCGCGTGGTTTAATAATATGCCGAAAAATAGCTGCACTATCAGGTTGCAATCGGCACTGTAAAGAGCCTTTCAATAAGCTATTGGCTTGAGTGATTAACCTTGCCACTTTGAGCGCCTTAGGATTAACATCACTGCCGACAAATGACCAACCGTATTCAGTACTGCCAATAATTGGGTAGATCACATTCGCCCCTACGCCAATATCTAAAACTTTAACTTGCTTACCAGTAGGAATAAAGTTGTGATGATCTTGAGCCAATAAATCAGCTAAATAGTGAATATAATCTGCGCGCCCGGGAATGGGCGGACACAAATAATCATTGGGTATATCCCAATAAATAAGTTGATAATAGTGTAACAACAAGGCTTTATTGAGCATTTTAACCGCGATTGGATCTGCAAAATCAATCGACCAATTGCCATACTGATTTTGTTTCACCAGCGGAGATAACTCGGGTAAGGTTTGTATGAGCTCAGCAAAATGATAACCAGCGCGATGTTTATTACGTGGATGTAAAGGGGATTTAATAACTGAATTTGACGGCTGTTGCATAATTTATCCAAAAATAATATTTAGATTTATTATAAAGGCATTACAGTCAATATGCGAAGCAGCAACTCCGGAATTGGACTAATTACATTATACTTATTTATGATTGCTAAGACTTAATAAGCTATATTGAATCTCTGTTAACAGAATTAGCCATCTATTTTCGGATTTGCTATAATTTTGCATCTTTTATCAACTAGATAGCACTATGAACAATCGCTTTACATTATCACTCGCTTCGTTGTTAGCTTTATTGTTATTACCATTTGACTTGTTGGCACGCGATTTTAGTGGTCATGATCTTTCGCTGTTGTGGGCATCACCTTTCGCCGGGACTTTGCTATCTATTGCGTTATTACCACTATGGTTGCCCCGACTTTGGCACTATCACTATGGCAAAATCATCTCATTGTGGATGCTACTGTTATTAGTATCTATGTTCGTCTCATTTGGTTGGCAAACCACCGTTCATTTCACCACACACGCTATTTTAGAAGAATACATTCCTTTTATTTTACTATTACTGGCACTATTCACCACTTCCGGCGGCATTTTAATTAAAAGTGATGCCATCAGCACCCCAAAACTCAATGTTGGCTTATTAGCAATAGGTACTTTATTGGCTTCTATTATGGGGACTACCGGCGCGGCAATGCTGATGATTCGCCCATTAATTCGAGCTAATCGGGAACGACAACAGCGTGTGCATATTATTATCTTTTTTATCTTTTTAGTCGCCAATATTGGCGGTGGATTAACGCCGTTAGGTGATCCGCCTTTATTTATTGGCTTTTTAAAAGGGGTAGATTTTTTCTGGACTATCAAACATATGTTAGCCCCAGTTTTATTAACCACAATTTTGCTGTTAGGGATATTTTATTGCCTTGATTGCTATTATTATCGGCAACAATATTCTGGTTTAACCGTAACCACACCAATAAAAACCAATAAAACGATTAAAATCTATGGTTACTACAACATTTTATTATTAATTGCCATTATTATTAGTGTGTTAGGTTCTGGCATTTGGCAATCATCGATTAGTATTAGCATACTCGGCTCACATATCAGCTTGCCTCATTTAGTACGTAACGGCGTGTTTATTGTCATTACTTTAGTTTCTATTTTAATCACTCCTAAACAAGTACGAGCCGGTAATGAATTTAACTGGCAACCTATCATTGAAGTGGCAAAATTGTTTATAGGTATTTTTATTACCATTGTACCGGCGCTGGCAATTTTACGTGCTGGTACTGATGGTGCTTTAGCATCGGTAGTCACGTTGGTTACCGACGATCAAGGACAAGCAATTAATAGCATGTATTTTTGGCTGTCTGGTTTACTCTCAGGATTTTTAGATAATGCACCAACCTATCTGGTGTTTTTTAATCTAGCCGCTGGCGATGCCACCACCTTAATGACTACTTTAGAAAAGACTTTACTGGCAATTTCCATGGGCTCAGTATTTATGGGAGCACTGAGTTACATAGGTAACGCGCCAAACTTTATGGTTAAGAGTATCGCTAACCAACATCAGATCAACATGCCTAGCTTTTTTGGTTATATGAAGTGGTCAATCGGTATATTAATTCCAGTATTTGTGGTCAATAACCTAGTATTTTTTTTGGGATTTTAAACTGTATTTTTGCCAAGATGTTTCCTGAGAACCCTACGTTTGCGTATAAATATTTTTTATAAAAGTGTGAGTTTTCGCACACTTTTACAAAAAAGTTCTGCGTTCCTATAAATTACAGCCAAAAATATATTTTCCATGTCCAAATCTTAATGGTCAGATTAGCATTTCCTACATAGAATATTCTCATTATCATTGAAGCGAGGATTATTTCATGGTACAGATGCTTTTTGATAAAGATTATTTTGCCTGTAATGAGCAAAATATTACTATTGAACCAAGAAACCCTCAACCGGTTTATCCTGAGCATACACATAACTTTAATGAAATTGTGATAGTAACTGGCGGGCATGGCAAACATATTTTGAATGGTCATTTGTTTGATTTATACCCAGGCATGATGTTTTATATTCATGCCTCAGACTGCCATTTATACGAAAATGTGGATAATTTACATTTGACCAATATTTTATTTAGAGATCCGGATAGATTCAATTTCATCAATGGGATTAGCGATTTGATCCCGCAACAAGATCCTTTTCAAGCCCATTATTTTTTTGATAAAAAATGTGATCACAATATTCAAACTATTTTGACAGAATTAAATCATAGCGACACAGGATCTACCGCGTATCAAGAAAGTTTATTTTTACAATTGTTAATTTTATTTAAACAAAATCAGTATGTTGAAACTGGAACTGGTACTAACGATAATCGCGTTAGGCAACTGTTACGCTGGGTTCAAGTCCATTTTAAAGAAGATATCGATTGGAGCCATGTTACCCAACAATTTTCATTATCTTTGCGTTCATTCCACCGCCATGTAAAAAGTGAAATAGGTATTTCGCCACAAAAATATTTAATAAAACTGCGGCTAGCTGATGCTTATTCACAATTAATTTATACCGGTAAATCCGTTACTACTATCGCTCAAGAATGTGGTTTTAATGATAGTGCATATTTTGCAACATGTTTTAAACAAGAATTTAATCTTACGCCACAAACATTACGCAATAACCCGGATAAAAGGTATCATTAATGTTGTGGTTATATTAACAGGGATCGGTTATGCATAAATATTTACATTTATATAAGCAGGATTATTTTATTTCTGATTTAAATACCGTTACTGTTGAAAAAAGAGAACATCAAGACCCTTTTCCATTACATGACCATGATTTTGATGAGTTAGTTGTGGTGTCATCCGGTAATGGTGTGCATGTGTGGAATGATTATATTTATCCCATCACTAGTGGCGATATTTTGTATATTAATCACGATGATATTCATGGCTTTGAATCTGTTAATAATCTTAAATTATACAATATATTATATATTAGAGAAATTCTGTTTTTATCATCTATCATTGAGCCGTATTTGCCGAAAATTAATGCCAAGCACACCGAGCGACTGTGGCGTATCCAGCCTTCATTTTTAAAGCAGTTATCACCCTTGATTGAACAATTGTCTATTGAATCTAAAAAGAATAATTTAGCCTCAGTACACTTGTCTGAAGCATTATTTTTACAACTTATTATTTTACTCGATAGGATTAAGCAGCAACCTAATGATATTGCTCCTACCGCAACTCATCAGTTGGACATTTTGTTTACCGTACTGCATAACAGCATTGCTGGCCCATTTAATTTTGAAATGTTTTGCAAAGATTACAATATTGCCAGCCGTTCACTTAGTCGCTTGTTTAAACATCAAACTGGTATGACAATCAATGGCTATTTACACAAACTACGTTTATGTAAAGCGATGTCATTACTGCGTAATACCCCAACTGCTATTAGTACCATTTCCGCTGAATGCGGTTATGATGATAGTAATTATTTTTCAGCGGTATTTAAAAAGGAAACCAATCAAACCCCTTCACAATATCGTGCGCAATTCCATAATACCAAAATGGACTAATTACTCTCTTGTTTATACTTAAAGAGAGTAACTATTAGTTATTTCAGGTAGAAAACTGGTAATAGTTCTTCACTTATAGGGCTGTTATCGGCATTGCTTGGCATAATATCCCGCATAAATGCCCACCATTTTTGACAAGCAGCTGTTTTAGAAACTGCGTCCCAACGTTCTTCGGATTCAATTTCCACATAAGCAAATAATAGATTGCGTTTGCTATCTAAAAAAATAGAGTAATTGTGTGCGCCATGAGCCTTTAATTCTGCAACTAATTCCGGGAAAATTTCGTCATGGCGTTTTTTATATTCGGCGTGTTTATCTGGGTTAACTTGCATTATGGATGCTTTTCTTAGCATATTGATTCCCTCTTTTATTTTGGCTTGTTTATGCCTTATAGGAATGGGTTATATTGTTATATATACCCATTCCTGCGACAAGCGTGTCGTTTGATCAATTAATACACAGAACGGTACAATTCCTCAATTTCTTTGACATTGGTGTCGCGAGGGTTACCGCCAGTACAAACATCATCAAAAGCAGCTTGAGCTAGTGCTGCGATGTCCTCTTGTTTAACGCCAATCTCTTTTAATGTTGCCGGAATTCCTACATCTTTATTGAGCTGTTTAACTGCATCAACCGCGGCTTTACGAGCTGCTTGTGTGCTCATGGTTTCTGTGCCCTGCACACCCATGGCTTTGGCGATATCCCGATACTTATCTGCCGTAAATTCAGCATTATAGGCCATAATATGCGGCAATAAGACTGCATTAGCCACACCATGTGGCGTACCATAAAAAGCACCTAGTGGATGTGCCATACCATGTACTAAACCTAAACCAACATTAGAGAATCCCATTCCGGCAATATATTGCCCTAAAGCCATATCTTCACCACCTTTGGCTATGCCTTTAACTGAATCTCGTAACGAACGTGAAATCACTTCGATAGCTTTGAGGTGGAACATATCCGACAATTCCCAAGCACCTTTAGTAATATAACCTTCAATGGCATGAGTTAAGGCATCTACCCCGGTTGCTGCTTTTAAGCTAGCTGGCATACTAGCCATCATGTCGGAATCAATAATGGCAACGGCCGGAATGTCATGAGGATCAACACATACAAATTTGCGTTTCTTTTCTTCGTCAGTGATCACATAATTGATGGTTACTTCAGCCGCAGTACCTGCTGTGGTTGGAATAGCGATAGTTGGCACCGCTGGTTTTTTAGTCGGTGCTACCCCCTCTAAGCTACGTACATCAGCAAACTCTGGATTATTGATAATAATACCTATTGCTTTGGCGGTGTCTTGCGGAGAACCGCCACCAATAGCAATTAGATAATCAGCGCCAGATTGTTTGAAAACTTCAACACCTTTTTTCACCACACCAATAGTTGGGTTAGGCATGACTTCATCAAAAATCTGATACTTTAAGCCATTTTTATCTAATAAATCGGTAACTTTAGTGGCTACTTTAAATTTAATTAAATCTTTATCGGTTACCACTAATGCTTTTTTAAAACCACGTTTTTTAACTTCATCTACAATGTGGCTAATTGAACCAGCCCCAAAATAAGATGTTTCATTTAAGATCATACGAAATGTCATATATTATTCCTTTTAATTAATTAGCCATACCTAGTCCAACAATATTGGCAGCGACAATAATTACTAAACAACCAATACAAAGAATGCGTACTGGTTTTTTACCGGTGCCAAGCCATTCTTTTAACACTAAACCGACAATACCACCACATAACACATAGAAGCTCATGTGTAACATCCAACTCATAAAGCCATATTCAGTTGGGATGTTGGCGTGCCCCCAAGCATAAAAGAAGAATTGGAAATACCACATCGCGCCACCAAGGATGGCAAATAGTGCATTACTAATAAGTAGTGATTTAGCCACGGACATGTCCCGTTTGAAAGAAAGATCTTTTTTTGCACATAATCTAATAATGCAAAAACCAAGGTTAACAATGGCACCACCACCCATAATTACCACATAACTAGGTAATGCGACATAAAGGTGATCGACACCTAATTCCGCAGCTTTAGTATGCATTGGTACTGCGTAGCTCATAGCAAATGACATACCGGCAGAAAAGATACCACACATAATTGCTAACAATAAACCTTTTTTAAGATTAAAATCCTCAACTTGTACACCCAGTGTTTTTTCTTTTAATAACCCAGCATAAGAAACAATTGCCACTCCAACCACAGCAACAATAACACCTAAAATAGTCATTTTGCCACCGGTAGACGCGATCAATTCACCAAATTTTCCTTGTAAGATTGGTGTCATTAAGGTACCAACTATTAAGGTTATACCAATAGCAATACCGATCCCCATTGACATACCTAAATAACGCATGGTTAAACCATAACCAACATTACCAACACCCCACATGGCGCCAAATAGGAATACCGGAATGAGTATATCTGAACTAAATGAACCATAATAAGCCCAGAAGTCAGGCAGTAAGAAATAGCTAATTGACCATGGTAAAATAATCCATGAAAAAATACCTGCTACTGACCACATGGTTTCCCATGACCAATGTTGTACTTTTTTCAAAGGAGCATAAAAACATGCCGCTGAAGTGGCACCAACAAAGTGCCAAAAGATACCTAATATAATTGAACTACCCATATATTTTCCCTTATATTTTTAGTTATAACTTTAAATTTGGTTTGTTAGTCCACTAATTACTCTTTTAAAGCATCTGCCATCGGATTAACACCAAAACGTTCAGCCAAATGTTTAAATTGCTCAGTAGATATTGTTTGGCGTTTGCCACCCATGGATAAAACTTTAACCAATACTTCTGCTGATTTTTCAGCAGTATCAATCAAACCAAAGGTTTCATCTAATGTTGCTCCGGTACCAAACACACCATGGAAAGCCCATAACACTAGAGTATGTTTAACCATTTGTTTAGCTGTGGCATAACCAATTTCATCTTTACCGGGAACCATCCACGGCACCACGCCTACGCCATCAGGAAAAACAACCAAACATTCAGTACTCATTTCCCATAACAATCTGGTTATGACTGCGCTTTCTAGCTCTAATACATAAGTTAAGGCTATTAAGTTAGTGGCATGGCAATGCATGATGACGCGATCTTTACCTTGACTCTTTTCAATACGGACAATATGAGATTGTAAATGTGCTGCTAATTCAGAGGTTGGTAATCCCCCATTGATTAATCCCCACATTATGTAATAACCTTTACCTTGTTCATCGATCTTAACCACAGCTAAGGTATCGGCTGGATCTAATATTACATTACGGAAAAACTTGCCTGAACCAGTAACAATAAAGTATTGATTAGCAAGTTTACTCACATCTTGAGTTAATGATTCATGGCGAGGATTTGCATAAAAATCACTTTTAAATGAAGCTACATCACTATCGAGCAAGCGTAAGCTAACATTACCACCATTACGTTCATCCCAGCCTTTTAGCCACATATCATATGTGGCTTTGATCATACCTTGTACAAACCATGAAGATAGAATCTGTTGCATAGTCCTCACCTTATTAACGTTGACTTAATACTGTTTTTTCGTATTGACGAACAACATCTAACCAAGCACTACCAATTGGTGCCTCATTTTGTTGACAATATTTGTCCCAAACGGCTTGCCATGGTAATGATTTTTGTTCTTCTAATAATGCTAATCGGGAAGTAAAGTCGCGATCATGTTCCATTTTTTTAAGTTTCGCAGTTGGTTCTAGTAACGCTTTTAATAAACATTTTTTCATATTGCGAGTACCAATAACCCAAGCTGCAATACGGTTAATAGAAGCATCAAAGAAATCTAAACCAATATGGACTCGATTAAATAAATTGTTACGGACGATTTCGCTAGCTATGTTTTGAGTTTCATCGTCAAACAGTACCACATGGTCACTATCCCAACGTACCGGGCGGCTAACGTGTAATAACAAATGTTCAACAAATGGCATAACTGCTGAAATTTTGTCGGAGATAACTTCAGTTGGATGGAAGTGACCAGCATCTAAACAAAGTGCAGTTTTACGTGAAGTAGCATAGGCAAGATAAAATTCGTTTGAACCAGCAGTATAGGATTCTAAACCAATACCAAATAATTTACTTTCTACGGCATCAATATGATATTTAGGATTGATTTTTTCACTGATAATTTCATCCAAAGATTCTAATAAACGTTGTCTTGGACCAAATTTATCAACGGTAATGTCCTTCATACCATCCGGTAACCAGATATTCATTACTGATGCAGTACCTAATTCCTTACCAAAATATTCGGACACTTTACGGCAAGCTTTACCATGATCGATCCAAAATTGACGTATTTTT
The DNA here is from genome assembly GCF_001690705.1 of Gilliamella sp. wkB178. Lineage (GTDB taxonomy): Bacteria > Pseudomonadota > Gammaproteobacteria > Enterobacterales > Orbaceae > Gilliamella > Gilliamella apicola_K. The sequence continues at coordinate 405,523 of NZ_LZGK01000013.1, read as the reverse complement.
TTGTTAGTATGTGTTAACGTACCATCATTGCTCAAAGGATGTGAAAAATAAGTAGGATTAAAATCTAGACCAATTTTTTGTTTTTTAGCCCATTTTACCCAGTTAGCATAATGCTCTGGTTTGATTTCATTTCGTTCTACTTTGTGATCTGCTTCTAAATAGGATGCATGTAAATTGAGGCGTTTAGGGCCTGGTATAAGCTTAAATGCAGTATCTAAGTCTGATCTAAGTTCGTCAGCAGTACGTGCTTTGCCTGGGTAGTTACCAGTTGCTTGTATTCCACCGGTTAAATCACCGGCTTGTTTTTCAAAGCCAGCCACATCATCACCTTGCCAGCAATGAACTGAGATAGGTAATTTAGCCATTGCAGTAATAGCTGCATCTGTATCTACACCAATTTCAGCAAATCTTGCTTTGGCAATTTGGTAGGCATTATCAATTCCACTCATCGGATACTCCTTAATAAAATATATAAATTGTTTTAATTAGTTAATCGTTTATTTAGATCGTAATTAGTCGTCGGACGGTAATATTTAGTGTCAAAATTTTGCGCAATAATTGCACGCAAGTTGGATACATTAGGAACATCTCCTAATGAAATAAGTTGGTAACCTATGTTGCCTAAGGCGGAAGATTCAATTGGGCCAGCAGTTACATCAATTTTGCATAAATCGGCACATAACTGATTTAAAAAAGCATTTTGACAACCTCCACCAACAATATGTAAGGTTTTTATTGGTTGTTTAGTTAAGGTTGATAATTCTTCTATCACTGTTTTATAAAGCACTGCTAAACTATCAAAGATACAACGCACTAGCTGTGGTAAGGTTTGCGGTTCCTGATGGTTAGTTTCCAATGACACTTGTTTGATGGCCTCGGTCATTGATTCCGGATTTAAAAATCTGGCATCATTAGGATTAACTAAATAGCGGAATGGTTGTTGTTGCTTAGCTTGTTCGATCAGAGTAGTAATGTCAGATACATTGTGTTCGGCGCACACTCTTTGAAACAACCATAAACCCATTATGTTTTTTAATACTCGATAATTGCCATTAACACCACCTTCATTAGTGATATTAGCCTTTAGAGCTTGGGGGCCGGTAACCGGTGTTTTCGATTCAATCCCCATTAACGACCAAGTTCCGGAACATAAATAAGCACAACTTTGATTTTTGAGTGGCGCAGCAATAACGGCACTGGCAGTATCATGACTTGCCACTGCAATAACTGGAATTATGTCTCCACACGCATTATGCCAATAACCTACAGTATTACCAGGTGCTTGGATTTTGCCAAACCATTGACGAGGCACGCCAAGATAATTCAGTAAATCATCATCCCAATCATTAGTTGCCACATTAACTAATTGAGTAGTAGTCGCATTGGTATATTCACGGTTGAGTTTACCGGTTAGTCTGTATATAAGATAATCGGGGATCATCACTAAATCAGTGACTTGTGCTAACCAATCAGGTTGTTCTTGCATCATGGCTTTGAGTTGATACAAGGTATTGAAAGTCAGAAATTGTATGCCAGTTTTTTGATAAATATTTTCTATGCCTAATTCTGATTGTACTTTGGTCATTAGATTATCTGTACGGTGATCTCGGTAAGCATAAGTCGGACCGACTACGGTACCATTTTTATCTAGCAAAACATAATCTACGCCCCAAGTGTCAATACCAATACTGTCGAGTTTGATATTTTGTTCACTAATTTTGTTAAGTCCGGTTAGAATTTGTTGTTCTAAATAAACTAGATCCCAACAGAAATTTTGGGCTATCGGTTTAAATCCATTACTAAAACGATGAACCTCTTCCAGAGTTAGATGTTGGGTTTGTGATTGATAACGTGCCAACATTACTCTGCCACTTGAAGCCCCTAAATCTATAGCTGCTATATATCTATCTGCCATCCTAACTATCCTGATTATTGATTTGATGGTGACAGTCTAGATAGGATTCAGTTTTACAACATTTGAATGTTTGCCATTGTTGTTATTTTGTTGGCAAGATATTGAAAGTGGATGTGATCTATGCCACAAATTTACAATTAAACCAGCTTTATACATTCCCAATAATTCTTGTTATAATGGCGCATTTCCACCCATTATATAGAGAGCAATTTATGTTAAACCAATTTAAAGCAATCATTCAGTACCTTTTGCCTAAGCAATTATTAACCAGTATTTTTGGTTGGTTAGCTAAAAAACGTTTAGGTAAAGTGACTACTTGGATGATCATAGGTTTTAGCAAACTATATAAAGTCAATTTAGATGAAGCAAAATTAGATAATGTCAAAGATTACCAAACCTTTAATGACTTTTTTGCGCGTGAATTAAAAGATGATGCTCGCCCAATTGATGACGCAGCTAATGTGATAGTAATGCCTGCTGATGGTGTGTTAAGTCAATTTGGTACTATTCAAACTAACCAATTATTACAAGCTAAGGGGCACTTTTATTCTTTAGAGTCTTTACTTGCCTGCCATCCTGAAATGATTAAGTTTTTTACCAATGGTTCATATGCAACCACTTACTTGTCACCTAAAAATTATCATCGTTTTCATATGCCATGTGACGCTATTTTGCGGGAAATGATTTATGTGCCAGGATCATTATTTTCAGTAAGCCAAGCTACAACTGAGAGTATTCCCAATATTTTTGCTCGAAATGAGCGAGTAATTTGCTTATTTGAAACTGAATTTGGTCCTATGGCGCAAGTTTTAGTTGGGGCGACCATTGTTGGCAGTATTGAAGTTGAGTGGGAAGGCGTGATCACTCCACCACGTGATGGCATTATGAAACGTTGGACCTATGCTGGTGAAGTGAAATTAACTAAAGGTCAAGATATGGGTTGTTTTAAATTAGGTTCAACCGTAATTACTTTATTCGCTTCTCATGCAATTGAATTTGATAGTGACTTAAAAGTTGGCGATGTAACTCGAGTTGGTCAAAAACTAGCTGAAAGGATATAACTTTATGTGGCTACGTGGGGTTTTAATTTGGTTATTATTACTATTATCACCAATAGTATGGGCTGAAGAGACCGCGATAGTCATTAATGATGAAGAACAGTTGGCGCAAATTGTCACGCAGTTAAGCAAACAAAATGACGATTTACATCAAAATATGGATTTGCAGAAGAATCACTTATCCAGTATTGTTAATGAACAAAACAATATTTCCACGCAAATTTCCCATGTACAAAATACCCTTGCAACCCTTGATGAACAGGGAGAATGGCTAAGTTTTTCAACTGCACTAGGCGAAACCCTGCGGCAACAATTATTACGACTACCAGAAAAGCCAAAATCACAGGCGCTAGATGCCGAAATAGCTGAAGCCAAAGCTCAACAACTTAATTATAGTAATAATTTAGCTGAGTTAGAAAACTACCCGATATTAACTAACCCACTCAATACCACCAAACTGGCAACACCATACCGCCGGTTATTACGTGAACAAAGTGAATTGCTGAAAACGTTAATTTCGGGAACCGATACTACTATTCTGGAACTAACTAAATTAAAAATTGCCAATAAACAATTAACTAATGCTATTGATGAAGTTAATGATGCCGCTCACCGTTATTTTTTCTGGGTAGCGGATGTCAATCCGATATCGCTAAAATTCCCGTTAAACTTAGCTAAAGATGTTGTATATGTTATCTTTTCTATAGATACTGTGGCGCAACTTTATAATGCCAGTAAAGAAGTATTAACCTCACCTAAACCGCTTTTTTTATTAATATTGTCGCTGTTATTTGTGGCGGTACATTTTAAAATGCGTTCTAAGTATTATGCATTTTTAAGTAAGTCAGCGTCACGAGTAGGTAAAGTTACTCAAGATAGTTACTCATTAACTTTAAAAGTGATTATATATTCCTTAATTATGGCATTACCAATACCTATTTTATGGGCTGTATTTGGTTATGCGTTGCAAATTAATTGGGACTATCCGGTAGCGGTTGCCTTAGGATATGGGGTTAATGCAGCAGCGCCAATTTTGTGGGTATTTATTATTTCTGCCCATTTTGCCTTACGTAATGGGTTGTTTATTACTCACTTTGGTTGGTCGGAAAAAAGCGTTCGAGCAGCAATGAAATACTATCAACTTTCGGTATGGGTTGTAATTCCGCTAGTTATGATTGTAATGAGCTTTGATCAATTTAATAATCGTCAATTTGCAGCCACGATAGGTCGTGGTGCGTTTATTGTTTTGTGTTTTGCTTTAGTTTTCATGACTAATTCAATTCACCGTGCAGGTGTGCCCCTATATATTGATAAAAAAGGCTCTGGTGACAACCTACTAAGTCATATTTTATGGTTTATTTTATTAAGTGCCCCGTGGCTGGCAATTATTGCTGCTTGCTTGGGGTATTTGTCGACAGCACAAGTTTTATTAGGACGCCTTGAAGCATCGGTAATTATCTGGTTTGCCTTATTAGTGATCTATTTTATGACTCGCCGCTGGATGTGGATCCAAAAACGACGCATTGAATTTGACCGAGCCAAACAGCACCGATTAGAACGGATGCAACGTGCTAAAGTACATGAGGAGGAACTCGCTTCAATCAATGAGGGCGTAGATGAACCCGTTATTGACTTAGATGTAATAAGCGCCCAATCATTACAACTAGTTAGGTCAATTATTATGTTAGTTGCCTTAATCAGTATGATTTTGCTGTGGTCTGAATTACACTCTGCGTTTGCCTTTATGAATAATATTAAACTATGGGGAACAAGTGCCATCGTAAAAGGGGTGGAAATAGAACAATATATTACCTTGGGTGCTGTTTGTATTGCGATCTTAGTAATGACTATTACGGTACAACTAGTTAAAAATCTACCGGCGCTGCTTGAATTGGGGATTTTACAACATTTAGATTTAGCCCCTGGCACCGGTTATGCAATTTCAACTGTCTCTAAATATATTATTCTTATGATTGGTTGTATGGTAGCTTTTTCATTTATTGGTATCGATTGGTCGAAAATCCAATGGTTGATTGCTGCTTTAGGGGTCGGTTTAGGATTCGGTTTACAAGAAATTTTTGCTAATTTTGTTTCCGGCTTAATCATCCTATTTGAAAAACCAGTACGTATTGGTGATACGGTTACCATTCGCGATCTCACTGGTAATATCACCAAAATCAATACGCGCGCAATAACGATTGTTGATTGGGATCGTAAAGAAATTGTGATGCCAAATAAAGCCTTTATTACCGAACAATTAGTTAACTGGTCATTGTCAGATTCAATTACCCGAATTGTGTTAACCATTCCTGCCACAATTGATGCCGACAGTGAATTAGTAATCAGTTTGTTACAACAAGCCTCGGCTGAATGTGAATATGTACTCAATGAACCGGAACCCCAGGTATTTTTAGTGGATATTCAAGAAGGTATTCAATTATTTGAATTACGCGTGTTTGCTGCCGAAATGGGGCACCGTATGTTGTTACGTAGCGAAATTCAAAAGTTAATTATTGAGGCTTACCGTAAACATGGTCTGCAATTACCATTTCCTCCTTTACAAACCAATCTGGAAGCACTTGGTCGCAAAAGTGGCCGGCGCAGTTATACTGCGGGTTCCATTTAACCGAATAAAGTTTCCAGCCATGGTACCCCAAAGGCTCCAGGAGCAAGTAATACAAAAGCCCAAACTGGTGCTGAACTAATATTAGCTAAATTAAATTTGCTAGTTGGCATTTGCATGGTACCGGCAATTAACGGCACAATGGCGCGTAAAGGCCCAAAAAATCTACCAATAAAAACCCCAAAGGTACCGTAACGATGGAAAAATTGCTCAGCACGAAAAACTAATTTAGGGTGGCGATTAAGTGGCCAAGAGGCAATGACTGCTTGATGATAGTGTTTACCTAACCAATAAGAAACCGAATCACCAATAATCGCCCCTAATGAAGCGGCAATTAACACCGGCACAAACGAAATTGCCCCAGCACCGATTAAGGCACCGGCACCCAATAAAATGGCAGTTGCCGGTACCAATAATGAAATAATGGCTAATGATTCACCAAAGGCTAATAAAAAGATAATAGGTAATGCCCACATTTGATTGTTTTGTATAAACTGCATTATTACATGGGTAATTTGCTGTAATGACATACTTTTGCTTCGTAAATTATAAATTGATTATATTTCGACATTTTAACATAATAATCAAATGTAGGTTTAAGTTAGCTATTGAGCAGTAGCATCTTTTGACTATATTTAATCATTATTAATAATTGGTTAATTTATTTTTAATTGATTACTAATAACAACTGTCAAATTTTATTAACATTAGATAATGTAAAGCTAAAAACCACGAGATAAACATGACTATTGGAATCAAAACGATTGCAGTAAATAAATTTAACCACAGTCAATTACAGCACCCTGAACAAGATGTGTTAGCTATAGAAAAACCGGTAGCATTAGTTTACAACGGTATTTCACATGTGGTAATGATGGCAACCCCTAAGGATCTTGACTATTTTGCTATTGGTTTTTCATTAACTGAAAGAATTATTGAATCAGTTAATGAAATTTATGGTATTGATATCATTGAGACCCCAAAAGGGATTGAAGTTCACATTGAGTTATCATCCAGACGATTTGTAGAATTAAAAGCGAAACGCCGTAATTTAACCGGTAGGACGGGTTGTGGTATTTGCGGTACCGAGCAAATTGATCAAGTCTGTCAAATCATCCCTTCATTACCTTTTACTACTAACATTAAGTTAACTAATTTTAGTAATGTACTTGCATATTTAAAGCAAGTACAAATAGTTGGTGCCAAAACCGGTTGTACTCATGCAGCAGTATGGCTTGATGATCAAGGTAAGTTTATTGCTGGTTTTGAAGATATTGGTCGCCATGTTGCCTTAGATAAATTATTAGGTTTTCGGGCGAAACAATTACAAATTCATAGCGACTTAGCCAAAGGATTAGTATTGGTTTCTAGCCGAGCTAGTTATGAAATGGTGCAAAAAACTGCTATCTGTGGTATTGAAATTTTACTAGCTGTTTCAGCGGCAACATCGATGGCTGTTGATATGGCGAAGCAATGTAATTTAACTCTAGTTGGATTTTTTCGCGGGGATAAAGGCGTAATTTATACAGGTGAATCTCGTATTAGTTAATTTAAATAACATATTGATTAATATAATTAAAATACCTAAAGCAATCTTTTTGTAGTAACATAACTGCACAAGTACCTTTCTTTATTGTAAGAAGATCATCATAATATACGCCTTTTTATATAAGAAATGCTTTGATTTTCTTATATATTATTTTTATCATTAATGAAAAATTTTATTGATTAGTAGTTACAAAAGACTAAGGGATACCGTCATGCATCAAACAGCAGATATTCAACAAGCAGTTAATTATATTCAGCAACAAACCGATAAAAAACCGACCATAGGTATTATTCTTGGTTCAGGGCTAGGACCTTTTGCCGATACACTTACTGATGCGGTTCATATTCCTTACCATACTATTCCTCATTTTGCTAAATCTGCCGCCGTAGGCCATGCTAATGAATTAGTAATTGGTAAAAGTGGCGATAAGACAGTTGTAGCTATGAAGGGTCGCTTCCATTACTACGAAGGCTTTACTTTAGATCAGGTTACTTTCCCTGTGCGGGTAATGAAAATGCTTGGTGTTGAAAAACTGATTATTACCAATGCCTGTGGTGCGGTGAATACAAGCTTTCAACCAGGTGATTTAATGCTGATCACCGATCATATTAATCTCACAGCTAATAATCCGTTAATGGGACCAAATAATGATGAATTAGGGGTGAGATTTTTAGATGTTAGTGAAGTGTATAACAAACAACTACGCGCAACAGTGGTTGATGTAGCCAAAGAACTGAATATTACACTTCGTCATGGTGTATATGCATGGTGGACTGGCCCGACTTATGAAACGCCTGCCGAAGTTAGAATGATTCGAGTGTTAGGTGCTGATGCGGTTGGCATGTCAACAGTACCTGAAGCAATTATTGCTCACCATTCAGGTATCAAAACTATTGGTATATCCTGCTTAACTAATATGGCCTGTGGCATTTTAGATCAACCTCTAGGCCATGAAGAAGTAATTGAAACCGCCGAACGGGTTAAATCAACCTTTTTACAATTGATAACCCAAACGATAACTCGCTTCTAACTGAGCCTTTTATAAGGTTAAAAAGGTTGGTTACAATTCACTTTATGATACTAGGCATAAATTATGGATATAAAAAATAGATTAAAAATCATGATGTTCCTTCAATATTTTATTTGGGGGAGTTGGTTAACAACATTTGGCGCTTACATGAATAACACCCTGCATTTTTCAGGGGTTGAAGTTGGCATTGTTTTTAGTTCTAAAGGCCTTGCGGCACTAATTATGCCAGCCATTCTTGGCATTATTGCAGATAAATTTATACCCGCTAAATATCTATATATGCTTTGCCATTTAGTAGGCGCGATTGCCCTGTTTTATGCGGCTCCTATTAATGATTCAACAGCTATGTTTTGGATTATGGCGTGCAATGCATTTGCGTTTATGCCAACTATCTCCTTGTCTAATTCAATTAGTTATTATTGTTTGGATAAAGGTGATTTAGATACTGTTACCGTGTTCCCTAAAGTGCGAGTGTTTGGAACCATAGGTTTTATCGTAGCGATGTGGACAATTAGTTTACTTGGTTATGAATTGAGTAATATGCAACTTTATGTGGCCTCGGCGGCATCAGTTTTATTAGTGCTATATACAGCAACGTTACCTAATATTCCTATTATTAAACAACAAAATCAATCTTGGTTTTCACGTTTAGGATTAGATGCATTTGTGTTATTCAAAAAACCTATAATGGCAGTATTTTTCCTGTTTGCCATGTTACTAGGAGCTATATTACAAATCACTAACGTTTTTGGTGGTGCTTTCTTGCATGATTTTGCTAATTACCCGCAATATAAAGATAGCTTAGTTGTTAGCCATGCGGCAATTTTACTCTCCGTTTCACAAATGGCCGAGGTGGGCTTTATTTTAACCATTCCATTTTTCCTTAAGAAATTGGGTATTAAAAAAGTTATGATCATCAGCATGATCGCTTGGACATTACGCTTTGGCTTATTTGCCTTTGGCGACCCATCACCATTTGGCTTTGTTTTACTAATGTTATCCATGATTGTTTATGGTTGCGCTTTTGATTTCTTCAATATTTCGGGTTCTATTTTCATCGAAAAAGAAGTCAATTCAACCATTAGAGCTAGTGCTCAAGGTCTGTATATGACTATGGTAAACGGCATTGGTGCTTATATTGGTTCGATTCTAAGTGGTTTAGTCGTTGATATGTGTACTCATGATGGTATCAAGGATTGGCAAACTATTTGGTTAATTTTTGCGTCTTATGCGTTATTACTTTGCATCATTTTCTACTTTACGTTTAATTATGATCATAAAAATGATCCAGTAACCAACCAATAATTTAGTTAACTAAACGAAAAAAAATCATAATAAAGTAACAGGATCACCGCCTGTTACTTTTGTGTGCCTTGTCATCGTCAAAAAACGATGTACCGATATATAAAAGTAATGAGATTTAAATATGAAACAGCAGTTTATAGGTGGTTGGTTAGTTTTTTTAGGGGCTTGCAGCTTCGGAGTGTTATCCTCTATTGTTAAAACCGCTTATCATGCCGGTTATACCCTAGGTGAAGTCACTGGGGTGCAATGTATGTTTGGCATGTTAATTTTGTGGGGACTTCATGTCATTTTTACTACCTTCCGTCGTCCTCCCAACAAAGTAAGTAACAATGATAACAATAAACCATTCACACCACGATGGAAAGTTGTCGCTACCGGGATTTTTCCTGGACTTGTGGGAATATGTTATTACCAATGTGTCCAATTAATCCCTGCTTCAATTGCAATTATTTTATTAATGCAATATTTGTGGATGAGTGTAATGATTGATTATGTGGTCTTTAAAAATAAACCAACAAGCATGCAATTATTGGCAGTAATTGTAATTATTGTGGGTAGTTGTTTGGCGGCAGGTATTACTAATCAAAGTATTCATTTAAATTTAACCGGTTGTTTATTTGGATTGTTAGCCGCATTAATGTATTCATTATTCATTAGCACCAGCAGTAATATTGGTAATCATTTACCTAAATTAGAAAAGAGTGCTTTGATGATTACCGGTGCATGTATTATCACTTTTTTGATATTCCCGCCGTTTTTTTTGTTTAAATTGAGTTTTAATGATCTAATTTATCAATTAGGTTTATTATTAGCATTGTTGGGGACCGTCTTGCCACCATTTTTATTTGCCATCGGGATGCCCAAGATTGGGATTTCATTAAGTGCTATTTTGTCAACCGCGGAACTTCCGGTTGCGGTGACTTGCTCATATTGGTATTTACAAGAATCAGTTTACTTTAGTCAATGGCTTGGAGTGTTGATGATTTTATTAGCAATGGTCTTACCTAATTTAATACACCTCCGCAAAAAACGTTAATTTTATCAATTTTAGGAACGAGTTTTATCGTTCCTTCTTAAATCGTATCCTATTTTACGGTATAGCTACTTCAAGTTTAGTTGTTAATAAAAATTATCAACGGGATTGAATATTGATAAAACACCCCCATTGTAATAAATTCGGAATGTAATAGTAATAATACTGAGACTGATAGTTTAACTGTCGGCAGTTTTCTGTTTTTTTTAGGTAACTGGTTGAAAATGGACTTAAAGTGCCTAAGTAAAAATGATAAATATTCGGTCTGGCAAAATAGTGCTATTATTTAATACCTAGTCCTAAAGTATAGCAATCCATGGGGTTCTTCAATAACGAAGAAATAACCATGAATTATGATTTACCAAATAAATGATCCAAAGTAGTTTAGTTGTTAATTTATATATTAATATTTGCGTACTTGTCCGAAATAACTTTACCAAATAAGCAGCAGTTTTTTTCATTGTTAGACACATGGTTTTATTATTATCCTACAAAAGGAGTTATAGTATGACAATACATAAAAAACCTTTATTTACCTTGATCCCCAGCAATGAAGCCATACTTTCCCAAAAAACATTAAATCAATGGGATGCAAATTCAAATAACCAAAATCTAGCAGATGAAGTTTTTGCACTACGGATTAAAAAACATAAACTTCACCATACAACGTATACGGAAAAAGAGTACACCAACGAGGCTACGACTAATAATCGTGAATTTCGTTTTATTTTTAATGAAATTTTTGAATCCGAGCACCATGCAAAACAAATAAGAATGTTAAAAGATGAAATCGCTCTTGACGAAGAATCCAATAAAATAAAGGAATTACTGGCTAATCGTTTAAAAGAGATCATCCAAATTTACCCTAAGCTAAAATTTGATTTGCATAATTGTTGTTTGTTACCTAAAAAAATTAAAGATTATCTATTTGCACCACCATTAATCCTCACTGCAGATAATTCCATTATGCTGTGGGATGATTAACTTGGATTTAGCATTTAGGTTTAGCAAAATTAGGTTATCATCAACCATTAATTATTTTTTACAGGGCAATATGCCCTGTTTTTATCATAGTTAATGATTAACTACAGTTAATTATTAAATGCACTTTCGCCATGGTAGTTAATATCCAAACCTTCACGTTCGTGTTCTTCACAAACCCGTAACCCCACACACAGATCAGCAATTTTATAGGCAATAAATGCGACTACTGACGTCCAAATAACACAGGTCACTACACTCATAGCTTGAATACCAACTTGAGTTGCCATGGTGATACCTTCTTGGTAGCCAACTCCACCTAAAGCTTCTGATGTAAATACTCCGGTGAGTAGACAACCAACAATACCACATACACCATGCACACCAAATACATCGCAAGTATCATCAACTTTTAAAATTCGTTTAAGTGTGGATACGCCCCAAACTCCAGCGAAACCACAGATGATACCAATTAATAATGCGCCCCCTACTCCCACAAAACCTGCTGCCGGGGTTACACCAACTAATCCGGCAATAACACCCGATGCTGCGCCTAAACATGATGGTTTACCGCGTAAAACCCATTCAGCTAATGACCACGATAATACTGCTGCAGCAGTTGCCGCAACTGTGTTGATAAAAGCTAGCCCAGCTATTTCATCGGCGTGAGTTGAAGAACCAGCATTAAAACCAAACCAACCTATATAAAGGATCGCCGCCCCTAAGTAAACTAAAGGTAAGTTGAAAGGTTTTAGTGGTTCACGGTTAAAACCAATACGGTTTTTAAGTAAATAAGCCCCCATTAAACCAGCTACAGCGGCATTAATATGTACAACGGTGCCGCCAGCAAAATCTAATGATCCTTCATCACCTAAAATACCGCCCCCCCAAACCATATGCGCCATAGGGATGTAGGAGAATGTGAACCAGATCACCATAAAAATTAGCACCGCTGAAAATCGGATTCGTTCTGCAAAAGCACCCGGGATTAAGCAACAGGTGATGCAAGCAAATGATCCTTGGAAGGCAATCCAAATTAATTCATAAATCGTGCCGGATACATCAGTAATACCAATACCTACCAATAATAAATGGTTAAAGTTGCCAAAAAACCAGTTACCTTCACCAAATGCTAAGGAATAACCATACACAATCCATAAAACAGCGATAAGGGAAAAGCTCACCAGTACTTGAGATAACATCGACAACACATTTTTAGCTCGTAATAAGCCACCATAAAAAAGCGCTATTCCCGGAACCGACATGAATAATACTAGCGCGGTACAGATCATCATAAAGCCATTATCGGCTTTATCGGCTACCGCAACTTCATCGGCAAACACAGGGCTTGCTAGCAAAAACATCAAAGATAAAGTTAATTTTTTAAACATAATTATATCCTTAACAATGGTTATAATGCTGAATCATCGGTTTCACCGGTACGAATACGTACGACATGCTCTAATGAAGTCACAAAAATTTTGCCATCACCAATTTTGCCGGTATAGGCGGCTTTAGTGATAGTACTGATAACTTCATCGACAAGATCGTCGCTAATGGCTAAATCAATTTTTACTTTAGGCAGGAAGTTGACATTATATTCAGCACCACGGTATAACTCGGCATGGCCTTTTTGCCGACCAAAACCTTTAACTTCAGTAACGGTTAAACCGGTAATACCAATATTAGATAACGCTTCTCGAACTTCTTCTAACTTAAATGGTTTGATAACTACTGTGACTAATTTCATCAATAATTCCTCATCTATGTGCAAGACGTTGGTATTAATGCAAAGCTTGTGCCACATTTTTAATCTTGTTATCTAGATAGTTATTAAAGGAGTTTTTAAGAGGAATGAATTTAAACCGTAATAGGATTAAACATATTGATATATATGGAAATAAACCACTTATAATTTAGGATTGATTAACATTTTAGTTGCTAACTGTTAATTATTTGCATAACGCTAATTGTTATTAAAAACATTAGACTTGCTTGTCAAGATGTTTCCTGAGAACTATACGTTTAAGTATAAAAATAGGGTTTGCGCACTTCGTTGGTGCGGATGCTTATTTTTAGTGCTGCAATTTTTAGCAAAAAAACGGTATTACACGGTGACCATTAATTTGCGATATTCATCATAAGCAAAATGATCGGTCATACCACTAATATAATCTTGTAATAAACGACAACGGTAATAAAACTCCATACAAGCAAAACTTGCATCTGAGGTTTTGAGTTTAGTTACCGCTTGTTGATAAGCATCACAATGTTTGGCTGATAGTTTATGATATAAGCGAGTTTCAATTGGGTAACGTTTATTATTATCGGTTTTAACTAATTTAAGAAAATCAGCAGTTGGCATATCTAAAAGTGGGCTATAAATATCGAGTAAACCACTAATAATGCGATACCCCTGTAGTTCAATATTTTCAACCGATTCATGATTAAAAATATGCTCAAAGCCCACCGCTTTAAAAATATTGAGTAATTTATATTCGGCATCATGATCTTCAAGTAAAGCATGATTGAAGCTGCCATGATAAATAGTCTCGATATTTTCAATAAAACGTTCGGCCGCATGTGGAACCAGTTTGCCAATAGTGTTTACGCGTAAATACATAAAAAACTGATCCACACCAATTGGTTCAAACTCATTTTGCATCAAATTATCATAAGGACGATTGACGACTTCATCAAATAGATCACCTGTTTTAACCGGTCCCCATGCATTTTTTAAATAATTATACAGTTGTTTTACTGTAAGTATTTTCTTTTCAACAGCATCTTCAAGATCGGCAATACAATAGGAAATATCATCGGCCGCTTCCATTATATAAGTTAGCGGATAACGGTGAAATGGTTGGATATCAAGTTGTTTGGATAATTCTTTAACAAATGCTTCTTCAGATAAATAATAACCTGGTTTTTTCATTAAATAGTCATATTCACTTGGTATTGGTTGTGACCAATAGGCTGGTTTAGAATATTTAAAGATGGCAGCAATTTGTGAATAAGTTAAGTTAAGCCGTAAAATAGTATGCACTAAGCGAATAGCTTGTGCATTACCTTCAAAATTAGATAAGTCTTGGCGAATCTTACATTTTAAGTCTCGTAATTTATCACTATCATTCGCTTGTAATTCAATGGCTGGATAGTTAGTAGTTTTGCCAATTCCTAAGTGTTTAACAAACCATTTATTGATTGCCGCCTCACCAAAATGACCAAAAGGCGGATTGCCAATATCATGCATTAAACACGCCATTTCCACCAGACTTTCAATCGCCATAATTGATTTATCTAATCCATAGGTTTTTAATTGCCCGGATTTACCTAAACGATGAACAATCTCTTTGACAATATAGCGCCCGACTTGTTGCACTTCCATTGAGTGTGTAAGGCGAGTCCTAACCACTGAATTACGCTCTAAAGGAAAGACTTGGGTTTTTTGTTGTAATCGCCTAATGGCGGCTGAATTAATAATGCGCCCCCGATCGCTTTCAAAACAGCGGACAATTGAATATTCGTCTGATAAGGCTTCACGTTGCTTACTTGCGTAACGTTGATAATTAATTTTGTTACTAAAGTTTATCATGACTCAATCCTTGATGTTTAAAAGCGCTGACTGTTTATGTAATTACAACTTTTGTTTTGCCCATGTAATAGCAAATTGATAATCCGTTGGCAGTAACGGTAATAATGCATCTAATGAGGTGCGTAATTTTTCAGGTTGATTATGCGTTAGGTTTAAATGCCCTACTTTACGCCCGGCACGTACTTCTTTGGCATACCAATGCAGATGCACTAAATCGACGGCTAACCAATGTTGATTTAACTCAGTACCAATTAAATTGACCATTACTGATGGTGCAAATACATCTGGTTTAGGTAAGGGTAAGCCAAGAATAGCACGTAAGTGGAGTTCAAATTGGCTAATTGACGCGCCATTTTGAGTCCAGTGACCACTATTGTGCACCCGTGGTGCCAATTCATTTATTAACAGTTTATCGCCCATTACAAAGCATTCCATTGCCATAACACCTACATACTTAAGCTTATGCATGATAGCCGAGAGCATTTGTTCGGCTTGTTGCTGCAATGCCCGATTTTCATTAGGCAAGGCAACACTCATTTTGAGAATGCCATCTTGATGTAAATTATTGGTGAGTGGGTAAAAAACCGTCTGACCTTTGGCATTCCGAGCCCCAACTAAAGACATTTCTTTATCAAAAGCAATGGCTTGTTCCACAATAGCATGCTGATAGGCATCTTCCGGTACATTAATCTCACTATTGCTAGCAATGCGCCATTGCCCTCGCCCGTCATAACCGCCAGTGCGACGTTTAATAATTAATAAATCACCTAATTTTTCAAATAATTGCGGCCAATCTTGTGAATGATTAAGTGGTAACCACTTTGCCGTAGCCTGACCAAGTTCATCGAGTAATTGTTTTTGAGTTAAACGATCAGCAATAATCGGAAAAATAGCGCGGTTAATAAAATGCGGGTGTTTAGCGAGTTGTTGAGTAAATGGAGTATCCGGCCAACGCTCAATCTCGGCAGTGATCACTGAATGCTGATAAGGAATGCTATTAGGATCAACATCAGCACCTACCGGATAAACATCAATGCCTAGTGGTTCGCCAGCTTGCCTTAGCATTCGCCCTAACTGACCATTACCAAGTACACAAACAGTTGGTGTTATCATATTAAACTTCTACTCTGGGATCTGGATTATTTAATACTTCATCGGTCTGACTAAGTCGCCAGAGTGATAAACGTTGATAAATAGTATTATCGTGTAACGCTAAGATTTGTGCAGCTAGCAAGGCGGCATTGGCCGCGCCAGCTTTACCAATGGCTAAGGTACCAACTGGGATACCTTTTGGCATCTGCACAATCGAATAAAGGCTATCCACACCATTTAAGGCTGCAGTTTGGACAGGCACTCCCAACACCGGAAGCAATGTTTTAGCTGCTAACATACCCGGTAAATGTGCAGCACCACCAGCTCCGGCAATAATGACATCAAAACCGCTTGATTTAGCATCTTCTGCAAAGCGAAATAATTTATCTGGTGTACGGTGCGCCGAAACAATTTCGACATGATAGGGAATAGTTAATGTGTCAAGCACATCAGCAGCATGTTGCATGGTTGCCCAATCACTTTTTGAGCCCATTACAATGGCAATTTTAGGTTGAGTATGCATAGGATTGCTATCAATATTTACAAAAATGATATGCAATAAGTATACACTAAATTTTAATAGATGGGCATAGTTGGTAACTTGATTACTAATTAAACGGCTAACCACAACCGAATATTAAGTTGTATGAACCAGATCTCTTCCTCATCATTACAGATGGGGAAGATTAATCATAGGTTAGTAAATAGAATAATTTATGATTTTACTGCCGCAATAATTTTAATTTCTACCAAATATTCTGGTTTCATTAATCCGGCTTGCACAGTACAACGCACCGGAGCCTTGCCCTTAGCAACCCACTCATCCCATGCTTTATTCATCGCCGCAAAATCACTTTTATTCACTAAAAACAGTGTAACATCTAAAATGCGCGTTTTATCGCTGTTAGCGCGTTCCAAAATTTTATCAATTTCAGCTAAAGCACTTTGAGTTTGTTGATAGGCATCATTAACCAGATTAGTTGGCACGCTAGTATAATAAATTACATTATTGTGGATCACTGCTTCAGACCAGCGATCTTCGGGATCTATTCGCATTATTGTCATCTTGTTTCCTTTTAAGATACTTTAATAAAATCTGCACGTAGTTTTTTTATCTCATCACGTAACACACCAGCTTTTTCAAATTCAAGATTTTGTGCTGCTTCATACATCATGGCTTCAAGTTCCTTGACTCTAGCTTGTACTTCTTTTACTGACACATAATGATACGGTTTACCAGGTTCAAATGCTTGCACTTTAGCGGTTGCTTTTTTAGTACTTAATCCCGCATCTAAAATGTCTTTAATTTCTTTGCGTACTGATTTAGGTGTAATACCATGTGCAGTATTAAAATCTTGCTGTTTTTTACGACGACGAGCGGTTTCATCAATAGTTTTTTGCATTGCCGGAGTGATTTTATCTGCATATAAAATGGCTTTACCATTTACATTACGAGCTGCTCGACCTACGGTTTGAATTAATGAACTTTCCGAACGTAAAAAACCTTCACGATCAGCATCTAAAATTGCTATCAATGAAACTTCCGGTATATCTAACCCTTCACGCAATAAGTTAATGCCAACCAGTACATCAACTTTACCTAATCGTAAATCCCGAATGATTTCCATACGTTCTACGGTGTTGATGTCCGAGTGTAAATATTTAACATTAATATTATGTTCTGACAAATAATCGGTTAAGTTTTCTGCCATACGTTTTGTTAGCGTAGTGACCAGCACACGCTCGTTATCATTAATACGAATTTTAATTTCAGACAACAGATCATCTACTTGCGAAGCTACCGGACGCACTTCTAAAATTGGATCTAATAAACCGGTTGGTCGAACCACTTGTTCAATGATTTCGCCACCTGATTTATCAATTTCATATTTAGCTGGGGTTGCCGAAACATAGATTGTTTGCGGCATAATATTTTCAAATTCAGCAAATTTTAATGGGCGGTTATCCAATGCCGACGGCAACCGGAATCCATATTCAACTAAATTTAATTTACGAGAT
Organism: Gilliamella sp. wkB178; assembly: GCF_001690705.1. GTDB lineage: Bacteria > Pseudomonadota > Gammaproteobacteria > Enterobacterales > Orbaceae > Gilliamella > Gilliamella apicola_K. Next base: position 387,323 of record NZ_LZGK01000013.1, on the reverse strand, counting down.
CGGTCACCATTATACATTGCGCCGATTTGCGGAATTGCCACATGTGATTCGTCAATAAACAATAAACCATCTGCAGGCAAGTAATCAAACAAAGTTGCCGGCGGTTCGCCTGGATTACGTTGGGCTAAAAAGCGTGAATAATTTTCAATACCCGAACAATAACCCAATTCGGTCATCATCTCAATATCAAATAAAGTCCGTTGAGTGAGTCGTTGTTCTTCAAGTAGACGATTATTGTCTAGTAATACTTTTTGACGCTCTTTAAGCTCCTGCTTTATTTGTGCAATCGCATTTTCCATAATGTTTCTTGGCGTTACATAGTGGGTTTTTGGGTAAATGGTAATACGTGATACCTCATTAACACTACTTCCAGTTAATGGATCAAACAGACCTATCCGTTCAACTTCATCATCAAATAATTCAACCCGCACGGCTAATTCATCAGAATCAGCAGGGAAAATATCGATTACATCGCCACGTACCCTAAAAGTACCACGACTAAAACCTATCTCATTACGGGTATATTGCATTTCAGCTAAACGCGTTAAGATTGATCGTTGATCGGTAATAGTACCTTTAGTTAGATGCAAAATCATTGACATATACGTTTCTGGTGCCCCCAAACCATAAATGGCGGATACCGATGCTACTATCACTACGTCACGGCGTTCTAATAGCGATTTAGTAGCTGATAGGCGCATCTGTTCAATATGTTCATTAATGGATGCATCTTTTTCAATAAACGTATCGGTTGACGGTACATAGGATTCCGGTTGGTAGTAATCGTAATAAGAAACAAAATACTCCACCGCATTTTCTGGAAAAAAGGCTTTCATTTCACCATACAACTGCGCCGCCAATGTTTTATTCGGTGCTAAAATAATTGTTGGGCGATTATGTTTGGCAATTACGTTGGCCATGGTAAAGGTTTTACCCGATCCAGTTACACCTAATAGCGTTTGATGCGCTATTCCATCTTCAAGATTTTGGTTGATCTTTTTGATTGCTTCTGGTTGATCGCCCGCAGGTTTAAACTCGGAACACAATTTAAATTTTTTCATTACATCGCAACCTAATATTTTACCTATTAATAAAAATTATCCCCAAAAAGACTTGACCTTTAAAAATCTTATATTTTTTGTTCTGTTAACGTAAAAACCTATAATTATGACATTAAAATGACAACTTGATTTATGCTAACATATTGATATAAAACAAAATATAAAATCATGCTTAAGTTGTAACCAAATCAAGTTAAAACCTGATAGCAACTGTAATTATAGCTTTTTTCAATAAACAATTCACAGAGTTATCCACAGGCATCGGGGATAACTCTATAAGTATAGTTGTTATCTCTCTTTTTCAATGGTCAAGCTAAATTTTCATGAAAAAAATAATTTATTTTCATTGATTGTTTCTATTTTTAAATGGTTATTAATAGCTGATAACTAACAATCTAATTAACTCTAATTAACCTGTTCCAATTGGTATTGATAGTTATGATCTAAATCAGGCTCAAAAGTTAATCGATGAGTGATGCATTTAGGCGCATCTTCTGCATGATGAGAAATAAACAGTAGTTGGGTATAGCCGTTATTAATTAACCGATCTATCCAACGTTTAACCAATTCCCGATTTAGTTGATCGAGTCCTTGCAATGGTTCATCCAAAATCAGTAATGTTGGATGTTTTACTAAAGCTCTAGCGATCAAAACTAAACGTTGCTGCCCCCAAGAAAGCGATTGAAAAGGATCATTTGCTTGCTTTTGCAACCCAAGTAATTGTAACCATTGATCAGCTAATTTATTTTGTTTATCACTGGTTGCTTGATAAATACCTATTGAATCAAAATACCCTGATAGTAATACATTTTTAACACTGGCACTAACACGATAATCTAAATGTAAACTACTACTGACATAACCGATATGCCGTTTAATGTCCCAAATAGTTTCTCCAGAACCTCGTTTGCGACCAAATAAGGTTAAATCATTACTGTAGCCTTGTGGATGATCACCGGTAATCAGACTTAATAAAGTAGATTTACCCGCACCATTCGGCCCAACAATTTGCCAATTTTGTTTCGCTTTGACTTGCCAAGTTAAACCATTAATTATGATTTTATCAGCATATTTAACATAACCATTGTTTAAGATGACTCTATCGATGTCATCAGCTAACTTGACTGGTGGTTCATCGGCTTCAGGTAATGAAACATTTTGCATTGATTCCAACTCAGCCAGTTGTTTAACAGTAGCGTCGTCTAATATGGCGGCTTTACTACCAATTTTCAATAGTTGACAATCAGCTAGTACACCAATATTTTCAATAAAAGATGGAATTTCATTAAATCGATTCAATACCAGTACGATTGTTATGCCTTGCTCGGCCAATCCGGCAAGTTTTACCGCTAAATTTTCTCGAGATGCAACATCTAAACCGTCAAAAGGTTCATCCAATATTAGTAAATCAGGTTGGTTCATTAAGACTCGGCACAGTAATGTTTTACGAGTTTCTCCAGTTGAGAGATATTTAAACCGCCTAGATAATAAATGCTCAATGCCAAATTGTGAAGCTAATTGCCGACAACGAGCTTCATCGATTTTATGCTCTTGCATAATTTGCGCAGTAGTTAATCCGGTATCAGTTTCCCCTTCGCTAAGCATATCGGTGTTATTACGCTTCCATTCATCATCAATAAGTTTTTGTAATTGTTCAAACGAAATGTGCGCGATCGATTTAAATTCATTAATGACATTTCCGAATAATAAGGTTTGTTCACCCGCTAGTATATTGACTAAAATTGATTTACCGCTACCATTACGCCCAACAAAAGCAACACTACTCGCTGATTTGATCGTTAATGACTCGATTAGAAAAACCTTATAATCGCTAATTTTATAGCGAGCATTTGCTATTGTTAACATGACGATCCTCGTTGTACTAAACCAATGTAGCCACAATTATATGTTCTGGGTGAATAGACAATCTAGTTTGCTTACCTTCCGTCAAGGCTAATTGTTTAACTATGTTGCTAGGTTGACTAGCATACAGGGTTATGCCTGAGGCTAAGGTCAAAACAATTTCGCTCCACTGACCATCACTAGTAATTTTATTCACTGTCACCGGTAAACTATTTTCACCATCATCATTTAGATTAATCAATGGTGCTTTAATTAATAATAATACCGTTTTTTCAGCGCTTAATTGCAAACGCTCTACGCTGCTTTGGGTGATATAAACTTTTAATTCAGTTTGTTCATCACTTAATTTAACTGTAATAAAACCGGCTATACCATTGGTCTGGATCTGTTTAACACAGCCATATAATTGATTACGAGCGCTGGTTTGCAAAGATAATTTAGCAGTGGTTTTTAAAATATCATCAAGTGGAACTTGGTCATCACTCAAGATTTTAAAGGCATTATGTTGTATTTGAGTTAATAAGTCATAAAGCTGAATAAACCTCACTGCATAGGCACTGAGTTTGGTCCCACCACCATTTTTACCACCAGTAATAGTGATCAAAAATGGTTTCGGTGCTAACCGATTAATTTCATTAATTGCATCCCAGGTAGTTTTATAACTAATATTAATTAATTTTGCTGCTTGGCTTAACGATCCCGTTTGTTCAATTGCTTTTAGTAAAGCTATACGCCGAGGATCAGTAAAAAGTTGTTGATTTAATTTTAATGTTAATAAAATTTCTGGAGAAAACATTAGTGAAATACCATTTTAAGCGAAACATAGACAGCTTTACGAATACATCATTGTAGACGTTTTTTATCCTTTCATCAAAATTTGTCACTGATTTTAAGTTTAGTTGTACTTTATGGATTAATTTTGATAGCATCGATATATATTATTTTATATAACGAATGTTGTGTTGTTAATATTCGCCATTATCAATGTTGATGATATCAATATGTAGATAAGCCATATATTAATTACCTTACTAATAACTAACTTATTAACTTTGTGAGTGAGGAATCAGATGAAAAAGATTATTGGATTATTGTTTGCTATCTCAGCTTTAGCAAGTTCTTATACTGCAATTGCTGCTGAAAAGGTTACAGTATTTGCAGCTGCATCATTAACAAATGCTATGCAAGATATTAGTGCAGCTTATAAAACAGAACATAAAGATGCAGATATCGTATTCTCATTTGCCTCTTCATCTGTATTAGCAAAACAGATTGAACAAGGAGCTCCGGCCGATATTTTTATGTCTGCCGATCAAAAATGGATGACTTATCTTATTGACCATAAATTGGCTAAAGATAAAGAAGATCTACTAAAAAATGCTTTGGTATTAATCGCGCCGAAACAATCTAAATTAGATAAAGTTGAAATTAATACCAGTACTAATTGGGATGCCATTTTACCTAAAGGTGAACGAATCGCCGTGGGTGATCCTGAACATGTACCTGCTGGGCTTTATGCGAAAGAATCATTAACTAATTTAGGGGTATATGATAAATTATCACCACAATTTGCACCGGCAAGTAATGTCCGTGATGCTTTAATGTTAGTTGAACGTAATGAAGCGGTATTAGGTATTGTTTATAGTACCGATGCCAAAGTTAGTGATAAGGTAAAAATTATTGGTACTTTTCCGGCAGATACCTTTAAACCAATTGAGTACCCAATTACTTTATTGAAACCTGAAGCCAAAGACTTTTATCAATATCTTAAATCACCACAGGCTAAAACTATTTTTGAAAAATACGGATTTGTAACCAAGTAATATAATAAGTAATATGCTACTAACAGAATTTGAATGGCAAACATTGCTACTTAGCTTAAAAATTGCTGGAGTAGCAATTATTTTTAGCCTACCAGTTGGAATTTTAACTGCTTGGATTTTGGCACGTTGTCAATTTTTGGGTAAATCATTATTTGATAGTTTTGTACATCTTCCATTAGTATTGCCACCAGTAGTGTTAGGTTATTTATTACTGTTAACTATGGGTAAACGCGGCATTTGGGGTGAGTGGCTGAATCAATATTTTAATATTAGTTTTAGTTTTAATTGGCAAGGTGCCGCGTTGGCTTCGGCGGTGGTGGCCTTCCCATTAATGGTACGGTCGATCCGTTTAGCCATTGAGTCAATTGACACTCGTCTTGAAAATGTTGCGCGCACACTTGGTGCGCATAAATTCCGAGTATTTATTACTATAACCTTACCGTTAGCATTTCCGGGTATTTTGATGGGAATTGTGCTAGGATTTGCTCGTTGTTTGGGGGAATTTGGAGCAACCATTACTTTTGTTTCCAATATTCAAGGAGAAACTCGCACACTACCTCTAGCAATGTATACGTTATTACAAATGCCTGATGGTGAACATTCGGCTATGCGTCTATGTATTATTTCTATTGTTTTATCTTTAGTTGCATTGTTCCTATCAGAAATGTTAAATCGTTGGCATAAACGCAAACTAGCTGGATAAAAAATATGCTAAAATTACATATCAGCAAACAGCTGGCTTCATTTTCATTTTCTTTTAACCAAGACATAGAATGCCAAGGTGTCACCGCTATTTTAGGTGTTTCTGGATCAGGAAAATCGACGTTAATCAATCTTATAAATGGTTTAATTAAACCTGATACTGGTAGTATTATTCTTAATAAACACACTTTGGTTGATACTCAGCAAAATATTTTTATTCCTCCGGAAAAACGACATATTGGTACTGTTTTTCAAGATGCATTGTTGTTTCCTCATTATAAAGTTATTAAAAATCTTACTTATGGTACTAACCATAAATTGCCAGATAGATTTAATGAAATTGTGGATGTTCTCAATATTCGTCCATTATTAAATCGTTACCCCGCGATGCTTTCCGGCGGTGAAAAACAGCGCGTAGCGATTGGGCGGGCATTACTAACTAATCCCAAATTATTATTAATGGATGAACCATTATCAGCTTTAGATATGCCGCGTAAAAAAGAACTATTATCTTATATTGATAGCTTAGTCAATGAACTGAAAATACCGATTATTTATGTTACTCATAATATTAATGAGGTAAGGTGTATAGCGGATGAAGTAGCAATTTTAGATCAAGGTAAACTTTACGATTATGGCAAAACCGAGGTTATTTTACAAAGTGATTATTTAAAACAATGGTTATAAAGCTGAATATTGTCACTATTACTTTGTTGCTTAATATATGAAACTCCGTCATGCCATGCACCAAGCACAATTCTTTTTACTGGCTCTGCATTGATTAAAAAAGCATGAGTTGCTGGTTTATGAGTGTGCCCATGGATCATGGTATCCGCGTGATATTTAACCATCATCTCTACCACTGCTTGTTGATTAACATCCATAATGGTTTCTGATTTCATTTGATTATGTTGGCTACTTTTTTGACGTAATTTTGCGGCTATTTTTAATCTAATAAACAAAGGCAAACATAGAAATAGCTTTTGCAACCAGCTACAGTGCATGATTTTGCGAAATCTTTGATAGTGAGGATCATCGGTACAAAGCAAATCACCATGTAAAAAAACAATACTTTTTCCTGACTTCGCCAAGCAATTAATATCGGTTAATAATGTCATATCACAAGCTTTGGCATATTGTTTACCCAATAAAAAATCACGATTGCCACAAACAAAATATTTTTTGATATGCCGATTAGATAAGGACTGTAATGCACAAGCAATTTGTTTATGCAAGCTAGAATTAACATCATCACCGACCCAATAATCAAACAGATCACCTAAAATATAGAGTTCACAATTATCAGGTATCGTATCCAAAAAAGATAAGAAGCCCGCCGTAATGACGGGTTCATCATCAGTTAAATGGATATCGGCAATAAAGTAACGGATTGGATTATTCAACCGTAACACTCGAAATTAAAACATCTTCAACCGGAACGTCGGAATGCATACCATTACGACCTGTTTTTACTGCTTTAATTTTGTCAATAACATCAAGGCCATCAACTACTTCAGCAAAAACACAATAACCATAGCCATTGGCATCCGCAGAACGATAATTTAAATAGTCGTTATCAACCACATTAATAAAAAATTGAGCCGTAGCCGAATGCGGATCTGAAGTACGCGCCATGGCTAAAGTACCACGATTATTTTTTAATCCGTTAGCGGCTTCATTTTGAATTGGAGCTTTAGTCTTTTTCTGTTTCATGCCAGGTTCAAAACCACCACCTTGGATCATGAAATTATTAATTACTCGATGAAAAATAGTGTTGTTGTAAAAACCTTCTTTACAATAATCAATAAAGTTTTTGACCGTTTCAGGAGCTTGATCATCAAATGTTTTGATTTTAATATCACCAAACGTAGTGTGAAATGTAATCATAAAATGTTCCTTATTTTAATTTCTATTCATAATAATTCTATAAAACGTAAATTCATGCGTTTAAACAGCGATTATTCACTTACCAAACTTTTCACAAGCTTCAAGAGTATTACTCATTAGCATGGCAACAGTCATTGGCCCAACCCCACCAGGAACTGGAGTGATCCATCCGGCTCTTTGGACTGCTGTAGCAAAATCAATATCACCCGCAAGTTTACCATCAGGCAAGCGATTAATGCCAACATCAATGACTATTGAACCTGGTTTTATCCACTCACCTTTTACATAATTAGGCATACCTACACCCGCAACTACAATATCCGCATTACTAACATGCTCGGCTAAATCAACGGTGCGGCTATGGGTTATAGTTGTGGTACAACCTAATAATAATAGTTCCAATGCCATTGGGCGACCAACAATACTGGATGCACCAACCACGGTGGCATTTAACCCTGAAAGTTGTACTCCAGTTGACTGTAACATTTTGACCACCCCATATGGAGTACAAGGGCGTAAAATAGGATCGCGTTGTAATAAGTGACCAATATTATAAGGATGGAAACCATCCACATCTTTACTAGGGTTAATTCGTTCTAAAACTTTGGTTTTATCAATATTATCTGGCAAAGGTAGTTGTACTAAGATTCCATGTACATCATTACGTTGATTTAATTCGTCAATAAGTGCTAATAATTCTTGAGTCGTAGCAGTAGAAAAGTCATAAGCAAATGAGGTAAATCCAACATCATCACAGGCTTTCTGTTTATTTTTAACGTAGATTTTTGAAGCAGGGTCTGAACCAACTTGTATTACTGCAAGCCCCGGAACAGCTAATCCCGCTACAATTCGTTGTTTTACTTTAGTAGCAATTTCATTTCGCACTTGTTGTGCTAATGCTTTTCCATCAATTATTTTTGCTGTCATCGGCTCGCCTATCCTCGTTAAATTAATGTGCTATTCTCGCAAAAGATTTTATTAATGTCTATTCGCAAGTAAATCGTTTATTGCAGTTCAGTTAAGATTTGTTGATATTGCCCGTCAATACTAGTAATAACTGCACAAATATGAGCATCAAAAGCTTTTAACTTTGGTTTTTGAGTTTTCCATTCATTTTTAGAAATTTGCTTAATGGCACCATAATTTTTTAATAAATCGAATTGTAAAATACTACTGCCAATTACGTTATAAAAAATATGTTGCCCAATGTCCTCACCTTCTTGCCTAATATTATTATAATTTTGATAATAGAATCGGGTTTCACCATTATCAGTTATGATTGAACGATGTAATAATTTAACAAGTCTTTTATACAATTTATTCAATTGACCATGCAATTCATTATCATCACCTAATTTGTTTTTTATTGCTTGATCAAATGTTTGTTTTACTTCCCCCAAAAGAATATATGCTTGTTGTTCTAGCTGTGGTAATTGTTGCCGTAAATCTTGTTGAAATTGTTTGGTTTCTTTTATTAATTGAGGATCAAGGGGTATAGATTTATTATTCAAGACGACGTTACCCTTAGGGTTAATTATCAAGTCAGTTGTTTTATTAAAAATATGGACATTTTCTTTATTTATGACGATGTCATAACTTGGTTTAACTTTACATTCCTTATGCGCTGCAAGTAGTGACATAGGTATTAATAATGAAATAAATAACATTTTTTTTAACATAACTACTTCCTAGCGGTTCACAAATGAGATTAAAACTACTCACCAACTAAAATAATATAACTTTCAATAGTGTTTTAGCGTTCATATAACATCCTCGCTTGTCTTATATTAGATAATTAAGGAATGATTCACTTTATATATGACAAAAGAACTGGTTAGTGCCTTTATGAAGATATTCACTATTATTTATTAATTTAGGAAATTAATTTAATAATTTTTCACTTCTGTTGATCGTTTTAATTTGGTACTCAATATACTTTAGATTAACACCTAAATTTAGGTTTACCAATTAATAAAGTTTAAAAAAGTTGCAGTTAAATCTAAGTTATTAAATATAATTGTTCTCTAGCATTATAATAGTATGATCGATAGATATAATCTATTTAACTAAATATGAATATCTGTTTTTTTTTCTATAAAAGTTAAGTATAGTAATTGCAATTACAAAATAAACAATTAGAGGTGATAAATGTATACTGTAATTTTTGGACGTGCTGGTTGTCCTTATTGTGCCCGAGCAAAAGAATTAGCCGAAAAATTATCCCAAGAACGTGATGATTTTTCTTATCGTTATGTAGATATTAATGCCGAAGGTATTACTAAAGAAGATCTATCCAAAAGCGTGGGTAAAACTGTTGAAACAGTGCCACAAATTTTCATTGATGAAAAACCAATTGGTGGATGCACTGATTTTGAAGCTTATGCTAAGGAACATCTGGGACTTTATAAAGATTAGACACAATTCTAATTTAATAGTTATGTCACGAATATGCCACCGATCAGTGGCATTTTTTTATGCAAATATATAGCTAGTTACCGACCGGGTAGTTTTTTCCATGTTACTTCATTGCGCAAATACGTCGGTTCCACATCTTCGACAGCAATTGTTTGATTATTTTCCCATTTATGACTTGCTATCACAATTAGATCTTGTGCCTGTGGCAATAAAATACCACTTGGTTGGATATCAGTAAGCATATTGGGATAAGTTTGCCAACCAGTTCCAGCACTATAGTAATCGTCAGAAACTTGTTTAACTTGTTTTTCCACCTTTTCTGGAGCTATGACACATTCGGAAATGACTGCTTGCCACTGATGGTTAAGCAACTGATATTGGCCTAGATAAACTTCATTCATTCTGGCATCAATTGCAGCTATGACATTGGTTGCCTGTTGAGTTCGGTACGCTCCTTCAGCTAAAGTCATTAATGTTGACACGCCTATCATGGGTCTATCAATTCCTAATGCTAAACCTTGAGCAACACCAATACCAATCCGAACCCCAGTGAAACTACCTGGACCTTGTCCAAAGGCAATTGCATCAATTTGGGAAAGAACACAGTTTGATTGTTTTAATAGTTTATCAATCATTGGTAAAATCTGTTGCGTATGATCACGGGCAGATATAATAAAATCATGAGTGATCTCATTACAATATAATAAAGCGACTGAACAAGCTTCGGTCGAGGTATCAATGGCTAAAATAGTACTCATCGTTTATCCAAAATATTTAACATATGTATATTATTTTTTAGTTAATAAAAAATTAATTACGTTATTTATATCTCTCGTTCGTGGTGAAGGCGGTAAGCTATTAATAAATGTTGCCCCATAAGGCCTCATAACCAAGCGATTATCACAAATAATAACGGCTCCACGATCATTATGGTGACGAATTAATCTCCCTACACCTTGCTTTAAGGTAATAACTGCCTCTGGTAATTGTACCTCATTAAATGGGTCACCACCTTGCATTTGACAATCTTCCATACGAGCTTTAATTAAAGGGTCATCAGGCGAAGTAAATGGTAATTTATCTATAATAACACATGACAAGGTATCCCCTCTAACATCAATCCCTTCCCAAAAACTACTGGTGGCAATTAATAAAGCATTACCATTGTGAATAAATTGTTCTAGTAATTTAACTTTACTGGTTTCGCCTTGGACTAAAACTAATAATTTAGTTACTTCTCGAAATTGCTTAGCCAAAGCATTCATCATGGCATACGAAGTACATAAAAAGAAACAGCGTCCATTATTAGCTTCAATAACAGGCAACAAAATTTCGACCAACTTTTCAGCATTTCCTTGTTCATTAGGAGAAGGAATATAACGTGGAACACACATTATTGTTTGATGCACATAATCAAATGGGCTTTCTAATATAAGTGATTCTGCATTGGTTAATCCTAAGCGTTTAGTGAAGTAATCAAGATGATTATTGACTGATAACGTAGCTGAGGTAAAGATCCAACTACCTTTACGCTCACTTAGTAGCTCTGTGAATTTGTCAGCAACTGATAAAGGTGTTAGTGCAAAAACAAAATAGTTATAAGAGCTTTCATACCAATAACTAAAACCAGGGACTTGAGTATCGGTTAATCTTTTCAACAATATGTTATATTGATTAACCCGTTCGAAACAGTTATCTAATGTTGTTGAGCGCCCTACCGCCAGTAATAAAACTTCCTGACAGAACTTTAAGGCATCGAAAAGAAAAGATAGCTCTTGTTTTACCGTTGGTTGTTTAAATAAATTATGTAAATTCCCTTTAGCATTTTGTTGATTAATAGCTAGTCTTAAATCTTGAGTACATTTTTGTAATTTATCTGCACATTGTTGTAACTGTGACATGTCTTTAACCTCAGTGCGATAACTGAGATTAATTTCTTTAGCTAAGTCAAATAGTTGACGACTAGTTAACTGTTGACCGAAATAATGACAGGCTAAATCGGGAAGTTGGTGTGCTTCATCAAAAATCATCACTTCTGCTTTGGGAATTAACTCACCAAAACCGGTGTCTTTGACTACCACATCAGCTAAAAACAAATGATGATTCACCACCACAACATCAGCATTTAATGCGCGTTTACGGGCTTTAACTACGTAACAATCATTATAATGTTCACACTCGCTACCAAGACAATTATCATTGGTGCTAGTCAATATTGGCCAAATCGTATTATCTTCAGTCACAGTAGTACACTTGCTGATATCTCCATCTTTGGTTTTAATTGACCAATTTTTAACTCTAACTAAATCGACTCGTAAGTCTTTATCAAGATCGCCTGCGGCTGCATATTGATGATGCAATCTTTCTAAACATAGGTAATTAGCACGCCCTTTAAGCAGAGAAATTTTGCCAGTATAATTTAGTGCTTTTTTGATGATTGGTAGATCTTTACTAAAGAGTTGTTCTTGAAGATTTTTAGAACCCGTTGAAATAATAACTTTTTTGTCACTACGTAAAGCAGGCACTAAATATGCAAACGTTTTACCTGTACCGGTTCCTGCTTCAACAACTAGTGATTGCTGTTTTTTTATTGACTCAGAAACTTTACTTGCCATGTTCCGTTGTGGTTCTCTAGCCACAAACCCATCGATAGTTTGAGCCAGTAAACCATTATCAGCAAAATCATCAATCACTTAAAAAGTACCTAGTTAACCAAGAAGAAGTTAGCAAAATCAATTAAAAATAGAAAATCTACTTACGACATTATACAGCATTATAAATACATATAAGCCTATATGTTTAATGGGGATAGCATCTTACACCAAACTCACAAATTATACTATTGGCATTTCTTAATGCAGCTATAGTATTTAGTAAGTAGAAATATAGAAAAAAATAATTAATTTATAGTTAATTAGATTGCTAATTAGTATCACATAGAGTCACTTTAATAGTTTTTATTTGATAAACTTAGTTTTTAAATAAATCATGTATTGTATTACTGCTGATAAGTATTTTTTTTCTTTAAACATTAATTTTGAATAAGCGCGAATTGATGAAGTTTTTTTACTATTATATAAAGGTAAAATATCATTTTTCCAAGGAGATTTAGCTAAATAATAATCAAATAAATTAGTTTTATAAGGCTGATGCCAAGGTTTATTTTTGGTGATGTAATGGATAAATACGGTATCTTCAGGCACATTAGAATCTTCATTTCCATAAGGTGATAATCCTAATAAATTATTATACTTTCTTTCTAAGATTTTTCTTTGGTTACCGACAACAATATTTAATACATCTTGATCCGGATAATTAAACTTCTCTCCACTATTTAGTATTTGTAAAGTTTTTGAGGTGACATCTTTTTGACACCAAAGGTTGATATTAATTAACATAACTCCAGAATTAAAATAGGCTCCTTTGACTATACCATATTTACTACATTGAGACTCCTGCATATAAGGCGCATCAGCCACTGCAGCAACTACAATATTATCTAATGGAATGTCAAGAAGAATGTCTAAATGTTTGAGGCAAAGTGTATCACTATCGATATATAGCAATCTTTCCGCAGTATTTTTTAAAACAATAGGGGCTATCAATCTTACACAAGCTGCTATAGGAAATTGTTCAGTATTTTTATGATCAATTTGAAATTGATCATTAATAATGTATTCCGTTATTGCTATTTTATCTGCTGAAATTAAAGCAAACTTTTGTCTATTCTCTTCAGAAATATTATGTGTAAATAAATGAAAATGGATTTCAAGATGTTTATTATTCTCAATAATAGAAATTACGTCTACTCCGGCCGATAAGGCATAATTATTATCAAAACAAAGTAAAATATGTAAAACTTGTTTGCTATTTGTAAAATCATAATTTAATAACTTTTTTCTTTTATTAATAAACTTGTCAACATTAATCACAACATGTTCCTTAACACTTTTAAAATAATTTATGTTTTAAATAAAGTAAATAATATCTAAATGCTAGAACATACTTATGTTGGCTGGCTAGTAGCTTTGCATATCGTCTTGTAGTTGATGGAGCATTTTCATTGGCCAATAATAATTTATCATTTGCCCATGGTGAAGAAGCTATGTATTGCTGGTAAGTTGGAGTTAAATATAACCTATACCATGGTTTATTACCGGTGACATAATGAATAATCACTGCATCTTTATCAACTTGACTGTCTTCATTACCCGCAACAGTAAGAGAAGTAAGGTTATTAAAACGTCGGGGTAAAAACACTGTTTTACCTTGCATTAAAATATTAAGAACATCTTGATCAGCAAATTTATATACTTTGCCACTATTAATCATAGTAAATGCTTTATCGGTCAGGTTATTTTCAACCCACATATCAGTGTTAATATATATCATTCCTGCATTAAAATATTCACCAAAAGGAATACCACAGGCAGCACATTGTTTTTCTTGGGTCTTATCTACATCCGGAACTACCGCTGAATATTTATTATCTAAATTAATATTAATTAACTCATTAAGATTGTTAGTACATAAAATATCACAATCTAAATATAATACTCGCGAAGTAATTTTATTTAAAAGTTGAGGCACAATAAACCGTAAGCAAGTAGACGCTGAAACATGTAATATTAAAGTATCCGGATTAACTGAAAAGTTTTCACTAATTTCATAACAAATAATAGTGATATTTTTTTTATTTAATTCATTGAAGCGTGCAATTTTCTCATTTGAGACTTTATTAGCAAATAAATGGAAAACTAGATTTTTATCTAGATTATTAACAATAACAGAAGACATAGCAATACCTGCAGGCATTGCATAATTATCATCAAAACATAAAGCAATATGCAAAGTTGATTGCGATATAACTGAATTCTCAAATATTGTTGATATTTTACTTATAAAAATATTTTCTTGCATATAAAATGTTTAATAATGGTTTGAAATCTAGATATATTGTAACATATATAAAATTAAACAAAGAACTAATAAACTTTTTTAAGTTGACATATTTAACAGCAAATGACTAAATATTAAGGTTAGAGATATAAGAGCATTAATGATGAACAATAATATTATTAACATAGCATATTGCACTGATTCCAATTATTTGGAGCATGTAGGGGTATCTATTACCTCTATTATTTTAAATAATATGCATAATAATATTCATTTTCATGTTTTTTTATATGATGTTACTCTCGAAGAACAACAAAAATTACAAAAAATAAGCTCATCAATAAGTATTTATTCAATTCCTCCAAATGAACTAACTAAATACATTGATAATCTAAATAATAAAGTTAAACACATTAATCGTTCAATGTATATTCGCTTATGCGTACCTCGATTATTACATGGAAATATTGATAAATTTATTTATCTTGATGCTGACACTTTATGTTTTAGTGATATTTCAGAGATTAATAATATAAATATAGATTCGGTAGTTTGTGCTGTGACACCTGATTCATTAAATAATGATAATATGTTGAAAAATAAAAACCGATTAAAACTAACTTCTAAATATTATTTTAATTCAGGTTTTTTATATATTAACATCAATAATTGGATAAACTTTGATACTGAGGAAAAAGTTAACCAAATATTATTATCATCACCGCAATCAAAAGAACTGATCTATCCGGATCAAGATGCTCTTAATATTGTTTTGCAAAATCAAGTGCTATTGATTGAAAATAAATGGAATTATCTATTTACTTGGATGAATGACGACCAAAGAGATAACTTTTTCTACGATAAAACAACTTTGCCCTATATTATTCATTTTACTGGTGCAAGAAAAATATGGTATCAAGAACATAAAGGGTTAGCCCAAGAAATTTATTGTTTTTATAAACATTTTACTCCCTGGGCAACAACACCACTTGCCAGTTACAAATCCAAAATGCGTATTCATGACTATCGGATTTATGCAAATAATTATTTAAAGAAAAGAAATTTAATTAA
The DNA here is from genome assembly GCF_001690705.1 of Gilliamella sp. wkB178. Taxonomy (GTDB): domain Bacteria; phylum Pseudomonadota; class Gammaproteobacteria; order Enterobacterales; family Orbaceae; genus Gilliamella; species Gilliamella apicola_K. The sequence goes on along the minus strand of NZ_LZGK01000013.1, from coordinate 371,602 downwards.
TTGGTTCAAATATTACAGTATTTATCTAATTAATAAATTAAGTAGTAAATTTAATTAACTTCAATGCATTGGTTTATTGAATTTACTAAATTACTAGTCTCAATTGCCTCAATGCTATTAACATAAAATACAATTTGTTTAGCATTTTCGTTATTGGGAGCCCAAAGATCTTTATTTATTTGCATGGAAAGATCCGGTTTATGCTTTTTTATATATTTTTTATCCAAAAGCAAATCTTGTTGTAAATATTTATAGTCACTTAATGCTCGGCTGTATACAGATTTTAAATTATCTAGACTTGGAGAAAGTGGCTCCATGTAAATAGATATACATTTGATTGAAAAAGCAGAAGCTATATGAACAATGGACGTATCAACACTAATAACTAAATCTGCCTTTTTTATCAATGGGATAACATCTCTAATTGATTGAGATTGAAATTTAATAATTTCATCTATGCATAGTGTATTTAATCTATTAGGTTGCCCTATTATAATAATTTTATATTGAGGATAAGAACACTTAAAAAGATCACATATTTTTTCTATTTGAACATTAGACAAGCAACGATAGTGGGAACCACCATATGGATTAATTACTACAAATTTTTTTTTTAAATTAATAAGGTTATCTATAAAACTTTGAACATAATTATCCTTTCCATAATCAATAAAAATATCATAATTAAATAAATCATAATTTATATTTAAATTATCTAAATAATACTTTAGTTGATTTGTAACATGACTGTTTGCTTTATAATAAGGAAGGGAAATATTAAATGATTTAATATTACTTTTGTTATAACTTAATAAATTTGAAGTTTTCACGAAACAACAAAAGTATAAATGAGTCAAATCTAATCGTCGATGAAACCTAGCGTCAATAGCTAAATCAAAATGTTGCTTTCTAATATTTTTAAGTGATCTTATTAATGTGCGAAAATTTTTGTCATCATATAAAAAACATCCTTTAATGTAAGGATTCCCCATTAAAATCTCTAAACTATTTTTTCTTGATGATACATAAACTTCATAACCTGCATGAAATAAATATCGGATGAATGGGGTCGTGACAATCATATCACCTATACAATCATTTCTTAATATAAGAACTTTATTAATCTCATTAGAATTAAAAGAGCCTTTTTTTCTAAGAAAAAAAATAAGAAAAGTCAATATTTTTATATAGATAAAATATTTAATTTTTTTTGTTATAAAATTACGTTTCCAATTTAACCGCCTAACTTTTTCTTTAAAACTTTTCAAAATAAATCCTGTTAATTTTTTAATAAGTAATAACATTTAAAATTCTAAAATTTATTAGAGTTCACTGTTATCTAAAATGTCAAAAATTTAATTAGTGCTTAGTTTTTCTAAATTACTTTTCAAATGTTGTAAAATGATATTAGGATCTAGATTAGCAATCTGATCTCCTAATCCTGTACCAAGATTATCATTAGTAAACAACTGCACCGCATTAGAATAATTAGGCCCCCAAACAAGATTATTGATAAATTTATTATCAATAATACGGTTATTATAAACACAAGCCATTTTTTTATTATAAATAGATGCAATATGCACGATAGAAGTATCTACTGTGATTACAAAAGCTGATAATTTAATTAACGCCACGGTAGAGAAAAAAGAACTAAATGGATTGATTAGAATATTCTGTTTATCATTTACTTTTAGACGGCCTATTTTATTTTGTTCTCCTACTACCATTGTTAAATAGTTTTTATACTGTGACAGAAAAAATAAAATAGTATCAATTTGGGCATCAGAAAAACTTCTAGCTTCATTTGAACCATAAGGATTGAAAATAATAATTTTCTTATCATTTCCAATTTCCTTGTTAATAAAATCCTGTACAGACATTTCAATTTCTTTTGGTATATTAACATAGTACTTAACTACATCAGTTTTAATTTTCATAATATCAAGCACTTTTATACTACGAACAGAAATATGGGAAGAATATTCAAAATAAGGTATAGAAGTGTCGTAAAGTTTATACTGTTCTTGATTAAAACCAATTGTGTGTATAGGTTTAATAGTTGAAAGTATTTGTGAACGTCTTACACTATTATCACCTTTATCAACGAGATCAATAGCAACATCAATTTTTAGGTTATCTAATTGCTTAGATAAGTATTTAATATTCTTCTTTTTATCATATAAGAAAGTGCCATCAACTCTAATAAACTCATCAAATAAAAAAGCTATTCTTTTTTCTACAATAACATATACAGTATAACCTTTATCGCGAAGAGTTCTAATTAGATAAGATGTAACTATTGCGTCACCGATACCTTGATCATTCATAAGAATCGCAACAGTTTTATATTTTTCTGGCGATAAAACAGTTCTTATTTTTTTTTTATGATTCAATAAAGCTAATTTAATCGCTATTTTTAATGGTTTAACTTTTAAATTACGCTGTCTATTTAAATATTTAATAAATCTCAATAATTTATTTATCATATTTGCTTATCTATTCTATTCAGTTAAATCATTAAGATTTGTGTTTTTTAATTATTTTTATAGCTTATTAATAAGCTAATTTTCCTTTATATAATTTAGCATATAAACCATCTTTCAAAAGTAATTCTTGATGATTACCATGTTCAACAATATGACCATTATCAATGACCAATATCTCATCGGCATTTTCAATAGTTGATAATCTATGCGCAATGACTATTGATGTTCGCCCTTTTTGTAATTCATCTAAAGCTTTTTGTATTGCTTTCTCCGATTCAGTATCTAAAGCTGAAGTCGCTTCATCAAGAATTAAGATTGGAGTATCACGTAATAAAGCTCTAGCTATGGCAATACGTTGGCGTTGACCACCAGATAATAATATACCACTTTCACCAACCACTGTATCAAAACCTTTTTCCATTTTCATAATAAAATCATACGCGTTGGCTTCTTTAGCTGCTTTATCTATTTGTTTTTGAGAGTATTTCCCGATATTTCCATAAGCTATATTATTGGCTATCGTATCATTAAACAAATGAACATTTTGTGACACTAAACCAATTTGGTCACGTAAACAATGTAAAGTTAAATCTTTTATATTATAGTTATCAATTAAAATTTCTCCTTGAATAATATCATAAAATCGGGGTAACAAACTAGCTATAGTCGTTTTACCTGATCCAGAACGCCCCACTAAAGCAACAGTTTTACCTGATTCTACGGAAAAGCTAATATCTTGCAATGCCGGTTCTTGTCTAGTCTCATAAGTAAAAGTAACATGTTTAAAGTCAATTTTACCGTTAACGCGATCAATATTTAGTTTACCATTGTCTTCCTCAATTGGTTGTTCAAAAATAGCAAATAATGTTTGGCAAGCAGCCATACCCTTTTGAAAATCAGCATTTACGCTGGTTAAACTTTTGATTGGTTGCATTAATGCAACCAGAGAAGAGAAAACAACAGTAAACTGTCCTGGAGTAATATTTAAGTCAGGATTACTAGCCATTAATAATACAAAAGCAATGGCAAATGAGATTATAAGTTGAACAATAGGAGTTGATAATGCAGAAATAGAAACTAATCGCATACCATCCCGACGAAATTTATTATTTACTTTATCAAAGTTTTTAGACTCTTCATCTTGAGCACCAAAAAGGATAATTTCTCGGTGACCTTTTAACATCTGTTCTACGGACATCGTAACACTACCCATTGAATTTTGCATTCTTTTAGCTAATTTTCGAAACTTTATAGAAATAAAAGTAATTAAACCAATTACAATTGGGGTGATGATAAGTAAAGATAAAGACAACTGCCAGCTATTGACAAACATTGTGTAAAACAATCCGCAAATAAAAGCTGATTCACGTACTATAGTGATTAAAGCATCCGATGAAGAAGAGGCAACTTGGTCAGTATCATAAGTAATTCGAGATAATAATCTACCAGTAGAATTTTGGTCAAAAAAACTAACAGGAGCATCAACAAAGTGATTAAAAAGTCTTTGCCGAATTTTTAAAACAATTTCAGTAGAAACTAATGACAAAAAGAACGAATATCCATAATTAGCAATGCTTCTAAGTAAAACTAAACCAAAAATATAAAAAGGAGCCATCATTAAAAAATTTTGATCATTTTCAACAAAACCTTTATCTAATAGTGGTTGCAATAATCCAATGAGTGAAGTATCTGCAAATGCACTTAGAATAAGCAATAATATGGATAAAAGAAGAGTAAATTTATGTTTTGATATATACGGCCACAACTTAGAAAAAGTTTTCCAAGTGGATGAATCCCGATCTAAGTCGTTATCTATTAATTGGTTATCATTTTTTTTCATAGTATTTTTTTATTAAGAATTAAACTGCATCTGATACATTTTGGCATAAACACCATTTTGGCATAACAATGTTTTATGAGTACCTATTTCTATTATTTTGCCATCATCAATAACTAATATATGATCGGCTTTTTCAATAGTTGATAAACGATGAGCAATAATAATAGACGTTCGATATTTTTGTAAATGCTCGATTGCTTGCTGAATTAATCGTTCTGATTCATTATCTAAAGCAGCTGTCGCTTCATCAAGAATGAGAATAGGATTATCACGTAATAATACTCTTGCAATAGCAATTCGCTGACGTTGTCCTCCAGATAATAAAACTCCGTTATCTCCAATTTCAGTATCCAAACCATACTCTAATTTCTCTATAAATTCCATAGCATTAGCTTGTTTAGCTGCTTTTACAATATCTTCCCGACTATACTTATACTTTGCCCCAAAAATAATATTTTCTGCTATTGTTCCATTAAATAAATGAACTTTTTGTGAAACCAAACCTATTTGATCACGCAATGAAGCCAAAGTATAACTATTAATATTTAAACCATCTAAAAGTATATTCCCTTTTTGGATATCATAAAATCTAGGAATTAAACTCGCTATTGTAGATTTACCTGCACCAGATCTACCAACTAAAGCAACAGTTTCACCCGCTTTGATTTTAAAACTGATTTTATTTAAAGCCGGATTAGTTCTTGTTGGATAAGTATAAGTAACTTCATGAAATTCAATATTACCTTTCGCTCTTTTCAATTCAATTTTTCCATTATCTTTTTCAAGTGGTGAATTTAATAGGTTAAACAATGTTTCACAAGCTACAGACCCTTTTTGTAATTCAAGCTGAACACTAGTAAGTTCTCTAAGAGGACGCATAACTGCAACCATAGCGGAAAAAACTACAGTAAATGAACCAGGAGTAATATCTAAATCATGACTAGCAACTAAAAATAAAATTAATCCTAAAGCCAATGTCGCAATTAATTGTATTATTGGTGTTGATAAACTAGAAACAAGTACAATTTTTAAAAGACTTCGCCTAAAAATTTTATTAATGGAATAGAAATTATTTTTTTCATATTTCTGTGCATTAAAAATTAAAATTTCTTTATGGCCTTTTAACATTTCATCTGTAGCTATTGCAATATTCCCTATACCTTTTTGCATTGTAACAAGCGCGTTGCGGAATTTTTTTGCTATAAATTGAGCAACAAAAATAACTATAGGTACCACAATAATTAAAACAAGTGCTAATCGCCAATTCCCATAAAACATCACTATACATAAACCGATAGCATAAGCTATTTCTCTTACTAATATAATAAGCGCATCTGATGAAGCCTTGGATAAAAGTTGAGTATTATATGTAATAATTGTAACAAGCTCGCCTACAGGATTCTTATCTAAGTAACTAATAGGACTTCTGACTAAATGTTCAAAAATCAGTTGCCTAAATTTAGTTATCACTTTACCGGACAACCAAGAAAGACAATATGTAGAACCATAATTTGATAATCCTCGGATTGCAATTAACCCAATAATACCGATAGAGAAATAAATTAACAAATCATAATTTTTATTCATTAAACCATCATCCAATAATGGTTTAGTTAATGATATTAATGTTGCATCAGTTGCTGCATTTAGTAAAAGAGCAATAATAGCAACAACTAAAGCTTTTTTATGTGGATTAATGAAGGGCCACAATTGTTTGATAGTATTATATGAGCTATATTTATTTGACATACAGGAAAAATTAAATTTAAAGTTACTAAATTATACTATATAACCAAAGAATTTAAATTCTAATTACAATTCTTTTTCACTAGAATATAATTTTTTTATCTATATACTATTATAACTGTATACCGTTTATAACATTATATTTCTATTGTTCCATACTTTTTAAATTAGTTAACTCAATAATGAATCCGTATTATATATAACTATTAATTTTTATAAAAAATGATTTAACAGGATATAAATAATGTATTTTGATTTAAGCGAGGTCATTAAAAAAAAATTAACATTAGCAGTTAATCCTAATAGCAAAAAGGTTAATCAACTAAATATTGCATATGGAATTGATAAAAACTTCTTTTTAGGTTGTGGAGTTTCTATTACGTCAATCTTATTGAATAATCTTAATTGTAATATTAGTTTTCATATATTCACAAGTTATATAAGTGAAGATTTTCAAAATAAATTAAAACAAATAACTGATGAATATAGAACTTGTATAACTATCTATCTAGTGGATGACAATTTTATATCAAATCTACCTACAACTAAAAACTGGACAATTGCAACCTATTTTCGATTTATTATTGCTGATTATTTTTATAATAAAATAGATAAAATTCTTTATCTTGATGCGGATATTATATGCAAGGGCTCTTTACAAAAATTATTTACGTTATCGTTTGATAATAATATAATTTATGCAGTTGAAGATAAAGATCCTATATGGTGGAAAAAATGTGCTATACGACTTAATGAAAAGAAATTATTATCCGGTTACTTCAATGCCGGTTTTTTACTAATTGATCTTAAGAAATGGGAAAATTTTAAAGTAAATGACAAAGCATTAAAGCTACTCGTCGATGAAAACCTATCAAAAAGTTTTACACATTTGGATCAAGATGTATTAAATTTAATTTTGCATGGAGAAGTTAAATATCTGGATAAAAAATATAATCAACAAGTTAATATTAATTATGAATTAAAATATAAAGCTAACTCTAGTTGTTACTTTCCCGTTACTGACGAAACCATTCTAATCCATTACATAGGTCCGACTAAACCTTGGCATAAATGGGCTAAAGATTATAAATGTGCTAATTACTTTTTGGACTCAAAATATCATTCACCTTGGAAATCTTCACCTTTACAAGTAGCCAAAAATTCCCCCCAACTAAGATATTGTTCTAAACATAAGTTACATCAAAAGAAATTTTTTTCTAGTATTTATTACTTTATAAAGTACTCTATTTATAAAATTTATTTTCAAAAAATTTTTAGATTAAATCTTAAAAATCGATAGTATAAGGTATAAAAAAACCAAATAATTCTGTTATTCTTTTTTATAATTTCATATTTTTTCCAATCTTTATTGTTAAGTTTAGAATTTTCACAAAGTTTAGTTTGTTTATTGAAAGTTATATTATCTAAATAACATTTAATTTTCTGATATTTCATTTTTTTTATGCAATCAATTAAATAAGATATTTCACGTTGAAAAATCCATGCTGAAGCAAGCGCTAATATTTCTTGTTTATCACTTTTATGATAATTCTCAATCAAATAATCTAATATTTGTTTATGCCCTCTGATATCAGAAAGCCACTTACTATCTGACCAAGAAGAAAGCATAACCGAACCTGAACGCTGAACATAATTAAATAAATACTCTTTAACGCAAGAACAATCTGCACTATTGAGTAATTTTACTGTAAATAATAGATCTTCAGATATATGAACCCCTTCTTCAAAATAAATACAATTTTCCACTAACATACTTTTTTTAATTAAAAATCCAGAAAAATGAAAATACCCGTTTCGTTGCAAATAAGACTTTAAAATATTTTCTTCATTAAATAAACAAGGAATTATTATAATTTTTCCTGAAGAGTTAATTCTATTGTATCCACAAAAAACTAAATTAGTATTTTTTTCCTTTTGCTTTGATACCATTTTTTCTAAAAAAATTGGTGAATAAATATCATCACTATCCAAAAATGTTATAAACTCTCCATTTGCTAATTCTATTCCCTTATTTCTGGCAGCTGACACACCTGAATTCTGTTGACTATATACAATAACATTATTTTTTTTTCTTTGATATTTTTCTATAATCTCCAAAGAATTATCTATAGAGCCGTCATTAATCATAATAACTTCATAATTTTTATAAGATTGAGCTTCTATAGAAGCTAAAGTATTTAGTATAGAAGTGCTAGAGTTATAAATCGGTATTATAATTGATACTAATGGCATCTTATCTTTCATCTAATCGCCTATTGTTTATAATAATCTCATGGATAATGATATAACAATTTAACTGTTCAAAATACAATTAATATTTGCTTTTTTAGACTAAAAATATAATATAATAAATATCTAATTATTTGTTTTAACTGTTATAAAAGAGAATACTATGAAATATGACTATTTGATTGTTGGTAGTGGCTTATTTGGTTCCATATGTGCTTATGAATTAAAGAAAAAGGGATATAAAATACTTTTAATTGAAAAACGTAATCATATTGCTGGGAATATATATACTGAAGATAATAATGGTATAAAAGTTCATAAGTATGGAGCTCATATTTTTCATACTGATAAAAAAATAGTATGGGATTACATTAATAGTTTTGCTGAATTTAACCGTTTTACTAACTCCCCTATAGCAAATTATAAAGGTAAATTATACAACCTACCATTTAATATGAATACTTTTTATCAATTATGGGGAGTAAAAACTCCAAAGGAAGCTCATGCAAAAATTGAAGAGCAAAAACAACTATATCATATTGAAAATCCCAAGAATCTTGAAGAACAAGCCATATCTCTAATAGGCAAAGATATTTATGAAATATTAATCAAAGGGTATACTGAAAAACAATGGGGGAGAAAGGCAACTGAACTTCCTCCATTTATTATTAATCGATTACCAGTTAGATTTACTTTTGATAATAATTACTTTAATGATAAATACCAAGGTATTCCTATTGGTGGATATACTCAGATAATTGAAAAAATGCTTGATGGTGTTGAGGTAAAATTAAATACTAATTTTTTTGGTGATAAACAAAGTTATCTAAACATTGCAGATAAAATTATATATACAGGCCCAATAGATCAATTTTATGATTACCAATATGGAACTTTAGAATATAGGTCTTTGCATTTTGATAATGAGACAGTTAATGAGCCTAATTTTCAGGGAAATGCGGTAGTTAACTATACGGAATTTGATATTCCATATACCCGTATTATAGAACATAAACATTTTGATTATATTGATACCGAACATACTATTATTACTAAGGAATACCCCAAAGATTGGAAGATCGGAGATGAAGCATATTATCCAATCAATAATGATAAAAATGCTAATCTATACAAAAGATATAAAGAACTTGCAGATAGTGAAAAACATGTCTATTTTGGTGGTAGATTAGCTGAATATAAATATTATGATATGCATCACGTAATCGAAAAAGCTTTAAATTTTTTAGAAATTTTACTGTAAATAAAAAGCTGTCATTTAAGTGACAGCTTTTTAAGCAATTTATAATTTTATCAACTCTACCAAATTCATAGTTTCAACACTTTTGTCCAAAAATCTCTAGAAGTTAGTTTGCCAAAATTATTTTTATATTTTTTTATATTAGTCTTATAGTTTAATCGCATCTTAAAAAGATCAACATAAAGACAAAATATCAATTTAAAAAATTTAACTCTTGAAACTTTAACGATAAAACCAGTTTTATTATTTGGTTTGTAATAAAGTATTTTTTTAAATCCAAAGATATGATCATAATTAGCACAAAAACTGAACTCTTGATAAGCAATCTTATTTTTCATTGGAAACAATAGACCATTTAATGATAATTTTTTTATAATTTTTGTTCTATGTTTATATTCATAAACAGGAGCTAGCTTATCTATATCAATATTTGAAAATTTTTCAACTTTGACTAATTCAGTAAAGGATTTTCTTACATCACTTAAATCATAATTATTAAACCAAAAATCAATATCACCCCATACTTGCTTAAAAGATAATCTAATTGCAGCAACGGTTTCATATTTATGCGAGTATAGTGCGGACAGATATAAACGCTTATAAGTTCTTGCAATCTTATTTATTGGTCTTTTTAAATAAAGAGAATTAACAATATTATTTCTTGTATCCAAATAAAGGGTTAGAGGTGAAGTTTTTGTTCCAAAGCTTTCCCCATAACAAGCAATACCGATAGGCGCAATAAAATTAAAATCATTAAAAAGACTAAAAAATATATCATCACCTCTAACAAAAAATGGAAATGTATAATTTTTAACATGCTTAATAGGAAAAGCAAAAAACCACCATGCTCCATAGGTAATTTTAGGTTGGTTTCCTAATTCGGATTCTAATAAGTTTTGTCTGATAGTCATGTTAAAATTATGACAATTCGGTCGCCCATAAGTATAAAATGTAGCTCCTTTTTCAATTAAAAAATCCGGTCTATCATCAATAAACAATGAACCACAAACAGCAGAATTATTTTCAATAACATAAGATAGAATCCAATAAGCTCTTGTAATACTTTCTGTTTCGCAAGATGCATCATCATCCATAAATAAAACATGGGTGGCATTTGTGTCATTCTCATAATAGAGTAAACCTCGCATAAAACCACCTGAACCACCAGTATTTTCATTAGGAATAACATTAACACCATTAGCTTCATCTTTTGAGATATTTTTAGAATTATCAACAACCGTAAAAAGTATCTTATCTTTATATGTTGGATTATCTAATATTTTTTCTTTAACTCTTTGAATGGCAGGTAACACATAGTTTTTACGATTAAAATGGGTAATACTAATACCAAGAATAACATCTCTTTTCGGTCTTTCTCGGGTATACCATCCTCCACCACTAAAAATCACTTTATCTTCCATTGGAGAAATGGTTATATAAAGTAAACCTCTATGTTCTAATTTTGACAAATCATATTCAAAAATAGATTGTAAGTTTTCGTTTAATTCTACTGTTTCGTTGGCTAGTTCATAGTCAGCATTTAAAGTAGCAATAAACAATTTAATAGCGGCCCTACCCCTTCCTTTTGCGAAGAATTCTAAACATTTTAAACCACACTGTTCTTTCCAAACTGGCGTAGATAAAGCATTATAATACGAATCAAAAGACGCAATTCCACCAGCAAAAATTACAATTTCATCTCTAGAGTAACTGATTAAATGAGAAACCAAATATTTTAACGGATTAGAACCAAATGTTTTATTCGGAATAAGAATATTTTGAATACATGTTAAATTTTCTAAAGTCATTTTAAAAATAAAAGTTAAATTAATAAGGTAGCTAGATATTATATCACTTTTACTATAATTTCACACAAAATTAACATAAATTTATAATTACTCATTATATATGACTATATCATTCATTTTTTACATAAATATCGAGTAATATATTCTATATAAAGCTTTTTCTATTTATACATCATTTTAATAAATCATCAATTAATTCTACGATTAGATTATTACAGTTAAGATCGAGCAATATAGCTGAAATTTTTTTCTTAATATATAAACAATCCAAATTAAATTATCTTTTTATCTATATGATAATTAAGATTAAATTTCAAATATTTTCAAATAGAATTTAGAATAATAGATAATATACTATTTTGATAGCATAACAAGATGGCAGCCATTTTATGAAATACTAATCTATTTGATTTGGTAAAATTAGCTATAAATCTTCAAGTATCAGTTCAACAATATTGTCTGCTGCATTTTCAAGTAATAATAGTTCATTTACAACAATATCTTGTTTATCTCGTTTAGGATCTTGTTCACCATTTTTAAACCTATACGCTAATTCTTTAGCTTGATGAAAAGCAGAAACTCTATTTGTACCTGTTGCAATTAACTCTCCATTGATAGTGAATGGTGAGTGATCTTCCCTTTCTATAAAAATTAAAGGTTTTTTCATCAATTGATATTCTAATAACCAACTTATACCATCCATTATTAAAATATCAGAAGCTTGAAATAAAGGGCCATAAGGGCCTTCTCTATAAAAATAAGTATTATCTAATTTATTCCATTCAATAAAAAACTCATCTATGCTATGTTTCAATTTTTCATCAGTGATAGCTTCTAAAACAGTAACTAATGCTGGATGAGGGCTAAATACAAACTCTATTGAATTATCCTCTTTTGCCCAACTAAGCATATCATTATAGATATTTAAGAAAACACTAAAATTGCTCCAATTTTTATCAATACTATGGTGTGAAGCCCATAATATTCTAAATTTTTTATCCTCAGAATTTGAAATGATCGGCCAGGCTGGTTTAGCATTTTTAAGCGCTTTCACTTTTGGGTGACCTGTTACAAACACATTGAGTCCATTCAATTTATCATGCTGTTCTTGTTCAATTTTTGTTTGTTGATTCGCAACAAAGAGTTTCCAACAAGATGTATGGTAGTAACTTGATAAATGATTAAATCCTAACTGGACAAAATTCATGATCTCATATGGAATCAAACATAATTTAGCAAATCTTAAATTATCTGTACTAAAGGCCGGTGGAATATCATAATCCCATTGAGATTGTCTAAAAATAACATTAGGAGCCAACGACTTAATAATATTTAAATCATCATAAGAATTACTATTATTTAGCCTTAAATGAGGAACATCTAATCTTGAAAGGATATTATGAACATACTCTTCATCTTTAAAAATTTTACTTCCTGGATAACGTCTGGGTATTGATGCTATAATAACTTTGAATCGCTCATGTATAATCATTTTTTTATAAACAGAGTAAATACTATCCCATGATTCAATATTATGTATCAAAAATAAGCATGTAATTTTTTGAAATTCATTAATCAATCTATTTGCCGAAATAAGATTAACAGTTTGTTCTGAATTAACAATTTTGTCTTGTAATAATGCATTTTTTTCAGCCAACATAGTTATCGATGAATTTATATTCTCAATTAATTGTATCTTATTGTTTGTTGAATCTAATATTGGTCTAAAATCAGAGATTTCTTTCTCTACACATAAGTTTTTTTCTAACAAAACCCTAATAGTTTCTTGTATATTCTCAATTAATTGTGTTTGTCTATTAGTGAAATCTAATTTATCTTTTAAATTAGCGATTTCTGATTCTAAATTAGAATTTCTTTCTAACAAATTCTTTGCGGATTCTTGTATATTCTCAATTAATTGTGTTTGTCTATTAGTGAAATCTAATTTATCTTTTAAATTGGTGATTTCTATTTCTAAATTAGAATTTCTTTCTAGCAAATTCTTAGTCGATTTTTGTATATCATTTATTTTTTGTACTTTCTCATTCCCTTGTTTAATAATATTACGCATAAATTCATCAAATGAATACAATTGAACATTAACTCGTTCTAGCTTATTACTTAAATTGATAATTTCATTTTTAAATTTTTTATTATCTCTATAAAGTTTTGAAAAAAACCAATTTCTAAATCCCATAATTAATCCCTAATAAATAAACAATATCACTTTCTATATATAATAAATAATTAATATAATTGCATTAAAAAACACAAGTGATCTAGGTATTTTTATATGTATTGTATTAGAATTCATAGCATTCCTTTATTAAGGCTTCATGATAGCTAGTTCAATTTTAAATTAAAAGCTCAAACTTGAAAAAGCAAAATAATTGGATAATAAAAAAGAACGTAATTCAAGTTTCAATTTAATAAAATTATATTATTACATAGAGTTCAAAATCAAATAGTTAAATTTGCGAATTATCTATACACTCAATCAATAATAGGATGAACTTGACATTCAAAAATTATTTTATATATATAAAATAAAAAAAGATATTTTTGTAATACTCCTAAAAAGGAGGTTATATGTTTATATTAAAGAATGTAACATGTAGAAATATTAATATGGAATTTAATCTATTGTAATTTCATTAAATTCATTACAGATGCAATATACATTATATCTACATGGCACTGAATATTACATATCCTCCTATAAATCAATGAGATACTAATATGCTTTGATCATTTTTGTAAAAAATAACCATTAGAAATAACTCAATCCAGTAGATAATTATTTACTTTATAATTGACATCCGCAAGTAAAAAATCATTTAATTATTTTTAAACTACTAATCAGAATATCATTTTATTTAAATTAGAACGATATTCTGTATAACAAATAAATAATTTAATTTTAAAAATCAGCCATAAATTATGTTGATTTCTTATTAAAATACAATATAAATTTTTCTTCTATATATTTATGAACTAGTATTGAAGCAATTAACAGATAGACAATATAAAATAATATCGCGATGACGCTAAACATATCTAAAAAAATAACATTTTTTTTATTAATCAAAATAAACACTGGATGTAGTAAGAATAATGGATAAGAAATCCTACCAAACCAATCTCCTACAATATTATTAGTCCATTTAAAAACGACTCCCTTATTGAAGGAAAGCGATGTTATTAAAATAGAAAATATAAAAACTGAATAATACTCATTGCTTCTTTTATAACCATTGTGAGCATATAAATAAATAATTAAAAATATAGTTATAATTTGCACAACTGATAATACATTTTCATTTATAATTCTACTATTCTTTTGGAGATATTGAACAATATAATAAATAAATGCACCTAAAGCATATCCCAATAAACCTCTTATCAAACCAAAGGGAATTAATTGACTGAACTTATGATAGTGAAGATTCATATATTCAGTAGGATAATCGCTAGTAGAATAGTTATTGATAGTGAAAAAGCAAATCAAAATAGTTAAAATTAAAAAAGGAAATATAAGTTGCATTAATTTTTTATTTAATACATACAAAATTGGGAAAAATATGATACCAATCCATAACCCAGAAGAAATACCCCAAGCTACACCTAAAGGTTCAAATAATACAAAATTAGATGATTTTACGAAAGGTAATATTTCTCCTATAGATAAAATTTTAACAATATCTCCTAAATCAGGCTCCCCTAAATCAACATGCAACAATATAGACATAACATAAGTTAGTAAAACTGCAAAAATATAGACAGGATATAACCTTAATAACCTAGATTTAGCAAAATCAAATGAGTCAAACTCATTTTTTTTTAGCACAGACCAACTTAAAACAAATCCACTTAATATAAAAAAATAATCAAAAGATAAAATAAACGATAAAGGAATAACATCAAATTTATCATTCCAATAAAAATAATGACCAATAGCAACACATAATGCCATTACACCACGAAAAAAATCAAAAGAATAATTTCTTGTCACAATCCGCTCGACTATTTTGTCTAAAAATAACTAGTGCAACAATATACACTAATTTAATAGCGTTGAAAATGACTTTCCAAGCCACACCGAATAGATAAAAGACTATTAATCAGTTAACATAATGAAAAATTTATATTTTAGTAAAATTACATCATTTGTTATTATTTTAATCTACTAATCAGAATATCGTTTTATTTAAAATAGGATGATATTCTATACAACTAATGAATAATTTAATTTTAAAATTCTGCCATTAATTATGTCGATTTTTTTTAAAATATAATATAAATTTTTCTTCTACATATTTATGGACTAGCATTGAAGCAATTAAAAGACAAACAGTGTAAAATAAAATAGCAATGACACTAAACATGTTTGAGAAAATAACAATTTTTTTATTGATCAAAATAAACACTGGATGAAGTAAATATAATGGATATGAAATCCTACCAAACCAATCCCCTGCAATATTATTAGTCCATTTAAAAACGACTCCTTTATTGAAGGACAGAGATGTTATCAAAATTGAAAATATAAAAACAGAATAATACTCATTAATTCTCTTATAATCATTGTAAGCATATAAATAAATAATCAAAAATATAATTATAATTTGCATAAAAGATAATGCGTTTTCATTTATAATTCTATTATTCTTTTGGATATATTCAACAATATAATAAATAAATGCACCTAAAGCATATCCCAATAATCCTCTAATCAAACCAAAGGGAATTAATTGACTAAACTTATGATAGTGAAGATTCATATATTCATCAGGATATTCGATAGAGGAATTATTAATATTGAAAAAACAAATTAGAATAATTAAAATTAAAAAAGGAAATATAAGTTGCCTTAATTTTTTATTTAATACATACAAAATTGGAAAAAATATAATACCAATCAATAGCTCAGAAGAAATACTCCAAGCTATACCTAATGGCTGAAAGAATACAAAATTAGACGATTTTACAAAAGGTAACATTTCCCCTATTGATATAGTTTCAATAATATCTCCTAAATTAGGCGTTCCCAAATCAACATGCAACAATTTTGACACCACATAAGTAAGTATGGCTGTAAAAATATAGACAGGATATAACCTTAATAATCTGGATTTTGCAAAATCAAATGAGTCAAACTTATTTTTTCTTAGCACTGACCAACTTAAAACAAATCCACTTAATATAAAAAAATAATCAACAGCTAAAATAAACGATAAAGGAATAACATCAAATTTATCATTCCAATAAAAATAATGACCAATAGCAACACATAATGCCATTACACCACGAAAAAAATCAAAAGAATAATTTCTTGTCACAATTCGCTCAGTTTTACCATCTAATAATATTTATTGCGGCAATATACACTAATATAGTCGTGTTGAAAATGACTTTTCAAGCCACATCAAATAGATAAAAAAAACAAAAATTAATTAACCAAAAGAAAAATATATAAATTTCACTGAATTCACAATTTATTTCTTTTTTTATATAACCAAGGAATCATTTTAATAATTAATATTTTTTTTAAATCTTTAAAAGTAAAAAAAGGATTTTTTTTAGAGTATATTTCACGATTTTTTCCTATTTCTTTTGACCAAAACAAAAGAAATGAATATCGATAAGGCATTTCTAATCTATTATGATTCCATTTATAACTTTTATATTGCAAATAACAAATTAAATATTTTAGTTTTTCATATATAAGTTTATCTTTAGAATATCTAATAATTTCATTAAATTCATCACATATACAATATACTTTATCTTTACTTTTTATTGAAGATTGCTCATGTATTCGATAATAAATTAATGAACTATCAATAAGCATTAATCTTGTTGCACAAGCCACTACTTTAAAACTAAAAGCTGTATCTTGATATGATGCCCCTGGAGTTTCTAAAAAACTTAATTTATTTTCTTCAATAAATGTTCTTTTATATATATTAGCCCACACTGCTGGCCACTGTAAAAAAGGTGATAAATCATTTTTCGGATTAATTAAAGTATTACTTTTCATTTCATAAGAATCAATTTTTTCTATTAAACCATTTCTTTGTTTAAAAGTATAAAAGTGGCATCTGACAATATCTAAATCATTTTCTATAGCTACTTTAAAAAGTGTTTCAAACATTTCAGGTTTAGCAAAATCATCTGATTCAACAATGCCTATATATCGCCCTGTACATTGTTGAAATCCAATATTCATTGAATGACCATAACCACTATTAGGTTTATCAATAACATGTATTCTTGAATCTTTGCTAGCGTATTCTTGCAAAATAGATAATGAACTATCAGTAGAACCATCATTTACACAAATAATTTCTATATTAGTTAATGATTGGCTAATAATACTATCTAGACATTGACGTAAATATTTTTCCACGTTATAAACAGGAATCACAATTGATACATCTGGTATCATAAAAATTATTCCTTATTTTTAATATAATTTAAATACCATTTAACCGTTTTTCTTAAACCATTTGTGAAGTTTTCTTCTTTCTTCCAACCTAATTCCTTTTCAATTTTTGATGAATCAATGGCATATCGATAATCATGGCCTAAACGATCTGGTACAAACTGAATAAGATTTTTGTATTGCTTAACACCTATTGGATGATTAGGAACTAATTCATCTAGAATTTCACATATTGCATATACTAAATCAATATTTTTGTATTCATTATTACTGCCAATATTGTATGTTTCACCAATTTTACCTTTTTTTAGTACTTGATATAATGCCTTAGCATGATCTTCAACGTAAAGCCAATCACGAATTTGTGAACCATCAGCATAAATAGGCAATGGCTGACCTTTAATTGCTTTATATATAATTAATGGAATCAATTTCTCGGCATGCTGAAACGGTCCATAATTATTAGTACTGTGAGTTATAATAGTTGGTAAACCATAAGTTCGAAACCATGCGTTAACTAAATGATCGCTTGATGCTTTAGAAGCGGAATAAGGATTACTTGGTGCATACGGCGTTGACTCAGTAAAAAATAATTCAGTATTTTCTAAATTACCATAAACTTCATCTGTTGAGACATGAATAAAACGAAATGCTTTTTTCGTCTTTATAGTTAAAGAATTCCAATAATATCTACTTGCTTCAAGAAGAGCATAAGTTCCTATAATATTAGTTTCAATAAAATTTGCTGAATGGTTAATTGAATTATCTACATGGCTTTCTGCTGCTATATGGATTACAGAATCAGGTTGATATTGTTGAAAAATACGATTTAATTCTTGCCGGTTACAAATATCGATTTGTTCGAAATAATATCTATCACAGTTTAAAACTGTCTGTAGCGATTGTAAATTTGCAGCATAGGTCAATTTATCAATATTAATTACATAATTTTGAGTAGTATTAATCAGATAACGAATAACAGCTGAGCCTATAAAACCAGCTCCACCAGTTACTAGAATTTTCATAACTTTTTCTGACAAAACTACCGTCCTATCCCATAATCTCTTAACTTATTAGCAATAGCTGTATGCGAAACTCCTAGCCTTTTGGCTAGTTTTCGGGAACTCGGGTATTTGTCATATAAACGTAATAAGATCTCTTTTTCAAATTGTTTGGTCATTTCGTCAAGGGTTTTATTTTCAATATTTTCTACCCATAATAATTGTGATACAGCAGGCATTGGCAACACGATATCTTTTACAGTTAATACTTTAGTAGTCAATTGTGCTAGTGCCGAATAAAGTACATTTTTGAGCTGCCTTACATTGCCTGGCCATGAATAACGTGATAAGTAATCAAGCACTTCATTATCAATTGTTGGTGGGGTAATTCCTTGTTTGTTAGCAAATTCATTAACAAAAATATTAGTGAGAGTAGTAATATCGTCTTTACGTTCTTGCAGTGAAGGTAAATTAAGTGATAATACATTGAGGCGATAATATAGATCTTTTCTGAATTTACCTTGTTCAACCAGTAGTGCTAAATCGACTTTAGTTGCACAAATAATGCGTACATCAACATAAACCTCATCGTCATCACCCACTCGGCGAAAATAACCATCATTTATAAAGCGTAGTAGTTTAGTTTGCATTTGGAAGGACATTTCATCAATACCATCCAGTAAAACCGAACCACCATTAGCCTGTTCAAAAAAACCTTTTTTACTTTCAACAGCACCGGGATAAGCTCCAGCTGCATGTCCATATAATTCACTTTCAACAACATCATCAGGCATAGCGGCACAATTTAAACCTAAAAAGGTTTGATCACCTCTGGGGCTGTATTGATGGCAAGCATTAGCAAGCAAATCCTTACCTGTCCCGGTTTCACCGGAAATCAATAACGGTTCTCGTTGTATTGAAAACGCTTTTGCTTGAGCGATTAATTTTTGCATTGCTTGGCTTTGAGTGGCAAAAATATCAAATGCATGACTGCCGACTACACTGATTTTCGACAAACGTTTTTTTAAGTACTCAATTGGCTGCAAAATAAAAATCGTTTTTGATGATTCAGTAATTTGTTGTAATAAAAAATACTGAGCATTTAGGACAATGATGGTATCATCTTGTTTTACAAAATCATCATTAACATCCAAATTAAAAATATGATGATAATCAAATGGTTGATTTAACTTTAAGAAATCAGGAGAGAACAACTTACTAGCGGTGTCATTATATGCAACCAGTTGTTTGTTAAGATTAATTTCAATGATTGCTGCTTGCATATTTAATCCACTTTTCATTGAGTTTAGTTAAATTGTCATGACGGCGCTGCCAATCATGATTTTTAGTTAATTCGGTATAAGTGATGTGTTTATTACTAAGTAATCGCTTAGCTTTATCCGATACTAAAGAATGCTGTTTAGCTAAAATAGCTAACTGTTCTAATATGGCTAAAGTACCTTGCCTATTATTACAAGCTAACAGCAAATCACACCCTGCAGCTAATGCCGCCTGTGCTCTTTGGGCATGATCACCTAATACGGCTGCACCTTCCATGGATAAATCATCAGAGAATATAATACCATCAAACTGTAGCTGCTGACGCAGTATAGTTTTAAGCCAATATGGGGAAGCACTAGCCGGTTTATCATCAAAAGCAGGATAAATAACGTGAGCAGGCATTATGGCATCAAGTTTTTTAGCTGTAATTAACTTGGCAAAAATTTGCATATCTTGCTCAATTAGCGATTTATCGCGCTGGTCAATAGGTGTTTCTTTGTGAGAATCAGCAATAACATGTCCATGACCAGGGAAATGTTTACCGGTAGTTTTCATTCCTGCAGCGTGCATACCGTCTATCATTGCTGTAGCAACTTGCAAAGCAATATCGGCATTTTCATGAAAGGAACGCGTACCAATTGCTAAACATCCATGGCCTAAATCTAACACTGGGGCATAACTCAGATCGATATCAAAGGCAATAAGTTCCATCGCTAATAGCCAACCAGCATCAAAAGCCAAAGCTTTGGCTTGCTCAAGTTGATTAAGTGCTGCAAATGATTGTGCGGGTGGTATAGCAGTAAATCCTTGTTTAAAACGCTGCACTCGACCACCTTCATGATCCACTGAAATCAATAATCGTTCAGTTGATGCCGAACGAATCTCTTTAATTAGTTCGCTTAGTTGGGCTTGATCCTCAAAATTACGACTAAATAAAATGACTCCAGCAACGAGTGAATTTTGCAGTAGTTTTCTATCATCATTAGTTAAGGATGTACCTTCGACATCAATCAATAATGGCCCCATTATTCAGTAGCCTCTTTGACACTATCTGCATTTGGATTAGATGTTTTAGCCAACTCTTGCGAAGTTACTCGTTGTAAAATTTCGCCGGATTGGGTAGAAAGTAGCTCCATCGCCAAATTGGCCTCATTACTATCACTTGGTAATTTGTAAATCGTGGTAAAAAGTACATAACCAGCATTCATCGATTTGGCTATACCAATCATCTTACCGCGTGACACTAACTTATCATCGGGGGAAATACCTAATGCTTGCTTAGCTTGGTTTATGGATTGCCTATCAGCCACGGAAAAGGTATTTTGCTGCGCCATTAATTGATGTAATACGTCATCAACTTGACTGGTGACAATATAGTCACCACTGCGGTTTTGAATATCACTTATCAAAATAACTTTATTAGCATCAGATGTAGAAGATGACTGCAACAATTTGTTTACAAACGGTGATAGGATTGAATTCCAATCGGTTTTTTTGACTATTTCTGGTGGTGTTTCAACTACATCATCAGGTGGTTTAATTATATCAACTGGTTGGTTAACTTGTTTATTTTCAGGTTTAGGAAACAATTGACAACCTGCTAATAAAAAGATCATCACTATAGTAATTAATATTCTTTTTTGCTGTTTCATAATTGATCAACCTAATAACCGACCCAAATTTTTACCACCCAATAAATGCATATGAATATGAAAGACTTCTTGTCCTGCGTCTTTATTGCAATTCATTATTAAACGATAGCCATTGGCATCGATGCCCTCTTGTTTGGCTATTTTGGCGGCCACAGTTATCATGTGTCCAAGCATGGCTTCATCTTGTACAGTCACATCATTAAGGGTTGGAATTAATTTATTAGGAATAATTAAAATATGAGTTGGTGCTTGGGGAGAGATGTCACGAAATGCAGTAACCGTATCATCTTGGAAAACAATATCAGCGGGAATTTCATGTCGAATAATCTTACTAAAAATAGTTTCCTCAGCCATTAAATTTCTCCTTCATTATTCTATTTTCTTATGAAAAATTATGTTACCGCAAGCATAGCATATTTTTAGAATAAAAATGTATAGAATTCGTTACATTTTACAGATGTTAATTTATTTTTGTAAAGATGTTTCCTGAGAGGTATACGTTTCAGTATAAAAACTGATCATGTAAATAGCCCACCAACTTAATATATTCATTTGTCAATGATATCGAGTTGGTATATAATGCCCCGTCGATTTTCAACCGCCTATTTTTCATGTTCCTTGCTTTCGATGGGTTGCGGTTGCCCCCGACAGAAAGCTGATTAATCCGTAGGGAGCGATAATGCGTCATTACGAAATAGTATTTATGGTTCACCCAGATCAGAGTGAACAAGTACCTGGTATGATTGAACGTTATACTGGTACGTTAACCACTGATGGTGGAAAAATCCATCGTTTAGAAGATTGGGGTCGTCGTCAATTAGCCTATCCTATCGAAAAATTGCACAAAGCACATTATGTGTTAATGAATGTTGAAGCTACTCAAGAAGCTGTTAATGAACTTGAAGATAACTTCCGTTTCAATGATGCAATAATTCGCAGTTTAATTATGCGCACTAAACATGCTGTAACTGAAACTTCACCTATGTTAAAAGCGAAGGATGAACGTCGTAATCCTGAAGAAGATTTTAACGAAGTAAACTTGGACGATGATTCCGACGAATAATCGTTTAGTATTATCGGGAGTAGTGTCAAAAAACCCGATACGTAAAGTCAGTCCCAGTGGGATTTCGCACTGTCAATTTTATTTAGAACATGTTTCTGAACAAATTGAAGCCGAACTCACTAGACAAGCATGGTGCATAATGCCGGTGATTGTCAGTGGACAAAAAGAATTAAGTTACAGTATAAAAAAAGGCAGCAAAGTTTTAGTTAGTGGTTTTATTAGTACCCATACTAAACGCAATCACACAAGCCAACTTGTGTTACATGCTGACCAAATTAAACTATTAGGAGAATAGCCAAATGGCACGTTATTTCCGTCGTCGCAAATTCTGCCGTTTTACTGCAGAAGGCGTTAAAGAAATTGATTATAAAGATGTTTCTTTATTAAAAAGTTATATCACTGAAAGTGGTAAAATTGTACCAAGCCGCATTACCGGTACTTGTGCAAAATATCAACGTCAACTAGCTCGCGCAATCAAACGCGCTCGTTATTTGGCATTATTACCATATACTGACAACCATCAGTAATTAGCAACAGAGGGAACATATAATGCAAATTATTCTACTCGATAAAGTTGCTAATTTAGGCAGCTTAGGCGATCAAGTTAATGTTAAAGCGGGTTATGCGCGTAACTTTTTGATCCCACAAGGTAAAGCAGTACCTGCTACTAAAAAGAATATTGAATTCTTTGAAGCTCGTCGTGCTGAATTAGAAGCTAAACTTGCTGAGACATTAAAAGCCGCTGAAGAACGCGTTGCTGAAATTAATGCACTTGGTAAAGTAACCATTACTTCTAAAGCGGGTGACGAAGGTAGATTGTTTGGTTCAATCGGTACTCGTGACATTGCTGATGCAGTTAAAGCTCGCGGTGTTCAAGTATCGAAAAGCGAAGTTCGTTTACCAAACGGTGTATTACGTACAACTGGCGAACACGAAGTGTTATTCCAAGTACACAGTGAAGCTTTTGCTAAAGTTATTGTTGATATTATTCCAGAGTAATAAACACACAATTACAAAAAACCCGTCCATGTTGACGGGTTTTTTATTTTCTATCTATACTAAATGAATTTTTATAATATTAAATTAATATAATTGATCTCATCAAAAATACTGTTATGTAGCAAATCAAGTTGACTTTGGCAATAACTACAATCTTAAATACGTGATTTATTTCCGTTGCCATTTACCATTAGCATCTTTGTGATAAACCTTTTCTACCGCAGACCACGCAACTCTAAAAGCAATTTGTTCTGGCGAACTATTATCACGGCGTTTTTGAGGATCTTGATACTCTTTGATGGCATTATTAAAAGCTTCTTTAAAAATATCTTGAGCATGTTCCGGTAAAACATGACGAACTGACTCGGGTAAATCATCACGTGTTTGATAAGGCATATAACATTTCCTCTATAAATTAATCATGCATTGCTGAAAATTTAAAACGGTGAAAGTTAAAACTGCTATAACATCATAATTACATTTTTGAATTTATGCTTTTTTGAAGAAGAACTCAAGTTTTTGTTTCTTTGTATAATAGCTAACCAATTATTTTAGTGATATTAGTAATAATATCGAACCATAGATATAAGGGTTAATATATGAATATAAAACTAAATTTAAACCTTAATAGAAGTTCTAACTACCAAATTATTAATGAATTTATTTAATATACAAGTTATTATTTCAATAAATTCGCATTTTTTATATTGTATAAATAACATCACTCAAATTTAGTAGAATATAAATATAAGGAAATAAAGATGAATCGAAAAAAATTTCTTGCCATTTTAATTACTAGTTTATTAATCATTGGTTGTAACGAAAAATCAAGCGAAAACAAAGCAGAATCTACCGTATCTGAATCCACACCGACAAAGCAATCCAACGTGGATCAATCAGAATTATTAGGCTTAAAAGCCAAGAAAGCAAATTTATGGCTCGATGTTCTCGAACTACAATATACCACTCCTGGGTTAGTATTAGAAAATCGACTTGCTACAACTCATATGATTGAAGCAATAGAGCAATATTTCGAAAAATATACGGATAAAGATGGTCACTTAATTTTAAATAACCTTCGTAAAGCGAAAGGTGAAATAGATATAACATTCTTAATGATTCATGGTACACCAAGATTAGATTACTTGGAAAAGTATAGTAATTTAATCACTAAACTAGTCGCTTATTCCCCTGAATTACCAGCTCTAGATGCAACTGGTAAAGTATATGGTGACCAGTTTATTGAATTAGGAAAAGTATATATAGATTTTTATAATTATTATAAAGTTGATAAGGAATATAAATTAGATGATTTCGCTAAATCGGAAGAACTTAATAATAGACTTTTAGCTGCTTATAAAAACTATTTACAAGCCAGAGATAATGCGCTTATAGCTTACAATAATTTATACGATGAGTTACACCAAGCTCAAAAAATGCAACTTAAGAAAGAAGGATTATTAATTAGCTTTAATATCTATGAAGCTTTAGATTTATCAGAAGAATTTGTTAGTATAATCAACGAGAAAACTAAAGATGGCTCTGCTAATTTTGATAAATCCATCCCGGAACAAAAACTAACCGCTTTAGAAGCAATAGTTAACGAATTAAAATCTAGCAAGATAACCAAAAATGAGCTAGAAAAAGAAGGTATTATTCATATTAATGATTTTTATAGATATAGAGATGCTCTTTCAGGTTTTGTAGTGCAAGCTAAAGTAGTATTACGTGATATTAATGAAAAAAATATAAATAATCAAATCGATCATCTTAATAATGTTGAGCTTAACAGCGTAATTGAAAAATATAATTCCTTAATCAGGTAATATATTACCATCAATTTGGTTGCAATTAGGAACACACAGACTAGCTTTTTTTATTGGCTAGTCTGAATTTAATTTATTGATTCACATCCACCACAAAGCGCCCTTTTATTTGTCCTGCCATCATTTTATTGGCGGTTTCGACACACTCGGTTAAAGTGATAGTTTTGCCAATATGATCGAAAACTTTCCCATCTAAATGTTGCGCTAATAACTCCCATGCAGCTATACGTTTAGCATAACTTGCCATGACACTATCAACTCCGGCCAAAGTTACTCCTCGTAAAATAAACGGTGCCACTGTAGCTGGAAAATCCATACCTTGCGCAAGTCCACAACAAGTAACTATTCCACCATATTGAGTTTGGGCACACACATTAGCTAAAGTATGCGACCCCAC
This sequence comes from Gilliamella sp. wkB178, assembly GCF_001690705.1. Taxonomy (GTDB): domain Bacteria; phylum Pseudomonadota; class Gammaproteobacteria; order Enterobacterales; family Orbaceae; genus Gilliamella; species Gilliamella apicola_K. Next base: position 345,547 of record NZ_LZGK01000013.1, on the reverse strand, counting down.
CACATCTACCACTGCTAACCATTGTTCTTTTTGGAGTGGTTTACCTGCTTGTTTTAATGTTTGACCATCAATAATATTAATAGCACCTAATCCCTTTAAATAATCGCCATCATCGGTTTTACTGGTTGAGGCAGTTACTTGATAGCCAAGTTTAGCTAGTAAAGCGATCGCTATTGAGCCGACTCCGCCACTAGCGCCTGTAACCAATACCTTACCCTGCTCAGGTTTAACCCCAAAATCAATAATACGTTTTACACATAATGCAGCCGTGTAACCAGCTGTACCAATAACCATAGATTGATAAGGTGTAAGATGATTAGGCAAAGGAATCAACCAGTCAGATTTTAAATAAGCATATTGAGCTAAACATCCCCAATGAGTTTCACCACACCCCCAACCATTCAAAATTACCATATCACCTTGTTGATAACGACCGCTAGCACATTCCACCACCTTACCAACTCCATCTATTCCTGGCACCATAGGCCATTGCCTAACTATTGGGCTTTTATTGGTTAATGCTAATGCATCTTTATAGTTAATACTTGAGTACTCAACCTGAACTAAAGTATCACCTTCTTGGGCTAATAGTTGCTGTTTATTAATGTTCTTTAATGAAGGTGAAAAACCAGTAGTAGCATCTTTTTCTAACAAAATGGCATTGAATAACATGAAAACTCCTTATTACTTGCAGTAACCTAAATTAAGTTAATAAATAATGAAGAGATCTAAAAAATTATGTATTAACTGTTTGTAGACGATCGGTCTAAAAATTATAGACCGATCGTCTAGTTAATTGCAATATATAAAAATATAATCATGAAAAATTACGCGACCAAGAAAAGAAAAAGTTAAATCTAAAAAGATTACTTAATGATTTTTTTTAAGAAAAGTTGAATAAAAATATCTAGTGGATCAGATTTTTTGATTAATTTACTTCGAGTGACCGCCCCTTCCCAACCAATCCAAAAAAATTCTGCCAATTCTTGGCAATTCGTATCAGCAGCAATTTCTCCCAATTGCTGTGCTAACAATAAACACTGTGCTATTTTAGACTGCCAGCTGTTTATGATCTGTTCCAAAATTTGGTTATAGCCATCGGGTAATAATGATTCTTCTTGGATTAATTCACCAATTAAGCAACCACGATTAAAACTATATTTTGCCATACCTTGTTTGGCATCTTCGTAAAAAGCTGAAATTCTTGATAATGGTGAAGCAATTGACGCATTAGTCAAATGTTTATCTATTTTGTAGGCAAAAAAACTATCATAACTAGCAATAATTGCTCGCCCAAAATCTTCTTTACTCTTAAAGTAATAATAAAAAGATCCTTTAGGTACACCAACTTTTTGCAAAATACTTTCAATATTGCAGGAAATATAACCATAAGTTGTCATCATTTCCACACCACTACGAATTAGCGCAGCTCTAGTTTCATGGCCTTTTTTAGAAAGATTGTTAGTTAAAATATTGTTACTAGCAAGCATATTATTTATGACCCAGTTATTGCTGGTAATATAAGGTAAAATCAAACTACAAATAATAAATAGTCATACTATTAAATGCAATTATATTCTTAACTTGTTTGATAATGAGAACTTAAACATGATTTATTTGCTTTCAAATTTATTTACAATTATTATCTCTAAAAATGGTAACAAGATTTGTTAAATAGTTATTAATTTTAAAATATAGGTTGATAAAAATATAAAAAATATAATTCAATTTATAATTTTGAAATATAGCTTTTATTGCATTAATTCGTAAAGAAGAACGGGAAAAACTTAGAATGTTTTAGGAAGCAATACAATCTAATTACCATATCCGAATGAAAAAAGTAATAAAACCTATAAGTAAGCTTAATGCTAATACTTGTCAACGGCATTTTTTTATTAATCCCTTGGCAATAAAGTTGCATTTTTGAAAGTAGGCAAACTAAATAACTTAATAAAACTATCGTCTACTAAAATAAATAGTAGGTCATTTTTTCATGAGGAGAAGCTCTGTGCGTGTTTTGCAATATATATATGCTACTATTTTAGTAATAGCTGCTATGTTTTTAGTCTTTATGGGCGCAAAGCTCGCTTTTAATGGCGGGTCTTTTTATTATATCATTGTTGGTCTATGTTACGCCCTTTCTGCGTGGTGGATGTTTAAAAAAGAGATAAAATCTCTATATTTAATCACGTTGGTCTTGTTTGCAACAATTATTTGGACTGTGTGGGAAGTTGGCTTTGATTACTGGGCATGGTTTCCTAGATTTCTTGCTCCCTTAGGTTTTTTTATTGTCGCATGTTTCGTTTTTGCTTCATTTAATAATAAAAAAGGCATTTCTGCAGTAATAGCTTGTGCTCTTGGTATTATTGTTTTTGGATGCTTCTTTAGTCGTGGTTTTATGAATAAACCGCTGGTTGCTAATATTGATAGCCATGATTATAAAATTGTTGCCTCAGATAATAAACCAATAGATTGGACCGGTTATAGTCGAGATACTATGGGTATTCGTTATTCACCTTTTACTCAGATTAACCGTGATAATGTTGATAAACTGACATTAGCTTGGACCTACCATACTGGGCGTGATCTGACTAATCCGAACAAAGTTGATCAGAATACACCATTACAAATTGATAATACGCTATATGCCTGTACTCCAGAAAATACCATTCATGCCATTAATGCAACCACTGGTGAACGCAAATGGATTTTTGAAAGTAAGGCATCAGCAATTTCTTGGCAAAGATGCCGTGGTCTTGGTTATTACAAAGATGTTTCAACAATAAAAGGGGCGGCGTGTCATGAAAGGATTATTGCTAATACAGTTGATGGTCGTCTATTTGCACTAGATAGCGAAACCGGAAAGCCTTGTAGTGATTTTGGTGATCATGGTGTTGTTAATCTACGCGATAATATGGGCGATAATGGTCCTGGTTATTATTACCAAACATCGGCACCACTTGTTGCTAAAGATAAAATTGTGATTGGTGGTTGGGTTGCTGATAATCAACAATTAGGTGAACCAGCAGGTGCAATACGTGCTTTTGATGTAAAAAGTGGCCAATTGCTGTGGGCATGGGATCCTGCTGACCCTAATGTTAAACGTGATCCTATATCCAGTAATCATTATACGTTAGGTACGCCAAATATGTGGACTCATGCCGCTTATGATCCTGATCTTGATCTAATTTACGCCCCAATGGGAAGCGCTGGTACCGATTATTATAATGTCGATCGGCCTAAAAATTCTGTGCCTTATAATGCCGCACTGGTTGCACTCGATGGTCAAACCGGACAGCCGAAATGGGCATTTCAAACCACACATGATGATCTTTGGGATTATGACCTTCCTTCACAACCTGCATTAATTGATATGAAAAATGAAGCAGGTGAAGTGGTACCAACAATCATCCAGCTTACTAAGCGTGGACAAATTTTTGCACTAGATCGTCGTAATGGTACACCTGTAACCAAAGTTGAAGAACGACCTGTTCCACAAACAGGATCAATCCCTGAAAACACGATATCACCTACACAACCATACTCTGTAGGCATGCCACAAATTGGTGCGACGCCATTAAGTGAAGAAAAAACGTGGGGAACAACCATGTTTGATCAGCTTTTATGTCGCATTAGTTTTCGAGATATACGTTATGATGGTGATTTTACTTTAGTTGGTGTTGGTAAATGGGGATTAATGTACCCTGGTGCCTTAGGTGGTTTTAACTGGGGTAGTGCTTCTTATGATCCTGAAAATCATCTACTATTTGTCAATGATATTCGCATACCTAATGTAAAACGCCTTATTACCCGTGAACAATATAAAGAAGTGACCAAAACACAAACTCCTACACCTGATGGGCATGGCCTTGCTCCGATGGATGGAACGCCTTATGGCATTGAAACTAACGTATGGTTTTCACCAATTGGTGTTCCTTGTTTACAACCTCCTTTTGGTACAATTACTGCTATCAATCTTGATACAAAAAAAATTGCTTGGCAAATACCAGCAGGTACTGCCGAGGAGTTAGGTCCATTGGGTATTAAGGCAGGTATGCCATTAACGATGGGCATGCCAACTTATGCTGGTACATCAGTTACAGCTGGAGGTATCGTATTTTTTGCGGGTACTCAGGATAACTATTTACGTGGCTATGATGCACAAACTGGTCATGAATTAGTTAAATTAACTTTACCTGTTGGAGCAAGTGCAACACCAATGGTGTTTATTTCACCTGAAAATGGCAAGGAATATGTCGTGATTTCTGTTGGTGGAGCCGCACATTCAAAAAATACCGGTGACTATATCATGGCTTTTACATTACCAGATAATAAGTGACCTAGTAGTGTACCCTCACTTTAGTGATACATATTCTTAATATTATTTCGCCCATTTATTTTAAACTAAATGGGCGAAATAGAATTTAAATAAAAATATTAGCCCAAAAAGTGAATAAAGGCTAGTGTTACCTTGATTAGCTCCAATGTTTATCGTCTTGTAATTGTCAAATAAATAAACCAACCTCACAGCCAACAATATCAATATGCTAAAACTAAAATAAAACTAGATTGTAGTAGTGATTTATAATAATTGATTAAGAATTGGAGCGGGAAACGAGGTTCGAACTCGCGACCTCAACCTTGGCAAGGTTGCGCTCTACCAACTGAGCTATTCCCGCATATTTGGAGGCTTCAAAAGAAGTGCTGAGCATTATACAAAAATATTTGTATCTGGCAACTGTTTTTACCGTTATTTTCTATTTTTCCAACTGAGTGATTCAAAAACACCAAATAAAAACAAACGAAGGACTTTAAATTTGTCTTGTTGTTTCTCTTGGTTAGTCATGGTTGAATGTAAAATCCACGCTTGCAAACCATGCATAACCACAAAAGCAATAAGGCCAATATTAGCCACAATATTGGCAGGTCTTGGATAAGGATGAATAAGGTTAAATAATAAAAATAACCAGATAAAGGAATATAAAATTTTACCAATTAATACAAACATTAATTATTTTCTCTTATAAAAAGATGGCTATGCACTTGTCCGGCGGTTTTTTCTCGATGTAAGTGCCAGTTAGTAGGAATATATGCCATCACATTATGTTCAATTTCGGATTCAATATAAATATAAGCAGATGGCTTAAGCCAATTATTATCTTCAAGTTGGTTAACCGTTTTGGCAACTAAAGACTGGTGAAATGGCGGATCTATAAACACAATATCAAATTGCTTTAATACTGATTTATTAAGCCAAACTAAGGTATCTGTTTGATAAATACTAATAGCTTCACTCGCCAACAATTGCTTATTTTTAGTGAGTTGTTGAGTTACTTGTTTATCCTTTTCAAGTAGTGTTACATTTTTTGCTCCTCGCGATGCTGCTTCAAAGCCTAGAGAACCACTACCAGAAAAACAATCCAAACAAATACTATCCGGTAAAACTGGCATTAACCAATTAAATAACGTTTCTTTAATTCGATCTGTTGTTGGCCGCAAACCTTGCTTTTCTAGCACCGACAATTTACGACCACGCCATTTACCACCAATTATTCTAATTGTACCGCTCATTATCAATCCAAAATTAAAATAATTCTGAAGTATTACCTTCGGAATCCGTTACTTTAGTACCGATTTCTTGGGTTGCATATTGGGTCGGTTCAGTACCTTTAATAAAATATTCCGACATAGTTTGCGAACCAGGTTGAGGTAATAAACCAGTCCTTTGGTCAATGGTTACGGTAACAACATTTTCTGGTTGAGGATCTTCTTTTTCAGGCACATTTTTTAGCGCTACTTTCATATAATCAACCCAGACTGGATTGGCAGTATTAGCACCAGCTTCAGCACGAAAAGTTCGCCCTAACTCGCGACGATGATCATCAAATCCCATCCAAACTGTGGTTACTATATTGCCACCAAACCCCGAAAACCAAACATCTTTGGACGCGTTAGTGGTTCCAGTTTTACCTCCAACATCTTTTCGACCTAACGCCTTAACTCTCCAAGCAGTACCTTGCCAACCCGAGCCACCAAAAACAGTGGTTCGTAAAGCATCCTTCATAATATATGCTATGCCACTGTTTAAAGTATGCGGAGCATATTTTGGTGTCAAATCGGTAGCTTTATCATCATTTATATTAGGTAAAATCAGATGATCATCAGCTTTTAAATTTGCTTGTTCTGGTTCTTCATTACCGGATTGATTAGCTACATCTTCAACATTATTCAATACTGCTGGTTTGGCTTCATCGGTATTAATATCATCGGAACAAGTATGACAAGCAATAACTGGTTGATGCTGATAAATAACCCCGTTAGCATTATTGTACTCAATCCTTTCAATTAAATAAGGAGTAATTAAATAGCCACCATTAACTATTACCGAATAAGCCCGAGCAACTTGTAATGGTGTAAATGATGCTGAACCTAACGCTAATGACTCATTATGCGAAATATTTTCCTTAGGAAAACCAAAACGTTCCAAATAAGTTGCAACCCAATCAATACCGACAGCTCTCAGTGCCCTAACCATCATTACATTTTTGGACATACCTAAACCAATTCTCAATCTCAATGGCCCGGCATAATTAGGTGGTGAGTTTTTAGGACTCCAAGTTTCACTACCACTGGTTCGCACAATAGGAGCATCATTAAGCAGAGTTGCCATAGTTAGGCCTTTTTCTAATGTAGAAGTGTAAATAAAAGGCTTAATATTGGAACCTAACTGACGCAATGCCTGAGTAGCTCGATTAAATTTGCTTAAGTTAAAATCATAACCACCAACAATAGCCTTAATAGCACCATTGTCTGAATCAAGTGAAACCAAGGCAGCATTTACTGCTGGAATCTGTGTTAACTCCCAATTATCACCAGATTTTTTAACCCAAATAAGTTGCCCAACTTTTATGGTATCAGTCACTTTTTTAGGGAAGGCTCCTTGCTGAGTATCACTAATAAATGGGCGCGCCCATTTCATGCCTTGAAAAGAAATAGCAACATTACTTTTATCGGATAAAACCACTACCGCTTCTTTATCTGTGGCTTTAGTCACCACTGCCGGGCACATACCACTGTAACAGATATACTTATCTAATGTTTTTTGAATTTGTTCATCATTCCAAGGGGATTCATTATTTTTCCATAAAACTTTTTCAGCACCACGATAACCATGCCGAATATCATATTCAATAATATTTTTTTGCACCGCGTCAGTGGCCGCTATCTGATCTTGCTTAGATATAGTCGTGTATACTTTATAACCATCTGTATAAGCATTTTCACCAAATTTATCGTACATAAATTGGCGTGCCATTTCCGCTACATACGGCGCTGAAAATTCAATTTGTGGTGAATGATAACTTGCATTTAATGGTCTTTTCACAGCTTCGTCATACTGTGCTTGAGTAATATAAGATTGATCTAACATCCGGCTCAATACCCAATTTCGTCTGGTTAATGCTCGATCAGGGTGAGCTATAGGATTAAAAGCAGAAGGAGCATTAGGTAATCCAGCTAGCAAGGCTGCTTCATCTACCGTTAATTGCTCAGGAGTTTTACCAAAAAATGTATATGAAGCTGCCGCCACACCATATGCCCTAGATCCAAAGTTAATCATATTAAGATATAAGGCCATAATCTCTTCTTTAGACAGTTCTTTTTCCATACGAATAGCCAAAATCATCTCTTTAACTTTACGGGAAATACTTTTTTCCGGCGTTAAAAAGAAGTTTTTAGCCACTTGCTGAGTAATGGTACTACCACCTTGCGAAAAACCTTTTTGTTTCAATCCAACATACATCGCCCGGACAATACCAATTGGATCAATACCATAATGTTCAAAAAATCTAGCATCTTCAGTAGCAATGATAGCATTCACCACTAATGGGGGAATTTCATCATATTTTAAAGGGGTACGCCGGCGTTCTCCAAAAATCGCAATTAATTCGCCATCTTTGCTTAGTACTTGTAAAGGTGTTTGTAAGCGCACTTCTTTTAAAGTTGCTACATTGGGTAAGTCTTTTGAATAATAAGCATAACCAGCAATACCAATGGCAAGACCACAAAGTAAGCAACCAATTAAAAATTTCAGAAGAAACTTTAACACTCTAACTAATATCACAAATCATTCCTATCTAATTTCTTGAAGGCAAAAAGCAAGGGCAACAGATAATTTCTGTTCCCCTTGCTTTAGATGTTTTAACATATATTCCATCATAATGAATAATAAGCCAATTAATTATAATTAAGAAAATACTTAACTATTCATCTTCAAAATCTGTACTAATCAAATGTGGGTATTATCTCCCATCTTTGTCATTATTTTAAGTAATTTTTAACAAAATCATGAGATAATTCGCTTTTACTCAATTTAAGCTAAAATTATGTGGAGTACTCAACTCACGGTTTCATACCTACTATTAGTCATTTCCAGTATTTTTTACTTAACCTTAATTATTCTATGCCTAGTGTTATTAGCTGACACCTATTTAAATGCTTTCACAATGATATTGGTGTTAGTATTGATAATAGAATGGTGGCGTAGCTTTCACTATTTACATACTATCAAAGGAGAATTAGCGCTATTTCATTATATCCATCAAATTTATTGGCATAAACAGCGCTGGTATATCATGCGTAAACCATTATTATTTCGTTATTTAATTATTTTAAATTTAAAATCTCGCCGTAATGGTAATCGACAAACATTGTTAATAATGATTGACAGTATGCAACCTGATAACTGGCGCACATTACATTATTATTTAAAACAACTTGAATTAATTTGACCAGAAATATAATGGTGCTAAAACTTTTTGTTCAACAGTAATCAGACTAATGTGACTTTTGAATCCAATATTGATAAGGCTTACTATCAACATTAGACGCCACTAATTTGTGATCCATATGTCGGCAAAAACTTGGAATATCCCTCACCGTAGCAGAATCATCCGCTATAATATAAAGCACTTGACCTACAGCAAGTTCACGTATAGTTTTACGGACTAACATAATTGGTTCCGGGCAACGTAAGCCAAGGGTATTAAGTTGTTTATCAAAATTAATATTCATTGCCTATTTACTTATTTATTAAAAAATAATTTATGCAAATAGTGGGGCACTGCATCATCAACATTTGAGCCAATCACTTCATTATTAGGTAATCGAGCTAGCAAATCGGAACTCGAATTTTGCATTAAACAACCTTTACCAGCCATACTTAGCATCTCTAAATCATTCATACCATCACCAAAAGCGATAACATCTTGTAAATCAAGCCCCAATCTTTCAACGATTTTTTGCAAAGCACTGCCTTTTGAAACATTTTCAGCCATAACTTCAAGACAATTAAGAGTGGAAAATGCCACACTGATTTTATTACCAAATTGTTGTTGTAAACGATTTTTTAACTTAACTAAATGCGAATGCAGCGCCAGATCGGTGGTGGTAAAAAATATTTTAGCGATATTATCAGTTTCAAAATTGAAAGGGTTAAATAGTTGGTACGAAAAAAGCGTATGTTTATGGAATGCAAGCGAAAAGCTATCTTCTTTATTAACTAACCATTCATCACCACGGTAAAGATGGGTATAAACCTTAGGATCATCAATGCACATCTGCGCGATTGGAACCACTAATTTAGGATCGATACTTTGGCTAAAGATTAACTCGCCGGTACTATCATGTACTCTAGCTCCATTGGAAGTTATCATAAAAGCATCAATTTCCATATTTTCTCGCATTTGGGCCACATCAATATGGTGTCGTCCGGTTGCAAAAGCAAACTGAATGCCTTTTTGTCGTAATGCTTGTAGAACTTGTTTGGTAAAAGACGATAGCTTATGGTCTGCATTTAATAAAGTACCATCTAAATCTGAAGCTACAACACGAAACATAATTTTCTCTATTTATAATTAATTATAATAACAATTTATCATCACTTTGAATGATCCAGCTTAAGTATCAAACCAAAGGCTAAATCAAGAAACAGTATAATACAACTCCATTGCTATTTACTCAACTAGTTGCGGCGTAATAAAAATCACTAATTCGCGTTTTTGTAACCTTTTACTCGAGTTTTTAAATAAGTTACCAATAATTGGCACGTCGCTCATTCCTGGCACTTTACTATTACCGTTGCCTTTAACTTGTTGAAAAATACCACCGAGTACCACTGTTTCCCCACTTTTTACTTGTACTTGAGTTTTTATTTCCTGAGTATCAATGGCTAGTGCTTCGCCACCATCACTTCGTTTTATTGAACGTCCGGTAGTATTTTGGGTGATGTATAGATCTAAAATCATCTGCTTATCAGTAAGTATTTGAGGAGTGACTTCCAACCCTAAAACGGCTTGCTTAAACTCAATGGATGTAGCTCCATTACTGCCACTAGAAACTTCATAAGGGATTTCAGTACCCTGCTTTATGGATGCCATATTTTGATTCGAGGTTAATAAGTTTGGACTGGCAATAATTTCAAGTTGATTTTCTGATTCTAATGCCGATAACTCAAGATTTAATAAACTTGTCGACAACTTTGCTAAATTAAATCCAACCGTAGTAGTAGGGTTAGCTGCACCCAAGCCAACATCAAATTTATCTAGTAGTTGTGAAGAACGACCTGAATACCCCCATTTAATACCAAGCTCAGACATACTCTCATCACTCATAGTCACAATATGAGCTGATATATGTACTTGTGGCATTGGCTTATCCATTACTTTAACTAACTTTTTAATGCCATCAAATTGTTGATTTAAATCAGTAATAATAAGTGAATTAGTCCGTTTATCTATAACTGCCTTACCCCGTTCTGACAACAATCCTTGCTGTTGAATTGTTTCCTGTAATGTTGTTAAATCAACATGACTAACTGTTAATGATAAAGAATCTAGAGGTTGTTTCAGTTCCTGTTCTTTTTTGGCCAACAACTGTTTTTGATAGGCAATCTCAGGATCGATAGCTTTAGAAACGAATAAAATATTATCTTCAATTTCGGCTTGTAAATTAGCCGAACTCAAAATGATATTGAGGGCTTTATGCCATTCAACTTGTTGTAGTTTAATCGTCTGCTTAATGGATAAATCATCAGTCATGATTAAATTCATCTGTTTACTATCCGCTAAAGCTTGTAAAATAATAGCTATATCAGTTTGATAAAATGCCATTGAAATAAACTGCTTAGGTTCAGTGGTATTGTGTGTTTTTTCTTGGTCGGCTAAACCAATACTGCTATTACCAAAGAAGCTCCCCAAAAATAGTATTACTAAATATTTAGTGACCATAGTTGTTGTAAATTTTTGCAGTCTATTTCGCATGTTAAGCCCTAATATAGGAAAATATTACTTATTTAATGGCATAGTCCATAGAACCGATTCTTCACAAGAATCTGCCAAATTGGCATGCCATACAATTTTGTCAGTAAATAAAGTCTGGATTTGCCATGGAAATAAAACATTGGGAATAACTCCTGCTGTTATCGCTAACCATTGATTATCTGAAAATAACCAAAGCTGCTCATAACTAGCATCACTATTTTTTATCAACCCCTTGAACTGCCAAACTTGTATTTGTTTCAATAAATTAGTTGCTTGTTCATCACATGACATCTGATAAAATGGTGTAAAAGGGTCTCTAACTAAACCCAGCCCGGTATTAATGTACAATCCATTAAAAATCAATAGCAATACCATCACCAATAGCAATTTCACTTATTCCCCTTTTTTAAATAATAAGGTAAAGGCTATTTGTAACTCTGACTCATGTTTACTGATCATTAAATGCTGGAAATCGAGATAATAATAATCATCATTAAACGATGACATCAAAGCCATGAAATCAGCAAATTGACCATTAAGTTCAATGTCCCAATTCACGATATTATCAATTTCATTATGCTTAAAAGTACGTAAAATCAAGTGGTGTTGTGTTAAAGCTTGCGCTAACTCTTTTTCAGAAATCGTAGTTAATAAATGGTTTTTACTAGACTTATAGCGATTTATTTTTGCTTGTAATTGGTCAATTTTAGTCAGGTTTTCATCATATTGTTGTATTAGCTGATCTGCTTGGTGTTTAATATCGTCAATAACCAGTAAATAACCGACTCCAAATAATAATAAAAGAACCAGACAACAACAGGAATATTGCTGCCATAAAGGACGATTAAAAAAATCACTGTTCATTAAGTTTAATATCCATTTCAAATAACAACTGATTAGCATTAGTAGCAACAGAATTAACTTGGCTACGATTAATACTAATGTGTTGTGATAATTGTTCATTGAAATTAGTAATCTCAACATAACTAAAACTATGACCGGTTAAAGTTATAGTGTGTAAAGCATAAGTAAATGACTGCAACCAAATGGCGTCGGGTAATTGGTCAGATATTAATTCTAACGACTGTTGAATTTGTACTTGACTTAGCGATGGATTAGGTAAATAGTTCGATAACTTCTGGATAAGTTTTTGCTGCAAATTTTGCTGTTGAGACACTTGAGAAGAATAATAATCCAGCTTATTTTGTGCTTGGATCCACCAATAGCAAAACAAACAACAAAAAATACCTATAAAGCTGACAACAATTATAGTCAACTGTAATCGTTGTTTTTTTTGCTGCTGTACCCGCCAAGGTAAAAAATTTACTTTACCAGAACCAACATCACTACCAATAAAAGTAACTGCCACATTATATTTTGCAAATATGTCAAGCCAATCATTAACATATTGATGATCACATATTGCTACCATAATCTGTTTCGGTTTCTCCAAACAATCGACATAATCGAAACACACATTTTTCACAGATAATTGAAATAATTTATAGATAGAAGCTTCTACATATAAAATCACCTCATGTAATTTCAATTTTTCATCAGGTAAATCTAATGATTTAATTTGCAAATAGCTTGAGTCTAAATGTAATTCAAACTGGGTGTACCGAGGAATATTCTGCAATAAATCACTCATCAACAAATCGATATCAGTCATATTTTGATAACTATATTCATTCCAGACTGGCTGATTAGTATTAGATAGGTGCCGCACAGACTTAATTACTTTATAACGCAAAATCGTTGGTGCAATATAAATTATAACTAGACTTTTATTCATTAACATCATGAGTGATTGTATTATTAAACAAAAAATATTTATCAAGCTTAATGACTATTGGATAAATAAAAATCAGAAAAAAAACGTTTTGTGCAGTAGCATCCAAAAAAACGTTTAAAATTACACCGAACAAGGCCAATTTCACAGAAATTGTAAAAAAAAGGTTGACTGAAATAAGGCGTGCCTTATAATGCACATCCACACGGTAAGGGTGATTAGCTCAGTTGGGAGAGCACCTCCCTTACAAGGAGGGGGTCACTGGTTCGAACCCGGTATCACCCACCAATCTTTACCGTGACGTTTCAGTAATGAAACATTTTGGGGTGATTAGCTCAGTTGGGAGAGCACCTCCCTTACAAGGAGGGGGTCACTGGTTCGAACCCGGTATCACCCACCAATTTTAGTTGTTTTCTATATGGGTTGTTAGCTCAGTCGGTAGAGCAGCGGACTTTTAATCCGTTTGTCGAGCGTTCGAATCGCTCACGACCCACCACTTTTTTCAGCCAACTATAATCAATTGAATCTAATGCACCCGCAATAAAAATAAGATAAAAGCACCCACGTGTGGGCAAATTCACCCGTAAATATTTCACACAATCTTAAAACTTGATTTCGAGTAACTAAATCACATTAATGGCCAAATAGTTGTTTACAACCTTTATCTAAACCTTTATCACTACTAATCCCTACCCCTTAAACCAGTATACATAACAAATTTTTGCTACGCTTAATTTATATCATTATGATAATAATGATATTATTAACTTATAAAAACCAACAACTAAATTTGTTATTAAGTAAATAACACAAAAAGTTAATTAATTCATCTATACAAAATAAATAAATAGATGCAATATTATGCGATAATAAAATATTACAAGGAATATAATGAAAAAGTTACTTACTACAATTACGCTATGTTTATGTTTTAGCTATCCGGTTTTAGCCGAAGAAGCAGCTAATTCATTATTTTTTGAAAAAATTTATCAAGATGCCATCGAACAAAACACAGCCATTGCTCAACATAAATTAGCTATAGCCTATAATGAAGGTCAAGGTGTAAAACAAAATTATGAGCAAGCAAAAGAATGGTTTGAAAAAGCTGCCAAACAAGGGCTAGTAGAAGCACAATACCGTTTAGCCATGTTATATGATTATGGCCATGGCGTTGAACAAAACTTTGTTACTGCGGCACTTTGGTTTGAAAAAGCCGCTAAACAAGATTATGCCCCTGCTCAATATAAACTTGGCACTATGTATTATGAAGGTCATGGTGTTAAACAGAATTTTTCCGATGCCAAAAAATGGTTTAAAAAAGCCGCAGAGCATGGCGAAGTCGATGCCTTATATAATTTAGGACTAATGAGTGAACAAGGTCAAGGGAGCAAAAAAAATTACCGCAATGCTTTTGAATATTATCAACAAGCAGCCAACAATAATGTTGCTGCCGCTCAATATAGACTGGCTTTCTTATATCAAAATGGCAAAGGCACAACTAAAGATTTAATTCAAGCTGCGACCTGGTATGAAAAAGCGGCCTTACAAGATTATACTAATGCACAATATAATTTAGCGATAATGTTTGCTAATGGTAATGGTGTTAATCAAGATTTAAATCAAGCTAAAACCTGGTTTGAAAAAGCAGCCGATCGCGGCTCTGCTGCCGCTCAATATGATCTTGGCATAATGTATTATGAAGGCGATGCTATTGAAAAAAGTGATGACAAAGCCAAAGAATACTTCAAATCGGCTTGTGACAAAAATATGCGCCAAGCGTGTGAGGCATACAAAAAAATAAATTAAATCAATATAACAGTAACATCAACCAAAAGGTTGATGTTAACTACCCCATAACACAAATGCAACTAATCGGTAAGCAATGTAGAACATAACTATACCAACTAAACCGTCTAAAATTACCCACATTCTTTTTTGTTTAAACAGTGGTGTTAATAACCGCGCACCATAACCAATACCAAAAAACCAAATAAATGAAACACAAATAGCGCCAATCAAAAAAGCTAACTTTTGTTGACTAGTTAAAGTGCCGGCAATACCACCGACAATAACTACGGTGTCCAAATATACATGCGGATTGAGCAAAGTAACCGCCAAGGTTGATAAAACTACATTGATCAAGCGTTTATTTTGAGGATCTTGAGAATCAACTTGCAAACTACTGGTGCCTTGAATAGCACTCTTAAAAGCACCAATTCCATACCATATTAAAAACAGTGCACCTAATATTGCCAATATATTAGTAATTATAGGATTATTACTGATAAAGGTACCTATACCTAATACCCCAATGGTCATTAAAATGAAATCACAAATAAAACAGATAGCTGATACAAAAAAGATATGATTTTTTAAAAGTCCTTGTTTCAACACAAATAGATTTTGTGCGCCAATGGCTATAATTAAACTTCCTGAAATCATGGCTCCACTGAGTATTTCTGCAAACATATTAGGCTAACTCGTAATGTAAAAAATTCGCCATAATATAAAATATTTTAATTATGGTGTCACGTATAACAGTTTTTTTTACATTAAAACATAAAGTTAAATGTAAAAGGCTTAAAAAATTCACATAATTAAAAATTACTATTAATACGTAGCTTATTTAATGTTTCAGTTGTACAATCAAAGTAACATTTCTTAAAAATCTAACTTAGTCGATGCTCCTTGAACTTTTGCTTTTGATTTGTGTAGGTGTAGGTGCCGGTCTTTTAGCCGGTATGTTTGGTATTGGTGGTGGTGCCTTAATTGTCCCAGCTTTGATATTTACATTAGATCATTTTCATCCCGGTGGTCATTGGACTAATCATATTGCCGTTGCTTCATCTTTAGCTACGATCATTGGTACTAGCCTATCATCAAGTTGGGTGCAGAATAAAAATCATAATATAGAATGGTCGATCTTAAAAAAAATGGTGTTAGGGTGCATTATCGGTACTATCGGTGGTTCTTACATTACCCCATATATTCCGGGAGTATGGTTAAAATGGATTTTTATTGTGTTTCTTATTTATACTGGTAGTAAATTTATTTTTAAAACTGACAAAGTCTCTAAAGAACAACCCTCTATTCCCCCTTCATTGAACAACAGTATTTATGTTTTAGTTGGAGCTCTAATTGGAGTTTTTGCGGCATTAGTTGGCGTTGGTGGTGGTGTTCTGGTAGTGCCATTTTTAAAAAAATGCGGAATTAACATGCGTAAAGCAATTGGTACCTCAGCGGCCTTTACCTTACCTGTGGCGGTTGGTGGCACAATTGGCTATATTATTGCGGGTTGGAATATTAAAGGTTTGCCTGAATATAGCCTTGGTTTTGTTTATTTACCAGCAATATTTGCCATCATGTTAGCAAGCATACCAATGGCTAAAGTAGGGGTGCAAATTGCACAAAGGTTGTCGATCAACAAATTGATTAAATTTTTCGGCGTCTTTTTATTATTTATAGCATTAAAACTAATAATCTCTTAGTCATTCATAGAATAATTGCTTAATTTATGAGTAGCTTGTAATTACTGATTTTAAACTACAAAGGTCACAACCAGTGTGACCTTTGTAGTTGATTCCATACAATTAGCTATTTCACTAATAATTATCGGGCATCTTTTACTGATAAGCCCAACTGCCAAACCGCCATCGCATAATGAGTACTGTGATTATAGCGCGTGATCACATAAAAATTTGGTAATCCATACCAAAATTGATAACGATCGCCCATATCTAGTCGCAACAAACTTGCCTCATGATAGCCATCTAAAGAGCTTTGAGGTTTTAAACCAGCTTTGGCTAACGTTTCTACAGAATATTTAGTACTAAAGCCATTATCCAACGTTGGTGCTTGACCATCAGCCATAACGGCGACTTTTTTGTCTCGTTGCCAACCATGTGCTTTAAAATAATTGGCTACGCTACCAATTGCATCCACTGGATCCCATAAATCGACATGACCATCATGATTAAAATCCACCGCATAATTTCTGAATGCAGAAGGCATAAATTGACCATAACCCATGGCACCGGCAAACGATCCTGATAAATCAAATGGATCCACCCCTTCATCACGAGCCATTACTAAAAAGTCTTCTAGCTCGTTAGAAAAATATTCTGCTCGTCTTGGGTAATAAAAAGCCAAGGTTGATAAGGCATCAATAATCTTAGTTTTACCCATGACACGCCCCCAGCCAGTTTCCACACCAATAATGCCAACAATGATTTCTGGCGGTACACCATATTCCTGATAGGCACGTTGTAATTCACTTTGATATCTGTTCCAGAAATCAACCCCTTTAGGTAGATTGCTTGGAGTAATAAATTTATTTTTATAACGGATCCACGCTCCATTAGGTACTGTTGAGGTACCCGTTTTAGGTGCTTGTTTATCCATCAAGTTAATTACCCAATCGAGTTTATTGGTTTGTGCCAACACTTCACGTAATTGCGGACGATTAAAACCATGTTTACTGACCATTCTATCAATGAATTTTTCTTTATCTACCGCCAAAGGAACTTTACTAGCTTCAGTTTGGTCATGATCATGTTCAAGATAAACACCACCTTTAATATTAGTGTGCCCACGATGCTTTTCCATAGGAGTATATGAAGGGCGATCACTACTACAGGCTGTCAATAACATTAACAAACTAATAAAAATAACAATACGCTGCATAAAAAATATCCATATTATAATTAATTAAAAAACACGCATTTTATTAAAAATTTCATACTATTTCACAATATTTGGACATGCTTGTCCTTCAGCTATTTGCTTAATATTAGTTAAAGTCGTTTCCGAAATATTTAATAAAGCTTCTTGGGTTAAAAAGGCTTGATGACCGGTAAAAATCACATTATGACAAGATGACAACCGGCGAAAAACATCATCTAAAATGACATCATTGGATTTATCTTCAAAAAATAAGTCACGTTCGTTTTCGTAAACATCCATGCCTAACGAACCAATTTTAGTCTGTTTTAATGCTTCAATTGCTGCCGTTGCATCGAGTAAAGCACCTCGGCTAGTATTAATAATCATCACACCATTTTTCATTTTGCTAAATGAATCTTTATTAAGTAAGTGATAATTTTCTGGGCTCATTGGGCAATGCAATGTAATCACATCTGCTTTAGCATAAAGTTCATCTAATTCTACATATCGACCACCGAGTTCAACCACTGTATCATTTGGATAAGGATCATAGGCCAGAATATGCATACCAAAACCTTTTAAAATACGAATCACTGCTTGACCGATTCTTCCGGTACCAATTACTCCGGCGGTGCGGTTATGCATATTAAAACCAGTCAAACCATCGAGTGAAAAGTTAGCATCGCGGGTACGTTGATAAGCCTTATGAGTACGGCGGTTTAAAGTCATCATTAATGCAACTGCATGTTCAGCAACGGCTTCAGGCGAATAAGCAGGTACACGTACCACAGTTATACCTAATTTTTTAGCTTCAGCCAAATCAACATTATCAAAGCCGGCACAACGTAAAGCTAAAATTTTGATATTATAATTAGCTAATATTTTGAGAACCTTTTTATCAACTTCATCATTAACAAACACACAAACCGCATCAAAACCTTGTGCAGTTACTGCCGTTTTATGACTGAGTTTATGTTCATAATATTCAATATCGAAGCCAAATTTTTTATTGGCGATTTGTAGATGTTCTTTGTCGTAATGTTTACTACTAAATACAGCAATTTTCATAGAACCTTTCATTCTGCAACACCCCTTTTGCTTGTTTATTAATAGCTAATTAATTGCAACTAAACGTTATTGCTTAGTAATATTATTAAAAATTTTGACATGAATTAACATCTATGATCAATAGACAAATCATTGATGTTTTTTACTAAAAGGTATACTGGTTTTAACGATTATTTTTTTTCTGATGTGCTATGATAGCACTTTGCTAAAAAACTGACCAATATTGTTAACTAATGAATTACGTGCAAAACTCAATAATTAAAACAATTTTCACAACTAAAATGCTAATTTGCATTTTTACTGGTTTTGCTTCTGGTTTACCCTTTTATCTGTTATTACAACTGTTACCGGCATGGTTACAAAGTGAAGGGATTAATATTAAAACTATTGGTGTATTTTCCTTAACTCAGATTCCATATATTTTGAAATTTGTCTGGGCACCGTTTATGGACAATATTTCTCTCTTTAGATTAGGAAGACGACGTGGTTGGATGCTTGCATCGCAAATAGTTTTACTTTTTAGCATAGCAATCTTGGGATTTTTTTCACCTTCTCTAGACATTTGGTTGATTGCCGCACTTTGTTTTATCATTGCCCTATTCTCTGCTACTCAAGATGTCGCTCTTGATGCATTTAGACGAGAATTATTGTTAGATAAAGAATTAGGATTAGGTAATAGTATCCATACCAATGCTTACCGAGTGGCGGGTTTGGTACCTGGTTCACTATCGCTAATATTATCTAACTACTTACCTTGGGATAGTGTTTTTATAATTACTGCCTTATTTATGCTACCAGCAATTTTAATGACACTTGTGGTCAAAGAACCCATGAATCAGGTTCCTAAAACACACCATCTTGAAGATATTATTATAAACCCATTCCGTGAATTTATTACGCGCAATGGCATTAATACTGCCATAATTATTTTAGCTTTTATATTTTTATATAAGTTGGGTGATAGCATGGCGACCTCACTTGCCACTCCATTTTATTTACAAATGGGTTATAGTCGCTTGGATATTGGATGGATTGCCAAAAATGCTTCTTTGTGGCCCAGTGTCTTTGGTGCTCTGCTTGGTGGTATTTTGATGATTAAAATTGGCATTAATCGTGCACTTTGGTCATTTGGTATAGTACAAGTTGTCTCTATTCTTGGCTTTGTTTGGCTTTCTATTGAAGGACCTTTTAGCCAAATTGGTGGTTATCAGCAAATTTTATTAGCAATAGTGATAGGATTTGAAGCTCTGGGGGTTGGTCTCGGTTCTGCTGCTTTTGTGGCATTTATTGCTAAAACAACTAACCCTTTGTATACCGCAACTCAATTTGCTTTATTTACTAGTATTGCATCCGTACCAAGGACATTAATTAATGCTACTACCGGTATTATGGTTGAATATTTAGGATGGACAAACTTTTTTAGTTTATGTTTTATTTTAGCTATTCCTGGTATGTTATTACTCATTAAAGTTGCCCCATGGAATGTAAAATCTTAGGAGAAAGTATGGATAAATTAGCCCAAGCATTCAATTTTAGACATGCATGTAAAAAATTCGACGACACTCAAAAAATTAATCAGCAAGATATAGAATATATATTAGAAGCTGGTCGACTATCGCCATCCTCTTTTGGTATGGAACCTTGGCATTTTATTGTGGTTAATAATAACGAGTTAAAAAAACAATTACGTGCTGTTTGCTACAATCAAGAGCAAGTAACCAGCTGTTCTCATTTTGTGATAGTTCTTTATCGTAAAGCCAATAATTTCACTTTGCAAAGTGACTACTTACGCCGCACTATTGCACGCACTTTACCTGATGCTACGGATCAAACCGCTATTGATATTGCCTGCCAAGCATTTATTAATTTTTACCAACAAGGTTTAGCCGATGGCCTAAGCATCAATCATTGGTCGGAAATGCAAGGTTACATTGCCTGTACCAATATGATGACAGCTGCAGCTTACCGAGGTATTGATTCTTGTGCCATTGGTGGCTTTGAGCATGATAAACTTATTCAGATATTAGAAAATAATATTGCGTTATTTAGTAAGGAAACATTTGGGGTGGGTCTGTGCTTAGCTTTTGGTTATCGAGCTAATGAGCCTGATTCTCACATCCGCTGGCCACTCGCTGATATCACTACTTACTTAACTGAAACAAATTAATCAATAATATTCCGTCGCCCATGGGTGACGGAACTTATTGATAAAAAAGGATATCCCTTTACTTAATCAATTGATATAACGCTTCAGCATCTATTGAAGCTGAATTCATAATAAATGCAATGCCGGAAAGCACATTGCCGATTTGGGGATCATTCACATTCTGTTGTACGGAATTTAAGATCTCTTGCGCCCAATTGATTTTTCGAAGTACTTCCTCTACTTTTTCTTTTGAAGGATTGTTCATCTTATCTCTCTTTTGTTAGGATGTCGCATAAACGATAATCTAAACACCATTTTCAACTAAAGAAATAATTCTTCAGTAATTCAAAAAAAGCGTATTCTATAGATCTACCAACAAAAATAAAACTTAAAAATAAGTAAAAAAGTAAAAATAGAATTAAAGAAATTGAAAATAAAAAGATAAACAACATAAAACCGTATAAATAAATTATTATCGTGATCACCTATTACTACAATAATCAATTCTTTTGCACGATTAAGATTGATAATGTTAGACTTATGCAAAACAAAATTAGCGATTTTGATTAATATTAGTTTTTGAATATTTCTTTTAATTTATTGTTTAAAAAATTGTTTTTAGGCAATGGGTTATCTAATTAAACGCAAACAGATAACCACTAAATAGCCAGTATGTAAAAACAAGGAAGAATTTAATTATGAAAAACAAACATGCACGTTTAATGATACTAGGTTCCGGCCCTGCAGGTTATACCGCAGCCGTTTATGCAGCTCGAGCCAACCTTTCACCAGTACTTATTACCGGTATGCAAGAAGGTGGGCAACTTACCACCACTACAGATCTAGAAAATTGGCCAGCTGGTGCGCCGGACTTAACCGGTCCCGAACTGATGATCAAAATGAAACAGCATGCGGAAAGATTTAATACTGAGATTATTTTAGATCAAATTGATCGCGTTGATTTCCGCCAAAAACCTTTTAAACTCTTTGGTAGTGAAACTGAATATAGTTGCGATGCCTTAATCATTGCTACTGGTGCTTCGGCTCAATATTTGGGATTACCTTCGGAACAAGCATTTAAAAGTAAAGGGGTATCGGCGTGTGCAACTTGTGATGGCTTCTTTTACCGCAACCAAAAAGTTGCCGTAGTTGGTGGTGGCAATACTGCGGTTGAAGAGACACTTTATTTAGCCAATATTGCCAGTGAAGTGCATCTAATTCATCGCCGCGATGGCTTTCGAGCCGAAAAAATACTAATGGATCGCTTAGCAGAAAAAGTCGCACAAGGTAAAGTGATCCTGCACACTCACCGTATTGTCGATGAAGTACTAGGTGACAATATGGGCGTAACCGGTGTTCGCTTACGCAGCACTCAAGATCAAAATCTCACCGAAGAAATTGGCGTGTTAGGCGTATTTATAGCTATTGGTCATAAACCTAATACGACTATTTTTGAAGGCCAACTCGAATTAAGCGGTGGTTACATCAAAGTACAATCAGGCACTCAAGGTAATGCTACCCAAACCAGTATTGCCGGTATTTTTGCCGCCGGCGATGTTATGGATCATGTTTATCGACAAGCTATTACCTCTGCTGGTACTGGTTGTATGGCCGCATTGGATGCTGAGCATTATTTGGATAATCTAAAATAAGTAGCTACTATATCCATGTCATTAGATAAAAATCGGCAAACCTATTTACTTGGTTGGTTAAAGCAATACGCAAAGCTATATAAAACTGATTTACGTATTTCCACTTTAACCGGCTTTGTCTTAACCATTTTAGTGATCTTACAAGCGGCATTATTAGCCATCATTTTACAAGAATTAATCATTGAACAGCACAAATTTACTGATGTTGTTGCTTACTTCTTAGCATTAATTGCAGTATTAATAGCTCGGGCTGGCTTAATTTACATCCGCGAAAAAATTAACTTTGCTATGGGTAATAAAGTCCGCCAGCAAATTCGCCATCAATTAATTAATCAATTAGAATCATTGGGGCCAGCGGCTTTAAATCAAAGCACCATTGGGGCATGGAGCACCTTACTAATTGAGCAAGTTGATAATTTGCAAAATTTTTATGCTCACTATTTACCGCAAATGCGTTTGGCAAGTATGGTGCCGATTTTGATTTGTATAGCAATTTTACCATTTAACTGGACTGCGGCATTAATTTTACTCTGCACTGCCCCACTAATTCCTATTTTTATGATTTTAGTCGGCATGGGAGCGGCTGATATTAATCGTCGTAATTTTAAAGCACTGGCTTATTTAAGTGGTCATTTTTTGGATCGCTTAAAAGGTCTCAATACTATCCGCTTATTTAATCAAGGCGAACAACAAGCCCAAGAGATCCAACAAGCTGCCGAAGATTTTCGGATTAAAACTATGCAAGTATTACGAATGGCGTTTCTATCTTCAGCAGTATTAGAATTTTTTACTTCAATCTCTATTGCCGTGGTAGCGGTGTATTTTGGCTTTTCATATTTAGGTGAATTTCATTTTGGATCTTATAACGGCGTAGTTACTCTTTTTGCCGGTTTTTTTGCCTTAATACTTGCGCCAGAATTTTTTCAGCCACTACGTGATTTAGGTACCTACTATCATGCCAAGGCCGAAGCCATTGCCGCCGCCGATAATATCGAAGCTTTTTTAAATAAAC
The DNA here is from genome assembly GCF_001690705.1 of Gilliamella sp. wkB178. Classification (GTDB taxonomy): domain Bacteria; phylum Pseudomonadota; class Gammaproteobacteria; order Enterobacterales; family Orbaceae; genus Gilliamella; species Gilliamella apicola_K. Next base: position 321,897 of record NZ_LZGK01000013.1, on the reverse strand, counting down.
AATCACCATTCTCGAATATCGAACAAGCTAACACTGGCTGTCAACTTAACACACCATTACAAACAATTGAGGCTCAGGATTTAATGGTGATGTCAATTGAACAACAGCCTATAGTCGGTCCTTTGTCTTTTACTTTACAGGCTCCGTTTCAATTAGCACTGATTGGCACCAGTGGTGAAGGTAAAACCTCTTTAATGAATGTGTTATTGGGTTTTTTACCCTATCAAGGCTCACTCAAAATCAATGGTATTGAATTTAATCAATTAGATCTAACTCATTGGCAACAACAAGTTAGTTGGATTGGGCAAACACCTTACCTTATTAACAGTACAATTCGGGAAAATATATTATTAGGAAAACCCAATGCCACTCATGACGAACTTGGGTCAGTGATCGCCAAAGCACAATTAACTGAAGTCATTGCCAAATTACCGCAAGGCCTTGATACTCAAGTAGGTGAAGATGCGGTACGCTTATCCGTAGGGCAAGCGCAACGGGTAGCATTAGCCCGAGCCATGTTAAAATCTTGTCAGTTATTAATTCTTGATGAACCCACTGCCAGCTTAGATAAACAAACCATCGAAAATATAGAGCAATACCATATTGCCGCTAATAGCATCACTATCACGCATCAACTTGATAATATGCAGCAATTTGACCAAGTATGGCAACTGGCTAATGGTCAACTACATTGTAACGTCAAGGGGGATTTATGCTAACAATATTGCGACCTTATATTGCACTGTATAAACACTATTTTTGGCAAATTGTACTTGGTTTATCCTTATCAATTCTTACCCTTCTTGCCAGTTTATTTCTATTATCATTATCTGGCTGGTTCCTGGCTTCTACTGCTTTTGTTGGTGTGGCTGGATTATTTACCTTTAATTACATGTTACCCGCGGCTGGCGTTCGTGGTGCCGCTATTACCCGAACCGCAGCGCGCTATTTAGAACGCTTGGTCGATCATGATGCCACTTTTAAAATTCTTGCTTACTTAAGAACTTCAGCATTTAGAAAAATTCTGCCTCTCAGCGCTAAGCAACTAGCTCAATATCAACGCGCTGATCTACTTAATCGTTTTATTGTTGACATTGATGCACTTGATCACCTGTATTTGAAGCTATTTTCGCCAATTGTGACGGCATTAATCATCATCGTGCTGCTATTTATCGGTTTAAGTAATATTAATTTACCCGTAGCTTTAGTCATCACCATTGTGCTTACCGTCAGCTTACTGGCGGTACCGATTATTTTTTATCAAGCAGGCAAACAATTAGGTATTACCTTAGCGCAACAACAAAGTGAATATCGTCTACAATTAATTAACTATCTTCAAGGTCAAGCCGAACTAACTCTATTTATGGCACAAGTACGTTATCGTACTAAATTAGATGAACTTGAAAGTAAGTGGTTACATAACCAACAACGGCAATCAACATTAATGGCATTATCGAGTGCATTGGTGGTTTTAATTGTTGGCTTATTAACATTATTGGTTTTATGGTTGATTACTCAATACACCTTATCACCTATAGTGGCGTTATTTGTATTTGTTTGCTTGGCCAGTGCTGAAATTTTAGCTCCGCTACCTGGCGCATTTATTTTTTTAGGGCAAGTGTTAACCTCGGCAACGCGGATCACAGCTATTTTTGTTCAAAAACCGGATATTAAATTTGTGGCAAAAGGTCAAGCTATTGATTTAAGCTCAGCTAAATTGCAATTTGAACAAGTTAATTTCAGTTATCCTAAGCAACCATTTGCCGTAATTACCGATTTTTCGTTGACTATTGCTCCCGGTGAACATATTGGCATAATTGGTAAAACCGGTTGTGGCAAATCGACATTATTAAGCTTGATTAATCGTGCTTGGGAACCCAGTTCTGGCAGTATTTACCTTAACGATACCCCAATAAATCAACTTGACGAAGCGACCTTACGCCAAGCCATTGCTGTGGTCCCACAAATTATCACCATATTTAGTGCTAGTTTACGGCAAAATTTACGCATTGGTAATCAACAAGCCAGTGATCAGCAATTAATCGACGTTTTACATCAAGTTGAACTGGACAAGTTACTCACCACGCCAGAAGGATTGGATTTACCACTCGGGCAAGGCGGACGCCAACTATCTGGGGGCGAAATTCGTCGCATTGGTATTGCCAGAGCTTTACTACATAACTCACCCTTAATACTCATGGATGAACCAACCGAAAGCCTTGATCAGCAAACCGAGCAGCAAATCATCAATTTAATTAAACAATCTTGTAAAGGAAAAACGCTGCTGATGGTTACTCACCGTTTAACCAATAATCCCCTGTTTGATCGAATTATTTCGTTGTAATTTTTAGCGGTTTTTATACTGAAACGTACCCTTCTCAGGAAACATCTTTACAGCCAATTACTCGTCGCCGGTTAGCATAGTCGAGATTTTGGAAACATGTTATAATAGAATTTTATTGTTAGTAATAGAGAGATTATTTTGCAGCAGTCGTTACAAGATTTTATTTGCGATAAAATTGATGATTTAAAAGGTACAGATATTGTCACACTTGATGTTCGGGGCAAATCCAGTATTACCGATTATATGATAATTTGCACCGGTACATCTAATCGCCATGTAGCCTCAATTGCCAGCCATTTATTAGATGAAGCTAAAAAACAAGGGCACCTAGTTTTAGGCAGTGAGGGGCAAAATGATGCTGATTGGGTTGTGGTTGATATGGATTCAGTTATTGTGCACATCATGCAGGCTGAAAGCCGTCAACTTTATGAACTTGAGAAGCTGTGGAGTTAATTAAGTGAAGATACAGCTTATTGCTGTTGGCACCAAAATGCCAAACTGGGTAACCACCGCTTTTGACGATTACCGTACGCGTTTCCCCAAAGATATGCCGTTAGAATTAATAGAAATCCCCGCTGGCAAACGCACTAAAAATGCTGATATTCCGCGAATTCTAGACAAAGAAGGCGAATTAATGCTAGCGGCTTGTGGTAAAGGCAACCGTATTGTTACCTTAGATATTCCTGGCAAGCCCTACACCACCCATGATTTAGCCGAGCAACTTGAACGCTGGAAGACTGATGGTCGTGACGTCAGTTTGTTGATTGGCGGCCCAGAAGGACTCGCCCCCGCTTGTAAAGCTAGCGCCGAGCAAAGTTGGTCATTGTCACCATTAACTTTACCCCATCCTTTAGTGCGAGTGATTGTTGCTGAAAGCCTGTACCGAGCATGGAGTTTAACCACCAATCATCCTTATCATCGTGAATAAATAGCGAGTCACCTACCATGAGCGAAATTATATTAGACTTACAAATTGCTACCAATGACCATGAAAACCTGCCAAGTGAATCACAAATTATGCAGTGGCTAGAGGTTATTTTGCCACAATTTATGGATAAAGCTGAAATCACGATCCGCATTGTCGATGCTGCTGAGAGCCAACAATTAAATAATACCTATCGGCATAAAGACAAACCTACCAATGTGCTGTCATTCCCTTTTGAATCGCCGATTGAAATTGAAGTACCATTGCTAGGTGATCTAATTATTTGTAAACAAATCGTTGAAGCCGAAGCCCAAGAACAGCATAAATCATTAACCTCACATTGGGCGCATATGATCGTCCACGGTTGTTTGCATCTACTGGGTTACGATCATATTCTTGACGAAGAAGCGGAAGAAATGGAAAATATCGAAATAGACATTATGCAACAATTAGGATTTGCAGATCCTTATCAAGCAATTGACTAACAAAAGTATCGATTACATTATTTATGCATGTGGTAAGATTAATCATGAAATGTAATGGCAAAGTTATAAAGAAATATAAGTAAATTAACAACAAGAAAGGATGAGAGCAAATGAGTGATGATAATCACCGGAGACCCAAAAAAGGCTTCGCCTTATGGTTGGATCAATTATTTAATTCGGAACCAAAAGACAAAGAAGAATTGATCGAAGTTATCCGTGAAGCCGAAGAAAATGACCTGATAGATCCTGACACTTTGGACATGATTGAAGGTGTAATGGAAATTGCTGAGCAACGCGTTCGTGATATCATGATCCCTCGCTCGCAAATTGTAACCATCAAAGACAATTACACTCTCGATGAATGTTTAGATATTATCTCCGAACATGGTCACTCTCGTTACCCGGTTATTAGTGAAAATCGCGATCATATTGAAGGCATCTTGTTAGCTAAAGATCTACTTATTTTTATTCGCCAAGGCATAAATAATTTTGATCTCAAAAAAATCTTACGCCCAACTGTAGTCGTGCCTGAAAGTAAACGCGTCGATCACATGTTAAAAGAATTCCGTTTACAGCGTTACCATATGGCAATTGCTATTGACGAATTTGGTGGAGTTTCTGGTTTAGTCACTATTGAAGATATTTTAGAACTTATTGTTGGTGACATAGAAGATGAATATGATGAAGTAGAAGATCGTGATATTCGCCGATTATCACAAACCGTTTATTCAGTCCGGGCACTAACGCCTGTTGAAGATTTTAATGAAACCTTTGGCACCAACTTTAGTGATGATGAGATGGATACCATTGGTGGGCTAGTCATGCAACACTTTGGCCGTTTGCCAGTACGCGGTGAAAGCATTACCATTGATGGTTACACCTTTAAAGTCATCATTGCCGATCGCCGGCGGATCATCCAACTGCATGTAACTATTCCTGAAGGGGCCACCGTGCCTAATTTAGAGTTAGCCGAGAATGCTTAAACATGTAATATTTAGTTTAATCGCTGGTGGCATCGCTGTTTTTTGCTATGCCCCATTTCATATTTGGCCGTTGTCATTTATCTCATTTGCGGCTCTACTGTGGCTAATTGCGGATAAATCTAAAAAACAAGCCCTATTTATAGGTCTTGGTTGGGGTATTGGTTATTTTGCTACTGGTATCCATTGGGTTTATATCAGCATTAAACAATATGGTGAATTACCAACCGCTGTTGCCATAATCATATTAGGCTTATTAGTTGTTTATATGGCCTTATACCCCATGCTATTTAGCCTGTTACTTAGGCTAATCGACCGCTTTGCGCCCAAGTTTTCCTTTAAGCAATTAGTCCTGGCTGCACCGATCATTTGGCAATTAACCGAGTTTTTACGCGGTTACATTTTAACCGGCTTTGCTTGGTTACAATTAGGCTATAGTCAACTAGATAGTCCTTTACGCGCCTATTTTCCAATTATTGGTATTGATGGAGTTAATCTACTCACCACTATTGTTTGTGGATTAGTCGTTTACAGCCTATACCATTTAAAAACGATCGCGCAAAAAAAGCACATATTTGGTGCTATTATTGCACTATTGCTGATCGTAATTGCACCATTTTCATTCAATAATATTAATTGGACTACCGTAGATACGCAACGCTCGGCTAATTTTGCCCTAATTCAAGGGAATATTAGCCAATCGTTACGTTGGAATAGTGAACAATTAAATAACACGCTAAATACTTATGCTCAACTTACTAATGCCAACTTTAGTAAAGGTAAGATTATTATCTGGTCTGAAGCCAGTATTACCGATTATGAATTAAATCAACAACCTTTTTTACAGTATCTAGATAATGAAGCCCGAGCCAATGAAAGTGAAATTGCGGTAGGGATTATTGACTTCCGCCCGGCTGATAATTTGTTGGCAACTAACAGTAGCATTTACAACACTCTATTAGTGCTAGGTGAAGAAACGCCCTATCAATACCCAACCACTAATCGTTATCAAAAACACCATTTAGTACCCTTTGGGGAATTTACGCCGTTAGAATCGGTACTAGAGCCGATTGCGGAACTCCTTGACATCCCAATGTCGGCAATGAAAGCGGGTGACGAAAAACAGCCGCCACTAACCATTAAGGGATTTAAATTCACTACCGCTATTTGTTATGAAGTGATTTTATCGAATTTAGTGTGGCAAAACTTTACTCCCGACACTGATTTTTTACTCACCGTATCCAATGATGCTTGGTTTGGAGACAGTATTGGTCCTTGGCAACACTTACAAATGGCTCAAGCTCGAGCGATAGAATTTGGTCGCCCATTAATCCGTAGTACCAACAATGGCATCACGGCTATCATTGATCAGCATGGCCATATTATTCAGCAACTTCCGCAATTCCAAACCGCAGTGTTAACGCAAACACTTTCCCCAACAACTGGTATGACCCCTTATGCTAAATGGGGCTATATTCCTTATTTCACGTTGCTACTATTACTATTTGTTCTGCTTTGCTTCAAAAAAACTAAATAATAAATGATACTGGCATAAATATTGCTTAAATATATTTGGTTACTAACTAAAGGGGTGTATCCAATCTGGTACTAAACCATAAGCTACCATGGATTCACTAGGCTCTAATGATATATAAATAAACAGTAAAAAGTACTTTTATGCAGAAAAATAAGTTATAATATACCCCCTTTGTAAAAATATTAAATAAATTTAATATGATACAAATTAAACAGTAGGAGATTAGTATGAACAAAAAGACAAAATTAACCAAATTAGTATTATCATTTGCAATGTTAGGCCTAATGACTGGTTCAGCGATTGCAGAAGAACTAAGTGGTACATTAGCCAAAATCAAAGAAAGTGGTGTTATTGTTGTTGGTCATCGTGAATCTTCTATTCCATTTTCTTATTATGGTGATAATCAAGAAGTAATTGGTTACTCACAAGATTATTCTAATTTAATTGTGGATGCCGTTAAAAAAGAATTAAATTTACCTAATCTTAAAGTGAAATATTTACCAGTTACCTCAAAAACTCGTATTCAATTATTGAATAACTATACCTATGATTTTGAATGTGGCTCTACTACTAATAATTTAGAACGCCAAAAAACTGTTGGTTTTTCCGATAGTATTTTTATTGTGGGTACCCGCTTTTTAGTTAAAGCAGACAGCAATATCAATAGTATTGAAGATCTTAAAGGAAAAAATGTGGTAACCACAGCGGGAACCACTTCGGAAATCCGTTTAAATCAAATCAATAGTAACGAAAATCTCGGTATTCGTATTATCACCCCTAAAGATCATGGAGATGCATTTAATGCTTTAGAAACTGGTCGTGCGGTTGCCTTTTTGATGGATGATGCTTTACTTGCGGGTGAACGTTCACGAGCCATTAATCCGGCAGACTGGAAAATTGTTGGTGAACCACTTTCTTACGAAGCTTATGGCTGTATGTTAAGAAAAGATGATGTTCAATTTAAACAATTAATGGACAAAACCATTGCCGATGCCCAAAAATCAGGAAAAGCATTACAATCATATAACAAATGGTTTACTCAACCGGTGCCGCCAAAAGGTGCAAATATGGCTCTAGAAATTTCGCCTAAGATGGTTGAGCTTTTTGCCAATCCTAATGATAAAGCATTAGATTAATACTTTTCTTATCTTTCTAATCTTATGTACTAAATATGTAACAGTATTTAGTACATAATCTAATTTAATAAAATAAAAATATATTATGAGTTTTAATTGGACATTATTTTTTGATTCTACCCCCTACGGTGATGGAATTTACTTAAACTGGTTATTAGACGGTGTGTTGGTAACAGCTTCTTTAGCGGTTACTGCCTGGATCATCGCCTTTATACTAGGATCGCTAGTAGGGATTTGCAGAACCTTAGACAGCAAGTTGCTACAAAACTTTGCCGCTAGCTATATTCAGCTATTCAGGAATATTCCTTTATTAGTGCAAATGTTTTTGTGGTATATGCTGTTACCGGAACTATTAACCGGCAGCTTAAAAACCTGGTTTATTTCCGGATTATCACCTAACGTAAGTTCGTTCATCACAGCGGCACTTGCTTTAGGGCTATTTACCTCCGCACGTATTGCTGAACAAGTTCGTACCGGTATCCAAACCCTACCCAAAGGGCAAAAATATGCTGGAGTGGCACTTGGTTTAACTAATCGGCAAACTTACCAATACATTTTATTACCTAACGCGTACAGGCGTATAATCCCGCCATTAACGTCGGAAATGACCAATATTATTAAAAACTCTTCAGTGGCTTCGACCATTGGTTTAATCGATTTAATTGGGCAAATTGATCGTATTAACGAATCTACAAATAGCATTGTAGAAATTTTATGTGGCGTTACTATCGCCTTTATGCTGATTAACTATGCGGTGTTATTTATTATGCGCGTGGTCGAAAAGCATACCCGCTTACCTAATATGAGTCATGGAGGATAAAATGCAGTTAATTGATTGGATTGCAAATATACCTTCATTGGTATTCGATAATTATCATTTATTATTAAGTGGATTATGGCTCACCACGAAAATCACCTTAAATGCCGTAATTTTCGGGATTGTTTGGGGTACGGTTCTGGCATTAATGCGCTTATCAAATAATCAGCTTCTTAATATTTTTGCTAAATTTTATGTTAACTTGTTCCGTTCCATTCCATTATTATTGGTATTGTTATGGTTCTACTTGGCATTGCCGCAAGTTATTAAGTATGTATTTAATCTTCCCCCTTATGCCGATGTGCGTGTAGTTTCGGCGATGATTGCGTTTGCGCTATTTGAAGCAGCCTATTACTCGGAAATCATCCGTGCTGGTATTAATGCGGTAGCCAAAGGTCAATACCATGCTGCTTATGCATTAGGCATGACCAAAAGCCAAACTATGCGCTTAATTATTTTACCGCAAGCATTTAGATCAATGGTGCCATTATTATTAACTCAGGGTATCATCCTATTCCAGGATACCTCGTTAGTGTATGTAATGAGCTTAATCGACCTATTTGGCGCCAGTGTGACTCAAATCGGTAATGTACAAGGTGGCACGGTTAAATATTCAATGATTATTTTTGCAGCAGCGAGTTATTTTATAATTTGTTTTACTGCTTCACGTTTAGTTAATTATTTTAAGAAAGGGATAAATAGATGATCTCCTTAGAAAATGTATCAAAATGGTATGGACAATTTCAAGTATTAAAAAACTGCTCAACTAGAGTTGGTAAAGGCGAGGTTGTGGTTGTTTGTGGACCTTCAGGTTCAGGAAAATCAACATTAATTAAAACTGTTAATGGTTTGGAACCAGTTCAAAAGGGAAAAATTATTATTGATGGCACTGAAATAACTAGCAAAGCAACTAATTTAGCCAAATTACGTTCTAAAGTGGGTATGGTGTTCCAACATTTTGAATTGTTTCCACATTTAACAATTTTAAAAAACCTAACTTTAGCGCAAATCAAAGTATTGGGTCGTTCTGATGACGAAGCTCGTGAAAAGGCACTTAGTCTACTTGAACGAGTAGGATTATTAGCTCATGCTGACAAATACCCAGCGCAACTTTCTGGTGGTCAACAACAACGTGTGGCGATTGCCCGCGCACTCTGTATGGACCCAATTGTCATGCTCTTTGATGAACCTACTTCGGCGCTAGACCCGGAAATGGTTAATGAAGTGTTAGATGTTATGGTGGAACTGGCTTACGAAGGCATGACCATGATGGTAGTGACCCACGAAATGGGCTTTGCGCGTAAGGTGGCGCACCGCGTAATCTTTATGGATGCAGGTGAAATTATTGAAGATACCTCTAAAGAACAATTCTTCACTAACCCACAATCAGATCGTGCTAAAGACTTTTTAGCCAAGATTATTCACTAACATCATCCACTAAGTTAAAATCACAGGGCTGCAAAGCCCTGTTTTTGATCGTCTTAAGAACGTTTTATAAACTCTAACCACATTACTGACTAACCTACCAAATAAATTAATTATTTTGCAATAAATTAACTAAACCACTATGGCGCTCAGTTTGCGATTTAACTGCTTGGGATAAAACTGACTCGGTCGCATAAATTGCCACGTTTTTTTTAGCACGAGTGATGGCGGTGTAAAGTAAAGATCGATTTAATAATGGCGAATAATCGCTCGGTAAGATAATATCAATATTATCAAACTCAGAACCTTGTGACTTATGAATGGTCATAGCATAAGCGGTTTCATGTTCCGGTAATCGAAATGGCGAAAAACCCTTAATCGAACCATCAGCAAATGGAAAGTAAACCCGTAGTTTAGAACTATCATGTTCTGCCGCTAGGGTAATGCCAATATCACCATTATATAGTCCTAGAGCTGTGCTATTGCGTAAAATCATAATTGGTCGACCAATATACCAAGCGTCTTGGTGTTTATGGCGAATCAAATTGTGTTTGGCTAATAACGCTTCTATTTGCCGATTTAAACCTTCAACCCCAAACCAGCCATCGCGTACGGCACACAATAACCGGTATTGGGCAAAAGCTGCTAAGATAGCCCCTATATTAGCTGAGTGCTGTTGTTTTATGATGTTTAAATAGTGCTTATAGTGTTCAACACATTGTTCAAGCACCGCTTGATAAGTCTGTTGTGCCACTAATGGATGGTATTGAACATCAGTAAGGGTTGCATCAGCAAGTAGCTTATTGACTGTCGAATAACGCCCTTCTTTAACTGCATTAGCCAATAAACCAATGCCAGATGACTCGTTAAAACGGTAACTTTTTTGTAATAAACAAATACTATCGGTAATAGTTGCCGCTTGTGGCTGCACTGGAATTTGATAACCGGTTAATTGGCTTAACTCATTAGCTCTATTTTTACTATAACCACTGGCAATAAAGGCACACAAATCACCAAATACGGCTCCGGCTTCAACTGACGAGAGTTGATCTTTATCGCCTAACAAAATGAGCCGAGCTGATGGTGGTAACGCCTCAATAACTCGTGCCATCATATTCAAATCAACCATGGAAGCTTCATCAATCACTAACACATCAACATGCAGCTGATTATTCTTATTATAACTAAAGGTGCGGTTATCAGCTTTGGCTCCCAATAATCGGTGTAAAGTAACAGCTTCGGCTTTAATATTCAGTATAGCTAACTCTAGCTGTTCAATCGCTCGGCTTAGGGACTCAGTCAATCTGGAAGCCGCTTTACCGGTTGGGGCAGCCGTTACAATTCTCGCCTTAGGACTAGTTAAACGGATTCCGGCTAAAATCTTAGCCACAGTGGTAGTTTTCCCAGTACCGGGACCACCTGAAATAATGGCGACTTTGCGCGTCAAAGCCACCGCCACCGCTACTTTTTGCCAATCAATATCTCTGTCATTATTGGTAAACAGTTGCTCGAGGATCTGTTTTAGATCAGCTTGCTTAACTGTGAGCTCATCCAACATTGTGTGATTAAAGTAGCTAGCAACTTGCTGTTCATCTAACCACATGCGCTGAAAATACAGTTTATTTTGGGTAAAAATCAGTGGCGCTAATTCACCGCCATCACTCACCACTTGCTGAGCTTTAGCTTGTGCTAACGCATTTAACCAATCATTTGTAGTTGGTGACAATAAATCTAAGTAAACTTGCGCTTCAATATTAGTTGGATTTAGGCGAGTAAGATCCAAGCACACATGCCCGGCTCTTACTTCCATACTCAGTGACAACACCATAAAGCTAAATCGCTTAGCGATGATCACATCGGTAAACTGCGCTTTATTAGTTAAAAAGTTGGCTAAATGAATATCTAGCAAACTTACTTGACTATCTTTTTTAAACTGATTTAGCCATTCGGATAACATGCGATTTTCTTTCTGTTAATTATGTCTATAAGCCAATTACTTCATCAACTTTGTCTTTAGGGTAAGACACCTTAAAACTAAGATTAAGATTTTTAGCTTCACTCGGCTGTAATGACAGTGTCCAAGTTAATAATCCGGTTTCTTTATTTAAATCAGCCCCATCATATTTAGTATCTTCAAGAGTTATGGCTTTATTTAAAATCACTGGTAACTGATCATAAATAGCAATGTCGATTGGCAACGGTTTAGTATTTTTCACATCAATAGTATAGGCATATTTTTGTGAAATATCATTACCAAGGAATGAAGGCTTGGAAGTTTCTTTAATATTTCGTTTGCGCGAGATTAAAATATTTTTGTCGCGACCTAATGATAGTTTCAGCGTATCCTGCACATCCTTAGTGGTAATAAAACTCTCACCGATATAATTACCATTAAAAAATACCGTTGCTTTACCGGGTAACAAGTTAAGTTTATCCCAATCAGCAATTTGTGCTTGCAAGTACACATTGCTATCGAGTTTAGGGGTTGAAATATAACGGTATTTAGCCTCAACCGGTTTTTCTTGTAAGATTAATACATTATCTTCACTACCAGATTTAATAGTAAAAGGTAACTTAACATCAAAACGAGTATCAATACCACTATTATTGATTAACACGTTATTATTGGGTAGTGGAGAAACAGCACTTACCATTGGCCCATTTTCAGAGGCCTTACCACTAATACCAACATCATACATTTGGCCTTGTTTATTTTTTTGAGGTGCAAAACGGTATTTTTCGACGTTATACAAATCAATATGCCATGGAGCCGTAAAGATAGGTGCGGTGATACCTTCGCTTGGATTAGCAGTAGACAAACTAAAATCAACATTTTGCCAATCGATGCCACTTTGCTGGTAAACATTAGCTTTATAAGTTAATTGTACTGGCGAGTTAATATCCGCTACCCGCACATCATAAACTGGTTGCCAACCAGCCTCAGTGATCACATAAGAGACCATCACCGGCACGGTCACATTTTTATCGGCAAGCACTTTTACTACAATAGCATTATTCAAATTATGCGTAGCCGCCTGTTGTTGATCTATTTTTTGTTGGCAATCATCAAGCTGTTTTTTTAGGTTATCCAATTCTGTTTGCAACGCATATTGTTCATTCAAGGCGTTAACTAAATTGGTTTTGATAAAATCGACTGCATCTTGCATATCTGTGGTTTTAGTTAAACCTTCTAAACGATTGCCTTGCAACAGCGCCACGGTTTCCGAAGCTGCTTGATATTGAATATTAGTGGTGGTGTGCTTTTCTTGTATTTGTTTTAATTGCGTTAATAATGGCTGCAGATCGCTATTGTCAGGCTTATCTACTTCAGTATTATTCTGCAAACTGGTTGATAAAATCTTCACTTTACTGTCAGCCCCAAAGCCCACAGTAATAGAATCCGGATTAATATTATCGGCAATACCCGTTAATACAATTTCACTCTCTCCCTTAGTCAAAGTAACCTTGGCTTCTCCTTGTAATTCAGCCCCATTTAAAAACAACGTCACTTTATTTAAGGTGACATTATTATTGGCAAAAGCCGAGCCCGAAATAAAGGCAATTAATAGTGCTAACTTCTGAATCTTCATTGTTTTATCCTTTTATTAGTCTAGCTATGACTCCAAGCATAAGCATACAATAACCCTAAGCACACACTAACTAGTGTGTGCTACTAAACACTTATGGTAACAAGCTCATGTTGATTTTCATTATATTAAATAGTCCTAATAAAAACACATTAATTTTTGTTTAATATATGAGTCTAATTTAAAGCTAGATACTTTTAGTTAAGGATAGGAAACGCCCCTAATAAGCAACGTTATTATTTGTTTCAGCTAGACCAATGACTTAAATTAATAAGTCATTGGTTAAATGATAACATGCAACCGCCACACCATTAGTCAAAACTAATGATTTGGCCATTCAAATAATATGCACAATTCTGGTTTAATATTTTCCTATAAACCAATTATGGCATCCACTTTCTCTTTAGGGTAAGTTAACTTAAAACTGAGATTAAGATTTTTACTTTCACTTGGTTGTAACGCCAACGTCCAGGTTAATAAGCCAGTTTCTTTATTGAAATCGGCAGCATCATATTTGGCATCTTCTAAGGTTATAGCTTTGTTATGGATCACTGGTAACTGATCATAAACAGCAAGGTCAATTGGCAATGGTTTGCTATTTTTAATATCAATGGTATAAGCATATTTTTGTGAAATATTATCGCCAAAGAAAGTAGGTTTTGACGTTTCCTTGAGATTACGTTGACGGGTAATAAAAATATTTTTATCCCGACCTAATGACAGATTAAGCGTATCTTGCACACCTTTAGTGGTAATAAAACTTTCACCAATATAATTGCCATTGAAAAATACTGTTGATTTACCCGGTAATAAATTCAGTTTATCCCAACCAGCAATTTGTGCTTGCAAGTATACATTGCTATCGAGTTTTGGGGTTGAAACATAACGGTATTTAGCTTCAACTTGTTGGTCTTGCAGGGTTAATACATTGTCTTGAGTATTAGTCTTAATAGTATACGGCAACTTAACCACAAACCGAGTATCAATACCGGTGGCATTAATCAAGACATTATCCGCCATCGGATTGACCGATTTAGACACTCTAGCACTTATGCCATCATAGTCTTTTTCACTCTTAGAAAAAAAGAAACCACTTTTCTCGTTGGTATACATATCAATTTGCCATGGTGACAATACCGGTGCGGTAATGCCTTCACTTGGATTGGCTGTAGACAAACTAAAATCAACATTTTGCCAATCGATGCCACTTTGTTGGTAAACATTAGCTTTATATGTTAATTGTAACGGCGAATTAATATCGGTCACGCGCACATCATAACTCGGTTGCCAACCGGCACCTGTGATCACATAAGAGACCATCACCGGCACGGTCACATCTTTATCGGCAAGCACTTTTACCGCAATTGCATTATTCAAACTATGCGTAGCTGCCTGTTGCTGATCTATTTTTTGTTGGCAATCATCGATCTGTTGTTTCAAATTATCCAAGTCTGTTTGTAACGCATATTGTTCATTCAAGGCGTTAACTAAATTGGTTTTGATAAAATCGACCGCATCTTGCATCGCCGTGGTTTTAGTTAAGCCTTCTAAACGATTACCTTGCAACAGTGCCACGGTTTCCGCCGCTGCTTGATATTGAATATTAGTGGTGGTGTACTGTTGTTGTAATTGTTTGAATTGTGCTAATAACGGCTCAATATCACTATTGGCGGGCTTATTGGCCTCAGTATTATTTTGCAAACTGGTTGATAAAATCTTCACTTTACTATCGGCAGCAAAACCCACCGCAATAGAATCCGGATTTACGCCATTGGCAATGCCCGTTAATATAATTTCACTTTCGCCCTTAGTTAGTGCAACCTTGGCTTGCCCTTGTAATTCGGCACCCTTTAAAAATAATGTCACTTTATTTAAGGTGACATTATTATTGGCAAAAGCCGAGCCCGATATAAGGGCAACTAATAGTGCTAACTTTTGAAGTTTCATTGTTTTATCCTTTTATTAATCTAATTATGATTCCTATCATACCTATAACATAATACTTGGCACATCTTAACTCGGTGCACCACTCAATACCGATGCTGAAAGTTCATGTTGGTGTTAATTTTTATTATATTAAATAGTTTAACCAATAACACATTAATTTATGTTTAATATATTGAACAATTATATAAATTAATGTATATTTAGTTAAAAATATAAAACGATATGACTAAGGAGTCATTATGAGTAGCTTCAGTTATTTAAAAAAAATCATCAAGCGCAAAAACTTATCCTTACAAACCGTTGCCGATGCTTGTCAAATGACTAAAGGTTATTTAAGCCAATTGCTTAACGATAAAATCAAAAATCCCAGTGCGCAAAAATTACATTCATTACATCAGTATTTACAAATTGAAGCTGCGGATAACAACAAAAAAATTGGCGTAATTTTTGGAAAATTCTATCCATTACATACCGGGCACATCTACTTAATTCAACGGGCTATTAGTCAAGTTGATGAACTATTCATCATCCTGTGTTCTGACACTAAGCGCGACATGCAATTATTTGAACAAAGCGCCATGTCACGGCAACCAACTATTAATGATCGCATGCGTTGGTTATTACAAACATTTAAATACCAAAAAAACATTCATATTGAATTATTGGAAGAGGACGGCCTTCCAAGCTACCCTAATGGTTGGCAACAATGGAGTGAACGCGTAAAAAAACTATTTAAACTCAAAGGGATTCAACCTAATTGGGTGTATTCCAGCGAACCGCAAGACGTGAGCATGTACCAAGATTTATTGGACTTAAAAACAGTTTTAATCGATCCAACGCGACAATTTATGCCTGTGAGTGGTAGCCAAATTCGTAAGGCTCCACTAAAAAACTGGCAATATATCCCTACCGAAGTCAGACCGTTTTTTGTACGTACTGTAGCTATTCTAGGTGGTGAATCTAGTGGCAAATCAACTTTAGTTAATAAACTGGCTAATGTATTTAATACCACCAGTGCTTGGGAATATGGTCGCGATTATGTATTTTCCCATCTTGGTGGTGATGAACGTGCATTACAATTTGCCGATTACGATAAAATCGCCTTAGGGCACGCGCAATATATCGATTTTGCGATCAAGCATGCCAACAAGGTTTCCTTTATTGACACCGATTTTGTGACTACCCAAGCATTTTGTAAAAAATATGAAGGCAAAGAACACCCATTTTTACAAGCTATGATTAATAACTACCGTTTTGATCTGGTGATTTTACTTGGTAATAATACTCCATGGGTCGCTGATGGTTTGCGCCATCTAGGTAATCCAAAGCAACGTAAAGACTTTCAACAATTACTGATTTCACTGTTGCAAAAAAATAATATCGACTATATTCAAATTGATTCACCGGATTATGAGCAACGGTATTTGCGCTGTATTGATTTGGTTAACCAACTTATTAACCACGAGGAATAGTCGCTATGAATAAATTAAGCGCTGGCATTATCCTAATTGGTCGTAACAAATTTTATCCACTGTTGTGTATAATTTGCGTGACTTTAGCCTTTCTATACACCGATCCGTTCACTACGTTGAATCTGCGCTACGCGGTGTCCTATTTTGGAGCGTTTTGTGGTTTGCTGTGTGTGATTTTACTGGCCAAGCGTAAAAATAGCGGTAATTTACTGGGCATGGTGGCAGTAACCGGGGAATGTATTGCCAATTTTTTAGGTGGCAATATTGGTGCCAGCCTACCCACTTTCTACTATTTTTGTTCGCATATTTATGGGATGATCACCTGGCACCAAAACCAAGATGATAATAAAAGTGTCAAAGTGCGCGCCCTTAATGAACAAGCATTTTTATATACCATAGTCTTCCTTATCTGCGCGGTGTTTTTTAACATCTATCTAACCAATGCCATTGGGGTTGATAATACTATTTACCAATTGATTACTAACTGTTTTATTTTTGGCTTAGGGGTGGTGGCACAACTATTGTTAATGCTACGGTATTCATTTAATTGGTATTTATGGGTGATTTTAAACGTGCTGGTGATTGGCCTAAATATTTATACTGATAATCTTATTATTGCAACCCAATACCTAATCTACTTGTTTAATGCTATCTATGGGATTTGTGAATGGAAACAATCAGAAAGTAAAAATTAAATAGCCGACATCTTGTCAAGATGTTTCCTGAGAACTATACGTTTGAGTATAAAAAATAGCCAATATGCAATTTATTGGCTATTGTACTATCTATATTTACCTACCTAAATCGGCAGAGCTATGAATAAATTAACAACCAGCCGGGGTAGAAACTTGCTATTCAATATCACCTTTAATTAATGGCACAAATTTAACTTCTTCCATCTCTTGAGTGATAAAGTGATCGCCATTACGTTCAATCAATTGTAAAACTTGGGTATTTTCACCAACCGGGATCACCAAGCGGCCTTTATCAGCCAATTGCTCCAGTAAACTCTGCGGCACTTCCGACGCCGCCGCCGTAACAATAATGCCATCAAAGGGCGCGCGTTCCGGCCAACCTAACCAACCATTACCATGGCGGGTGGCAATGTTGTGCAGATCAAGTTGCTTCAAGCGCCTTTTAGTATTCCACTGTAAACTCTTGATCCTTTCTACCGAACACACATAATTAACTAGCTTAGCCAAAACCGCAGTTTGGTAGCCAGAGCCAGTACCAATTTCTAGCACTTTAGAATCAGGCTCTAAGTGCAACAATTCGGTCATTCTAGCCACCATGTAGGGTTGCGAAATAGTTTGCCCATTACCAATTGGTAATGAACGATTACTATATGCTTGGTGCGAAAGTGCTTCATCGATAAAAAGTTCGCGCGGAATTGCAGCAATCGCCGTTAACACCCGCTCATCTTTGATTCCTTGCTGGCGCAATAATTTAATTAAAGACTGCATTTTTGGAGTTAGCATATCCCTTACTCATTCCCTATTATCAATTCACGTATTACACTGGTTGCATAACTGCCCGCGGGTAAATAAAAGCCGATGTCAATATTACTATTATCCAACCATTGCCAAACTAGTTGCTGTGGGCGTAATAACAATGATCGTCTGGCGGTTGCCAGCCGTTCTTGCTTAAACAGCGCATTGAATTGAGACCAATGGTGTAAACAATTTTGCTCAAATTCCAGTGCCGCTGCTTCGGTGCCCAGTGGCGAATCACCTACCATGGGCGCGGTAATATTAAGCTCACCTTGCTGCAATCGCTGTTGTAATTCGGCCAGCTCTGCTGCTGGCGCTACAAACCAACTACTCCGCTGCGCTAATTGTAAAATATCACCAACCAACACTTGTTGGTGTAGATTTTGTTCAATGCGTTGGCTTACTATAGCATTAAAAATGGCACTACGGGCAGCCGATAAATAAAAGCTACGTTTATGCCTATCTTTAACAGTAATCTCACCATTAGCCCATTTTAAAGCTTGGGTTAAGTTATTGCCATCGCGGCCAAACCGCTGTTCACCGAAATAATTAGGCACACCGTGTTGGCGGATTAATGTTAGTTTAGCATCAAGCTCGGTTTTTGCGGATAATTCTCTAAGAATTATCTTAAAATAATTACCTTTTAAGGCCCCAATTTTCAATTTTTTATTATGCCGAGTCACCTGCAATATTTGGCAACCATCAACCTGGAAATCGGCAAAATCTGGGGTAGCCTGCCCGGGCATGTGTAAACTAAACCATTGTTGTGTCACCGCTTGGCGATCCTTCAAACCAGCATAACTAACTAAGCGCGGCGAAATTCCCACATATTTAGCCAACTGCTCCGCTACATAAATGGTATTACAATCACACTTTTGTAGATAGACCAAAACATGCTCACCGTCGCCGGTCAACTCAAAACCTAGATCTTCTTTAACCACAAAATCGCTATATTGTTGTTTATATTGCCCGGTGGTAGTTGGCTTTCCATATAAATAATTTACATCTGCTAGCACTGCTTTGCCTATCGTTTATCTTTAGTTAGATTTTAATATATCGGTTAACCTTTACGGGTTAACAATACTACTGCTTCGCAAGCGATCCCTTCTTTGCGGCCAGTAAAGCCTAATTGCTCGGTAGTGGTCGCTTTTACACTAATTTGATCAAAGTGGACCTTAAGATCCTCAGCTATATTCACTCGCATCTGATCAACATGCGGGCGCATTTTGGGCTCTTGGGCAATAATCGTAACATCCAGATTTGCCAACTCATAACCTTTAGCTTGAATAATACTATAGGTTTGCTTCAATAACAGCCGGCTATCAATGCCTTTATATTTAGGATCAGTATCCGGAAATAACTTGCCAATGTCCCCTAATGCTAACGCACCGATTAAGGCATCAGTGATCGCATGCAACACCACATCACCATCAGAATGGGCTAGCAACCCATATTGATAAGGGATCTTTACGCCACCAAGGGTGATTGGGCCTGCACCAGCAAATTTATGTACATCAAATCCATGCCCTATTCTCATAACGGCTTACCTTTCAAGATTATGCT
Organism: Gilliamella sp. wkB178; assembly: GCF_001690705.1. GTDB lineage: Bacteria > Pseudomonadota > Gammaproteobacteria > Enterobacterales > Orbaceae > Gilliamella > Gilliamella apicola_K. Next base: position 302,189 of record NZ_LZGK01000013.1, on the reverse strand, counting down.
CGGTTAAATAAAATGTAGCTAAGGCGACATCCTCCGGACGAGTGATTTTTATATTATCGCGGCGGCATTCAACTAATAACGGGTGCCCACCACAATACTCAATAGCGGAGGCTTCATCCGTAATGGCAACATGATTTTGCAATGCTTGCTGCAAACATGAGGTTAATTCAGCCACATTAAATAATTGTGGCGTAGCCGCCGCCCATAAATAACTGCGATCTAATGATTTTGCAATCTGGTTATCATCATCTGGATAAGCCTGCTTAATCGTATCGCTAATACGCGTTGCCAAAATGCCACCACGTTGCGTATTAATTACCGTTGTAATCAAACGGCTAATATCTTCCATAGCCACACACGGCCTGGCAGCATCATGCACCAATGCCCAGTCATTAGCATCAAGCAAGGTTAAGCCGGCTAATACCGAATCCGCTCGAGTTGCGCCACCATAAGTAACCTTGATTTTAGGGTGACGGGCAATAGTAAGCGTATTGAATAACTCATCATTCGGGTTAATAACTACCACCACGGAATCGATTTGCGGGTGGTTGATTAATTTGGTTAAGGTATGTTCTAAAATCGTCAATGAACCAATCTTAATATACTGTTTGGGGATTTGACTATTCATGCGGAAGCCAACCCCGGCAGCCGGCACGATTGCACTAATTTTACGAGTAGTATTCACGTGGCGCCTTATTGTTTTTGTGCATTAGAATCAATAATAATGCGGTAAAAATATTCGTTAGGTTTAACCATACCTAAATGGCTACGTGCACGTTCTTCTATTGCGTCTGATCCTCGTTGTAAGTCATTAATTTCAGCAAACATCTGCTCATTACGGGCTTTTAATTTATCATTTTCTGCATGCAGATCGGCTAGTACTTGCATATTGTCTTGGTAATCGTAGACATTATTTTTGCCATACCACAAAGAGTATTGTAAAAAACCGAGTATTGCCAGTAGTAATAAAGGTAACTTCCATCTGATCATGAATTAATATCTTCTTTATCTATATACATTTAACCGGTTTTGGCAAACCGGCAAGTTTAGTTGCTTGCTTAGCCGGGCCTTCCGGGAATAATCGGTATAAATAACGACTATTGCCTTTTTCAGCACCAAACTTATTTGCCATCGCTTTTACTAATGCCCGAATAGCCGGCGAGGTTTTATATTGCAAATAGAAATCACGCACCAACAAAATTACTTCCCAATGTTCATCGGTTAAGGTAATCGACTCGGTTAACGCCAGTTCCGGCACTAACTCCACCGACCAGTCCTGCCAATTTTTTAAATAACCATTATCATCAGTTGCTATCTGAGCTAACATTTTGCTTAATACCTAATTTCAGTTGTAGCGTATTATACTCAATTAAATCAATTGCAACACTAGTTTTCAGGTTAAAAGTCAGCAAATCCCACTATCCACGCCCAAATTTGATGAAATTTAAAGCAAACTCACTTTTTTTTTGCAATTAGCTATTTACAAAAGGGCGTCACTACTTTAATATTCTGCGGCATTGCGGAAGTGTGGCTGAGCGGTTGAAAGCACCGGTCTTGAAAACCGGCGAGGGGCGACCCTCCCAGAGTTCGAATCTCTGCGCTTCCGCCATCTTTCCTAAATACCTCTTAAAAACCAACAAGATAAAATAAAGATATTATTCAGTATACCATTCAGCATACCATTTAATTTTGAATAATATTTTACAAATTACCCACATTACTGGTTATTAAACTTAGTTTATTACATTATAGCCAACTGAAATAAGTGTCAAAACCGCTAAAGTAGCAAAATTAGCAACACTATTAGTGATAAGTAGTTGTTGTTGATGAAGCCGGCAGCGGTATAATTGTTCATGTTGCCCGTTTTTGCACCTTAATCTTAAAACTACCAGCTTACTGCGTTTCCGCATTCGCCCTTAAATAACGTAAAAAGTAGTTAACTACTTTCCCCGTGAAAGGTGCTGACCTTATTTGTAGCCTTTTTTCTAACACCCGATTTTATGATTAAAATCTGTGCGCTAGCGCCATCAGGCACAGTGTGCTCTGCTATTGAATGGTCGGTTTTTATGGTTATTGTTTTTATTCCCCCCGCTTAAGTGGTGCCGAGGGAGGTAATTGGCATAAAAAAATCTGCTGGAAGCAGATCTTAAAATTTGGTTGATAATCATCTCGTTACGTAGACATTGTTAATTTCTCAGACTTCAGTATCTTTGCGTCAATGAGATTATTAGTTTAATGATAGCAATCATTGTTCATCTATTTATCAATTTCATAACAAACTTTGGCTAGATTTCTAAACCTGTATTATTTTAAACATTCATTGCTTCATTTAAACTTTTAACAAAAGTATTTTGTATCAACTCTACTAGTAAATTCACTACCATTGCTATAAGCAATATATTGGCGGATAACTCATAACCTCTGCATTTGAATTTTATATTTACTTAGTTTTTAATTAGTAAATATTTAAGTTAAACAATTCTCACCAACCAAACAACCTTTTTCTATATCAAATGGAATTACTTTTAAATTAATCCTATCAGAGAAATAAAAACATGGTAAAGGCGCTTTAAAATTTGAATGTTTTGGATAAATTAATATAAGCTGTCCTTCTGCATCAAAATATTTGTGTCCATAAGCAAACATCTGATATAAATCTGATTGGTTTATATCATACTTTTTCAAAGAATTATTTTTTCGTTCATCAATTAATTTCCATTTGGTGTCCAATATACATACATTTTTTCTATTTTCTGTAATCAAAAGATCTGGTTTTAAACGAAACCATTTTTCTGTTTTTTTACCCAACGGTGTATGTTCGGCAAGTGAAGTTCGACTGGGCTGTATATGCAATTTTTTCGGAGAATCAATATGTAAACATTTTGCAACATATTTTTCAAAAAGCTGAGGCATTGAAAATAGCAGGGAGATTCCTTTATGTGAGCCATGTTGAAAAGATGGACGTATATTTAATAAAATTATTTCAATCCATTTTTTTATATCACCATAACTTTCATATAATCGATTTTCTCGCCAAAAACCTAACATCTCAACAGGGTTCAAAATTGGTTGTATCTCTTCTAGTAATAAAGATAAGTCGTAAGCCATAAGAATAGAATCAGAATTACATGTGAATTCCGACACAAAATTTAGCGTGGTTTTAATTAAACGGTTTTCTACTCCATTAAAGTTAAAATCATCATATTCCAGTTCAAAATTAATATCTTGCCCAGGTGCTTTACGTATCTGTTTAGAAACTAACAATCTACCTCTGAGATAAGATTGGTTGTCTTCTACTAATTGATAATCACTTCTGAGTCCTCCATGTAATAACTTTTGTAAAGATAAAAGAAATTGTTTTATTATCCATTCATGTAAAGGTAAATCATGATGATGATCTAAATCCGCTATACTAATGCTTTTAGGATTTAATTCATAAACAACAGACAACATTTTTTTTAAAATTGCATATGATTTTTCAGAAGAATTGTTTCCGATATCAATTTTTGGTAAGACATGAATCCTCTCATTATTAAACGGGCTTTGAATATAACCAATATATGACCCCAATTTAAAACTATTTCTTTTTAAATCCGTAATAACTGGGTTTTCAACATCTTCACTGAAAGCATTTGACTGATACTGACTAACTAGCCATTCCAATGTTTCCTTTGTAACATAAGCTCGTTTAGATGATTGCAGACTCTTATTGTATGATTGTAATTCCGCGTACTCAAATACAGTGATCATATTCATGATTGATAAATTTCTTTAAAACGCTGAATAGAATCTAAAGCAACCAAATTCAATTCAATTAGGTTATTAGGATTGAATTTTGAAAAATCTTCATAAAAAAGATCTGATTGTTCTTCCATGATATTTGTTACAATTCTTTTTTCATCACCAGAATCTGGATTATCATTTAAAATTAAGGAAATATTTTGTAAATTACCATAAAAATATTCTTGTAATAATGGAATAATTTTAGTAATAAAAATACGTTTTAGACATTCCAAATAACTACCTTCATCAATAAATTTTTCACGTAATGGCATAAAATAACTATGTCCTATCTGATAATCTTTTCCTTTTAAAACTTGAATACGCTTATTGATAATTGTTAACATTTTCCCAACATCTAAACCATATTGATTGGCTTCTTCTAATATTTTGTAATTAGGTGGATATTCCTTAAAGTCAAAACGCCTACGTAATGCCAAGTCTATCTGTGCAAGAGATTTATCTGCTGTATTCATTGTGCCAATAAGATACAAATTAGCGGGGATACTAAAAGGATCCTTTGAGTAAGGTAAGATGATTTCACGAGCGTCACAACAACCGCTTCGTTTATCTTCTTCGATTAATGTTATCAGTTCTCCAAAGATTTTTGAAATATTTCCACGATTAATTTCATCAATTATTAATACATAATTCTGAGTCATTTGAGATTTAGAATTAGCCATAAAATTATCATTCAATTCTATTTTTTGATTATGTAACTCTTCTACTATTTTTGCCCAAGTCATTCTGGATAATTCATAAACAGCTTTCTGGACTAATTTTTTATTATTATTTAAATTCAAAATATTAAAGTCAATATTAGTTAGAAGCCATTTTACTTTACGTACATGTGCATAATCGTTTTTTGAGGTGGATTTTTTATCAAATTGATAATCAGATTCAATAACACCTATTGCTTGAACACTTTTATGATCTTTAAGACAAAGTACTACATCACCACGATTCATTTCTTCGTAAAATGCATTTAGTGATGATTTTGCATTGGAACCAAGTTGATCATAATATTCCGCTTGTTCTTCTGTGCGTTCATCATTAAGATTCCCTACTTTATTCCATCCTATTCGAATCTCACCCGCCTTAATATATTTATTTCTTCGTTCTTTATCCCAAACTTCTCCAACTGATATTTTCCAAATTTTAGGTTCATTATTTAAACCAAGATTTGATGTTATATTATTTAAACCTATCGATTTGCTAGCTAATAAGGCTAATTGTTTAAAAACTCCATTTTCAACTGAGTAGACAACTTTATCTTCTCCTTCTGGAATATCTGCTTTCAATCCTTCAATAAAATCTTCATAAGAAAAGCTTTGATGAAATGTAGTGAACGCGATTCGTTTTTGTTGAACTAATTCATCATATTTCTTTTTAATTAAAATACGTATCTCATTTTGATTTTTAGCCATTATTTCTTTATACCCAGAAGGATCTGCTATTTTTACAGAAAGCTCTGTTGTAGCATAAGTTTTCCCTGTTCCCGGAGGGCCAAATAAGATTTGATTTAATGGTTCATTGATTTCTGTAGCGTTACTAGCATTATTGGATAGCGTAATTCTACTTTCTTGATCCTCATCCATTTTATCTACTCCATCATAATAATCTAAAATATCTAGAATATTATTCCAATTATAACTTTTATCAATCCTAATCACGCATACTTTTTTATTCGTAAGTTTATTTGCATTATTGCGAAGATTACTATTTTTAACTTCTCGATATTGAAATTGAAAATTCAAAGTGTTGGGAATTTTATGCTCTAAAATTAGATTAAAATTTGCAGTTGAATTAACTTCTAATGCTAATTGTTTATTGACTTTATTTGTAAAACCTTTTATATACTTTGTACCTGGAGTAATTCTTTCATATAAAACAGACAATAATTGTTCTAAATTTTCAGCATTTAGTTTACTATTTGTTGATGTAAACCAGCAAAAATATGATAATTGTGCAAAGGTTGTATTTAATTTATATAACGCATGTAAAATATTCTCATAATCATCCCATCGTAATGATTCAGCTTGTTTTTTGTTCTTGATCAATTTTTGTTTTATTAAAAAAGGAATTGTTTGTGTGTCAACTGGAAAAAATTTATCTGGAAATAAAATAAAAAGCTTCTGTGTTAATTTGCTAACACCAGTATATTTTATCTTTATTAATGCTGAATCAAATAATTCCCCTATCTGAGGACTATTATTATGAATTGCTTTAAATAATGCCCACAAAGTAGGTATATCTTGTTTTTTCCTTTCTTTTTTATAAGGAAACAACCACGCCCCTAGAGGTTGTACGCTTGGCATCCCATAACTATCCGGAATGGGTAATTCTAATTTAAATTTATCACTGAGTTTATTTATTATCTCTTGCCTCTTACCCTCTTTAAATTTGATGAGTAATGCAGTAAAACTAAATGGGTCAATTTCTTGAAGAGGTATATTTTTGTCATTTACATCTTTGTCTATTAACCCGTTATTTATTCCAATCTCTTTTAAAATATTAATTAGCTCGGCTTGATTATTTTCATAACCTAGCAGCCATACTGAGATTTTTTTAAATGTTTCCACCCAAATAAATTTACTCATATCAAGCCCTTCTAAATTTAGTCATTAGAAATATCTAAAATTCTACTTGCTCTTCAAACTGTGAAATATCAATACTTAAGAATTTGAACAAATTGTTGAAGTTAACTATTTGCAACACTGCTCTAAACTAGTAACTCAATTAAGTGTAAACCATCAACCAATATTATCAACTTCCTCTTGGAAAAAAATCATAACCGCCAAACAACTTTAATTATACGGGGATACCTAACTTTTACATTATCTATTCAATTTCAATTATACTTACATCTAAATATTTAACTAAGTATTTATTTAATTCATGGTGTTAACCTTCAAGGTTCATCCATGATAAATAAAAGGAGATTTAAATCTAATTTAAAGATACACACCATTATTGAGTTTAAACATATACGGTTTTATATCATATTTGTCGCTTAATTTGAATTGATTTGAACAAAAGTTGGTCAAGTATTAAAACCTACAACAAGGTTGATATAAAAAATCTTTAGGCAAACCCCAACCATAACCAATATCAACCTGTTTTTATACCCAAACATACCCCTCTCAGGAAACGTCTTAACAAGCATAAAAATGCCAGTGGCGTGGCTGGCATTGGTTGGTGTGGTGTGCGTTGGCGTTGTCGGTCGTTAGCGGTTGTCGCTAAAGCAACTACCGCTCTTTTCTCGCCAACTCTGTCGGCTCGGGTTGCCCCTGCCGCTGCAACCGTCCTATTGTTGCTTAAACTTTATTACTCCTTATTAAACACCCGCGACTTAAGGATTAAGGACTAAGAACTAAGGACTAAGGATAGGCGCAAACCCCGCCGCTGCGGCTGTAGCTCGGGTTGTCGCTGTCAACGATGCCGTAGCCCGAGTGGACAATGAACTGGTTCGAACCGTAGCTGTCGCTTGTCCAGTAGTAGTAGTCGACGAAGCCGGCAGCGGTATAATCGTTCATGATGCCCCATTCGGTGAACAAACCCGCACCAATATTACGTTGGTAATTATTCATAGTTGATGACGGCGTGGCGCCCACTGCTCCTGTTCTCACAGCATTAGTTAAGTCTTTGACCTGGGGCAGACGGTAACCGCCGCCTAAACTACTACACCAGGATGAGGTGTTAGCATAATTAGCATATTTCTCTCCGCGGTTGACGAACCACTGCCTTAACTGAAAACCATATTTTAATACCTCGTTATTACTACTATCTTTACCTACTAACTCGAATGTCTGTGGCAAGGTGGGCGTAGCAATTCTACCCGGTGAATCTGAACTCCATTGGGATGATGTCGCCGCCGGACCAGTGAAGGTGACGCGGATGCCATTAGGATAATAGGGTGATGGCGTCATGGTAGCGGTAATACCACCTCGGCTGACTGTTGGCCATGTCAATGCTGAACCTTTAACACCACCTATTTCTAACTCAAAATACAGATTATTAGCACCGGTAGTCGGGAAGTTACGATTGTAACCTGATGGTGTAGTTGATTGCACTAGGAAGCCTTTATATGGTTCCCAGATAGTAGCGGGGCCGGCGTAGTCGCCGGTGCCATAGGCCCCCCGATTTGGTCTGGCGTAACAGATTTTAGGTGGCGCTTTAGGGCTGATATAATAAGTAGCAGTACCTCCGCTGAAACTACTACTATTAGGCAGCCCATACTGGGTGGTTAAACTACCAGCTGTACTGGTTAATGCCACTTTATAAGGCGCTTGACAGATATCTAAGCTGGCACTACGACTCACGGCTTGATTGTCTTTATCGGTAATACTCACACTTAAATCACCGCTAGCAGTAACACCATTAGCACCCTGACCATCACCATCATCATCACCCCAATAATTATACGGGGCACCAAGGAATGTGCTTATGGGAATGGAGTTAGCTGTTGTAGGCACCAACATCTGTACATCAGCTAAGGTTTCTCCTACATTAGGTAACACTATAGGTGTTGTCGCTGAAGTATTGATTGCCGGAGTAATGTGAGTACCGTCAGATAAGGTAATCCATAACAGACCATTCGTAGTAGTATACTTAGTTGCCCCATTATCAAAAGTAAAATACGGCTGAGTACCATGGATTACCTGGGCCGTAGTAGCCGACAATGCTTGGGTAGTAGTAGCATACGGCAACAATAGCAATGGCATTAAGGCTAAACCACGCTTTAAGCTAAAACTTAAACGTGGTGGGCGCTTAATTAGTGATAATGGCGGTAACTGCCGATTTGGCGGTAATGGTGTTAATGATTGTAGTAGCCGTAATGGTATTATTGAAGATAATTGCTGATTTTGGTAACCAGGTTGCCGATTATGCCGACGGCACGGGACTAAATCGGGGGCTAAATTATCACTTTGGTGAAATGAGTTAACTACAGTGTGTGGTGATAGATTTTGGACGTAAAGCTGCCAGTGCTTGTGTCTTGTGTCTTGTGTCTTCCAGTATAAGCCATGATGAGGATTCCGTCAAGTAATTTTATGTTTTATTTACACTTTTTCCATTCGAGTGCGCGAAAAATAACCTCCGCACTACTCATCGCTAAAAGTATATCGCCTTGATAAATTTTAACTACTATTTTGTTAAGTTTATTTGTAAAGAATAGTAAAGATGAAGGGATTATTACTAAATTAATAACCTTATAATCTCTACTTAAAAGTGTGGTTACCTATAGGTTAATAGTCAGTAAGTTAATCGGCTAATGTGGCTAACCTTTGCCAGCGATTGTTGTTAACCCTTGCCAATAAAGGCTTTAAAGCCAATTTATGGATATACGCCTTTATCGAACCAAATGTATCCGGTTTTGCACTTGATTTGAAAAAGTCGGTCGCGTTTTGTTGCTCTGTTTCTTTTAGTAGCAAATCCCAGCACTATTCAAAAAATCTATTTCAATCTCCAATATTTTGAGCTAGCGCAGTTTTTTGTTTTTATTTTTTTATTAATTGCATACTTATCCAAACTCGTCCATTCAAATCTACGTTTATAGCTTCTACCCTAGTGTTTTATGGCTAAATAAAATACAGCTTATTTGCATATTTATAGTTGATAATTCGTTATTTTGATGGTTTAATTTATTACCGCTATATAAATAATTACATAACGAATAACTATGAAAAAAACATCTATTTATATCATGATACTATGTGTTGCCCCTGTTATTGTTTTTGCTGATGATGACAAAAAAGTGAAAAATATTGAGGTGATGAATATTTGGGCTAGTACCGCAGCGACGAATCCAGACGTTATCACACAATCCCAAATACAATCCCGTAATAAAACCAATGCAGCAACAGCAATTAGCACTATGCCAGGCGCGATTCTTGATAAATCAGGGAATAGGAATGAGTTAACGATTAGATTACGGGGTTTTGATAGTCGACAAGTACCTATTTTTCTTGATGGTATTCCTATCTACGTTCCTTACGATGGTAATTTAGATCTTGGTCGATTTATGACGAGTGAACTGGCTAACATTGAAGTTAGTAAAGGGTATGTTTCCTTATTACAAGGCCCTAACTTAATGGGTGGGGCAATTAATTTATCAACAATATTACCAACGAAACCCTTTGAAGCTAAAATCGCTTATAGCGAAGGCTTGGCGCGTAGTGCCGACAATGCCTATAACGGCAGTGCGCGAATGAGTGTTAGTAATGATATTGGTTTTTTACAATTTAGCGGTAGTCAATACAAGCAACGTTTTTTGGGATTGCCAACTGATTATGATAACAACAAAAACGCTGGCTCTGATGGTCGGCGTTACAACTCGGCATCCGATGATAAACAAGGCATGATTAAAATCGGATTTACCCCGCGCGAACTTGATCAATATATTTTTACCTATTCTAAACAAGACAGCAATAAGGATAGTCCGCCAACTGTGGGGGTAAGCAAAGGTAAATATCGTTATTGGAAATGGCCTGATTATAACAAAGAAAGTTTTTATTATAATGGTATTACACAATTAACCGATAAAGTGAATTTACAAAGCCGGTTTTTCCACGATAAGTTTATCAATACCTTATTAATGTATAAAAAGAATTCTGTTTTAGCGCCAGATTATAGTCATTACGATGATTACAGCAATGGTGCGTCACTGCAATTAGGTATTGATATGCGAGAAACTGACGTATTATCTTTTTCTGCACATTGGAAAGACGATGTACATCAAGCGCAAAGTAACCGCGGTGGTAGCTGGTTACATTATAAAGATCGTACTTATTCAGTAGCAACTGAATATCAATGGTCAGTTACAGCTCCTTTAGAGGTGGTCGCAGCAATAGGCTATGATTGGCGCGATAGCAAAAAAACTAATGAAAAATCACAAGATAACGATCAACAGGCTTTCAATTGGGAAATGTTAGTAAAATATAAATTTGATAATGATGATTTGTTACGTTTTTCAGTTTCTGATCGTAGTCGCTTTCCTACCCAGAAAGAACGTTATACAACCCAAAAACCAAAAGATAATTCGCTTGGAATAGTGAACCCTGATTTAAAATCTGAACGAGCTTTAACCTTTGATTTAACCTATGACGGCAATCTTAATAAACAATGGGGATATCAAGCCAGTATTTATTACAACCACGTTAATGATGCTATTTTTGCGCATACAGTAATAAAAAATGGGCAACCTTTTTTCCAAAATCAAAACAGTGGCATTGTTGACTCTTATGGCGTGGATTTAAGTGTTAAAGGTAATGTTACTTCATGGATGAAAGTGGGTACTAATTATGGTTATATTTATAGTGACCCGAAAAAAATAGATCATGTTGAAGGCTTGCCAAAACATAAATTATATTCTTGGGTAGATTTCAGCCCAACTGATTCGACGGATATAACTATCATGCAAGATCTACGTTATTCAAGTTATAATTATAGTGATAGTAATGAAAAAGTAGCTGGATTTGGTAAAACAGATCTACGCATGGAATATCGCTTCAATAAGGAACTTGCTACCCATATTGCCGTTAATAACATTTTTGATAAATCTTACCAATTTACAAATGGTTACATAGAAGAAGGCCGCAATTTTTGGTTAGGTTTTGAGTATAATTATTAAAAAATAGCGACACAGTCGCTATGAGTTTATTTCATCATGAGATATTGATCATGATGAAATAAATCCGTAAAGGTTAATCATATCTTTTTATAGTGGTAAAAAATGGTTTTCTATCTCTTTTGTGAGGGATTCCAGGCTAAAAATGCCCAAGTCCGATTTTTATTACTACCTGATATTAAATGATCTTTATTTTTTTGGTAGTAATACTTTAAGCGTTCAAGTTCATGTTCATTCAAGTTGCCAATAGACCAAATCACTGAATCAATGAAGCTTTTTTCATCATCTACTGGCATTGGATTGATTAATGGCTCAGTATTAAGGAAATCGACCGAAACTTGATACCCTTGCTGATAGAGTAAGTTAACCGCATAAATATAAGTTGGAAAGCCAATACCATCACGACCAATTGCTGCGAGTATATCTCGTTGAATAAAGTCCTTATCAACAGTCATCGTCATATAGACAGCTTTTTTTGCTTTAGCGTTTAATTTTGCTAAGGCTGGTTCAAGATCTGCCACCATAGATGACCGCGATGACACACAAATATCACATTCGGGAATGTCGTCCCATGAATCCTCCCAAGCTCGTAATATATTGGTATTATTATGAATATTTAATTGTTGAGCGCGTTCTGTTACCACGTCCAGCATTTTCGGGCTAAAATCTAAGGAGTATACGTGTTGAAGTTTTGGCGCCACAGTTAACGAAATTGCACCACCACCACAGCCAACATCCAATAATGTTGTCGCAGCGGTCAGGTCCATTCTAGCCACAAAATCATGAATGTAATTACTATTTAAACAGCTGCCACCATTTTCCCTCGTCCTAGGTGCGCGCGCATCCCAATCAGACTGCTTTTTATTTTGTCTTAATGTTAAACTAGCATGAGTTCGATATAAGGATGCAAAATCAATATCGTAAATAGATTGTATATCTCTCATAGTTAATCATTTCCCTGTTGTTATTTATTACCGATTACTCTCATTTTATAAACCGCAAATTTTTGCTAATAATACTTTTATCCAAAGAATATATTTGTGCTAAATTATCGATGGTCAAGCTGGTAGCAGGGGTATCATCAGCTAAAATTTTTCCTTGATCAAATAATATCACTCTGTCAGATATATCAAAAGCATGCTCCGGCTGATGCATTGTCAGCAATATAGTCAAACCTTGTTGTCGAAATGATTTAATCAATTCTAATACACGGATTTGATTGCCATAATCTAAACTGGACGTTGGTTCATCCATAATTAATATTGTCGGTTGTTGTGCTAATGCCCGAGCAATTAATACTAATTGCTTTTCCCCACCACTTAAACGATTATATGTTCTACTTTGCAAATGGCTTATTCCTACTCTGACCATGCATTGTTGAGCTATTTCAAGATCTTTTTTACTGGGCACACTATACCAATTAAGATGCATTGATCGCCCCATTAATATCATTTCTTGCGTTGTAAAGGGAAACACAAAATTATGTGTTTGCGGAACATAAGCGATAAACTGGGCTAACGCCTTTTTAGACCATTGTGCTAATGGGATTTGATTAATAAAAATTTGCCCAGCCTTGAGGGGCAAAATAGCTAGAATCGTTTTTAATAGTGTTGTTTTACCACAACCATTGGCACCAAGTAGACAAACAATCTGCTGATCTTGTAAACAAAGATTTAAGTGAGTAGCTATTAACCGATCAGTATAACCAATGGTCACATTTTTTAGTTCGATAAGGTTACTCATACCTTTGTTTTTCCTTTAATTAATAACCCTAAAAAGAAAGGTGCACCAATAAAAGCGGTTAATATTCCTAATGGCAATTCAATTGGAAATGCTGACCTTGCAATGGTATCAGTAACTAATAGAAAACCTGCACCTAAGCATATTGAAGTAGGCAATAAATGACGAAAATCAGGCCCTTGCCATAAACGTGCTAAATGAGGAATAACCAACCCTATCCAACCAATAATACCCGTGATTGAAACGGTAGCTGAGGTAATCAAAGTAGCAATAAAAATAAAAATAATGCGCAAATAGCGAATATTTATGCCTAGCGTTGATATCTCTTCATCATCTAGACTCATTAAATTCATTCGCCAACGCAGTAAAAATAGAGGCACTAAGCAGATTAGAATAATTGGAGCCACAACATATAAATCACTCATTGTTGCCATGGTTAAAGACCCCATCATCCAAAATGTGATTGTGGTTAATTGGCTATAAGGATCAGCCAATAATTTAATTAATGATATGGCTGAGGCTAATACTGCAGATATCGATATACCAGCAAGTACCATCGCCAAAATAGGTTCAAGTCGCTTAGTTAGTTGCGCAATGACATAGACTAATAGTACGGTAATAAAACCAAATAAAAATGCACAAATTTGGATGCCAAAGATAGATAGATTAAAATAGATGGCTATTACCGCACCAAGGCTAGCCCCCACCGACACACCTAAAATATCCGGAGATACTAACGGGTTTTTAAACATCCCTTGATAAGTACTGCCTGCTACAGATAAAGAAGCACCAACTAATAATGCAGTTAAAATTCTAGGCAACCGTATTTGCCAGAGAATAATATCTAGATCGGTATATTTTTGACCAGTTATCACTCGTTGGATTGATGAACAAAACTCACTAACCGAGAACAACTGCTTGCCACTAAAGAAGGCTATAATCAATAAAATCATTAAGATTAAAAATGGGGTTATTTTTTTGATCACAATGGTTCCGGTGTTAAAATTTGTTTTAATTCATCTGTCGATAGTTGATAGTTATAAAATAACTTGAAATACTCAACAATATTAGCTGTAAATTGCTCTTTTGACATATTTTGTGGATAAAGAATGTGACTTAACCAGCTTAATCCCATCAAACGATTAATACTTGGTGGCCCATCAATCCAACCAAACGGCAGAGAAGGCGCTAAATAAACGCGCCCTTCTTTTACAGCGTTAATACGCTGCCATAATGGATCTTTCGAAACTTTAGCATAAAAATTACGATCTGAAATAATGATTACATCTGGTTGCCAAAGCATTAGCTGTTCAATGGATACCCGAGTTATGATATTTTGGCCTGCTTGTTCGGCAACATTTTTAGCACCAATCCAATCTAAGACTTCCGTGTGAATCGATCCGCGTAATCCCGTTTCTAATCCATCTGGTCCTCTTGCTGAGTACACTTTAATTGCTTGATTATTGCTAGTTAGATTACCGATATCTTTTGTCTGTTTTAATACTTTTTCTGCATATTGAGCTAACGCACTGCCTTGTTCATCGTTATTTAGAATATGGCTTAATTGTCTTATTTGCTGAGGTGAACTAGATAACTTCCCATTAATCAATAAATAAGGAATACGCGTTTGCTTTTCAACTTGCTTAGCAAGATCGACATAAGTTGGAGTAATATTTCCAATATCAACAATTAAATTAGGGGTTAATTGGATAATTTTCTCGTAAGAGGCTGTCGTGCCCCTACCGGCTAAACGGCCTGTCATTGTAAGATTTTGAATTGCTGGCGAAAAAAACTTCTTTTGTTGGGGAGACAATGAAAGAGAAGATAATCCCACTAATTTATTGGGTGCTACCGACAATAAGAGAACATCAGCTACAGGCCCCGAACTCAATACGCGGTTTATTTCATTAGGCGGCGGAATATCACCAAATTTTTGCACAATTTCAGATTGATCATTTGGGTTTGCTGTAACTGAAAAAATACTAAAAAAAAGAATAGCAACAATAATTATTACTTTTGAATAATAGCGATTTACCACAATAATGCCTCACTAGATCGTCGTTTGTTTAATATTATTATAAAAACGAGACTGTATTGCCGAATCAAGATATTTTCCAGTCATCAATAATATATCGTTTCTCATCAAAATTAACAATTTTATTACTATGAAAAAGGAATAAAATGATAAAATAATCCAGTTAATGTATTGTCTGGCATCTAACGAAAAGGAAGCAATAAAATGAATTTCGAAAATAGATTATCGTCAAATATAAATACTATTTTTTGTTATTGTTCACATGCTGATAACACTAGAACAAAAGATCCTGTATTAAATGCTCAAATTGTTTATAACGGTTTAATTACCGATAATGGAGGCGAAGAACGCTATCCAGATGCTGACAAAGCTCTGCTTCATTATGCACTTGAACATTATAGCTTCTGGCAACATCTTCACCCTGAATACAAGCCACAACTCGATCAAATTGGTATTTTTGGTGAAAACATTTCATCAATTGGTTTAACTGAGGACAACCTATGCATTGGTGATATTTTGGCTTTAGGAACCAGTAAAGTGCAAGTTACACATGGACGAGATGCGTGCCAAACGATGGACAATTTATTTAATTCTAGTTCGATGAGTAAAGAAATGCATGATAATCATAAAACGGGCTGGTTTTATCGTGTCTTAGAAGAGGGTTACATTAAACAAGGTGATCCAATCGTTTTACTTGAACGCCCCAACCCTAAATGGACGATTGCTTTGGTTCAATCTTATCGTTATCAACAACGAGAAAATACCAAGGCGATATTGACACAATTAATTGCACTACCTTACTTATCTGATGATTGGAAATCGATTTTCATTGAGCGTTTAAATCAAATGGAATGACACCAACATGATCACAGGCTCATTAGATTACTAATAAGTCTGTGAGTTAGAGCTAATGTTAATTACTCCTTTTATTAGCTTTTATTAATTTAATTTGTTTAATTGCAGAATCGATATCATCAAAATCAACATTTTCAAGTTCTTCAATAGATAAATCCCACCATTTTAAAGCTAGTAATTCCTTAATAATTAAATCATTAAATCTATAACGTATTATTTTTGCAGGCACACCAACAGCAATTGCATAAGGTGGTATATCCCTGGTAACCACTGCACCTGAACCAATAATCGCCCCATCACCAATATTTACACCTGGTTGTATAATAACGTTTAATCCAATCCAAACATCGTTGCCTATAACAACATCTACCTGTTTATTGGTTGAAAAGTTTTTCTTTTTATTGGGGTCAAAAAATCCTAATTCAGGATAATTATATTGAAAAGTATTAATAGATAACCAATCTGTTGGATGTTGAGAAGGAGCAATCCAAGTTCTAGCGGCAATTGCGCAATATTTACCTATATGAGTGTTTTGCCTTATAAAGGCGTGTTCTTGAATATAGGAATTATCACCAATAGTAACGTTTGTTTGTACATCTGTAGTTGGGTGAATCCTAACATTTTTACCTACAGTAATATTCCTACTCTTAACGTATTCTTCAAAATTATCAAAGTAGTTTATATTAGCCCTGTATCGCTCTAAATAAGATATTTTGTCGTGCAAAATATCAAGTTGTTTTTGTAATTCATTGTTTTTTTCATTTAGTTTGTTCAGCTTGTTTAGAGTTCCCTTACATAACCAACTTCGCAATCCCATTTATCACTCCGAATATTTATTTATAACTTTTTATCTAAAATATTATTAATTAAAATTAATAATATAATAATAGTGTTAGTTTTTATCAATCAAATTTGTTTAATTACAGAATCATCATCCACAACAATTCTGACAAAAATTATAACATTTACACTAGTTCAACCCGCTAACCTGTGCGAATCGGCTAGCTATTTTCTATTATTTATTATTTCCTTCATCTAACCTTCAGATTTTTGAATAAATTCCTCACGATAAACGGATGCATAATAGAAACAGGCAGCATATATAACTTGCCAATAACATTATGATTTTTGACTGAGGTTATTAAATATAATTTATTTTGATAATCGTTAGCACGAAGCAGACGAATATGTACACAAACATCAAGGTGTGAATCCCTGACAACCAATGTCAGTGTTTGTTTGTCTTTCTCGGTTATGGTAAAAAAATGGACTGTGCTGCCTATACTTGGTTCATCTTCACCCAATTTATCGAAGCCTTTAATCGGCTCAATAGCAACTATTTTACCTAAAAAATCCCTAATGCTAAATAATAGCCCCAACCATTTAGGTTGATGGTTAGTCATCATCTTATAAGCCTCATATGGTGAAATGTTGTTGGCAATATTCATACTTTGATAGCTTAAATAATCAACGTCATCCGCTACCAGAGTTATGTGGTTTAATAAAACTCTGAGTGTGTTAAGCGTATCCTTTTGTTTGCTATTCATAGGCTAATTTGATTAATTTTTCATATTGCATATTGTATTGGTCAACAAACATGCGGAATAATAAGTGGATAGATTATCCATAATAACACTATTATCTCCAAACTTAGATGAGTTGTTGTTTGCATTCATGGTACTAGGATTACTTCTGATATTTAATATCTTTTTATAATCCATAATGCAATACAAATAATTAGAAAGTTGACCGAAATTAATGTTATTTTATAAAAATCGAGGTGTTAATGACTTTTGATGAGATGCTAAATATTATGCGCTCAGGACAAATGTATAATGACCTTTCCCCAACATTAATTGAGGCAAGAAGGCAGGCGGTTTTACTGACTAACCAATATAACTCACTTTATGCGCAAGACGATAATAAACGCTATGCAATCTTAGAAAAACTATTTAAATCTGTTGGTGAAAATGTACTGTTAGAGCCTAATTTTCGTTGTGAATTTGGTTTTAATATTGCAATCGGGGATAATTTTTACGCCAACTTTGATTGTATTATTTTAGATGCTGCAAATGTTGAAATTGGTAATAATGTTCTGTTTGCCCCAAAGGTAGGAATATACACCGCTAACCATGCGATTAATGCTGAGGAGCGTGCAGCTGGTGGTTGCTATGCAAAACCAGTCAAAATTGGGGATAGGGTTTGGGTTGGAGCTGGGGTACATATCAATCAAGGTGTGAGCATTGGTGATAACACCATTATCGGTTCAGGGAGCGTGGTGACTAAAGATATTCCTGCTAATGTGATTGCCGCAGGGGTTCCTTGTAAAGTGTTACGGCAAATTACGGATGCTGATAAAACGGCCTACCTTGCTGATATAAAAAATACCTATTAGTTAATTATTGATGTTTTCAACAAAGGGAAAGATAGAATAAGCGCCGAGATACTTTCCTTAACTATACTGCCGGTATTAATAGTTACTGCCAGTTTCATCGGCAAATGATTATGGGGTAACTCATGGTCCCATGAAAATGGCATATATATGATTAAAAGAGAATAATCAACCAGTAATAAGTTATTTCATCATTAAAAATCCATTAATAATAGAAACACATAATAACTTAAATACTATTTTACAGATTAGATGAATTAATAACGAATTGAGGACTATTTAATTAAGTAAATTGCTTTATGTTGTTGGTTAGTAGTTATATTTTACTCACCCTAATACCTATAGGATTATTCATTGCATTATTTTTAGTTTAACACATCGTGTTTTACTATAGGTTGAACAAAATACCATAAGATTAATGCCATTAATGCAATACCACTCAAAGCAAGAAAGGAAGTTTCATAAGAAAAATAACGTGCCACCACTCCACCAATGCTTGTACTAAACGATGCTCCTATACCTTGTATAGTAATAAGAGCGGCTAACCCCGCATTAAAATGTCCTGTACCACGCAGAATCTTTTCAACTAAGCCAGGAATAGCAACACCAAGCAGACCGGCTCCAACACCATCAAGAATCTGAACGGGGAATACAACCCATGGAGAATGAAAACTTGCCGCAACAATTCCCCTTACTGGTAAAGCCACTAATGCTAATATTAAGATTAAATTATAACTATGCGTTTGTGACCATTTTGCAGCAAATAATGCCATCGGAATCATAGCAATTTGAGCAACGATAATTGTCATGGCAGTATAAGCCCCCGCACTATCAATCATATCTTCTGCCACCATTGATTGCCCTAGTAACGGTAACATTGCAGCGTTAGCCATATGAAATAAGGCTACAGTAATAGCTAGCAACAAAAGTGTTTTGTTACCTAGCACCTGAGTGAAACGAACTTTTTGCGTACTTTCACTATTATTACCACGAGCCTTTTTATAATCAATATGATTAGGGTTAATACCAATAACACACACCACAGAACAGATCGCTAATATACCCATTAATAAAAAAACTGCACTTAATCCATAAAAATAGCTGAAGATACCAGCAAGCAATGCCGATGAAGCATTACCTGCATGATTAAAAGCTTCATTTTGACCTAACTGATGAGCAAATCCGGAAGAGCCTACTATTCCAAGAGTAATGCCCCATATTGCAGGTGGTACAGCAGCACCGGCAATAGCTATTAACATTTGGGCAATAGCAGTAGTAACAAAATAGGGGTAAAAATAATTCACCGAACATGCAGCAATAATCAAAATTGAAGCTATTAGAATTAATGCGCGCTTGGCATGTATGGCATCAGCCAAGATCCCCATTGGAGTTGTTGCAATCATTCCCGCAAGACCACCAAGAGTCATCACATAACCAATATGATCGGGTGCCCAATTGTGTTGTTGCAAGAAAACCCCAAGAAAAGGTCCTAAGCCATCACGGACATCTGCTATGAAAAAATTCAACCAGTTCAACATAATAGTCGGATTCATTGTTAGCCCCAGTGCTTAAAATAAACCAGAAATCATATATGCTTATTATTTATGTATTAATTATATAAAATCATATTTATTTATCATAATGCAATATGTTCGTTAACGCATAGCATAAACATTTAGCTTCAGGTAATTTTTAATATATTAGTCATAACTCTAAGTGACTTGTTTTTAAAAATGACATTACGGCGTAATAAGCATGTTCATTAATTTTTGTAACGTGTCATAATCGTCGGCCTTAAGGCCTTGAGGTGAAACGTTATCCAACACTTGTGGAGTTTTCTTTATCGAAGGATTGACGTAAGCGTATACCTTATTACCATCGGTAAAAAAGTAATAGTAATCCACAACTACGGAAGATCCCATGCGACTATCACAGGGTTTGATAACATCGACAATTGATCCTAAAAAAATGGGCGTATCTTGGAATATATCACTACTAAGTTCGTCGGCACCAATAAAAATCCTATTTTTTTGAATTTCAATATAATCTTTAGTAGCTTTAAGATTAATCTTTTTTTCTTGAGGTTGCAGCTGATGTTCATGAAAAAGGTATTCCAATACATTATCAGAAAATACCACCGTGATAGGTCGATGCAGCTCCTCAGGATTTTTAACCACCGCTAAATCAAGTGGCTGGCGTTCTTGAATAAGATCCCAATTATCAGCATAAACTTTATCGTGATAGACATACACATCTTTGTACTTATTCAGGTAGGTTGCTTGTACGGGCGTGAAAAAAGCATCCTCCCCTTGTGGCAAAGTACGGTGTGCATAAAGCCAGAGCAGTCCATCTTTGGTATCAATGGAATCCCCTGAGTAACTAAGGTGAATTTCAGCTTTAGTAAAGCCATCATGCTTGCCTTGCAGATTAAACTGTTTGGTAATGTCTTGGTATATAAATCGTATATTAATCAGGTAAAAGGTATCATCATCATATAAGTAGTGATGTTGCTTATAAAAATCCAGTGACTGAACGAAATGTGTTTGTGAAGGTGACAGATGCGGTATTTCTTTAAGTCTATTTTCCCCTTCATAATAAATATACACTGCATGATCATCTTTTAATAATATTTCACCACGGTTAAAGTTGGCGATGATTGCCAGATTGCCTTTAAGTTCAGGTATTTTGTGTTTAATGCTTTGCCCATTATTTGCTAAAACAACATAATACCAGTCACCGGAAACCAGATAAAACTGGTTAGAAACAATTTTGCTAACTTCGTCCTCACGAAACAATGGGTTAACACCATTCTCTTTAACTGTATATAAAGATTTAGGTACAAGATAGTACATAGCATCTGTCAGGAAAAGTATATATTTACCATCATCAGAAATAACCCGAAAATCTTGACCTTTCACACCCTTTAAGAGCTCTTTATTCTGAGATACATAACTGACTTTATTGCTATCTTTAATCTTTTCTTGCAAAAACATGCTGCCATTTTCAACCAATAAGTTGTAATAACCTTCGACGGTATAGCTATAGCAGTGGCTTGCTTGTACAAGGCCAGCGAATACCAAACAGGTGATAGCTAATAGGATCGGTTGTACAAGATGTTTCATTATTGATGAACTTTTGAAAATGTTAACACTTGGCTAGTTTAACAAAGTAATTTACAAAAATTTAGGATTTTTTATCGCTTTTTCAAACAGGACTAAAGTATCTTGCGACTTGTTTAGCAAATTGCTTTGAATAAACTTATCCAAGTAGTTTAAACTCAAGCGCATTGAAAACTATGATTATAGTTATTTGCACTAACCGATTTTATACTGAAACATACCCTTCTCAGGAAACATCTTGACAAGCATTTTAATTGCTTTGCTTGTAATTAAATCTGTTTACCTATATTTATTGTTCTGATTAATGATTCGGCGGTGGCGGTTAGATATTGTTTGGCGTTTTTCATGGCATCGTCTAAATCTATCGGACCCGGGCAAATTGACCACATTGCTTGAATATTGTGCTGATATAACTCATGTGCCCCATTGCCTATTGATCCGGCTATGGCAACGGTTGGTTTGCCATATTGAGCGGCTAAATTGGCGACACCGACTGGTGCTTTACCAAAACTACTTTGGCGATCTAAACGCCCTTCGCCGGTGATCACTAAATCTGAATCACTGATATATTTACTGGCTTCTACTAATGTTAACACTAATTTAATTCCAGGTTTTAGTTTGGCTTGTGCATACCATAATAGCGCGGCACCCATGCCACCGGCAGCGCCGGTGCCCGGGAGTAAAGGAGTAGTGTCCCCTAATTTATTACTTACTACAGTGCTATATTGTGCCATGCCTTGTTCTAGTTGTTCTAATGTTGCTGCGGTTGCACCTTTTTGCGGACCATAAACATAAGTTGCCCCATTCTCCCCTAACAGGGGATTACTCACATCACATGAGGCTTCGAAATGGGTTTGACTGATAGCCGGATGAATACCGGTTATATCCATAGCGGCTACTCGGGCTAAATCTTTGCCAGTTGCTGGCGATGAGATGATTTGTTGATTATTATCGTAAAATTTGACGCCAAGCGCCTGAGCAAACCCCATGCCACCATCGTTAGTGGCACTGCCACCTAAACCAATGATTATATGGCGATAACCTTTATCTAATACTGCATTAACTAACTCACCTAAACCGTACGATGTGGCATGCAATACATTGCGATCTGACTTGGGCGTGAGTTCTAAACCACAGGCTTGTGCCATTTCGATGATGACGGTTTGTTGGTTTAACACTAAATACCCGGCTTGCACCGGTTTATTATAAGGGCCACAAACGGTTAACTGGTGATAGCAACTATTGTTACTTAATTCGGGATTGTCTAATAGAATGTCAATCAAGCCTTCCCCACCATCGGCAATTGGGAGTTTAGTTACATTAAAAGTCGAATCATAATTTAAGATACCCGCTGCAATCGCATCACAAGCTTCTTTGGCACTACAGCTCCCTTTAAACGAATCAATTGCTATCACTATTTTCATCATTGTTATTCCTTATTGTGGTATAGAATTGGTGTTCGCAAAAAATAATATAATTTTTAATAACCTAATTTCACCTTAAAGAAACAAAAGATGAATATCGTGTTGTGGTATAAAATCGGTTTTAATTGCTCTAAATTGGGTGGCGTTGATTTTTTGTAATGAGTCATCCCAACACAGTGATACTATTTCGTCAGGAGCCCTTTCAATGGTTAAGGTAAATGTCCCGATCGGTTTGGCCCAATTGGCGCCAGTGGTTAAGATGTAACTAAGTTCTTGTGACGACATAGTTGGTCGTTCAGGTTCTAATTTTGATTGTTTGAGTTTACGGATAAAATTATTATCTACACAAAAATTTTTATATTCATCTGTAGTTAAATCACTAAAGACGATAATACCACCCCCGACTAATGGGCTGTAATGATGTTCAACCTTAGTAATGGCATTAGCTTTGAACGTCTGTTGCCAGCTATAAATTACTTGCACCCCCCAACTATGGGTATCGGTAAGTTGCTGCAGTTTTGGGTTTGCGCAAGCCTCTATTATGTTATCAATTTCTTCTGAGGATTCGTTTCGAGTCCAAGTATTTAAGAGCATTGATTCGGTAACCCCACATTGCATGATTTCAGTTGTTACATCAATAGCATCACTGTGGTTAAAATCAAGGCTCAGCACTCCGTATTCATCTTTAATATCAGGATAAAAAGCGATTCTAACATGACGGTTAGGAGTGATCGCTTCACCATCAACCAAAACTTGGAAACTATTGAGCATGCGTTCAGTATCGGCATAATCACCTTCACCTAAGCCACTCATTACCGGCAATGGAAATACAATCGTTTCGGTAATATCATGATCGGTTAAATTTTTAAATTGATAAGCGACATCTATTTTATCCTTACTGATAAACAGATCCTCCGTTGCCATAGCAATATTGTTATTTTTAATATAATTGATCCCACCAGTACCCACATAACCGGTGCTGTCGTTGGCTAAGGTAGCAAACGATACTACTGCCAACCCCAATAAAAGCAATTTGTTAATCATGTTTTCACCACTAAAACTGTTATTAAATATTATGTTAACTTAAAATAATCAATATTAATAATAAAATAATTTATTTTAGATCATTGAGTTAATATTTGTTATTGGTGTTGCCAGCTAAATAGTTAATCTCTAACCTCCAACAGTCATAAATAAGCCCATTACGATTTACCTAATATCGATATAGCAAGAATTAGGCACACATTTGCACGGATCGCATATTTAAGCAATTAAATTGACGACTATAATTTTATGAGTATTGCAATTAATGCGGTTGAGTTTAGTCGAGTTAACAGTTTATTTTCTACTTACTTTGAGGGATTGAAAAAATGATAAAAAAAATGGTTGTAGCCGCAGTGGTAACTGCATCATTAGCTGGTTCTGCCGTCGCCGATGATTATCGCAAAAATCCGTTTACATTAACTTATGGTAATGCTATTACCGAAAATGTAGCCGGTAAAGTTAATATTCACCCTGTTACTTACCAACTTCATGGTATCCAAATTGCCGCCAATGTTTACAACTGATGCCAGCTCTTTTGCTTCAACACCTAAACAACAAAGTATAGTTTTGATTGCAGCTCTAACTGCACAAGGTGATCTTGAATCATTAGCACCAGCATTAGATATATTGTTTAAATTAACCAGCAAATATGATTTATTTAAATCAATTCAGAATTGTTATAACTATATATTGATACTTGCATCACTTTTATGAGTAGTTTTAGCTTCAGCAATCGCCTTATCAGGATTTTCTGCATCAACAGTATGAATAAGTTGATAACCCTTTTTGGTTAGATTGAGTTCTCTTAGCTTATTCCCTTGTCGACCCAAGACAATAGAAACAACTATGGCGAGTATATTCAAAAATGAGTCTAAAGCTGCGGCTGATTGGAGTTGGCTTTGTGAGTAATAGCCTGAGCTTGAAATAGGATCAAATGCCAAAGAAATAAAAAATAGCAGCACCGCGAGTCCGCAAAGGATACCAACAAGACCCCACAATCTTTTTATAATTGCCCATATAATACCAAAAAAGAAAGCCGGCCAAGACCAACCTTGTTTAACTGCTTCGATTCTACCATCCGGATGTTGGAAAACTTTATAACTTTTCATATCATTTAATAATTATATCGAAAAAAATTTATCGGTATTATATATGAATATTTTAACGATTTGTATCTTATTATAAAATTTTTTATCAAAATTTAGTTATTTAAGTTTAAATCCATATTCTTGAATCAAATTTAGCATATTCAAATTAAAGACAATGAACGGTAAACGGCATCTTTAATTTGCGTTGGGTAAAGGCCTGACATGCCTTCTATCGCTGTGTTAGTAAAAATGACAACCGCTAAATCTTGCTGGGGATCGTAAAACCAATTATGACCATATATTCCACCCCACTCTATTGTGCCTTTACCTTGTGGAGTTTGAGCTAGAGTTGGATTATCAAGTACCGCACCACCATAACCGAATCCCCAACCTGGGCCTTGAGTTGCATAATTACTACTTACATAGCATTGAGCCATTTTATCCATAAATTTTTGTTGGCTTATTGGATTATTTGTTGCGGTTAATGCTAATAAAAATTGCATAAATTCAGGCGCATTGCCAACCATTCCGGCACCACCAGATTGGTAAGCATGTTTATTGAATATGCGTTTAGGATCATAAGATAAAATGCCATTATTCCATGAGTCACCTAAATGCATAAAATATGGGCTTGGCATTGGCAACGGTTCAGGAGAGGCATCATAATAATGGGTCACTAACTGACTACTTTCAGAAACAGCAAAACCTGTTTGTGACATGTTTAATGGTTCAGTGATTAGTGTTTTAATGACCGTTGCTAATAATTGTTTGGTGGCAGCTGCCAATACCGCACCTAACACATCGAGGGCTAATGAATAGCACCAATTAGTACCCGGTGGGTAAATAAGTGTGGCTTGGGATAAGCGCTTAAGATTCTCGTCGATGCTTATAGCAATTTGGTCAAAGCCATCAGAAATCTGCAAAGAATTATAATTACCTTTACCATTAGGTTCGTCACACCGATACTTCAATCCTGCACTATGCGTCAGTAAATGATGTAAAGTTATAACCGGTTGCTCGCCACTAGCAAGTTTTGGTGTAAAATTAGGAAGATAATCGGTAACTGGCGATTGTAGATCCAGTACCCCTTGTTCAACTAACCGTAAAGCCGCCGCTGTCACTATTGGTTTAGTTACCGATGATAATAAAAATAGCAAGTCAGTATGCATGGGTATTTGCTGTTCGCGATTCGCAT
Source organism: Gilliamella sp. wkB178 (assembly GCF_001690705.1). Classification (GTDB taxonomy): domain Bacteria; phylum Pseudomonadota; class Gammaproteobacteria; order Enterobacterales; family Orbaceae; genus Gilliamella; species Gilliamella apicola_K. The sequence goes on along the minus strand of NZ_LZGK01000013.1, from coordinate 275,890 downwards.
AACCACTCGCTTGTTGATAAATGATTTCACCATTTTTAGCCACTATAACGACAGAACCAACAATGCGTTTATTTTCTACAGCATCATGATTAACTTGATTAATAGTTGTCGCCATCGCAGTAGCTAAATGGTGAGAATTCATAATATATCCTTATATTGTATTGTTGCTTAAAAATTGTTATTACTTTTTATAAATAATATTACTCAATAATAACCTAATTTGATTAATCAATAAAATTAGCCTTTATCTAAAAATAATTAAGGAGAAATTCTTTAAGGCTTTATCACTTTACGGGCATAACACATTATTAAAAAATAAATTTTTAATAACATAATAAACACAAAAAAACCCTAGCTGAACTAGGGTTTGGTTTTAAATACCTTTTCAAAGATATTAGTTTTTATATTTAAGCTAGGTTATTTATTTTTAGCTTTATACTCATCATAGTATTCTTGAGCAAGTTTACGTAATGATAAACCGATAGCTGCATATTGGTATTCATTTAAATTAGCTAATGATGCCCGTGCAGAAGGATGTTGCACAGCAAAGCCTTTACCTGGTAATAATACCACACCAGTTTCATCGGCAATTCTAAATAGCAATTCAGTTGGATTTTTATTTTTTAAGATCCATTTAGCAAATTTATCGTCATACAATTCACGGCAAATGCTTTCAAGGTCGATCAAGGTGTAATAATCAACACTATTTTCATCCGATTTATGTTGTAAACCTAAATGTTGATAGAGTGATGCCGCTCGGCGACGGATTAGATTCTTCAATGTTGCTTTATAGCTTTGATCGCTATCCATCATTTCGCATAAGGCAAATAACACCATTTGTACTTGTTGTGGAGTAGAAAGACCAGAAGTATGATTTAATGCCACAGCTCGGCTATCAGCTACCAAACGATCAATAAATTTCAAATTTTGAGGATCGGTAACAATCGAACTATAACGTTTGTTTAAAACATCTTTGGCTTTCTTCGGTAAGGCTTTAATGGTTTTATCCACAATGTTATCGCGGGTCATGGCAATTACACCTAAACGCCAGCCTGTTGCGCCAAAATATTTAGAGAATGAGTACACTAAAATTGTATTTTTTGGACAGATGGCAAATAGTGATTGGAAATCATCAGCGAAAGTACCATATACATCATCTGTTAAAATGATTAAATCTGGGCGTTTTTTAACGATATCGGCAATAATTTGTAAACTTTTATTATCTATTTTTACTGAAGGTGGATTAGATGGATTGACCAAATAAAACGCTTTTATTGATGGATCTTCTAATTTACGTAATTCTGATTCCGGATATTGCCAATTAAGTTTAGGATCGGAATTAACTAATACTTCCACCAATTGATAATCATTTAATTCAGGGATTTCAAGATAAGGAGTAAAAATTGGCGCACCAATGGCAATTTTGTCGCCTTTTTCGATTAAACCATTTTCTTTCATGGAATTAAATATATAAGCCATTGCCGCAGTACCGCCTTCAACGGCGAAAAGATCAATTTCGTCGCGATGAAGATATTGAGCACCCATTTGTTCTAGAACATAGGCTTTAACGACTTCTTCACTAAAACGTAACATTCTATCCGGCACTGGATAATTACAACCTAAAATACCTTCTACCATTTCTTGTAGAAAAGCGTTTTCGTCTAATCCCAGTTGATCGCGAATATAAGAGAAGGCTTTACCCAAAAAGGCAACCCCTGGAGTTTCATAATTAAGACGAACAAAATGTTCAAAGCGACCAGTTAAACCAGCCTTAATCGGCATGCCACCTACACCTTCATTTAAGTAAGAATAAGACATTTCTGATTCTTGAAGTGCAAATACCCCAAGTTGGAAAAAGGCTTGACGCGGCCAAGTTGCTAGAAAATTAGGGTTACCACGACCAGCATTTAGCATAACCCGATCTGTGTGGCTTTGTGCTAGTTTAATTAAGTTATCTTTTAATTCAAAAGGACTTAAATTAGCATATTGAGCATAATCTGTTTTATTTTTCATAATCTGGATCCTTAATTTGACATATCAATTAAACAAAAGCCACAACCAATGGACCTAATAAAGTTAGGAATACATTAGCTAGAGCATAAGTAATAGCAAAAGAGTTGGTAGGAGTAGAATTACCCGCTTTATTAAGTACTTCACCAAATGCCGGATTGGCACTGCGTGCACCTGAAAGCGCACCCGCAAACACCGCCGCATTTTTATAACCAAGGACATATTTACCAAAATAGATAGCTAAAATCATTGGTAATAGAGTTACTACAATCCCAATAAGGAAAAGGGATAAACCTTGTTCACGAATAGTATTAATCGCCTGTAATCCAGAACTTAGACCAACAACCGCAACAAAACCTGCCAGACCAAAATCTTTTAATAATTGCAGTGCACCTGTTGGAATATTACCCATAGTTTGATGTAGGGAACGGTACCAACCAAATATTAAACCGGAAAGCAATGCACCACCACCAGCACCAAGAGTGATTGGAATACCACTAACCCGAATGACAATCAAACCAATAATCAGTCCAACAACTAATCCTAAACCATGGAAGATCCAATCAGTTTTTTCACTCTTAGTAATTGGTGCACCAATCCTATCAATGACACGTTTTAAATCACTATCAGCGCCATAAACAGTAATAATATCGCCCAATTGTAAATGAATATCGTCATTGAGATTAAGTGGTTGACCATCGCGATGAATAGCAATGAGATAAATACCATGTTTTAATTTCATTACCTCATCAGATGCCAATACTTGTTTTAAACTCTCACCGACATAACGAGTATTACGCATCTCTACATCTTGAGTATTCATAATAATATCCATGCCAGAAGCCGAGTTAACTTCAGAACCAAATAACTCATGCGCTTTAATCATGGCATTACGATGCCCTACCACTAAAATAATATCTTTGGCTTTTAAGGCAGTATCCGGAGCTGCTTCAATGATTTTATTACCACGTTTAATACGTTCAACACTGATACCATTTAATTTTTGTTCAATCTGAGCAACAGTTTGCGCAATATTATTTGTTATACGATAAAGGCGCCCACTAATATCAGACAAGGCTAAATTTTGATTGTTACCTAATAATAGCGATCCATTAAGTTGTTCGGCTTCAGCTTTCATAGCATCATCGCGAATATCCCGACCCATTATTTTTGGTAGAATATTCACACACACAATAATCGCACCTAAAGAACCGAATATATAAGTAACCGCATAGCCTATAGTAACATTACTTTGTAATTTACTAAGCTCATCCGCACTTAAACCAAGTTGTGATAAAGCATCGGATGCTGTCCCCATAATAGCTGATTGCGTTAAACCACCGGCGGCTAAACCTGCTGCTAACCCTTTATCTAAATTAAATATTTTAGCTAATACAACTACTGTAATTAACCCGGCAACAGCAATAAACAATGCTAAAAAGATTTCCCGCAAAGTTTTAACACCAAGGGAACGGAAAAACTGCGGGCCACTTTCAAAACCAACAGCATAAATGAATAATGCGAATAACACGGCTTTAACACCGGCATCAACGGTGACGCCAAACACACTTAATGCTACCGCGACTAACAATGAACCAGCAACGCCACCAAGTTGGAATTTACCGATTCGAATACCACCAATTAAATACCCTAAACTTAACGATAAAAACAAAAGAATTTCAGGTGAATGTTTAAGTCCATCTAAAATCCAATTCAAAAGCCATTGAAGCATGATAATTGTCCTCAAGCATAAAAAAAAGAAGTAAGAAAGAAATGTAGGGAATTGGAGCCGTATTCAGCAAATTTTGAATACAGTTATATATTAAACTGCTTATTAAATAATAGATAGTTAGTTTTAACGATTAATTATATCGTTAGAAGATCTTTTATTACTACTTTTTTATTGTAAGGAAAGATGATATGCAATGATTTGGTTAACGGCTAAACATTATAGAATAAAAATTATTGTTTCCATTAATATACTCATAAAATGAAGGTTATAAAAGGGCTTTTACAGCCCTTTTTCATGTCTAAGAAAAAGTCGTTCCAGACCTTTAACTACGTTTTTAGATAGCTTTTCTGATAGTTTTTGTTTGCGCTGGTATTTTACCGATATGATTTTATGTGACTCTAAATGAGATAGAATAAAATCATCACTGGTGCTAATTTCGTCGACTAAACCTTTGTCTTTAGCTTGGCTAGCAAACCAATGTTCACCGGTTGCCACTTGTTCTATATCCACATTTGGTCGGTATTCTTTAACAAAGTCTTTAAATAATAAATGGGTTTCTTCAAGTTCTTGTTTGAATTTCTGCCGACCTTCATCAGTGTTTTCACCAAACATAGTCAGTGTACGTTTGTAGGCACCGGCAGTTTGTAACTCAATATCCACATCATGTTTTTTAAGTAACCGATTAAAGTTAGGAATTTGCGCTACTACCCCAATAGAACCCACAATGGCAAAGGGGGCAGCCACAATTTTATTTGCAGTACAAGCCATCATATAGCCACCACTGGCAGCCACTTTATCCACCACTGCCGTAAAAGGAATTTCGCGAGTTCGAAAACGTAATAATTGTGAAGCGGCCAACCCATAACCATGAACCACACCACCCGGGCTTTCTAATTTAACCACTACTTCATCTTCGGGTTTAATAATAGCCAGCACCGCAGTAATTTCTTGACGTAATTCTTCAACTTCATGCGCATCCATACTGCCGTTAAAAGACAATACAAATAATTTAGCTTTTGCTTTATCAGATGTATCCTTTGTTGTTGGTGTTACAGGATCTGTTACAGTTGATTGGTTAGCAGATTGCTCATTATTTTTCGCGGCTTTCTTTTTCTGCTTAGCCGCAATTTTTGCTTGTTTCTTTTCCAGTTTTTTTTGTTTTTTAAGATCTTTAGTAAACAACTTTGCTTCAAGCTCATCCATACTTGACATCAGCATATCATCTTTGATTTGCTCATATTCTTTACTCACATCTTTGACGGATAAATGCCCGGCAGCAGTAGCTAGTTTCCGTCGTTGACTTAAAATAAAAACAAGTACAGCCAAAATAGCAATTACTACGGTGGCGGTTTCTGCTAAAAACAGCGAATATTCTGAAAACCAATGCATTTAATTATGATCCTTTTGATTGAATGATGGTTCTATTATAGCAATATAATCAATGATTGTGCCTAAATTTAATAAACACGCATTTGCTGCTTTATTCGGCTATTTAAATTATTTATACTGAGAGCCTGATTATTATTAGACGAGAACTAAAATGCCTTTACGCCCAATTACCGAAATTGCTGCCCAATGTAATATTCCTGAAGCCTATGTTTTACCTTATGGTAAACATGTTGCCAAAATTGATTTAGCCATTATCCAAGCAAATAAAAACCAACCTCAAGGTAAGCTGGTATTAGTTACTGCAATCACACCTACCCCGCTAGGCGAAGGCAAAACAGTTAATACTATCGGACTTAGTGAAGGATTAAATTACCTTGGTAAAAAGGCAATTGCCTGTATTCGGCAACCAAGTTTAGGGCCTGTTTTTGGGGTGAAAGGTGGTGCCGCAGGCGGTGGTCAAGCCGAAGTAATCCCAATGGAGACTTTAAATTTACATTTAACTGGTGATATTCATGCCATTACCGCCGCCCATGATTTAGCTTCAGCAGCATTAGATGCCAGGCTTTATCATGAAGATCGCCTAGGTGATGAATTTACCGCACAAACTGGTCTACCGCGTTTAAATATCGACCAAAATCGCATTGTTTGGAAGCGAGTTATCGATCATAACGATCGGGCTTTACGCCATATTACTGTTGGAGTGGGTGGTGGTGTTAATGGTATTGAGCGCCGTGATGGCTTTGAAATTACTGCGGCCTCTGAATTAATGGCAATTTTAGCTTTAGCTTCCGATTTACACGATATGCGGGCACGTATTGGTCGCATTATTTTAGCGTATAATACCCAAGGTGAAGCTATTACTGCCGAACAACTTGAAGTTGCTGGCGCGATGACGGTACTATTGAAAAATGCCATTAATCCCAACTTGATGCAAACTGTTGAAAATACCCCAGTATTAATTCATGCCGGACCATTTGCCAATATAGCGCATGGTAATTCGTCAGTGATTGCCGATCGCATTGCTTTGCAAGTTGCCGATTATGTGATCACAGAAGCTGGTTTTGGTTCGGACATGGGCATGGAAAAATTCTTTAATATCAAATATCGTCAAGCTGGTATTAAAGCTGCGTGTATAGTATTAGTCGCGACGGTACGTAGTTTAAAATCCAATAGTGGCAAATACAACATCAAACCAGGACAAGCTATACCTAAAGAAGTTTCAGAGTCTAATGTGGAACTACTGGAACTGGGTGCCGCTAACTTAGCTTGGCACATCAATAATGCCAAAAGTTATGGCCTACAAGTGATTGTTGCTATTAACCGCTTTCCACATGATAGTGAAGAAGAGTTGGCCTTTTTACAACAATATGCCATTGAACATGGTGCCTTTGCTTGTGAAGTGAGTGAAGCCTTTACTCAAGGTGGCAAAGGTACTGCAAAATTGGCTCAACATGTGATTAAAGCATGCGACATGCCAAGTGAGATTAAATTACCTTATCCGGATAATATGCCTTTAATTGATAAAATCCAAACTATGGTAAAAAAATATGGTGCCAATAAAGCCAATCTATCCGATCAAGCTTTAAAGAATATTCAGGAGATTGAAGCACTGAAGCTCGATCACTTACCACTTTGTATTGCCAAAACACCGATGTCGATTAGTGCTGATGCCAATTTAAAAAATGTACCTACTGACTTTGATGTTGATATTAGTCACCTAGCTATTTCGGCTGGTGCTGGTTTTATTCGGGTTTATGCCGGTAATGTTATGACCATGCCTGGGCTAGGTACTAACCCAGCTTATCGCCACATCGATATTGACAAAGATGGTAATATTGTAGGTTTAAGTTAATGCAAGAAGTTATCATGCAAAACCAACAAGTCTATAAAGCTTTTATTGATGAAGAAAATTGTATTGGCTGCGGCAAATGCATTCGCGTTTGCCCCACTGATGCGATCGTTGGGAGCAAACAAGTATTACACACTATTTTGCCCCAATTTTGTACCTCATGTAGTAACTGTATTAATACCTGCCCAACCGATTGTATTACTTTAAGTACACTAGGTACCGCATTAACAGTACAAGAAGAATTACAATTAACTGAGCAAAAACAGCTACGCTTAACTCAAAATCAACTAGTGCCGCCAACTATCTTATTCCAGCGGACAATGCCGGTTAACACCAATACTAACAAGCCAAAAGATCGTAAACAGTCAGTTGCTGATGCTATTGCCAGAGTAAGAGCTAAGAAAAACCTTACTGTTGCTTCACTAGCACCCAATGATATGGTAAATAGCCATGCTAACACCCCAACAGATCGCAAACAATTTGTTGCCGATGCTATTGCTAGAGTAAAAGCCCAAAAAAACCTCGCTAATTAGCGAGGCTTTTCATTTTAAAGTAGCTGTTATCGTTAATAAACCACCATAAACTAGTCTTTATTATTACTTCTAAAGGCACGCTTACGATCATTCTCAGTTAAATGACGTTTACGTAAACGGATAGACAATGGTGTTACTTCTACTAATTCATCATCATCAATAAACTCTAATGCTTGTTCTAATGACATCTTAACTGGTGGTGACAACGTAGTTGCTTCATCTGTACCTGACGCTCGCATGTTAGTTAATTTTTTACCAGTTAAACAGTTAACGGTTAAATCATTGGAACGCGTATGAATACCAATAATTTGACCTTCATAAACCTCTGCACCATGACCAATGAACAACTTACCACGATCTTGCAAGCTATATAAAGCATACGCCAGTGCTTTACCGGTACCGTTTGAAATCATTACCCCATTATTACGTTGGCCAATTTCACCCGGACGCACATCATCATAATGACTAAAGGTTGAATAAAGTAAACCAGTACCCGAAGTCATAGTCATAAACTCAGTTCTAAAACCAATCAGTCCTCGGCTTGGAATAACATAATCTAAACGCACTCGGCCTTTGCCATCAGGTAACATATTGGTTAAATCACCTTTACGTAAACCTAGTGCTTCCATCACCGAACCTTGATGTTGTTCTTCAATATCGAGGGTGACTTGTTCGAATGGTTCTTGTTTTTTACCATCAATTTCACGATAAATAACTTTAGGACGGGAAACACCTAACTCATAGCCTTCACGGCGCATGTTTTCGATTAACACTGATAAATGTAGTTCACCACGACCAGACACTTTAAAGGCATCAGGATCCGGAGTTTCTTCAACTCGCAGCGCCACGTTATGCACTAACTCTTTATTTAAACGTTCCAAAATTTGGCGCGAAGTCACAAATTTACCTTCTTTACCAGCAAAAGGCGAGTTGTTAACATTAAAGAACATAGTCACTGTTGGTTCGTCCACACTTAATGCCGGTAAGGCTTCCACCGCATTATTATCACAAATAGTGTCCGAAATACCGAGTTCACCAAGACCAGTTAAAGCAATAATGTCACCCGCTTCAGCAACTTCGGCTTCATAGCGCTGTAAACCTAAATGACCTAATACTTGCCCTACTTTACCGGTACGTTTGTTACCTTCACTATCGACAATCGTGACTTGCTGATTTGGTTTAACACGACCACGTTTAATGCGACCAATACCAATTACGCCAACATAATTATTATAATCAAGTTGTGATATTTGCATTTGGAATGGACCATCTAAATCCACTTTTGGTGGCTCAACGTATTTGACAATCGCTTCGAATAATGGGGTCATGTCTGGAGCCATAACTTCATGATCCAGCCCCGCAATACCCATTAGCGCAGAAGCATAAACTATTGGAAAGTCTAATTGTTCATCGGTAGCACCTAAATTAACAAATAGATCGAATACCTGATCAACTACCCAATCCGGACGTGCACCCGGGCGGTCAACTTTATTAATAACTACAATTGGTTTTAAGCCATAAGCAAAAGCTTTTTGAGTCACAAAGCGCGTTTGAGGCATTGGTCCATCCATGGCATCTACCAGCAATAACACTGAATCAACCATTGACATTACACGTTCAACTTCACCACCAAAGTCAGCATGCCCCGGAGTATCCACAATATTAATTCGATAACCATTCCAGTTTATAGCTGTATTTTTAGCTAAAATAGTAATACCGCGTTCTTTTTCAAGCGCGTTTGAGTCCATTATTCGTTCATTTTCCTCACCACGCAAATTATCAAGCGTGCCGGATTGTTTCAATAACTTATCAACCAAGGTGGTTTTACCATGGTCAACGTGTGCAATAATGGCTATATTTCTTAAATTTTCAATCACAATTAAAATCCCAATTAGGAGACAGATTCTTTAGGCGCGATATTGTACACCTTTTTAGTTGAAATGTTGATCTATATCACAAAGTTTCTTTAAAAGAACTTTAATGCCTTGCTAAAGGCAAAAATTATAGATCTTTTTGTGAAGATGTTTCCTGAGAAGTATACGTTTCAGTATAAAATTTAGCGGCAAATTCATCAACTTTAGACCAATCAGTATACTCAATCACAGGTTTAGTCACATCAGTATCACCTTTGCCTAGCCACATAATAAAGCGAATCATATTACGATCAAACCAATTATATTGTGGGTAATAAAGTGCACCAGCAAAAACCGCTTTTAATTTAGGGTGCCAAGCTATTTTCGCCAGGAATTTCTTAGTATATAAGTTGGTTTCAGGAGTATTTTTATTTGGCTTCCTTGCCACCACATTCACGCCAAAAAAGGCAGATGGCATACTATTTAATTTTTGATAATTATTATCAATAAATTTTTTCATCACTTTACTATAAAAGCCATAACGAATCGAACAACCAAGCAATGCGGCGTGATATTTTGACAAATCAATATGGGAATTTGGCAGCAATTCAATTAAATCACAATCTAATTTACCAGCTAAATGTTGTTTTATACGTTGCATGATCTTAAGCGTCTGCTTTTCATGTGTGGTATACAGTAATAAAATTTTCATATCAGTACTCATGGTATTGATTCCTTATTAGTAATAATACTCAGTCTTGACCAAGATTACTTTTTTTATGAGAAAAATTAATAAATTGGGGGTGATTTAACCAGTAACTTTTATTATAGTAGTAGACTAATTAAATTAGCATGGAACTGATTATGGCAATTTCACCCCCAAAACTTAGTGCAATTATTTTGGCGGCAGGAAAAGGCACCCGGATGTATTCCAACCTCCCTAAAGTTTTACACAAAATCGGCGCTAAACCGATGTTACAACATGTTATTGATACAGTTCAACAAATTAATACCAATCACATCAATATAATTTACGGACATGGTAAACAACAATTAGAACAAGCTTTAAAAGATCAACCTGTACAACTGGTTTATCAGGCTGAGCAACTCGGTACCGGGCATGCGGTGCAGCAAGCAATTCCTTATATTGAAGATGATGAGGATATCTTGATCTTATATGCTGACACCCCACTTATTTCGGTGCAAACCTTACAAAATCTGATTGCCAATAAACCCAAACAAGGCATTGCTTTATTGACGGTATTACTTGACGATCCGGCTGGATACGGTCGCATAGAGCGTAAAAATGGCAAAGTTGTGGCTATTGTTGAACAAAAAGATGCTACACCTGAGCAACAAAAAATTAAAGAAATCAACACCGGTATTATGTTGGTCACTGGCAAATTACTTAAAAATTGGTTAGAACGGTTAACCAATAATAATGCTCAACAAGAATTCTATTTAACCGATATTATCGCTTTCGCCCATCAAGATGGTTACGAGATTTTAACTTCGCACCCTGTGCAATCCTTTGAAGTGGAAGGCGTGAATAATCGCGTGCAATTAGCAACTGTAGAACGCCAATATCAACAACAGCAAGCGCATAAATTGTTGTTAGCCGGCGTTACTCTGCTCGATCCGAATCGTTTTGATTTACGCGGTACCCTCACCCATGGTCAAGATGTAACTATAGATTGCAATGTGATTATCGAAGGGGATGTCAAACTCGGGAATAACGTGTTTATTGGTGCCGGGTGCATGCTTAAAAATTGTCGTATTGATGATAACTCAGTAATTAGTCCTTATAGCATTATTGAAGATTCAATATTAGCTAACCATTGTACCGTCGGTCCTTTTGCTAGATTACGTCCAGGTAACCAACTTGATGAACAAGCTCATGTAGGTAACTTTGTTGAACTCAAAAAGGCGCATTTAGGTAAAGGCACCAAAGCTGGGCATTTAACTTATCTTGGTGATAGTGAAATTGGTAGTAATGTTAATATTGGTGCCGGCACGATTACCTGTAATTATGATGGTGCCAATAAATTTAAAACTATTATTGAAGATGATGTATTTGTCGGTTCAGATACGCAGTTAATTGCACCTGTCACCATTGGTAAAGGTGCCACTATTGCTGCCGGTACCACAGTAACAAGTAATGTTAATGACAATGAATTAGTCTTAAGTCGAGTTAGACAACAACAGCTACCCGGTTGGAAACGCCCAACAAAAACTAAATAACGAGGAATAAACTATGTGTGGAATTGTTGGCGCTATCGCCAAACGTGACGTTGCAGAAATTCTTTTAGAAGGGTTAAAACGTTTAGAATACCGAGGTTACGATTCTGCCGGATTAGCTATTATTTCACCGCAAGGCGAACTACAACGCATCCGCCGAGTAGGTAAAGTACAGGCTCTCAAAGATGCGGTAGAACAGCACCCGCTCAAAGGATCAACAGGGATCGCTCACACCCGCTGGGCAACCCACGGTGAACCATCCGAACATAATGCCCACCCACATGTTTCCGATTTTATAGCCGTTGTGCATAATGGTATTATTGAAAATTTTGAACCATTACGTGAAAGCCTGATTGCCAAAGGTTATCAATTCCGATCAGAAACCGATACCGAAGTGATTGCCCATTTAGTGCATGACATCATAGCCACCGACGACTGTAATTTATTTGAGGCGGTACAAAAAGCCGTTCCGCAATTACGCGGTGCTTACGGTACGGTGATTATGGATACGCGCAACCCCGATATTTTGGTTGCCGCTCGCTCAGGTAGCCCATTAGTTATTGGTTGTGGCGTTGGCGAAAATTTTATTGCCTCCGATCAACTAGCCTTATTACCCGTAACCCGCCAGTTTATCTTTTTGGAGGAAGGTGATATTGCATTAATCAGTCATCGCACCATCTCTATCATTGATAAGAACTTTACTGAAGTGACACGCCCACGCGTAGAATCCGACGCCAAATATGATGCCGGCAGTAAAGGGGGCTATAGCCATTACATGCAAAAAGAAATTTATGAACAACCCAATGCAATAAAAAATACCCTTGAAGGCCGAATGGCACATGGTAAAGTTGATTTAACGGAACTTGGCGATCAAGCGGAAGCTATTCTTAAACAAGTTGAACATGTACAAATTGTTGCTTGTGGCACTGCTTATAATGCCGGGATGGTAGCACGCTATTGGTTTGAAGCATTAGCCGGAATCCCGTGCGATGTCGAAATTGCCTCCGAATTCCGTTACCGCAAACCCGCTCGCCGTAAAAATAGCTTATTTATTACCTTATCGCAATCGGGGGAAACAGCTGACACACTTGCAGCTTTACGTTTAGCCAAAGAAAACCATTACTTAAGCACTTTGGCAGTTTGTAATGTAGCAGCCTCAACCTTGGTGCGCGAAGCGGATTTAGTATTATTAACCAAAGCTGGTGTTGAAATTGGTGTGGCCTCAACCAAAGCCTTTACCACTCAATTAACCGTATTATTATTGTTAGTCGCCAAATTAGGTCGCTTAAATAATATGGCTGAAAGTACCGAACAAGCGATTGTCCACGCCTTGCAAACTCTGCCTAATCGTATTGAACAAGTGTTAATGGCTGACCCTCAAATTAAACAACTAGCAGGTCAATTCGTTGATAAACATCATGCTTTATTCTTAGGCCGTGGCGACGAATACCCAATTGCTATGGAAGCGTCATTAAAGTTGAAAGAAATTTCTTATATTCATGCCGAAGCTTATGCTGCAGGGGAATTAAAACATGGACCATTAGCTTTAATTGATGCCGATATGCCAGTAATTATCATGGCGCCAACCAACGATTTGTTAGAAAAATTAAAATCTAATATCGAAGAAGTGCGTGCGCGTGGTGGTCAACTGTATGTATTTGCGCAGCAAGATGCCGGTTTTGTTAGTGACGACACCATGCAGGTGATTAACTTGCCGCATATTGAAGAACTGACTGCACCTATTTATTACACTGTCCCAACTCAGTTATTAGCCTACCATGTAGCGTTAATTAAAGGTACCGACGTCGATCAGCCACGCAACTTGGCAAAATCTGTTACAGTGGAGTAAATTTCGCTGTATTAAATTTGAAGATTTGATGTTGGTTTGATTAAACCAATCTAACCAACATCTCTGGAAAAAATCAGAATAGTTTACTTAGCCATAAGTCTGACTTTTAACAAATAACCTATTGGCTGAATGCTATTAATACTCTAACTGCCGATAAAATTTCAATTTAGTTATGCCCTCGCCTGAAACACAATAACCACTTGTCCAATCACCATATTGGTTATGTTCTGAATAGAAGCATTTAACACCAATGGGGCAAGCATCTGCCGCGTTATAAGGAGATGTCATGTCACTTTCGAACAACCAACCAGATTCATTATAAAAAAACTGTGCTAACCACAAACAGGGACCTTCATTTGCTGCACTACGGGAACTTAACTTATTATTAACATAATTAAACGACGTGATTGTTGATTCTAAAGTGGTATTATCAGTTTTATTAATCAGTTGACCAAATTTGTCATAATCAAATTCTACAATATTTTGTTTATTGTTATCGATCATTGCCATGATGTTGTTATGCTTATCCAAATTTAAAGAGAAATGTTGATTTTGGTAATCTATTGATTTAGATGAATAATCTACATTCACATTATCTATTTCATCTGCAGCAATAACTTTTGTAATTAAACCTTGTTGATTAGCCTCAATGACAGTTTTTATTGATTCATTACTAGTTAAAATATCAGATATGATAACTTGTTTTACAATCACTTTATCATTTGGACTAAATTCATGATAAGACAATGCATTATAACTATTGCAAACTGGTGTATGATTATTTGCTTGGGTATCACAACCCAAAAGTAGCCAGATACAGTTGCAACAAATGAATACCAGTTTTTTCATCTTTATTCCATTTCCTTGTAACTAACACCTAATTGTAGGTATTTAATCATACAATTTATTCTCTTTTTAGTATCCATTAATCATTTCAATTTTAATTTATTATATTGAATTAAATAACTCATTTATTTAGCAAATAATCCAAAAATTTCACTAAATTAGTTTTTTTAATTTCGGCTGTTTTAGATTACGATTTTTCATTTGATTTATCACTCCATCCTACTAAAGAAATTTATAGAAATTCCTTTGGAAATTCGTTGCAACCTCAAAGTCATAGTACTCCAATGGTGATTCGTTATCGACATAGTTTCAGCTCATTAAATGTTCTTTAAATATGAGTTAAATTATCTTAATCATTAACACCTTTATTTTTGCTATAAAAACAATATTTTTACTTTATTTTTATACTTAAACGTATACCTCTCAGGAAACATCTTTACAATTATTTAAGCAATATAGCTTATAAAGTTTGCCTTAATTTCCCACTATTGGATTTAGTCGCTATAATGCAGGCAATTTTATTGTAAAGTGGATTATTCATGAAAACGTTATTTGCCAGTACCTCGCGAGGGCTTGAGGAATTACTTAAGAAAGAGTTAGAGGAGATAGGCTCAACCAATAGTAAAATTGTTCAAGGCGGTGTCTATTTTGATGCTGATGAAACCACATTATATCAATCACTATTATGGTCTCGTTTAGCATCACGCATTTTATTACCAATAGTTGAATTTGACATCTATAGTGATTTGGATCTTTATTCATGTGCTTTTAACGTCAAATGGTCTGATATTTTTGCTGTCGATAATTCCTTTGTGATTAACTTTGTTGGCGTCAATGACTTTATTCGCAATAGCCAATATGGCGCACTTAAAATTAAAGATGCCATTGTCGATCACTTTTCACGTACAGTTAATCAACGCCCGAATGTAGCTAAACAAGATCCTGATATCCGTATTCATGCTTATTTGCATAAAAATCATGTAACACTTTCATTAGATTTAAGTGGTGATAGTCTGCACCAACGTGGTTATCGTCAACAAACTGGGCTAGCGCCATTAAAAGAGAATCTAGCGTCGGCAATTATTATGCGTTCTGGTTGGCAAGTTACTGAGCCTCTGCTTGATCCTATGTGTGGTTCTGGTACCTTGCTGATTGAAGCCGCGATGATTGCTTGCAAAATCCCACCCGGATTACAGCGCAAACAATGGGGATTTTTTGCTTGGAAAGGCTTTAACCCTTCCCTATGGAACGAATTATTGTTTGCAGCCAAACATAATGTAGTTAAAGCTGATACGCCATTTATCGGTTATGATAATAATGCACAAGTGCTTGAGCGCGCCAAACAAAACGCTACTCAAGCAGGCGTAGGTGATTTAATCACTTTTAAATTGCAAGATGTGAGCCAATTAACTAATCCATTACCCACTGAAACGTCAGGAATGATTATCAGTAATCCACCCTATGGTGAACGATTAGAAAGTGAACCGGCACTTATTGCACTACATACAGCACTTGGTCAACAAATCAAACACAACTTTGCCGGTTGGCGCTTATCGCTGTTTAGCGGTGCGCCACAATTGTTAGATTGTTTACAAATGCGTGCCGAGCGGCAATTTAAGGCCAAAAATGGACCTTTAGATTGTGTGCAAAAAAATTATGTGATTGCCAAGCGTGAGACTAATCAGCAAACAATAACGCCAAGCCTACCGGCGGCTGATTTTGCTAACCGACTACGCAAAAATATGCAAAAATATGAAAAATGGGCCAACCAAGAACAGTTAGAATGTTACCGGCTTTATGATGCTGATCTACCCGAATACAATGTAGCAATCGATCGTTATAAAGATAAAGTGGTGGTGCAAGAGTACGCAGCACCTAAAAATATCGATCCCCAAAAAACCCGTCAACGATTATTCGATATAATCAATGCCACTATGTCAGTGTTAGCGCTCACAGCCGATCAGTTAATTCTAAAAACCCGAGAGAAGCAGAAAGGTAGACAGCAATATCAAAAACTGGCACAAAAACAGGATTACTTTTTAGTCCATGAATACGCCATTAACCAACGTAAAACCCAGTTTTGGGTTAATGTGACTGACTACCTCGATACTGGCTTATTTTTAGATCATCGTCTGGCGCGTAAAATGATTGGTGAAATGAGTGCCGGAAAAGACTTTTTAAATCTGTTTGCCTATACTGGTAGTGCGACTGTTTATGCTGGCCTTGGCGGAGCAAAATCAACCACGACCGTCGATATGTCACGAACATACTTAGAATGGGCCGATCGCAATTTAAAACAAAATGGTTTAACTGGCAACAAACACCGTTTGATTCAAGCTGATTGCTTACTCTATCTGGCTCAAAGTGATGCACAATTCGATTTAATCTTTATCGATCCACCGACATTTTCCAATTCCAAACGGATGCAAGACACCTTTGACGTACAGCGCGATCATTTAAAATTAATGGCGGATTTAAAACGGTTATTAAGACCGAATGGCGTTATTGTGTTTTCCAACAATAAACGTGGTTTTAAAATGGATGACACTGGCATGCACAATCTTGGGTTGTCATATCAAGATATCACCAGCAAAACCCTGTCCCTTGATTTTAAACGTAACAAGCAAATTCACTGCTGTTTTATTGTCAAACATTTAAAATAGAAATACCGCCTATACGGCGGTGAACCTTTATCCATTTTAGAGGATGAACTTTTAAATTTTCTAAACCGCCTATACGGCGGTGAACAATTCGACAATAAATTTATTGGGTTTGCAACTTTTCTAAACCGCCTATACGGCGGTGAACTAGATTCGTATATACTATAAACGTTGTTTAACAAAAGGCAAACAAGGATTTTTGATTAGCAAACCCTTTTTTTATCTATATTGGAAATTAATTGATTTTATACTTAATTTTAAAATTAAGTATAAAAAAGGGTTACGGTGACCGTGTTTGGTTTACAACAAATCACGGTCTTGGTAATGGAACCTAGCGTACGACTAAAACTGAGGTTTTAGCGCCACGCACTACTCCGGCAGCGTTTGAGCCTAAAAGATGGGTTGAAATATTGGGGCGGCGCGAACCGATAATAATGAGGTCTGGTTCAATCTCGTTGGCTATAGCAAGAATTTCATCGCGTGGGTTGCCGAAGGCGATGGAAAAAGATAGTTTTTCACGCGGTAAGTTAACTGAATCAATCAGTTTATGCAGCCATTGTTCAGTTTGTACCGTAGCTTGATCTTTAAATTCATCAAATCCAAATGAATAAGCATTAACAATGGCAGAAGCAACTGGTAAAGTATGGAAAAAAATCACTTCTGCATTCGACAATTTGGCCAGACATTCTAAGTGGGGAATAACTTTTTTAGTTAACTCTTCTTCTAAAATATCGACAGGAACTAAAATCTTCTTATACATAATGACCCCCTAGTTAAATTGAAACCCTACCTTTTGGATAAACCAAAAGCAATAACTATTACTATCATACGGATTTTTGTGCAATTATCTAATGCTTTTTCTATATAAATAAATTAAACCACTGCTTTTGCTGATAACAGTTACAATATAGGAATTATTGCAACATAAGATCCTTTTGATTATCATTGGATTATCAATCCTTATCGTTTTCTGAGCTAGAATTGCAAGTTAGCATGGAGCCAAAAGATGCAAAAAATCGTTTATCGTAGTGATCATAAACCTAGTTTAAGCCAAGCCATCAGTTTGTATAGCAACTGTAGTTTAGGCGCACGCCGTCCGATTACTGACGGCAAACGTTTTCAAGCTATGTTAGATAATGCTAACTTAATGATTACCGCTTGGGATGATCAGCAACTTATTGGCATCGCCCGTTGTTTGACTGACTTTGTGTATATCACTTATTTAGCTGATTTGGCTGTGGATGAGCGTTACCAACATCAAGGTATTGGTAAACAGTTAATTAGAGAGGTGCAAAAACACACCGCAAGCAATTGTAAAATAACCTTATTAGCTGCACCGCAAGCGGTCGATTATTATCCACATCTTGGTTTTCAAGCACATCCTTCTGCTTGGACTTTAAATGAGTTATTACAATGAAAATTATTTTAGCTTCAACATCACTATCACGTAAAAAAATACTGCACAAATTAGCCATTCCATTCGAATGCGTTGCTCCCGTTTGTGATGAAACCCCATTAGCGGGTGAAAGTGCCGAACAATTGGTGCTACGTCTATCTAAAATAAAAGCACAATCATTAGTTGAATGTTACCCAAATAGTTTGATTATTGGCTCAGATCAAGTGGGCGTGTTAGACGATAAAATTGTAGGTAAACCGCATACTGTTGCCAATGCTCGCAAACAGTTACAAAACAGCAGTGGTAAGGCCTTTTATTTCTATACCGGCATGACGGTAATTAATACCAATACATCACAATCCGTTACTCTGTGTGAACCATTTAAAGTTACTTTTCGGCAGTTAACTGATGCTGAAATTGACGCTTATATCGCGAAAGAACAGCCCTTTCAATGTGCAGGTAGTTTTAAATGTGATGAGTTAGGCATCACTTTATTTGACAAACTGGAAGGCGATGATATTAACTCGCTGGTCGGTTTGCCACTGTTAAAACTAAATAAGATTATGATACAAATGGGTTGTAATCCTTTACTGATGTAGATGTGGCACTTTCTGCTTAAGTTAATAGTTTGCCTGCTGACATTTTCAGCACTTTTTGGCTATAACTGGCAACATCGTTATCATGAGTGACAATTAGTAAGGCCGTGCCTTGCTGGTTGATCTCGGTTAATAGTTGCATAATTTCTGCTGAACTTTCATCATCGAGATCGCTAGTTGGCTCATCGGCAATAATGAGTTGCGGTTTACAAATAAGTGCACGTAAAATGGCGATACGGCGCATTTCACCACCTGACATATTAGCAGGGAAAGCCTCTTGCAAATAACTTATATTCGCTTTTTCTAGCAAGCTTTGAGCATAACTCAAGCAAGTTTGCGGTTCGCGTTTGGTTAAATAAAAAGGTAAGCGAATATTATCAATAGCATTTAAGTTAGGTAATAAACTGCTGCCTTGCGGAATATAACCAATATGCTGATTCCGAAATGCCGAAACTTGCTGATCATTAAGTTCAAATAGATTGGTATCATTAATAATAATTTTACCTTGAGTTGGTGTTAGCAAGCCGGCAATCATATTTAGTAAGGTAGTTTTACCACTGCCTGACTTACCCATTATGCAGACAAAATCATCACTTGCCATGGAAAAACTAACATTATTGACCGCAGCAAAAGTTTGTTGGCCTCGGGTATAGTCTTTGCGTAAATTTTTGATGTCCAGTAACATTATTCACCCTCTCTAAGTGTGCTATAAGTATCAAATTTGGTCATCGATAGCGCCGAATAGATACTTGAAAGTGGGCCAATAATTAGAGTAAGTATAAAGACCACAACCGCATAAAATATAGCATCAAATAATGAAATATTGACACACGGCAGACCAATTGATTGGCAAATTAGCAAACTAAAGGCATACAGCAAGATTGCCGCAACTAAAATCCCGGCTATGCCGCCTAAGGCACTAATAATCAGTGATTCACGCAATAGCATTTTAACTAATGTTAGTCGAGAGGCACCAAGTATGCGTAATAAGCTAATTTCGCGTTTGCGTTCATTAAGCATGGAAGAGAAAATGATAAAGATCACAATAATGGCCAGCACCCAAAAAATGGCTGATAAACTATAAACAATGGTAGAAAAACTATTTAACCATTTGGAGATATTGCTTATCATGCCTTTGGTCATAACAAAATCTATATTATAGTCTATGGCATATTTGGGCATTATTTGATTGACGATATCTTTAGGCTGATAGTCAGGATTCACTTTAATAAACACCGAGGAAACATAATTAGCAAAATGATCAACATCACCTTCAACTAATTTAGCCTCTTGCATTAACGTTCTTGCTGCTTGTAAGGTCATGAAAACAGAGGTATCAAAACCCATTCCGGTACTATCCATTTTAGCGGCAATTTTAAATGGATGATTAAAGAACTTAATTTCATCACCTACTTGCGATGAGATTTTAGAACCGACTACTACTTCATTATCAGTTAGTGGCGTTGACAGTTGCGATTGTAACCATGGCTTAATCACAAAATCGCTGTGCTGATCAAAGCCAATTAGTTGAACTTTACTGCTACAACAGCCGGCATTTAGTGACGCAATAAATAGTTGCGGAGAAATAGCATCGATGCCTTGAATATCTTTGATTTTATCGATTAAATCAACTTTAAGGTAAAAACTACTTGGCTCACCACGCAATAATGCAACTTCTAGATTTTTTTCATAGCCGTGGGGAACAATAAGGATATCAGCACCTAAACGATCGGCCATGCCGGAAATTCCTAAACTCAAGTTCTTCATCAATACGCTGCCACCAAATAATGTGGCCGAAAACAGCATAATGATAATAATCAAACAACAGCTACGAAATGGACGGCGTTGCACATTTCGCCAAGCTAAGTTTGCGATGGTGATAGTTTTTTCCTGCATGTTTAAACCTTGCTGTCTATAATCTAAAATTAAGTTTTCTAGACACTTTATTCAAATAAAGGGCATTGATAATCGCCACTACTAATAATAGTATCGATAACAAAATTAGAGCGGGCTTGGTGCCCATATTACATAGCATCATAGCGCCCGGGCAAACACCGATTAAAATAGTCGGAATGGCTGCGGTAAAAAATGAAATACAAGCAAGCGCCATGCTTAAACCCATGCGTACAAACACCGTACGCGAAAATAACATCAATAGTCCAATAGCTATCACCACAATACCAATACCAACTTCGGCTCTGGCAGTCCAAAAACATTTCATTATGGTACCCGTGGTACTATGTGCCATTTCATGATTCATCATATTGTTGGTCATGTCAGTCGGCATCGTGGCGACTTCTGGCGGTGGGCAGACTGGCACGATATACAAAGGCACTAAAATTAGTAAAGCCCCTATAATAATAAAAATTAATGATGAAATTAGACGATTTTTCATAAAATTAAAGCCCTTGTATTGGTTAATTGGTTATAAATCGAGCCACTTTACCATGCTCTAAAACAACGGTATTTTGGGCATGTCTAGAAACTTCAGGTGAGTGAGTCACGACAATAATAGTACTGCCCTCTTCATGAAGTTGATGCAATAAATTCATGACCATTTCTTCATTAGTTTCATCTAAATTACCGGTTGGCTCATCGGCTAAAATGAGTTTTGGGTAATTAATGAGTGCTCTGGCAATACACACACGTTGTTGCTCACCACCGGAAAGCTGGCGCGGTAAATGCTTAGCTCGCGCAGCTAAACCGACTCGTTCCAATGCTTGCATCGCTTCTTTTTCGTCCACCATGCTATGATAATATTGCGCGACCATTACGTTTTCTAAAGCCGTTAAGTAAGAAATCAGATGGAACTGTTGGAAGATCAAACCAATTTTATCACGACGGATTTCGGTTAGTTCTGATAACGATAACTGGGTAATGTCCTGCCCATCAAGAATAACTGACCCTAACGTTGGTTTATCCATACAACCAATGATATTCATTAAGGTACTTTTACCACTCCCCGATGGCCCCATAATGGATAACCATTTACCTTCTTCAACGGTTAAATTCACCTCAGAAAGCGCATGCAGAGAACCATAAATTTTAGAGACATTTTTTACTTCAAGTATATTCATTTGTCATATCCTATTCGCCACGCAAGACTAACGCTGGTTCTACTTCAACCGCCCGTTTGACTGGAATTAAACAAGCAATAACTGTTACTATAGCTGACACAGCAATCGTAATTGGGATTAAATAAAATTCAATGCTAATTGAACGGCCAAAAACATTGGTACTGATCACTTGCGCAAACACTATTCCACAAAAAGCACCAATAGTCCCACCAATCACACCTAATACCAAGCCTTCAGCTAAAAACTCTTTAGCAATACTCTTATTATGTGCACCTATGGCTTTTTTAAGGCCGATCTCTTTACGGCGCTCCATAACCACCGTCATCATGGTAGTCGCGACACAAATCATAGTTAGTACTAACACCACTAGTGTAACTAAGTAGAGCAGCGATGACAGCTTACCAAGTACTGAGGTTTCAGATTGGGTAACCCATTTAATCAAATGCGGCTCGATAGTAGTAGATTGACTAGTGATAGTGTCAATATATTGTTTTAATTCTGCTTCGGATGCGGTGATGCTTACTTCCACCACTTCAGCTTGATCCTTTTCTTCCAGCAATTGTTCTAAATCATGCAGATTAATAAAAATAAAGTTATCTTCTGCACGACCAGTTTTGACAATTCCGGTGATGGTCATCTCTTCTTCAAAGCGTGAATCTTGTTTAGATTTACCTGAAATAGTCACTTTGCTACCAATAGTTAACATCGCAAAACTTGCAATATCAGTACCGACCATAATTTCATGGGGATTTTGTGGTAATGCACCATCAATTTGCCAGAATGGACTGGTTTTAGTCACCTGATTAAAATCAGTACCCACAATGGTATATGGGTGTTGATTACTACGAATAGTATCATAACGAAATGGCGTTACCCCTAACACTTTATCGCGCGGTAATAAACTAACCGCTTTTTGTACTTCTGCCATATCCATAGTCGGTTGATTATTAGTTGGCATTAATAACAGATTAGCACCATAAGAACGGAATTCCTGCCCCATCTGCCTAGGGATGTCATAACAAAGTGTTACCATGCCAAGTAGTACTGTGGCACCAATTGCCACACCCAGTAAAGCCACTGCAATACGTGAACGCCGTCTGATCAGTGAACTAAGCACTGTTTTAATAATAAATCTTTGATTTTTATTTATGATCATATTAGCCTTCCCTGTTAGCGACCATGCAACACTTCAGTAGGGCGTAAAAACATCATCATACGCAATGCTGGTAAACTACCTAACAGCGTAATTGTAAATACCATAATAATTACCAATGGAATAATTACCATTTTTGGCTGGATAAACGAACCAAAAACTGTATGCCCAATAATCTGGGCAAAACCTAAACCAAGGAAGTAACCAAAAATCCCTCCGACAAAAGCTACTACTAATATTTCAGTTAATATTAATAATGCCACTGAGGTATTGGTTGCCCCTAACGCTTTTAATAAACCAATTTCGGTGCTACGTTCAATAACATTAGCGGTAACTAAATTAGAAATTGCCAACGCTGAACAGATTAGTGAAAGAATTGTTAATAGTAGCATTAATAATTGGGTTTTTTGTAAGATCGAACCCTCAGACTCGGCCACTTGCATAATTGCTTTTACATGTACATCTGGCATGAGTTCTTCTAACTGATAAGCAATCGAACTAATGTAAGCAGTACAATACCATGTGTCCCACTCGGTTCTGGATAAACTATTTGGATCTTGAGCAGCTTTACGCGCTAAATCATTTTCAGGCGTAGTCAAGGCACTGACTTCAACCCTTTCCACCAACCCTGGTTTATCCGCCAGTTGTTGGGCTACAGGTAAAGCCACAAATAATTGTGAGTCTTCAGCGCCACCACTATGGAAAATATTATTAACCTTTAAGGTGATGGGACTTTGAGTTTGTGGTGAAGTTAAAGTAATGCTATCGCCCAACTGTAAATGCCACTGTTTAGCAACTGTCTCACCGACCATTACACCTTGTAAATTGTCATCGGTCATGGTGTTGCCCTCAATGGTCCACCAAGACTTCATCGCCAACATGCCGGTATCCACTTCATCACCAGTTGGAATATTTAAATGTTTATTAAACCAAGTACCCACCACTGTGATTGGTTTATCATTAAAGGTGGCTTGAGTAGTTAGATAAGGCGCAAAATCCACAATATTGTATGCCCAGAAGATCATCTTAATTTTGACCAGATCATCTTCTTTAATAAACTGCATCGCTTGTTGTTTATCATTATTATCCAGCTGATACATTTCGTTTACCAAAGCGGTACCTTTGGGCACAATGTTTAAATTAGCCCCATAGGCTTTTAACTCTTGGTTAACCTTGTCACCCACATCAAACATGACATTTAACATGGCTGTAGCTAATGACACCCCTAATGCGACCGTAACAGCAATTAAAAATAGCTTCTTTTTTTGCCGCATTAACACGCTTAGTAACATTCTACGAAACATAATATCTCACTTTGTTTACATTATTATTTGAAACGATTTTTTTCAGCTTCAAGATGAGCAGGCCTAATCACCATGTTGCCGTCAATAATTTCAAATTTAAGCGGTACCGGATTGCAACCACCAGGGAAGCCGATAGTAGCAATATTCATCACGACATCACACAAAATACAAACGACTTGATTACCTCGTTGATAATAACCTGTGGCTCCACAGATATCACAAGCATCAAGACCAACACCGTAAGCATTTTCGCTCTTTTTAATAATAATAAACCTAACTACCGTGCCATCCGATGCTTCAAAGCCATAACGGTGTAAATTACCATCATTAATCTTTTCAAGCGGGATCACAATTAAGCCATCGGCATTAGGAGTAATAGGTTCTGCTGGAGTAAGTTCCACTCCTTTTTCAAAAATATAGCGCGCCCGCGTAACCGTATAAGCAGTGATGGCAACACCCGCTATAACTAATAAGGATGTTCTTCTATCACTACGTAATTGGGCTTTCATTTTACGAATTTTGGCAGGATTACTACCGACTAATGAGGTGGTTTTAGATTTAACATATAAGACTATTGCTAAAAACAGAACAATCACCATAAAAATAAAGATGAAGAAGTTAACATGCCCAAGCACAAAAATAACTAAATCCATCATCCACGCTTGTGGTGAAATAAACCGCCTAACAATTAAAATCTGCAGAATATTAATGGCATTTTCAATAGTGAAAATAGCCAATGCAAGCGCAGCAATACAACAAACAAACTTATCGGATAAGCGCGCACAGATCCAATAAATAAACAGACCGATCAATAAAATGACCACTAATGCAAATAAATAACCCACCCATTTAAACAGGAAGTCATTATTAAAAATTGAGTCCATACCCACCGCAAATTCGAATGGATACAACATTAAATTTGGTAAACACTGAGCAACTACCAAGCCAAAACTGACGGTAGCCAATAAAATAAACACTGCCTTCCAAAAAGTATTCGGGAAAGTTTTTAGCATCCAAATGCTAATCAATAAAGGAATGGCAATAATTGTCCACGGGATAATCACCCCAAGATCATAAAATTCACGCACCGCAAAACCGGTATTGCGTTTTAAAATTGCATAAACTAGTGCTGCTATAAAGCCTAATATCAAACCCGTTAGCGCGATTTTCTTGCTATTCGATGCATTTAACTTGCTAATTACTGCACCTAATAACGCAACAATGATAATAGGTATAAAAGTATTGTCAGTAATCTTGATAAGATATTGAAGCATAATGATTGACCAGTTGTTGCAATATATTATTGGCGAGTTGATCCTCGCCAATATTTATAATTTAAGATTTAAAACTTACGATTACCACGCACGTGGAACATAGTTAAAGTCCCAAGAAACAGTAATTGGTTTAGTCCAGAAACGACCTTCTACACCAGTTTCTTTATCTACATGCAATAAATAACCTTGTTTTTCTGGGTTTTCAATCGTAAAGGTAACTTTGTATTTACCTGCGCCATCAAGCTTAATATTATTACCATAGTGAGGGCCATCAGATGCATTCATTGGCATGAAGTTACCTTCAATTGGTTTTTTGCTACCTTCTTTTAAGATTTGATATTTAACAGTTAAATAAGGTACAAATTCACCAACACCATAACCTAAATTATTGCCGTCAGCCGCAGAAATATCTGCTTCAATATGCATATCAGCTTTTGATGCTGCTAGACCTCCCATGCCAGCAGGTTCCATGTCAACTGGTTGGAAGTACACCGCACCAATGTGTAATGGACCTACAGTGATTTCATCCCCAATTGGGAATTCTTCAAAACCTTTTTGTTCCCCTGGTGCCGGTGCAGGAGCAGCATAAGCAAATGAAGATAATGCTAATATTGATGAAATCCCTGCTGTTAATACTAATTTTTTCATTGAAAACTCCTCTACTTTTTAGTTAACTACTTAAGACTTTTTTTATAATTACTACTTTTTTACTAGTAAATTAGTTTTTAGATGTTAACTGCAAAAAATCAGGCAACATCTTAACTAAATTTAAACTATTTTTTAACTGCTTTTTTTACCATGTTTTACTTTTAAATACACCACAGAAATGACCACAACTAACACCATAAACAATTGTGGAAGTAAGGTTTCAACTGTTGGGTAAATACCTAAAATATCAATTGAATGTACAAAATCTACTGGAGTAACTGGAATAATATCTGCTTCTTGTAGCTCTTTAACACCACCACCAGCAAAGGCAATCGCCATTATATACATTAATACACTAGTACCAATAAAGAATGGTTTGATTGGTAATTTCATAGTACCAAAACGGATCAAGATGAAGATTATCGCTAGCACCACAGAGCCTATACCTAAACCATACCACACCATATCCATATGCTCTTTAGCTTCAGCCAGCATCGCCTGATAGAATAAGATAGTTTCAGCACCTTCACGGAACACGGCTAAAAAGGCAGCAAAACCTAAAGCAAAGCCACTACCTGATGACACTGCACTTTGCACTTTGCCTTCAACATAGTTTTTCCATGCCTCGGCCTCGGCTTTGGAAAACATCCAGTTACTAACAAAAAACAATACCACAGTGGCAAGCAACATTGCCCCACCTTCCAGCATCTCTTGATTGGCACCACTGATATCGAAAAGAGTATGCAGTGCGATCGCCATTAAAATACTGGCAAATACCGCTACTAAGGAACTCAAATAAACCATTTTCACCATCGGCATATTACCAGAACGCACTAAGTAAGCCGAAATTGCCGCAATAACTAAAATAGCTTCTAAACCTTCTCGGAAAATAATAATGAAGGAAGCTAATAACACACTCCAACCACTTTCCTTTTTACCATCTAATTCGTTAGCGTCTTCATGCAGCATTTTTATAATAGTATCAATCTCAGCACGCACTACTTTGTTAGGTGCCCCTTCTGTCATTAAGCGTTTAATTTTGGCAAACTGGTATTCAGTATCCGTACCACGTTTACCCGAAATATAAGACATTACCGCTCGTTCAACACCATGTTTTTCATAAAAACCAAAATAAGCATAATTTACTTTTTCTTTAGCTTTATCAGTATCTTTCATGAAATAGATATCATAGGATTCATTCAAGATCGCATCCATTTCATCAATTACTGAATTCCAGCTGTCGTATTTTTTGGTTTCTGCATAGCTAGATGAGGTAAATGCCATTAAACTGGCTATTAACAAAAATGCTATAGTTAAAAATCGTTTCACAATTTTACCTCTCATTTACCTAGTAAAATTAAGCCAATCGGCTGACTGTTTTCTGGTAATTTCAGCTCTTGGGCAATTATGTCTGGTTTAATCGAATGGATATACCTAGCACTTAATTTTGAAGCTGCGGCAACCAGATAAATATTTTGACTCATAGCACCGACTGCTATTTGGCTAAAATTATTCGCTTGATCTGGAGGAAGATCGGCTAATGCTTTAGTGTCGGGAACAAAGATTAATGAATAAGCAGCGCGTTTAGTAAACGCCTGCATGGCAATATCCCCACGAATATCTTTATCGCTGATTTCACGTAAATAATGGCCTTCCCATTCATAAATATAGACACCCTTTTCACCAGCCACATAAATACGGACATAAGGTGACCTGCCATTAGCCATTGGAATAGTCCAACCCGTTTTACCGCGGTTTAGCCCACTAGCAGCCCATAGTACATTGGAAAGCTCATCATCAGAAATTTTACCCACAGGAAAGCCACCACCAGGTGTGGATGCGCGTTTTTTCAAACTTTCGAATAAACTCATACCATCTTTAGTTTGTGGTGTCGGTAACGAAATATCGGCATAACAAAAGGACATTGCAAAAAGTGAAGTGAAGCAAATAACAACTAATTTCCGCATAATGTACGGCATAGTTTACCTCTGACAATTTTGTAACAATAACCCTATCTTATTGCTAATGATCACAATTATCAATATCAAATAATAATAATTATCATTTGTTGCATAATTTGAAAGCAGAACTATGCCTGATTCTTAGCAATTTAGTTAATATAAAGAGTTTGTTAGCTAATAAATCGACGTCAACTTTTTTTGATAATGGACATAATTAATTTTTAATGGTTATAATCTATCCAATTTTACCCGAAACAATATTTTCACATGATGAATATTATTCAACTGGCTGTTTTATTAATTATTTTTCCTTTTTCACTCTTTGCTTCTGCATCTTATGTGGATAGTTGTCTATTAACAGGAACGTTATTAGAGGATCCAGTTATCATGATTAAATCAATGAATCGTGTCGATAATAATGGGGAGATTATGGCTAATTCAGCATATGAAGTGAGTGATTTTGAATTGAAGCTTTGGATTACTGACACCAAAATAGCAGGACGAGCAGACAGTGGTTGTCAATTGCCCGACAATAAACCATATGAGCTATTAATTACCTTAGCCAACGCTTATGACTTAACTGCAGCGAAAAAAGGTGACCAGATTAAATTATTACATATTATTAAAAATACTAGCCATACGCCAACCACTGAAAAATATATTTTACAAAAATAGGCTTCCTGTAAAATGCGTTGCTTGAAGCAAATCAACACCCTGGCGTACAATACCCTAAATTCATTTACTGGTTTATTATGCAACTTCATTTAGTCGTCAATACTTTTGGTGCAGATCTACAACGCCGTTATGGCGAAAAAATTTATAAACTGACCTTACATGGTGGCTTTAGTTGCCCCAATCGTGACGGCACCATTGGTGTGGGTGGTTGCACATTTTGTAATGTTGCGTCTATTATTGATGAGTCCATACAAGTTAAATCGATTGCAGATCAGCTGACTTCGCAAGCCCAGCAAATGAAAAAATCTAAACGTTATCTGGCCTACTTTCAAGCTTATACCAGTACCTATGCCGAAGTTGAAATCCTTAAAAATATGTATGAAGAGGCATTAAACAGTGCCGATATAGTGGGACTATGTGTTGGCACGCGTCCGGATTGTGTACCCAATGAAGCCCTTGATCTATTAGCGTCTTATCAAGAAAAAGGGTATGAAGTGTGGCTAGAACTCGGTTTACAAACTGCACTTGATAAAACGTTGCATGCGATTAACCGCGGACACACCTTTATTGATTATCAGCAAACGGTACAAAAAGCTCGTCAGCTAGGGATTAAAGTTTGCACACATTTAATTATTGGTCTGCCGAAAGAATCCAAGCAAGATAATTTGTTTACATTAGAACAAGTATTAAATTGTGGTGTGGATGGTTTAAAACTGCATCCGTTGCATATTGTCGAAGGTAGCATTATGGCCAAAGCGTGGCGTGCTGGGCGTCTTAATGTATTGTCATTAGATGAGTATGTGGATATTGCGGGTGATATTATTCGCCAAACCCCAGCGCATATTTTATATCATCGCATTTCGGCCAATGCCAGAAAGCCTACCCTATTAGCACCGGATTGGTGTGAAAACCATTGGCAATCCATGAATGCAGTCGATCACAACTTACGCCAATTTGGTGTACAAGGTAGCGCCATCGGCGATAATTATTGTTTTAAAGCATAGGAGAATTTAATGGACAATATTCAAATAGTTAAACACGCATTAAGTGATTTGCTGACATCAGATCTTGATATTCATGAATTAATCGTAAAATATTTTTCCACTGATTATCAACAAACCGTAGATGGTAAAACCCTAGGCTTTAATGAGTTTGTGGCTCATATGCAATTATTACGTAGTGTGGTCAAACAATTTGCTGTCACCATAGATGCGATAAGTCAATCAGGGGATAAAGTTCACAGCCATCATTTTGTTAAAGTCACGAAAACAGACAATAGTGTCAGCGAGTTTGAAGTTTTTGCTTTATTTAAAATCGCTAATCAAAAAATCGTCACTTGCAATGAGTTAACGCGCCAATTACAGGGTAATAGTGAAGACAAAGATCTTGGCGCCAGACATTGATTATGGCCAAATA
The DNA here is from genome assembly GCF_001690705.1 of Gilliamella sp. wkB178. GTDB lineage: Bacteria > Pseudomonadota > Gammaproteobacteria > Enterobacterales > Orbaceae > Gilliamella > Gilliamella apicola_K. The sequence continues at coordinate 245,431 of NZ_LZGK01000013.1, read as the reverse complement.
TAATTAAGGTTATAAACAATTATCTTAATAATTATAGACAATTTATTAATTACCAATAATTAAAACAGCATTATAACGGCATAGACTCCGCAACAGTTTTTACACCATTGCTGTTATCTGATCTACAAACATTTATTGATGATGAGCGTTCACTTGGTTCACCCCTAAAATCAAACTTTGCGCAACAATAACGACTAAGTATATAATATCCCTTTATTACTTGAGGCAATCTGCATGCAACTGGCTTTTTGTATTTATAAATATTTTCCTTTTGGTGGTTTGCAACGCGATTTTTTGCAAATTGCTAATGCTTGCCATGCTCATGGTCATAAGATTCGCGTTTATGTGATGAATTGGCAAGGCACCAAGCCTTCGCAAATGGATATTATTTTAGTGCCGAAAAAAGGACTATCTAATCATAGTCGTAATGAATTCTATTACCATTGGGTTAAAGCTCACTTACAAGCTAATCCGGTTGACTGCGTAGTGGGTTTTAACAAAATGCCAGAATTGGATGTGTATTTTGCTGGTGATACTTGTTTTGCCGAAAAAGTCTCACATAAGAGTTTTTTATATAAATTAACCAAACGTTGCAAGCACTATTTAGCCTTTGAAGATGCGGTATTTAATCCACAACATCACACGCAAATTATGGTATTAACTAAGCAACAAATTTCTGATTTTGAACACTTTTATCACACTCCAAAAAATCGATTTAATCTATTGCCACCAGGTATTGCAATGGATCGCAAATTTAATCCGGAATCATTAATTAAACGCCAACAATTCAGGCAAGCGAATCAAATCAAAGCGGACGCTTTTGTTATGCTGCAAATCGGTTCCGACTTTAAACGTAAAGGGGTTGATCGCTCATTAACTGCCATTGCCGCTTTACCAAGCGAATTAAAGCAGAAAGTCATTTATCTGGTCGTGGGGCAAGATAAACCCGAAGCTTATCAAAAACTAGCTAAACAGCTCGGCATTGCTCATCAAGTGCGTTTTTATTCTGGTCGCAATGATATCCCTGATTTTTTATTTGCTGCCGATTTATTATTGCACCCAGCTCGGCAAGAAGCTGCCGGCATGGTATTAATTGAAGGATTAGCGGCGGGAGTACCGGTGATTGTGTCTGGGATTTCCGGCTATGCCTATCATATTAATGACGCCAAAGCGGGGGTGGTATTAACCGAACCTTATTCACAATTAGAGCTAAATCAAGTGCTACAACATGCTATGACCAATAACGAGCAGTATCAAATTTGGCATGAAAACGCCATTCACTATGGCAACAATGCCGATTTATACCATTTGGCTGATCGCGCCGCTGACATTATTTTAGGTTGTCGCCCTTATGAATGAAATAGAACTTAAATCACCTTTTGACCAACTATGGCAAAATAAAGATCCTTTTTCTGAGGTTGAACTAATATCCGGTGACGTCTATCGTGAGGTAAAACAGCGCAAAACCTTAAATTTTCACCTTGAAGGTGAATCTTATTTTATTAAGATCCATCGCGGTACTACCATTAAAGAGATCGTTAAGAACCTGATTTCATTGCGCCTACCGGTGTTAGATGCTAAACAAGAGTGGCAAGCAATTCATCGCCTAGAACAAGCTGGTGTGAATACTATGGATGGGCGCGCATTTGGTCGTAAAGGGTTAAATCCACTGACTCGGCATTCCTTTATCATTACCAAAGATCTTAATCCGACGATTAGTTTAGAGGATTTTACTAAGCCGTGGTTAACTAATCCCCCTAGTTATCACCTGAAACGTTCACTGATTGTCTATCTAGCTAAAATGACCGCTAACATGCACGCCGCTGGGGTAAACCATCGTGATTGTTATTTGTGTCATTTTTTATTAGATATTCCTCTGTTTGAAAACAAGCAGCAGATAAAATTATCGGTCATTGATTTACATCGCGCGCAAACGCGTGCTAAAGTGCCAACACGTTGGCGTGATAAGGATCTAATTGGTCTGTATTTTTCATCAACTAAAATAGGATTAACTAATCGCGATATTTGGTTATTCTTAAAAAACTATTTCAATAAGCCATTAAAAGATATTGTGCGTGACGAACATAAATTAATCAGCAGCACGCAGCAAAAAGCGGAGCGAATTGCGCAACGGACTCAAAAGTATCAGCTTTAACCATAAGGAAATGCCATGTTTATTGAACGAATAGAGATTATAGGCTTTAGAGGTATCAACCAATTATCATTACAACTTAATGCTAAAGCTAGTGTACTTATTGGTGAAAATCGTTGGGGGCGTTCAAGTTTAATCAGTGCCTTAAAACTGTTATCGCTGGATAATAAATTTTATCAATTTGTTGAAACCGATTTTTATCATGACCAGTTCCAAAATTATGGCAATAAAATCAGCATTAAAATCACTTATTGTGAAGCTAACCCCAATGAGCTCAGTAACCAAGCGTATCAACCATTATTAGCCGTAGCGTATCCGCTTGGGGCTGATAAATTACGCCGAATTAGTTATCAAATTACAGCTGCAAACCAGAACGGGAAGATTATTACTGAACATCAGTTAGTCGATGATATTGGTAACGCTTGTGCCATTGAAAATCATAAATTGTTAATTGCCAATTTAATCAACCTTAATCCGGTAATGACGCTTAAAAATTCGATAAATCCTGAAAATATACCCAATACCAATCAACCCTTATCCGAATACTATATTGAACAACTTTCCAATCAATTAAAAGAAGGTTCGGCTCAGTTAAGCCAAGATGAATTACATCGGGGTTTACAAGCCGCGCGTGCATTATTGGAATACTATTTTGTTGATCATGAACATCGCTTTCACTACAAACAAATTGCCAAAAAAAATAGTCCTCGCAGTGAGGACTGGGATTCCTTAGAAAGGATTAATAATGTCCTCGATAAACTCGATAATGATTATTTACGCACAGCTTTGTTAGGCATTTTTGGCTCGATTGTTAGTGCCAAAGGTGATAATCCATTATCACATAGTTCAGTACCAATTTTAATTTTAGAAGAACCTGAAAGCCAGTTGCACCCGATTATCTTATCGGTCGGTTTTCGTTTGCTTAAGCATTTCCCAACCCAAAAAATTATTACTTCCAATTCGAGTGATCTCGTCTCCCTATTCCCATTAGACAGTATTTATCGTTTAATTCGATTGCAGGATCAAATCGTGGCCAAATATATTGCCCCACACTCACTCAGTACTGGTGATAGCCGACGTATTTTGTTCCATGTACTTTATCGTCGACCACTAGCGCTGTTTGCTCGTTGTTGGCTATTGGTTGAAGGCGAAACAGAAGTATGGCTACTGCGCGAGCTGGCCGAGCAAAGTGGTTACCACTTAAGTTCTGAAGGTGTGCAACTACTCGAGTTTGCCCAATGTGGTTTAAAACCGCTGATAAAATACGCTAATAAGATGGGTATTCATTGGTATGTGATCACCGATGGTGATATGGCTGGCAAAAAATATGCCGAAACCGTGCAAGCACTTTGCCCAGAAAATGATAATCCTGATAATTACTTAACCGTATTACCTGCTCGTGACATTGAAAACTTTTTATTTAAACATGGATTTAGTCATGTATATAAATTAGTGGCCTATAATACTGTGCAGCATATTGATATGTCAGTACCTAAAATTATTCAAAAAGCTATTCACAAAAGTTCAAAACCAGATTTGGCGATTGCGGTATGTGACGATGCTAAATCACGAGGCATAAACGCGATTCCGCGTTTACTGACCGACACTTTTGCTAAAATTGTTAAAATCTCCAAAGATTTGTATTAATGAAAGCGTGTCTATGAGTGATAGTAAAGCAATTAAATTAATAAAAAATTCAACAATGCTAATAAACTTATCATTACAATCGGATCTGAATCGAAAAGAGATAGTAACTTTCCTATAACAGGACACAAAAAAGCTTACGCAAGGTTAGAAAAAGAATGCTCCAATTAAAGAATAATTGACTTAAATTTATTACGCAATTTGTCTTGGTGGTTTTTTTATTGTTCTGTTTTAATAAATTTTATACCATTAATCTAAATTACTTATAAGGGAATGTATGAGGAAGATTATTTTAATTTGCTTATTTAGCCTTGCTTTATATGGTTGCGGCGAGAAAAAAAATACAGAAGAAATGCTGGTTGGGAATTGGAAATGTGATTTGACTCAACAAGTTGCTAACTGGAAAAACGGCGCTTTTCAGGATTACGGTGAACCTGAAAGCAAGAAACTAATTGTCGTTTACAAAATATATGATGGCGTAATTATTAAAAGTAGATTAAATAATACTCCGAGGCCATCAGCAGTTATAGAACTGTGGGAATCAGAACCAACATACCGAGCAATTCATAATCTTAAAAATATTGTTGTAGATAATAACTTCGTAACTTCAATCGAAAGTAAACTAGATTATATTTCCGAAAATGAATACAAGTTAACAGAAGTTATTTCAAAAATCTACGGTGATTTTACAGAATTAGAGCAAGAAAGAAGTAATAATAAAGTTAAATTTGAGGAATATTGTACAAAGATTAAAACTGATTAAAAAATAAAAGCACAAAATGGTATCCGCCGAATGATATCGGCGGTAATTGTTCAATAGAACTATTTGGTAATTCTTTTATATTTAGCGCGTTTTGGCTCTAAGGCTTCGGCACCAAGCGTACGTTTTTTCCATTCTTCATATTCGGTGAAATTACCTTCAAAGAATTCAACATGCCCTTCATCTTGGTAATCTAAAATATGAGTCGCTATACGGTCAAGGAACCAGCGGTCATGTGAAATCACTAACGCACAGCCCGGGAACTCTAACAAGGCGTTTTCCAGTGCCCGTAGGGTTTCAACATCTAAATCATTGGTCGGTTCGTCGAGTAACAATACGTTGCCACCAACTTGTAATAATTTAGCTAAATGCACCCGCCCACGTTCACCGCCAGACAGTTCACCCACACGTTTTTGTTGATCGACACCTTTAAAGTTAAAGCGTCCAACATAAGCTCGGCTAGGGATTTCAAAATTACCGATACGCATAATATCTTGACCATTGGAGATTTCGTCCCAAACAGTCTTGCTATCATCCATACTGTCACGGAACTGGTCAACTGACGCTAATTGAACGGTGTCACCTAATGTAATCGTGCCTGAATCGGGTTGCTCTTTACCGGATAACATTCTAAATAAGGTCGATTTACCGGCACCATTGGGACCAATAATCCCAACAATCGCGCCTTTGGGAATACTAAACGAAAGATCGTCAATTAGTACCCGATCACCATAGGATTTAGTGAGGTTACTCACTTCAATCACTTTATCACCCAAACGTTGCCCAGGTGGAATAAACAATTCGTTAGTTTCATTACGTTTTTGGTAATCGTTGCTATTTAACTCTTCAAAACGCGCTAAACGAGCTTTGCTTTTTGCTTGGCGACCTTTTGGATTTTGACGTACCCATTCGAGTTCTTTCTCGATCGATTTACGCCGAGCAGATTCGGTTGCTGCTTCTTGTGCTAAACGCTGATCTTTTTGCTCTAACCAAGATGAATAGTTACCTTCCCAAGGAATACCTTCACCACGATCGAGTTCTAAAATCCAACCCGCAACATTATCTAAAAAGTAGCGGTCATGGGTTACGGCGACAACGGTACCTTCATAATCATGTAAAAAACGTTCCAACCATGCTACCGATTCGGCATCTAAATGGTTGGTCGGTTCGTCGATTAATAACATATCCGGTTTTTCAAGCAATAATTGACAAATTGCCACACGGCGGCGTTCACCACCAGAGAGTGTTTCAATTTTGGCATCCCAATCTGGTAACCGTAATGCATCCGCGGCCCGTTCCAGTTGATTGTCTAAGTTATGAGCATCTTGCGCTTGAATAATGGCTTCAAGTTCAGCTTGCTCTTTGGCTAACTTATCAAAATCAGCATCAGGATCGGCATAAGCAGCATAAACCTCATCTAAACGCGCAAGTGCTTGTTTGGCATCACCTACCGCTTGTTCAACCGCTTCCCGCACAGTCTGTTTAGGATCAAGTTTTGGTTCTTGAGGTAAATAACCAATTTTAATATCAGGCTGAGGTCGAGCTTCACCCTCAATCTCAGTATCTACGCCAGCCATTATGCGTAGTAATGTGGATTTACCTGCACCATTTAAACCCAGCACCCCAATTTTGGCACCGGGGAAAAAACTCAAAGAAATATCTTTTAAAATATAGCGTTTAGGAGGAACAATCTTCCCAACTCTATTCATGGTATAAACATATTGCGCCATAAAAACCTTACTCGTTTTTTTGTTAACCAATAGCAAAGCAGTAATGATTTGCTATATTTATTGATGGGCTATATTGTAACGATTCTGAGAGATGGGTCTAGGGTTATTTGTAAGAATATTACCGTAAAAAATAAGTAAGCATTGTGCTATAAAATAAATAAGCTAATCATTTTAATGGCATACAATAAAATTATTTATACATAAAACAATTAACTTATTTATTTACAACAATATGACATGTAAAACTAAATAAAACAGTTAGCAATTAGATATTTATGGGTAACCTATATTGTTATTTCCAGTTACATAGTTAATTGCTAACCAAAGTTAAGTCATATTATAAAAAGGTAAAAATCTGTTCTTTAGGAAGACGTGATTTTGGTCGGTGAGCATTACCATCATTTTCAGCTCGATAACCTAATGTCGCTACCACAATACTTTTTAGCCCTTTTTGTTTAAGGCCTAAAATCTCATCCATTTTAGCTGAGTCATATCCTTCAACCGCAGTAGAATCAACACCGATTGCCTCGGCGGCAAACAATAATTGCCCTAATGCAATGTAGGCTTGCTTACTTTCCCAACAAAGTTGCGCTTCAGGCGTTGAACTATTGAGCTTGACAAAATGACGTCTACCTTCATCTTGGGCTTTTTTAAGATCTGCCGAAGGTAAGCGACCATCTTTATCTTCCTGATTAAGGAGATTAACTAAATGGGCATCATCTAAAGGGGTTTTAACACAAAAGACGATTGTATGCGATGAATCTGTAACACGAGGGTGATTAAAATCAAGAATAGCAGGTAAAATTTTATTTTTGGCGGTATCATTATCAATCACATAAAAATGCCAAGGCTGTGAATTAACAGATGAGGGACTATTTCTTAATACCGTTAACAGTTGTTCGATTTTATCGGCTGGAATTTTTTTGGTTTTATCATAATGCTTGGTGGTATAACGTTTTTGTGAAATTTCAACAATATTCATGATTATGCCTCCGTTAATAGTGGAACTTTATTATAATTCGAAAAATGCATGACTCAACTTATTATTGCAATATATATTCCTTGAATAATAAACCACAATCAAATTAAGTTTATTGTAAATAAAACATACAATAAATTACATTTCCTTTTATAGTGTTATAATTTTCAATATATTATTACTATTAATAAATAATCATTGACACAACTAATATCATTTGGTAAAAATATCATCAAATTGTTTTAAAATTATTCGAATCCGAGAATTTCATGTTGATTAAATTATTTACTCTCCGCCTCAGCCTCCTCCTCGCATCGTTTTGCGCGGATAGCTTGTATGTGGAGTAAAGTGATAGTTTATAAAACAACTCGACAAATTAACAAGAACCCGCGCTAAAGTGCGGGTTTTTTGTTTTTATAGCATGAAATACCGCGGCGCCAATATAAAAAGGAATAACAATGAGCGATCAAGTCATAATTTTTGATACCACATTACGTGATGGTGAACAGGCATTACAGGCAAGTTTGAGTGTCAAAGAAAAGTTACAAATAGCTTTAGCGTTAGAAAGAATGCGCGTTGATGTTATGGAAGTCGGTTTTCCAATTTCTTCTCCCGGTGATTTTGAGTCAGTGCAAACCATTGCCAAAACTATAAAAGCTAGTCGTGTGTGTGCACTATCCCGTTGCATCGATAAAGATATCGATGTTGCCGCTGAAGCATTAAAGGTTGCCGATCAATTCCGTATCCATACTTTTATGGCCACGTCTAACTTACATGTTAAAGATAAATTAAAAATGACATTTGAGGATGTAGTTGAAAGAGCGATTCATTGTGTTAAACGGGCGCGTAATTATACGGATGATGTTGAATTCTCTTGCGAGGATGCCGGTCGAACCCCAATCGATCATTTATGCCAAATAGTAGAAGCCGCAATCAAAGCAGGTGCTACCACAATCAATATTCCTGATACTGTCGGCTATACCGTTCCTTATCAATTTGGTGGCATTATCCGTACTTTATTTGAACGAGTGCCAAATATTGATAAAGCCATTATTTCGGTACATTGCCATGATGATTTAGGGATGTCGGTAGCAAATTCAATTAGTGCCATCCAAGAAGGCGCAAGGCAAGTTGAAGGCGCAATGAACGGATTAGGTGAACGCGCAGGTAATACCGCTTTAGAAGAAGTGATCATGGCCATCAAAGTCCGCCAAAATATTTTAAATGTCCACACCAATATTAATCATCAAGAAATTTATCGTACCAGCCAAATTGTTAGCCAAATTACCAATATGCCCATTCCAGCTAATAAAGCGGTTATTGGTAGTAATGCCTTTGCTCACTCATCGGGTATTCACCAAGATGGAGTATTAAAAAACCGCGAAACATACGAAATCATGACGCCAGAATCAATTGGCTTAAATCAAATTCAATTAAATTTAACTTCACGTTCCGGGCGAGCGGCGGTTAAACACCGTTTAGAAGAGTTAGGTTATCACGACAATGATTATAATTTAGATCAATTGTATGAAGCTTTTCTAGAATTAGCTGATAAAAAAGGACAAATCTTTGATTATGATTTAGAAGCGTTAATTTTTATCAATCAATTAAAAGATGAAAAAGATCACTATGTTTTAGATTATTTCAATGTGCAATCAGGATCAACTGTGGTATCAACCGCCTCAGTGAGCTTGTTAATTGGCGATAAAAAATTTTCCGATGCCGCAACCGGCAACGGACCAGTTGATGCCGTTTATCAAGCTATAAATCGCATTACTGGAGAACCGATCGCCATTATAAAATATCAATTAGCGGCTAAAGGGCAAGGTGAAAATGCTTTAGGGCAAGTGGATATTGTTGCTGAATATAAAGGCCGGAAATTCCATGGCGTTGGCTTAGCCACGGATATTGTCCACTCATCGGCTCTGGCTTTGATTAATGTCTTAAATAATGTGTATAGAGCGAATTTGGTCTCTCAAGAAAAGCAAAAATTACATCATGAATAATAGCATTGCATTAATTTAATAATACAATACTCAAAATAGTTTAAATTGTTAAGGAATGAATATGTCACAAAATTACCATATTGCAGTACTTCCCGGTGATGGCATCGGTCCTGAGGTGATGAAACAAGCCTATAAAGTACTGGAAGTTATCCGCCAAAAATATAATCTTGCTATCACCACCAGTGAATATGATGTTGGCGGCGCGGCTATTGATATTCATGGTTGCCCGTTACCAAAAGAAACATTGGAAGGTTGCGAGAAAGCCGATGCTATTTTATTTGGCTCGGTCGGTGGTCCTAAATGGACCAATTTACCGCCCGATCAACAACCCGAACGTGGCGCATTGTTACCATTACGCAAACACTTTAAATTGTTTGCTAATCTGCGCCCTGCTCGCTTATATCAAGGTTTAGAAGAGCTGTGCCCATTACGGGCCGATATTGCCATACGCGGGTTTGACATTTTGTGTATGCGAGAATTAACCGGTGGCATTTATTTTGGTTTACCTAAAGGCCGTGAAGGTAGTGGAGCTCAAGAACGTGCTTTTGATACTGAAGTGTATTACCGTTTTGAAATCGAACGTATTGCTAAAATGGGATTTGAAGCCGCGCGGTTGCGTCGCAAAAAAGTCACTTCAGTTGATAAGGCTAACGTGTTACAAACTTCAATATTATGGCGCGAAGTAGTCACTGAAATCGCTAAAAGCTATCCAGATGTTACTCTTGAGCACATGTATATCGATAACGCCACCATGCAACTCGTGAAAGATCCTTCGCAATTCGATGTCGTTTTATGTTCCAACTTATTTGGTGATATTCTATCTGATGAATGTGCCATGATTACTGGTTCAATGGGTATGCTGCCATCGGCTAGTTTAAATGAACAAGGATTTGGTTTATATGAGCCTGCTGGTGGTAGTGCACCTGATATTGCCGGTAAAAATATAGCTAACCCTGCCGCACAGATTTTGTCATTAGCTTTATTAGTACGTTATAGTCTAAAACGCGATGATATTGCCTCTTCAATTGAAACAGCTGTAAATAAAGCGTTAGAAAAAGGTTATCGTACTATCGATCTTGCCCAAAATGGGAAATCAATTTCCACTAATGAAATGGGCGATATTATTTGTAAATTAATTTAGTAATGTTGATAGTCTTGGTCATTTAGTAAAAAAATAGAAAGGAACCTGCAATGTCAAAAACACTGTATCAAAAATTATATGATGCGCATGTCGTTTATGAAGCACCTAACGAAACGCCCATTTTATATATTGATCGCCATTTAGTTCATGAAGTCACTTCGCCACAAGCGTTTGATGGCTTGCGGGCGATGAACCGCAAAGTGCGTCAACCGCATAAAACATTTGCAACGATGGATCATAATACGTCAACTAAAAGTAATGAATTGAGCGCTTGTAGCGAAATGGCACGTATTCAATTAACCGAACTTGCTAAAAATGCGAAAGAATTTGGAGTGTCATTATATGGTTTACAAAGCCCTTTACGGGGGATTGTCCATGTAGTTGGTCCGGAACAAGGTATGACTTTACCCGGTATGACTATTGTCTGCGGTGATTCACATACCGCCACCCATGGTGCTTTTGGTGCTTTAGCGTTCGGTATTGGTACTTCTGAAGTTGAACATGTACTTGCAACCCAAACTTTGAAACAAGGCCGAGCCAAAACCATGAAAATTGAAGTCATAGGACAAGTAGCTGACGGCATTACTGCTAAAGATATTATTTTGGCCATTATCGGCAAAACGACCAGTGCTGGTGGTACTGGATATGTGGTTGAATTTTGTGGTGAGGCAATTCGTTCATTATCAATGGAAGGTCGAATGACCCTATGCAATATGGCAATCGAAATGGGAGCTAAAGCGGGTATCATTGCACCTGACGAAGTCACCTTCGAATATTTAAAAGATCGTCAATTTTCACCAAAAGGTAAAGATTTTGAAGATGCAGTAGCCTACTGGAAGACTTTGAAAACTGATGAAGGAGCGCATTTTGATGCAGTAGTTACTTTGCAAGGTAAAGATATTGCCCCACAAGTAACTTGGGGTACCAATCCAGGGCAAGTAACTGCAATTGATTCTGCTGTACCAAATCCTAATGATTTTACTGATATAATTCAACAACATTCTGCCGAACGTGCATTAACTTATATGGGGTTGAGTGCTGGTACCAAAATGACTGATATTAAAATCAATAAGGTATTTATAGGTTCTTGTACTAACTCAAGGATTGAAGATTTACGCGCTGCGGCTAGAGTAGCTAAAGGGCGTAAAGTAGCCGAAGGTGTACAAGCATTAGTGGTTCCGGGTTCAGGACCCGTAAGATTACAAGCTGAAGCGGAAGGTTTAGATAAAATTTTTACTGATGCAGGTTTTGAATGGCGATTGCCGGGCTGCTCTATGTGTTTGGCTATGAATGATGATAAATTGGCACCAGGCGATCGCTGTGCATCAACCAGTAACCGAAATTTTGAAGGCCGACAAGGTCGTGATGCCAGAACCCATTTAGTAAGTCCAGCCATGGCTGCCGCGGCTGCTATTACTGGTCATTTTACTGATATTCGCAAACCATTTTAAGGAGGCAAGTCATGGCTAAATTTACAAAACACACCGGATTAGTTGTTCCTTTAGATGCGGCTAATGTTGATACCGATGCCATTATTCCTAAGCAATTTTTGCAAAAAGTCACACGTACTGGTTTTGGTAAGCATGCGTTTCATGAATGGCGTTTTCTGGATGATGCAGGTGAAAAACCGAATCCTGAATTTGTTTTAAATAAACCACGCTATAAAGGTGCCAGCATTTTATTAGCGCGTGAAAATTTTGGTTGTGGTTCATCACGTGAACATGCACCTTGGGCTTTAACTGATTATGGTTTTAAAACCATTATTGGTTCCAGCTTCGCCGATATTTTTTATAATAATTCTTTCAATAATCAATTGCTATTAGTTAACTTATCTGAAGAAGATGTGGATGAACTTTTTAAAATTGTTGAAGCGAATGAAGGTATCGAATTTACTATCGATCTAGAGAATGAAGTCGTTATTGCTGGAGATAAGCAATATTCATTTAAAATTGATTCGTTCAAACGTCATTGTTTATTGAATGGTTTAGATAATATTGGGTTAACCTTACAGCATGAAGATGCCATTAGTGCTTTTGAACAGAAAATTCCCAAGTTTTTAGCCTAATCTTAACTTAGGGTGCTTAACTGCACCCAACCACAGGATATATTAATGACCACACATCACGATAATGTTAAACAGCAATTTGGTGAACAAGCTAATGCTTATTTAACCAGTAAAGTCCACGCACAAGGCCCCGATCTGGAATACTTATCCAAATTACTCACGCATTATCCTAATGCTGAGTTATTGGATATGGGGTGTGGTGCTGGACACGTTAGTTTTATTGCTGCTAACCATGTTAAAAGTGTCACCGCCTATGATCTTGCTGATGAAATGTTGTCAGTCGTTGCCAAAACAGCCCAAGAACGCGGGTTACTAAATATTAACACTCGGCAGGGTTATGCTGAACAGCAGCCTTTTGCTGATAATCAATTTGATATTATTGCTAGCCGTTATTCTGCTCATCATTGGCATGATGTTGGCAAAAGTCTACGGGAACTGCATCGAGTCTGCAAAACAAACGGTAAATTGATTATTATGGATGTGGTTTCGCCAGGGTATCCCGTTTTAGATATTTGGTTACAAACTGTTGAAGCATTAAGAGATACTTCACATGTGTGTGATTATACTCCAGGAGAATGGTTGACATTTTTAAGCGAAGCAGGTTTTACTATCGATAATCTTGAACGTCATCGGTTAACCCTCTCTTTTGATACTTGGGTTAAACGCATGCGAACACCTGATGTTTTAATCGAAGCGATTAAGGCGTATCAACTAACAGCCGCAAAAGATACTAAAACCTATTTTGAATTACAGCCAGATGGTTCTTTTACTACTGATATGATGATTATTGAAACCCGAAAAGTCGTTTGATCATATTTATTACAACTTAACAATTACATTAGCCAATTATAACTGTTTGCGTTGATTAGACGGTGGTATGGCTAATGCTTCCCGATATTTAGCAACGGTTCGACGGGCAATTATAATGCCTTGATCTTCAAGCATCGATACAAGTTTACTATCGCTTAATGGTTTTTTGCTATCTTCGGCTGCAATGTATTTTTTAATTAAAGCCCGAATAGCAGTAGATGAGGCTTCGCCACCAGAATCAGTATTAACATGGCTAGAAAAGAAGAATTTTAGTTCAAATATGCCACTAGGGCATTGTAAATATTTTTGCGTAGTTACTCTGGAAATGGTTGATTCATGCATTTCAATTGCACTAGCCACATCAGACAGGATCATGGGTTTCATCTGTTCAGTGCCATATTCAAAAAAGTCTTGCTGATGTTCAACAATAAATTGGCTCACCTTAAGTAAGGTTTCATTGCGATTTTCAATACTCTTAATAAACCAATTCGCATCCTGTAAATGTGAACGAATATATTGACCATCACTTTCATTGGCTAACTTTTCCATAGCAGCATATTGCTGATTAATACGTAAATTGGGCACGGTATCACTATTTAATTCAACCACCCATTTACCCTCTTTCTTTTTCACTAATACATCGGGAATAACATAATCAGGAGGCGTGGTATTGACTGAATCACCCGGATAAGGTTGCAAATTTTGGATAAAATCAATCGATTCCTTAAGCTGTTCGTCATTGGTATTTAATAATTTTTTTAATGTTCTGTAATCACGATTAGCTAATAAATCTAAGTAGTTATCAATAATTTGTTTAACTAATGCGGGGGGATTTAAATGCTGAATCTGAATAGATAAACACTCTTGTAAGGTTCTGGCACCAACACCAATTGGATCAAAATGCCAAATCCGTTTTAAAACGGTTTCAACTTCCTCTAATTCAATTTCGTCATTACCCTGTTCTTCAAGTATTTCTTCAGTAGAAACCGTTAAATAACCCCGCTCATCAATTGCTTGGATAATCGAAATTGCAATAGCTCTATCCGTATCACTAAATGGCGTTAAATCAAGTTGCCATTTTAAATAATCAAATAAAGTTTCATGAGTTTCGCCTTGATAAATAGGTAATTCATCATTGCGATAATCCGAATTAGTTCCGGATGGTGTGCCGGCGGTATAAATATCATCTAAAGAGGCATCTAATGGGATATCATCCGGGATTTCTTGACTATCTAAGGCTTCACGCGTATCCACAGTTTCATTAACTTCATTTTGCTCAACATTAATTTCATCATATTGTTCAGCAACTTCAAGTAATGGGTTATCTTCGAGCGCAGTTTGAATTTCTTGTTGCAATTCCATCGTTGACAACTGTAACAATCGAATCGCCTGCTGTAATTGTGGCGTCATCGATAGTTGTTGAGAAACATTCAGTTGTAAACTTGGTTTTATCATAGTCTGAATTCATTTCCTAGGTATACGCGTTTTACATACTCGTTACTTAAGATACTATTTGGTGTGCCTTCTGCAATCAAGTGACCTTTATTAACAATATAAGCTCGTTCACAAACATCTAATGTTTCCCGCACATTATGGTCAGTAATTAATACACCTAATCCACGATCTCGCAGATGTTTAATAATATTTTTAATATCAATAACTGAAATCGGGTCAACACCTGCAAACGGTTCATCCAGTAAAATAAATTTAGGGTTAGCCGCTAATGCGCGAGCAATTTCAACTCTACGCCTTTCACCACCAGATAAAGATTGACCAATATTGTCACGGATGTGGGTAATGTGGAACTCTTCAAGTAACTCTTCAGCCCGATCGAGCTTTTCATTTTTATCAATATCATTGCGTGTTTCAAGGATGGCCATAATATTATCAATGACTGAGAGTTTCCTGAAAATAGAGGCTTCTTGGGGTAAATACCCAATACCTTTTTTAGCCCGCTCATGTAATGGTAAAATACTAATATCATGATCATCCAGATATATTTTCCCGGCATTTAGGGTAACAATACCCACCACCATATAAAAAGTTGTAGTTTTACCGGCACCATTAGGACCTAATAAACCAACAATTTCACCGGAATTGACAGTCAAACTAACATCTTCAACCACTCGGCGTTTTTTATATACTTTGGCTAAATTTTCCGCTTTTAATATTGACATATTATTTGTTCATCTCTTTAACTTGACTTGGGATGATAGTACTTTTTACACGTCCATTTTTGCCTGGTTGTGCCACAATTTGTTGTTTATTTACATCATAGGTTATTTGTTCACTACTAATGTGGTTATCTTGCTGAAATAACTCTGCTTTCCCAAGTAAAATAACATTATTTTGTTTCACATTATAAATAACTTGTAATGAATGACCGGTAACCACTTTGTTTTTTTCTGGTAATATTTGCTTAAAATTAACTGGTTGCCCATAGGCGGTGATTTTTTGCTTAGCCGAATCTTGAATTTCGGTAATCACTACTTTATCCGCATTAATGGTTAAGCCTTCTTGTACAATATGCACATTGCCAGTAAAAGTAATAATATTTTTATCAATATCAATTTGTTGATTATCTGCATCGACTGTAATAGGTTTATCATTAACTAATGTATTTGACGATTTTATTTGTTGGGTTACTGGTTCAGCGATGGTTTCATCTGCAGCACAAGCAAACGATATAGATAATAATAAAATTAATGGGGGAAAAACCTGCTTTAGTAAATTCATGTTTTATTTAGCCTCTGTATTATAATATGTTTTGATATTTTCAAGTATATTCGCAGTTTTTGCCCGCATATCACTCGCTAAACCCACTCCGGTTGAATAAAATCCGGTACCTTTAATTATAACTGGATCTTTCGATGTGACATATTGGGTAGTTAAGTCAACCACCGCATTATCTGTTTTAACTTGTTGTAATTGGGCATTAGGTGTCAAATTATCTAATTGCACATCTTGGTAAAGGTAGATAATTTTATTATCAGTTAATGTTGCTCTTTTTGCTTGAATATGCCATGTTGCTGAATTTTCTTTATCATAAAAGGTAAAGTTAGGTAAATCAAACTCTGTATTATTAGAGTCATCAAAATGTCTAACATTATTGGATTCAATCTTGTATAAAATTTCACCTGACAAATCATAGACATTAGTTATCATATCATCGCTTTGATAAACTGGACTATCAGATAAATTTGCAGTGGGTTGCATTGTAAGATCATTATCAGCTTGTCGATAGCTATAATAAACTCCAATAGCAACAACAAGCAGCAAGATACAGATTAAATTTTTTTTATTCATAGCATAAGTTAATCACACCAGTATGGTAAAACCTTAATATAGACAGACCAGTAGCACATAATATTTTACTGTATTTTTTATAAAATTAATATCTGACATTGAAAGAAGTTAAATCCATTTGTACAGATGACTGATCAATATTGATATTGCTTATACGTGCCGAAACAGGTCCTCCTTGCTCAAGCCATTGGATCAACTTGGATATTTGTACACTATCACCTTGAGCAACAATTTCGACATCACCATTATCTAAATTCTTAACATAGCCTACTAAATTCAATTTTTGGGCTTGTTGATGAGTAAAAAAACGAAATCCTACACCTTGAACTCGTCCACTAACACGAATTTTAATTTGTTTTATCATATTATACCAACCTAACATTTATACATTTTTAATTAGCTTTTATAACGTTATATTGCTATTTACTTTTAAACTATTAATAATACTATTTAATCTATGTTAGCTTAATTTATTTAAATGAGTACATTTAAATCATGGGGAAAAAATGTTATTTAAATATAAAAAGAGTTTATTATTATTTTTAGTGCTGTCTCTTTGTGGTTGTTATGCCTTTTATCAATATATCTACCCTGATTGGCTAGTTGATAAAGATAAAATTGGTAAAGTTATTGATCAATTCAATGGCGTTAATGTGTACTATAATGGCAGTACGGGTAATGTCAGTGGTCGCAATGTCACCCCAGAAGGCTATAATTTAGGTCAAAAATATCAATGTGTTGAATTTATTAAACGTTATTATTATGAGCGTTTTAATCATAAAATGCCTGATAGTTACGGTCATGCCAAAGATTATTTTGATTCATCAATTGCCGATGGGCAAATCAATCCTAAACGAAATTTGCTGCAATTTACCAATGGTTCGCCAACTAAACCTCAAGTAGAAGATATTATTGTGCTTGGTTGGTCTAGATATGGTCATGTAGCCATTATCAGCAAGGTGAGTGACAACGAAATTGAAATTGTGCAACAAAATCCTGGTCCTAATGTAAGTAGTCGTGCCACCTACACGCTGAGTTTCAACAACGGCTTATGGAAGATTGACAGTTTTCGTATTTTAGGTTACTTACGCAAAAGTTGATTCTATAGAATCTTACGTAAGATATAAACCATCTAATCAACAAACCATTCGGTTTTTTGTTGTGCAACAATCTTTATCGTGTCCAATATCGTCGATAAATGTTCATGTTGTGCTTGTACTGCTTGTTCCGGATCATGATTTTGAAGTGCTATAAAAATATTTTCATGTTGTTTTACCAGATCTTCTGGCGGGGAAATTTCTTCTAGAGAAAGAAATCTTACCCTATCCATCATCGCTTTAATATTTTCAACTGTTTCCCATGCCATTTGACAATCTATCACATTCATTAAAATTTGGTGGAATTCGTCATCTTTTTCAAGAAAATAACGAATATCTTTTCTTTCATTTGCTTCTTTCTGTTCGGCAAGGTTTTTCTGTAATAAAAGAATATCTGAATCATTGATTTCAACCGCAACACGTTTAATAATCGCACATTCTACAGCTTCACGAATAAATTGCCCATCTATAACTTTTTTTACCGAGATTTTAGTTATAAATGTACCTCGTTGCGGCAGAATTTGCACCAATCCAGCTTCTGCTAGCTTAATAAATGCCTCTCGCACTGGTTGTCTGGATACGCTAAATTGTTCTGAAATTTCTTTTTCAGACAACACTATACCAGGCAATATTTGACAAGTGATAATTGCTTTTCTTAGTGTTCGATAGATTTGTTGATTAACGGGTTCGGAAATATTTAAGTCAATAGATTTAAACATAGAACATTCTTTTGTAACAAATTAAATTTATGAGAATAGTAGGTGATTTTTAAAGATAAGAAAAGGTATTTTAGTAAATAATCATAAATTTAAAAATAACCTTTATACTAAATAAAATAACTTTAATAAAAGTGTAATAGCGGGTTATGCTATTACACTTTATTTTTATTAATTATGTTAGTTGTGTTAGAAATTTTTTGCTAATTGTTGCACTGTTTGTTTTGCACCTAAATCCCTCAAAGAGAGGTAGGCTTTGGTAACTTTATCAATAAAAAATTGATTCTTAGGTAAGTCTTCACCAAAAACATGCGTTAATGACAGTAAAGCTGTAACCCGATCTTCATTATCTTTACTCGTTGCAACTAATTGTTTTATCTTATCAGCTGATGGATCACTTACCTCAATGGCTTTGCATGCATCATCAGTTCCACTGACATATCGCATCCAACCGGCCACACCTAATGCTAAACAATCAAATGGAGTGTTATTAGCTAGATGAAAACGAATAGAATCTAACATCCGTTGCGGTAATTTTAAGGTACCATCCATAGCAATTTGCCAAGTTCGGTGTTTTAAACCAGTATTACGATAGCGCTCTATTAATGAATCTGCATATGCTTGTAAGTCAACACCTTGTACTCGTAAAGTTGTTGCTTGTTCTTGTAGCATTAAATGTCTTGCAGCTTTAACATAATTAGGATCTTGCATACATTCATCAATATGCAAATAACCAGCCAAATAGCCTAGATAAGCCAAAAATGAATGACTACCATTAAGCATGCGTAGTTTCATTTCTTCATAAGGTAATACATCGTCAACCAGTTCAGCTCCAGCTTTTTGCCATTCTGGGCGACCATTAACAAATTTATCTTCTATTACCCATTGTTTAAATGGTTCTCCAGCCACACCTGCTGGGTCTTCTATTCCACCCAACTGTTTTTGAATCTTGTCCATGGTTTCTGGGGTTACCGCTGGTACAATTCTATCTACCATGGTTGATGGGAAAGTTACATTTTGATCTATCCAATTTGCTAAATTAGCATCACGCAGTTTAGCTAATGCTAACACAACGTTGCGAGTAACATGACCATTTTCTGGCATATTATCACATGACATAACAGTAAATGGTTTTAAACCTTTTTCCTTTCGTAGTCGCAATGCTTCAACAATCACGCCTGGTAATGTTTTTGGTTTTGTGGGGTTTTCAATATCATGTTTGATTAATTTATTATCTGTGTCTATTGATGCAGTTGCAGGTAAATAACAATAGCCTTTTTCTGTTACTGTCATAGAAACAATCGCAATTTCTGGGCGAGTCATTACGGCTAATATTTTATCAATACCATCAATATCCGCATGCAAAGCTTCTTTAGCAACTCCAACAACTCGAGTACTCCAATCATCATAAGACATTTCACAAACACTAAATAAAAAATCTTGCTGTTTCAGATCCTCAATTTGCTTTTCACCACCGATTAAGTTAACCTCACAGTAGCCCCAATCACTCTTATGTTCACTAGCTAAAATATCAGCAAATACAGCTTGATGAGCCCGATGAAAAGCCCCAAAACCAAGATGGACAATTTTGATTTTAAGATGGCTTCTATCATAGGTGGGTACAACTACCCCTTTAGGTAGTTGTGATAAGGTTTTATTTGATAATTTCATTTTAAATCTCAATTTAATATACTTTAAAAGTAATAATTTACAGTATTTTTACTTACTAATCCACTGTTGATATTCTTTCTTAATTTTATTTGGTGCTGTTTCAGGTAACAATGCAATACCAATAACAGACAAAATACCTAGAACTCCAACATAAAGGGCTAAACCAGTATAGTGTCCATTATACATTTGTAATATTTTTACCGCACAGAGTCCTAAAATACCACTACCTATCAAAGACCCAACCTGCCAAATTAATGCAATACCACTACAACGAATTGCTGTTGGGAATAACTCAGGGAAAAATGAAGCTTGGGGTGCATAACACATTGCATGTCCAAAAGGCAACACCACAATCATGGCAATTTGAATTAATAGATAATTTTGGGTATTTATCATAAGGAAGAACGGAACAATAAAAATCACTTGAATAAGCGCTCCGATAATATAAACCTTTTTTCTTCCCCATTTATCTGATAATGCCCCCATAAGAGGAATTGCAAAAATCTCAAGGACTACTGCAACGATTATTGCATCGAGAACATAGTTTTTATTTAAATTATTAACATTGACATAAGCTAGCACTATAACGGTGAACATTGCAAATGAGCAAGCTTCAATAAGTTTTGCCCCAACGCCTTTGAGCACAATACCTGGATAATTTTTCATGACATCTTTCAAAGGCATTGAAGATTCAACCGCTTTGGTCTGTCTAATTTCTTCAAATACTGGTGATTCATCAATGCGCAAACGAATAAAAAGACCTATTATGACTAAAAGCAAACTTAATAAAAATGGTATTCTCCAACCAAAACTCAGCATTTGTTCGCTAGAAAGTATTGAAGATAATAAAGCAAATAGAGCCGAAGGTAACAAGAAGCCTAATGGTGCGCCAATTTGAACCCAACTTGAAAAAAATCCACGTTTTTTAGGTGGTGAATATTCGGCTGTCATAAGTACAGCTCCAGCTTGCTCTCCACCGACACCAAAACCTTGTAATACACGAATTAAAATAAGAATAAATGGTGCCCACCATCCAATAGAATCATACGTCGGTAATAAACCTATTGCGAATGTGCCTAATCCAACAATTAAAATTGTAATGACCAGTGCTTTTTTACGTCCTACTTTATCCCCCATATGACCAAAGACAATACCACCAATTGGTCTTGCAAAAAATCCAACTGCGTAAGTGGCAAAAGCGGCAAGGGTACTAATAAATGGATCATCACTAGGAAAGAACAATTGACCAAAAAATAATACTGCTGCAGTACCATACGCAAAAAAATCATAATATTCTGCGGCAGTACCAATTGATGAAGCAACAGCTACGCGTTTTATTACCTGACGCTTTTCTTTTTCTTGAATAACTTCTGACGTTAACATATACATTCCTTTAATTAATCTAATTTATACAAAAAGTTACCAATTCCATAAAGTACCATCTTCTAAACGGGCTATAGGTAAGTAAGCTGGATTGTATGGATATTTTTCGGCTAGTTTTTCGTCGAAATCAATGCCTAATCCTGGTTTATCACTTGGATGCATATAACCATCTTCAAATGTCCAATTTGGCGAAAAGACCTCAAGCATTTGCTCTGAATAACCCATAAATTCCTGAACACCAAAGTTTGGTACCCACATGTCAAAATGTAGAGCTGCCGCATGACATATTGGCGATAAATCGGACGGTCCATGTGAACCTGTTCTTACTTGATAAAGTGCCGCAAAATCGGCAATACGGCGCATATGTGTAATACCACCCGCATGTGTAATAGTAGTTCTGATGTAGTCAATAAGTTGTTCTTCGATGAGTTGTTTACAGTCCCAAATGCTATTGAACACTTCACCAACAGCTATTGGAGTAACCGTATGTTGACGAATCAAGCGAAAACACTCTTGATTTTCAGCTGGAGTTGGATCTTCCATCCAGAATAGTCGATAATCTTCAATACTTTTTCCAAACCGAGCTGCTTCTATTGGGGTTAAACGGTGATGCATGTCATGGAGTAGATGTTCATTAAAACCAAATTTATTCCGTACTGCTTCAAACAATTTCGGTGTGAAATCGAGATATTTATCCGTAGCCCAAAATTGTTCTTCAGGATAATTACCTCGCGTTGCTGGTTCATAAGCCAAATTTTTCCCTTTACTTTGACCATAAGTTGTCTTCATTCCCGGGACACCACATTGCACGCGAATAGCTTTAAACCCCATTTCCTTATGTTTGGCGTAATCGTCTAAAGCTTCATCAATGCTTGCACCTGTGGTATGACAATACACCATAACACCAGTTCGTGATGCACCACCTAGTAATTGATATAGTGGCATATTGGCAAGTTTGCCTTTAATATCCCAAAGAGCCATATCAATTGCTGAAATTGCCGACATGGTAACCGGACCTCGACGCCAATAAGCACCTTTATAAAAATATTGAAAAATATCTTCGATTTGATGAGGATCGCGCCCAACGAGTTGTGGACACAGATGATCTTTAAGATAAGATGCCACGGATAATTCGCGACCATTAAGAGTAGCATCCCCCACTCCATAAACACCTTCATCAGTGGTAATTTTTAATGTAACAAAGTTCCTCCCCGGACTACATACAAAAACTTCTGCTTTTACAATTTTCATTTAATACCTCTTGTCAATATTGCATTGTATACTAAACATAAGATATAAAATACTACCATACAAGTAGAGCTGTATGTTTTTGTGACAATTATCACAAAACTATTTTGTGATAATGTTTCAGTTGTACATTGCTTTTAGGTAGAAGATAGTCTAGGCATCACATTGATTGAATCAAATTTCTTTTTTTAACCAACTAATTCGTATAATTAAGAATAAGGCTCTTTTTGTGATTGAAATTGAAGTTGCGGTTAATTACTTACCAAAAAACAAGTGAGGATAATGGGTTAATATTAGCAACTAAATAATAAAATAATTTTACTTTTAAAATTGACTACTATTTATAGTGAAGAGGAAAAGCAAAACGATTATCTTTGTAAAAAATAACAGTTAACAAAGTAAAAATAAATAACTCTAGTTTTTTAAAATTATTCCGCCTATAGCATTATAGACGGAATACTTATAATAATTAATATCTGATTGAATTGGCAAAATCTTGTTCTTCGTCTTGCCAACCTTTTGATAAGGCTTTAACTAATGCATCGTATCCATTATTGTTTAGTGGGACCTGCCGTGCAAAGGTTTTAGTTTTAATATTGTTTTTACTATCAGTTACTACCCAACGCCCAATTATAATAGCATCACCAGTATAACTGCCATGGAAGCCATCAATAAATAGTTTGACTGTCAAATTTGGGGTTGTAATTTGATTACTTGATACTAAATAATTAGGTAACAGTGCGGTTAAATCTTGTTCCACTCGATCCCTAAGTTGCTGAGAAAGCGATGCAACCCATAGATTATTAGTTGCCGTCGCATATTTAATATTATCAGTTTGTAAAACAATACCTGGTTTATTTAAAAAACTCGCCACATCAATCGACTCTATCCACATAAACTGATTTGTGCTTTTCATGGTTTGCAATACTTGATTCTGATTTGTTAGATTATTGGCTAACTGATAATAACTTTTATTTACTTTATTTGACGAACAACCTATTAATAAAGTAATTAATGTCATATATAACACTATTTGAAATTTTGGTATTATCTTAATCATTATTTATTTACCTTTTACTTTAGGTTCAAGATCTTTTGTTGCCGGAGCGGAGAATATCAGAGCATTACTTTTATCATTTAGAGTATTAAGTAATGGTGTCAGTTCATCCATCATTTGTTGAACTTTCTGTAAACTTTCTTTCATTTGATTATTTAATTCAGAGCCTGGTTGGAACCCCTTCATGGTTTCATTTAAAGAACGCAGTGCTTTTTGTAAATCTACTGGCAGATTCTGCATTTCTTTACTTGCCATAATTTGATTCAATGAATTCATTAATTTTTCACTCGATGCTAGCGATTTATTAAATTGCGACATAGTGTTATTTAGCGGTAAATTATTAAAATTATCAAGTAATTGAAGGATTTTAGCCTGAATTTGTGCAAATCCTGTCGATGCTGTTTCTATAGTGTTGTAACCATATTGTTTAGCGTGTGACTGATCATATTTACCTTTAAGCTCTGGATAAAAATCTAAATCAACATAAAGTGCTCCGGTAAACATATTAGAGGTTTTTAATGAAGCTCTTAAACCATTCTTTTGTTCTTGCATAATCAAAGTTGCGATATCAACTTTTTCATCAACAAGTTCAGATAACCGGTCAGGTTCAATCCTAATTAAAACTGGAACTTTTTGATTCAAAATAGAAGTTTTTTCTAACATTTCCGCAGTATAAAATGGCACTTTACTTACGGTTCCAAGCCTTATGCCATGGTATTCAACGGGAGTCCCTTCCGCCAATCCGGATATAGAATCAGATAAAAAAATCAAAAATTCTTTATAATCGGTATATTGTGAATCTTGAATAGACTTTTTATCTTCATACAGTTTATATACTGCATATTGCTCAGCTGGGGCACCTAATTTCGAGCCTTCGGGTAAATCAAAACTAATACCTCCGGATAGTAATACATCTAAAGAAGGTACATCTAGGCTCGCTCCACGTGAAGATAAAGTTAAATTAATACCGCCTTCTTTCCAAAAACGAACATTTTGAGTTACTAAAGCGTCAAATGGTTGAGTAATAAAAATTTGGTATTTCATTTTGCGTGAATCAACATCAAATTCAGATGTTTCGACATTACCTACTCGATAACCATGATACATGACGGTTGCCCCCCTTGGAACAACGCCACTTTGATCACTTTCTAAATTTAAACGGATACCTTTAATACTTGGATCAGATATGGGTGGCGTATCTGACAATATAAAGGGATTATTTTTGAAACTATGGCTATCACTTCCAGCGGCTAATTCAATGTAAACACCTGATAAAATAGTACCTAATCCAGTCACACCATCACGACCTATTTCTGGCTTTACCACCCAAAAAATTGAATCGTTACGAAGTAATGGCTCCATATCATTATAAATGCGACCCTTGATTACAACTTGTTTGTAATCACTAGATAGAGTAACTTCATCTACAATACCAACATCAACACTACGATTTTTTATTACTGTTTTACCAGCAACAATACCGTTAGCATCCTTAGCCAATAATGTAAATGGCATTCCTCTGTCAGCAAAATGTGAATAAATAATCCAAAGTCCAACTATTGCCGTTACGATTGGAATAATCCAAATTGCTGAAATAGCCCTTATTTTAATCATTTTTGCGATTTTACTTGATGTTACCATACTATCCCTATTAGCCTATTTTCTAATTCTAGGTCTATCCCAAATTAAGCGCGGATCAAATTTTTGTGATGCGATCATAGTAACAATGACAACAGTGGCGAAAAATCCTACCCCAATATCAGGGTAAACGCCCATCATTTGTTGATTTCTTACTAAAGAACAAACAACCGAAACCACAAAAATATCAATCATTGACCATTTTCCAATGAATTCAACTATAATATATAATTTTTTCATTTTTAGACAATTATGTATATTTTTTCGTTTTACTGCTAGCGCAAAGTAACAAAGCCAACTTAAGGAAATTATTTTTAATATTGGAATAACAACACTTGCCGAAAAAATTACCAAAGCAACGGGTATATCCCCAGATTGCCACATATAAATAACACCATCCATAATTGTTGAAGTTGATGGCGAACCAAATACAACGGTTATCATTATGCCAAATACATTAGCAGGGATATAGATAATTAACGATGTTACTAGTAAAGCAATAGTCCATTGTATTTTACTTCTCCGCCTAATTTCACTTTTTTGTTTACACCTAGGACACTTTACATAATCAACTGGTAAAATTGCATGACAACATTCACATAGTTTCAAATTTTGATATATACCGGTTCTACCTGCCAGTAAGCTATTTTCAGAAAAATTATTTCTATGGATTTCATTCCAAATAGCTTCAGGCGAAAAAACAATTATGGCTTTAATATAAAAAAATACAAATAAGCAAAATGCCCAAAAGGTACTGGTAATACCAATATTGCCATAGCTCATTAATTTCACAAAACTAACCAAGATACCAGTCAAAAATATTTCTGGCATACACCAGTGTTGAAATCTTTCATAAACAATTAGCAGATCGCGTTTACGATACTTAGATAAAGATAATTTAGAACAAAGAATAACTATTATTGATAAATTAAATATTGGGAAAAGTAATACAAATAAAATAAATAAGGCAGAAATGTAACTATATTTATCGTAGAACAAAATTTCTGGAATATCTAATATACTTACTCCATTAAAATTACCGACTAACCTAATATCAATAAAAATAAATTTACAAGCTACAATAATCATTATTAGGGAACAAATTGCATAAATAACTGCTTTGGGTTTCATATTGATGTTATTTTTTGCAAGTGTGGTATTACAACGTGGACAAACAGCTTTATGCCCTAAGTCAATATTAGTTAACTCTACGACTAAATCACATTGCGGGCATAATACATAATGGGATTTATCAATACTCATTATTTTCCTTAATACAAAAACTAATTTAAATTATAAAAATATTTTTGGTTAATCTAAAGTTTCAATATACTATTTTGATTAAAATAATGCTGTTGCTCATCATAGCAAATGGTATTTTTTTAGGAAAGCATTACCTAATTATCAACATGGTATTTTATTGTTTCATAACAAAATGAAACTTTACCATCATAGCTATGCTAATATAGGTAAGCTAACCATATATACTTATAAATACAGTCGCAATTAATCAATTATTTAATATTAATTAAGACATTATAAAAATTATACTAGTTTAACCTTGAATTTTAATTTTGAATCAATATTTAACAGTTCGATGTATTATGCTAATCAATGAAATAGATGATATAAATAAAGAAAAATTGCGTATCATCTTCCATAATTCTCAGAATTATCAACCAATATAAAAAAAACTTGATACTGTATAACAATACAGTATAATGTATAGCTATTATCCTAACACATTGGAATTTTATTATATGAATGAAAACAAACAACGTGCACTTTCAGCCGCATTAAGCCAGATCGAAAAACAATTTGGTAAAGGTTCAATTATGCGATTAGGTGATACCCAAACTCTTGATGTTGATGCCGTTTCTACAGGTTCTTTGGGGTTAGATATTGCATTGGGTATCGGTGGCTTACCAATGGGTCGAATTGTTGAAATTTTCGGGCCGGAATCATCCGGTAAAACAACACTAACACTATCAGTTATTGCCCAAGCACAAAAAGAAGGGAAAACTTGTGCATTTATTGATGCTGAACATGCTTTAGATCCAATTTATGCGGCTAAGTTAGGTGTAAAAGTTGATGACTTATTGGTTTCGCAACCAGATACAGGCGAACAAGCACTTGAAATTTGTGATGCTTTAGTTCGCTCTGGGGCTGTTGATGTCATTATTGTGGACTCGGTAGCAGCATTGACACCAAAAGCTGAGATTGAAGGCGAAATGGGTGATTCTCATATGGGACTGCAAGCCCGACTAATGTCACAAGCTTTACGTAAACTTACTGCTAATATTAAAAATGCTAACTGTTTAGTTGTCTTTATCAATCAAATTCGTATGAAGATAGGGGTAATGTTTGGTAATCCGGAAACTACAACTGGTGGTAATGCTCTTAAATTCTATGCCTCAGTACGTTTAGATATTCGTCGAACCGGTGCAGTAAAAGAAGGTGAAGATGTTATTGGTAGTGATACCCGAGTTAAAGTAGTTAAAAATAAAGTTGCAGCACCATTCAGACAAGCTGAATTCCAAATTCTTTATGGTTGTGGTATTTCTAAAGAAGGTGAATTGATTGATTTAGGTGTTAAACACAAATTAGTCGATAAAGCTGGAGCTTGGTATAGCTATAATGGCGAAAAAGTTGGTCAAGGCAAAGCCAACGCGATTAAATATTTGCAAGAACACCCTGAAGTCGCTAAAGAACTTGAAACAAAATTACGTGATTTACTATTAAATAGTCCAACTGTTTTTACTGCTGATGATGAAGATACATCATCAGAATCAGATGAGAATGATAGCTTCTAAGCATGGACCAAAAACTTAACCAAGTTATTCTAAATAAAGCTGTGCAACTACTTGCACAGCGTGATCATTCATCGTACGAATTAACCCAAAAAATAACTTTATTTTTCAATAAAAAAATAAAATGTTCCGAAGATGAATATGATGATCAATTAAATCAGCTTAAACTTAAAATACATCAAGTCATTGAGTATTGTATAAGTAAAAATTGGGTAAATGATGCCGAATTTATTGAAAAATATATTATTATGCGTGCCAATAAAGGCTACGGAAAATATAAAATCTCGGCAGAATTAAGTCAGCGCGGTTTACCAACCAATTTGATTCATGAACTATTACGCGGTGCGAAAATAAATTGGTCAAATATGGCTGCTAAGCAATTAACAAAAAAATTTAAACAATTAAACCCTAAAAATAAACAACAACAGTTAAAAGGAATGCAATTTTTGATTAACAGAGGTTATACACAAGATGATATAAAAACTGTCTACGATTTATTGACTTAACTTTATATACTATATTAAAATATAAGCAATCAAAATTAAAACAATATCCTTTTACAATTAAAAACTCACTAGGTCATTTTATTTTTCCTTTTATTTACTTGTAATACTAGCTTGATTCACTGTCGTATAAGATAATATTTACTTTTCAACTTAAGTTGTAACGGGTATATTACTATGTTTAAAAATTTATCATTTTATTTGGAAGCATAAATGAAAAGCACTGCCGAAATTCGTCAAAACTTTCTTGACTTTTTCCATAGCAAAGGACACGAAATTGTAGCAAGTAGTTCCCTTGTTCCACATAATGATCCAACATTATTATTTACTAATGCGGGAATGAACCAATTTAAAGATGTATTTCTTGGTATTGATAAACGCTCATATACCAGAGCTACAACTTCGCAACGTTGTGTCCGCGCAGGCGGTAAACATAATGACCTAGATAATGTAGGCTATACAGCTCGCCATCATACTTTTTTTGAAATGCTAGGTAATTTTAGTTTTGGCGACTACTTTAAACATGACGCAATTCATTTTGCTTGGGAATTACTTACAAGTAAGCAATGGTTTAATCTCCCAAAAGAAAAACTTACTGTAACAGTATATGAATCTGATGATGAGGCATATGCCATTTGGGAAAAAGAAATTGGTATTCCTAAAGAACGTATTGTACGTATTGGCGATAATAAAGGAGCACCATACGCATCGGATAATTTCTGGCAAATGGGTGATACCGGACCGTGTGGGCCTTGTACAGAAATTTTCTATGATCATGGTGATCATATTTGGGGTGGACCTCCTGGTAGTGCTGAGGAAGATGGCGATCGCTTTATCGAAATCTGGAACATCGTTTTTATGCAATTTAATCGCCACCCTGATGGCACAATGGAACCATTACCTAAACCATCAGTTGATACTGGCATGGGATTAGAACGTATTGCAGCTGTATTACAGCATGTTAATTCTAATTATGAAATTGATCTATTCAAAAAATTAATAAAAGATGCAGCACAAATTATTAATACTAACGATTTAGAAAGTAAATCTTTGCGAGTGATTGCTGATCATATTCGTTCTTGTGCATTTTTAATTTCTGATGGTGTATTACCTTCCAATGAAGGGCGGGGTTACGTATTACGTCGTATCATCAGAAGAGCCGTACGTCACGGTCATATGCTTGGCGCTAAAGGTATCTTTTTTTACAAACTGGTTAAACCATTAATTGACGTAATGGATAGCGCAGCGATTGAATTAAATAATAATCGTAAGTTAGTTGAAGATACTCTTAAAATTGAAGAAGAACAATTTTTAAAAACGTTAGAACGTGGACTATCTTTATTAGATCAAGAACTGACTAAACTTACCGGGAGAATTTTGCCAGGTGATGTAGCATTTAAACTATATGATACTTATGGTTTTCCATTAGATTTAACTGCTGATGTATGCCGTGAAAAAAACATTATTATTGACGAGGCGGGTTTTGACAAATGTATGGAAGAGCAACGCAAACGTGCGCGTGAATCCAGCTCATTTAACGTCGATTATAGTAGTGTTATCAAATTAGATGATAAAACTGAATTCTTAGGTTATCAAACAACAGAATCATCAGGTAAGGTAATAGCAATATTCAAAAATGGTCAAAAAGTTGACACTATTCATGCCGGTGATGAAGCTATTATTATTTTAGATAAAACCCCATTTTATGGTGAATCTGGAGGACAAGTCGGAGATAAAGGTTTATTAACAACAGCGAATATCGAATTTAATGTGGTTGATAGCCAAAAATATGGTAAAAGCATTGGCCATTTAGGTCAAATAATTAAAGGGTCTTTAAAAGTTGGTGATAATGTAACCGCTGCAATTAATGTAGAGTTACGCGAACGCATTCGCCGTAATCATTCGGCAACGCACTTATTACAAGCTGCTTTACAGCAAATTTTGGGTAATCATGTTCATCAAAAGGGGTCATTGGTAAATGAAAGTTATCTTCGTTTTGACTTTTCACATACTCAAGCCATTACACCAGAGCAGATTGTAGAAATTGAAGATCTTGTTAATCAACAAATACGTCGTAATTTACCTGTTCACATTGAGCTTATGCCAATTGAACAAGCCAAAAATAAAGGTGCCATGGCACTATTTGGCGAAAAATATGAAGATATTGTACGTGTACTAACCATGGGAGATTTTTCAATTGAACTTTGTGGTGGTACTCATGTAGATAGAACCGGTGATATCGGTTTATTTAAAATCACTTCCGAATCAAGTATTGCTTCAGGAATACGTCGTATTGAGGCTACATCCGGGCAAAATGCCATGGAATATATACATAATGAGTCCAGTTTATTAAATCAGGTTGAATTATTAGTTAAAAGTGATAAAACAACTCTATTAGCTCGTATTGAGCAACTACTTGAACAAACTAAATTGTTAGAAAAAACAATCGAGCAATTAAAGGCACAAAAAGCTAGCCAACAAAGTGCACAATTGCTTAACCAATGCGAAAAAATTAATAATAATAATATCCTAATTGCTAAACTTGATAATGTCGAGGCTAAACTATTACGAACCATGATCGATGACCTTAAAAATCAATTAAAATCAGGAGTAATAATTTTAGCTGCCGTCAACGATAATAAAATCAATTTAGCAGCTGGCGTAACCAATGATTTAATTCATCTTGTTAAAGCTGGCGAATTAGTTTCTCAATTAGCATTAAAAATAGGTGGTAAAGGCGGTGGGCGGCCTGACTTTGCTCAAGCAGGTGGAATGGATCTTTCGGCGTTACCAGAAGCGTTATCTTCTGTGAAAAAGGAAATCAGTAATAAATTACAAGCAAGTTAGCCAGATATGCTTATTTATCTTATAAGCGTACTCTGTAAAATTCCGTCTTTCTGTCTTGTTGATGGGGGGCTGACGAAGCTATATCTTAAAATTGTTTGGATATATAAATAACTGAGAGTAGGAGATCTAATGTTAATTTTAACTAGGAGAGTAGGTGAAACACTTATTATTGGTGACGATGTTGTTATTACCATTTTAGGCGTGAAAGGTAATCAAGTCAGAATTGGTATTAATGCACCTAAGGAAGTTTCTATTCATAGGGAAGAGATTTACAACAGAATTCATCAAACACAAGATAAAATTGATGATATGTCTGAGCCTAAAGAGTGATATTGGGCATGAAATAAACAACTAGCACACGTAAGCAAAAAAATGTTTGACTTATTTTTTGTAAAACGTAATATGTGCGCCACACATTATGATTTTGTTGTTCCAATAGGGTCATAATGGTTTTGGTGAGATGGCCGAGAGGCTGAAGGCGCTCCCCTGCTAAGGGAGTATGCGGTCAAAAGCTGCATCGAGGGTTCGAATCCCTCTCTCACCGCCATTTTATTAATTATCTTGCATCCGTAGCTCAGCTGGATAGAGTACCCGGCTACGAACCGGGCGGTCAGGGGTTCGAATCCCTTCGGATGCACCACTTTTTAATAATATCAGTACGCATCCGTAGCTCAGCTGGATAGAGTACCCGGCTACGAACCGGGCGGTCAGGGGTTCGAATCCCTTCGGATGCACCATTTTTGATAATATCAATACTCGCATCCGTAGCTCAGCTGGATAGAGCACTCGGCTTCGAACCGAGCGGTCAGGGGTTCGAATCCCTTCGGGTGCGCCATTTTGGTTGAATCCCCATATAATTCTAGTATACTAAGACAACTCATTTATATATTATCGTTCTATTTTCATTTGTGCACTTTGTTGCTAGTGGTAACAAGTCAAAATAAAGTAGATAGATATTTCTTTAATTAATGGACTTTTTTATGTTAGACCCTAATTTACTTAGAAATGAACTAGATCTTGTTGCTAAAAAATTGGCTCGCCGCGGATTTAAATTAGATGTTGACACTATTCGTCAATTGGAAGAAAAACGTAAAGTATTACAAGTTGAGACTGAAAATTTACAAGCTGAACGTAATGCTCGTTCTAAAGCTATTGGTGAAGCCAAAGCTCGTGGTGAAGATATTTCCATTGTTCGTGATGAAGTTAATAAACTTGGTGAAAAACTTAATAATGCTAAAACAGAACTTGATACCTTATTAAATCAAATTAAAGACATTGTATCTAACATCCCAAATATTCCAGATGATTCTGTACCCGATGGTAAAGATGAACATGATAATGTTGAAATATCACGCTTCGGTACACCAAGAACTTTTGATTTTCCAATTCAAGATCATGTAGCATTGGGTGAGCATCTTGATGGCCTTGATTTTGCTGCTGGAGTAAAATTAGCTGGCGCCAGATTTGTAGTAATGAAATCTCAAATAGCTCGCTTACATCGTGCCATTACCCAATTTATGTTAGATTTACACACCGAACAACATGGTTATGCTGAAATATATGTCCCTTATTTAGTTAACCATGCCACTCTTTTTGGGACTGGTCAATTACCAAAATTTGCAGGTGACCTATTTCATACAAAACCACTAGATGAAGAAGCTGAAACCAGTAATTATGCACTTATCCCAACAGCTGAAGTACCTGTTACTAATTTAGTAAGAGATGAAATTCTTGATGAAAGTGTATTACCTTTAAAAATGACAGCTCATACCCCATGTTTCCGTTCTGAGGCTGGTGCTTATGGCAAGGATACTCGTGGCTTAATTCGTATGCATCAGTTTGATAAAGTTGAGCTAGTGCAAATTGTTAAACCTGAAGAATCTATGCAAGCATTAGAAGAGTTAACTGCTCATGCCGAAAAAGTATTACAATTATTAGAATTACCGTACCGTAAAATCGTTTTATGTACTGGTGATATGGGCTTCGGTT
The DNA here is from genome assembly GCF_001690705.1 of Gilliamella sp. wkB178. Lineage (GTDB taxonomy): Bacteria > Pseudomonadota > Gammaproteobacteria > Enterobacterales > Orbaceae > Gilliamella > Gilliamella apicola_K. Next base: position 211,879 of record NZ_LZGK01000013.1, on the reverse strand, counting down.
CTCGCAAAACTTATGATCTTGAAGTTTGGGTACCGGCACAAAATACCTATCGAGAAATTTCGTCTTGCTCAAATATGTGGGACTTTCAAGCGCGTAGAATGCAAGCACGTTACCGAAGCAAAGCAGATAATAAAACTTATTTAGTACATACATTAAATGGCTCTGGCTTAGCTGTTGGGCGTACCTTAGTTGCAATAATGGAAAATTACCAACAAGCAGATGGAAGAATCAAAGTACCATCAGTTTTAATACCTTATATGAATGGTCTTGAATTTATTGGATAAGAATAAAATATCAGCCAAATGATAGCGCTATATATTAGCGCTATTTTTTTATTATTGAGCAAGGTGGAACTTATGATTAAAGGGGTGATACTTTCGATATTAGCATCATGCCTTTTTGGCCTATTATATTATTACCCTGTTTTATTGCAGCCACTATCAGTGGTAGACATCTTTTGTTGGCGATTATTAACTTCTTTTCCTGCCATAGTAATACTAATTTTAATTGAAAAACAATGGTCTGCTATCCACTCATTATTCATTCGTATTAAACTACAACCTTTATTATTACTGGGCCTTTTATTTTCTTCAGTATTACTAACAATTCAAATGATGATTTTTATTTGGGCACCATTAAATGGTCATGGTTTATCAGCCTCACTAGGGTATTTTTTGTTACCCTTATCTATGGTGATTTTTGGGCAGTTATTCTATAAGGAAAAATTGAGCTTTTTACAAAAAATTGCTGTCGGGATTGCGGTTCTAGGTGTATCAATAGAAATCTACACCACAGGCGCATTTTCATGGGAAACAGCTGTTATAGCTCTAGGTTATCCTATTTATTTTATAACACGACGTAAATTACAAATAGAAGGCATAGCCGGTACATTTTCAGATTTCTTTTTTATTTTTTTAGGCTGTTTTATTTATTTCACATTTCATTATGATTTGCATAAAACAATCAATGATCTTAATCTTTACCATATTTATATCCCGATGCTTGGTGTAATCACCGCTATTGCTTTTGCAATGTATTTTGTAGCTAGACGATTACTACCAATGGGATTATTTGGTTTGTTAGGATATGTGGAGCCCGTATTACTGACCATTGTTTCGGTATTATTCCTACACGAATCGGTTTCATCAGAACATATCATTTCTTATAGTCTTATTTGGTTAGCTGTATGTGTGCTTACTTTAGAAGGTGGTATTTTTATTTTACGTGCACTAAAACGTAAAAGGATAAGATAAATACAAAATAAAAAAGCACGGATAAACGTGCCTTTTTTATGAATTTATTCTATTTACTGAAGGTCACATATTGACCATAACTTTCAATAATAGCTTGTATTCTATCTAATGTTTCTCTAGGTGGAGCTTCTACTCCTTCTAACTTATATTTATCACCTAAAGTTTCCCATTTATAGGCACCTAATTTATGGTAAGGTAATAACTCTACTCTTTCTATATTATTCATCCCTTGAATAAACTTACCAAGTAGATGAGCTGAGTTATCATCGTCTGTCCAACCCGGAACTACTACATAACGTATCCAAGTTCTTTTATTAATTCTTTGTAAATATTTCGCAAATTCAAGTACTCGCTTATTAGGAACACCAACTAGTTTTTGATGAATCTCATCATTAACTTGTTTCAAATCCAACATGACTAGATCCGTTACCTCCATGAGATCATCAACAGTATGATCAAGCTGCCTAGCATAACCATTAGTATCTAAACACGTGCTAATACCTTCTTGGTGACAAGCTTTAAACCACTCTGTAACAAACTCTGTTTGCAAAGTTGCTTCCCCTCCTGAGGCTGTTACCCCTCCGCCATTAGGCATAATAAAACTTTTATATGAAACAATTTCTTGCATAAGTTCATCAACGGTTACTTCTTTCCCTGCTTTTAAGTCCCAAGTATCACGATTATGACAATATAAACAACGCATTAAGCAACCTTGAAAAAAAACAATAAAGCGAATTCCTGGACCATCTACAGTACCAAATGATTCAAAAGAATGAATACGCCCTTTAATCGGTTGCTTTGTATTTGCTGCTGTTGCAGCTCCTTGAACTTGAGCAGTAGTCATAATAATATTCTGTTGATCCATACACATTCTCTAATAATTACTCACAACATTTATGTGAGTATTTTAACTCAGATGATATTTAGCTTACACCAATTGCTTTAATAAGAAATGAGCTTGATTTTAGTTTAATTATACCGAATAAATACCAACAATATTAGATGAATATCATAAAAAATATTTAAATCATAGCTAATATTAATCAAATTTTACTTGTTAAAAAAATAGCGCCCTTTAAGGACGCTATTTTATATTTTTCAATAAACTAAATTTTCAATTTACATTGATTGAGTGAAAGTACGTGTAATTACGTCTTTTTGTTGCTCTTTAGTTAATGAGTTAAAACGTACTGCATATCCAGAAACACGAATTGTTAATTGTGGATATTTTTCAGGATGATCCATTGCATCTAATAATGTTTCACGGTTTAACACGTTAACATTTAAATGTTGACCACCTTCTACAGTTGCTTCATGGTGGAAGTAGCCATCCATTAAACCAGCAAGATTACGTTTACGAGCACCATCATCTTTACCTAACGCATTTGGTACGATTGAGAAAGTATATGAAATACCGTCTTTAGCATAAGCAAATGGTAGTTTAGCAACAGATGTTAATGAAGCAACGGCACCTTTTTGGTCACGACCATGCATTGGGTTAGCACCTGGTCCGAATGGTGCACCAGCACGACGGCCATCAGGAGTATTACCAGTTTTCTTACCATATACAACATTTGAAGTAATAGTTAATACTGACTGAGTAGGAATTGCATTACGATAAGTTTTAAGTTTTTGAATTTTCTTCATGAAACGTTCAACTAAATCAACAGCAATGTCATCTACACGAGGATCATTATTACCAAATTGTGGATATTCACCTTCAATAGCAAAGTCAACAGCTAAACCATTTTCATCACGAATTGTTTTTACTTTTGCATATTTAATAGCAGATAGTGAGTCAGCTGCAACAGATAAACCTGCAATACCACATGCCATAGTACGAATAATATCACGGTCATGTAGAGCCATTAATGAAGCTTCATAACTATATTTGTCATGCATATAGTGAATAGCATTTAATGCAGTCACATATTGTTTTGCTAACCAATCCATAAAGTGATCAAGACGAGCAAATACTTTATCAAATTCTAAATATTCGTCTGTAATTGGATCTTCTTTAGGACCTACCTGCATTTTTAGTTTTTCGTCCACACCACCATTGATTGCGTATAGAAGAGTTTTTGCAAGGTTAGCACGAGCACCAAAGAATTGCATTTGTTTACCTACAATCATTGGGCTTACACAACAAGCGATTGCGTAGTCATCACTGTTGAAGTCAGGACGCATTAAATCATCATTTTCATATTGTAATGATGAAGTATCAATAGACACTTTTGATGCAAACTCTTTAAAGCCACTTGGTAATTGTTCAGACCAAAGAATTGTCATATTTGGTTCTGGTGATGGTCCCATAGTGTATAAAGTATTTAAGAAACGGAATGAAGTCTTAGTTACTAATGTACGACCATCAAGCCCCATACCTGCAAGTGATTCAGTTGCCCAAATTGGATCACCAGAGAATAATTCATCATATTCAGGTGTACGTAAGAAACGAACCATACGTAATTTCATTACGAAGTGGTCAATAATTTCTTGTGCATCTTTTTCAGTGATTAATCCAGCAGCAAGATCGCGTTGGAAATAAATATCAAAGAATGTTGAAGTACGACCTAAAGACATTGCCGCACCATTTTGTGATTTAACCGCAGCTAAATAACCAAAATATGTCCATTGTACCGCTTCTTGAGCTGTTTTAGCTGGACCAGAAATATCAAAGCCATATTTCGCAGCCATTTCTTTAATTTGACCAAGTGCACGGTGTTGTTCTGCAATTTCTTCACGACGTTGCATTGTCATGGTTAAATCTACACCATTTTCAAAATCAGCTTGTAATGAATTAAATTGTGCAAATTTATCTTTCATCAAAAAGTCAATACCATAAAGAGCAACACGACGATAGTCACCAATGATACGACCACGACCATAAGCATCAGGAAGACCTGTGATTACACCTGATTTACGGCAACGAAGAATGTCTGGAGTGTAAATATCAAAAACACCTTGGTTATGAGTTTTACGATATTCAGTAAAGATTTTTTCAACTAATGGATCAAGAGTTCTATTATAGGCTTTACAAGAACTTTCGATCATTCTGATGCCACCAAACGGGATAATTGCTCGTTTTAATGGTTTTTCAGTTTGTAAACCAACAATTTTTTCTAAATCTTTTTCAATATAACCAGCATCATGAGCAGTGATAGTCGAAATAACACTGGTATCAAAATCTACAGGAGCATGGGTAGCATTTTCGATCTTAATGCCTTCCATCACTTTTGCCCATAACTTAGTTGTAGCCTCTGTTGCACCAGCTAAAAAAGACTCATCACCCTCATAAGGGGTATAGTTTTTTTGAATAAATTCGCGTACATTGACATTATTTTGCCAATCACCATCTTTAAATCCTTTCCAAGCTACTGCTTGTACTTCGTTTAAATTACTCATAGTTTTTTTACCTCAGGTTTTCAAAAATATATCCACCTTTACTTATATAAGGGCAAATATGATAAAATCAATGGGGCTTACGTAAATATAAAACCCAATAAGGAAGTGCTACTGCTAAACCACCCAAAATATTACCGATTGTTACTGGAATTAAATTATCAAATATAAAATTTTCTACTGTTAGGGCCTGAAATTGATCTGGTGATACACCAACAGAAAGCCAAAATTCCGGTGACGCAAAATTATTAATCACTATACCCATAGGAATCATAAACATATTAGCTATGCTATGTTCAAAACCGCTCGCAACAAACATTCCAATTGGCAGAACCATGACTAACATTTTATCCAATAGGCTTCTTCCAGCATAAGTCATCCAAACAGCTAAACAAACCATTAAATTAGCCAGTAAACCCAGAAATACTGCTTCAATAAAAGTATGATGTAGTTTATGATCGGCTGTTTGTAACACATTCAAGCCCCATAAACCGTTAGCTACCATATATTGACCAGAAAACCATATTACTGCTACAAACAGTATAGCACCAATAAAATTACCAATATACACTAAAATCCAATTACGGATCATTTTTAGCCAACTAGCTTTGTGAGTCATACGTGGTAAAATCGTTAAAATCGTTGAAGTGAACAAATCAGTTCCACAGCAAACTACTAACATAAGCCCCAAAGAGAAGCAAGCTCCTCCAACAAACTTAGCTAATCCATAAGCTACTGTTGCTGTGCCTGTCGTCACAGTAATATAAAAAACAAATGCTATTGATATAAATACTCCCGCCAAAATGGCAGAAAGGATTGTACTACTTGGATGTTTATTTAATTTATAATTGCCTGCGTCTTCAGCGATTTGAGTCATTTGAGCGGGAGAAAAAGAATCCACTATTTTGTCGGTATTCATAATTAACGTCCTCATAAAATCTAAGGTCTTATGAGATAAATAGTATACTCAAAATTTGAAGTAGATCACCTTTTTTTTATTAAAAACTACTAAAAATACCAAAAGTGATTACTTATTAACTAAATAACTTTTCAATGGCATTAATAGCTGTCATCTATTAGATTATTATATTAGACGACAGCTAATTAACATTTGGTCAAATTGTTACTTGTTATCTAGTATTTTACTGACTTTAACCAAATAGTTGCGCGATTCTTGTGATACATGCGACGTTACTAATTTACGATAGACTTGCTGTGGTGTCATGGAATTAATGATATTAATTGCTTCATTACGGTCATTCGAGAATGTCCTCAGCACACTACCTGCCCCACCATTATATGAAGTGATCATGGCATACCTTAACGAAATTGGATTATTAATTCCGGCTAAATATTTAGTTTTTAATAAAGACAAATAAGCGGTCCCCATATCCACATTATTACGCGGATCGAGTAAGAATTGTCTGCTTGGTTCACCTGATTTACCACGCAGTTTAAAAATATCACGTCCAGCTGTATGTTGTTGAACTTGCATCAGTCCAAGGGCATCAGTACGACTCACAGCATACGGGTTAAAAGCTGATTCAACTTCCATAATTGCCAAAATTAAGCGTTCATCAATAAAATAACGATTGGAAGCTGCAGTAACTAGTGGTAAAAATTTTCGAGCTCGTTGATTAATATGATTTGGAACAAGTTTGATTTCAACATAAGTAATTCGATGAGAACCTGATGAACGAGTTTTAATATTATTAGCAAGAACATAATCAGCAAAACTATTGGCTCTACCACTCCAGCGGATAGGTTGCCTTTCTTGGTCTAGCACCTGATTATATAAAAAAGGTTCTTCGGATAAATTCTGACTAATTTTATCATGTCGTCGAATGATATCTACAGGTTCAGGCATTAATAAAGTAGCCACTATAGCATCTTTTAAATTTTCTATTGGTGTATCAGACAAAGTTTCAACAGTAATTATTCCCGATACAAAATTGATATGTACTCGTGTTTGTAAATTATCTTCATATTGAACATAATCTTTTGGTCCAGCAATAAGTACTTCCTTTGGTCCCCAAATTTTTTCAATGTTATTAGCATATTGGCCAATTAAAATATTAAATGCATTGGTATCTTTTACATACCAATCATCGTTATCAGGAGATTTTTTACTAGAACAACCAGCTAATATACTAACTGCAATCAATAGTGTAATAATTTTATTATTATTCTTCATGTTGGATCTCTAACTTTCTGGCTTATATCCACCAATAACAATATCTTCACCCTCAAAGAGAAATTTTACCATTTCAGTTTCAATTTTTTTGCGATGTTCCGGATTCATCATATTGAATTTATTTTCGTTAATTAGCATAGTTTGTTTTTTCATCCATTCTTGCCAAGCAGGTTTGGAAATTTCATTAAAAATACGTTTGCCAAGCTCACCAGGATAAAGCTGAAAGTCTAGTCCTTCTGCCTCTTTTTTTAAATAATGACAATAAATAATTCGACTCATATTTATCCTTTAATAGATTCAATAAACGATTAACTGCTTATTATACATGAAAATAATTAAAGAAAATAAAAAATTATTGATTATTTTACATGAATATTAATTCAATAATATTGAATAATTATTTACTTTACTCTACCAATAATTGGCATAAAATAGAGTAGAAATAATTACTATAAGGATCTTCAAATGAAATCACAAATTACGCGTGCGCTATTTGATAAAGTCATTTTACCTATTTATGCACCTGCCAATTTTATTCCTGTTAAAGGGAAAGGTAGCCGTGTTTGGGATCAAAATGGTGAAGAATATATCGACTTTGCTGGGGGCATTGCTGTAAATGCATTAGGGCATTGTCATCCTAAATTAGTTCAAGCATTGCAACAACAAAGTGAAAAGCTATGGCATGTAAGTAATGTTTTTACTAATGAACCGGCATTACAATTGGCACAAAAATTAATTGATAATACTTTTGCCAACCGTGTCTTTTTTGCCAATTCAGGAGCCGAGGCCAACGAGGCAGCATTGAAGCTAGCTCGTCACTATGCCATTGAAAAATATAGTCCTTATAAAACCAAAATTATCGCTTTTTATCAGGCTTTCCATGGACGTACTTTTTTTACGGTATCAGTCGGTGGTCAAGCCAAATATTCTGATGGCTTTGGTCCCAAACCTGCCGACATTATTCACATTCCATTTAATGATCTAAATGCAGTTAAAGCAGTTATGGATGACCATACTTGTGCCGTTATACTTGAACCAGTACAAGGTGAAGGAGGATTAACCTCAGCAACACCTGAATTTTTGCAAGGGGTACGCAAACTTTGTAATGACTACAATGCACTACTTATTTTTGACGAAGTCCAATGTGGTATGGGTCGAACAGGCAGTTTATTTACCTATCAACAATATAATGTAATTCCGGATATTTTAACATCAGCCAAAGCTCTCGGGGGCGGATTTCCAATCAGTGCAATGTTAACTACAGAAGAAATTGCTTCGATTATGCATCCTGGTGTTCATGGTACGACTTATGGAGGCAATCCACTTGCCTGTGCGGTAGGTTGTGCAGCTTTTGATATTATTAATACTCCTGAGGTACTAGCAGGTATACAACAACGCCGTGCTATATTTATTGAACAACTTGAAAATATTAATGACAAATTCAAAGTGTTCCGAGAATATCGCGGTAAGGGGTTATTACTTGGTGCAGAATTACAACCACAATTCCATAATAAAGCCCGTGATTTTTTAAATGTTGCTGCTGATTTTAAAGTGATGATTTTAAATGCCGGACCTAATGTACTGCGTTTTACACCTTCGCTAATTATAACTGAAGATGAAATTAATGAAGGAATGGTAAGATTTACTAAAGCGGTCGAAAAAGTTGTCAATTCCTAAGTTTTTCTATACAGTAACGGCATTTTAATCGATTAAGTGCTGTTACTGCACTTAAAGGATAGTTATTTATGACCGATATTCGTCCTTTAAATTATGCCAAAACTCATTTTATTTTAAGTGCTCCTGATATTTCTCATCTTCCTGTCGATACTGGTGTTGAGGTTGCCTTTGCTGGCCGTTCTAACGCAGGTAAATCTAGTGCTCTTAATACCTTAACTAATCAAAAAAGTTTAGCCAGAACCAGTAAAACCCCTGGGCGGACCCAATTGATTAATCTTTTTGAAATCGAAGACAATTGCCGTTTAGTCGATTTACCAGGCTATGGTTATGCTCAAGTTCCAGAAACTATCAAACTTAAATGGCAAAAATCATTAGGTGAATACTTACAAAAACGCGAAAGTCTTAAAGGATTGATTGTATTAATGGATATTAGACATCCCTTAAAAGATTTGGATCAACAAATGATTGAATGGGCAGTTTCTGTCAACATCCCAGTAATGTTATTACTTACTAAAGCCGACAAACTAGCATCGGGTGCACAAAAAAAACAAGTTAACATGGTAAAAGAGGCTATTTTACCTTTTCAAGGTGATATTACTGTGGCTCCATTTTCTTCACCAAAGCGAATCGGCCTTGAGCCATTGAAACAAAAATTAAATGAATGGTTTAGTCTCCAATAATTATTATTTTATTTTTGCTGACTATGCTTGTATGCGTTAAATTGATATTTATTAGCGAACAGTTAATGATGACTTCATCATAATTTAATATGTAAACAAATCAGGTAAACATCTTATGCATAGTTCAGCATTTGCATTCCATACTTTATCACCAGATCTTATTATTGATAGTTTAACCTCAATCGGTCTTGGTGTAGATTCAGGCTTAACCGCACTGAATAGCTATGAAAATCGTGTTTATCAATTTCTAGATGAAGAACGTAAACGTTATGTTGTTAAATTTTACCGACCTCATCGTTGGAGTCGGGAACAAATCCTTGAAGAACATCAATTTACTACGCAACTATTAGAGTCCGAAATTCCTGTTATAGCACCACTAAGCTTCAATAATAGTACTCTACATGAATACCAAGGATATCTATTTACAATTTTCCCGAGCACTGGTGGCCGGCAATATGAAGTAGATAACCTTGAACAAATGGAATCGGTGGCGATGCAACTTGGCCGTATTCACCAAATTGGTGCTCAACAATCCTTCACCTACCGACCAACTATTGGGCTTGATGAATATCTTTACCAACCGCAAGAAACTTTATTGACTTGTAAATTTATTCCTAAAAAGGTTCAACCTGAACTTAAAACAACATTGAGTGCATTAATAACCACAGTGCAGCAACATTGGCATAATGACTGGCAAGCAATTCGTTTACATGGTGATTTTCATGCCGGTAATATTTTATGGCGAGATGAGGCTATGATTGTCGACTTTGATGATGCTCGCAATGGCCCAGCAATTCAGGACTTATGGCTACTTTTATATGGTGAACGCCAAGAACAACAATTACAATTAAATATATTAATTGAAATATATCAAGAATTTTATAAATTCGATGTTAACCAACTAAAACTCATTGAACCTCTAAGAGCAATGAGGATGGTTCATCATCTAGCATGGATTATTCAACGCTGGCAAGACCCAGCCTTTCCTATTGCATTCCCTTGGTTAACTGATTTGGATTTTTGGTATCAACAATTAGCAACATTTAAACAACAAATTCAAGCTATAAAAGCCCCACCCGTGCAGTTAATGTCTGGATTGTGAAATAGAAATACCTAAGTAATTGCTATTGCTAATAACTATCGCTTTTAATAAAAAAGTTATATTAATTTAATCTAATAATTTTAATAAAATAGGCAATTCAGGGTTTTGTGCAATCAGTTTTTGTTTTTGTTGTTTGCTAAGTCGTTTGATTTTGTATTCAAGTTTAAGTGCGGTCGAGCGATCGCCCACCATAATTTGATAAACAACAGTCAGATCACTATGACCTTTTAAATGTTTAGCCCCTTTATTATTCTGATGTTGTTGCAAACGCCTCGCTACATCAGTTGTAATACCAGTATACAGCGACTGTTTAGCTGTTCTAATAATATATAAAAACCAAATTGATGTTTTAACTACCATAAACTTAACATATCAAAAAGTTAATAATAACATCATTTGGATTTATTGCCGATAAACCTTCTTTTAATTCTACTAATTGCTACCACTATATTAATTGATATTTAGTTTTCAGCTAACATTACTGTTCCGTTTACTTTGCGAGAGATAATGTTTAAGATAGGTCAAATTTTTTAAGGTATTTTGAGGTTAATAATTTTGAATAATTTTGCAAAAATTATTGAGATACAACGTGGTGATATTAAATTTGCTTACGTTCAAAATGATGAAATAAATTATCTCGATCTGTTTGATCAATTTTTGGCTGAAGAAGGACATCATGAAATACTCGATCCAAGTGATAGGATTGAACGCTATACTTATTTAATCAATCATAATAACACCAAATTTATTTTTAAAATTGATGGTGGCGTTGAACACCGTTTAGAAAGGAAAATTATTGCTAAAATCACTGGGGATTTTTATTTTAATTTAATTTATAAATTAGCCAAAATGTCACTGGACAAATGTGATGTTGCTTATGAACTTTATTTAGTTGCCTTCGATCAGAAAACCAAACGCCACTACATGATTTTTAACTTTATTGAAGGTCGTTCATTAAAATGGGAAGAAATGAAAACTTATGGCAACCAAATAAAAGATTGTGTTGAAAAACTTCATAGTTACAATTTAGTATCTAACGATATTCATGGTGGTAATTTTATTTTAACTCCAGATGGCAAAATTAAAGCAATTGATTTGACTAATTCTGGCTTTATTTGGCTCACTAAAGCTAATGATGCAATCGAATTACGCGACCGTTTTAATATCAAAATTAAAGTTCCTTTTTTAGCTATGGCATTTAAAGAATTTGCCCATGGTTTTAAACGATTTTCGCGAAAACTACGTGGCAAAGAAGACTAGAATCTACCATAAAAGGTGAGGATTAATCCCTCACCCTAATAATCCACCTAATTAATACTAGCAATTTCATGCCTTCTTTAGGAAATAATAACTTATCTAAATTAATTAAATTTTGAGTTATCCCTTCCAAATACTAGTAAATCATTTAGTAAACAGATAAAATTAATTATATAAACCTAAAAAGGATGTGGTATGAGAAAGTTTATTGGGCTTGCTTTAGTATTTACAGTGCTAACTGGTTGTGTATCGCAAAAAATGGCGTCAATTTACCAGATGGAAGGGGTTGAAATAACTCAAAACTCATCAGGTACTGATATTCTAAATAAATATAGTACTTCTCGAGCAATCACTACCCTTCACTCCTCGTTATCACTTTGTATTGCCCAAGAACTTGACAATAGCCCGGTTGTACTTACTAGCGAAAACTATTTTGGGTCACGTTGGTGGTCTTATTATAATATGCCTAGCCAACAAGCGATTACCGTAAGTGGTGGTGAAACAATTAAATTAGTAGAAGGTAATAATGTAGTTGCTAATGCAGTTACTGACTATCAAAATTATTCGAAATATTTTATTAGTTATACTTTAACTGCAACGCGTAATCAAAATGATATTCGTTACTTATTCAGTAATATCAAACAAGCACAGCAGTACACCGGTTCAGTGGTCAATGATGGTTTTGAAAACGTAAAAACCCTTCAAAGTGCTCATCCAAACTTAGTTATTGATGCATTAAACAAAGAGGTGGATAAAATTCAAGCTTGTTTGTTGCGATAATCTAAAATTAGAGCATATACATCTTGTAAAGATGTTTCCTGAGAGGTATACGTTTCAGTATATTTTTTGAGAGAATTAACTAGTCATTATTTAATATTGATTAGTTTTATTCTTATGAAAATGAGATAAAACAACTGTAACTAAAAAATAGCTTTGTCAGCAATATCCTTATAGTTAAATCTTAATTTTGCCCGAAAAATACATCCAAATCAGGATATAACATATCGTTATTAACTATATAACTACCATGATCATGGCCTGCAATAATTTTCAATTGTGAATTGGGTATATTTTCAGCTATTTGACTGAACATTTCCTGATGATAAATATCATTTTCAGCACCAATAATTAAAGTTGGTATAGTAACTTTAGTTAACGAACTTATTTCTATATTAGGTTGTTCTAACATCATTTTAAATAAAGGATCTTTTGTTCGTGCATAGTGTTGTTGTAAATATTCATAGCTTTTTTGAGTAAAATCTGAAGGTTTCAAATTCACTCCTAATAATGCCATTTTTTTAATCATTTCCTGACAACGTAAAGCTAATAATAACGCAATAATAGCACCATCACTAAAACCAATAATGTTAACTGACTTAAGGTGCAATTTTTTGATTAAGGCCTCAACATCATCAGCCATAACGCTATAATCATAAACACCTGTTTTATCACTACGACCATGATTACGACTATCAACCGCATAAATAGTATAATTTGATTGTAATTTGGAGATTAGTGGTGAAAAGATCTGATGATCTTCACCATTACCATGCAATAAAATTAAAGGCTCACCTACACCCGTTTTTTGATAGTGAAGATTCACTCCATTAACATAAATCATATTTTTCCTTAGTTATAGTTGTTCGATTTAAAAATAGTATAACTTTGAATTTATTTTTTTACATATTCCAATATAAATTATTTCCATAAAGCTATTATTTCTAGGCTGCAATGAATATTATTTGTTATTAGACTAAAATTTCGTTATATTAAAAATTATATAACGAATGTAATTTTAGATTAATTGATTATTAATTAACGTATAATATGTTTTATTAGGATGAGCAATGAAAAAATATAAAAAGTTCTTACTACACTTGGGTTTGTTTTTATCTCTGTGCTTCACTTTTACTTGTGAAGCTAAACAAGTAACTGATCAGCTTAATCGTACCGTTGAAATCCCAGATAAAGTTGAAAGAGTAGTGGTGCTGCAACATCAAACATTAAATCTAATTGTACAACTTAATCGTCAAGATACTATTGTAGGTGTACTGTCGTCATGGCAAAAACAGTTAGGAAAAGATTATGTTAAGTTAGCACCTAATCTAGCTACAATGCCAACTCCTGGAGACTTAACTTCAGTAAATATAGAAAGCTTAATAGCACTTAATCCACAAGTGGTATTTGTCACTAACTATGTCCCAAAAGATGTTATTGAGCAAATTGAAAAAATTAATATCCCAGTTGTTGCCATTTCTTTGCGAAAGGATTCAGCCTCAGAAGCAAACAAGATGAATCCAACTATGGTAGATGAAGAAACTACTTATAATGAAGGCTTGAAAGAAGGCATTTTACTAATTGGGGAAGTCTTAAATGCCCAAAGTGAAGCTAAATCATTAATTGATTATGTTTTTAAAAATCGACAAATTGTTACTGAACACTTAAAAAATATCCCCCCTGAAAAACGCATCCGTGTGTATATGGCCAATCCTGATTTAACCACTTATGGTTCAGGAAAATATACAGGTCTAATGATGGAACATGCAGGTGCAATCAATGTGGCAGCAACAACAATTCAGGGTTTTAAACAAGTTACTATTGAAAATGTAATGCAATGGAACCCACAAGTTATTTTCGTTCAAAATAGATACCCGCAAGTCGTTGATAGCATTTTAGCTGATAGCTTATGGCAAAATATTGATGCGGTAAAACAAAAACGTATTTACTTGATGCCGGAATATGCCAAAGCTTGGGGTTACCCAATGCCAGAAGCATTAGCTATTGGTGAATTGTGGATGGCAAAAAAATTATATCCTGAATTATTTGCTGATATCGACATGCAAAAGCAGGCTGATGATTACTATTTACGTTTTTATCGAACTCATTATCAAGGGTTATAATAGATTTGATATGACATTATTATCACATCAACGTATTGTTATTGGGCTGATTGTTATCACTATTGGATTAGCCCTATTTTCATTGTTTTTAGGCCATTATTCGATATCCATTAACCATATTTTCAATATTCTTTTTTCACCTTTTAAAACTAGCAAAGATCAATTATTAATATTTCAACAGCAAATAATTTGGCAGGTTCGAATACCGAGGATATTGTTAGCTTTTTTAGCTGGTTCTGGTTTAGCATTATGTGGAGCTGTATTGCAGGGTTTATTTTATAATCCTCTAGTGGATCCACACGTCATTGGTGTAACATCAAGTGCAGCTTTTGGCGGTACATTGGCAATTTTATTGAACTTTTCAACTTTCGGATTAATCGTTTTAGCTTTTTTATTCGGTATTTCGACGTTATTGTTAATTTTTATTGTGATTAAAAGTTTAAAACAAAACAATATATTAATACTAGTATTAATTGGGCTAGTATTAAGTGGTTTTTTTAGTGCTTTAGTTAGCCTGATGCAATATCTAGCTGATACTGAAGAAAAACTACCAAGTATTGTCTTTTGGCTACTTGGTAGTTTTGCTACTGCAAATTGGAATAAATTAATAATTTTAGCCATCCCGACTATTGTAGCTAGCTATTTATTAATTCGGTTAAGTTGGCGAATAAATATATTATCTTTAGGTGATAATGAAGCAAAAAGTTTAGGAATATCTGTATTATTTTCTCGTTGGTTAATATTAGTGTTATGCACTTTAATCATCTCAATTCAAGTGGCGGTGAGTGGTTGCATTGGTTGGATAGGTTTAATTATTCCTCATGCAGCCCGTTTATTAGTTGGTGGTAATCATCAACGTTTACTGCCTGTTGCCTTTTGGTTCGGAGGTGGTTTTATGATGATAATTGATGATATTGCACGTTTAATGAGTACTGCTGAAATACCACTTGGCATTATTACTGCCTTAATTGGTGCACCTTGTTTTGTAATTTTATTACGCCGACAAATTTTACCGAGATCTTAATATGCCATTATCAATACTAACAACTCATGATCTAGTTTGTGGCTATCAAGTTGAAAATCCTTTGACCTCATCAATTAATATCACGGTAAATAAAAACGACATCGTCGCAATTTTAGGTATTAACGGTCGAGGAAAAACAACTTTTTTAAATACTTTAATGAACATTAATCAACCATTATCAGGACAATTTGAATGTAACTATTCATGTTGTTATGTACCACAAAAATTTTCATGCAATCTTGATTATTCAGTATGGGAAATTGTGGTTATGGGCAGTGTAAAACAATGGGGACTATTTGGTAAACCCAGTAAAAAAACGCTGCAGCTAGTGCAAGAAATTTTAAATCAGTTAGGATTAGAGAATTATTATTCTCAGCCTTTTTCTCAACTTTCTGGTGGACAAAAACAGCTTGTATTAATTGCTCGTGCTTTACTAACAAAAAATAAAATACTTTTGTTAGATGAACCTACTAATGCTTTAGATTTGTTTAACCAAAAAAAAGTATTACATATTTTAGCTTCATTAGTTAAACAACGTGATTTGACGATTATTTTTACTACTCACGATCCCGCTCATGCAATGACCATCGCCAATAAAGTTTTATTGCTTGAGAATAACAGTTATCAATATGGTTTAACCCACTGTTTGTTAACTGAAAGTAATTTAAGTCGATTATATCATATTACTATGAAAAAAATAATGTTAGACAATATACAAACCATTATTCCTATTTATGACTAAGAGGTAAGTATTTATGAAAAATCAACTCAATATTTATGCCGCTGGTAGTTTACGAATTGTTTTTCCTGAAATAACAAAACTATTTACCCTAATTTATTCAACAGAAATCAACATTCAATTTGCTCCAGCTGGATTATTATGCGAAAAGATCATACAAGAAACAGCACATCCATTTGCCCACTTATTTGCTTCGGCAAATACTGCTCATCCACAAAATTTAGTGGCTAAAGGATTAGCTAGATCACACCATGTTTTTGCACATAATCGCTTGTGTTTAACGGTACGTAATCAACCTCAATGGACAGCAAGCGATGCTTTAACACTATTGCTAAACCCAGATACTCGTATTGGAATGTCTACGCCTAAAAAAGATCCATCTGGTGATTATACATTTGCCTTGTTTGATAAGATTGATACCCATCATAAAGGTATGGGGAAACAATTAAAAAATAGAGCTAAACAACTAGTTGGTGGTTCATTAACTTCTTCAACACCAATAGGAACCCTTCCTGCAGAATATTATTTATTAAATAATACGGTAGATGTTTATATTGGTTATGCAAATTATGCATCTAAAATTTTGCAAAATTCACAATTAGCAATTATTGAATTACCTACCGATCTTAACCCTGCAATTGACTACAGTATTGCATTACTTAATCATCCGCATCCTCAATCAAAATTATTTATTGACTTTCTACTTAGTCGTCAGGGACAAGAGTGTTTAAAAAAAAATGATTATATAACAATTTAATTTATAATAAGAATTATACATTAAATAGATTGATAGCTTACTTAGTGTACGTTATCAAAGTTTTTATGTCACCTTAAAATAAAATTACTATTCTCTTCACTTACATTAATTACATAACTAGTTAGTTTACTTTCCTATTCTTTTGCTTTTTTGATTGCTATTTATACTAAATATAGTTGTAACTAATAATTTAACTATCTTGAGGTTTATTTATGAGCATAATGCAAAGTTTAAAAGAAAATAAAATGTATATAGGATCTTTACCTCTACCTATTTTTATTGTTTGTTCTATTGTTATTATCATTGCTGCTCAACTCGATATGCTACCAAAAACATTAATTGGTGGTTTTGCAGTTATTTTACCTTTGGGTTGGTTGTTAGGTACTATTGGTCAAAATATTCCTTTTTTCAAAAAATTTGGTGCACCAGCTATTTTGTCGTTAATTATTCCATCTTTGCTAGTTTATTATGGTGTATTTGATGCAAACACATTAGCTGCAGCTAAAATGTTAATGAAAGATTCAAATTTTTTACTGTTTTATATTGCTAGTTTAGTCTGTGGTAGCATTCTTGGAATGCATCGTATTATTTTAGTACAAGGTTTTATTCGGATGATGATCCCTATGTTATTAGGAATGTGCTTAGCAGCTTTAGTTGGTGTTGGGGTAGCTGTAGCATTTGGTGATACTTGGGAACATGCATTTTTTTACACTGTTTCTCCGGTAATGGCAGGTGGTATTGGTGAAGGAGTACTACAACTATCAAATGCTTATAGTAATATCCTTAATCAAAATTATGATACCTTTGTTAGTGCCTTAATCCCCGCTACCGTAGTGGGTAACTTTTTTGCTATTACCTTTACTGCAATTATGAGTCGTATAGGTGAGGTTAAACCTTCTTTAAGTGGTCATGGTCAATTAGTAAAAATAGAGTTTGAAGGATTAGCTGAAGCAATCAAAGAAGATAAAACTCCGCTTGATGCTAAAGCTATGAGTGGAGCAGTTTTGATATTAGCGACACTATTTATTTTCGGTATGATATTAGAAAAATTCACTCATTTTCCTGGACCTGTGTTAATGATTATCGCTACAGCCGTCGTTAAATATTTTAGAGTGTTACCTGAAAGTGTTGAACGAGGTAGTCAGCAATGGTATAAATTTATTTCGGGTAATTTCACTTTCCCATTAATGGCTGGATTAGGTTTGTTGTATATTGACTTAGGTAGTGTTGTTAATGTATTAACTTTATCCTATTTTGTTACCATAATATCTGTAGTTTTAACTGTTTCAATGACTGGTTTTGTCTGTAGCTTCTTCCTTAAAATGTATCCGGTTGAGGCATCAATTATTTCATCATGCCAAAGTGGAATGGGCGGAACAGGTGACGTTGCCATTCTATCTACAGCAAACAGAATGAATTTAATGCCTTTTGCTCAAGTAGCAACTAGATTAGGAGGAGCTTTAATGGTTATCTGTACCACTGCCCTATTACGTTATTTACATATGTAATAACAGATAAATTACCAATAATAAATAAAGTAAGTTCAATGTATTAATTTGAGAAGTGTAATGTTATTTAGCTATAAATAGTTAACAGCATAAAATACCAATATCTATTAATCGTAATTAAAAGGTAATAATTATGACAACTGTCCAAGAAAAAGCTTTAGCAATTAGTAAACAAATGCATGGTAAATTTGAAATACAATCAAAAGTTCCAGTTAAATCAATGGCAGATCTCAGCGTTGCTTATACTCCTGGTGTTGCCGCAGTTTGTACAGAAATTGCTAAACACCCAGAATCAGTATATGAGTATACCAGTAAACATAATTTAGTAGCTGTTATTACAGATGGTTCAGCAGTATTAGGACTTGGTAATATTGGACCGGAAGCCGCAATACCTGTAATGGAAGGCAAAGCAATTTTATTTAAACAGTTTGCTAATGTTGATGCCATTCCGCTATCACTCAATACTCAAGATCCCGATGAATTAGTTAAACATATTGCAGCATTAGCACCCTCTTTTGGAGGAATTAATTTAGAAGATATTAGCGCACCTCGCTGCTTTGAAATAGAAAAACGATTACAAGAAATATTAGATATTCCAGTATTTCATGATGATCAACATGGTACTGCTATTGTAGTATTAGCTGCCTTATACAATGCTTTAAAAGTAGCTGGTAAAAGCAAAGAGTCTGCAAAAATTGTTATTAATGGTGGCGGAGCTGCTGGCCTAGCAATTGCCGATATGTTGCTTGCTGCTGGTGTTACTCATTTAAAGATTGTTGATAAAATAGGTATTTTATCTGAAGATGATCATTCATTACCCGCTCATCATTTAGCAATGGCTAAGCGAACTAATCGCGAAAAACAAAAAGGAACATTACAAGATGCGATAAAAGGTGCCGATGTGTTTATTGGTGTATCAGCACCTGGGGTTTTAAAACCTGAATGGGTTAAAACCATGGCTGAAAAATCTATCATTTTTGCCATGGCAAATCCTACACCTGAAATCTTTCCCGATGAGGCTAAAGCTGCTGGTGCTTATATTGTTGGTACTGGCCGTAGTGATTATCCAAATCAAATCAATAATGTATTAGCCTTTCCTGGAATTTTTAGAGGTGCTTTAGATGCTAGGGCCAAAAATATCAATTTAGCCATGCAGTTAGCTGCAGCTAAAGGTTTAGCCAACATTATTACTAAAGACAAACTTTCAGTTGATTGTATTTTACCTAATGCTTTTGAATCCAATGTTGCTAAAGTTGTAGCCGAAAGCGTAAAAAATGCAGCTCACAAATAATTAGCTTAACTAAATTATGTTAACAACCTACTAATAAAATTGATTATTAGTAGGTTTTTGTATTTATACGTTAAGATAATGGTATCTACCAGAGTTATAACAGTAGTGACGAAGATGAAATATTTTTTTAATCGACTAACCCTAAAAACTAAATTAATTAGTTTAATTTGCTTAGTGTTTATATTGTCAGTTATTGCTCAAAATATTTATATCATTCATATTGTTAATAATGAGTTTTTTAATCAATCTCGTCAACGTGTTGAAAATGTTGCTAATATTATTTCAACATCTAGTAGCATTATCGATAAAATCCAAAATCCCACTCCCCAAAATATAGAATTAATTCAGAATAATACAGAACAAGTAAGAGTACTCTCGCAAGTAGACTTTATTGTAATTTTTAATATGCAAGGAGTAAGATATTCTCATCCTGATAAACAAAAAATTGGACACTTGATAGTTGGTGGTGATGAACAACGAGCATTAAAAGGAGAGTCTTATATCTCTATCGCAAAAGGGACTTTAGGTGATGCTATCCGAGCATTTACTCCCATTTTTAATAGCGAACATCAACAAATAGGTGCCGTATTAGTCGGTCAAACATTACAAAAAATTGATCATATTGCTTCAAGAACAAGTAAACCAATATGGTTATCATTATTTGCATCCTTAGCAGTAGCAATTATTTTAGCCTATCTATTATCACGTAATATAAAGAAAATATTATATGGATTAGAACCCATTGAAATAGCACAATTATTTGCAGAAAGAGATGCAATAATAAAAACTGTAAAAGAAGGTATTGTTGTAATTAATCGTGATGGTTCTGTTACCCAAATTAATGATGAAGCAATGCGAATTTTGCGGATTGATAATAGTAAAAAAAATATAATTGGTAAATTAATTGATGATATTATTCCAAACACACGTTTATATGAAGTAATGGTGACAGGCATTGCCGAACATGATTGTGAACAAAATATTAATGGCGTTGTCATCTTAACTAATCGAATTCCTTTATTTGTCAATGAGTCATTAGTTGGCGCTATTGCTTCATTTAGAGATATGACAGAAATCCGACAATTGGCAGAAAATCTTACAGGTGTTAATCGTTATGCCGATGCATTGCGTTCTCAATCACATGAATTTAATAATAAACTTCATGTGATTTATGGTTTAGCTTTTAACGATAATAAACAAGAGCTAATAAATTATCTTGAAGAAATAATTGGTAATAAGCAAGCGGAATCAGGTCAAATTAGCCAATCCATCAAAGATCCTATTATTGCCGGTTTTTTAAATAGTAAATTTAGTCGTGCAAGAGAATTAGGGGTTTCTTTATCATTTAAAATTGATGGAGTATTAGCACAAATTTCTGATACTTCGGTTATACATGGTTTAATCACAATCCTTGGAAACTTAATTGATAATGGCTTAGATGCGGTACAATTTTTAGATGATAAACAGATCGATGTTCGTTTAACAGTTAATAAAGATATTTTTCAAATTGAAATTAATGATAATGGAGAAGGAATTTCAGCATCAGATATACAACTTATTTTCCAAAAAGGTTATTCGACTAAAGGGGATAATCGTGGAATTGGATTATATTTAGTTTTAGCTAGTATTGATGAACTTGATGGCCATATTCAATTGTGTGATCTGAATAATAAAAAAGGTACCTGTTTTAAAGTATCATTACCACTTAAAGAACTTTATCGAGAGAAAGTATGTCATGATTGATGTATTGATTGTTGAAGATGATCCAATGGTAGCTGAATTAAATAAAAAATACTTGCAGATGATATCTGGATTTAATTTAATTGCTAATGTTGGTGAAGGAGAACAAGCATTACATTTTATACATGATAATCATGTTGATTTAATATTACTTGATGTTTTTATGCCAAAATTAAATGGTCTTGAATTATTACAGCATATTCGTATTAGTTATCCAAAAATTGATATTATTATGGTTACTGCTGCTTGTAACACTAATGAAATTCAAACAGCTTTACGTTTAGGAGTGATTGATTATATTGTAAAGCCATTTACTTTCGATAGATTACGTACTGCATTAATTACCTACCAAGAACGCATACGTTTATTGTCATCATCAAAAATCTTGAATCAACATCAACTAGATGATCGAATCTTTGCCAAACCAGTAAGTAATAATAAAGGTTTACCAAAAGGTATTGATATACAAACCTTACAAACTGTTCGTGACGCTATAATTAAGTGTCAAAGTGATTTTTCAATGAGTGATATTGTTGAATTAATTCCACTATCACGTATTTCATTAAAAAAATATTTGGATTACTTAGAAGATCTTGGGGAACTTGAAAGCTATTTAACTTATTTAGCAGTAGGTAGACCTGTAAAGCGTTATATTTATCCAAATAAAGCTAACGATTAATCTCATTTATTAAATGTTAGTATTTATTAATAGATCTTTATTACTAATCTAACCTATAGGCTAATTCATTATAATTTATTATAAGAAACATATAGTTAAAAAAACTATATTAACATTCTTTAAAATAGTATTGATTATCATTATTAATTAGATATTATCTTATTACCTAAAACCACATAAAAGATAATAAAATGAAATTAAAATCCGTTACTTTATTAATAATAAGTGCTTTATGTACTAATTATGTACACGCGAAAAACTATGATGCTACTTCAAATGTCACCTTACCTTTTAATCAATTTAGTGAACGCTACTTTTTAACCAATAGTAATTCAACTCCTGTTAATATTAACGTTTCTGACGGTCTGACCGTTAATAGTGAAGGATCTTTCCACTTGGGCTTTAGTGGTAAAACCGACACTGAAACGCCGTCAGTTGCCGCAGGAGATATTAACATGAATATTAATGGCAATTTTCAAATTTATAATGATACTTGGATAGGTAAATTTGATACAAAATTCTTTACTCAATATCTTGGTTTGCATAAAGACTATCCATATGATCCTATTAATCATGACATTAATGTCCATGTTACGGGTGATATTAATGTCGAATTAGGCGCAGATAAAAAAAGAGGTGGACTCATGATTTTAGCAGGTAATGTCATGGGTACCGGAGCAAATACTAGTGGTAAAACTACTGTTAAGGTAGACGGCGATACCAATATCCGTAGTGGTGATAACCATTTAGCAGGAACTACATTAGCACCAGCTAAACTAATTACCCGTAGTTTTAACTTAACAGGTGGTGATATTGAGATTATTGGAGCAAAAACCATATTAGAAACAACGAATAATGACATCAACAGGTCATCTGTGTTGGTAGGTAAAACAGGAAAAATGATAATCATGCGTGGTGGTACCGTTGATGTTAGCAACGGTGGTAATTTTAATGTGATACAACAAGGTATATTAAGTGCCAGCCGAGGTAATGGCTTTGTTAAACTCGCGTCAGATGGACAGTTGAATGTTGGCAAAAATGCCACTATTGAATCCACTAAGGGCTCACTGAATATTGGAGATCAAGCGAACAAGACATCGCAATTAAATATCGAAGGAATTATTAGTTTTGGTATCTCTGACTCACAACAGATAAATAATATTAATGGTGATAATATCAATGTCAAATCTTCTGCCAAATTTACAGGTACTGATGACTTTATCAAAAAAGGGCTTAAATATACAGAAACCGAAGCTAATACCTCTGTATTATCAGCAAATAATTCATTAAAAATTGCTAATATTAAAAATGGTGAAACTAAATCGCTTATTCAAAATATATATGGCGATCTGAATTTTAAACTAACTGGTAATGAGCTAAAATTTGTTAATGCTAGTAATATTACTGATTTTACCAATGCGTCACAAACAAAAGCAGCTGCTGATCGTCAAATTTCTCGTTATTATCAACAAGTAGGAACCGGTTCTAAAAATGTAGCAAAACGATTTGCCCAAAATTTAGCAAAAGTTTCGTATGAATCATTTTATAACCCTACAAACAATGGTAACGTGGTTTCTGATAAATCTTTAGCAGGAGATTTAAACTGGGATGTATTAAGTGCAATGGGACGTGGTAATTTAGCTGTGGAGAATCGAGGGACCACACTACAATTTAATCGCGCATTAGCCGGAATATATAATAACAATCACGGGTTACATTTAACTGAAATAGCACTTAATTCATTTAACTATACTAAATCAACTTTAGATAACCGTATGCAACAATTTTACCAAACCGAAAAATTAGCAGAGAATGATGATAATTTATGGATAAACCTTACTCACCATTATGAAAATACAGACAATCATCAGGGTATTTCTGGCTATAAATATACTTCTAACGGTTTTATCATGGGTTATGATAAAGAAGTTATTGATAATTTATTAATCGGCTCTGCAATAGGTTATGAATCTGGTGACTATAAAAATAAAGCAACATCATCCAACGATTCCGATATTAAAAATTACCAAATCCAACTTTATTCTAACTATAAATGGCCAACCAACATTGTTACTTCTGCCTATGCGGGTTTTTCTTATGGAAAAAATCATCTGAAAGCAAACGATCGGTACAATCCAATTAAAGAAAAGTTCCATAGCAATACTTGGGATATTGGGGCAACAGTTGGTTACCAGTGGAAAGATATAAAACAATTAACATTGACACCAACTATTGGCTTAACTTATGTTAATACTGAAAATAGTGCACATAATGTAAGTTACAATAATATTGATTTAGTTAAATACGGAAAAGCTTCAAATGAGGCATTATTAATTCCAATCGATTTAATGGCTAACTATTCGATTTGGCAAGATAAGGATAATCAATTAATATTTCGAGCCAAGACAGGCTATTTATTTATTTTAAGTGATGATGAATTTGATAGTGATATTACTTTTAATGGTATTAATGGCTTATCTAAAATGAGCGCAAACACGTCTAATCGTAGCAAAAATCAATACAATATTGGTGGCGGTATAACCTATAAATACAATTTGGTTGATGTTAATATTGATTATCAATACTTTGGTGAAAGTAAGAGAAACTCAAATTATATAACCGCACTTGCCAAAATTAGTTTTTAATTATTGTTATTAATTAACTGGATATAGATGATACTTTATCTTTTTTTAGAGGATCATCTATATTAAGTTTTGTTTTTTTCTTATAGAAATAAACTAGTAAACTATTTATCCATTGTAATTTCATCTAATGACAAACTAAAACTTGGCACAAATACATCTAAAAAATAATCCATTTCGGAACTAGATCTTTCTGATAATGTCTTTTTTAACCGTTGTTCCGCTAATTTGAATTCTTTATTACCAGCACTTAATTCTTCAATAGTTTTTAGGTAAGCACATAATGCATCAGCTTGTTTAACAATATTTTTTTCATCTTCAGTGTAAAAATCATCATCAATTAATGTTCTAAAATCTTCCTGTAATTCTTTAGGTAACATATTGATAAGTTTATTTTGAGCAATCTTTTCTATCTTTTTATATTCAGAGGTTATTTGCGGATTATAATATTTGGTCGGCGTCGGTAAATCCCCTGTCAATACTTCTGATGCATCATGATACATAGCCAATAGAGCTATCCTTTCAGGATTTACTTTCCCATTAAAACGTTTATTTTTTATAATTGCTAAGGCATGTGCTACAAAAGCGACTTGTAAACTATGTTCTGACACATTTTCAATTATAATGTTACGCATTAAAGGCCAACGGTTAATTAACTTCAGGCGTGATAAATGAGCAAAAAAATGACTTTTATCCATATATTACTCTCTGTGATTATAAAATAAAAAACGCTCCCATTATTAATGGAAGCGTTTATAAAAAAATTTTCTTTAATAAAAAATTTACGCTAATACAAGCTGCTGAGTACTTAAAGCAACAGGAACTGTTTGTTCTTCTGTAAATGTTACAAATTCCCAAGCATCTTGTTTCGCTAATAATGCCTGTAATAACTGATTATTAAGTGCATGACCTGATTTATAGCAAACCACTTCACCAATCATATTATGGCCACTCATATATAAATCACCAATAGTATCAAGCATTTTATGACGTACAAATTCATCTTCAAAACGCAAACCATCTTCGTTCAATACTTTATAATCGTCTACTACGATAGCACAATCCAAACTACCGCCTAAACATAATCCTTTTGACTGTAAAGCTTCAATGTCACGCATAAAGCCAAAAGTCCTTGCTCGGCTAATCTGACGAATAAAAGATTCAGACGAAAAATCGAGTTGGTAACGTTGCGAACTATTATCAATAGCGGGATGATGAAAATCTATAGTAAAATCCAATCTAAAACCGCTATATGGTCTAATTTCCGCCCATTTATCACCATTTTCAACACGCACAGTTTCTTTAATCCGAATGAATTTTTTTAGTGCATTTTGTTCGGTAATACCTGCATCAAGTAGTAAATAAACAAATGGACTTGCACTACCATCCATAATCGGGATTTCTGGGGCGTTAACTTCAATAATAATATTATCAATACCTAATCCAGCTAATGCAGAATTAATATGTTCAACAGTCGAAATTCGAACATTATCTTCATTAACTAAACAAGTACAAAGCATAGTATCCCGTACAGATTTAGCATCGACAGGAAAATCAATACATGGATTTAAATCGGTACGACGATATATAACACCTGTATTTTCAGGTGCAGGACGCAACGTTAAAGTAACTTTTTTGCCGGTATGCAAACCAACTCCAGTTGCTTGTATTGTCTTTTTCAATGTTCTTTGTTTCACTTTGCACCTACTTTATTATTTGTTTCTATTGTTATATGACAATAAAAATTCAAATAAGTTCAATCTTAATTTGCCTGCTTACGGATAAAAGCAGGAATATCTAAAATCTTATTATCCTCAAGAGGAGATATAACTTGTTCGTTCACAACTTTAGCCAATTTTTCTTCTTGCTGTCCTATCGGATTACTTTGGCTAAATAATGAATTTTGAGGAACAGATTTAGTAATTTTGGCCTCAGGGCGTTTATCCATTCCAATACCTGTTGCAACAACTGTAACTCGAATTTCATCTGACATGTCTGGATCAAAAGTTGTACCAACAACAACAGTTGCATTATCAGAAGCAAATGCTCGTACAGTACTACCTACAGTTTCAAACTCTTCTAAACCAAGATCTAAACCAGCGGTAACATTAACTAAAACACCACGAGCACCAGATAAATCAATATCTTCAAGCAATGGACTTGAAATTGCCATTTCAGCAGCTTCTTCGGCTCGATTATCTCCACTGGCACGACCTGAACCCATCATTGCATATCCCATTTCTGACATCACTGTTCTTACATCAGCAAAGTCCACATTAATATGCCCTGGCTTGGTAATTAATTCTGCAATACCTTGTACTGCACCTTTTAAAACTCCATTGGCTGCAGCAAAAGCATCTAATAATTTAACACCGCGACCTAACACTTTTAATAATTTATCATTTGGGATTGTGATAAGTGAGTCAACATGCTTGGCTAATTCAGCAATACCTTGCTCAGCAAAAGCCATACGTTTCTTACCTTCGAAACCAAACGGTTTAGTCACCACTGCCACAGTCAAAATTCCTAATTCTTTGGCTATTTCTGCAACAACTGGGGCGGCTCCGGTACCTGTACCTCCTCCCATGCCTGCCGCAATAAATACCATGTCAGCCCCTTCAATCGCGCTGCGAATAACTTCACGATCTTCTTCAGCTGAATTCCTACCCACTTCTGGATTAGCACCAGCACCAAGTCCTTTTGTAACATTAGTACCGATTTGGATAGTTTGACCAACCTTAATTCTTTTTAATGCTTGTGCATCTGTATTTGCCGCAAAAAACTCTACACCTTCAATATGCTCAGCAATCATATGCTCAACCGCATTACCACCGCCGCCACCGACACCAATAACTTTAATGACTGCTGCTGGTTCATCATCTGCAACCATAGGCTCAAACATAACTTATCTCCAAATTTACGATCTTAGAACATTGTACAGATAACCGTCCACAATGTCCACGAAGTTCTTGAAATATATTAGCTAAAATTCTTTTTTAAACCATCCTGTCAAACGTTTAGCTATCCCTTTAAATGATGATTTACTACTATCTTTAGCATCATCATTCAATAAACTTTGTTTTCCGTAATGCAATAAACCTACAGCAGTTGAACAATAAGGCTTCTGCACATAATCAGTTAATCCTGAAATATTCAATGGCTGCCCCACGCGCACTTGATTTTGAAAAACTTTTTCTGCACACTCTACCATACCTTTAATTTGTGCGGCACCACCTGTTAACACAATACCTGCTGCTAATTGATATTTTACATTTTGTTTTTTTAGTTCGTCTTGCAAAGTTAACAATTCTTTTTGTACTAATGACAATAATTCTGAATAACGGGGTTCAATTACATCAGCAAGTGTTTGCCGTTGTAAAGATCGTGATGGCCGACCACCAACACTTGGTACATCAATTACCTCATCTTTACCAATTAGTGAACCAACTGCACAGCCATAACGAATTTTAATATTTTCAGCATCCATTGGTGGCGCACCAAATGCATAAGCAATATCACTGGTTACTACATTACCGGCATATGGGATCACCACTGAATGTCGTAAAGCACCACCGGTATAAACGGTAACATCCATTGTTCCCCCGCCCATATCGATCACACACACACCAAGTTCTTTTTCATCATCAGTTAATACTGCATCACTAGAAGCTAGTCCAGAAAAAATAAGTTGATCTACTTTTAAACCACAACGTTCAACTGCTTTCACAATATTTCTAGCCATATCATTGTGGCAGGTAACTAAATGAACTTTAGCTTTCATTCGCACACCAGAAAGACCGATTGGATTTTTTATGCCTTCTTGTAAATCAATTGAATATTCTTGAGCAATAACATGTAAGATACGATGTTCATCTAAAATCCGCACTGATTTTGCTGTATGCACTACATTCTCAACATCTTCTACAGTAACTTCTTCTTCTGAAATTGGTACCATCCCTATTTCATTTTGACAACGAATATGCTTCCCAGAAAGGCTTAAATAAACAGAAGAAATTTGACAATCAGCCATTAATTCAGCTTGATCAATCGCTCGTTGGATAGATTTAACGACTGATTCAAGGTCATTAACACCACCTTTATCAACACCTTTGGATGGACAATGACCTACCCCAATGATATTAACAATACCATCCGGCAAAACCTCACCAACTAGTGCTAGTACTTTAGATGTACCGACCTCTAAACCAACAACCAATTTTTTCTCTGTTGCTTTCATACTTCAGCCTTTATTCATTCCTTACTGCATTATTTTTTCTCTTTGTACTGAAATACCATTTTCATAACGTAAATCAGCTACCGCTATTCTTTCATTCGCTGGCATTCTTGATTGAATTTCAGGAAATAATTTAATAAATTGTTGATAACGTTGTTCAATATCTTCTGTTCCCAACATTAACTTTATTTCTTGATTTTCAATACAAAAACCAGCAATACATTGTTTTACCATCAGTTGCCAAGCATTACGCTCATCAGTCTGCGCAGCTTCAATCTGCAACGCTAATTGACTATTAGCTAATTTTTTAGAAAGCTCATTTAATTTATAATACGTTTCTAATACAGTTTTTGCTTTACCTTCAGGTCCATAAAGCCTTGGCAATTGTAATTCAGCAATACGATCTAGTGGGACACTGAACACATTGCCATTTATATCAAGCAAAAATAGATCATTCCAATAAAAAGCAGGTTTATACTCTTCAACATAAACAATCAATCTATCAGGCCATTGTTTACGGACACTCGCTTGTTTTACCCATGGAAATCTCAAAACTTCTTGCTGTATGTCGTCAACATCTTGTCCTATATAAGTATTAGGTAATCCCAATCCTAAAATTGCATTACGTATATCATCTTCAGTTGTGAATGTGTGTTCACCATTTAAAATTAATTGTGATAATACCATTTGTTCAGGATTATCCATCCAATTTTTTACACTCTTAACAATCCAAATACTAATTAAAGTTATTGCAATAAAGAACAAAAATCCCATTAATTGTTCTTTACTACGAAAGAAAAGCAGCCGTCTTCTGTTTCTATCTTCTCGTCTTTGTGCTGCTTGTCTAACTTGTCTCATATAAATAGAGCCATTTATACTGTTGCCAGATTTAAAATGCGACTAACCAGCTCACTGAATGACCACCCATATTGTTTTGCCGCCATTGGAACCAAACTATGATCTGTCATACCCGGTGCTGTATTAACTTCAAGTAAATATGGTTCTTGATTAGCATCAAACATAATATCTACTCGCCCCCAACCTCTACAACCGACAGCTTTATAAGCATCTAAGGCTAATTTACGAATTTGTTGTTCTTTATCATCAGGTAAACCACTTGGACAAAAATACTGAGTTGAATCCGACAAATATTTAGCATCATAATCATAAAAATTAGCAGCTGGTTTAATAAAAATCGACGGTAACACTTGTTCACCAACAATAGCTACAGTAAATTCTGGACCAGCTAGAAATGATTCAATCATTACATTATTATCATATTTAAAAGCCAGCTCAATAGCAGCATGCAGCTCATCGGCTTTATTAACTCGCGTCATACCAACACTTGATCCTTCATGACTAGGTTTAACAAATAATGGTAACCCTAATTGGTTAATAATTGAATCAACATTGTAATGTTGATTTTTATCTACCATAATAAAATCAGCAATAGGTAACCCAAGAGCTTTCCAAATTAGCTTCGTTTTTAATTTGTCCATAGTAAGTGCTGATGATAAAACATCACTGCCAGTATAAGGAATATTTTGATAAGTTAAGATTGCTTGTACAATACCATCTTCACCACCTCTACCATGTAAAATTACAAAAACTTTTGTAAAACCTTCTTCTTTTAAATTTGTTATCGGGTGATCTTTAGTATCTATAAGATGTGCATCTACATCATTTGCCAATAATCCTGTCAATACCGCTTTACCAGATTTAAGCGATACTTCACGCTCAGCAGATGTACCACCATACAAAATAGCAACTTTATCCTTCATTATAGTTCCTCTTTTGAAAACAAATGAGCATTAGCTAATTGACGAGCTATACGGCTGACACTTCCCGCTCCTTGCGTCAACAATAAATCATTACCTTGCAAAATCTCTTTCATGATTTCAGGTAGTTGTTCCAAATCAGAAATATAAATTGGATCAACTTTACCTCGATTACGAATAGAACGGCATAAAGAGCGACTATCAGCGCCAGTAATTGCTTGTTCACCAGCGGAATAAACATCTAACATTACTAATGCATCAACTTGGGACAGTACTTGAGCAAAATCATCAAATAAATCTCGTGTCCTAGTATATCTATGTGGTTGAAAAAGCATAACTAAACGCCGTTCAGGCCAACCATTTCTTGCAGCTTGAATAGTAGCATTAACTTCACTAGGATGATGACCATAATCATCAACCATCATAATATCACCACCATTAAAATGAGGGAAAAATCCTAATAAGTCAAAGCGGCGACTCGTACCCGCAAATTTAGCCAAAGCATTAATAATTGACTCATCATCAATTCCATCTTCAGTAGCAGCAATAATTGCTGCCGCAGAATTTAAAGCATTATGTTTACCTGGAGCATTTAATTCTATATTTAAATCCTTATAGTTTGGACGTGAAACAGTGTAATAGCTAATACCTCGTTCTTGGCGATAATTTTTAATAATGACATCCGCTTCTTCACTAAAACCATAAGTAATTACTTTTCGCCCCACAATTGGTAATAACTCACGATTAATTGGATCGTCATAGCACATAACAGCTAAACCATAAAAAGGTAAATTACGTAAAAAGGAAATAAATGTTTGTTTAAGGTTTTCTACATTACCTTGATATGTATCCATATGGTCAGGTTCTATATTTGTGACAATAGAAACCATTGGTTGTAAGTGAAGAAATGATGCATCACTTTCATCCGCTTCTGCAATAAAATAACGACTAGTGCCTAATTGAGCATGAGTACCTGCTGCCTTAACTAAACCGCCATTAACAAAAGTTGGATCAAGCTTAGCTTCAGCATAAATAGCCGTGACCATAGCTGTTGTTGTGGTTTTACCGTGTGTCCCTGCAATAGCAATACCATAGCGAAAACGCATCAATTCAGCTAACATTTCCGCGCGCTGAATTACCGGGATACGTGCCTCTCGAGCGGCAATTACTTCTATATTATCTTGGGAAATAGCAGAAGAAATAACAACGACACTTGAATTCTGTATATTTTCAGCCGAGTGACCAATTACAATTTTTGCTCCTAAGGTTTCTAAATGCTGAGTCACCGCATTTTCAGCAATATCTGAACCACTAATTTCATAACCTTCATTAGCTAGAACTTCGGCAATACCACCCATTCCGGCCCCACCAATACCGACAAAATGGATATGTCTAACACGTTTCATTTCGGGAATAATTGCTCTTATCTTAGCTAATTCCTTTGTATTCACTATCTAACCTCTACTTTAATTTCTGTTCTTGTTTAAAATTATCTTTTTTATTAGTTATTTAATAAAATTAATTTTACTTTACAATGTTTTATAATTTACCAAAACATATAGATAACCTTAAACATCTTGACAAGATTATTACACAAAGTTATGTCAAAAACTAATTATTTTATCACTGAATCCAGTATTTCTGCTACCCTTTCAGTTGAATTATTAATCGATAAACTTTTAGCTTTGATTGCCATCAATGCTAATTGTTTTCTATCTAAGTTTACTAATAGATTTTCCAATGATTCAACATTAAAATCAGGTTGTTCTATAATTTTAGCTGCACCAATATCGGCTAATGATTTTGCATTCCAAAATTGTTGCCGATCTTTATGCATAAATGGAACAAAAATAGCTGCTATGCCAACTATTTCTATCTCACTAACTGTTAATGCCCCACTGCGACAAATTACTATATCAGCCCAACTATATGCTTCAGCTACATCGGAGATGAATTCGGTTACCTTATTATTACTCATATCGCAATTTTTATAAGAGTCCAGCACCGAAGTTAACATTCCTTTACCGGTTTGATGCCATACAACATATTGATTGCCTAACTTAGTTATTACTTGAGGTACAATATCATTAATAACCTTTGCGCCTTGGCTTCCACCCATGATTAAAATTCTTATTGGGCCTTGTCGATCTTTAAACCTTTGCTCTGGTTCAGTAACAGTTAAAAGATCTTCTCGGACTGGATTACCTACCACTTCAGCACTAGGAAATGCTGTTGGAAATGCTTGTAATACTTTTGTAGCAATCTTTGCTATATATTTATTAGTTAAACCCGCAACTCCATTTTGTTCATGTAAAACGATTGGAATTCCAAGCGTTTTTGCGGCAATCCCTCCTGGACCCGAAACATAACCCCCCATACCTAAAACAACATCTGGGCGATAAGATTTTAATATTTTCCTTGCTTGTAAAACTGCTTTTAAGATTTTATACGGTGCTTTTAACAAAGCAATTTTACCTTTACCACGTAAACCCGATATTTCAATAAAATCAATATCAATACCATTATCAGGAACCAAATGAGCTTCCATTCTATCGGCTGTACCAAGCCATCTAACTTGCCAACCTTGTTTCATCAAATAATGTGCAACAGCAATACCTGGAAAAACATGGCCGCCTGTACCACCCGCCATTACTAATAATTTTTTCATTATTTTATTAACCTTATTCTTGCTTGTGCTTGCTTTTGTCTAAATTCAAAATCTATTCTAAGTAAAATGGCAACTGCAACACTCATTACAATTAAACTTGAACCACCATAACTAATGAATGGTAATGTTAATCCTTTGGTTGGTAACATTCCTGAAGTTACACCAACATTAACAAAGGTTTGAAATCCAAACCAAATACCAATTTGACATGCCAAATAACCGGAAAATTGTAAACCTTCATTTAAAGCCCGATAACCGATTGCTAACGCTTTAAAAGTTAGGAAAAATAGCAAAGCTAATAAGGCAAGAATTCCAATATATCCATATTCTTCAGAAATAATCGAAAAAATAAAGTCGGTATGGCATTCTGGTAGATAACCTAACTTCAGGATCGAATTTCCCATACCTTGACCGGATAACCCACCACTACCTATAGCCATCAATGAAGCAACTAACTGATATCCGGAACCTGTAGCATCTTGCCATGGGTCAAGAAATGTTAATAATCTAGTCAAACGATAAGACTCATATAAAATTAGTGTGATTACGGCCGCAAAACCAGCTAACAATATAGCTATAAACTGCCATAATTTAGCACCAGCAATAAATAAAATACCAATGGTGACCATAAACAGAACAATAACTGTACCTAAATCTGGTTGCAGGAGTAATAAAATAGAAAGAATAGCCATAACTACCATAGGCTTAAAAAACCCCCAAAAACCATTTTTGACTTCATCTGATTTCCGAGCCAAATAACCTGCTAAAAATAAAAATAACGCTAACTTTGATAATTCTGCAGGTTGGAAATTAAAAACTCCTAATGGGATCCAACGTGCGGCTCCATTAATTGAGGAACCTATACCTAATACGGCAACTAACATAATAATAGCAATTATTAACAGTAAGGTTGCAAACTGTTGCCAACGTTGTATTGGAATATATAAGGTAATAAACATTAGAAAAAGTGAAATACCAATTTGTATTAATTCACGTTGAGTATAGAAAAAAGGATTATTTTCACTAAATGACATTGACGCTGAGGTCACCATTATTAAGCCAAATATCATTAATCCCAATACTGTCCAAAGCAATTGATTATCAAACGGGATATGAGGATTAACTTGTTTTTTTAGCCAAAAGAGTGTCATTGTTCACTCCTTAAAGTAAGTTGTTTAGCAAGTAAAGCAAATTGATTCCCTCGCTCAACATAATTTTTAAACTGATCCAAACTGGCACAGGCAGGCGAAAGTAACACTACATCGTTAGTTACGACTTTTTTAGCAATAATTTGCATAGCTTCAGTAAGTGTTTCTGTAATAGTTGTAATGCAAGGTGCTAATTTTGCAAGTAGTAGACGATCTCTGCCAAAACAAAAAATTTCGAGTTTTCTATTTTGAAAATAAGGGATTAAAGGGGAAAAATCTGCTGACTTACCATTACCACCGAGTAATAGAAATAACTTACCTTTACAAATTATGCTTTTCAAAGCAGCTTCTGTACTACCAACATTAGTTGCTTTAGAATCATTTATCCATTTTATACCATTTTTTTCTAATACTAATTCAAAACGATGCGGTAATCCTTGAAATGTAGCAATAGTTGCTAAACTTGACTCTCTAGAAATCATTAATTTATCTGCAATAGCTAAAGCCGCTAATGCATTAAGGTAATTATGACAACCAATTAGTTTTAATGTTTTAGTAGCTAATACGGGTTGTTCTTGAGCGATCAAATAATCATAATGAGGATCTAAATGATAATCACCTTTCTGTAAACCAAATGAAGTTATATTTTTATAGTTATCTGTAGGAATAGTCAATTTATCATCATGATTAATGATACAATATTTGGCATTTACATAGATTCGTTGTTTTGCTTTTGCATATTGCATTAAACCTAGTGGATATCGATCCATATGATCTTCTGAAATGTTCAAAATTGTCGCTACTGTTGCATTTAAACTATAAGTTGTTTCTAACTGAAAACTAGATAATTCCAATACATAAACATCATAGTCTTGAGTTAATAACTTTAAGGCTGGCTGACCAATATTACCTCCTACAGCAACTTTAATACCTGCAGATTTAATTACTTCACCAACTAAAGAAGTAACAGTAGTTTTACCATTTGCACCAGTGATAGCAATAATCTTTTTATTACCTTTTTGATTAACTTCGCGACAAAAAAGTTCTACATCACCAATAATTTCTATACCTTTTACAGCAGCTTCTTGTAACTCTGGTGTAGATAATGCAATACCTGGACTAACCACAATTAAATCTGCTTCGAGTAACCAATCAATATTTAGTCCACCTAAATGATAAACAATCCGTTTATCTAATTGTTCTAATCCTGATGGTGATGAACGAGTATCTATTACTTTAGGAATAACTCCTTGAGCAAGAAAATAGTCGATACAAGACAGTCCGGTAATACCTAATCCAATAATAACGACATTTTTGCCCTGATAATTAATCATGATTTAACCCTGATCTATTTTTAATCAACGTAATTTTAATGTTAACAAACCAATTAGTACCAACATTAGAGATATAATCCAAAAGCGGACAATAACACGTGGTTCTGGCCAACCTTTTAATTCATAATGATGGTGAATTGGGGCCATACGAAAGATTCGTTTACCCCTCAATTTAAACGATCCTACTTGCAAAATAACCGACATGGTTTCGATTACAAATATGCCACCCATTATTAGTAGTAAAAATTCTTGCCTTAATAAAACTGAAATAATCCCTAATACACCACCTAAAGCAAGAGAACCAACATCCCCCATAAACACCATAGCTGGATAGGTGTTAAACCAAAGAAAACCTAACCCAGCACCGATGATCGCTGTACAGACGATCATTAGTTCACCGCTAAACTTAATATAAGGAATATGTAAATAAGCAGCAAAATTGACATTCCCTGTTGCCCAAGAAACTAAAGCAAAACCAGCTGCTACAAAAACAGTAGGCATAATAGCTAGACCGTCAAGCCCATCGGTTAGATTTACGGCATTACCTGCGCCAACAATGACAAAATAAGTTAATAAAATAAATCCTATACCTAATTGGGGCATAATATCTTTAAAAAATGGTACAACTAATACTGTTACTGAACTGTCTTTACCATAAATGTAAAGACCAAATGCTACTATTAATGCAATAACTGATTGCCAGAAATACTTCCACCTTGCAATAAGACCTGCGGTGTTTTTACGTATTACTTTCAAATAATCATCGGCAAACCCAACAATACCATATCCAATTAGTACAAATAATGTTACCCAGACATAGGGATTACGCAGGTCAGCCCATAAAAATACTGATAACGAAATTGATACCAATATCAAAGTACCACCCATAGTAGGTGTTCCTTTTTTACTCAGATGAGATTCTGGCCCATCATTACGTACAACTTGACCTATTTGTAATTTTTGTAACCAATCAATAACTTTTTGTCCCATTAGTAATGAAATAGTTAACGAGGTTAATAAACCTAAAATTGCTCTTACTGTTAAATAGGAGATAACATTAAAAATGCTAAAATATTTAACTAAATATTCTGAAATCAACACCAACATGATTTTAATCCTGACTAATTTTAAGTTGTTTAATTTTAATTTTTTCTATGATATCTTCCATTTTTGCACTCCGTGAACCTTTAACCAGCATAGTCAAGACTGGATACTGACGTAAGAGAGTTAATAGATAAGTTACAGCTTCTTGTTTATTATCAAAATGATGGCCTACGCCACTAGATTGACTGATAAATTGACTTAACTTACCTACACTTACTACACAATCAAGTTCTTGTTGCCGAGCTAGTTCACCTATTTGCCGGTGATACATTTCTGCTTCATACCCCAATTCAGCCATATCACCCACAACTAGAACTCTATAACCTGATTGTTGAGCTAAAACTTTTATTGCTGCAGACATTGAACCAACATTAGCATTATATGAATCATCCCAAATTAATTGAGTTGCATTTAATTTAATTGGATAAAGCCGTCCTTTTACAGATTTCAAGGTTGCTAACCCATGCTTAACTTGATTTAAGTTCGCACCAACAGACATAGCTAATGCTGATGCAGCTATCGCATTAGCAACGTTATGTTGACCAACTAAAGGTAATATAATTTCACATTCACCTTGGAGTGTATGTAATATAAAATTACTAGAATCGCCTATCTGAATATTAGAAGCATAAAAATCTGCCGTTTTTTTATCTAATGAAAAAGTCCAAACTTTTTTGTCGGTTACACTTGTAAACCATTTTTCAGAGTAACTATCTAAATTAATAATGGCGATACCATCTTTTGGTAAACCCTGAAAAATTTCACCTTTTGCTGTTGCTACTCCAGCTAGCGAACCAAAACCTTCAATATGAGCTTCCGCAATATTATTAATTAATGCACTTTGAGGTTTAACAATATTAGTTGTATAGGCAATTTCACCAATATGATTAGCACCTAATTCAATGACTGCAAACTGATCCCGCGGTGTTAAACGCAATAATGTGAGAGGCACACCAATATCATTATTAAAATTACCTTGTGTGTATAATGTTGGCCCACAATTCTGTAAAATTGCTGCCGTCATTTCTTTGACCGAAGTTTTACCTGAAGACCCTGTAAGAGCAACAACTTTAGCTAAATTTTGCTGACGAATATAAGCAGCAATTTGCCCTAATGCTTGACGAGTATCTGCCACCACAATTTGTGGAATTAAACTGTCTAATTTGTGGTTAACAATAACTGCTATTGCACCACTCTGAATAGCTTGCGAAGCAAATTCATGTCCATCAAAATTATCACCCACAATCGCAATAAACACTGATTGTTTAGTAATTTTACGTGAATCAATATCAATTGAATTAACCTTTAAAACTTCATCGTTAATATGATAAGGTTCACCATTTACTAATTTTATAATGTCTTTAATAACTAATGGAATCATAATAGATTTTCTTCTCCTAAAAGCTGTTTAACAGTTTCTTGATCAGAATAATGATGTTTAGTTTTACCAATAATTTGATAATCTTCATGACCTTTACCTGCAATAAGAATTACATCATTTGGTTTTGCTTGTGTAAGTGTTTGGGTAATGGCTTGAATTCGATCCGTAATAACTTGTACTTTTTTACTATTTAATAAACCTTGTTCAATATCATGAATAATTGTCATTTCATTTTCAGTGCGTGGATTATCATTAGTAAGTATAATTTTATCGGCAAATTGATCTGCTATTTCACCCATTAATGGCCTTTTACCTGAATCTCTATCACCCCCACAACCAAAAATTACCCATAAAGTACCTTTACAGTGAATGCGACTTGCCTGTATTGCTTTTTGCAAAGCATCGGGTGTATGTGCATAAT
Source organism: Gilliamella sp. wkB178 (assembly GCF_001690705.1). GTDB lineage: Bacteria > Pseudomonadota > Gammaproteobacteria > Enterobacterales > Orbaceae > Gilliamella > Gilliamella apicola_K. The sequence goes on along the minus strand of NZ_LZGK01000013.1, from coordinate 172,969 downwards.
CAACAATAACGGTTGGGGAATCTTTGGCATGTAATACTTCCATTCGTCCGCAGATAGGTTTTAGGAAAGATGCCATATTGACTACTGAAAAAAAAGGAAAATTAAGAGCTAACAATGTAGCAATTGATAGTAATAAGTTTGAAACATTAAATTCACCTAGCAGTCGACTATTAATAACTGCTTTTCCCCAACTGGACTCCATATGAATTTTGGCTCCTTTATCATGATATTCAATCATTGATACACCAACATACGGTCTATTTAATGCTTTTAAATGACGCAACGATTTTGGTTGGCATGATACAACTGTCACATGGTCAAGTTTTTCAATCCAACGTTTACCATAACTATCATCATAATTAATTATACTTTTACCTGAATCTTCAACTTGCTTCTCTTTTTTATCTTGACTAAATAATGCCCATTTTGCCTTAGCATATTTACTCATGGTTTTGTGGTAATCTAGGTGATCTCGACTCAAATTAGTAAATACTGTTGCTACACAACTCAATCCTTTAACGCGATTCATTGTTAATCCATGCGATGAAATTTCCATGGCAACAACTTTGACTTGTTCTTTTACAAAATCAGCTAATAAGGTTTGAATATCTATTGGTGAAGCTGTGGTATTTATTGATGGTTGTATGTGATTATAAATGCCATTGCCTATCGTGCCTAAAATGGCACTTTTTTCACACAATAACGTAGTACATTGCGCTATGAGTTGTGTCACCGTGGTTTTACCATTCGTACCAGTTACACCAATAACTGATAATTTCTTTGAAGGAAAATCATAAAACTCACTAGCAATAACAGATAATCTTTTAGATAAATTAAAGACTTTCACTTGAGGTATAAGTTTTTCATCTTGCTTAATATAATTAATTTTTAAATTATCTGATTTTCTAGGAGTTTCGATTAAGATCACTGCAGCACCAGATATAATGGCTTGGGGAATAAAAGTTTGACCATCGACTGTAGCGCCTTTAATAGCAACAAATACATCGTTTTTAGTTACCATACGGCTATCCATGCACAAGTGATTAATAGGAAAATCTATTATATCTAAATTATCGCTTCCACCTAATAAACGAAATAATGTTTTAAATGTCGATGTTGCCATCATTTTCCACCTATTAATAAATAATCATTTGTCCATCAACTTGACGATCTGGTTTAATATTCATGGTTCTAAGTACGCCACCCATGATACGACTAAACACTGGTGCAGAAACCGAACCACCATAATATTGACCTGCTTTAGGATTATCAATAACAACTACCAACGAATATTTGGGTGCTGTTGCTGGCGCTATACCAGCGGTATATGCCAAATATTGATTAACATATCGACCACCAGCTAATTTTTTTGCAGTACCTGTCTTAACACCCACACTATAACCAGGAACCGATGCTTTAGTACCACCACCAGTAACTGCGACGGCTTCCATTAATTGGACTACCGTTTTAGCTATTTTCTCTTGCACCACTCTTTCGCCTTTAACTGGTTCAGTAACTTTTACAATTGAAACTGGTCGATAAATACCATAACTACCTATAGTTGCATATGCCCTTGCAAGTTGTAGAGGAGTTACACTTAATCCATAACCAAAAGCAAAAGTTGCTCTTTCAATATCAGCCCATTTTCTTGTTCTATCTGCGGCAATTGAACCACTTACTTCTCCACCTAATCCAAGGCCTGTTGGTTGGCCTAACCCAAATCGGCTATAAAACTCAACCACATCACTTGATTCCATTTGTAAAGCTAATTTACTTACCCCAACATTACTAGATTTTTCAAGAATTCCAGCTAAATTCAGGGATTTTTGATATGAGACATCTTTAATTTCATAACGATTTACATAGAATGGTCTGGTATCTATAATTGTATTTAAATCAGCGATCTTCTTTTCCAACGCAGCCATTACCACTAAAGGTTTAACTGTGGATCCTGGTTCAAAAGCGTCAGTTACAGCGCGATTCCTCAATAAATTATAATCAAGTGTTGAACGATTATTTGGATTATAAGAAGGACTAGTTGCCATTGCTAAAATCTCACCGGTATGTACATCAATTAATACTGCTGTGCCACTATCAGCTTTATTAAATTCAACCGCTTGACTTAATTCACTGTATACAAGTGATTGTAATCGTTCATCAATACTCAAAGCTAAATCCGATGCTGTCTCACTTTCCGTTCGTTTTAATTCTTCAATGACACGACCGACTCGATCTCGTCTTACTACTCTTTGTCCTGATTCACCGATTAACCATTTATTAAAACTTTTTTCGATCCCTTCGGAACCCTTTTCAATTCCATTTTCATCAATATCTGTTAATCCAATTAATTGAGCAATATTTTCTGCTGCAGGGTAATAACGTTTTGAAGTTTTAGCAAATGATATTCCTGGTAGCTTTAACTTTTTTAAGTAATCCGATATTGTTGGTGTAATCTGTCTAGATAAATAAACAAAACGCATTGCTGGGTTACTTAATTTTTGTTCAAGCGTTGACATAGGTATATTTAGTGTATTTGCTAATCCTTGCCATCTAATATCATTTACGTTCACACCTCCCTTTTGCACCACAATTTTGGGATCAGCCCAAACATCATACATTGGCACGCTAACCGCTAACGCCCGACCATTACGATCAGTTATCATAGCTCTTGGTGCATCCATATCTTGATAACGAAGAGAGCGTTTATTGCCCTCAGCAATTAATTTATCTGGTTCAATTATTTGTAAAATTGCCATTTTGACTATTAAACAAATAATAGCGAAAATAATAAAACCATATACCACATAAAATCTATTGGGCGTAAAAAACTGTTTTTTATTATTCGCTTTATTAATTTTAATTGCCTTGGTAACTTTTTTATCTTTCTTATTGTTAGTAACTGACTTCATTATTTACTCTTTATTACAATAACGGTTTCATTCTGCGGAGTAACAGAAGTCATACCTAATTGATTTTTTGCCTTGTCTTCAACTCGTTTAGGATCGGCAAGTACGTTCTCTTCAATTACTAAATTACGCCATTCACTTTCTAATACATCTTGCTCTAATAATAATTGTTCTCGCTCAAACAATTGTTTACGAACTTGTTGAGTTGTTATTAATACAGCTCCTGCTGAAATAATAATGAGTATTAGCAACAATAAAGAAAATTTTTGACGCCCTAATAAATCACCAATAATTAATCCAAATAAACTTTTACATGGTTTTTTGGGATTATCGATATCATTAAGGTAATTATCATCGTTTTGGTTACTGGTCATTTTTCCTTTCAGCTAATCTTAATATTGCACTCCGAGATCTCGGATTATCATTAATTTCAACATTACTTGGCTTAATTTTTCCAAGTGATTTTAATTTAGCTCCACCAAACTGTTTAATTTGTTCTTCTGTGAGCGGTAAACCAGCAGGAAGTTGAGGCCCTTTACTTTGTTTATTAATAAACTGTTTTACTATTCTATCTTCTATAGAATGAAAACTAATTATCGCAAGACGCCCATTATTAGCGAGTATTGATAAACTACTTTTTAATGCTTGTTCAACTTCCTCTAATTCACTATTAATATAAATACGAATTGCCTGAAAACTCCTAGTTGCTGGATGTTTATTTTTGTCCTTCTTAGGAATTACTTTTTCTATCAGTTTAGCTAATTCTAATGTTCGCGTTATTGGTTCAATTTGGTTTTGTTCAACTATTGCATGAGCGATACGTTTTGCAAATTTTTCTTCGCCAAATGTTTTGAGTACCCATGCGATATCTTCAACTCCACTATCTAATAACCACTCGCTTGCTGATATACCTTTAAGATTATTCATTCGCATATCAAGTGGACCATCGCGCATAAATGAAAATCCTCTTTCTGGATCGTCTAATTGTGGCGATGACACCCCTAGGTCTAACAGAAAACCATCGATTTTGCCTAATAATTTTAAATTATCAATATATTGATATATATTTGAAAATTCACCTAAAATAAAAGAAAAACGAGGATCTTTAATCAACAAAGCGGATTGTTGAGCTCGCTCATCCCGATCAATTGCAATTAATCGTCCTTTATCCCCTAATTGTTCAAGAATTAACTTAGAGTGCCCGCCTCGGCCAAAAGTACCATCAACATAAATACCATTTTTTTTTATATTTAATGATGTAACAGCTTCATTTAATAAAACTGTCTTATGCTGATAATCCATCATTCTTTGACTTATCCTAAATAGTTAAACTTTTTAAATTGTCTGATAATTTTTCAATATCTGTTGGAAGCGCCGCAATATCATCATTAATTTGTTGATACCAAACAGCCTCATCCCAAATTTCAAATTTATTAGATTGACCAACAAACATGATATATTTTTCTAATCTTGCATAGGTTCTTAATGTTGATGGTAATAATATTCGTCCAGAATTATCCATTGGACACTCAGTTGCATAACCTAATAGTAATCGTTTAATCCTACGTTCAGCTTCAACAATTGTTGATAATGTTGAGAGTTGTTGTTCGATGTTTTCCCATTCAGACATAGAATACAGCGTTAGACATTCATGATATAAACCTATCGTACAAACCATACCTTCAGACAAAAATTCTCGGTAACGAGTTGGAATAGCCATTCGTCCTTTACTATCTAAATTGACTGCGATTGCACCACTAAACATAAAAACACCGTTATGTATAAATTTTATTATTTTTTAATTAATAAAAATCAATAAATTAAAAAAAGCAGATAATTTCACCACTTATTCCCACTTTTTACCACAAAAGTGAAAAAAATAATAGTTTTTTGATTAATTAATTTATGAAATATTAAAGATATTTTTTAGGCATTTATAAAAGGTATAAATTGTAATGAGTAATAATTTGTTTAATTAGGGAAAAAAGTGTAAAGATGAATTAATGGTTATAATTTGAAATGATTATCAAATATTATTAAAAAATACTCATTTTTCTGTTTATGAATAAAATATTTAAAAAAGTTAGAATTTTTATCAATATAGTTTTGCTGGCTTATGCCAGCAAAATCAATGTAAATATTAAATAGCTGACCAAAATCCAGTCACATTAACTTTATCTTGAAGTATAATGGCACGAATTGGCATTTCACTGACATCATCATTTTTTTCTGCTTTCTCTAATACATCCATTTTGCTTTGACCAATCAAATGTAAGTAAATATTTTTACTTTCTAATATAGTTGGTAATGTTAATGTAATGCGATCAAATGGTGCCGTTATGGGTGTCATTCCAATAACTTTTCTACCTGAATTCATATCTAAACCTGCCATTAAATTAGCTGCACCAGGAAAAAGTGATGCGGTATGTCCATCATCACCCATACCTAAAATGAGAACATCAAATGGTAGCGGCATTTTGGTGGTTAATACTTTATCTGTTATTTCAGCTCCATCAAATGGATTATTACAACTATTTTTTAAACCAATAAAATTTGCAAATTGTGCCTTATTTTGTAATAAATAAGTCATTACTAATTTTTCATTACTAGCTTCATTAGTATCATCAACCCATCTGTCATCAACTAGTGTCACATAAATATTACTCCAGTTTAAATCTTGTCGACTAAGTAGAGTAAATAAAGGGATTGGTGTTTTACCTCCTGAAACAGCTATCGAGGCACGTCCTGTTTGGCTAATTGCAAGTTTTAACTCTCTTACAATATTTGCAACTAAATCTTCTATTAATAATTGACTATTTGTAAATTTGTTTAATGTAAACATGTTAGAATTCCCCATTATTCAAATTCGTGCCACGAATATCCATCTTTTGTGATTAAAGCTACAGAGGCAACTGGCCCCCAAGTACCTGCTTGATATGTTTTTGGGGATTCATTATCTGCATTCCATGCATTAATGATTGAGTCAACCCACTTCCATGCAGCTTCCACTTCGTCACGATGCACAAATAATGCTTGGCGTCCACGCATTACTTCAAGTAATAAACGTTCATATGCATCTGCACTATGTTGATGAAAAGTTTCACTATAGCTTAAATCTAGCTTAGTTGTTTGTAAGTTATGAGTACTATCTAATCCTGGTACTTTATTTAAAATTTCGATATCCATACCATCTTCTGGTTGCAAACGAATAGTTAATTTATTTTGTGGTAATTGCGGATAAGAGTCATTAAATAAATTAAGTGGTAATGATTTAAAATAAACAACCACTTCCGAACATTTAGTAGGTAATCGCTTTCCAGTACGTAAGTAAAATGGTACACCTGCCCAACGCCAATTATCAATATCAACTCTAATTGCAACAAAGGTTTCAGTGTTACTTTCTTTATTTGAACCATCTTCTTCTAAATAACCGGGAACATTAATACCATTAACAAAGCCAGCTGTATATTGACCACGAACAACTTTCTCTCGAACATTATTTTTATCAATTGGTCTAAGAGCATTAAGCACGGCTATCTTTTCACTACGTAGACTATCATCTCCTAGATTAGCGGGGGGAGACATAGCAATCATAGTCAAAATTTGTAACAAGTGATTTTGTACCATATCTCGCATTTGCCCAGCTTTATCAAAATATCCCCAACGACCTTCAATACCTACTTGTTCTGCCACCGTAATTTCAACATGATCAATAAAATTACGATCCCAAAATGATGCAAAAAATGTGTTGGCAAAACGTAATGCTAATAAGTTTAAAACTGATTCTTTGCCTAAATAATGGTCAATTCGGTAAACCTGTGACTCATCAAAAAATTTAGCAACTGAATCATTAATTTCACGTGACGATTGTAAATCAGTACCAAGTGGTTTTTCCATAACTATACGATTTTGTGCTTGGTTTAATCCTGCTTCAGCTAACCCTTGACAAATGGTACCAAAAGCCCCTGGATGCATAGCAAAGTAGAAAATTGCAGGATAATTTTGATCAAGTTTCTGCTTTAACCCCTCAAAAGCAGATGTTTCATTTACATCTAATTTATGAAAATTAAGTCGTTGACTAAATTTCTCCCAAATTTCTTCATCTAATGGTTCCGACATAAATGTAATAAGTGCATCTTTTGCTATTTCAGCATAAGCTGCATGATCCCAATCGGCACGACCTACACCTAAAATTTTTGTTTTATTAGGTAATTTTCCACATTTTTCCAGTTGATATAAAGATGGTAATAATTTACGTCTAGTCAAATCCCCTTTAGCCCCAAATATTACTAAATCACAAGCTAGGATATCAGGCATGTTTTTCTCCTAAAATGGTATAAAGAATAATTATTATGTAAGATCGTAGGTGTAGATCCAGTTAATTATATAAATCATAATAATAGGCATTAGCCTTAACTTATAATTACTCTCAAATAGAAAAAACAAAAGGTCACCTAAACGGGTGACCTTTTAGCTAGTATTGTCATTGGAAATGACACCAACGAATAAATAAATTAAACGCGAACAAAGTCCATATGAACTAATTTTGGTTTAAATGGGTGTCGTTGTACTGCTTGTACTTTAACTTTAACTGCTTTACCGTCAACTTCAATAGTTAAAACTTCAGAGTAAAACTCTGGTTTTTCTTGCATATTAAAAATCTGATTATGATCAAGGATCACTGAGATTGCGGGTTCTGTTCCACCATAAATAATGGCTGGAAATTGACCAGCGTTGCGCAGGCGGCGGCTCGCACCCTTACCATGCTCTTTTCTAACTTCTGCTTTTAATGTAAACATGCTTATTTCTCTTAGTTTCTTTAATAAAACCAATTACAGGCGACCCAGTAATTGGTTGTCAAATTAGTGCTTTAAAAAGCGTGAGCGATTATAAAGCCTTATCTTTGTAAACGCAATTAAATAATCAGTTTCTAAGTGATAAAATAATATAAAAACTTAATATAGATTTATATTGAGTTATATATTAGATAACTTCTATTTTGAAACCATAAGTTGTTTTTTTAGTTGGTGACAATTTTAACACATTATTAATACAACCCGTTTCAACACAAACCATAGTTTTATATTCTTCATCTGCAAAATCTACCATCGATTTAGCTTTCTCAATCCATGGATTCCAAGTGACTACATCACTTGCATTAGTATTTGTTAATTGGATTGTTCGGTGGCTATCGGTTATAGTTATTATATGATTGGCATTAGTGTATATACGGTCAACCTCTTGATTAAAAGTTAATTCTCCAACAACCGAAGGCTTATTCTCTATAGCCAGTCGTTCCTGATACGTTTCACCAAGGCCTTTGACAACAACATTAGTAATATCATCAATTCCAAAATAAGTATGTAATGCACTAGTTGCCTCAAAATCACCTTCACAACTTAATGTTATCTGACAAATTTTACCTATATGAATTGTAAGGGAAATATTGAAAGGTTTTGAAAAAAATGGTTCAGTTTGTTGATTATTTGTTAATGTTAAAAGCAAATCAACTCCATTTTCATCTTCTGTGCATGACTCTAACGTCCATTCGACAAGTCGAGCAAAGCCATGCATTGGGTCTCCTGATTTTCCAAACCAAGGCCAACAAATAGGTACACCCCCACGAATTGCAGTGCCTTTTTGTAAAAAAGTTTTATTACTCAACCATATTACAGGGGTCGATTCTGCAACAGGTTGCCAAAATAATAAATGTGCGCCTTGTAGACAAACTGCTGCTGAACAAATTTTGTGTTTTATAACTAAAATAGGTAATTCACCAAATTTTGATTGTTTAACCGACGAACTTAATGATTTTCCCGATTCAAAACAGTCTAATATTTCCTTAATAATACTCATACTTCCTCCTCACTAACAAAAATTTAAATAAAATTACAATTTATTATAATCGTTTTGCATTTGATTGTACTCTCATTCCATTAATTATAACAATGGTTAATATGCACAAAAGAGATTTTTTATTAGAATCAGGTTAAAATAATAAGCTAATTATTAATTAGTTATCTAGGTATAATTCTCCGGGAAAGCATATGTTTCAACATAAAAAAACAATAAGTTTGTATATTCATATGCCTTGGTGTATACAAAAATGCCCTTATTGTGATTTTAATTCTCACACTCTAAAAAAAACACCTGATTATAACGCTTATATACACCATTTAATTAAAGACTTACAACAAGATATAAAATTTTGTAACGACCGAGTAATACATTCTATTTTTATAGGTGGTGGTACTCCAAGTCTTTTTACTGCTGAACTTATTTATCAATTATTATTAAATATCAATCATATTATGCCGATTGAAAAAAAGGCCGAAATTACTATTGAGGCAAATCCAAATTCTGTTGATATAGAGAGATTTAAAGGATATCAACAAGCAGGTATCAATCGAATTTCAATTGGTGTGCAGAGTTTTCAAAATGATAAACTTTTAAAATTAGGCCGAGTACATAATTCGAAAGAAGCGATTACAGCTGCTAAATTCGCTCATAATGTAAATTTGCATTGTTTTAATCTAGATTTAATGCATGGTTTACCAAATCAAAATATTGATGATGCTTTGTTTGATTTAAAACAAGCAATTGAAATTAATCCTCCACATTTATCTTGGTACCAACTAACCATTGAACCAAATACATTATTTGGTTCAAAACCACCCATTTTACCTAATGATGATTTACTTTGGGAAATTTATCAACAAGGACATCAACTATTGGTAAATAATGGTTATCTACAGTATGAAACCTCAGCTTATGCCAAACCCAACTATCAATGCCAACATAACTTAAACTATTGGCGATTTGGCGACTATCTAGGCATTGGTTGTGGAGCACATGGAAAAATTACTCAAAAAGATGGACAAATTATTCGTACAATTAAAACCCGCCATCCTAAAGGATATTTAGAAGGACATTATTTAGAAAAATCATATTGTGTATCTCAAGAAGATTTGCCATTTGAATTTTTTATGAATCGGTTCAGATTATTTGAACCAACACCTAAAGAGGAATTTGAACTGCGAACCTTTTTGCCTTTACAAACTATTAATAAACAGATAACCAACGCTATTGAAAAAAATTATATAACTGAGGATAAACAAAATTGGCAAATAACTGAACATGGTAAATTATTTCTAAATTCGTTATTAGAAATTTTTCTGTAAAATAGTTATTTAATTAGGAATGATTTTGATTCGCAAGTTCTTTACGATTGTTTAACGTATTAGATACAAAGTATTTAAGTAATTATTGACATCCCCTTACATACACAAATCCAAAAATGGAGCATACTATATATCACAATGTATTTATTTCATTGTTTTCCTATTCCTTATGCTTTCCCAATAACATTGTTATTGGGATTTTTTATCTTCATATACAATTTTTAAATGTTATTGGTAGAGCGAGAGAGCACTTTTTCTAACTCAATTAATGTTGAAGTTCCTTCCATTGCTCCTTTTTTTGATACTGCCAATGCACCACTAGCATTTGCATATTTCAATGCGATCCTAACTGGATAACCGGCTAACATTAAGCTTACAAATGTTGCGTCAAAGCAATCTCCGGCTCCTGTGGGATCTACAGAATGTATTCTCAATCCATCGATATTCATCATTGTAAATTTATTTTGTTCATCACGCCCGTAATAGTTAGCACCATTGACACCTTTTTTTACTACAATATGTTTGATACCTTTTTTTAATAGTGCTTGCATTGTTTGCTGTTCACTTTCGCCAGTATTATGAGCAAAATAACTCACTTCATTCGTACTTAGTAAAAATATATCCGTATATTCCATGATATAATCAAACGATTGTTCCATCTCTTGAATTTCAAACATTTCTTTACGCAAATTGGGATCGAATGATATTGTTCCACCTTTATTTTTAATAATATCTATGGCTTTACGCATTGCGTCAATAGCGCGAAATGAATAAAGTGACGACCCCATGACATGCAAATGATTACAATCTTTCAATAAATTTTCATCAATATGGTTGAACGACAATAAACCGCAGGCACTATTAGGGATATTAAAAATAAAATCGCTTTCTGTATTACTTTTATAAGAAACAAAAGCGCTACCAGTGTTAGCTTTACGATGAAAAGTTATACCATCAATAATAACCCCATCTTTTTTAAGTCGATTCACACACATTTTTCCAAATTGATCTTTACCAACACAACTAAAAAAAATGACAGAAAAACCCAATTTTGCCACTTGATCTGCAAATACTGCTGGAGCTCCACTTGGGAATGGACCAATAAATTCCCCTGTTTGATCAAACCGTTGATTTTGTCCTTTAGCTAAAAAATCAACAATTAACTCACCTATAGTGCAAATTTTGAAAGTCATATTATATATCCAATCCATTGTGATAAGTGACACAGTATTTATTTATATCTGACTGGTTAAAATTAGAGTCTAATAATTGTTGATGATATTCGGTAACAGCTGGCCTGGATAATATCACTACATCAATATTTTTTAATTTCCCAATACTATGGTTATCATTAAATATAATTCTTTGCGGCAAAATGCCAATAATATGTTTGGCATTCTTTAAAACATGTTGATAAGTTTTTTGCTGTTCAATATTGTCAATAGTTAATTGGTTATCAGTATTAATTGCAGCTAATTCAACAATAAAACGTGTAACAGGGAATTGATTTAAAATAAAGTTAATAACTTTATGATTTTGTAAAATATTACCATCAAGTAATACTCCACCGATAAGAATAACTTCAGCATCGGAAAATTCTTTAACTAATTGAGCATTATGAATATCATTCATAATTAGCCTTAAAGACTTTTTATTGTGTAAAAAAGGAATGAGTTTACGGATCAAATTTCCATGACTTAAAAAGATAGTATCACCATCATTAATATAACTTAAGCAAGTTATTACTAAACCAATATCACGATTATCATTATTATTTGTGAAATTTGGAGAGATTATAGCTGGAGCACTACTATTGATTGTGCCTTCAGGAGAGATATAAATTGCTCCTCCAAAGGATCGTTTTAAATAACCTTGTTGTTCTAAATATGTTAAATCTTGTCGAATAGTTACATTAGAAACTTGGAGCTTTTCAGATAAATCATCTACTTTCACTTCTCCATGTTTGCGTACTATTTCTGCAATGTCCAATCTACGTTTTAACAGGGCTGACGATACTCTAGCCAATTTTTATTTCCTATATAATTAGATAAATATTAACAATGGTAAAAATTAGCATCCATGCATTACCATAATATAACTACTATTAATAGTAGTTAATACTTATCAGACATCCTAATATACTAGGTACACAGGTTAACTGGTTAAATATAACTTTAGCAACGAAATTTATTTTAATTTTAAAGAAAAGTTAATTTTTGTGATCTATATCACGATATTGATAGTAACCTATCTTTTGTTTTGAAAGAATAATTTATCAAAATTACTTCCAATTAAAAAATAGTTCATTAAATATATACTATTTACGTTAATCATGCATTAATAAATATTAATCTAACTATAAGTTTAATTAGGTATATTCGCAAAAGCCAAAACTAGAAAATACAATTATTTATTTTAAATCGAAAGTTTAAAATGAGATTAAAATTAAGACGCTAGAAATAATCATATTTTTTAAAGCCCATCTTTTTTAAGTTTTAAAATATTTATTCAATATTAATACAATCTTTAAATAAAAGTTAATATTTTTTCTGGATTTGTTATGTTATGTCTTTTATTATGAATAAATCAATTTTGTAATTACATTTAAAATGGGAATCAAAATGAACATTTTCAATAGGTTAAAAATAAAAATTTTAATATCCATATTAATTTTCACTTGTTTATCTGGTTGCACAATATTAGGATATAAAAAGGTACAACAATATCCCGAACCTGATGAAGGCACATCTAGAGCAAAAGTTATGTTAGTTGGCGATTTTGGAAGCGGTTTATTTGACGTAATGGATTTCTATATTAAAGATTCTGTAAAAGGAAATTTATATTTATATGCTGATGGTAATAAAATTAACGCACCAAAGGTTAAAAATCTAGGTATAAATATGGAAATAGATGATAAAAAGAAAGTTAATGAGGTTTATTTACCAGCTAATATTAATTTGGATATTAATACTTATGGCATAAGAAAATCATGGGTAAATACAAAAATTTGTTATGCACAAAAAAATATTAACTTATTAAGTAATAAAGAATATGTTTTATCTTTTGATAAAATTGAAGCTGACAAAACATATTGTATACTAAATTTATATGAGATTATCATTAATAATAATTACAAAAAATCTTTAAAAGCATTAAATTGATATAAAAACAAGGTAAAAACAATGAAATTAAAAAATAAAATAATGTTTTTAGGTTCAGTAATTGCTATATTTTTTTTGTTTGGATGTACACCGGAACAAAATACTGTTATGAGTAATAATCAAGCTTATAAAACTGGACTAATTTATGTTAAAAAAAATGATATTCCAAAAGCAAAAGAGTATTTGCAAATTGCAATTCAAGATAAAAGTAATAGTAAAGCATTTGCTTTATTAGCCATGCTGTCACTGGATGAGAAAAGTAATAGTTCTGAGCAAGAAAATGAACAGGCGTATCAATTATTACAAACTGCATTACAGAATGATGAACCTTTAGCATACTTAGGTATGCACTATTATTATAAAAAGAAGAATGATAGCAAACAAAGCGAATTATGGTTAAATAAATCAGTAGATAAAAACATCAGTATTGCTAATTATCTTAAAGCTAAACAATTATTAGAAAAAAATAATAATGATATAAAAGGGATGGCATTATTAAAAAAAGCTGCTATCCAAAATTATAGTCCGGCATTAGGTTACTTAGTGCTAAGGTCAATTAAGGCCCAAAATAAAGTTGAAACTTATATATGGACTACAGTAATTAGCTTAAAAATTCCAAACTCCGAACAATTATATTCAATTAATACAAAATTAAAAGATCGTGTTACTCAAGAATTAGATTCACTACAAAAAATTAATGCTGATAATCAAGTTTCGATAATTGTAAAGGAGATGGATGCTAATAGGCAAAATTTATTTTAGATATAAACATAGAAAATAATAAGCTTGTTGATTCCAGATCCCACACTCCATTACCAATAAGTAAAAGTGTATCAATACCTGATACTAAAATTGAGATATATAATAATAAACACATTCGAAAAATCAGAAAAAATATATAGTTAAACCTTAAGACGAATTATATTATTAATATTGATAAATATAATTCGTTTTTTTTATTAAAATTTATAAAATCGAAAAAACAGCAAACGGTTTAGTTCACTATTTAGTTTAAAATTATTTAATATTAAGAAATAGTTTATTACTTAGTATATAATATTACCTTTTCAAAATAACTCGCAGATCTTCATCAATCATTTTAGTCGATTCAAATCTAAAATGTGGTGCTAATGAGAGTGCATGTAAGTTAGGAAGTACACACATATCTAAGGCATTATGCCCAAGTAATTTTGGTGCATAATAAATAATTAATTCATCGATTAAATCTTGTGCAATTAATGCCCCAGCAAAATGAGAACCAGCTTCAACCCAAACAGAATTTATTTGTTTTTTAGCTAATGTTTTTAACAAGTTAACTAAGTCTATATTATCTTTAATAGACGGTTCAACTATTAAGCTAGTATTAGGTTTATGAATTGGAATATTTTGTTTTCTTACAACCCATGTTTCACCTGACTGTTTAAAAATATTCTCTTCACCATTAAGTCTATTTTGACTATCAATAATAACTCGAATGGGTTGTCTAATTTTATCACAATTATATATTTTTTTTACTGCTTCAGGCAATTCTGCATGCCTAACCGTAAAATTTGCATTATCTATTTGAACAGTAGATCGGGTACTTAAAATACAACTGGCTTGCGCTCTAAATTGTTGCACATCTTGTCTAGCACTCGTTGAGGTGATCCATTTACTTTCACCAGATGCCATCGCAATTTTACCATCTAGCGAAGTTGCCAATTTAAGTTGCACATACGGTAAACCAGTACGCATTCGTTTCAAAAAACCTTTATTGAGTGATTCTGCTTGATCAACTAAAACACCGACACAGACTTTTACGCCAGCATCATTTAATCGCTTTATTCCTTTACCTGCCACATTAGGATTGGGATCCTGCATAGCAATAACAACACGTTTAATACCTGACTTAATAAGAGCATCTGCACAAGGTGGTGTTTTGCCAAAATGACTACAAGGTTCTAGAGTTACATAAGCAGTACCACCTATAGCATTATTACCAGCCATTTTCAATGCATAAACTTCTGCATGTGGTTCCCCTGCTTTTTGATGATAACCTTCACCAATAATTCTATTATCTTTAATAATTACACAACCAACATTAGGATTTGGTGTTGTTGTAAAACGACCCAGCTTAGCGAGCTCAATAGCTCGCTGCATATAAAATTGGTCTTTATCACTTATCATAGATATATACTTGATTATTTTTGTTGTAACTTAGCAATTTCATTACTAAATTGTTTAATATCGTCAAAACTAAAATACACTGAAGCAAAACGAATATAAGCAACTTTATCAAGACTTTTAAGTTCTTCAATTACATAATCACCAATCAATTTAGCTGGAACTTCACGCTCTCCTGTTGCCCTAAGTTTTGATTTAATACGGGTAATAGCATCTTCAATAGCATCATAACTGACAGGACGTTTTTCTAAAGCACGTTGCATACCACTACGTAGTTTATCTTCATTAAATGGCTCTCGCACTTTATTACTTTTAATAACGTTCGGCATGATTAGTTCAGCAACTTCAAAAGTGGTGAAACGTTCATTACACTCAACGCATTGACGTCTACGACGAACTTGAAATCCTTCACCAACAAGACGAGAATCAATGACTTTAGTATCATCAGCATTACAAAATGGACAGTGCATAAAAATATCCTTATAATGATATAATTTACATTACAATATCCGAAAATATTGTTTGAAACAATATTTTACTTCAAGCAATATTGATTTTTATGTCAAACGCGCTTTTGGTGAGACGGAAGCAAGAAAATTTATTGAGCCGACATTCTTTTCTATACAAAATAATAATGACATATATGGCTTTTCAATTTTTTATTTAAACTATCGTAGTAAAGTAGTTAGTTTTGTTATAGACAATGTAAAAATCGATGACTCAGAAAATTCTATCGATATAGGAAAATTAACGGATAAATTAGATAATTTAAATCTATTTAGTTCTCACTAATTTCAATATTTCGTCGTCAAATTTGACGACGAAAAAATACTTCTACCAATCTAAATTAATTAAAAAATCCCTCAATTTGGCGAAATTATCTGGCATATAATGGGAAAGTAGTGTCATATCTTTTCTCTCTGCAAGTGCTGTTGGTAGCGCAATTGATTTGCCTAAGATATCTTCAACAACTTCTTTAAATTTTGCTGGATGAGCAGTTCCTAAAAATATACCGTATTCACCTTCTTGTAGCTGATCTCGTAAAGCGCGATATGCAATCGCCCCATGAGGTTCAGATAAATAACCTTTTCTATCAAGTTCTCGCACAGATTGTTTAGATACCTCATCCGATACTGCTGCATGTCCTAATGATTTCAATGCCCAACCTTCTCTTTTATAGATTTCTTCAATACGAGGCCAGTTATTAGGCTGGCTTACATCCATTGCATTAGATAGAGTAGATACAGTGGCATGAGGCTCCCACTTACCTGTTTCTAAATATCGAGGTACAGTATCATTTGCATTAGTTGCAGCAATAAAGCGTTTAATAGGTAAACCCATAGTTTCAGCCAATAAACCAGCTGTAAGATCACCGAAATTACCACTAGGAACTGAAATAACTAATTGTTCACGTTGTTTAGGTGTTAACTGTGCAAAAGCTTCAAAGTAATAACATATTTGCGCAAGCAAACGGCTAATATTAATCGAATTTGCTGAATTTAAACCAATTGTTGTTTTTAACTCCTCATCATCAAAAGCTTTTTTAACTAATGCTTGGCAGGCATCAAAATCACTTTGAATAGCAATAGTGTGAATATTGTCGCCAAGTGTACAAAACAGCTTTTCTTGTAAAGGACTAATTTTTCCTTCAGGATATAAAATGACTACACGAATATTAGGTAAATGATAAAATGCATGCGCAACGGCAGCACCGGTATCACCCGATGTGGCCGTAAGAATGGTGATTTTTTTATCCGCTGCTACTTGCACTAAAGCTTGTGCCATAAATCGTCCACCAAAATCTTTAAATGCAAGTGTAGGACCATGAAACAACTCTAGTGAACCAATATCAGCTTCTACTGATTTAACTGGTGCTGGAAATTGAAAAGCATTTTGAACCAACCTGTGCATATCTTCTGCACTTATTTCATCACCAACAAAAGCCGATAAAATTTTGGCACTTCTGGTTATAAAATCTAGTTTTAATAGTGATTGTATTTCATCTGCAGTAAATTTAGGTAAATCTTGTGGAAAAAATAAACCCTGCCCTTTACCAAGTCCTTGCTGTACAGCTTGTGCGAAACTAACTTGCTGCGAATGCTCTTTCAAATTGTACAATTTCATAATATTTCCCAATAATCTTTATGTCTAAAATTGTTTACTATTTTCTATAACACGTATAACTTATAAATAAAGTGCAACGAATTAATATAGCTTAACCAATATTTATACAAACATATATTTAAATAACTCTTGCCCCTTGACAATCTATTTTACAAATATGAGTAAAGCCATCTTCATTTTGTAAATAATAACTTTTAAGTAGTAATTCGATTTGCTGTGCTGTTTCTAGTTTGTCTGCAATTACAAACATGGTCGGTCCAGAACCTGAAATACCCGAAGCTAACGCACCGAGTTGTTTAACGCGTTTTTGAGTCTCATCAAAATTAGGTAATAACTGTTTACGATAAGGCTCAGCAATATTATCACATAGCATTGCTGCTGCAAGTTTTGGTTGTTGGGTATAACAAGCATGAAGAAAACCACCAACATATCGACCATGTGCAACACAATCTGCTTTTTGGTATTGGGCTGGTAAAATAGCTCGTGCTTCTGCAGTTGAAACTTTAATTCCTGGATAAGCCATTACCCAATACCAATCTTCGAAATGAGGTATTGATTGACTAATTACACCCATTTCATCAAGTATTAATTGCATCCCCCCTAAATAACAAGGCGCAACATTATCATAATGAACACTACCAGAAATACGACCTTCCAGTTCTCCCATCATGGTCAGCATTTCAAATTGATTGAATGGTTTATCAAAAAACTCATTCAAAGCTACAAATGCTCCAACCACAGAACAAGCGCTTGACCCTAATCCTGAACCAATTGGCATATTTTTTTCAAGTGTCATATTAACTGGTAGTGTTTTACCAATTGCCTGACAAAAACGCTGCCAACATTGATAAACAATATTATATTTAGGATCGCGAGGTAATTTTTTTACAAATTGTCCTTTACTAATAAGATTAAATTTTGCAGATGATTCCACAGTTATGCAATCACCCAACATTGCACCGCTAATTGGATTAATGGCTGCACCTAAAATATCAAAGCCAACACTTATATTAGCCATTGAAGCTGGAGCATAAACGGTTAAAGATTTTTGATTCATTTAACCCCCAATCTTACCAGATGTAGTACGTAAAATGTCAGCAAAAACACCAGCTGCTGTCACTTCATTTCCAGCACCATAGCCTCGTAAAACCAAAGGAATCGGTTGATAATAACGTGTATAAAAAGCTAAAGCATTTTCACCATTCTTAACTTTATAAAGAGGATTTTCACTGTCAACCATTTCAATTCTTACACTACATTGGTTATTTTCAATACTGCCTACATAACGTAACACTTTTCCTGATTTTGCAGCTTGTTCCGATTTTTCTTTAAAAACACTATCTAATTCTGGCAATTTAGCCATAAATTCCTCAACACTACCTTGTGAATATTGTGTTGGTAAAACTGACTCTACTTTTATTTGATCAAGTTCTAATTGTAATCCAGCTTCACGAGCTAAAATTAAAAGTTTTCTAGCAACATCAGTTCCCGATAAATCATCCCGGGGATCTGGTTCAGTAAAACCTTTTTCTTTTGCGAGTTTTGTGGCTTCTGATAATGACATACCTTCATCGAGTTTACCAAAAATAAAAGACAGTGATCCTGATAAAATTCCAGAAAACTTAATAAGTTCATCGCCAGCATTAAGTAAATTTTGCAGATTTTCGATAACGGGTAAACCAGCTCCAACATTGGTATCGTACTGGAATTTACGCTTACTTTTTGCTGCTTCTTGACGCAAACGTACATAATATGCCATAGAACTGGTATTAGCTTTCTTATTCGGTGTAACTACATGAAATCCATTAGCTAAAAAATCAGCATACTTAGCAGAAACTTCACCACTTGATGTACAATCGACTAGGATTGGATTAAGCAGACGATTATTTTTAGCAAACTCAATAATAGCATCTAATGAGTAGGGCGTTTCACTTTGTTTAATTTGTTCACGCCAATGAGATAAATTAATACCATCTCGATTGATAACACTGTGTTTAGAGTTAAATAAACCACAAACATGTAAATCAATCTGTTTGTTCTTAAGCCATTTTTGTTGACGTTCTATTTGGTCAATAAGTGCACCACCCACACCACCGACACCAATAACAAAAACATCTAACATTTTATCTGTTCCAAATAGCATTTGGTGAGCGACACGAACTCCCATTACCGCAACATCATTATCAACTACTACAGAGATGGAACGTTCTGACGAACCTTGGGCAATAGCAACAATATTAATATTTGCTCTGGCAAGCGCGGTAAAAAAATTAGCCGACAAACCACGTAAAGTTCGCATGCCATCACCAACCACAGAAATAATTGCTAGTTTTTCAATAACTTCAATTGGTTCAAGTAATCCATCTTTTAATTCTAAATAAAATTCATCACTTAATGCCTCTTCCGCACTATAAAGCTCTGTTTGTGGTACACAGAAACTTATACTGTATTCAGATGATGATTGAGTGATAAGTACTACAGAAATACCAGCATAAGACATGGCAGAAAAAACGCGTGCCGACATCCCCACCATGCCTTTCAAACCAGGTCCCGACACATTAATCATGGCCATATTATTCAAATTAGTTATCCCTTTTACTGGAGTGGTTGAATCAATAACATTGGCTCCAATTAATGTTCCCGGCGCATCTGGGTTATTAGTATTTTTGATTAAGCAAGGGATTTGGAATTGTGCAATAGGTAAAATAGTGCGTGGGTGAAGAACTTTGGCGCCAAAATAAGAAAGTTCCATAGCTTCTTGATATGACATAGTTTTAAGCAATTTAGCATCCGGTACAATACGTGGATCACATGTATATACTCCATCAACATCAGTCCATATTTCACAACAATTAGCACGAAGACAAGCAGCTAAAACTGAAGCGGAATAGTCAGACCCATTCCGACCTAACACTACAAGTTCACCTTTTTCATTACCTGCCGTAAAACCAGGCATTAATATAATATCTTCTGATGGAATATGCATTTCATCAATACGATTCGTTGATTCAGCAATATCTACTGTCGATTCTAAATAATCACCTTGAGCTAGTAACATTGCTACAGGGTTTATTACAGTAACAGTATGTTTTCTAGCTATTAGTAATTCATTCATAATAGCGATATTTAATTTTTCTCCACGACAAATAATCGATGCATTAATACCATCAGGGCATTGTCCTAACAATCGAATTCCTTCAAGTAATTTTTTGACATGATTTAATTCTTTTAAAGCAAAACGCTTCATCTGATCGTAAGCAAAATTTGGTTGTGCTTTGTAAATGCCTTCTAACAAATCTGCAAATATTTTTTCAGCATCATAAATATTGCTCTGAATATCTTGCCCAGCAACAGTTTTTTCGACCATGGCAACTAAATGGTTGGTAATTTTTGCTGGAGCAGATAAAACAGCAGCCGTTTGCTCTTGTTTAGCATTATTTTCAATAATCTCTGCAACACGCAAAAAACGTTCTGCGTTGGCAACAGATGTTCCTCCAAATTTTAAAACTTTCATATCACACCTTTTGTTATTATCTTAATTTATGCCATTAGTCTTTTAGTGACTTTCACCCAAACATTATCAATAATTATCAAATTAGAAATTATATGCTTTTAATCTTTATAAGATATTAATCTCTGTTACTAATTGTTATTTTTTAAACATATATATTTCAAATAAAAAACCCGCCTTTGGTGGCGGGTTTTTTATATTTTAGGAAAATATCAACCCGCCCTACATTGAATAATAGTGCCAGTGGTAATAATAATGCCCATAATAAACATAATTAATTTCATCATTGTTCCTAAATTTACTTATACACTTCTAAACAAAACAGCCCAACATTTTCATGTTAGGCTGCAATTTAAAAAACTTTTTTACTATTTTCGTATTCATTGACTACTTTATTCAATGCTTGATAGATACTTTCCGCATCTTGTTTTTTTAATGCTTCATCAAGAACATTGAGATAAGATAACATTAATTTTTGGTTATCTTCGGCAAACTGAGGTGATATTTCCTGATCTTCATATAACATGACATAGGTACGAGCGAAGCCAAAGATCAAAAAATACACTGCTGCATTTTTCGGATCATTTTGTATCAATGTACGCATCGCTTTGCGCAATTTCACATAACTATCGGTACCCGGCAAACTGGCCCCAAAGGTTTTGGTTACCTCAGAAAATGTCATTGCAATAAACCTCAATTGAAATCACAAAAGAGAAGGATAACAATCCATCAGTATAAGTGCAAGTGTATTTTTAATTAACTTTCCTAATTTTTTAAACTCAACAAATTTATCTCAATATAACTAATCAATATATGTATAATTGTTTAATTTCTTAATCAATTTCTTTATAAACTGCTAATCCTGCTGAAGCTTGAGCTACGGGCATAATTTCCAATGAGTTAACATTGAAATGAGTAGGTGTATTTACCAACCATGAAATAGTATTAGCAATATCTTCAGGAGTTATATACTCTACCCCTTTATATACATCTGCAGCTTTTTCATCATTACCATGAAAGCGAATATTCGAAAATTCAGTACCACCACATAAACCTGGTTCAATATTAGTTACTCTTATTTTTTTTCCAAGTAAATCAGTACGCAAATTAGCACTAAACTGTTTAACAAATGCTTTAGAGGCGCCATAAACATTACCACCTTTATAAGCATACGTTCCAGCAGTAGAACCTAGGTTGATAATATAACCAAAATTTCGTTCTACCATTCCTGGTAAAATTTGACGAGTTAAATGTACTAGGCCAATAATATTCGTGTCTATCATAGTTAACCAATCATTATAATCCGCCTGATAAGCTGGCTCTAAACCAAGAGCTAATCCTGCATTATTCACTAAAATATCAATTGGTTGAAAATCTTTAGGCAACTGTAATAAGATAGATTCGACCGCATCTTTTTTGGTTACATCTAATTGCATTGAGAAAAAGTTATTACCAAGTTCTTCAGCTAATTTTTGTAATTTATCTACACGTCGAGCCACACCCACAACTTTATAACCATCTGCAATGAGTTTACGACAGATAGCCTGACCAAACCCAGATGAAGCGCCTGTTACAAAAGCGATATTCATAATAAACCCCTTATATTATAAATTGTCATTTGGAAAAAATTTTTAAAATTATTTTGAATAATATAAAAAAACCCGCTAATTAAGCGGGTTGATTATTAAAATTTCACTTCGCAGCTTCTTCAACCGGTTCTTCATCTTTGAGTGGAACAATTAACGTATCAATATGTGTATTATTAATCAGTTGACGAGCTGAAGACATTAACTTACTCCAAAAATCCTGATGATGACCACAAACAACTAAATCGGCACCATATTCGTGAATAGCTTCAATTAAAACTTGACCAAATTCACCATTCCCAGAAAGAGTATGAGCAATAGGATAACCAGCATCATCAGCAAGTTTGTTTAATGCTATATGCGCATCTTCGGTAATCCTATCTTTCATATCATTCATATTAATATCTACCAAACCAGTATACAGATCAGAATAATTAATACCGACGTGAATTAATGATATTTGAGCATTATAAGGTCTTGCCATAGAAACAGCTTTTTCGACAAGAACTCCACTTTCAGGTGATAAATCAACTGCGACTAATATATGTTTATAAGCCATGATACTTTACTCCTTCCTCTTTTGACGCCCTGGTTAAGTTTAAAATTAATATCCTATTTTTACTACTAAATTAGTTTTTGAGCAAGCCAAAAAAGTGATGCTGATAACAAAATTGAAATTGGTAGGGTTAAAATCCATGTCAACGCAATATTTTTTATGGTCTTACTTTGCACACCTCCACCATCGACAATCATTGTTCCGGCAACCGATGAGGAAAGTACTTGAGTGGTTGATACAGGCATTCCAGTAAAACTTGCAATACCAATTGATAAAGCAGTGGTAATTTGAGCAGAAACACCTTGCGCATAAGTCATGCCTTTCTTACCAATTTTTTCACCAATAGTAATGGCTACACGGCGCCATCCTATCATTGTGCCAACAGCTAAGGCTGAAGCTACAGCAATAATAATCCAAATTGGAGCATACTCAACTGTTTTAAGAAGATCGTTGTTAAGTGATTTTAAATATTGTCTATCTTGTGATGTTACATTTGGTTGTTTAGCTACATGAGTAACAGTATCAGATAGACAAAGCAAAATACGCCTTGTTTGTGAACGCTGTTCTACAGTTAATGTTTCATAATCGCTGATTTTATTAAATAAGGCATTAGCTATACCTAACGTAATAAAAGAACGCGAATAATCACAATGATATTTATTTAAATCACCAATAGGGGTTGTAGTATCAATAGCTGATTGTTTACCAATAACGGTATTAAGTTCATCATTATGGTTAATAAAATACTCTTCAATGTTATGAATAGCATTACGAGTATTAGTAATTTCATAAGTTGATGCACTCATATTCACAATAAAACCAGCAGGTGCAATACCCATTAAGACTAGCATTAACAAGCCGATGCCTTTTTGTCCATCATTAGCTCCATGTGAAAAACTAACACCTGCCGCGGAAATAATTAACATTATACGTATCCAAAAAGGAGGCTTTTTCTTACCGTATAATTTTTCTCGCTGCTCTGGAGTCATAAAAATACGTTCTCGTTTCTTACTACTTTTTTTACTTTGACCTTTGCGGGTCCAATATTTTCGTAACAAAAAAATCATCAGACCAGCTATTACCAATCCCACAATAGGAGAAATAATTAATGACAAAAAAATCTGCAACATTTTAGAGATATTAAGAGCATCAATGATTGATGTATCCATAATAAAAGCATTAGCTAAAGCGACACCAATAATTGAGCCGATCAAGGTATGGGAACTAGACGCAGGGATTCCTAGATACCAAGTTCCTAAATTCCAAATAATAGCTGCTAGTAAGATTGAAAAAACCATTGCTAATCCATGCATTGAACTAACATTAAGCAAAAGATCGGTTGGTAAAAGATGAACAATCGCATAAGCAACACTAAGCCCACCAAGCAATACCCCTAAAAAATTAAACACCCCTGCCATGAAAACGGCAAGCTGTTCCTTTAATGCTCTAGTATAAATAACTGTTGCCACTGCATTAGCGGTATCATGAAAACCATTAATCGCTTCATAAAACAGCACAAAAAGCAGAGCAAGAATTAATAATACAATAGTCGAAAATTCTAAATCAGCAAATAGATGAAACATAATATATCTTTCTGTTGTTAATAGCGCCATTATTATCCTTGAGAATAGAATAATGAGCAAAACAATTTTTTACATTTTTCGTTTGGCATAATGAGATGCTAATACAGCACAAATCATTAATTGAATTTGATGGAAAATCATCAAAGGTAAAATCATGATTCCCATAATAGACATGGGAAAGATCACACTTGCCATAGGAATACCACTAGCTAGGCTTTTTTTAGAGCCACAAAAAACTATTGTGATTTCATCTTCTTTATTAAAGCCAAGTATTCTTGAACCATATGTTGTGATAACTAATACCACAGTTAATAACAAAATTGAAAACAAAATAATTTCTAAAAGAGAGAGAAAGCTAATTTGTGTCCAAATACCATTGGCTACTGCATCACTAAAGGCTACATATACTACTAATAAAATTGACATACGGTCAGTTTTTGAAATTATACTTTTATATTTATCTACCCATTTACCAATAAAACGTCTTGATAGATGACCAATAATAAAAGGTAACATCAACTTCAGCATAATAGAAGTGATTGCATCAAGCATATTCATAGAACTTTCAGCTTGTGTATGCATTAAGAGTCCAACCAAAAGTGGGGTTATAAAAACACCTAATAAAGTTGATGCTGATGCGCTACAAATAGCAGCCGCAACATTCCCTTTAGCAATCGACGTAAATGCTATTGCTGATTGCACTGTTGCTGGTAAAACACATAGATAGATAAACCCTAAGTATAGATTTTGGGATAAAAAAGTTGGCACTAAAACTCGCATAGCCATTCCTAAAATTGGGAATATAACAAAAGTAGTGATAAGTATTACTAAATGTAGTCGCCAATTTTTTATACCAATTATAATAGCCTGTAATGAAAGTTTAGCTCCATGCATGAAAAATAATAAACCAATGGCAAAAGTAGTTAAGTACTCAAAAACTACTTTAGTTTGCCCTTTACAAGGGAAGAAACTTGCTGTAATGACAACACTAATTAAAATTAACAGAAATGGATCAATTTTAAAACGTTGCAATATATTCATGATGGTGAGTGTAGTTAGTTAAGGAAATCGCCACTTAAGTGGCGATGTAATTGACAGAAAAAAATATTATTCTAAAAAACTTCGTAACACATCAGAACGGCTAGGGTGGCGTAGTTTACGCAATGCTTTAGCTTCAATCTGACGAATTCGCTCGCGAGTTACATCGAACTGTTTTCCAACTTCTTCAAGAGTATGATCAGTATTCATATCTATACCAAAGCGCATCCGTAATACTTTCGCTTCTCTTGGGGTTAAACCAGATAAAATATCACGAGTTGCACTACGCAAGCTTTCAGAGGTAGCTGCATCTAACGGCTGTTCTAATGCAGTATCTTCGATAAAATCACCTAAATGAGAATCTTCATCATCTCCCACAGGGGTTTCCATAGATATTGGCTCTTTGGCTATTTTCAACACTTTACGAATTTTATCTTCAGGCATTTGCATGCGCTCTGATAATTCTTCAGGTGTTGGTTCTCGTCCAATCTCTTGTAGCATTTGACGTGAAATACGATTTAATTTATTAATGGTTTCAATCATATGCACCGGGATACGAATAGTTCTTGCTTGGTCAGCAATTGATCGAGTAATCGCTTGTCTAATCCACCAAGTAGCATAGGTTGAAAATTTATAACCCCGGCGGTATTCAAATTTATCCACAGCTTTCATTAAACCAATATTACCTTCTTGAATAAGATCTAAGAACTGTAATCCACGATTAGTATATTTTTTGGCAATAGAGATCACTAGACGTAAGTTAGCTTCAACCATCTCTTTTTTGGCTCGACGTGCTTTAGCTTCACCAATTGACATCCGCCTATTAATATCTTTAATTTGCTCAATGGAAAGACTAGTTTCAGTTTCAATTTGCTGTAACAGATTAATTTGCGCCATTATTGGTTCTTCAAATTCTTTCAAATTAGCAGCAAATGCACCTTTAGCCGTTAACGCTTTCTTAAACCAATTCATATTGGTTTCATTACCAGTAAAATAGGTCATAAACTGTTTTTTTGGCATTTTGCATCGTTCAACACTAATCTTCATAATTACACGTTCATGTGCTCTTACTCGATCCATCATACTTCTCATATTATTAACAAGAATATCGAACTGTTTGCCAACTAAACGGAACTGTTTAAAAATTTCAGACAAATTCTCTATTTCACGTTGCGCTTTTTTATGTGCACGCCCATATTTTTTAATTGCCGCTGAGGTTTTGTCATGTTGATCTTTTAATTCAGCAAATTTAGCTTTTGCTACTTCAGGATCTATAGATACATCATCGTCAGCAGAAGAATCACCTTCTTCATCTTCATTTTCATCATCACTATCATCAAGATCAATATCTTCTTCATCGTCTGCTAAATCTTCAGGTAGTTCTTCAGTATCTTCTTCGACATTTGGGTCAACAAATCCGGTAATCAAATCAGATAAGCGAACTTCACCCGTTTCAATTAAATTATACTGTTCTAACAGATAAGTAATCGCTTCAGGATATTCTGATACAGAGGTCTGTACCTGATTAATACCATCTTCTATCCGTTTAGCAATATCAATTTCGCCTTCACGTGTCAGTAATTCCACCGCACCCATTTCACGCATATACATACGCACTGGATCGGTTGTTCTACCTATTTCTGATTCAACATTGGATAGCACTAATGCAGTTGCCGCTTCAACGGCTTCTTCATCTGGGACATTATCTGAAAGTAATAACTCATCAGAGTCAGGGGCTTCTTCAAGTACTTGAATCCCCATATCATTAATCATTTGGATAATATCTTCAATCTGATCTGAATCAATAATCTCTTCAGGCAAATGATCATTGACATCAGCATAAGTCAAGTATCCTAACTCCTTACCTCGAATGATTAGGAGTTTTAGCTGTGATTGAGAATTTTGCTCCATAAAAGGTATCCACACTTAGTTATTAGGTCATGTATATTATATGTAGCATAAATCATTTTTATACACGCTACATTCTCTGTATATTTAGTCTTTTTTTGATAAAACAAGTATTAACGTCGCTAATTCTTTTTTCTCTTCAGTACTTAAACCCGAAACTCTTTCTTTGGCGATTAACTCATCTTGTCTTTGGGCGAGTATATTATCATATAACTCTTTTAAAGTATGACAAAAAATTGAAGTTATTTCATCTTCTTGGTAATGAAACTCCCAAGTTGCTAAACGGTTCAATTGTTTATAAAACGGACTGTCAATACATTCCGTTAGTAATTGTGCAGTATTTATATTTGGATAACGTTGGCATAATTCAAGTAGTTCAATAAAAATTTCAATGCCAGCAAGTTTAACTTGACGAATAGTATTAAGATCCGAAACTTGTTTAGCCAGTTCGGGAAATTGAATCAATAAACCGATTAGAATACGCATCGTAGTCAACTTCATCTGTGAAACAGGTACTTGTTCCGAAGAGTTTTTATCATCATTTTGATAATTTGAATACATCAATTGTTCTAATTGAGATACATCAAGTAACCCTAAATAACTACCTAGCTGTTGCAATAGATTCAATTTAAACGCTTTAGCTTTAACCTGTTCAAGTAATGGTAAAGCTAGAGAACTTAATTTAGCTTTACCTTCAGATGTTTTTAAATCTACTTGTTTCAGTAATTCATCAAATAAAAACTTAGATAAAGTAGGGGCTGATTTTAAATAATCTTCAAAACCTTTCTTACCAATTTTACGTACCAAACTATCAGGATCTTCATCTTGTGGTAAAAAAGCAAAGGTAATTCCTTTACCATCAATCAAACAAGGCAACAATACATTAAGGGCTCGCCATGCTGCATTACGCCCAGCATTATCGCCATCGTAACAAAAAACTACTGAATCTGTTGCTCTGAATAAAAGTTTAATATGTTCTTCCGATGTTGCTGTACCTAAAGCAGCAACCGCATAATTAATATCATATTGGGCAAGAGAAACAACATCCATATAACCTTCTACGATCATTAATTGTTTTGGATTACGATTAACTTCTAGAGCTTCATAAAGTCCATATAACTGAAACCCTTTATGAAAAATAGATGTTTCCGGTGAGTTTAGATATTTAGCTGAATCATTAATGATAGTTCTTCCGCCAAAAGCAATCACATTACCTTGTCGGTCACGAATTGGAAACATAATTCGTCCACGAAAGCGGTCATATTGAATACCACTACCATTATTAACTAACATCCCTGCTTTATCATAGAGTAAAGCTTCATCTTTTGTTGTTACTACATTTTGAAAAGTTAACTGCCTCGAGTTAGGTGCAAACCCAATTTTATAACGATCTATAATTTCAGAATTAAGTCCTCGATGTTCCAAATATTGCCGTGCATCTTTAGACGTTTGTAAAGATAACTGCTGTTGATAATATTCAGTCACTTTTGCCATTAGTTGATAAAGATCACGACGAACATTTCGCGACTCAATTTGCTTTGTTTTATCGTATTGATTATTACCATCTGCAATATGAGGAACGCGAATCCCCTGCATACTAGCTAATTCTTCAATGGCCTCAGGATAAGTCAATCTTTCATATTGCATCAAAAAATTAACAACAGAACCAGAGGCACCACATCCAAAACAATAATAAATCTGTTTTTTTTCATTAAGTGAAAAAGAAGCTGTTTTTTCATCATGGAAAGGGCAACAACCAAAATAGTTATTTCCTTTTTTCTTCATTTTAACGCGTTTACTGATGACATCTAAAATACTAGTGCGAGCCATCAAATCTAAAATAAAATCTTGAGGAATAAGACCTTTCATGATAAATAATCAACCAATTTAGGCATTGCCAGAAAGACAACAAGCCGTATCAACATGTACGGCTTGTTCAAACTGTTCATATCAAAAATAACAAATTGATTTTTAAATCAATTTATATTTTAGGTATAAATGAGTATATAAATATTAGTATAGACGTGTACGACGAGCGTTTTCTCTTTCTAACTTTTTAGCATGACGTTTTACTGCTGCAGCTTTTGCACGTTTACGAATAGTTGTCGGTTTTTCGTAAAATTCACGATTACGGACTTCTGCTAAAACTCCTGCTTTTTCGCAAGAACGTTTAAAACGACGTAATGCTACATCAAAAGGTTCATTTTCACGTACTTTAATTACTGGCATGTGCCTCTCACCTCAAATTTGTTTAATATCACAATGATTTAAAATAGTGCCGAATTTTACCTCTAATTAACCTAAGTTGTAAAGTAAAATATCGAATTATTACCTAAGAACAAATTAATTTGCTAATTGCCTATTGGAGTCAGATAATAATACTATTCTTAGCTAGTTAGTTTGGAGTTTTTAATGCCCCCGTTTATTACTGGTCAATACCCACAGCGTCGATTGCGTCGTAATCGAGCAAACAACTTTAGTCGTCGTTTAATTGCCGAAAATAACTTCACTGTCAATGATCTCATTTATCCTGTTTTTATTGTTGAAGGTAAAAACATTGTTCAACCAGTTGCATCAATGCCAAAAGTTAATCGGATGAGTATTGATGTATTATTAAAAGAAGCAGAGCAAGTAGCTAAATTAAAGATTCCTGTTTTATCATTATTTCCAGCCATTGAAACATCAAATAAGTCATTACTAGCTGAAGAGGCTTATAACGAAAATGGGCTAATCCCCAGAGCTGTACGTGCGTTAAAAAAGGAGTTCCCGGAACTTGGTGTATTAACTGATGTAGCCCTCGATCCTTATACAACGCATGGACAAGATGGCATTATTGATAATCTAGGATATGTGCAAAATGATATAACAGTTGAAGTCCTAGTCAAACAAGCATTGGTACATGCACAAGCTGGTGCTGATATTGTTGCCCCTAGTGATATGATGGATGGTCGTATTGGTGCAATCCGTAATGAACTTGAAGAACAGGGTTTTGTTAATACTCAAATCATGGCCTATTCGGCAAAATACGCGTCATGTTTTTATGGTCCATTCCGTGATGCTGTTGGTTCAGCCCAAAATATCAAAGGTGGTAACAAAAAAACTTATCAACTAGACCCAGCTAACAGTAATGAGGCATTACAAGAAATTTATCAAGATCTCAGCGAAGGAGCTGATATGGTGATGGTAAAACCAGGTATGCCTTATCTTGATATTGTCCACCGCGTAAAAGAAACTTTTGCTGTTCCAACTTTTGTTTATCAAGTTTCTGGTGAATATGCTATGTTAAGCGCTGCCATTCAAAATGGGTGGTTAGATGAAAAAAATGCGATTATGGAATCGTTACTTTGCTTTAAGCGTGCAGGGGCTGATGGCATATTAACCTATTTTGCGAAACAAGTAGCTGAATGGTTAAACAATCAATAAATAATCAGAATAATTATTAAAATCGGCTTAATTTAATAAACAAAAAAGTCGATTTTATTAGTTTGGTCATAAATTTGTATGGAACTAATTGTCTAGTTTTCACCACATTGATTTAGCTTATTTTATATCAATACAACTTTAACTATATAATTAATCGAATCATATATTATACGTAATCATTCTAAAAATTAGGTACTTTTTTACTTATTCAAATTAAACTTGTCACCAACAAAAGTAGTTTTGATACATTAAGAAATGTAAAAATGTTTCAGGAGCACTATATGTTTACGTAAAGATCTGTTACTATTTATAAGTAATAGTAATAAGGGAGTAAAAAATGATTTACGAACTCGTACCTACGGAGTTACATGATAAACTTAGATCTTTTCTTCACAATTTAGAAAATATTACCTTACAACATATTGAAACTTGCCCATTTTGCGGTGAAAATGGCTTTTATTTGATCCGAACTAAGCCAACAAATACTTATCGTTGTAAAGCATGTAATAAATATTTCACCGCTGCAACTAATACACCGTTTAATCGTTTAACTCCCTTTAATTGGTTAGAAATCATTTTTACTAATCGTATCAAGAATAAAAGTTATCAACTTATTGCTGAAAAAAAACTAGGTACTTCGCTCGAAAAAGTAATGCGCAGAGACCATGCTATGATTGATTTTTTACAACAACATTACCCGTCTTTACATAAGTGGTATACCAACCAAAAACATACTACGTTAACCCCAACCTTGTCAGAACAACATAAAACTATTAATGCTAAAATAAACGCATTATTAAATGAACAAACACCGATGTGTTTGTATTGTTCATCAACTGAGACTACAAAAGTTGGGACCAGAACTTGTTATCGTTGTAAACGATGTCGTCGAAGTTTTAACCTTTTAAGTAATACCCCACTAAATAGACTACCACGCCCAGAAT
Source organism: Gilliamella sp. wkB178 (assembly GCF_001690705.1). Taxonomy (GTDB): domain Bacteria; phylum Pseudomonadota; class Gammaproteobacteria; order Enterobacterales; family Orbaceae; genus Gilliamella; species Gilliamella apicola_K. The sequence continues at coordinate 140,885 of NZ_LZGK01000013.1, read as the reverse complement.
TATGGATAGATTTTATTAATTTACTCATAGCAGGGAAAAATAATATACAAATCCAGAAAAAACTTCATCTTAATAGTAATACTATAAGCCACTGGCGTTCAGCTTGGTGTGAAATGATGAAAAAATGGGATTGTGAAGCTCTAGCTATCTGGTGCAGTCATCATTGATAAATTATTTAATAATTATTTTAACAATTCATTAATTGATAATATAACTTTATAAACCATATAAAATTGATAGAAGCTAAAATTATGAAAAAATACATTCCATTATTATCTATAGGTTTAGTTAGTATCACCATATTGTTGACTGGTTGTGATAATAAAAAGGCTAATACTCCTGAGGACACTTCTCATAATAGTACTACTACTAATAATAATACTAACCAAGATTCTAAACCGGAAGCATCGCAATCTTCAACAAACTTATCAGTTGGAGTTATCAATAGCTATCTTTTCCATACAGAACCTGAATTATTACCTATTAGTAAATTAATTAAGCAGCAACAAATCCAAGGTTCTTCAAAAAAAGTTATCAATTATAACGAGCAAGGTTATGTTGTTAATTACGATCTTGAAGGTTTATACGCTGAAGTTAATTATGATACCGCTAAGTATATTTATGGTATGAAAGATACCCGAAATGATTATGATATTACTTTTGATGCTACTAAAAATATTCTTGGTATGAAAAATAGTAATGGTGATATTGTAGCTAGCTCGGAATTTGATGAACAAGGCCGCTTAGTTGAAATGACATTATCTCATTTCGCCGATAATAATGTTATTTTTCATAACCAAATTATTTACGAACAAGATCATATTGATCAGATCTTATCAAATGCTTATGTACCTGTAGATGAAAAAACTAAATTTCCAATATTAGTTCAAGAAAAAGATATCGTTTACAACAATAACAAACAAATAGAGAAAACAATTACTACAACTTTTAAACTGACTTCAAATGGTGAAATTATCATCAACAATAAAAATGAAAAAGAAGTGGAATCAACCGAAACTTGTACATATTCAAATTATAATGAGAATAAAGATTGGACTAAAGCTGTTTGTGCAACTACTGGTGATGAATCTAAAACAGTAAATCTAACTAGGACCATTCAATATGAATAGGCTATAAGCCTATTCATTTTAGGAAAGGAACTTATTTAATCTTCGCCATATTCATCATATTCTCGGCAAAGTACAATGGTATCTTCAATTAGGCGCCTAGCAACTGTTCCATACTCAGGGATTTTAGGTAATTCGGTATAATGATACCAATTTGCTTCAACTAATTCGCTTTTATCAATAACAATATCGCCACTTGCATAATCAGCTAAATAAGCCATCATTAATGAATTAGGGAAAGGCCAAGGTTGAGAAGCAATATAACGGATATTTTTTATTTTGATTTTTGATTCTTCAAAAACTTCTCGTTCAACAGCCATTTCCATGGTTTCACCAATCTCAGTAAATCCAGCCAAAACTGTATATAAATTATCTTGATTATGTCTAACATGTTTTGCCAGTAGAATTTTATTCTTATGCCTAATGGCTACAATAATTGATGGCGATATTTGCGGATAGTAGCGTTGATGACAGCTATCACACATACAACACCATTCAGTTTTGCTGATATACATTTCATGACCACAATAACCACAATACTTATGGGATCGATAAAATTCTGCCAACTGTACTGCCCGACCGGCCATATTAAACAATGATAAATCATCTCCATTCAATAATGGGCGGATTGAGCTCATCGAGTTAGTCATTTCTTTGCAAATCAACCAGCTCGTTTGCCCATTCCATTCACCAATGGATTGTGCTAATTGATTACTAAAACCGAACTCATCAGCAGAGCCTAGGGGAACCTGACCATTAGGCAACCATAAACGTCCATTTTTACTGACAAACCAATAACCTCGTTCGTTACCAGTTAAATAAAATTGTTGTTGTATATTCATAAAGGTATACCAAAATCAAAAAAGAGGATTTTACTCCTCTTTTTTAAGATAAATTATTTCTTTTTCTTCTCATGAAGTCCTTTCTTCTCGAGTTCCCAATAAATAATACGTTGCTGAGCAATTGTAAACAAATTACTTACGATATAATATAAAACTAAACCTGATGGGAACCATAAGAAGAACACTGTAAAAATCAATGGCATATAAGTCATTAATTTTTGTTGTAATGGATCAGTAACGGGTGTTGGTGACATCTTCTGAATTAAGAACATGGTACCACCCATCAATAAAGGTAAAATATAGTATGGATCTTGTGCCGATAAGTCATATATCCATAGCGCGAATGGCGCATGACGCAGTTCAACTGTATTACCTAACATATAAAATAAGGATAGGAAGATTGGCATCTGGATAATCAAAGGGAAACAACCACCAAGTGGATTTACTTTCTCTTGTTTATAAAGAGCCATTGTCTCCATGCTCATTTTTTGCCTATCATCACCATAACGCTCTTTAAGTGCTTGTAAACGAGGTTGTAGTAATTTCATTTTGGCCATCGAACGGTACTGTGCCCGCGTTAATGGGAATAAAATTCCTCGAACAATAAAGGTAATAACAATAATAGAAAAACCCCAGTTACCAATAAAACTATGAATAAATTTCAGTAAGTAAAACAACGGTTGAGACAAAAACCATAACCAACCATAGTCAACAATTAAATCAAGATGATTAGCGGTTTCTTTTAATTGATTTTGAATTTCTGGTCCAAGCCATAATTTTGCACTAACTAATTGTTCACTACCTGCTTGCACAACAATTGGTTCACCTTTAAAACCAATAGTAGCTTGCGAATTCTTAGCAGTTGCGCGTGAATAAAGTATATTATTTTGATCTTGTGTTGGTACCCATGCTGAAGCAAAATAATGTTGTAGCATAGCAATCCAACCTGTTTGGGTTTCTACTGCTAAAGTTTTATCTTTTACATCATCAAAACTATATTTGCTATAGTTTGTACTAGAACTAGAATAAGCAGTACCACGGAAAGCGCTGAGCCCTAAACCACCACCACCTTCAGTTACGGCATCATGAGGTAATTCAATAGTTTGTTTTAATTGACCATACATTGACACTTCAACAGGAGCTTGGCTTTGGTTATTAATATCATATTGCACATCAATAGCGTATTTACCGCGATGTAATACGTAATATTTAGTATAAGTCACCCCATTAACTTGATAAGTTAGTGGTACACGCAATTCATCTTCACCATCAGCTAAAACATATTCAGTTTGTGCTACTTGATACACAGGGCGTTTCGCCCCTTGAGTAGCATTATCTGGCCCATCTTTACCAGTCAAACCGCTTTCGGCAATATATACAAAATCTGGCCGTGAAGTTAGTAGCTGAAACGGGGTTCCTGAATGTAATGTTTGCTCATATTTTAATAATTGAGCCGACAGTACATCACCACCATAAGTATTTATTGAAAGCGATAGTACATCTGATTTAACAGAAATGGTTTTACCGAGATTTAAACCATCGGCTGAGTCATCTTCACTTACTTGTTGTGTTAATTGATTGGTTGGAGCAGGCTTAGGTTCATGGTCTTTTTGCCACGTTGTCCAAATAATAAAAGATACAAAAAGTAAAGCAATAACTAAAATATTACGTTGGGATGCCATTAGTGTTTTTCTCTATTGTTTTTAGTTCTTGGAGGAACAAAATCTTCTCCTCCTTCATGTAAAGGGTGACATTTTAATACACGTTTGACCGTTAGCCAACCTCCTTTTATTAATCCAAAGCGTCTTAATGCAATTATGGCATATTGTGAACATGTTGGTGTAAAACGACACTTTGGACCAAGCAATGGGCTAATAATACGCTGATAAATGCGAATTAACAAGATAAAAAAGTTAACTATCAATAACTTGCATGCAACAATATGCTGTTTAATTATTAAGATAATCTTATTTAAACCACTTGCTTGGTGATGATTCGTTGACATAATTGGTCTAGTGTTGAAACTAACTGTTGATTATTTAATTCAATAACAGGTTGTTTAGCCATTAAAATAAAATCAAGATTAGGTAATTGATGTTGACGATTACGAAAGTATTCTTTAGCAAGACGTTTAATACGATTGCGTTCATGCGCTCGTTTAACTTGCTTTTTTGCAATTGCAAAGCCTAGACGAGGATGAGTTCGATTATTCTTTCGCGCGACTAATGTAAGGAAAGGAGAACCTGCGCGAATAGATTCTTGAAAAACATAACTAAAATCAAAGGGAGTTAACAAACGCAACTCCCGAGGAAAAGTGAGTTTAACCACTCAACTTTAAATCAGCTAGCGACAGTTAAACGAGCACGGCCTTTAGCACGACGGCGAGCAAGAACCTGGCGACCATTTTTAGTAGCCATACGAGCGCGAAAACCGTGAGTTCTATTACGTTTTAATACTGATGGTTGAAATGTGCGTTTCATGACGATTTATATCCAAATCTAATTTATCAACAGGTTGTAGAGTGTAAACTCCACAGCATTAATTAAAGAGGTCGGAATTATAGAAGTTATTTTATTTTTCGTCAATGAGATTTTCACAGATAAATTGTAGGGATATATCTTCAAGCTTAATAACATTACTGAATAATAAACGATCTCATTCCTCACTAAATGTAAGTACACGTTTACTTTTTTCTCCCCCTATTTCTCGCGCCAATTTAGGAACTAAATAACCGGATACTTGTTCGGCAAGCTCTTTCATCACTTGTTTAGCAATTTCATCTTCCACAAAAAAATGTGCAGCTCCTTGAACTTTATCTAATAAATGAATGTAATATGGTAAGATGCCTGTGTCGAACAGCTTATTACTTAATTCTGCTAGAACCTTAGCATTATCATTTACTTTTTTTAATAATACACTTTGATTAAGCACCATTACTCTATGTTGTTTTAATTGTTCAATAGCACTAAAAACACTAGCATCAATTTCATTTGGATGATTAATGTGAGTAACTACTATAATTTGTAAACGACTTTGATAGAATAACTGACAAAGTGCTGCCGTTATTCTCGTTGGGATAACGACAGCTAAACGAGTATGAATGCGTAACCGTTTAATATGGGGGATCTTTTCTAATTCATTCACTAAAAAAGCTATTTCATGATCTTTGGCCATTAAAGGATCACCACCAGAAAGAATAATTTCATCTAATTCAGGATGATTAGTAATATACTCAATCGCAATTCTTAGATTTTTTTTATTACCTTGATTATCTTGATAAGGAAAATGTCGCCGAAAACAATAACGACAATTAACCGCACACGCGGTTTTAGTTATTAACAAAGCTCGATTATGATATTTATGAAGTAATCCAGGAATAGTATTTTCCTGTTCTTGTAAAGGATCATCACTATATTCAGCAACATTTATCATTTCATTAGCATCACAAAGCACTTGCAACAATAGCGGGTCACAATTATCACCTTTTTTCATCCGTTTAATAAAAGAAACCGGCACGCGTAACGGAAATTGTTTCTTTGCTTGTTGCATGGGCAAGGAAATAGTTTCATTATCAAGGTTTAACCAACGATAAAGTTCTTTAATATCAGTAACAACATTAGCTAGATCAAAAACCCACTCATCTTTATTTGGTAGTTCAATTTTTTGCTGTATAATATGGCTCATTTTTTTGAAATTCAGAATAATTGTTGGAGCTTTTATGGCATCTTATAGTACGAATGAGTTTAAAGCCGGTCTTAAAATAATGCAAGATGGCGAACCATGTGTAATTGTTGAAAACGAGTTTTATAAACCAGGCAAAGGGCAAGCAATTAACCGTGTAAAAATTAAAAAATTACTTTCTGGTAAAACTGTTGATAAAACATTTAAATCTGGAGAATCTGTTGAAGGAGCTGATGTTGTAGATATGAATTTAGCTTATCTATACACTGATGGTGAATTTTGGCACTTCATGAATAATGAAACTTTTGAGCAATTATCTGCTGATGCTAAAGCGGTAGGTGATAATGCCAAATGGTTAGTGGAGCAGGCTGAATGTATTTTAACTTTATGGAATGGTCAACCCATTGCAGTAACGCCACCAAACTTTGTTGAACTTGAAGTTATTGAAACTGATCCAGGTTTAAAAGGTGATACAGCAGGTACTGGTGGCAAACCAGCAACGTTATCTACTGGAGCAGTTGTACGAGTACCATTATTTGTGCAAATTGGTGAAATACTTAAAGTTGATACTCGTTCTGGTGAATATGTTTCTCGAGTAAAATAAAAGCATATTTCTATTTTTTTACAGTAAATTTATAGATATATTAAGTAAAAAGCAGAAAGCTAATATTAAAAACTTTCTGCTTTTTATATATAAATACTTCACTAAGTTGATTGTTCAAGTAATTTTATTATAAATCAAACTTACAATATTTAATTAGCGCCCTGATAACTAAGTTGTCGCCAAGATTCATAAATAACTACAGCTACAGAATTAGATAAATTCATACTTCGGCTATTAGCCCGCATCGGGATACGAATCTTTTTTTCCATAGGTAACTTATCTAATATTGTTGCCGGCAATCCCCGTGTTTCCGGGCCAAACATTAAAAAATCATTGGCTTGATAATGAACTTCACTATGAGGTTTTTGTCCTTTTGTAGTTAAAGCATAAACTTGGCTTACTAAATCGATTTGGTTGTAATCTAAAAACTGATTAAGATTTTTATAACGCTTTACATCAACAAATTCTTGATAATCGAGTCCAGCTCGTCTTAACTTTTTATCATCCCAAAAAAAGCCCATTGGTTCAATAATATGTAAATTGAAACCGGTATTGGCACATAAACGAATAATATTACCAGTATTAGCGGGTATTTCTGGTTCAAATAAAACAATATTTAATGCTACATCTAACACATTCTTTTCTCTTGTTATTATTAGTATTTATAAATAGGTAATACTATCACAATTCTAAGCCCCCCTAAGTGGCTTTTTTCTGCTTTAACCGTGCCATTATCTCGAGTGACGGAATTAGACACAATAGCAAGCCCTAAACCAGTTCCACCTGATTCACGATCACGGGCCTCGCTAGTACGATAAAAAGGTCTAAAAATTTGTTCTAATTCATCATGTTGCACACCAAGTCCATCATCATCTATAGTAATGGTTAAGCTATGTTGATTAACAGCAAAATTGACTTCAATTTCACTCCTAGAATAGCGAAAAGCATTGCGAATTACATTTTCAAGAGCACTACATAAAGCATCTGGATAACATAAAATTGTAATATTTGTTGGAATATGTTCAATTGTAAATTTTTTGCCAATTTGTTCTGCTTCAAAAACAGCATTATCAAGGACTGATTTAAATAAAACATCAATTTGTTTTAGTTCACGTACTTCATTATTGTCATATTGTTGTCTGGCTAAAGACAATAAATCACCTATCATTGAATCAAGTTTTAAAGCTTCACTATTAATCCGTACAACTTCTTTACTTTCACCTTGTTTACGCCGCAATAATGAAGTGGCTAACTGTAAACGAGTTAATGGAGTCCTAAGTTCATGAGAAATATCGGAAAGTAACTGTTGCTGCAATTCTTGCATCCTTTTTAACTCACGTAACATATGATTAAAGCTACTTCCGGTTGCTTTGTATTCTGATGAACCAATTTGTTCAAGCTCCGGCCATTCTTGTAAATTGCCTTTAGCCACTCGATCTGCAGCCTTTTTCAAACGCCGAGCTGGTTTTGCAATACTCCATGACAACCATAAAAGAAAAGGAGAACTAGCCAACATGGTTAAACTTAACAATAAAAAGGGATGATCAAAAACCAAATTAGCAAATTGTGATTGAATATCAGACGCTGATTGTAAAATGTATAGTTGATAATCTTGGTCAGTATAATGAATTAAAAATGGTCCAATAATCTCTTGAGAATCATAGATTTTTTTGGCAGGATCATTAACATTATGTGATTTTTCATTAAAATTCTTAACAAGATCTATATGATTACTATCGGCAGTAATTATTTGTTCATTGGGAGTGACAATAAATAAAAACTGTCCTGGTTTTTGGTAATTATCCATTACCACAATAAAGCGCATCCACCAACGAAAACTATTTTTGGGCACATTAACTAATTCTTTTTCAATTTGTTTAGCAAGAAGATTACCTGAATCTTTCTCTTTATTAGCTAAATAAGTTAGATTACGAGAATCAAAATTAGGTAATAACATAACAAGCATTAAGAAAAAAGCTATCGTTAGAAAAAATATTGTGAATATTCTGATTGTTAACCGATCGAAAATCCACATATTAGTTTACCTTATTTAACAAAATAACTTAATCCTGCTGAATGTCATCATTTTGGTCCATAATGAACAAATAACCTTTAGAACGTAACGTCTTAATCCAAGGCAGACCATCACTTCGCGGAGGCAATTTTTTGCGCAAGTTTGATACATGAACATCAATTGAACGGGCAAGAGGTGAAAACTCTTTACCTAAAACGTTTTCACTTAATGTATCTCGAGAAATAATTTTGCCTGCATTTTCAAGTAAAATAAGTAATACCTGAAACTCTGTGCCAGTTAAATCAATATAATTATCATCAAAATAAGCAGATCGCTGATTGCGATTGACAGTTAATTTATCAATAGTATATTGAGCAGGTTTATCTGCACTGTCATTAGCTTGATTATCCCAATTCTTTCTACGTAACAATGCATTAATTCGTGCTATAAGTTCACGATCATTAAATGGTTTTAAGATGTAATCATCAGCACCAAGCTCAAAGCCAATGATTTTATCAGATGCATTATCCTTAGCTGTTAGGAAAATAACGGGAACAGTATATTTAGATCTTAGTTCAGATAACATGGTAAGTCCATTCATCTTAGGCATCATTATATCCAATAAAATAAGATCAACAGTTTTATCAAATTTCTTTAAAGCTTGAATTCCACTATTGGCCGTCACAACTTTAAATCCTTCTAATTCTAATAACTCACTCAATAAAGAGGTAATTTCTGGATCATCATCAACTACAAGTAATTTGTTCATTACAATCCTCTTCGACTTATTAATTTATAATAATTTATCGTTATCCGATTACAAAAAAATCATATTGTTTTAAATTATTCTAATAATATATGAAAAAGTGTTAGCTACATAATAAATTTATGCATAGAAAGCTAATCTTTAAAAATCTTAACATTTTGAAATCCTTGTTCAATTAAATAAAGTGCATGTAATTTACTCATTACTCCTCGATGACAATAAAGCAAATATTGTTTGGATTGATCTAAATCACCAAATTGAGTCGCTAATTTATAAAATGGGATTAGTTTAACCTGCACATCATTTAATTTAAGAGGTTGATCTTCTTGTTCTTCTGGAGAACGAATATCTATGATTATTTGTTCTGGTTTAAGTGTGGTTACAGTTTCAACCTCAGCAATAGTTGTATCCGCCTGTTTAGCTATTTCCCGAATATCAATATTTTCCGCTTCTTCAACGGCTTTATTTAAAATAGAAAAGTCAAAATTAAGTTCTTCGGCCTCTATTTTTTCTTTAACTGCTTTTACTGTTGGATTCTTTGAGATTACGCCACAAAATTCAGGCATGGTTTTGGCTATATCCTCAGTACCAATTTGACGTGCAAGGTTAATAATAGTTTCTTTATCATGTGTGATAAGCGGTCGTAAAATTAATGTATCACTAACATTATCAATCAAACGTAAATTAGTTAACGTTTGGCTTGATACTTGTCCCAAGGCTTCACCAGTAACCAATGCTTGAACTTTATAACGCTCGGCTATTTTTGACGCAGCACGAATCATCATTCTTTTCAAAATGACCCCCATTTGGCCATCATCAATTTTTTCAAGAATTTCCCCAACAACATCGGAAAAATCAATTGCGATAAAACGCACTTTATGCGAACTACCAAAACGTTCCCATAAATAATGGGCCATTTGTTTCACACCTATTTCGTGAGTTTTGCCGCCAAGATTAAAAAAACAATAATGTACTCGCGATCCACGCCTAATTAACATATAACTCGAAACGCCTGAATCAAAGCCGCCAGATATCAACGAGATAACATCTTCTTGTGTACCAGTTGGGAAACCACCAATTCCAGCATAACGCCCTTTTACCAGTAGCAACTTATCTTTATCAATTTCTAAGTTAACTGTAAAATCAGGATGAGTTAATTTAACCGTAGCAGAAGCCACTTGTTGATTAAGACCGCCACCAACATAACGTTCAACATCAATTGAAGTAAAATCATGTTTTCCTCGACGTTTAACGCGGACACAAAAAGTTTTATTTTCAATTAATGGGGCATAATAACTCAAAGCTTTTTCATAAATATCATGCAAATCAATAAAAGTTAACTCATCAACAACTAAAATATGATGAATACCAGGAATGCGGGTTAATAGTTCTAAAATTTGCGATTCGCTGTTTGCAATTTTGGGACGCACTTCAATAAAATCCCAATGGCGTATAACTGCAACTTCCTCAATATGTTGCTTTAAGATATTACGAATATTACTAGCTAATATTTTGATAAAACGTAAACGTACAGAATCGCTTTTGATGGTAATTTCGGGAAAAAGTTTGACAATAAATTTCATAGTTCTAAATATGTTACACTAAAAATGGCAATATTATACTGATTTTTCGGTAAAAACGCACAATTGATTAGGATAAATACAGAAAATCCGAAAATCTACTTGCTTGTTGAGCACTCTTTCGCTAATATTTCGCAACAATAAATTCTGTTGTATAACATATAAAATTTGACAGGTTGAAATGTACGAACTTTTAATTGTAGGTTATTTAGTTATCGCTCTTGTGATAATCGTTTTAGTATTAATTCAGCGCGGCAAAGGTGCTGATATGGGTTCATCTTTTGGTGCTGGAGCATCAGCAACTTTATTTGGTTCATCAGGCAGTGGCAACTTTTTAACTCGCACTACGACCATCTTAGGTATATTATTTTTTGTATTAAGTATTGTCTTATCAAATTTAGGCAGTCATAGCCATACAACATCAAGTGGTGAATTTAACAATATTGAAGAAGGTGCACCAGTAACTACGCAGCCAAATACCAATGAGTCTGAACCTACAACTGCACCAGTTACACAACCAAATACCACAAATCCAACATCTGATATCCCAGAATAATCACGGCGCCGTGGTGGTGAAATTGGTAGACACGCTATCTTGAGGGGGTAGTGCTTCAGGGCATGCGGGTTCAAGTCCCGCCCACGGCACCAATTCAATATTCAGTAACATTCTTTAAAACTCTTTAAAGCACATCAAAACTAGTATAAATAAGGCTTAAAGCCTATTTTGCTATTTCGTAAGCATCAGTAAGATACATTTACATTCATATTTTTTGGGACTATATTAAGGACTACGCGGACATAGTCCTATAATTTCATAGCCCCAAAAGGTGAAAGTATGCCTAAAAAAATAGCTCCAATGACTGATACACAAATTAAGAACGCCAAGCCACAAAGTAAGGATTATCCTATTTATGATGGAAATGGTTTGCTTTTGCTTATCAAGTCAACAGGGACAAAAATATGGCAATTTAGATATTATCGCCCTATAACGAATAATAGGACTACGGTCAGTTTTGGTAGTTATCCCGAAGTTTCACTACAGCAAGCGCGAAAACAACGCGACGAAGCACGCGAATTAATTAAGCAAGGCATAGATCTCCAAGAACATAAAACGGAACAAGAACAACTTAAGCAAGAAGCAATCAGCAATACATTCTATTCCATGGCTGAACGGTGGCTTAAATTCAAAACAGAACAAGGATTAGAAGAACAAACTTTAAAAAAGGCTTGGCGTTCATTAGAGAATCATGTATTCCCTTACATCAAAGACATTCCCATAAACCAAGTAACCGTAATTAAAGCCATCAATGCTTTACAACCATTAAATAACAATAATAAATATGAGACAGTAAAGAGAGTTTGCCGGCGAATCAATGAAATAATGTATTACGCTGTCAATATGGGAATTATCGATAATAATCCTCTTGCTAAAATTACCGACGTATTTAACAGCCCGAAAGTAAGAAACCAACCTACCATATCCCCTACTAAGTTACCGCAGTTTATGCAAGCCTTATCTATGGCTAATATTGAGTTACAAACAAGATGCGTGATTGAATGGCAATTGCTCACATTAACACGACCTAGCGAAGAAGTTTGGGGAAAATTGATGGTATAAATTTTAATCTTAACTAGCTATTATATTGATGTTGGACTTTGTCTATATTTCTTAATTTACGCCAAAGTGTTGTACGGTTTATCCCTAGAGCATTTGCCGTTTCAGTTATATTATTATAATGTTCATGAACCAGCTGAATATAATGGGATTCAATTTGCTCTAATGTTAATAATTTTGACATACTATTTATATTTATAATTTCATTAGTTTTTTTGGATTCATCAGATATCAATGCTTTAATAGGAATGAAATCAAAAGAAAGTTTTTTAAAATCTAAAATAACATAACGTTCTATAATATTAGATAATTCTCTAACATTTCCTATATAATAATGATTTACCAAATCAATACATTGTTTTTTTGTAAATAAAACTAATTTTTTATGATATTTTAATGAAAATATCTTAAGAAAATGGTTTGCTAAAATTAAAATACAATCTTCACCACGATCGTTTAAATTAGGAATTTGCAAATTTAACGTATTAATTCTGAAGAATAAATCTTTTCTAAAATGACCTGATACGACCATTTCATCCAATTTCCGGTTAGTAGCACATATTACACGTATATCGACTGGTATAACTTTTGAATCTCCTATTCGCATAATTTCTTTTTCTTGAAGAACCCGCAATAATCTTCCTTGCATATTTAATGGAAGCTCTCCAATTTCATCTAAAAAAACAGTACCATTATTAGCCAGTTCTATAATTCCAGGTCTACCATTCTTTATTGCACCAGTAAATGCTCCTTCCGCATAACCAAAAAGTTCTGATTCTATAAGAGATTCTGGTATTGCTGCACAATTAATTGCAACAAAAGGATGTTCTTTTCTATCACTTTTATTATGAATACTTTGGCATATCATCTCTTTTCCTACACCTGATTCTCCTATTATCAATAAATTAGCATCATATTTCGAAAATTCATTCGCCATATTCAAACATTTTTCCATCGATTTACTTGAATAAATAATATCTTCAAAATGATATTTAGCAACAAAACCTCTCTTTTTATTCAACCATCTAGCATTATCGCCAATTTTTTGTATCTCCGTAATTTCTTGTAAAAGAGCTACCGAACCTACAATTTTATTATGTGAAACTATATGTTCTAGTTTAACAACTAATTTTTTTCCATCAAAATTGAGAACTGTTTCCTTCAAATCATTTTGGTAAGTAAGCAGTTTAACTAAAGGGTTATAATCACTGAGGGGTTTGTTGATTACATTATCTCTATTTAATCCCAACAACTTTTCAGCTTTTTCATTTATAACAGTTATTTCCTTTTTTTTATTAATTGCAATAATCCCTTCTCTGACAAAATTTACAATATTTTGGAAATAGAAAATATTTTGTTTTAAATTAATTGTATATTGTAGGATTCTTAATGCTTCTTCAATGACAAGATTTAACGATAATTTCTGAGCCGTTATATTAAATACTGAACAACCGGTAATATTAGCAATTTTATTAGCTAATCCATCTCCAAATAATATATCAACTTTACTGTCTATACAATATTTTATAATTTGATCGATATTTTTTTCTCTTTCATCTACAATCATCAAATCAAAATTAATATCTAAAAAATGAATCAACGTTTTAACTTTTTCTATTATTCTATCTACACCTACAAAACTTACTTTTTTATGTAAACTAATATCAGCTATTTTTATTAATTGCGGTAGGATATCATTAATAGAAATAGAAATATCAATTAAGATAACACTAAGATGCTTTTTGATTAAATCATAAATTCCACCTCGAGTAATAATAATTGAAGTCCCATTATTAACCCATTTAGTAGCAACACTTAATCCATCATACATATTACTTACATAAATAGCATTAACATTAGTTAAATGTTGCTCTTCAATTATTTCACGTGATTTATCATAAATATCTTCTAAAGGGCAAATAATTAATATATCAATCATATAAATATCCTTCTATATATAATAATATTAATTACTTAATATCACTTTTTTATCTATAAAACATAACACCCTAAATTTTAAATACTAATTAATTTCCTTTACACATTGATTAATACTTTAGTTTCTTCTCTGGTATCAATTTACAGTATACATAATAATGTTAATAGATTATTCACTTAACCATTATTCTAAAAAGAATATATGCTTAAAATCCAACCTATTAATAATATTTACTTATCTTCTGATAATTCTATATAATTATGCCTAATAATTATTTTCTATACTAACAGTAAAATTAAATTATTATTAATTTATAGAATAATTTAATTAAAAATGTGATCATCATCTATAAATTTTTTCAATATCTAAAATAAATCGAATAGTTATTTTAATAAGCAAAATAAAATATATAAAAAACCATACTAAATATACTCTGGCAGGCAACAGATAAAAAACAATTAACTGCCAGATCAAGTTTACACCGACATTATAACAATTTGAAAAATAACTATTTTTTTCTTTTAGTTAGGCATTTTTTATTATAAAACATGTAAAACTAAATATTTATTAATTCATATTTAGATTTTTAATCCAACCTAAACCATCTGTTGTTCCTTTAGCTGGACGGTATTCACAACCAATCCATCCTTGATAATTTAAACTAGTTAATTTTGAAAAAATGTAAGAATAATTTAATTCTCCACTATCTGGTTCATTTCTATTTGGTACACTAGCGACTTGAATATGACCTATATGAGGTAAGTCATTTTCTAGTTTTTTAGATATATCACCTTCTGAAACTTGACAGTGATAAATATCAAATAAAACTTTTAAATTTGGATATCCAAGCTCTAAGCAGATTGACTGAGTTTCATCTTGTTTATTCATAAAAAACATTGGCATATCACGACGATTAATTGCTTCAATAACAATTGTAATATCTAAACTTCTAGCTTTTTCTGCTGCTAAAGATAAATTATTCTTTAAAACAGCAAGTTGCCTAGCATATGATACTTCAGGGTTACGATTACCAATCATTATATGTAACAACTTATTTCCTAATACTTGAGAGTATTCAAGAGCTTTCATTAATGAGGAATAAAAGTCTTCCTGCCGATTAGGAAGACATGCTAATCCTCTATCACCTTTTTCCCAATCACCAGCTGGTGCATTAATTAATACTTGAGTTAAATTATTGTCCACTAATCGATCTTTGATATGATTTACATTAAAATCATATGGGAACATATATTCAATTCCCGTAAAGCCATCTTTTGCTGAAGCTGAAAATCGATCTAAAAAATTATATTCTCCATACATCATAGTAAGATTTGCAGCAAATTTAAGCATAATTCATTCTCCTCTTTAAATTCAAAATAAATATTTAACCTTATTATCTACCATTCATTTTTGTAAGTACTGAATCTACTATATTTTGTGGAGTTATACCAAAATATTGCATTAACTCATCTGGTAATCCTGAATCACCAAAACTATTCATACCAATCATAATTCCATCTGGTCCTATATAACGGTCCCACCCCATAGTAGTAGCCGCTTCTATAGAAACAAGCAATGTATTTTTATCAAGAATTGATTGTTTATAATCAATATCTTGTCTATTAAATAATTCCAAACATGGAGCAGAAACAACTTTTGTTCCAATTGATTTAGATTCTAGAATTTTTTGAGCTTCAAGTGCCACACTAACTTCTGAACCCGTAGCGATGAGGGTTACTTTTGGATCTTTTGATGGTTCAGATATAACATAAGCTCCTTTAAAACATTTATTTTCTATACTTGCATCTTTTCTTACTGCAGGAACAGCTTCGCGAGTTAATATTAACGCAACTGGATTATCAACTGTTTTTAAGATGATTTCCCAACATTCAGCAGTCTCAACTCCATCAGCAGGGCGTATAAATAACGAATTTGGTGTTGCTCTCATCGTTACAAAATGTTCTATTGGTTGATGAGTTGGTCCATCTGGTCCTTGAGTTATACTGTCATGTGTGAAGATATATGTTACTCTCGTTTTCATCAAAGCAGATAATCTAACCGCAGGGCGGCAATAATCAGAAAAACAAAGGAATGTTGCACAATAAGGTAAAAAACCTTTGTGAAGAGCAATACCATTAGTAATAGCTGCCATAGCATGTTCACGAATACCATAATGCATATATCGCCCACTATAATTACCTTTAGATACTCCTTGAAAATCATCAGGTTTAGACAAGTTACTTGGAGTTAAATCAGCTGAACCACCAATTATTTCTGGTATAAATGATGAAAGCGATTCTAATATTGTTTTAGACGATTTTCTTGTTGGCTCATTAGGAGTTTCTGATGCAAAAAATTCTTTATTTTTTTGAATAAGATTTTGCCATCCTTCAGGTAATTTACCCATCATAGCATCATTAAAACTTTTTTGAATTTTATGGTCTACTTTAGCAAAACGATTAGACCAATTTACAAATTCTTGATGTCCTTTTTGACTTATACTACGCCATAATGTTAGTACATCATCAGGAATCTCAAAACTTCCTTCTTGCCAATTATAAAATTGACGTGCTTTAATTAATTCTTCATTTGTAGGTGGTTGACCATGTGCTGCAGATTTTCCTTGTTTTGATTGTAAACCAAGACCTATTACTGTTTTACAAGAGATAATACTTGGTTTATTTGTAGATTTTGCAAATAATATTGCTTTTTCTATAGCTTCTGGATCATGTCCATCTACTGATTGCCAATCCCATCCGCAAGCTTCAAATCTTGCTTGTTGATTTTCTGAAGTAGTAATACTGACTGGCCCATCAATAGAGATTCCATTATCATCAAATAAAACAATCAAACGATTTAATCCTAAATGTCCAGCAAGTGATGCCGCTTCATAAGAAATACCCTCCATCAAACAACCATCACCGACTAAAGCATATGTATAATGATCAACAATATCATCACCATATCGATCATTCATCATTCTCTCGGCTAATGCCATACCGACAGCCATTCCGAAACCTTGTCCTAACGGTCCTGTTGTAGCTTCAACCCCTGTATCAAGACTAAGTTCAGGATGACCTGGAGCTTTACTACCTAGTCTTCTAAATCTTTTAATATCATCAAGTTTCATAGCCTTATATCCAGTCAGATAAGATAAGGCATAAAGCAACATTGAACCATGACCAGCAGAAAGAACAAATCTATCTCGATCTGACCAAGATGGATTATTTGGATCAAACTTCATAAATTTTGAAAAAAGAACTGTCACAATATCAGCGGCTCCAAGAGGTAAACCTGGATGCCCAGAATTAACTTTATTAATAGCATCTATTGATAATATTCTTATTGCATTAGCCATAACTTTCAAAGTTTCTTTTGTAAGTGTTTTCATAATGTTATTCTCCTAATTATTTATTACTTTGATTGTGGCATAGGTAATGGTTCAATTTTACCTAATAAAAAGAGATAAGAAGCAGAACCAATTAAACATAAAACACCAGCAAGAACTAAAGGTCCTACAAAAGACCCCCCACTAATTGAAAGCATTACACCTGTTACTGTAGAAACAAGAATACCGGCTAAATTAGAAGCGAAATTTTGAATTCCAGCTATTGACGCCACATGAGAAGGTGATGGAGCAACATCACTAGGCAATGACCAAATATTAGCTCCAGCAAAACCTAAACTTGCATAAGAAATTGAGAAAAAGATTAAAGTTAAATAGATATTATCCGTAAATGCGCTCAAGGTAATAACAGAAGAAGCTAACATAGCTGAAACTAAACACGTTTTACGAGCTTTTGTTAACCCCCAACCACGTCTATATAACCAGTCTGATGTTAATCCTCCAACCCAACTCCCAGGGCTAGCTAATAATATTGGTAACATACCAATTGTTCCAAGTTGAGTAAGTGAAAAGCCTTTAGCTTGAACTAAATAACTAGGAAACCATGTTACAAAAAAATAAAACGCAAAATTGAGACAAAAGAAACCGATCATCATTGCCCAAATTGTTCGATATTTAAAAAGAGAAATCCAAGGTAATTTTTGCGTTGATTGGTTCAAAGAATTTTTTGAAGTTGTAGGAGTATTTCTTTCTTTTTGTAAATATTTTAATTCTTCAGGCGTAACTTTAGGATGTTCTTCTGGTTCATGATAAAATTTTAACCAGAAAACAATCCAAATAAATCCAAGCAATCCGGTTACAACAAAAGATATTCTCCATCCAAAAGTTAAAATTAACCAAGATACTATAGGTAAAGTAACAACAGGACCAATTCTTACACCACTATCAAAAATACTTGCAGCAAATCCCCTTTCTTTAACTGAAAACCAAGCAGAGATTACTTTTACAGATGACGGATTTGCACCCGCTTCCCCAATACCTAATAATAATCTACATCCCATTAAGCTAAAAGGTCCCTTAGCTAAAGCGGTGAATGCTGTAAAAACAGACCACCAACCTACAGCAATTGTGAATGATTTTCTGGGTCCAACTTTATCAGCAAACCATCCACAAGGTAATTGCATTACAGCATATGTCCAGAAAAAACCACTCATAATAAATCCCATCCATATAGGATCAATATGGAATTCATCAGAAATATATGGTGCAGCAACAGCAAGATTTGCTCTATCAATGTAACTTATAACTAGAGCGAAAAAACACATTATAATCATTAACCAACGAATCTTAGGCATATAAATCTCCCTATTTTTAATATGACTCTCTATGAAATAAAAACCGCTTTTGTAATAGAAAGCAAAATATATGCCAAAAATAAATATTAAAAAAATCAATTTATTAAAATAACATCTGAATACTATGATTAAAAATACAACATAGATTAAATAAAATTTGCATTTATGTTGCATAATTAAATAAGTATTAAAAGCACTGAATCTAATAATTGAGGATTAAAACAAAATAATTGGTCACTTCAAGTTGATTACTTGGTATTTAACAAATACTGGTAATTATTCGCTAACAATAAATAGATTTAAATAGGGCAATTCGCCGACAAAAGCCGGCGAGAGTGAATAAATATCTAGGCAAAGCCTTTTAAACCAACCACATGTACATGTTCATGGTTATTAATTACTTTACGTACCAGTTTGTAGGTGGTACCTTTTTCTGGGCTGATATTTTCTGGTGCGGCAATAATTAATTGCATTTCTAACCTTTCACAAAGCTCAAATAATGTTGCAATGGATTTGGCATCCAGACGCGCAGCTTCATCCAAAAATAGTAAACGGCATGGTGAAATATCTTTATTACGTAAACGTTTGGATTCATCTTCCCAACTTTGAATAACCATTAATAATATAGACATACCAGTACCAATTGCTTCCCCAGTGGATAACGCCCCACTTTCAGCTCGTAACCAACCATCAGCACCACGATTAACTTCAACATCCATTTCCAAATAATTGCGGTAATCAAGTAACTCCTCACCAACCGTTTGAGCTGTGCGTTGCCCCATATCAATATGTGGATTTAAGCGTTGATAAAGTTTAGCTAAAGCTTCGGAGAAAGTAATTTGATTGCTACTAAATAGATCCTGATGTTCATTTTGTTCATCAGCAAGAGCAGTCAATAGTGCGGCATGAGCTTCACGAACATTAACATTTAAACGCACTCCATTCACTTGACCAAATGCCACGGCTTGAAGACCTTGATTTAGCATGCGAATACGGTTTTGTTCACGTTGAATTGTTTTACGAATAATATTTGCCACACTTTTGGAACTAATTGCCAATTGTTGCTCTCGGGAAGTGAGTTCTTCGGTTAAGCGCGACAATTCAATTTCCATTTGTTCAATAGCTTCGATTGGATCATCAGTTTTAACAATATCTTGGCGAATTATTTCCCGCAAATGTTTATAAACGGCAATATAAAATTGTATTTTACGCTCAGGTCGTTTCGGATCTTCGGATAATCTCAATATATCGCGTAGATGTTCATTATCATTCACCGCCAAACGTAATGAACCTAATGCCTTATCTGACATAGAACGCAGCTCATCCGCACTTAAATAGGCTAGTTCACGACGATGCAAACGCCGCTCTACGCTATTTTCTTTAACCAACCGTAGAACCAGACACCATCCTGCCTTAGCTTGTACTACTTGTTCACGTAATTGTTTGTAATCACGTAATATTTGTGCTAACCGTTTTTGCATCTGTGTCATTTCGGTTTCACACATAATGAGTTGTTTTTCTAATGATGAACAATTTTGACGGTTAGTATTCAGTTTTTGGTGGATCTCATCACGACGGTTACGTGCTCTTTCTTCGGTAATTGCATCAGCTTTTACACCAATTTGTTCAATCTCTTTATGCAGTTCGTTTAACATATCCCGCTTGGTTTCAAAGGCACTTTTAAGCGAAGCTAGAGTTTGATTATATTGATTATATTTATCCTGATACTGCTGCATTTGACTACGAGCTTCGGTTCGTTGAGCTTCAACAATTTCTAGGCGAGTACGTAGCTTTTCATTTAAGTCAGTATTTTCACCCAACATTCCTGCTGAATCTTCATAACCAAAGTGCGCTCGCCTTTGCATCACTTCGGTCAAAGCAAACACTTGCTGGCGAATAGTTTGTTGTTGCGCTTTAACCGTGTTGTAATGTTCACGCAACGCTTCATTTTGTTCAGGATCACTTTGTAATACCGCAACCATTGGTTCTAGTTCGGACACAGTATTGCGGTTACGACTTACATATTGTACCGCGTCTTGCGCTTCGGCAAGTTGTTCACGCAAATCATCGACTCGGTCAGCCAAATCATCATCCGCAAGGAGGTGCATTTGAGCAACTAACCTATTAACTGTGTTTAATTGCTCTTTACAATTAGCTACTTGCTGTTGATTTTTTTGATCAATACTTTCTTGAGATGATAACTGACGTTCGATTTCATTACGTCTAGTTGATAATTTTTGTGCTTCCGCTTCAGGATCAATATCGAAAGCAATCGCTAAATACTGACCAATGAATTGGCCAACATTTTGTTCAATACGTTGTAATTTTTGTAAATCAAAAGAAATAGTTGCATAACGTTCATGTAACTCATCACGTTCACTTGATAACTTTTCAAGATGGACTTCTCTTGCGGCACGACCAAAAAGTGGTACTGCAGGGAAACTAGAAAAGCGCCATTGCCTATCACCTGTTTTGACCAGCACAGCTTTGTTCATTTCTTCGCATTCAAAAACGCTATCATCAAATGACGATGGATCGCCTTCAATAAAATAGATATCTTCAGGATAATCTTCATCACTAGCAGTAAGATTTTCAAGTTGGGTTTTAACTAAAGATAAATCAGGAACCACAATGGCTTGCCTTGCCGGACCATATAATGCTGAAAAATAAGGCGCATCGTCGATGGTAACATCTTCATAGATTTCAGACAGTAAGACCCCATTAAAACGCTCAGCAAGTACCGATAAACGCCCATCATCAACACCGCTTGGCTGATTTAATTGTTCAATCTGTGTATCTAACTGACTTCGTCTGAAATTAATTTGATCCCGATCTGTCACTAACACGCGTTCTTGTTCAAGCAGTTGTTGCATATATTGTGTAACCGCTTGGCTATGACTAAACGTTTGTCCGGTTTGTTCTTGTAGTGCAATTAGGGCATCTTGCGCTTGTAACCATTGTGGCGCTTTTTGATGATAATCAGTAATTTTAGTTTGAATTTGTTCCAGTTCTTGCCTAAATTCAATACGTTTTTCACTTGATTCATTAGCCAACTGCGCATTATCATCAAGTTGTACTTCCAGTTCTTGTTTTAACTCATCTAACTCATCATAATTGACTTGACGCCCAATACGTTTACAAAACTGAGTTAATAGAGATTCGGCTTCTTTTTGTTCAAAAAATCTTTGTTCTAATTCATCAAGTTGCAGTTGTAAATGTTCGGCTTGTTCAGCTTGATAACATTGAGAAGGCCATTGCCTTAATGCTTCTTTAGCTGCAGCGAAGGCATCACTACGCATGACTTCACCAACTAGCTTAATTACTAACTGATAAGCACGATCAAACTGGTTAAAAGCGGCATCAGAGACACTAAGCTTTTGTTCTAGATCTAAAACTTGTTCGGTTATTTCTTGTTGTTTTTCATTAAAAACAGCATAGTGATCTTCAATATTACGAATGTTTAATTTTGGTAATTGACATAAAGACTGAGCATTTTTCAGTGCTTGTAGTGCCTGCTGGTACTGAATAGCTCGAGTTTGTTGCACATCTAATGCTTGTTGATAATCGGCTAATTGTGTTTTGATTTCATCAACTTCTTGTTCAGTATGTTCAACCTGATCACGATAGTTTTGATATTGTTCATTCGCTTCTATCACCACTTCGTTTTGTTCTTCAAGTTTTCCATTTAAATCATCTAAATCAGCTTGATAACGATCAATCTTTTCTTGTTGGCGAAGTGCTGTTTGCGCTAGATTAAGGTGATCATTGGCTGCTTGTAAATCAGTTTCTAGATCAGTTTGCGCATCTTGATATTCTTTAAGTTCCTTCGCCATTTCAACTTGACGAAATTCATTACTAATGAGCAACTCTTGGGTTTTAAACACTTCACGGCGTAACCCTAACACTGATTCAATATGTACGCGGCGTTCATTCGAGTGCCGCATATAATCAGCAGCAACGTAATTAGTCGATTCAGTAATAAGATGTTTAAACAAATCACGATCTGACTGCGTAACACGAATAGCTTCTAAGGTCATGCGGTTTTCACGTAATGCCGCTTCCATATCTTGGAACGCTTTACGAACGCCGCTATTTTCTGGTAATAAATAATCGCGCAATGAACGCGTAATTGCACTAGAAATACCACCATAAAGTGAGGCTTCAATCAATCGGTAATATTTACTACGATCTGATGATGAACGTAATCGTTTTGGTAAAATCCCAAAATCAAACATAACTGAATGGTAATCAGTTATCGAATTGAATTGCTTAAAGATTACACCATCCATTGCTTCGACTTTATCTTTTAATTCTGACAAAGATAAAATTCGTGCTTGTTTGTCATGTAAACGTTCAGTAACTAACTCAGTTGGGCTAATGCCAACCGGGAGGCCTTGCAGCAAAAATGGTTTTATATCAACTTTTTTATCTCGTCCGGCTACTTGCTGTAAACGAACACCACAAATGATGCGTTGATTACGTGAGTTAATCACATCTAACATTGAGTAACAAACACCTGGTCTTAACTTACCATGCAAACCTTTGTCACGAGAGCCAGATGTAGCCCCTGCTTCAGTGGTGTTTCTAAAATGTAATAAAGTTAAATCTGGAATCAATGCCGTAACAAATGCCGCCATGGTAGTTGATTTACCGGCACCATTACCACCAGATAAGGTAGTGACTAATTGGTCTAGCTCAAAAGTGCGAGCAAAAAAACCATTCCAGTTAATTAAGGTTAATGAGTGAAATTTACCGTGTCCAATCATGATTATTCAATCTCCTCATTAACGTCATCATCTTCTTGTTCTTCATTACCATTTTCATCATCTAAACTAAGCGATGACTCAATTTTAATGGCTTCACCATCACGAATTAAACGCAATTGCGCTTCTTGAGCATCATCACTACTACGAACATCGGCACCAAAACGAAATATCGATTCATTAATACGAAAACGGCTACTGTCATTGCCTACAATAAAAAAGATCATACCAAGCCGACGTAAACGGTTTAGTGCCGTTTTGACTTTGTCGAATAATTTTTGACGATCAAGATCAGAACCTGTTGAACGTTGATTAACTAATTTAAGTAATTTGCTTTCGTCAGCCAGTGAAACCAGTTCATCAAATAATTCTTGTAAGGTAAAAATACCTTCATGTGCTAATCGTTCCGGGCTTAAATATAAATAACACAGCACCTTACCTACCAACATATCCAATTCTGACAAAACTGAACGAGCAATTAATGTAGTTGAACGCGGACGTAAATAGAAAAAACCTTCAGGAGCACGAATTAATTCGACGTTATAACGTTGATAAAATTGTTCGAGTTCAGCTTGGAAATCCATTAAAAAAGCATGATGATCTAGTTCATCAATACCAATATGACGCCCTGCACGAAGTAAACTATCAAGTTCAGGGAAAATTGGATTAGCAATGGCTTGTGCCAACTTAATTGGCATATATTTATCAATAGACGCTTGCGAGCTAGCAGCTATGCGCCCCATGACTTCATCAAGATGATGAGCCGTTTCTTCTGTTTCAAAATCTTTAGTATCTGTCGATGACATGTGCTTGCACCTTAGCCCCATAATCGTTAATAAGTTTCCATTCGGCAGGAATACCAAGCAAATCATCTTCGGAAATACCTAAACGAATAGCTTGATCAATAAATAACCTTGCAATATCAAAGTGTTGTTCCCGTGGGAACTGATTCAAATAGTTACGAATGGCAATGCTCATATCCAATGGTTTATTTTCCTGTTTGAAGATTAATAAATTTTGTTCAATATGAGCAATAATATGTTCTTGAATCTCTTCAATCATTTCAAATTCAAGTTCTGAAGGTAATTCACCGGTAACCTCCGCTTCATGCAAAGCAAGTTCCTCATCACGCATATCCAGTAAGCGATCAGCATTAGCAAAAGAAAGCGACCATGGTAAATCAAAATAACCCTGAATTGATTTACGCAGTCGTTGCGAAAAAACGCGATTCTTATCTAAATCAATTGCAGTACGTATGAATTTGTGAACATGGCGATCATAACCTATCCATAGGTCAATGGCTTTTTGGCCCCAGCCAATAATTCGGTCGAGTTTTGCTTGTAAATCAATGACTACATTGTTGATTTTATCAAGATCAGGAACATCTAAAGTAGCATCTTGAATCAAGAGTAAACTTGCTTGTAGTTTATCACCTGCAGCATCTAATGTGTCTTGTAGTTCTCGTAACGTTTGTGATGTTTCGGTAAGTAATCCTTCACAACTACTAATGGCTGCTTGCCAATCTTGGCTTAACAATGCTGAGATATTTTCTTTTACATCAGTTTGTTGTTCATCCATTACTCGCTGGGTAATATCAATACTGTCAAAAATTTCTGCAACTGAATATTTCAAAGGCGCAAACACATTGCGGTGCCAATGTAGATCATCACCACCTTCAAGTGCTGCATCGGCTGCCCGTTTTAATTCTTGAGCAACAATAGAAAGTTGAATGGATAACCGTAAAGTTGAAAATTCACGCTGACGAATATAATAATCGGTAATGCCAATACCTAGTGGAGTTAATCGGTAGATTGAAAATCCATCTGTCATTTCACTTGCAAAGCGAGTAATTAGGCGTTGGCGGACTAAATCATTAATTGCATTATTAGCTCGCACCGTAATGGTATCTTCACTTTGCGCAAAAACCTGTGACACATGCCTAAAACCATCAACTAATTCAGACTCGGTCATTTCACCATCAAATCGTTCGCTATTTAAAACAGCAATCGCCAACAAAAAGGCGAGCCTTTCGACCGGTAAAGTAATCGAAAAATCATTCTTTTTTGCCCAAGAGACCAGTTCTGGCACTGATTGGGAAAAATCCATCATAGCGGTTCCTTAGTTAAAGGCACTTAACAACAGTACCTTATAAACAATACGCGCAACACAATATATTGTGCTAAAGACAAAATATCGTCGATTATATAACAAATTGTAGTAGTTAAAAATAGCTAAGTTTAAGATTTATTATCAACTATAAGCATATAAGTTTTACATTAACTTATGTTGAAAGTAGCTTTACTTTATTGATGATAAATATCTCATTTACAAGTATAAATAATGGTTGGTTTTTGTGCATATATATCTTGACATTTACTAACACATAATAATAATGATTATCATTATCACAAAAAAGAGGTAAAGATATGCGTAAAATATTCGTATTTATATTAACAGGCAGTTTGGTTGGAATGGTTTCGCAAACGGTTTCTGCACATGGTATCTGGATTGCTAACCGTGTAGATCAAAAACAAATTGTGTTAGGAGAAGGCCCTTTAGATAATGGCTATAAAGCTGAAAATATTAAGCAAATCAATGCTTATACGAGTGATTGGTCAGCAATTTCAATTCAACACAAAGCACATAGCAATTATGTGACAGTTGAACCAACAGACAAAACAGCAGTTGTTACCATAGCGTTTGATTATGGTTATTGGAGCAAAAATGCGCAAGGTAAATATGTAAATTTACCGATGGATAAAGTTGCTGGTGCTACCAATGGTACGCATGCGATCAAATACAGTGTCAATTACTTAGCCTCAGTTAATCAACCTAAGATGATCGAGAATATTCCACTACAAATAGTACCAAAGGTTGATCCAACGAAATTAAAACGCGGTGATAATTTACCAATCACAGTTTATAAAGATGGCAAACCACTAGCAGATACGCCGGTTATTATTGATGTAGTAAGTAATTTAGATAAAACCATTAAAACTGATGCTAAAGGTGAAGCTTCGATCACAGTACCAAATCAAGGACTGAATATTATTGGTGTTGAAATTGGCTTTCCAATTAAAGACAGTAAGTTAGCAACTCAAGACAAATTCTTCACTACTTTAACCTTTACGTTAATGCCAGAAGAAGATTAAACAATTTTTTTGTTAACATGATAATTTAAAAAGTTATAATAAAAACGAGATACTAAAGTGATCTCGTTTTTTTAATAAAATATCACTCTATAAGCTCTAATATGTATTCTGCGTGACTTCTTGAAATTATATATTTACTTCTCCAATACGTTGTAAAGCATCAACGATTAAGTTCCAAAAACCAGCATGATCTAATTTGGTCGCCACTTGTGTATGGCAGTTTTCATCTGCTGGGAAACGAAAATCAGCCACAGTCATGCCTAAAGTAAGAGTACCGGTTAATTCAATATCAACAGGAACTCGTTGAGTTTGAATTAAATCAGGATTAATCACATAAGCTACTGCACAAGGATCGTGAACCGGAGGATAAGTGAAGCCTTGGGCTTGTTTATACATCTTGCCAAAAAAGGCCAATAATTCAAGGACAAACTTAGCTGGTTTGGTTTTTATCGCCGCTATCTTCTCAATCACTTCTGGGGTAGCTAATGCCTGATGAGTAAGATCTAGTCCAACCATAGTAACTGGCCATTTCTCATTAAAAACAATATGCGCTGCTTCTGGATCAATCTTTATATTAAATTCAGCCACTGCACTCCAATTACCAACATGATAACCGCCCCCCATTAACACCACTTCCTTTACTCGTTCAACAATCTTCGGTTCTTTCCGCGCGGCCATAGCGATATTAGTCAAACCTCCAGTTGGAACAATAGTTATTGTTTTGGGTGGATGAGACATTATTGTATCAATAATCAAATCAATAGCATGCCTTGGATCTAATTGTAAAGTTGGTTGCGGCAATGTCGGCCCATCTAAGCCAGTATCACCATGAATATCCGGCGCAGTTTCAACATTCCTAACTAACGGCCTTACAGCACCAGCAGCAAAAGGAACATTGGTAATGTTGGCAATACGAGCAACCGATAAAGCATTACGGGTTACTTTTTCTAATGTTTGATTTCCTACTACTGTGGTTACGGCTAATAATTCAATATTAGGATTACCATATGCTAATAAAATTGCAATCGCATCATCATGACCGGGGTCACAATCTAAAATAATTTTTTTAGGTTGATTAGTCATTTTTATTTCCTTTTATCTATTATTTCGATTGGTTAACCATTTTAAATTAAGACATTAGTAAAATGGCATACTTAAAGCATATTAACGCTCTATAACATAAGATGCAAAGAATGACAGAAATTCTTAAACTCATTAGAAAAGTAAAAATTGACTTATTATTAAAAATAATAATAAAACTGCAATCATAAAAAAATAATTACCTACTCGCACTGACAGTAATTTATGCTAGAATCATTACCATATATAAATTCACTTTAACATAAGGATGTAACGCAATGCGTATAGGTATACCTAAAGAACGGTTAACCAATGAAGCTAGAGTTGCGGCAACCCCACAAACCGTTGGTCAACTATTAAAACTTGGTTTTACAGTTTCAGTAGAACAAGGTGCTGGACATGCTGCTCATTTTGAAGATCAAGCTTTCATTGATGCTGGAGCCACAATTCAAAACACCCATGATATTTGGCAAAATGATTTAATATTGAAGTTTCATGCTCCGATGGATGATGAAATAGCTATAATGAAAGAAGGTTCAACTCTTATTAGCTATATTTATCCTGCCCAACATAAAGAATTGTTAGAAAAGCTTGCAGCTAAAAATATAACTGTAATGGCGATGGATTGTGTGCCACGTATTTCACGTGCTCAATCACTTGATGCATTAAGTTCAATGTCTAATATTGCCGGTTATCGCTCGGTAATTGAAGCTGCTAACCAATTTGGTCGTTTTTTTACTGGCCAAGTCACTGCTGCCGGTAAAGTACCACCAGCTAAAGTACTCGTTATTGGTGCTGGTGTTGCCGGCCTTGCGGCAATTGGGGCGGCAGTTAGCCTTGGCGCTATTGTTCGTGCTTTTGATACCCGTCCTGAGGTTGCCGAACAAATCAACAGTATGGGTGCTGACTTTTTAGAATTAGATTTTAAAGAAGACGCCAGTTCTGGTGATGGTTATGCCAAACAGATGTCAGCAGCATTTATTGAAGCTGAAATGGCACTATTTGCAGCGCAAGCCAAAGATGTAGATATCATCATTACCACTGCATTAATCCCAGGTAAACCAGCGCCAAAACTTATTTCCAAAGAAATGGTTGCATCAATGAAACCTGGCAGTGTGATTGTCGATTTGGCAGCCTTAACTGGTGGTAACTGTGAGTTAACTAAACCAGGTGAAGTTTTCGAAACCGACAACAATGTAAAAATTGTAGGTTATACTGATTTAGCTAATCGTATGCCAGCGCAAGCTTCACAGCTTTATGGTACCAATATTGTTAACTTATTAAAACTTCTTACTAAAGAAAAAGATGGCAATATTAATATTAACTTTGAAGATGTTGTAATTCGCGGCGTAACCGTAGTTAAAGATAAAGAAATTACTTGGCCTGCTCCACCAATTCAAGTTTCAGCACAACCACAAAAGAAAGCTGCTGCTCCAATTGTTAAAGCTGAGCCAAAACCGATGGATCCGCGTAAGAAGTTTGGTATTTTAGCGCTAATTATCATTGCCTATTTCTGGTTAGCTAATTCTGTTCCGGAAAGCTTTTTAGGGCATTTCACTGTATTTGCTTTATCATGTGTAGTTGGTTATTACGTAGTATGGAATGTTACACATTCACTGCATACTCCTTTAATGTCTGTTACCAATGCTATTTCCGGTATTATATTAGTCGGGGCAATATTACAGATTGGTGATGATAGTGGCTTAACCACAGCAATTGCTTTTATCGCTATTTTAATTGCTAGTATTAATATTTTTGGTGGATTCTTTGTTACCCAAAGAATGTTGAAAATGTTCCAACGTGGCAAATAAAAAGGAGAATATAAATAATGTTAAGTCATGGAATTATTCAAGCAGCCTATGTAATTGCTGCATTACTTTTTATTTTTAGCTTACGTGGACTTTCAAACCAAGAGTCAGCAAAATCAGGTAATATTTACGGTATGATTGGTATGGCAATTGCTCTTATCGCGGCAATTGCTAGTATCCATGGCGGATTACACTGGATCATTATTGCGATGATTATTGGCGCTGCAATTGGTTTATACCTAGCTAAAAAAGTAGAGATGACCCAAATGCCAGAATTAGTGGCATTACTTCACAGTTTTGTAGGGATGGCTGCCGTTCTGGTTGGCTTTAATAGCTTTTTAGATCCACATATATCCTCTTTCCCACCTAGTGAACTTACTGTGCATTTAGTGGAAATTTTTGTGGGTATATTTATTGGTGCCGTAACCTTCTCTGGTTCTGTGGTAGCCTTTGGTAAGTTAAATGGTCGTATTAGTTCAAAACCTTTATCTATCCCCCATAAACATTACTGGAACTTAGCGGCTATCGTAGTTTCAATCCTACTAATGTTTACCTTTATCAATGTACAATCTGGCGCTGGTGCACTTATTAGTTTATTGGTCATGACCATAATTGCATTAGTATTTGGTCTACACTTAGTAGCATCAATTGGTGGTGCCGATATGCCGGTGGTTATTTCAATGCTTAACTCTTATTCTGGTTGGGCTGCTGCTGCCGCAGGTTTCATGCTAGGAAACGATTTGTTAATTGTTACCGGTGCCTTAGTCGGTTCTTCAGGGGCGATTCTTTCTTATATTATGTGTAAAGCAATGAATCGTTCATTTATTAGTGTTATTGCCGGTGGTTTTGGTAGTGATGGTAGCTCAGCCAGTTCATCTGATGAAGAACAAGGTGAATATCGTGAAATCCAACCAGCTGATGTAGCACAAACCTTGAAAGAAGCACGTTCAGTAATTATTGTTCCAGGTTACGGAATGGCTGTGGCACAAGCTCAAGGTGCAGTTAGCAATATTACTGAAAAACTTCGCTCTATGGGTATTGAAGTAAGATTTGGTATTCACCCTGTTGCTGGGCGTTTACCTGGTCATATGAATGTATTACTAGCTGAAGCCAAAGTACCTTATGATATCGTGTTAGAAATGGATGAAATCAATGATGACTTCCCTGATACTGATGTTGTTTGGGTTATTGGTGCCAATGATACGGTAAATCCAGCCGCTGAAGAAGATCCTAATAGTCCAATCGCGGGGATGCCTGTTCTTGAAGTTTGGAAAGCTAAAACCGTTATTATTTCTAAACGTTCAATGAATACTGGTTATGCTGGTGTACAAAATCCACTATTCTTTAAAGAAAATAGTTATATGCTATTTGGTGATGCCAAAGATAGTGTTGAAAAAGTATTACAAAATTTATAATAGTGAAAACGCTATATCAAAACTACAAATTACTGCGGCTTTTGCCGCAGTAATTATATACTTCGCTAATTTATAATACTCATCATTGTAGTAGCCAAAAAACCAATAATAAGGTAACTAAGTTCGCGATGAATTTCCGCTCTTTCCCGAGTACCACCATCTTGACAAATAATCCCATCACCCTCGCTTTCTTTATTCAATAAAGCTACTGCGCCAGGTTTACACTCTTGTATAAAGCTGAAATGCATAGCATTAGGGATCACAACATAAGTCGACAATGGTTTGGTAAGAAATTGTTGTAAATAGCCAGATTCTAGTTCAACAGCCATATCGCCAACATCAATCCCTGCGCCAATAACTAAAGAAGGAATATCAATTTTTTGCAAACTTTCAGCTGTAAATCCTCTAACTAACCCGGCATCTAGAGTAATAATAGCTTTTATACGTGGGTCTATCATACTCATATTTAATTCAGGGTTATCCAATCCGAGTTCGGTCACCACCTGGCATGCCTTTAACTTCGAATGAGTCATGCAGTCTTGTTTAAATTGTGCAGTATTAAATCTACCTCCTGCAAGCGCAATGACTGTCCATCCTCCCAGAGAATGTCCTACTGCCGCAATTTTATTCATATCTATATAACTAGCTAAATCCTGATCCAAGCTTATAGCATCAATAGTTCTACTTAAATCTCGCGGACGTTGCCATAATTGAGTAGCTTGTTTTAGATCTCGATTTAAAAAGGTGGTACCAGGATGATTAGGGGCTGCCACAATATATCCTTGACTAGTTAATTCATAAGCTAACCAACTTAAATTACGCCAACTACCGCCATAACCATGTGAAAAAACAATTAATGGATATTTATTACCACTTAATAACGGTTTACTATTGGCTATTACCTCTTGACCATAAAAAACGGCATTCTCTTCTAAAACTATTGTTTTTCCAACATGTTCGGCTGGATACCATACCGCAATGTTTAAAGGTCGACCACCTTCGTCATCTAAATTAATTTCCTTAAAACCAACATAGAAGGATGCATAAGTAACAAGTGGAAAACAAAAAATTAAGGTATTAAACAGCAAAAGTAATTTAATCATAAGATTAATTCCATTTTAAACAAAAGGTTAATCCGAACTAGACAATTCAGGAATATTCATAAAAAATGAGAATAGCAGGTATTTTGGACAAATAATACTAGATAAATTAATAAGTAGAAGTATATAAGGACTAATGTTTGTAAAGATGTTTCCTGAGAAGTATACGTTTGAGTATAAAAATGGGGGGGGGAAAATTAATGATTTTCTTGTTTAATCTTTTCTTTATGATAAAGATAATAAGCCCCTCTGGACACCATTCGCAGTTGGAAAATAAGATCTTCAATTAATTTTTGGCGTTTTATTTCATCAAAATCAATCGCTTCGGCTCCAGCATTAAAAGCGATAGTTACCATTGCTTCGGCTTGGGCTTCATTGTAACGATGCGGCATTTCATTAGCATTATCTAAGTAATCCACTAACTCAACAATAAAGTGTTGAATTTCACGGGCAATAGCTGAACGAAAGGCGGAGGAAGTTCCTGCTTTTTCACGCAATAATAGCAAAAATACTTTAGGATTTTTATCAATAAATTCAATAAATGTCGTCACTGAAGTCTGTAAAACACTACCACCTTTTTCTATGCGTTTACGTGCTTGGCGTAATAATTGACGAAGTGTTAAACCACTTTCATCCACCATAGCCAAACCTAATTCATCCATATCACGAAAATGACGATAAAATGAAGTGGCAGCAATCCCTGCTTCACGCGCAACTTCACGCAAACTTAGACTAGCAAAACCTTGCTCAGCATTGAGCTGATTAAAGGCCGCCTCAATCAAAGTCCTTCGGGTTTTTTCCTTTTGCTGTGCTCGGACACCATTAGTTTTATTATTTTTCATTTACGTTCTTGAATTTGCTTAACTACCGCTTTTTAATAATTTTTCTTTTTCAGCAAATACCTTAGGCATATGATCGCGAATAGTTTTAGCTATGGTCTCATAACGTGAACGCAATGGAGAACCCGGACGATAAATAAGGGCTATGCTACGTGTCGGCACTGGGTCAGTACATGGAATGTAGCAAATATTATCACGAGTCCGTTCATTTGGCGCTGCTAGCTCAGGAAATAGAGTTATGCCTCTGCCCGCAGAAATCATACTACGTAAAGTCTCTAGGCTAGTGGCTTTAAACTGTTTATCTTCATCAATGCCGACTTGGAAACAATACCCCATAGCATGTTCACGCAAACAATGACCATCTTCTAACATTAAAAACTTTTGTCCTTTTAAGCTAGATAATTTAACTGTTTTCTTATGAGCTAATTCATCACTAGCCGGAACAGCCAAAAACATTGGTTCATTAAACAAAGGTAATTCAATAAATTGTGCAGTTTCTTTAACTTGAGCAATAATAGCACAATCAAGTTTGCCACTTTCGAGCTGCGCCACAATATTGGCGGTTTGGGCCTCGTGTAAATAAAGTTCAAGTTGCGGAAAAGATTCATGTAATACAGTAATAACATGTGGTAATAGATAAGGAGCGATGGTCGGAATTAACCCGATATGCATTGGCCCTGACATCTCTTCACCTTGGCGACTAGCCATTTCTTTAAGGATTTGAATATTACGCAAAATTTCCTTTGCTTGCTCTACTAGCATCATTCCTGTTTGAGTAAATAGTACTTTCCTGCTAGTCCGTTCGAGTAGCATAACACCTAATTCATCTTCTAATTTTCTTATTTGACCACTTAATGTTGGTTGGCTTACGTTGCAAGCATCAGCTGCTTTACGAAAATGACGGAATTCAGCTAACGAAACAAAATATTCTAAATCGCGAATATTCATAATGTCCCCAGATAGTTATTAGTTAATGGTATTTACCAATTACTATGATAGATAATTCAATCAAGTCTATCAATTAAACTTAAATAAAACTTTGCTAAATTAATATAATTTATTGTTTTATAAATTATTTTTATCCTATCAATGATTAATTAAAAATCCGTTTTAAGTATAAGTTTAATTAATTTTAAACAGCTTGTAAAACGGCACCAACATGAACAAGATAACGTAATGTTATTAAAATGGATATTACAAATTGTATAATACATTATTTTAACTGCTATTGTTGATAATTATAGAGCAAAAATCAAATAGAATATTGTAATAACAATATAAAGTTTTTAATGTTATAGCGCATAAAATTATCAGTTAGAAGATACTTGGAAAGTTAGTAATAATTACGTTATAATCGCGCGCTATATTTTGCCATTTAGTCCATAACACTTACTGAGGTGCGCTATTTTTAAACAAGTTTCACGTTTTTATCGAAAGATATTTCGTCAAGAACAACATAACTCCATTGATTATGTATCTATTCCACGGAATGAACATAATATTTCACGCAAAGATATCAGTGAAAATGCGTTAAAAGTTCTTCACCGTTTAAATAAGCAGGGCTACGAAGCCTATCTAGTTGGTGGTTGCATCAGAGATCTGTTATTAGGCAAAAAACCAAAGGATTTTGATGTTACGACTAACGCCACACCGGAACAAGTACAAAAAGTTTTCCGTAATTGTCGCTTAGTAGGAAGGCGCTTTCGGCTTGCACATATTATGTTTGGTAGAGAAATTATTGAAGTAGCCACTTTTCGCGGTACTCATGATAACCTAGCAGCTCAAACCAACATTGCTAAGCGCTCACAAGCAGGCATGCTATTGCGCGATAATGTTTATGGCACCATTGAACAAGATGCTATACGTCGTGATTTCACCATAAACGCACTTTATTATAATATTAAAGATTTTTCTTTACGTGATTATTGTGGTGGTTTAAATGATCTACGGCAAGGACTTATTCGTCTAATTGGTGAACCTACAATACGCTATCAGGAAGACCCAGTTAGAATGTTAAGAACTGTTCGCTTTGCAGCCAAGCTAAATATGAAGATTGAACCGGCAACGGCAAAACCTATCCAAGAATTAGCTCCATTATTAAAAAGTATTCCAGCAGCTCGATTATTTGATGAGGTGCTTAAGTTATTACAAACTGGCAATGGCTATACAACTTACGTTTTACTAAAACAATATCATCTTTTTGAACAGCTTTTCCCTGGCATTAACCGCTTATTTACACCGAGTGGTAATAGTAATTTAGAAAAAATTATTGAACAAGTTTTAAAAAATACTGATTATCGTATTGCCAATAATCAACGTATAAATCCTGCATTTTTATTTGCAGCCTTTTTTTGGTATCCAATCCTTGAACAAACACAACTTACCTGTGTTGAAAGTGGTTTGCAATTTCATGATTCATTTTCAATGGCAATTAACGAAATATTAAATGAACAGTGCCGAATTATTGCTATTCCGAGGCGATTAACCACCATAATGGGAGATATCTGGCGTTTACAATTACGGATGAAAAAACGAGAAGGTAAACGAGCCTTTGCTATTCTAGAACATCCGAAGTTTCGAGCCGCTTATGATCTTCTTGAGATGCGTGCATCAATTGAAAAAGGTGAACTCTTAGAGTTAGCAAAATGGTGGCAGGTATTTCAATCCGAAACCGTTGAAAACCGTGTAGCCATGGTTAAACAACTTAATAAAACCAGTAGGCGCAGAGTTAAACGTTAATTTTTCATTCGCACTTTTACAAATAACCGCTATAATGCTTCAATCAAAATAATCACGATTACCTTTTGAACATTGATGAAAAAATTAACGCCATCATTTATTGCTATAGCCATTACTTGTACCTTGTATAACAGTACCTGTTATGCTATAAATCTACCTAAAGCTGAAAGCAGTAATCCTCAATGCCTTATTGATGTTCCTAGATTTGATCGTCCTTTAGTCAATGGTGATATCAACACTTTACCTGTTGAAGCCGAATCCAATCAATTTGAAGCTTTTTACCCTAATACCGCTATTTATCAAGGTGATGTGTTAATTGAGCAAGGAAACCGCACTGTCAAAGCGGATAAAGTAACTATTGATACTCAAGATAAAAGTCATCGTACCGCCAAACTTGAAGGGAATATTACTTATCAGGACAACTTGATTAAGATGAAAGGCAATAATGCTTTAATAAATCTTAACAATAATGATACCAATATGATTCCAGGTGAATATCATTTAGTCGATAGACTTGGCCGTGGTGATGCTGATGAGATGAAACTTGAAAATAATCGATATGTTATTTTAAAAAATGGTAGTTATACGTCCTGCCCAGTGAATGACAGTACTTGGAACATAAAAGGAACTACTGTTATTCATGATAGAGAAGAACAGTTACTTGAAGTATGGAATGCCGTTTTCCGTATAGGTAAAGTTCCGGTTTTATATTCACCTTATTTACAATTACCTACAGGCGATAAGCGTCGTACCGGGCTATTAATTCCTAATTTTAGTTATGATAGTGTTGATGGTATTGATTTTTCACTACCTTTTTACTGGAATATCGCACCTAATTATGATGCTACATTCACCCCAAGAGTTTTACAACAACGTGGTGTACAGTTACAAACTGAATTTCGTTATTTAAACGAAATTGGTTTGGGTACATTAGCATTTGATTGGTTACAACATGATGCTCAGTATAGTGAGGATAGAGATCGAAAATTAAATGGTAATAATTATGATGATAATGAACATCGTTGGTTATTCCATTGGGAAGAATTCCAATTAATTAATTACAACTGGCGCTTTTATGCTAATACCACTAGGGTGAGCGATAATCAATATTTAAATGACTTAGATTCTCAGTATGCGTCAGAAACAGATGGTTACTTAACCCAGTTTTACCAAGCTGGCTATAATAATGAAAATTGGGATATTACTTTAGGTTATCGCCACTTTCAACCTTTATATGCGGGTGGGAAAGATTACCTGTACCAAACCCAACCTCAATTAGATATCCATTATTATAATTACGATATGGGGCCATTAAAATTTAAAACTTTTTCGCAAATATCTCATTTTATTACTTCCGGAAATAAAAAACCAAGAGCATGGCGTTCCCATATTGAACCGACTCTTGATTACACTCTAAGTAACTCTTGGGCTTCAGTAACGACTGAAGCTGGTTTAATGGCAACCCATTATAATCAAGACAATATAAAAAAACATAATGAATCAATTACAGATGATGATAAAAATAAATTAGATAGTAATGTAAATCGATTTATGCCAAAGTTTAGTATTGATGGCAAAGTTATTTTTGAACGTGATATGCCGTTTATTGAAGGTTATACCCAAACATTAGAACCACGAGTAAAATACACTTATATCCCTTATCGCAATCAATCCAATATTGGTAGCTATGATTCAACTTTACTACAATTTGATTATACTGGCCTATTTAGAGATCAACCTTATAGTGGTTTAGATCGTATTGCTTCGACAAACAATTTAGCTACAGGTGTTACAACTCGCTTATATGATGAGAATAAACTTGAAAAATTTAATTTTTCACTTGGACAAATCACCTATTTTACTAAATCAAAAACTAGCGAACATAATAATGAACTTGATAAAAACTCTGATACCGGTAGTATCACTTGGGCTACAGATAGTTTTTGGCGAGTAAGCGATGATTTTATCTTCCGTAGTGGCATACAATATGATACTCGTATTAATACCATTTCTTTAGCCAACACAATTTTTGAATATCGCCCATCAAGTGAAAAATTGATACAATTGTCTTATCGTTATGCAAATCATAATTATATTGATACGGTTTCAAATAGTAATACATATTACAAACAGGATATATCGCAAGCCGGGATTATGACTACTTGGCCACTTTCGCAAACAGTTAGCGCCGTTGGTTCATATTATTATGATGTTAAATTGGGTCAAACCGCTGATGGTTTTGTAGGGTTGCATTATAGTGACTGTTGTTGGGGAATGACAGTCCAATATGGACGAAAATTAAATGACTGGGATTACAATTCTCATCAAAGCAAATATGAAAATAAATTTTCAGTAAATTTTGAATTACAAGGATTAGGGCGTACAAGTGATGCCAAAGCTAAAATGTTAAGTTTTGGCAAATTACCTTATACAACCGCATTTGAATAAAAACATAACTAATGTATTACAGCATACTTCTGTAATCACAAAATGAGTTGAATTAACATGAAATTATTAAAACTAATTATTGCATTAAATTTAAGTATTGGCATTGGATTTATGGCTCCTTTATCTGTCAATGCTGCACCTAAAGTCATTGAGCAAGTTGCGGCAGTGGTTAATAACAATGTTATTTTAGAAAGTGATGTCAATGATATGTTGAAGACAATCAAAGCCAGTACTGACCCTAAAAATTTGCCTGATGAAAAAACTCTACGTAAGCAAATTATTGATCGTTTAATAGTCGAAAATTTAATTTTACAACGTGCAGCTAAAGCCAAAATCACTATAAGTGATGATGACGTAACTAATGCCATTTCTAAAATAGCAGCAGAAAATGGTATGTCGATTGATGAATTAAGAAATAAATTATCAACAATGGGCATTAGTTATAGCGCTTATCGAGATCGTATTCATAACGATATGTTGATGGATCAAGCCCGTCTCGATGCCGTACGGTCACGTATTAAAATTTCAGATAAAGAAGTTGAAAATTTAGCAAAAACTATCGCTCAACAACCAACTAATAATATTGATGTCAACATTAGTCATATTCTGATTGCAATTCCCGAAAAAGCTTCTAAACAACAAATTGATACCGCTACCAATAAAGCCAATGAAATTATTAATCGCGCTAAAAAAGGCGAAAGCTTTACTAAATTAGCCACTTCCTATTCCAATGATGATCTTGCTTTAAAAGGTGGTAGTATGGGCTGGCATAAATTAAATGAATTACCAACGATTTTTGAAGAACGTTTAATCCGCGCCCCTAAAGGAAGTATTATTGGTCCTATCCGTTCTGGTGTTGGTTTTCATATTATTAAAGTTGATGACACTCGCTCTGAAGCTCCAAAAACCATAACGGCTCAAGAAGTTAATGCGCGCCATATTCTCATCAAAACTAATGTATTAGTGACAGACCAAATAGCTAAACAAAAATTAAATGATATTCGCAAATTAATCGTTAGTGGTGCCACAACTTTTGAAGCCGCGGCTAAAGCTAACTCTGAAGATCCTGGTTCTAAGGATAATGGGGGCAATCTTGGTTGGAACTTACCAGATCGTTATGATAATGCATTCAAAAATGCCCTACTCCAGCTAAAAAAAGGTGAAATTAGTCAACCAATTAAGTCATCATTTGGTTGGCATCTTATCCAATTAATAGATAGTAAACAAACTGATCGTACTCAATCAGCTACGAAAGAACAGGCTTATCGGCTTATTTTTAATCGCAAATTTACTGAAGAAGCCCAAGTCTGGGTTCAAGAAATAAAAGGTGACGCTTATATTAAAATTGTAGGTGAAGAAAATAAATGAGTAATCGTGTTCACCAAGGGCACTTTGCTCGCAAACGCTTTGGACAAAATTTTTTACATGATGAGTTTATTATTGAAAGTATTGTAGCTGCCATACAACCCAGAGAAGGACAAGCTTTGGTCGAAATAGGGCCAGGGCTGGCAGCATTAACTATACCGGTTAGTAAACAAGTCGATCATTTAACAGTAATAGAAATCGATCGGGATTTAGCCCATAGACTACTTGAGAATCCAATATTAAATAATAAAATTTCTGTTATTGAACAAGATGCCCTAACCTTTGATTTTAATCAACTGTCTGAGCAACTTGGTAAATCTTTAAGAGTTTTTGGCAATTTACCTTATAATATATCGACCCCACTAATGTTCCATCTATTTCAGTATGCAGATATTATTGATGATATGCATTTTATGCTACAAAAAGAGGTAGTGACACGCTTAGTTGCTGGACCTAATTGTAAAGATTATGGCAGACTTAGTGTTATGGCCCAATATTATTGCCATATTATTCCCGTATTAGAAGTTCCCCCAACTTCTTTTAAACCCGCGCCAAAAGTTGATTCAGCAGTTGTTAAACTAGTACCATATAAAAACAAACCTTATCTTGTAAATGATATTAAAACGCTTTCTCGGGTAACAACAGAAGCATTTAACCAACGCCGTAAAACTATTCGTAATAGTTTAAGTAATATGTTCACGGACGAACAATTAACTGAGTTAGATATTAATCCAAATTTACGTGCTGAAAATTTAACTGTAGAACAATACTGTTTACTTGCAAACGCATGGAAATAACTATATGGCAAACTTACTAATTGGTGATATCCATGGTTGTTATGATGAACTTATGAGATTACTTGAAAAAGTAAAATTTTCATCATCAGACACATTATGGTTAACTGGAGATCTTGTTGCAAGAGGACCAAATTCACTTGATGTTTTGCGGTTTGTTAAAAAGCATAATGAGCAAATTCGCTTAGTATTAGGTAATCATGATCTTCATTTATTATCAATTTATGCTAAGGTCACACCATCAAAGAAGAAAGATAACCTTGATGAAGTATTAGCCGCCTCTGATTGTGATGAATTAATGAATTGGTTACGCAAACAACCATTGATTCAAATAGATGAACAATTAAAACTCATTATGACTCATGCCGGTATTTCACCACAGTGGGATCTTGAAACACTAAAAAAATGTGCTCATGATCTTAATATAGTGTTATCTAGTGATTCTTATCCCCTTTTCCTTGACAAAATGTATGGTAACTTTCCTGATGAGTGGTCGACCGAATTACAAGGGTTCGAACGATTACGTTATATTGCTAATGCCTTAACTCGAATGCGTTTTTGTTATGATGATGGCAGACTTGACTTCTATTATAAAAAATCACCAGATCAAGCACCAAGCAAACTTAAACCTTGGTATTTATTGCCAAGTAAAATTCCTTCTGAATATAGTATTGCATTTGGTCACTGGGCAGCTTTAAATGGTAAAGGAACTCCTGAACATATTTATGCACTTGATACAGGATGTTGTTGGGGTGGTAAATTAACATGCTTACGTTTTGAAGATAAAAAGTATTTCAAAAAAAGAAATATTGAAGCTAAAAAATTAGCTAAGTTACTATAAAAAGGTCATTTGTTATGTCTATTCTGTCTGTAATTAAATCAATTTGGAAAGTGATTAACTTAATTAGAGAAGTCTTTCTTAATCTTATTTTTTTAATCATCATCATTCTTGTTGTCAGTGGTATCGCATTAGTGAAAGAAGCTCAAAAAAAAGAGACCGTTCCACAAAAAGGCGCATTAGTGTTAGATATTGAAGGTAGAATAGTTGATAACACACTTTATACCGATGATATTTATGAATTACAAAATAAGCTATATGGTAAAAGTGTGAATATTGCCCGCGAAAATAGTTTATTTGTATTAACACAAAAAATAGATCAAGCCGCCAAAGATCCTAACATTAACAGTTTAATCCTAAAATTAGATAATTTTGTTGGTACCGATATAACTTCACTACAATATATTGGTAAATATTTATCTAAATTTAGCGATGCCAAAAAACCGATATATGCAATTGGTTCTAATTTTAATCAAAGCCAATATTACTTAGCAAGTTACGCTGATAAAATTTATTTAAATCCCCAAGGGGCGATTAATGTATATGGTCTATCAGCTAATAATTTATACTATAAAACATTACTTGATAATTTAAAAATTAATACTCATATCTTCAGGGTTGGAACCTATAAATCGGCGGTAGAACCTTTTATGCGTGACAATATGTCACCGGAAGCCCAAAATAACACTACACGCTGGCTAACATTAATGTGGAATAACTATCTTAATGACATCGCTACTCAAAGAAAACGCGCCCCAACACAGCTAGTCCCATCACCTAGTATCATGTTATCGGAATTGAAGGCTGCAAATGGAAGTATGAGCCAGTATGCTTTATCAAATGGTTTGATTGATGCTATATCCTCAAATTATCAATTTGAACTCGAATTAACTCATAAAAATGAAGTCAGCATTTATGATTACCAATTAAAACCATCAGAAAATAACCAATCATATCAAGAAAAAAATGCTAAACCACTTATAGCGGTTGTATTTGTAAATGGTACTATAGCCGAAGGTGAAAATAGCAACAATGTAGCTGGAAGCCAAGATATTGTCGACCAACTAAGAAAAATTCGTAAAAATTTAAATATTGAAGCTGTTGTATTACGAGTTAATAGCCCTGGAGGAAGTGTTGAAGCTTCAGAAGCTATTCGAAATGAATTAGAAGCATTACGCGAAAATCAAATCCCTATAGTTATTTCAATGGGCGGTATGGCCGCTTCTGGTGGTTATTGGATCTCAACTGCATCGGATTATATTGTAGCTAATCCTAACTCTATTACCGGTTCTATTGGTATTTTTGGTATTATCCCAACATTTGAAAAGTCATTATCTCATATTGGTGTTTATAATGATGGAGTAGCTACTTCACCTTTAGCAAACAAGAGCATCGCCCAAGATTTACCTGATGAAATGAATCAATTAATCCAAATCAATATTGAAAATGGATATAATACCTTTATTTCGCTCGTTGCCAAAGCTCGTAATATGACAACAGAACAAGTTGATAAGATTGGACAAGGGCAAGTGTGGTTGGGTGCTGAAGCCAATAAACTAGGATTAGTTGATAAGCTTGGTGACTTTGATGACGCCATCGAAATGGCAGCTACATTAGCAGGCTTAACTGATTATAAAATTGATTGGCAAAAACCTGATGCAAATTGGTTTAACGCATTTTATTCAGATGTAGTTACTATGTTGCCTAGATCAACAGCTGAAATTCTATTTGAACAACTCCCAGAAGTAAAACAGTTACAACATCAAGTTTCCTTATGGGAAAAATTTAATGATACACAAAACCGTTATGTTTACTGTTTAAATTGTGCTGATGTTCGATAAAAAACTAATTACCCGCCACTATTGGCGGAATAATGGTTATTTTTTACTTTTAATGAAATATCTCATATTATTCATTGCTTGTTGAATATATTCATAATTAGGTATGTCATTAACCTCATGGTTATGTGAATCCATATAATGACTAATTCCAATTCGATTAACAAAATAAATGTTATTAGTGGTACGAATTGCATAAGAACTATAATTTGACATTAACAACCAATTACGATCGGTTATTGGATTAAATAGATCATATCCTGTTGAATAATCATTTATATCATTCTTTACATTTAAACAATGTTTCATTAGTGAAGGAACAACGTCCTCGTGACTTGTTAATTGATTAACATTATTTTTAAGCTTTTCTAATTCTTTGACTCCAATAATAATAAAAGGCACCTTGGTTTGAGCATCCGTGTAATTACCATTATGCCCCCAAAAACCAAGCTTATTATCATTCATTTCCTGACCATGATCACCAGTAATTATTATTATTGTATTATCTAAAGTCCCTGAAGTTTTAAGTTCATCGTA
Source organism: Gilliamella sp. wkB178 (assembly GCF_001690705.1). GTDB lineage: Bacteria > Pseudomonadota > Gammaproteobacteria > Enterobacterales > Orbaceae > Gilliamella > Gilliamella apicola_K. Next base: position 97,300 of record NZ_LZGK01000013.1, on the reverse strand, counting down.
AATATTTTGTAATAGATAATCATCATAATAAACACTTTGCTTATAACGATTAAAAATTGGCTCAGGATCCGAATCATTATTAAGCGTCATATAATTAATATCACTAATAGGCTTGAATTTTACCGCAAAGTCTTCTGGAAAATCATATGCATGAGGGGAATCATAAAATAAAAAAGAAAAGGTCGGTTGATCCGTATTACGTTTCTTATACCATTGTAACCAATCGGTAGTTATTTGTTTATCTCTACTTGCAGCGGGTCCATCATCACTACTAATTCTTAAATTTTTAATGGTAACAAACGCAGTACGATCAAATTCAGGAGCCGAGACTTTTGCTGAAGTAAATATACCAATATTATAATTTTCTTGTTGTAAAGTGGTAATGAATAACGATGGAATACTATTACGCAAAAAAGCATCCCAATAAGTACCAGGGATCCCATAAAACAAGCCAAAAATGCCAGTTCGTGTTGCATTGCCCGTTGAGTAATGATTATTAAAAATTACCCCATTATTTTGTTGTACAAAATGGTAAGTATTAGGAGATATTTGTTCATTAAAAGTATCATAACGCCAAGAATCTAACACAATGAACATAATATTTGGTAGCGTTTTATGATCAGGATTAATAATTAACTTATTATGTGGGTAAAAAATACTAGCATATTGATTATCCTTTTGATAAAGAATTTTATGTTGTCCTTGTTTATCAAAAAAACCCATTATTTCTTTAGAAGTAAATGGACGATAAAGAGGAATATATTCTTTTACAACCATAATTGGGGAATAAGCATAATAAAATGCCACCATATGCACTAAATGACTTATTAGGAATGAACTTACAAAAAATATTACAGATACAATAACGAGACAAGATCGTCTATGACATGACTTTTTCCTAGCAATTTGCTTATCAAGAAAACATAAAATTGCATATTCAATTCCGCATACTATTACTAAAAGCCCAAACATTAAAAAATAAGTTATTAATGCAAAATCGACTACTTGACCAGATAGTATAAGCGATATGACAGATTGATTAATGTGAAAACGATACTGCTCAAACACAATTGTATCAATATATAATACAATTTGTAATAATCCAAAAATAACTGCTACGACTAGATGCCTAATACTTTTTCTAAAGTGAAGCAAAGGAATACATATTAGAAAAACTAATAAATATAATAAAAAAAAGTGACCCAATACAGAAAAGATTGAAAATAAGCCACCAATCCAAGTAAATGAAGCACCCGGAACAATAAAATAACGTATGGTAATAAATGATGAAATAAAGATATTGATGAGAACAAAATAATATAGTTTCTTCATAGTAATTCACTAATAAATAAGTCCTAGATTCTGTATCTTTTCAAATAATACAGCATTTTATACTCAAAAATAGTGTTTTTCTTAAAGTTTTTAACAAAATAACACTATACAAATAAATTACTAATAAAATTTTAACAAAAAAGGACTCATTAACGAGCCCTTCTTTTATTATTTGAAAAATCTACTTATCGGCGATCAGCAAAAACTCTTAATAACATTATAAATAAATTAATAAAATCAAGGTAAAGAGTCAAAGAACCTAGAATAACAAAACGTCTAAACACATTTTGATCATCTTGCGGTAACCGCTCACCCAATTCTTTTAGTTTTTGAGTATCATAAGCAGTTAACCCTGCAAATACAAACACACCAATATAAGTAATCGCCCACATCAATGGTGCACTTTGCATAAAGATATTAACTAAAGAAGCAATAACAATACCAATTAATCCCATAAACAAAAATCGTCCAAACGCTGATAAATCACGTTTAGTGGTATAACCATAAAATGCTAGCGCTGCAAACATCCCTGCAGTAATAAAAAATACGCTAACAATGGATGAACTTGTATATGCAATAAAAATAGAACTTAATGTCAAACCGCTTAAAACGGAATATAACATAAACATGGTTGTTGCTGCGCTTCCAGATAAGCGGTTAATCATTCCTGATAGAGCAAAAACTAAACCAAGTTCAGCTATTATTAAAATCCATGAAAGAATAGAAAGCGAATAATAACCTCTATAATCCACAACAAATAACAATTGTTGCATTGATTCACTAGATGAAGCATACCATGCAACTAATGCAGTTAAAAGCAAACCAACTGTCATCCAACCATAAACATGACTCATATATGTTTGAATACGACTACCAGATTGTTCGATTATCGAACCATTAGGTGAGTAATTAGCCATTCATTACCTCTCACAAAAATAAATTATAAAATAGTTTTATATTATAAGCTTAATTGGGGATCAATACCATTTTTTCAAGGCGTCTGCATCAGATTTTTTCGCTTTGATCCAACATTCACCATCTTCAGTTCGTTCTTTCTTCCATAATGGAGCTTCACTTTTTAACAAATCCATAATAAATTCAGTCGCGGCGAAAGAATCAGCTCTATGTGCACTACTAACTCCTACAAAAACAATCTTTTCACCAGTATTAATTTCACCCACTCGATGAACAACTGCAACTCGATTTATTTGCCATTTTGATCTAGCCTGATTAATTATTTTAACTAAGACTTTTTCAGTCATACCTGCATAATGTTCTAGGTAAAGACTAGTAGTTAGACTCTCAAGTGAACGGACTTTGCCAATAAAAGTAACCACTGCTCCATCTTGAGGAGTTTCCGATAACCAATCAATCAACTTATCAATATCAATTGGTTGTTCAGCAACCTGTATAATATTCATATTACCTCAACCACCAGTTACTGGAGGGAAAAAAGCGATTTCATCACCATCTTGAATAAGATAGTCACCATCAACTAATATTTGATTAACGGCACATAAAACCACATTTTCTTTTAATGCTAATGCCCACTTTTCACCTCGCTGACTTAATTGGTCTAAAAGACTGCATACTGTTTCTTGATTAGCATTTAGTGTAATACTTTCAGTATCAATTAATTCTCTAATTTGAGCAAAAAAAATAATTTTATTCATTTTATTATCTATATTATTATTTAGCGGTGAAACTACCGGATTTGCCACCCGTTTTACTCAATAATCTAACTTGGGTAATTACCATATTTTTTTGGACAGCTTTACACATATCATAAATAGTTAACGCTGCAACTGACACAGCAACTAAAGCTTCCATTTCAACACCTGTTTGACCATTGACTCTGCATATAGATTCAATTCTAACACGATGATTGTCAGTATCAGCTTCAATATTTATTTCAATTTTAGTAAGCAATAAAGGATGGCATAATGGGATAAGCTCCCATGTTTTTTTAGCTGCTTGAATACCTGCAATCCGTGCGGTAGCAAAAACATCTCCTTTATGATGTTTACCTGCAATAATCATATTAAGTGTTTCTACATTCATTAACACAAAAGCTTCCGCTTTTGCTTCTCTTGTGGTTATTAGTTTTTCAGAAACATCAACCATATGGGCATCACCATGTTGATTAATATGAGAAAACGATTGTGGCATAAATCATGGCCTCTACGTATATCTTATTGTTATTTATTACAAGATAGCAAAATTTGAAAATGGTTACCACCATTCCATTACATGGATTATAACTGATATAATATGAAATAATATTATTTAAAAAATAAAATTGAGTCTTAATTAAAATAATCACTCAAACAGTATAAAAAATAACAATTCAGTTAGCTTAGATTTTGCGACTTATAAAAAAACTGAGTACAATAAATAAATAATATAATTGTTATTGTGACTTTTTAATGCTTGTTGCTCACGTAGCCTTACCTATACCTATTTATCGACTTTTTGATTATCAATTAGTAACACCTGCTGAAGTTGGTATGCGAGTTAAAGTTGCTTTTGGGAAAAGAAAATTAATAGGTATCATTGTAAGAATAGATCAACATAGCGAATTAGATATACAAGATTTAAAACCTATCATTGAAATCATTGATAAAAACCCCATTTTTACAACTCAAATTTGGAATTTATTAAAGTGGGCAGTAAATTACTATCATTATCCAATAGGCGAAATATTATTTCATGCGTTGCCTATTTTATTAAGGCAAGGACGAACAGCCAATTATGATGAAGTTAAACAATGGCAATTGACTGAATTAGGACGAAAAATCGATATACAAACATTATCTCGATCACCTAAACAAAAATTATTATTATCATCCTTTAGATCTAACTCAACTATAGAAACTAATTTTAAATTAGCTACCTATCATGAATTGCAGAAAAAACAATTGATAGAACAGGTTATTACACAAAAAAAACTAAACGAATGGCGTAACAATTTTTCCATCAACCCTGATTCCATTAAGTTAAACAATGAACAAGCTTGTGCAATCTCAGCTATCAATAAACAAAATCACCATTTTCGGGTATTTTTATTAGAAGGGGTAACTGGTTCCGGTAAAACAGAAGTTTATTTAAATGTGCTTTCTAATATTTTAACCTCAGGCAAACAGGCATTAGTTTTGGTTCCTGAAATTAGTTTAACTCCACAAACAATTAAACGCTTCCAACAACGTTTTAATGCACCTGTTGATATTTTACATTCAGCATTAACGGAAAAACAGCGACTAAATGTTTGGTTGAGAAGTAAACTTGGGGAAAACGCCATTCTAGTTGGTACACGTTCTTCTTTATTTACACCTTTTAAAAATTTAGGAATAATTATTATTGATGAAGAACATGATAGTTCCTATAAACAACAAGAAGGTTGGCGTTATAATGCTAGAGATATGGCTATTATTCGAGCTAAAATTGAAAATATACCAATCATCTTAGGCTCGGCAACGCCTTCCCTTGAAACATTAAATAATGCCCAAAAACATAAATATCAGCTATTACAATTAACCGAAAGAGCCGGCAATGCCTCCTTAGCTAAACAATCAATTTTAGATATCCGAGGGCTTGTACTTACAGCCGGTTTATCTCAGCCATTAATAGAAAAAATAAAACAACATTTATTCCTAAACAACCAAGTAATTTTATTCTTAAATCGTCGAGGTTTTGCTCCATTATTAATTTGCCATGATTGTGGTTGGATAGCTGAATGCCCGCGTTGTGATAGACCTTATACTTATCATCAAAATCAACATAAACTCATTTGTCATTATTGTGATACTGCAAGACTAGTTCCAGAACAATGTCCTAAATGTGGTTCAACCCATTTAATGCCAATAGGCTTTGGAACTGAACAACTGGAAAAACAACTAGAAATATTATTTCCTAATACCAAAATCAGTCGTATTGATCGAGATACTGTTAGTAAAAAAGGTGCATTGGACAGCTATTTACAAAATATTCAACAAGGTGGAGCACATATTTTAGTTGGTACACAAATTTTAGCCAAAGGCCATCATTTTCCTGATGTGACATTAGTTGGTATCGTTGATGTTGACGGTGCATTATTTTCCAGTGATTTTCGAGCAACTGAAAGATTTGCACAAATTTATACCCAAGTTTCAGGACGTGCCGGACGAGAAGCTAAAGCTGGCGAAGTTATTTTGCAAACTTATCATCCAGAGCACCCATTATTAAATGTTTTACTTAGCAAGGGTTATCAAGAATTTGCTAAACTGACACTACAAGAAAGACAACAAACGCAATTACCTCCTTTCAGCTATCAAGTACTCATTCGTGCTGCTGATCGTAATAATTATCATGCTCCATCTTTTTTACAAAAAATTCATAATTGGTTGAAAACCAACTATGACAATACCTTATGGCTGCTTGGTCCAATGCCAGCTAATCAGCCCAAAAAAGCAAGTTATTATCGTTGGCAGTTATTATTACAACACTTTAATCGACAGAGATTGCAACAAATATTAGAACAACTTATTATTGAGATGGGGACATGGAATGAAACATCAAAAGTTAAATGGAGTATTGATATTGATCCAATTGATAATTGATATGCATTAATTTCCACCGATATAAACCGGTGGACGAATACTATTACAAAACAATCTTTCCTGCATTTTTATCCAAAGTTGCTTGCCCAATACCCGATACTTCTTTCAATTGTTCTACTGAAACAAAAGGCCCAAACTTTTCACGATACTCAATGATCTTTTGAGCTTTACTAGCACCGATACCATTTAGAACTTTTGTTAATTCTTCAGCGGATGCTGTATTAATATTAACTTGATCAATCTGCTTTTGTTTCTGTTCCTGTTTAACAGGTTTTGTTGTTACTGAATCAGCAAAACTTATATTGGAAAAAGTAAGGCTACATAATAAAAAACATAATATTGAAAATACTTTCATGTGATCAACCTCTAAAAATAGTTATGCAATTAATTTTGCTTTATAACTATCTCACTGAGGCAAATAAAAACATTTTTTTTCATTATAAAAATGGGAAAAGTCACCTAAGTGACTTTTCTTTTTTTCAAATCATTATGTATTTATTAGATATAAATCACAAATTAGAATTTGGCATAAACTCAATTTTAGCTTTAGAACGAATATCTGCCGCAAAACAATAATAAGTATTTTTATTAAGTATAGAACGTAAGTCAGAGGTTATATCTTGATATTCCTGCGGTGTATTTACCCTTGTTAATGCTACAATATAAGCACTAGTATCATTTATAAAATGAGTCCCAAAAACACTTTTACCTGTTACAGAAGGAATCAAATCAAACACCATATCAACGACTTTAGGATCCAACTCTTTCGAGTCTCTTGTCAAGGTATATTGTTTTACTAATTTCACATTATCAGAATTTCCTTTCTCTTTTAATTCACCTAAAAAACCATCAACCGTAGATTTAAACTGGCTTTTAGCTATATCAGAATAAATCTTTTTATTAATTTCATCCTTAACTTCATCAAATGGGGCTATTCCCTCGGGACGATAATCAACAACCTGAAAAACAAAATCATATTCACCTAGCCCTTGACCAACAGGGATCAATTCTGAGATCTTATTAGTTAAATTTCCATCTACTATCATCTCTGGGCTAAATACTATATCTCTTACTTCGGGGTAGCGAAGAATTGAAAATATATCATTATAATATGCCCAGTCTGAATCATATACTTTAAGTCCAGTTTTGTTTGCTAGATCTTCAATAGATTGTGGTGATTCTTTTAAAGCATTTTTAATTTTATTTTCTTCTTCTAAGAAAGCCTCTTGTATTTTTTGATCCCTTAATTTAATATAAATTATTGATTCTGCATAACCAAAGTCCATCGGTGTTGATTTTTGAATATCATCCAGTTTAACCACCAAATAGCCATTATCAGTAGCAATTGGTGCCGAAATTTGACCAATACTATTTAAATTAGCTTCTTTAAAAACTTGTGGTAATGAATCATCATCAGTAAACCAACCTAATGAACCATTTTTACCATAGGGTGATATTTCGTTATTTTGGTTAACTGTTTTTACAACACTATCAAAATCAACACCAGATAAAAGTTCTTTATTAATATCATCTGCTTGCTCTTTATTGGTAACATAAATTACGCTAAAAGATTTTTTGGTTGGATAACTATAAATATTATTATTTTTCTCAAATTCTTGCTTAATTTCACTGTCAGTAACTTTTGTAGCCTTTTCTAATTCTGGTTTAGAATTTACGATATACTTAACCTTTACTCTTTCTTTTTTATAAAATTCTTTTTGATGTTCTTCATAATATTTTTGTTCATCTTCAGTAGTTATATTAACATCATCCATATTAACTACTGATGGATCGATTAAGGCTGCATATATCTTTCTGGTTTGATTCTTCAAAGATGATATTTCAGAATCTAATGGTAAAACAAAATCACTATCAACAATTGACTTAATAACTTGTTGTTGTTGCAATACTGTTCTTATAATTTCAGCATAACTATCTGGAGTAAAACCATTTAGTTGTAACAGATTAAGATATTTACTATTACTGAATTGACCTTTTTCAAAAAATTCTTTTTGTTTTCTTATACTATCTTTGACTTGTTCATCACTGATATTAATATTTAATTCTTTAGCAAATTTATACGCTAAATAATTATCAATCTGATGATATAAAACATTACGTCGTAATTGTCTAATAAAAGAACTATCACCGTTGGAATTTGCGGTTACAATTTCGGCTTGTTTTTCAAATCCAGCACGACTAATACCTTCACCATCTACCTTAGCAATAAATTCTTGTTGATCTCGATTATTATTACTACCACCAAAGCCAAAAAAACCGATGCCAGTAAAAATGAAACATAAAATTATTATTGCAAAAATAATTTTAACGACAATATGGTTTGCAGCTGTTCGGATTGTCTCCATCATTTTTTGCGATTCTCCATAGACCTAATATTATTGAATAATGGCAAGTATAGCATATTTACTTTAATTGGCTATTCTCAGCTTGTTATAGCATAAAAAAAAGATCAACTTCGAGTTGATCTTTTTAAGATTAAAAAATTAATTTAACCGACTTGGAACTTCAATATTACTTTTTATTTTTTTTATTGACTTCTTAGTAATAGATTTAACAGTAGACTTTTTGGTTACTGGTGTCATACCAAATGGATTATTTTGTAAAGCAATAGTTATTACTTCGTCAATCCATTTAACCGGATGTATATCCAGTTCAGCTTTAACATTATCGGGGATTTCTTCCAGATCTTTCACATTTTCAATTGGTATGAGTACTGTTTTAATACCACCTCTATGAGCGGCTAATAATTTTTCCTTTAAGCCACCAATAGGTAAAACTTCACCACGTAATGTTATTTCTCCGGTCATTGCAACATCAGAACGCACAGGATTACCTGTTAACGTTGAAATCAGCGAGGTACACATAGCAATACCAGCACTAGGTCCATCTTTAGGTGTGGCACCATCAGGAACATGCACATGGATATCTCGTTTTTCGTAAAAATCAGGATTAATACCTAATTTTTCAGCGCGAGAACGCACAACAGTTAAAGCTGTTTGGATAGACTCTTGCATAACATCACCTAAGGAACCAGTATAAGTTAATTTTCCTTTACCAGGTACACTTACCGATTCAATAGTCAATAAATCTCCACCAACTTCTGTCCATGCAAGACCAATGACCTGCCCAATTCGATTTTCGTTATCAGTTTTGCCATAATCAAAACGTTGTACACCAAGAAATTCTTTTAGATTATCTTGAGTTATAGTAACTTTTTTCAATTTACTATTTAGTGCTAATTGTTTGACTACTTTTCGACAAATTTTAGCAATTTCTCGCTCTAAGCTACGTACCCCAGCTTCACGCGTATAATAACGTATAATGCCTATAATTGCAGAGTCATCAATGTTAATTTCTTTGTCCTTTAAACCATTATTCTCTATTTGTTTAGTAATCAAATGTTGTTTAGCAATATTTAATTTTTCATCTTCTGTATAACCGGATAAACGAATAACCTCCATACGATCTAGCAAAGGAGCAGGGATATTCATTGAATTTGCTGTAGCAACAAACATCACATCAGATAAATCATAATCCACTTCTAAATAATGATCACTAAATGCATTATTTTGTTCTGGATCAAGTACTTCTAATAATGCAGAAGCAGGATCACCGCGCATATCAGAAGCCATTTTATCAATTTCATCTAATAGAAATAATGGATTTTTAACTCCCACTTTAACCATACGTTGGATCAATTTACCTGGCATAGACCCAATATAAGTACGTCGATGACCACGAATTTCAGCCTCGTCACGTACTCCACCTAAAGCCATTCTCACATATTGACGACCAGTAGCTTTAGCAATAGATTGACCAAGAGAAGTTTTACCTACTCCTGGAGGACCAACTAAACATAAAATAGGCCCTTTAACTTTGTTAACTCGCCCCTGTACCGCTAAATATTCCAAGATACGATCTTTTACTCTTTCAAGCCCATAATGATCTTTATCTAGAATTTTTTGAGCGCCCTCTATATCTTTTTTAACTTTACTACGTTTGCACCAAGGGACTTGGATCATCCAATCTATATAACCACGAACGACGGTTGCTTCAGCAGACATTGCTGGCATCATTTTCAGTTTATTTAATTCAGCCAATGCCTTATCTGTAGCCTCTTGCGGCATTTTTGCTTTAATGATCTTAGTTCTTAACTCTTCATATTCATCAGGTTTATTATCAATATCACCTAATTCTTTATGAATCGCTTTAATTTGTTCATTAAGGTAATACTCTTTTTGCGCTTTTTCCATTTGTTGCTTAACACGCTGACGGATATTTTTCTCGACTTGTAGCAAATCAATCTCAGCTTCCATCATAGAAATAAGCAATTCAAAACGCTTCTCTAGATCAGACGTTACTAATATTTCCTGTTTCTGCTCAACTTTTAAAAATAGTGTTGCCGCAATGGAATCAGCTAGCTGTGAAGGGTCCTTAATCAAACGAATCGAATCAACTACCTCTTGAGTTACTTTTTTATTAAGCCTGGCATATTCATCAAAATTAGATAAAACGACGCGAATAAGTGCTTCATTTAAATCATCTGACTTTTTTTTCTCTTTTAAAGGTGTAATGTTAGCGATTAAAAAGTCATCATCTTTTCGTTCTACAATATCTACAATTTCAGCCCTCTCAACCCCTTCAACTAACACTTTTACTGTACCATCTGGTAGTTGAAGTAACTGTAAAATATTTGCAACTGTTCCGATTTCATATAAATCATCAACATCCGGTTCATCTTGCGATGGATTTTTTTGTGTTACGAGGAAAACTTGTTTATCCATTTCCATTGCGCTTTCAAGGCAACGTATTGATTTATTTCGGCCAACAAAGAGAGGTATTACCATATGTGGAAAAACTACCACATCCCGCAATGGTAATATAGGCATAATCATCTGTTTTACTTGTTTAGTTTTCATTTCATTCTCTCTATTAGTACCGACCTTTCTACTCATTATTGGGATTATTTTTAGATATTCAATCCTACTTTTCAATATTAAACGTCATACTTTTACGAAAGGACTTAAATTAATTTACTGCAAATACAATAATATTATTATAAGTTAATTTACATATATCATAACGCTTAAAAGTCATGATATATGTATTAATTTTATGCCGAAAGTTCGGTACTTGAATCATAAATAAGTTTAGGAGCTTGTGATTTTTCTACAGTTTCTTGTTCAACAATAACTTTTTTAACATTTCTAGTAGATGGTAAGTCATACATAGTATCTAACAAAATATTTTCTACAATTGAACGCAAACCTCTAGCACCCGTTTTACATTGCATCGCCTTAACAGCTATAGCATCTAATGCTTCTTTGGAAAATTCAAGTTCAGCTCCATCTAAGTTAAACAATGCTTGAAATTGTTTAGTTAACGCATTTTTCGGTTCAGTTAAAATACTAATCAAAGCTGCTTTATCCAATTCCGACAACGTACCTATAACTGGTAGTCTACCAATAAACTCAGGAATTAATCCAAATTTAACTAAATCTTCTGGCTCTATTTGCGCTAATAATTCAGATTCAGTCGCTTTTTGTTTACTACTTTTCACTTCAGCACTAAAACCAATTCCAGTATTAGTTGAAACTCTATTTTCAATAACTTTGTCTAGGCCACTAAAAGCCCCACCACAAATGAAAAGAATCTTTGATGTATCGACTTGCAAAAACTCCTGCTGAGGATGTTTACGACCACCTTTTGGAGGTACTGATGCAACCGTGCCTTCAATAATTTTTAATAAGGCTTGCTGAACACCTTCTCCTGAAACATCACGGGTAATAGAAGGATTATCGGATTTACGTGATATTTTATCTATTTCGTCAACATAGATAATACCTCGCTGAGCCTTTTCTACATCATAATCACAATTTTGTAATAATTTCTGGATAATATTTTCTACATCTTCGCCAACATATCCAGCTTCGGTTAATGTAGTTGCATCAGCCATTGCAAAAGGAACATCAAGGAAACGTGCTAAAGTTTCAGCTAATAAAGTTTTACCACAACCAGTTGGACCAATTAATAAAATATTACTTTTGCCTAATTCAACATCATCACGGCTATTATAATTACGTAAACGTTTATAATGATTATAAACAGCAACCGATAGTACTTTTTTAGCGCGCTCTTGCCCAATTACGTATTCATCCAGATGATCTCTAATTTCATGTGGTGTTGGAAGTGGTTTACTAATGAATTCCTCGTGAGAGAGAAAACCTTTAGTCTCTTCTTTTAAAATATCATTACACAATCCAATGCATTCATTACAAATATAAATAGATGATGGACCAGCAATCAGTTTACGTACTTCATGCTGACTTTTTCCACAAAAAGTACAATAGAGTAATTTATCTGAATTTTCATTATTCACTTTTAACACCTACCTATTATTTTAAGATCGTTTACTATATATGGCATCAACTAAACCATATTCAACTGCCTTTTCAGCTGACATAAAGTTGTCTCGATCAGTGTCTTTTTCAATTACCGTAATATCTTGTCCAGTATGCAGAGCTAAAATATTATTTAATCTATTCTTAACTTGTAATATTTCTTGAGCATGGATCTGAATATCTGAGGCTTGTCCTTGAAAACCACCTAATGGTTGATGAATCATTACGCGAGCGTTAGGTAAACAATAACGTTTACCTTTTGTACCAGCAGTCAGAAGTAATGATCCCATTGAACATGCTTGCCCCAAACAAATAGTACTTACATCTGGTTTTATAAATTGCATTGTATCATAAATAGCCATACCTGCTGTTACTACACCACCAGGTGAATTAATATATAAATAGATATCTTTTTCAGGGTTTTCCGCTTCAAGAAATAACATTTGTGCAATAACAAGATTGGCCATATTATCTTCAACTTGGCCTGTCAAAAATATAATCCGTTCTTTTAATAATCGTGAGTATATATCATAAGCTCTTTCACCACGCGAACTTTGCTCAACAACCATTGGAATAACACTCATAGATGGTTCCAAAGACATTTATATCTCCTATTAAACAAAATAGCCCAAACAGATATTCCTTATTTGGGCTTATAATGATCTTATTGAATAGATAAAATAACTAATAAATTAAGCTGTTTGCTGATTCATTAATTCTGAAAATGAATAATGTTTCTCAGTTACCTTTGCACTAGCTAACAATAAATCTACTACTTGATCTTCTAATGCTACAGAGCGAATATTATCCATCGCTTTTTTATCTTTACTATAATATTCTAAAACCTCTTTAGGATCTTCATAAGCAGTAGCTATTTCATCAATCATTGATTTTACTCGTGCATCATCAGCCTTGAGCTTATTACTTTCAATAAACTCAGCAAACAATAACCCTACTGTAACACGCTGTTTTGCTTCTGCTTCAAATAATTCTTTAGGAAGATCCATAGATTGTTTAGAATTACCACCAAATCGAGATACCGCTTGTTGACGTAATATGTCAATTTCACGTTCAATTAATGCTACAGGCACTTCAATTTCATTATTTTTTACTAATCCATCAATAAGTTGCGTCTTTATTTTATTACGAATAGTTGCCTTAAGCTCTCGTGACATATTCTTTTTAACTTCTGCTCGGAGGCTCTCAATAGTTCCATCAGCAATACCAAACCGTTTTATAACATCTTCTGTCAGTTCAGGCAGCTCAAGTTCCTCAACTTTTTTAAGTGTGGTCGCAAACACCGCAGGTTTACCTTTTAAATTTTCAGCATGATAATTTTCTGGGAAAGTTATATTAATATCAAACTTATCACCTGCTTTATGACCAACGATAACATCTTCAAAGCCAGGAATCATTCGCCCTTGACCTAATACTAATGCAAAATCATTAGCTTTACCACCGTCAAATTCAGCACCATCAACTTGACCAACAAAATCTAAAATAACCCGATTTTGCTCTTTAGCTTCTTGATTAATCTCTTTCCATGTACCTTGTTGCTTACGTAAAGTTTCGATCATAGTCTCAATGTCGGTATCACTAATTTCTGCAACTGGTTTTTCAACTTCAATTTTATCTAAATTCTTAATTTCGACTTGGGGATAAACTTCAAACTCTACGGTAAATGTATAATCAACACCATTTTTATATTCAGTTGGAGTATAAGTAGGAGCACCTGCTGGATTCAGTTTTTCTTGAATAATTGCTTCTACAAAATTTCGTTGCATTAGATCACTTAATGTGTCTTGTAGAATAGAAGCACCATAACGTTGCTCAACAATTTTTAAAGGCACTTTACCCTTACGAAAACCATCAATACGTACTTTTTTGGCTGTATTAATTAACTCTTTTTCCATAGCCTTTGTAATATCATCAGCCTTAATAGTAATAGATAAACGTCGACCTAAACCTTGTGTTGTTTCTACCGAAACTTGCATCTTTATACCTCGAAATTATTAAATATAATCTACTCATAATTATATTAAAAATATAATTGAGTTAAAAAACTTTTAAAATAGGCAGGCATTATACCGAGCGTAGTCACTCTCGTCGAGACATTTCATTGTTTCTTTTCAAGTGCTTTCAAACGCTTATTCATTTCATCAATATGTAAGACTAATGAAGCGGTTTTTCGCCATACTTTATTTTCTTGTAATGGAATACCTGATGAATAAATACCTGGTTTACTAATTGGGCGCATTACCATACCCATTCCAGTTACGGTAACTTGATCACAAATTTCCATATGTCCATTAATAACACTAGCACCACCAATTAAACAATGACGACCAATGGTTAAGCTTCCCGCCATAATTACACCACCAGCTACCGCCGTATGATCACCAATGATATCGTTATGCGCAATTTGACATTGATTATCGATAATAACTCCATCACCAATGATAGTATCATCAAGGGCACCACGATCTATTGTTGTTGAAGCACCAATTTCTACATTATTACCAATTACAACACGACCAAGCTGAGGAATTTTTATCCATTTCCCTTTATCATTAGCATAACCAAACCCATCTGCACCAATCACTGTTCCTGATTGAATCAAACAATTGTCACCAATTACACAATTATGATAAATGGATACATTTGCCCATAACTTACTACCAGTGCCAATTGTAGTATTCTTACCTACAAAACAACCTGCACCTATTACACAATTATCACCCAAAACTACTCCACTTTCTATAACGGCATTAGCACCAATAGCAATATTAGAACCCAATTTAGCTGTAGAGTCTATTACAGCAAATGGGGCTATATTATGTGCAGGTAAAGGAGTAGTATCAAGACACTGGGCTAATTTTGCATAAGTTAGGTAAGGATCTTTGACAATCAACGCAGCCCCATGCCAATGTTCTATGCTGTCTTGCGTCATTACTACAGCAGAAGCTTTACATTCACTTAGTTGATTCTGTAATTTTTTATCAGACAAAAAAGTAATTTGCCCTGCTATTGCGTTTTTCATTGATGCCACACCGGTAATAATTAAATCGCCATTACCTTGTAATTTGGCATCAAGTTTTTTTGCTAATTGCTCTAAACGAAAAGCAAACATTATTTTTTAACCTTATCCAAAACTTTATCTGAAATATCGACGGCATCAGATGCAAATAATGTTGCTTCAGCCTTCAAAATAATATCGTATTTTTCTGTTGTCTCAATATCTTTAACTGCTTCTTGAATTTTCATCAGTAATTTTCCGGCTTCTTCAGATTCACGTTTACGATAATCCGCAGAAAACGCTTTAGCTTTATTTTCAAAATCAGAAATGGTTTTATTTAATTTTGCTTTTTCAGAAGAAGATAATGTTAAACCATCTTTCTTTAAACGAGCTGAAGCATCCCCGGCTTTCTTTTCTTCTTCTTGTAAAGATTTAGCTCTAGCTTCAAATTCTTTATCTAAAGCTTTTCCAACTGTTTCTCGTTGCGGCATACGCTGTAATACTGACATCACATCTACAACCCCAATTTTCACTTCTGCATTGGCCATACCAGTAAATAATAATGCAGCACTAACACCAAGAATGGATATAATTTTTTTCACTTTTTCACCTATGTATATTTTATTTATTTACAACACCAAACTACCATGTTGAGCCTATATTAAATTGAAATTGTTGAGACGAATCGCCATTATATTTCTTAAATGGTTGTGCATAAGAAAATACCAATGGCCCTAAAGGTGACATCCATTGTACTGCTAACCCAGCAGACATTCGGACATCAGATGGAGAACTATAATCAGGTATATTATTATTACTTTTTAAGTCCCATTCGGTATCCCATACAGTACCTGCATCAAAAAAGAATGAAGTTCGTATACTATTTGCATATTTTTCACTAGCAAATGGGGTTGGTACAATCAATTCTGCACTACCAAAGGCTAAAGCATTACCCCCGACCGCATCTTTTGTTTTAGTACATTTCCTCGTATCATTCAAATCACAACCATCCTTATTAAAATATACTGCTTTTGGACCTACTGTGTTAGATTTAAAACCACGTAGAACTGATGAACCGCCGGCAAAGAAATTTTCATAAAACGGTAACTCTTTACCACCAAGCCCATTACCATAACCTAAACGCCCTCGAGTTAAAAAGACCCAGTTATGATCAGTATCAATTGGATAATAGTAAGAAGCATCAGTGATTAATTTATAGAACCGATTATCAAATAACGGAGCAGTAATTTTTGCATTGGCGGTAACTTTTAGTCCATCAGTTGGGAAGAACCCCCGATCCAAAGAGTTATATGTCCAATAGGCATTTAATAACACATCATTGGTATTATAAGTAAATGATGAACCTTTATTTTCCATTTTTTCGCCCATCGAATCGAAGTAACGCCACATACCATATTGAGCATTCATATCAGATAGTTTATGGTTGGCAAATTCAGTACCAAAACGAAGGAAATTATTCTCACTAATTGGGAAGCCTAAATTTGCTTCCGCACCCCATGTTTTACTTGAGTATTCAGATTCATCATCGTCATCATCTGTTTTATAAGTATTATAATAAATACTACCACCTAAACTTACTCCATCAACGGTAAAATACGGATCGACAATTGAAATTGATGCGGTTTTATCAGTGTCAGTGGTATTAACATCAAACGAAACACTATTCCCTGTTCCTAACCAGTTATCTTGCGAAATACCTGCATTAAAACTAAGCCCACTATCCGAACCTATACCAATACCAAATTTAATACTACCAGTATTACGTTCGGCAACTTTATAAACAATGTCTACCTGATCATCTACGCCTGGAACTCGTTCAGTAGTTGCTTCAACGGTATCGAAAAAACCTAAACGATTTAAACGATCTTTACCTAATTCTACTAAACCGTTACTTAACCAAGCCCCTTCCATTTGACGAAGTTCACGCCGGACAACACTATCACTAGTTATAGTATTACCAACTATCTTTATATTACGTACATAGTAACGTTGACCGACATCAACAAGCACAGTTAATTTAACAGTATGCTCTGCATCATCCATTTCAGGTTGGATAACAACTTGAGGATAGGCATAACCAAAATTAGCCAATAAACGCTTAACATTATCTTCTATTTCAGTAATTTTTTTACCGTTATACAGTTCACCAACTGTGACACGTTCTTTAGCTATTTTAGCGACGGCATCTTCATGCCCGGCAAAATTACCTTTAAAGTCAAGATCAGATAATTTATATTGTTCACCTTCATGAATATTAATGGTAACGTAAATACCTTTTTTATCTGGTGTTAAACTTACCTGAGTAGACTCAATATTAAAACGAGCATAACCTCGATTAAGATAAAAACTTTGTAATTCATCTAAATCAGCTGCTAATTTTTGTTTTTGGTACTTACGGTCACCAAGCATATTCCACCAAGGAACCTCATCTCGTAATGAAAAACGCGAAATAAGTTCTTCCGAAGAATATGCTTTAGCTCCAACAATATTAATCTGATCGATTAACGCTGATTTACCTTCAGCTATTACTAATTTTAAGTCAACGCGATTACGAGATAATGGTATTACTTCTGCTTTAATTTGAGCGTTATACTTACCAACACTATAATAAAAATCTTCAAGCCCTTTTTCGATACCAGATATCATCGTACGATCTAATGCTTCACCTTCACGAACACCAGAACTATCTAGATTCTTTTTAAGCATCTCATCCTTAACTGACTTATTACCTGAAAAAGTAATACTAGCAATGGTTGGTCGTTCTTGAACATGAACAATTAACCGATCACCATCTCGGGAAACACTGATATTATCAAAGTTGCCACTAGAATAAAGTGATTTGATAATCTTACCTAAATCGTCCTCATTAACATAATCACCCACTTGGACAGGCATTTCAAGTAATGCAGCTCCAACAGTTACTCTTTGTAAACCTTCAAATTTAATATCTTTGACCACAAAATCTTCAACACAAAATGCGTTGGAACTATATACTGCTGTGGTGCTAAACAGCAAAGATGCTATAAGTAATTTATTTATTTTCATTGTAAATGTTTATAACCTCATTCCATCACAATCGTAAAACATCATTAAATAGTGCAATTCCCATTATTACCATTAATAAAACAAACCCAATTCGATATAATCGTTCTTGGGTTTTATCTGATAAGGCATTCCCTTTTATCTTTTCTAAAAATAAAAAAATTAAGTGCCCACCATCTAACATTGGTAATGGAACAAGATTGATCACACCCAAACTTATACTAATAAATGCTAAAAAATATAAATAAGGCGTAAAACCATAACTTGCTGTTTGCCCTGCGCTTTTTGCTATAGTTATTGGACCAGATAAATGTTTAATCCCAATAACACCTGTTAACAACTGGTAAAGCGAATGAACAGTTAACGTTGTAGTTAATCCTGTTTGCCTCAATCCTTTACCAAATCCCTCTAAAAAACCATACTCCTTGACTACTGCATTTGATGTAGGGTATATTCCTGCAACACCTTCACCACTGGCATTAATTGTTGGTTTTAAGTTAATATAAATATCCTTATTTCCTCTATTAACCTTTAAGATCATAGGGTTAGACTTTCTAATTTCCGCTGCAAAATCATCCCAATTAAGGTAAGGATGATCATTATAACTAATAATTTTATCACCTATTTGTAAACCTGCTTTTTCAGCAGCAGAACCGCTTATAATTTTACTCACAATTGGATAAATTTCCAAGGTCTTAGGAATAAAACCAAATGCAGTGATAGCAGATTCTTTTTCTATATCAAAATGCCAATGGCTGATATCTATATTCTGTTTATATAATTCTGATTGATTTTTATCAAAATTTTCCAAATATGACAAAGATACACTATCTTGCCCTAAAATGGAAATTAATGTTAAATTCACATCATTCCAACTGTCTATTTGTATATTGTTAATAGTTTTTAACTCTACTCCTGATGGAATATCTGCACTTGCGGCTGGCGAACCGGGCACTGTTGCTTGTACCTGCACCGGATAAGTTACTACACCCATTAAAAAAATTAGCCAATAAATAATAAAAGCTAATAGAAAATTAGCCGCTGGTCCAGCAACAATAATTACAGCTCTTTGCCAAATTTTCTTATTATCAAAAGCACATTTTGAGGCCTTAACTGGCAAAGTTATAGTTTTGCTGTTGAGCATTCTAACATAACCACCAAGTGGAATCATAGCAATTACCAATTCTGTTCCACTTGCAAATTTATGCGACCACAACTTCTTACCAAAACCAATTGAAAAACACTCAACTTTAACACCACATAAACGAGCAACGATAAAATGCCCAAATTCATGAATGGTGACTAATATACTTATAGTTATAACAAATAACAACAATGACCAAAGCAAAATTTGTCACCTTTTATAATAAATATAAGGATAATACTGCAAAAATTGGCACCGCAGCAGTTAAACTATCAATGCGATCTAAAATACCACCATGCCCTGGAATCAAGTGTCCACTATCTTTTATTTCAGCTTCACGCTTAAACATACTTTCAGTTAAATCACCCAATACTGAAACTAAAATAGCTAATAAAGAACTAATAGCAAAAGTGTCAAAATCAATTAGGAAAATTCCTAAAACATAAGTAACTAAAATTACTATAACTGCTAAAGTTACTCCACCTATAAAGCCTTCTATAGTTTTGCCGGGTGATACCTTAGGCGCTAATTTATGTCGACCAAAACTACGTCCAGCAAAATAAGCACCAGTATCGGTTGCCCAAACAAGAACAAATACATACATTAACCAACAAGCACCAGTATAAGTATTAGATGTATAATTAATAGATCTTAATTCAATCATACCGATAAAAAATGGTACCAAGGTGAAAAAAGCAAAAGATAATTTCACAATAATTGAATTACACCAATACTTAGTTGTTTGTGGATAACTAATCACTAACCCTAAGGCGACTAGCCACCAACCAACAGATAAAGTTAATAATATACTAAATAGTTGGGATTTTGCTGCAATTGATATAGGGAAGTAATAGAGTAAAGTTAACAAAATAATAACTATTAGCGAAAAAATTAATCTTGATTTTTTATTGGTAAAATGTAGAAATTGCGCCCATTCCCAAGCAGCCAAACCACCAACCGCGATCATGATAAACACAAATATTGAAAAAGGAACTATAAAAAGAGCAATAAGTACTAATGGAATAAGTATAATTGCCGCAAGTATACGTTGAATTAACATGATTGTTCCTTATTATCAATACCACCAAAGCGCCTATGCCTAGTATTAAATGCTTTAATTGCCTCATCAAATAATGAAGGATTAAAATCTGGCCACAAAACATCGGTAAAATAAAGTTCAGAATAAGCAATTTGCCATAACAAAAAATTACTAATTCGATAATCACCACCAGTACGGATGACTAAATCAACTTCTGGTAAATTATGCAAACACATGCCAAGGCTAAATTGTTCTTCAGTAATATCATCTAATGCTAAATCACTATTTAAAACTTGTGCAGCAATTTTTTTTGCTGACTGCAAAATATCCCAGCGCCCACCATAATTAGCAGCAATATTTAAAACTAAACCTGAATTATTTTGAGTTAACTGCTGGGCATTAATAATCATATTTTGTAAGTGGTAACTAAACCGAGAAATATCACCAATAATATTTAAACGTACATTATTTTTATTTAAACTTTTCATTTCTCGATTCAATGCGTAAATAAATAAAGAAATTAAAGCTGAAACCTCAGTTGAAGGACGTTTCCAGTTTTCACTACTAAATGCATACAAGGTAAGAACTTTTACACCCATACTGGCAGCATAAGTTACGATTTTTCGCACTGCCTTCAAGCCAGCTCGATGTCCAACCGCTCGGAGTTGGTTTCGTTGTTGTGCCCAGCGCCCATTACCGTCCATAATAATAGCCACATGACTAGGAACACATCTCTCTTGTGTCATGCCATAATACCCTGTACTGTATCAATCATTCTTCGCACTTATATTATATATTATATTTGTTTGAGCAATTAACGCGTACCATAAACTACGATGGTCTTACCATGCGCAGAAATTAAATGTTGATCTTCAAGCATTTTTAATATTCTCCCAACAGTTTCCCGCGAACATCCAACTATTTGGCCAATTTCTTGGCGGGTAATTTTAATTTGCATCCCGTCAGGATGAGTCATTGCATCAGGTTGTTTAGCAAGATTCAATAAAGTTTGTGCTATCCGCCCGGCAACATCTAAAAAGGCTAAATTACTCACTTTTTCCGAGGTTACTTGTAAACGACTAGCCATTTGGCTCGCAAGTCGCATTAAAATATCAGGGTTAACTTGAACTAACTGTTTAAATTTTTTATATGAGATTTCAGCTACTTCACAACTGGTTTTTGCTTTAACCCAAGCACTTCGCTCTGTTCCTTCATCAAACAATCCTAGTTCACCCAGAAATTGTCCTTGGTTTAAATAAGACAAAATCATTTCATTACCTTCATCATCTTTTATTAAAACCGCAACAGATCCTTTCACAATGTAATAGAGAGTTTCAGCTTTTTCCCCTTGATGAATAAGGGTGCTTTTGGCTGGATATTTATGAATATGACAATGAGATAAAAACCACTCCAATGTTGTATCCGTTTGCTGTTTACCTAGCATAATTCCTTCCTCTCCATTTAATTTACAACTCACACACTATAACAAAGTTACACCATAATTTATATACTCATGATCAATGAATTTATCCATTATTTTAAACGCTTAATATCAACTGTTTCATGTAACTCTGACCAATAAATAACTGCCAATCCATTGACTAATTGAAGTTTTACATCATTAACTTTATCAGCTAATGATTTTTCTTGACAACCATAGTCAGTCCCTTCTCGCAATACAAAGGATTCAATTAAATTATTTAATGTTGCGGGGTCTAAATCTTGCCAAGGAATAATCATATTTTGATTATGATGAATTAAAAATATTACTATATTAAAGTATCAATTGTAGAATAAGAAGAGTGATTTTAATATTAGTTACTTAACTAAAATAATTAATTATATTTTTTATAAAAATTTTTATTAATTGAAGGAGTTATTTTAAGAGTTAATTAATAAATAAAGGCATTACTAGATATTTTTTAACTTATTTAAAACATCCAAAAAATTTTTTAATATTAAAATATAAAAATGATTAGTAACATATTATATTGTTCAAAAAAAACCACTCTAATGAGTGGTTTTTTAGTATAAATAAACTAATAATTAGTTTGCGGTTACTGAAAGTTTATACCCTTGTGCACCAGCTAAATAAGCTGAATGAACAGAACTATATGTAGTATTGTGTTTACCAGTTGCAGCACCTAATAAAATTTTATCATTTGTAGCTACTCGATTACTTATACCTTGAGAAGCAGCTACTAGATCTGCAGTATCAGCAGGCACTGCTGCTGGAGCTGTAGAACTACCTGCAGGAGTAGGTGGAGTATAACTACCAGTTAATTTCCATGTGAAGGAATAGGAAGCCGTTGTTTCCACTTCAGTAGCATCTATAATACCATTTGGAGTACTACCGTCACTATCATCCCAAACTATAGCTGCATAACTTTCACCATATATTGGATTAGTAGCTCCTGATTTTGCATAATTAACTCCTTTTATTGGAGCACCAGCGGAATCAAGTTTAAAGATACCCAATGCTATATGATCAGTTTCGACAGGCCCTATAGTTGGATTGGTACCTCCGGTATCACCTGGACCGCCTCCTGCACCTGGGTTAGTAGGATCAGTAGTACCAGTCCCTGGGTTACCTACTCCCCAAAGGTTGGATACAGTTAACCACTGATTTACATTAGGGTCACCATACTGAGTTCGTTCTTGAATTTTAAGACCGATTGCTGTTGCACCTGCAAATCCGGCAGGAATAGTGAATGTTATTTCCCCTTTTTCAGGATCTGCACTATTAAAAGGAGTTACTGTTTTAGCTAAAGAAGTCTGAGCATTCCAGTTACCAGCTCCATCCTTAGTATATATGACTAGGGAATTAGGTACGTCTAAATTAGCATCAGTATCACCATCAGCATCGAATAATTTATAACTAATAACAACTTTATCGCCAACTCTAACAGCTCGGCCATTTACTACGGTTGGAGTCGCCGCTGTAGCATCATAGACTTTAATTGTCATTTGGTGATCATCAGTACCTGTGTCACTTCTCATCGCTGGAGCAGTACCTAGGATAGTTGCAGCGGTTTCTGCTGTTGAAGTTAACGCAAAGGAACTACTTGCAGCATAACCTGCCAAAAATAGCCCTAATGCGATTTTTTTTACGGTTAAATTTTTCATGTTTTAATTTCCTATTTTTATTTCTCAAATTAACATGTTGTATTTATATAAATACACCATTTTATGGTGTCCTATTTTGGATAACTGATATAAATCAATTATCTAAAATTCTTTAAAATTTAGTACACATCAATTAATACACCGCTACTTGTAATTTAAATCCTTGATCACCAGCACATGCAGTAGGTGATGCAGTTACTGAACTTAAATCAACATTTAAACCAGCTGGAACATCAGAAGATGCTGGAATACTTGTTCCACTAGTTGCATAACTAAGAGTTCTAGCACTTCTTATTATATAATGAGCATCCCTACCCATACTTACATTAAACCACGGACCTTGAGGTTTTTGTAATGCACTTGGTAAAGTAGTGGCAACTACACCTGGACATGCAGAGGAATTACTATCAACTAATGACCAAATAACAAATGGATTTTGTATTTCTACTCCACCAGCATCATACGCTTTTACATAATATTCACTATCAACTTTCCATTGGCGTAACTGATTAGGTAAATTAGTATCAAACTCAAGTAAACTTGAACCTTTAGCACTAGCTACTAATACACCACTATTAGCATTCCAAACTTGAATAGTTCCAACCCCACCACCAGTAAAATTAACAGAAGCTTTATTAATGGACGTGCCATATTGATCTAATGTCATATTAAAATCAACTAGTCCATTAATATTAGAAGCAACATCTAATGTATATGTATCACCAATAACTGTAGTACCAGAGGCTGTAGCAGAATTTGAGGAAACATGTTGCCCCATTTTAACTTTTTCAAATGATTTAACAATTACACAAGGCTCTGATGTTGGGCATGCACGTACATTCCCTGAAGTGCCATCAACTAATGTAATTTTTCTACCATTACTTATAGCTGTCCAATTTTTTTGTATCGCTTCAAAAGTATCTGGTATTTGCGACATAGCTGCTTCATCACTAAAACCAATTACATCATTAACTGAACTGATTACACCATCTATATTTTTCGATTTAACCAAGCTTGCCATTAAAGTTACGGCACTTAGCCCATCGGCATTATTATTGGCTAAAACAGTTTTGCTCCCTGATTGATCTACTGCATAAACCGCAAGTTTACGCACAGTTAAATTTGGCAAAACTTCAAAAGTAACCGGATTAGATGTTGCTGATTTACCATGAGAATTAGTTACAGTAACCATTAAAGTATATTTGCCATTTGTAGCTACTGGATGGCGTAGACCATTTTGATCAACATAAGCTGGTGCAACAATCTTCCAATTATTTGTTTCTGTTGTTGGTGCTTGCCATGTGGAAGACGTACATAAACCTACTGCAGAGCAGAAGAAACCACCCCCAGCATCAATTTCGGCCATATCACCAGACCAAGATAATTTACTTACTACTTTGGCATTATGGACATTAATACTAACACCATAAGTTTCACCTTCGATGAATTGAAGCGCTTCAAGCCCCAAGTCAACACTCATTTTCTTTTCTTTATATTCTAAAACAATATAATTATTACGATCTACAAGATCATAACGACTACCTTTTAACGAGCGAGCAACTTGAACCATATCTGGATCTAACTGATCTTTTAACGGGGTACCAATACGAAAATTCATGGTCAATTCCGCTTTGGTATCATGCTTACTGTTTTGACCTTGTTTATGTTCAGCTTTAATAGTAAAAAGTGGAACTGGAGTATAATCTAAACCTACAGTAACAGCCTTTGGATTTTTTTGAAGATTATCTTTACCAAACAAAGCCACTTTATCACCAAAATATTGTTCATACATCAATGAACCACCAAATTGAGGATATTGTGGTAAATAACCTTGGAAACGGACATCAAATCCCTTTGCTGCTCGTTCTAAATAATCATCAAAGTCACGGGAATCTTTCCAATCAGATAATGGGTGATAATAGTTAACCGCAAATTTCATAAAATCAGTCCACGCTTCCGTACCAATACCTAAACGATTATGCGATCTTTGAAAGTCGTGATCAAAAAAGATATTATAACCAAGTAACCATTTTTTATCGGCTACATCCCAGCGTTGACCAATACCAAAGTTACCAATTCTGCGATTATGTTCATATTCTTGGAATGACATTTGAGAAAATATTAAGGTACTATCACTATCATACCAAGGGCTAAATAATTTCATATTAAGATTATTGAATTCACCTTTATCACCAACATCAAACTGTAATTGAGCGGTACCAAAGCGACCTAAAAGATCTTGAGCGGCACTACGTAAAGGATCGACTACTTGACTTTTAACACCATTACGCACGTAACCTTCAGCATAATCTTTACCTTTATCTTTAAGGTGTCCAGACACCCCCCCATTATCTGAAGACGATATTTGTTTCCAATCTTGCGATGATAATGTTTGCAATGTTGATGCAACTTGGGTGGCAACCGCATCTTTATCGTTTTTTGGGTTGTAATTATCATCAGAACTTAATTGAGGTAAATTTGAGTGTTTGTCTTTAGTATTTGAATCAGCTTTTTTTATTGCAGGTAATATAGGGGAATTCACGGGAAGAACTAGACGGTCTCCAACTTCAACCGTATCTTTATTATTAAAACGACCGGCATTCATCTCACGCAATTCGGCAATAGAAATATTACTTAAAAGCGCTATTTGATAAAGGCTTCGTTGCTGATTGTTAATCATCTCACGAACTTTAGAACCGTCTTTTAACTCAATCACTTTATTGCTATCAACGGCAACTGACGAAGATGAATCAGTTTTATCCGCAAAAGCTGAATGGCAACTAAATGCTGCAATCATAAATGCTGAAATTACTGTTAAACTAAGATTCATTTTCATCTTAATTATTCCTTATATTTCAAATATAATTATAATCTTAACCAAGATACTAGCTAATATTATTTATCATTATTTTTTAACATTATGCTTACTATCTTTTTATTTGTACTCTAATTGATTAAGAATCTTTAAACTTCTTTACAAAACTAAATTTGTTATGAAGAATTTTATTACAAAAAAGTCATTTAGAAAACTATTTTTATATTTTTTTGTGATTTTTTTTAATTAATTATTTTTAATATTATTTTTCAAATAGTTAATACATTATTAAATGATAATAATTACCATCCATTTAGATTAATATATTGAATAATATTAATATTTACTTAAATCACTTATTTGTTATATTAATTAGTTTAATGAGTTTTTATTACTTGATTAAAGATAGAAATAGATAAAAAATATATTTTTATATCTATTTCTAATTTTTTTGTCATATTTTGATTGTTTACAGATAGTCTATTGTTAACCTTCATTATAAATTTCTAGGTTTTCAGACTCTTTCAGGGGAGTTTTTTGGGTGTGATCGCTACGACGTTGTTCTAATAATGAGAAATAATTATCATTAATACCTTCGGTAACATATTTACCATCAAATACTGAACATTCAAAATTTTTAATATGCGGATTTTCTGTTCTTACAGCCTCAACCAAATCATTTAAATCTTGAAAAATAAGGAGATCAGCTCCAATATCTTTAGCTATTTCATCTACAGTGCGATTATATGCAATGAGCTCGCTAGCAACCGGCATATCAATACCATATACATTTGGATATCGAATTTCTGGAGCCGCCGATGCTAAATAAACTTTTTTAGCACCTACTGAACGTACCATTTCCAATATTTGTTGTGATGTTGTTCCACGGACTATTGAATCATCAACTAATAAAACATTCTTACCTTCAAATTCAATACGATTAGCGTTAAGTTTACGCCTTACCGAAAGTTTACGAGCAGTTTGACCAGGCATAATAAAAGTTCTACCTATATAACGATTCTTGACAAATCCTTGTCGATAGGGCTTATTCAATATACGGGCAATTTCTAAGGCGGCATCACAAGAGGTTTCCGGTATTGGAATGACGACATCAATATCAATATCTTGCCATTCTCTAGCTATTTTTTGCCCCAACTTTTGCCCCATTAATATACGTGATTGATAAACTGATACACCATTCATTAACGAATCTGGTCTGGCAAAATAAACATATTCAAAAATACATGGATAATATTGTGGGTTATTAGCACATTGCTGAGAATAAAACTTTCCATCTTGGGTTATGTAGATTGCTTCACCAGGTTGTACATCGCGGATAAGTTCAAAATCTAAAATATCTAATGCCACACTTTCTGAAGCTACCATATATTCAACTTGTTGATTCTCAGTGACTCGCTTACCAATAACCAAAGGTCGAATACCATAGGGATCTCTAAATGCGATAAGACCATGCCCAATAATCATTGCCACACAAGCATAAGCACCTTTAATTATTTCATGAACATTATGTATTGCTGTAAAAATGTTATCGGCACTAAGTGGATAAGTTGGGAATTTATCAAGTTCATGGGCCAAAATATTAAGTAATACCTCTGAATCAGAATTGGTATTAATATGGCGTTTTGCCAGTTCAAATACTTTATCTCGTAATTCATCGGTATTAGTTAAATTACCATTATGAGCAAGAGTAATACCATATGGTGAATTAACATAAAACGGTTGAGCTTCAGAAGGGCTTGAACTACCGGCAGTTGGGTAACGAACATGCCCAATACCTAGTTTACCTTGTAAACGTTGCATGTGATGTTCTTGGAACACATCTTTTACTAAACCATTTGCTTTACGTAATCGGAAGCGATTTTCCTCATCAATGGTAACAATACCCGCAGCATCTTGACCACGATGTTGCAAAACATTTAATGCATCGTAAATAGATTGATTAACTGAATTACATCCAACAATACCAACAACTCCACACATACAATAATTACCTCAAAGTTAATGTACTAAAAATGAAGACGAATTTTGTATATAGTCAAAAAACCACCGAATAATAAAATGAAAATGAGGGATAAGCTGCGATTGACTCCAATAAGGTGATTGAGATAGCGGTGTAAAAGTGTCAACAAAAAACAATACAGCCGCCACAATTAAAATTCCGCGTAACACACCAAAGCAGATACCTAATACACGATCGGTACCTGATAACCCGGTTCTTTGAACTAATTCACCAATAATATAAGAAACCACCGCACACACAAGTAAAGTAACAATAAAAAGAATGGCTATTGCTACTGCATTACGCACTAAATCACTATCGAAATAAGTCAAATATTCCGTAATATAAATATAAAATCGGCTAGCAATAACAAAGGCTAATACCCAACTAATAAGAGATAAGGCCTCACGAACAAACCCCCTTACAATACTAATTAATGCAGAAAAAACAATCACACCAATAATAGTAAAATCAACCCAATTCATCATAATAATTCGCCAAATATGTTAATAAAATATTTTTATTTTAATTACTATTTATAACTTTAAATAGAACTGTTTTAATGAAATTTAAAGACAATTTACTTTTTCATTTTATATAACTATAACAACTAGTTAGCAACAATAATGCCCTTTAATTTTGTTAAATTATTCAAACTGATAATAACTTGTTCAGCTTGTTCTTTTTTAGCATAAGGGCCTACTTGTAATTTGATTAACTGATTAGGTTCCGGATTTTTAGGTATCACCCTTACGTTATAATTATTCAATCTTAAAAGCGCAACCAGTTCTTCTATTTTTTGTTTATTTTTTAATGCGGTAAGTTGAATCATATATAACTTAGAGTCTGGCTCTGATTGGGTAGTACCAGAACTTTGAACCGATGTATCAACTCCATCGGTAATGTTAGGAGATATTGTTGAATCAGAATTTTGTTCTTCATTAGGAATATAAGGGATATCAGGTAAATTATTAGTATTATTATTGGCAAAATTATTATTAGAATCATCCGTTGAAGATGTGACTTGATTTTGCTGACTAACTACATCTGGTTTTAAAATAGGAGTTGTTGATGTTCGAGTACTTGATTTATCGGTTAAAATCCATGGCGCTATAGCGGCTAAAATTAATAATAATGTTGCAAAACCGACTAGCCGATTGCGTACTCGATTCTGATTATTAGTTATGCTTTTTTGATTTTTTGACATGATTGATTTCACTTAATACTTAAAATTGCTAACACATTAGATACTGTATGAAATGAACCACATACCACGATAATATCATCTTCCTTAGCATCTTGCATCGCCTTATGATAGGCATCAGAAACAGTCTCAAAACAAGTAACATCATTTACACCATTATCCTGTAGGTATTGTTTTAAAACCTCGCCACTACATCCCCTTTCTCCATATAGTGATGCACAATACCAAACATCTCCTGGTAATACTTCTAAGGTACTTTTAATATCCTTATCCTTAAGCATACCAATAACAAGCCTCACTTTACCTACTGAAGGTTGTTCGGCTTTTAGCTGTTCAAGCTGTTTAGATAAATAATCGGCTGCATGGGGGTTATGGGCTACATCTAAAATAACTATTGGTGAAGCTTGGATTTTTTGAAACCGCCCAATTAAACTTGCTTGTGTTAATCCTTCACTAATTGCTTGTTGGCTAACTTTTAAAGTCGAATAAGTTAAGGCAGCTATGGCTGTTGCAGCATTAGCTAAAGGAACCATAGGCATAGGCAAACATTGGTACTGCTTTAATGGTGAATCAAACTGCCACTGATGTTTATCAATTTGGTGATAAGACCAATCACGATTGACCAAACAAAGTGGACAACCAATTAAATTTGCCGCCTCAAGTATTGTATTTGGTACATCTGGTTCACCAACAACTGCAATACTTTTGGGCTTAAAAATACCCGCCTTCTCACGCCCTATACTTTCCCGAGTATTACCCAAATATTCAACATGATCAATACCAATAGTCGTTATTACGGATATATCAGCATCAACAATATTAGTCGCATCCAACCGACCACCAAGCCCTACTTCTAAAATAACTACATCCAATTTTGCCTGTTTGAATTGATACAGAGCTGCTAATGTTGCATATTCAAAATAAGTTAGCGATATATCTCCACGTGATTTTTCAATTTCAGCGAACGCGTTAACTGTATCTTGCTCTGTAGATTCTTGATTATTTATTCGGACTCGTTCAGTAAATCTTAATAAGTGTGGAGAACTATAAACACCAACTCGCATTTTATCAGCAAGTAAAATCATTTCGAGCGTACGGCAAGTCGTCCCTTTACCGTTGGTACCAGCAACAGTAAATACCACGTCTGCCGGTTGTAATAAATCAAGTCGCTGAGCAACTGTCTTTACTCGATCTAACCCCAGTTCAATGGTTGTAGGATGCAGTTGCTCTAAATAACAAAGCCATGTCTGTATATCAGACATGGCATTAGGAACTTTCACTCGCATAATCAATTAAACTATCTCATTAATGGTGACATCATTAAAAGGATTTGGACGTTTCATTAACTTCGCTAATAAACTAGCAATTTTAGGGCGCATATCTTTACGATGAACAATTAAATCGATTGCACCTTTTTCTAATAAAAATTCACTACGTTGAAAACCTTCTGGCAATGTTTCCCGAACAGTTTGTTGAATAACTCGCGGCCCGGCAAAACCAATTAAGGCTTTGGGTTCAGCAATATTTATATCGCCAAGCATCGCCAAGCTAGCCGATACTCCACCCATAGTAGGATCGGTCATCACGGAAATATAAGGTAAACCTTCATCTTGCATTTTGGCAAGAATAGCACTGGTCTTTGCCATTTGCATCAAAGAAAAAAGTGCCTCTTGCATTCTGGCTCCACCACTTGTTGAAAAACAAATTAATGGGCACTTATCTGCTATAGCCTGCTCGGCAGCTCGAACAAATAATGCGCCGACTACAGAAGACATTGAGCCGCCAATGAAAGCAAACTCAAAACAAGCAACTACAACCGGAATACCAAGTAATTTACCTTTCATTACTACTAATGCTTCATTTTCATGAGTTTCTTTTTGTGCTGCAGCTAACCGATCTTTATATTTTTTTGTATCTTTAAATTTTAAAATATCTTTAGGTTTTAAATCAGATCCAATTTCAACATCCGAATCTTCATCTAAAAAACGATATAATCTAACGCGTGCAGGAATATGCATATGGTGATCACACTTAGGGCAAACTTCCAAATTACGATCAAGTTCAGCTTGGTAAATTACTTGTTCACAATTACTACACTTTGTCCAAACACCACCAGGTATATTTGCTTTTTTGTGGTCAGCCGATATATTATTTTTACTTAGAATTTTTTCGATCCAGCTCATTATAACTCTCTCAATCTGGTACTCTTTTCAAATATCAGGCTATTGTATAATACTTTGCATGAATTCTTAATAGTTGTTTTTATTTTTATCAAATTTTATTCAAGATATTTCAACATAAAGCTATGTTTTCAATTTAAAAATATTCAATATATCATAAGGGTAAACTTTCTAAATAAAAAATGATATGCCTAGTCCCTTAATCCAATCCTCATAATTAATATGACCTTAAAAAATTAATAGTATATAATTATTCAGAATTCAATTTTCCATTTTTAGAAATAAGGGGTTATAGATGGACAAGGAAAAATCAGCCGCACCATCATTTCAAGATGTATTAGAATACATTCGTTTATCACGCCGTTTAAACAAGTTAAAACGTGAAATTTCCGATAATGAGAAAAAAATCCGTGATAACCAAAAACGAGTTCTATTGCTAGAAAACTTAAGTGAATATATAAAACCGGATATGAGTTACGATGAACTGCAAGCCATTATTGCTAATATGAAAAGTGACTATGATGATCGTGTTGACGACTATATTATTAAAAATGCTGAAATCTCGAAAGAACGTCGTGAAATTAGCAAAAAAATGCGTACTTATAGATCAAATTAATTTATAAATTAATAACTCCCACTTTACCATCATGGGAGTTATACCTTCAAAATTACCCACCTGCTAATTTAACTTTAAAGCCTTTATTTTCAATTAATGACTTTAATAAATCACGTTTATCACCTTGAATTTCAATCACTCCATCTTTAACTGAGCCACCACAACCACAACGTTTTTTAAGTTCAGCCGCTAATTGTAATAATTGCTCATTATCACAATCAAATCCGGATATAACACAAACCCCTTTACCTTTCCGACCAGCAATTTGTCGTTGAATACGGATAATTCCATCCCCTTTAGCTCGCGTTATGATCGGTTCTATGGGTTTAATACGCCCCTTTTCAGTACTATAAACCAGTGGATTGTCAGACATAGTTATCAATTCTTAGTTAAATCCAAAGTAGATAAAATTAATTGCAACGCTTTAGCAGGATCCTTTGCTTGAGTAATTGGTCGCCCAATTACCAAATAATCAGAACCTGCAGCTTGCGCCCGTTGTGGTGTCATAATACGACGTTGATCATCAGGATTTGTCCCAACTGGACGAATACCTGGAGTAACGAGTTTGAAGTCGCTACCTAAACGAGTTCTAAAACTTTGCACTTCTTTAGCTGAACATACTACACCATCAAGGCCACAATTTTTTGCTAAAATAGCTAATTTAGTGGTTTGTTCAAGCGGCGAAGCATTGATACCAATTTCTTTTAAATCTGCCGATTCCATACTGGTTAATACTGTCACAGCAATTAATAATGGGGCATCCTTACCATAAGCATATAAAGCATCTTTAGCGGCTTCCATCATTCTAGAACCACCACTTGCATGTACATTAGTCATCCATACACCTAAATCAGCTGTGGCAGCTACAGCTTTTGCCACTGTATTAGGAATATCATGAAATTTAAGATCTAAAAAAATATCAAACCCTTTTTGCATAACCTTCTTAATAAATTCTGGCCCAGCATGAGTAAACAGTTCTTTACCTATTTTCAGGCGACAATCCTTAGGATCGACTCGATCAATAAAATCCCAAGCCGATTTAACATCAGCAAAATCAACAGCAACAATGATTGGTGATGACATAATTTGTATTTTCCTTTTTAATATTTAATTATCATTTATTTTTTTTAACAAATTCATTTAAATCGGCATAAAAAA
This sequence comes from Gilliamella sp. wkB178, assembly GCF_001690705.1. Taxonomy (GTDB): domain Bacteria; phylum Pseudomonadota; class Gammaproteobacteria; order Enterobacterales; family Orbaceae; genus Gilliamella; species Gilliamella apicola_K. The sequence goes on along the minus strand of NZ_LZGK01000013.1, from coordinate 63,570 downwards.
TTCGCGCACTTTCTTTATAACCTTGCAAGGTTTGGTGCACCAAATCTGGACGAGCAAGTCCTCTTTGCCGCCAATTCTTAATAGAATATTTGCCACCCATGGCCGCTTGCCAATCCCAAAACAATGTTTTTTCATTTTTCGCTACTTGCTTTTGGATATTTTTTATTTGCGCAAACGACTTCGGCGCATCTTTTTCATTAGCCATAGTATCTGGCGGGGATATCAACAAAATTGCTGCCTTAGGCAATGACTTGCGAATTTGACGAATATTACTGACTAAATTTTTTCGATACTCATTAAAATCTAAAGTTTCGTCAAAGCTTTCATTAGTTCCATACTCAAGTATCACCAGATCACTCTTCGATGAAGCTAATTCTTTGAACCAACTTGGGTTCCATTTTTGCCAGATGGTCTGTTTAGCTCCATTGGTAGCAATAGCAGAAACCACCACCCCGGATTGATGATTTTTAGTTAACCAAATACCACTTAACTCAACATCATTTTTACTTATAATTACTAACGGCATTTTAGAAATAACCGAAGATGTTTGCCAAACATTAGTTTTAGGAATATAACTAAAACTGATTGGATTATTGTTTACATCATAAAGCTTAAGTGAATCAGTTGAGTTTTTAAGTGTCTTAAACGTTAATTTAACCTGCCAATCCTTATTATTTAAATTGTTGGGTATGATTTGAATTGTTGCTCGATCTTTAGTTGGTTTTGCAATAAACCCACCCATAGGGAAATCTTGATTAGTTAAAGTTCTACTACTTAACACATCCCAGTTTTTAAATTTCCAATTAACAGCGGTATGGTTTTGTCCTTTTATTGAAACCGGTGTTACCCAACCAATTCCAGCATTACCATATTTTTCTTGCATCAATGTCCTAAATTCACCTGTAAAAAAATCTGCTGCCGTATGCGAATCCCCAAACTGGGTTATATTGACAACTTGATCTTTACTTTTATTACTCGTTAACGATTTTAATCTGGTAACAAATTGCTTGGCATTGGGATCACCAAAATCGATAACACCAGATACATTCGTGGTTGTTTTACTTTCTGCCACACTGCACCCGACAGTAATTGTCACTGCAAAAGCGGCAATAATATATTTTAAAAACTTAAGCACTATAGGTATCCTCTTATTCTTTAAAAGTGATTTTTTCCATAATGGCCTTTGCCAAAATTTTTTGGCCTGTTGGTGTAAAATGAATGCCATCATCAACCCTCACTTTAATTTTTTCTTTATCTGTCTCGATAAAGTTATTGAATTTTTCATAAGTACAACCTAATAAATTATTAGTTGTTAAAAAATGTTGCTTATTTTTTTCTAATTCAGATTTATATAATATATTTAAGTAAATCATACCTTCATTCAATTTCGGTTTACGCATACAAGGCGCTGCTAACCAAAGTACCTGCACATTATGCGCTCTAGCACTATTTAAAATTGTTTCTATCCGTAAACGATATTGTTCTTCCCAAAGATCAGACTTAAACTTTGCATATTTAACGTATCCTTTAACTGGAAAGTCCCAAGGATCATTAGGTCCTAAAAAAATCACCAGTAGTTTAATTGTGGGATCGGTAACCAAATTATCTTCAATGGTTTTAGGCCAATCAAAGGCACTAGGGTAAGCAAGCCCTGTACTTTGTTTACTCAAATCTAAGCTTTCAATTTTATACTGCTTGAATAACATTTTTTTGACATATGGTGCAACACCTTGCATCAATGAATCACCAGCGAAGAAAACTTTATCATGTTCCGTTAACACAATAGGAACGGGATGATCAATTAATGGCACATCTGACACTTCAGTCAAAGTAACAGCATGTTGTTCTGTGGTTAGATTTTGACTATCTATTGGTGTAGCGGTTAGCGGTTGGATACTTTTGTCTGCTATTGGTTGTTGACTATTTTCAACTTTATTTACTTCATTTACCTCAAGTTGGTTTTTACTATCCTCTTTTATAACATCCGTTTTTTCGACTGTTAATTTAGGTTTTTGTTCTTCATTAGCCGCTAATGCAACATCATTTGATTGAATTGGGGTATTATTTTCAAGCGCAGCAATATTTTGTTGATTAGTTTCATCTTCACTAATTACTTCTTCTTGTTGTTCAGTTGTTGACTCTGTGGCCGTTAAGGAATCACTATGTAAAAGATCCGAATGATAAGTCTGTTGCCAATAAATGAGTATTGATTTGTAATAGATACCCATTAATACAATAGCTGTAAATGACAATACAAATAGAATATACCTAACAGTCAAAGGTTTTTGGGTATTTACAGATAAATTGTTATGAATATTTTTTGATTTATTAGTTGGTTTAATAGCACTTTTATTCAGCGAGTTATGACGTTGCCGTTTCAAATTCGATTTAGGTCTTTTTTTATTTTTTGAAAACGATTTTCTATATATCATCATCATTAAACATCATAATTAAAAATTAGCATAAATAAAATTTGGCACCCCTGATGGTGCAATATAAATAACCAACCACAATATCAAAATAAAAACAAAAGGCAAATAACTTTGATTTAGCTTGCTAAGTTGTGTTGTGAACCAATCCGGTAAATTTTTACATATTGGATAAGCAAGATAAATAAAGCATATTATTAAAAATGCCCCAGCATAATGTGGTTCGACTGAAAAATTATGCGTTAATGCAACTAAATAATCTAACGCATCAGCAAGACTTTCACTATTAAAAAATAACCAAGTAAAACAAATATAATGCCAAGTTAATAAACGTGCAGCAAATGAGGATCGTTTAGTTAACCAATCGCGGCCAAGGTACTTATCTCCAATATTTAAGGCGACAATACCAATGCCATGACAAGCACCCCAAATTATAAAATTAATTCCCGCACCATGCCATAATCCGGAAAGAAGCATCGCAACCATGACATTAATTTGTGTTCGCGTAAAACTACGACGGTTACCACCAAGAGGAATATAAATATAATCGCGGATCCAATAAGACAAACTAATATGCCAACGCCCCCAAAACTCGCGTAAATTTAACGATAAGTAAGGGCAATTAAAGTTAATAGGTAAACGAAAACCTAATAACAAAGCAATACCTGTTACTAAATCTGTATAGCCAGAAAAGTTTAAATAAATCTGCATTGCATAAGCATAAAGCCCGACAACTAAATCAATAACATTAAACTCTAATGGATTAGCAAAGATCGGTTTAACCCAATTATCACTAATTAAGCCACCTAAACAATATACTTTAATTATCGCGAGAATAATCAAAGTAAAGGCTCGTAATGGTTCTAATATTTCCCGTGGTTCACTAATAGCAATTTGAGGTAAAAAGTCTTTAGCTCGGTTGATTGGCCCGGCAATAATACTTGGGAAGAAAGATAAAAATAACGCAAAATTCCAAAATTTAGTTACTGGTATTTCTTTCTTTTTTATCGAGACCAAATAACTGACCGAGTGAAAGGTATAAAATGAAATACCAATTGGAATTAATACCGAAACTACCGGTAATAGCAACGATATATTTAAAAAATTGAGCAGATTTTGTAGTTCATAGCGGAAAAAATCAAAATACTTAAATATAGCTAAATTAGTAATGGCCACACATATACTTAAAATTAACCATCGTCTTGCATGGTATTCTGATTTATATATCTTAATGGAAAGAAAATAAATCACACAGGTATAAATAAAAAGGATAAGTGCAAATTGCCAGCTATAACTACAAACAACTAAGTAACTGACTATTAACAATAATTTATTTTGTAATTTAGGTAATAAACGGCATCCCCAATACAAGGCGAAGAAGGCAATAAATAGCAAACCAAATTCGATAGATAAATAACTCACTACATTCCTTTTTTACTTAAACGTATACCTTTCAGGAAACATCTTTACAAATTAATTCGGAGTTTAACCGACTAATTAATCAATTCTGATTGTGCAAGTACATTATAAACAATTAATTCTTTATTTAATCCAGTCACAGAAAGTAACTGGGTTCTTGCTTGCAACCATAAATCATAAAGCGCCGTAATTTTTTCATTATTCTGCGTAGCGAGTAACCTAACTAACGGTACTTGATCACGATTAATGATAAAACGGCCAACTTTTTGTTTAGCTTTTAGCGCATCACTTAATAAAGTGCTGAACCAAATAATTCTTTCTAAAAATTGCTCATGATCAAATGTTTTTGCCAATTGCCAATAATTATTTTGTGGCAATACATGAGATAAATTATCGCAAAATTGTTTGCGTTGTTGCCATTTTTCTGGTTCTAATAATGCTAAAGCGGTTAATGGCGCATTTTCGCTCAATAATAATGCGGTGGCAAGTTCATTATCATTATACTGTTGATTATGTTGTTTTTTTAACCACTCGACAGATTGTTCTAAATTAGGGACTGCCAAAAAATAGCTGAAACAACGACTATGAATTGTAGGTAATAAGTGACTATTATGCTCATCACTTAAAATAAAATACGTTTTTTCAGGTGGTTCTTCTAACGTTTTTAGTAATGCATTGGCTGCCGCTTCCGTCATTAAAGACGCGTGTTTAATCCAAATAACCTTATTACCACCCTGCTGCGATTTTTCATAAACCTTGCTGGATATATTCCGTATCTGATCAATACCAATTGATTGTTTCCCTTGTTCATTAGTAATCACATAATAATCTGGGTGATTATTAACCCCAAATAACTGACAACTATGGCAACTTAGGCAAGGATCTAATTGGTTTGTAGATTCACACAATAATCGGTTAGCTAGTAGTTTAATTAGTTCATCTTCACCACTACCTTGAACATAATTAATTAATAAAGCATGATGAGTTCGTTGGTGTAAAATACCACTAGCCAATTGTTGATAAGGTAACTTAAGCCAAGGATAATCACTAAAATTCATACATTGCTAACCTGCTTTGATAACCATGTTGCTAAAACTTGTTCTATTTGCCTAACCACATCTTCTATCGTTTGAGCCGCATCTATAGTAATAATGGTATTATCATTTTGTGCAATTTCTTGATAACGTTGACGAATACGATTAAAAAATAATAAAGATTGCTGTTCAATCCGATCCAATTCTCCTCGAGATTTTGCTCGCATTAAACCGACTTCCGGATCAATATCCAAATATAAAGTGAGATCGGGTTTGAAATCACCTAATACTTGTTGTTTTAACATCTCAATAAACGTTTTATCAAGTTGGCGGCCGCCACCTTGATAAGCTTGGGTTGATAAGTCATGGCGATCACCAATAACCCATTTACCTAATTTTAAGGCCGGTTTAATAACATTATCAATGAGTTGTATCCGTGCAGCATATAGCATTAACAACTCGGCTTTATCGGTCAAAGGTTCGTCATCGATACCATTTTTGATAATATCTCGTAATGCCTCGGCAATGGGTGTGCCACCAGGTTCACGCGTAAATTGCAAGTCATTAATATTATGTTGCTTTAAAATACGAGCTACAGTATTTATCGCCGTGGTTTTACCCGCCCCTTCAAGCCCTTCTATGACAATAAATTTGCCGGTCATACTTATCCCTTTTGTTATTGTTAGAATAATAGACTGTAAATAATTTATGAAAGCCCCAATCTACTATTACAAACCTACTATTCTACGCTATTTTTTAATTTTTTTTAAAGTTAATCATGATCGACATCTGATTCTGTGCCAGGAATATCCAACGTCCCCGTAATTGCCATTTGTGATTGCTCAATAAGTTGTTTTAAGGTTTCACCGTCTGATTCATATTCACTGGCGATCATGGGCACAAATTCAACTAAAGTTAAAGTTGGATCAATATCAAACATTTCCGCATCCGAAGTAAATTTCTTTTTAATAAAAGCATAAATAGCCAACATTGGGCGATTAATAAAATTAACATCAACATTGCGTAATGTACGTTCAACAATTACGTATAAACTATCACCACGTTGTTCTTTTATTGAAGGGTACCTTGAGGATAAATTAACTAAATTTTGTTGTTCCATCCTAGTTGCAATTAATTGTACATATTGTTCAACATGCATATCCACTTTAAAACCAATATTTAGATCAATACGAAAAACTTTATAGGGTACTAAAACTTCAATCTGATACTCAAATTTATAAGGTTCATCCATCCGATTAATTGAAATGAACCAATATGTGTCTGCACGCTTGGGCTTACGTTCAAATAACGAATAGGTTATCTTACTCTCAACCGCGTGTAAACCTTGTGCCCGAGTTAAATAAAAAAGATGGGTAGCGGTTTTATCGATAGTTTTATCACGGCTAATTGCCACAATTTTAGCTAAATATTCCGAATCCAGCTTAACAAATGAATTATGTTCTCGTTTTAAACGGCGCCCGGTGAACCAAGAGTACATAAGAATAAAAATAAAACCAGCAATTAAAATAGACGCAAAACCACCATGGAAGAATTTTTGAATATTAGCAACAAAAAAACCGATTTCAATTAGCATGAAAAATAGTGTTAATGGCACACTATACCAAAGAGGTTTATTATTTTTCATAAAATAAAAGAATAATAATACCGTGGTCATCAACATACTTAAGGTAATAGCTAACCCATAAGCAGCTTCTAAATTAATTGAGGATTGGAAGCTCAGTACCATCAATCCCGAAAGAATAAAAAGGATATAATTTATCGATCTTATATACATCTGACCTTTAATTAAAGTTGGGTATTCAACCCGGACATTTGGCCATAAATCCAGTGACATGGCTTCACTAATAATGGTAAATGCACCACTAATTAATGCCTGACAGGCAATAAATGCAGCCAATGTTGACATGATGATGCCAATTAATCTGAACCATTCCGGCATCATCATAAAGAAAGGATTGACGTCAGGGCTAATAATTTGAGGGTTATAGATTACCCATGCAGCCTGCCCTAGGTAATTAATAATCAAACAACTTTTAACATATCCCCAAGAAATACGAATATTTTTCAACCCACAGTGACCTAAATCAGAATATAAAGCCTCTGCCCCAGTAGTACACATGAAAATTGCGCCTAAAATAACTAATGCATCAGGTGCTTCAAGAATAAATCGTAGCGCATAAATAGGGTTAAAAGCTGCCAATACATTAAAATGCGGCACTAATCGATAAAGCCCTAAAATACCCAATGTTGTAAACCAAATTGTCATCGCTATACCAAAATAACGACCCAAAGCCCCTGTTCCTAATGGTTGGATAAAAAATAAAATCGCAATTAATAATAGGGTGACCGGAATCACTGGAACATAAGGATAAATAACATTCAAACCTTCAATTGCAGTAATAATGGTGATGGCTGGAGTTATGGCACCATCCGCCAGTAAAGCAGCGGCACCAATAATAGCAATAACAAATGTCCATTGATAACGCCGGCGAATCAGAGCATATAAAGATAAAATACCACCTTCACCTTTATTATCAGCACGTAAGGTAATAATCACATATTTGAGTGTTGTTTGAATAGTTAATGTCCAAATCACACATGAAACCGCCCCCAAAATATAAAAAGGGTCAGCCCACTGATTATCAGGTAAACCATGAATGATAGACTTGAGTACATACAATGGTGAAGTACCAATATCACCATATACAATACCAATAGCACTAATAATACCAATAATTCCAACCGGAATTTTATGATTTGAATTATTCATTTCTGCTTGCAGTAAAATATTTTTCAGCGAAACTTAGCATAAGATAGATAATTTAAGCAATATAAAGTAAAAAAATTTGTTTTAATATTATTTAATTGTCTAAGAAGATATCGATACTAAATAACTATTGCATATAATTTAAGGTAATAATGACTTGGATCATCTAATTGATTAACTGAATTAATTCTGGCTATTAGCCTTATTTCAATAAAAAGGATTATTGGTGAGACGCACATAATGCGAAGCTTTATATTGTTAAAAACCGATATCATTACCCACTTTAATTTAGTAACCTAAAATAGGTTTACTACTAAAATGTATGTGCAATACTATCGAATAACCATAAATGTAGTTGCACTAAGGTAAAAGTAACATTGAGAGATTTATGAATCCAAAAAATAATGATAAATATCCAAGCAATGATCATCAACTTAATATTCTTCAACCCCAAACGGCGCCCTCACGATTATTTACTATTTTGCGAAGATTAATTCCATTTGCTATGATTTGGGTGAGCCTAGTGTTAATGTTTGGCGTTATTTGCATGTACACCAATGCAATGGGGCAAGATGAATTTTATCGCTTTATCTTTTTTTTACATAATCCAATTGTTGTTGCTCTAAATAGTTTGGCACTATTAATTGCTTTATTACACTCAATACTATGGTTTAATTCGACTTCTAAAATAGCATCTTTAAGTCAGGGTAATCAAAAATCACGGGCATGGTTAATCTCTGCTGGTTTGTGGATCGTAACAATAGCAATATCGATTTATTTACTTCTATTGGTATTGAAATAAGTGGTATTTAAATGATGAAAAATCAACAATCAGAAAATAAACAGTCAAATAGTACCGTCGCTCGGGGATTATTTATACTTGGTGGCACTTGGGCGGCAATTTTTTCGCCAATTGTGATTATTATTATGGCGTATATTATCCCATTTGGTAATGCACTTAGTCGCTCTTATATTCTTAAATTAGTGAACACTGATCTTGGTAGAGTATTTTTATTACTAATGATTTCACTACCAATTTGGTTTGGATTACCCAAAATATTAACTATATTGAATAAATTCAAAATTTATCCCAAACGCGGTAAATTACTTATTTATGCCTTAGCTCTCGCTTGGACTGCTCATGCAATTTTTATTTTATTCGTACGCGTTTAAATTGACTGTATCCCCTAGTAAATAGCGTTATTATGAATAACGCTATTGTAGTTTGAACAACTAATAATAGGTCAGTTCTCTTGTAATATTAATATGTTTATTATCTTGATTTGCCTTTACTTTAGTCGCTGAAAGCCAATCATTTTTATCGTTAAAATTAAAGAATTTAGTTGTATATTGAGTGGCATCTTTACGAGCAAATAAAAAAGATGATTGAATAGAATTAATGCGATTTTCATCATCAAATTGATATAAGAAAGCAGTTTCATTTTTCATGTTGTTACTAAAATCATATAACACATGAGCTAATTGATTTTCTTTATATTCAAAAGTATATTTTGATGATCCATTTTGATTTGTACCAGTAAATTTACCATTGGCATTAATTTCTTTAAGTTGCCATTGAACATTCTTATTAATCAAGCAACTGTTATCATCATAATGGTAAGTATCCGTTTCCACAAAGACAAAATCTAAAGCTTTTTTGGTTTGGAGTGACTGCATAATTCTACCCTGATCATCAGTAGTAAATTGGACAATACTGGTAGTTTTATCCTCTACATCTTCAATAATATTTTCCCAACCAGCAGCATTTTTATGTAAGTGTTCGGAATAAAGCCGTTGATTTTTCCCAGAGTACAGATCATATTTGCTTTGAGAAATTAATCCATTGCGATCATATTCTAGTGTTTGCTTAGCCGTTGTTGCGATACCTTTATCATCAATCATCGTGTTGGTTGTTCTAATTTCTTGCTTTATTCCTTTCACTGGTGTATCAATAAAATCAAGTATCTGAAAAATATAATTATTTGATGAAACAATATTTTCATCAACTTTATTACTGCAAGTAAGTGCTAGCACATTGATTGAAAAAAGTGATAGGCACGGTGTTAATAAAAAAGCTAAAGTTCGTTTGTTCATAATAACTCGCTAACTTAATCAATATATTTATTTGTTAAAAATAATACTATCTTAATATCAGTATATTAAGAATCCTATATAGTTTTATATGGTATCTTACTTTTTCCGCATTAATAAAGCATCAGCCCAATTGACCTCTTTTTGTTGTTTTTTATCCTCTTTTTGGTCTTCTTTTGCTTCTACTTTTGTTATTTTATCAACATGAATGAGTGTCTTGTTTTTAGGTTTTGGTGGTTTATCCAAAAAAGATAGTAATGCTTTAGTATAATCTGTTTCGGGAGAATAAAAGATCTTTTCACGCGATCCTTGCTCAATAATTTTACCGTCTTTCATCACTACAACTTGATGGCACATTGAATAAACTAGTGATAAATCATGACTAATAAACAAGTAACTTAATTGATGTTTTTCTTGTAATGATTTGAGTAAATTGATAATTTGCCGTTGAATTGTGTAATCGAGTGATGACGTTGGCTCATCTAAAATTAACAATTCCGGTTGTAAAATGAGCACTCGGGCAATGGCTATACGTTGTCGTTGACCACCAGAAAATTCCGTTGGATAGCGGAAACGCATATCAGGCTCTAAGCCAACCTCTTGCATTATATCAATAACTGTTTTTTCACGTTCTGCTTTACTTAGTTTTTTATAAGTAACTAAGCCCTCACTAATTATCTGCTCCACATTAAAACGTGGATTAAGTGAAGAAAAAGGATCTTGAAATACTACTTGCATACGGCTACGAAATGGCAACAGTTTTTTTCCGCTTAGATTTTGTATTGGATGGCTATCAAATAAAATATCTCCACGTGATTTAAGCAAACGTAAAATTGCTAAAGCCGTCGTACTCTTACCAGAACCAGATTCGCCAACAATACCAACTGTTTCACCTTGATGAACCGCAAACCCGATATTATCAACAATCTTCCTTTTTTCTGTGCTAAATAGGTGTTTTTTACTTATCACTTCAACATTGAGATGATTAACATTTAGTAATATTCCCGGAGTATCGGGTAATGGCACTGGATCACCTGTTGGTTCAGAATTTAATAATGTTTTAGTATATTCATGTTCTGGACGTAAAAATATACGTTGCCGATTATTACACTCAACAATTTGCCCTTGTTGCATTACCGCAACTTTATCCGCTAGTTTTTTGACAATGCCTAAATTATGCGAAATAAACAACATACTCATGTTGAGTTCATTTTTTAGCTCTTTAAGTAACTGAATGATTTGTGCCTGTACTGATACATCCAATGCAGTTGTTGGTTCATCAGCAATTAATAATTTTGGATGAGTTAAAATTGCCATCGCAATCATTACTCGCTGCCTTTCTCCACCGGATAATTGATGCGGATATGCGGCTAATTTATTTTTAGGTTGTTTAATGCCTACCCGATCAAGATACTGTAAAATTTCAGCACGCGCAGCATTACGGCGTATTCCTCGGTGTAATGATAAGACCTCATACAATTGTTTTTCTACCGTATGTAAAGGATTAAGTGACACCATAGGTTCTTGAAAAATCATGCTAATCTGATTACCACGAACTTTACGTAGTTCTTTTACTGGGGCATTAAGTAACGATTTTTCCGCAAACAAAATATCGCCAGTTGGATAAGTAACTAACTCTTTAGGCAGTAAGCGTAATATTGACAACGCAGTCACACTTTTACCTGATCCTGACTCACCAACTAATGCTAGTGTTTCTTGCTCATTAATATCAAAACTGATATTACTCACAACTTGTAATTGTTCTTTTGCATTTTTACTAAACGCAATACTTAAATCCTGAATCGATAATAAAGGAGAACTCATCGATACCCTCCTTTGTTAGGATCAAATGCATCTCTTACTGCTTCACCAATAAATATTAATAATGACAATAAGGTAGCAATAATTAAAAAAGAACTAATGCCAAGCCACGGTGCTTGTAAATTATTTTTTCCTTGTAGCAATAAACGGCCAAGTGAAGGAGAATCAATCGGTAATCCATAACCTAAAAAATCCAATGAAGTCAGAGTGGTAATTGAACCGCATAATATAAATGGTAAAAAAGTTAATGTTGCAACCATTGCATTTGGTAACATATGGCGGAACATAATTTTACTATCGCTAACCCCCATGGCTTTTGCTGCGCGAATATAATCAAAATTACGGGTGCGTAAAAATTCAGCCCGGACAATACCCACTAAAGCCATCCAGCCAAACAGAACTATAATCCCAAGTAACCACCAAAAATTAAGCGGTAAAATACTGGCTAATAGGATAATCACAAATAATTCCGGTAAGCCACTCCAAATTTCAATCAATCTTTGCCCAATTAAATCAACTTTACCGCCATAATAACCTTGGATAGCACCAATTATCACTCCAATAATCGAGGTAATAACTGTTAAGAAAATAGCAAAAAACATTGAAATTCGAAAACCATACAAAATGTTAGCTAACACATCAAAACCGGCATCAGTGGTTCCTAACCAGTGTGTTGTCGATGGTGGAGTGGGGAAAGTGCTTGGTGTGTCTGCAATTAATGTATTGTAACTATAACGAAATGGTGCCCATAAAATCCAACCATTAGCGTTGATTTTACTTTGGATTGCTGGATCCAAATAATTAGTTTGGGTCTCAAATTGTCCACCAAATTCAGATTCAGGATAAAAATGGAAAATTGGTGAATAGTATTTATCTTGATATTTAATAAAAATTGGTCGGTCATTAACGATAAAATCTGAAAATAGACTAATTACAAAAAAAATCGAGAATAGCCACAAAGAATAATAACCACGGCGATTATGTTTAAATCGTTGCCAACGTTGCTGATTAATAGAATAGTTTGTGGTCATCAGTTGCGAACCTCAAAATCAATACGCGGATCAATCATCATATAAGATAAATCAGATAACAATTTAGTTATAAGTCCAATTAAGGTAAAGATATACAGTGAACCAAAAATTACCGGATAATCACGCTGAATAATGGCTTCATAGCCTAATAGCCCAAGCCCATTAAGTGAAAAAATAATTTCAATCAATAACGAACCAGTAAATAAAATCCCAACAAATGCAGCAGGAAAGCCTGAAATAATTAATAAAGTGGCATTACGAAATACATGTTTATACAAAATCTGCCGTTCACTTAATCCTTTGGCACGTGCAGTAATAACATATTGTTTGCGAATTTCATCTAAAAATGAGTTTTTAGTCAACATTGTTAATGATGCAAAACCACTAACTACCATAGCTATAGTTGGTAAACAAATATGCCAAGCATAGTCTTTAACTTTACCCCATAGATCAAGTTGCTCAAAATGGTTGGAAACTAATCCGCGCAGCGGGAAAATATCCCAATAACTACCACCCGCAAATAAAACGATTAGTAATACTGCCAATAAAAAAGGTGGTATGGCATAACCAATAGTAATCAGAGTACTTGACCAAAAATCAAAAGTTGAACCATCTTTAACTGCTTTACGAATACCTAAAGGGATGGAAATTAAATAAACAATTATGGTACTCCAAAGCCCTAATGAAATTGAAACAGGTAAACTTTTAGCAATTAGACCTAGTACCGATTCATTTTTAAAAAAACTATTACCAAAATCAAAAAGCACATACTTTTTAAGTGTTTCCAAATAACGTTCCATAATAGGTTTATCAAAACCATATTGTTTTTCTATCATCGCCACAATTTGTGGATCAAGACCACGCGAGCCTCGATAATTAGATTCGTTTTTAGGTTGCTGTAATGGTACCGCGGCACTCCCCCCTCCTGGTAATAATCCTTGACCAGTTTGTGGACCGTTCTCAATCATGGATAATGCTTGATCAACCGGGCCGCCAGGTGCTACTTGCACAATAAAGAAGTTGATCGTTAAAATCACAAATAGCGTAGGAATAATCAATAATAAGCGACGAATAAAATAATTTAGCATATTAATGTTCCCGATTCTTTGACAGGTTGGCTACTTTATCAACATCATACCACCAACTATCGATGCCAATACCATAAATTGGTTTTATAGCTGGCTGACCAAATTTGTTCCAAAATGCGTAATAAGTTTTACTGTTATACCACATTGGGATCATTGGATATTCTTGAGTTAATATTCTATCTAGCGCTCGTCCGAGTGGAATTAATTCTTCTTGGTTGTCCACATTCTTAATTATCTCGGCAATGATGTTATCAATGGCTTCATTGTGTAAACCCGAACCATTCCAAGACGAATTAAGGTATTGGCTGCCCCAACTGATCATTAAGTTTGAAGTTGGGTAATTCACCGCATAATAATTACGTGGCGCCATATCATAATCTCGTTCACGTATACGACGAATAAATTGCGCATGATCCAAGGTTGTAATTTTCATGGTGATCCCTAAACGGGCCAAATTTTGCTGAAAAGGAATAGCATATTTAATATCATCACCAAGATCAGCAATCAGTTCAAACTCAAAAGGTTGTCCTGTTTCAGCATTGAAAAGTTTCCCCTCTTTAATAACCCACCCAGCTTGTTTTAATAATTCACTGGCTTTTAATAAATTGTCGCGGTTAAACCCCTTGCCATCACTTTTGGGTACATAATAAGCATTATCAAACACACGCTCAGGAATAATATGCTTATAAGGCGTTAGCCATTTTAATTCTTGTTCACTTGGTTTACCTATCGCCGCATAAATAGTATTTTCAAAAAAGCTGTAAGGCCTTTTATAGCTTTCATAATAAAAAGCTCGGTTTAGCCATTCGAAATCAAAAGCTAAAGTTATTGCTTCGCGAATTTTGATATCTTTAAATAGATCTTTTTGCAAATTGAAAGCTAACCACCGACTATCTGTAGCTGTTTGTACCGGTTTTTCTTGTTTTATAATCTCGTTGGCATCAAAATATTTACCTTCATATTGAGTAAACCAATTTTTAGGCTGGGATTCACCACGGAAATCGTATTCGCCCGCCTTAAATGCTTCCAAGGCAATACTATTGTCCATGTAGTACTCAATACGCTTTTCATCAAAATTATATAAGCCTTTATTAATCGGCAAATTAGTCGCCCAATAATTAGGATTACGCTTGTAAACCACATATTGTCCCATCTTATAGTCACTAATATAGTAAGGACCACTACCAATTGGTGGGGTGCTAAGTGGTTCCGAAAAATCATGATCTTGCCAAAAATGTTTGGGAATAACCGGAATATTACCAACAAAAGAAAGTAATTTTTCGCGGTCAGTAGCAGGCAAATCAATACGTACTCGATTATTATCTATTGCTTTAACTGTTACCCCTTGATTGTAGACTCGATATTGAGGAACACCTTCAGTCATAAATTTATGAAAGGTAAAAGCCACATCTTCAGCAGTGATCGGTTTACCATCTTGAAAACGCGCATCGGGGTTAATGGTAACTTCCGCCCAACGATAACTATCTGAATAAGTTATCGAAATGGCAATAAGTGGATAAAAGCTAGTAATATCGTCGGCGGTATTAGTAAAAAGAGTGTCGTACAGAGAGGCCGAATTTAGTTCAGGAACACCTCGACTAGCAAATCGATTAAAATTATCAAAATTACCTATCTCAGCTAATTTTATGATTCCACCTTTATAAGCATTAGGATTAGCATACTCAAGATGATCAAAATCATCGGCATATTTAGGCTCACCCAATAATGAAAACACTTTTTGACGATAAACTTTCTCTGTTGTTGAATGTAAACCAGCGTTTGCAGATGATGAAGTTGCTTCCGTTGTATCTATTACTGGTTGTGGTTCAGATGACATTGGTAGTTCTTGATCAGCATAAACAGGCACAGAAAAAACAACTAATCCACTCAGGCAACTAAGTAGGAACAATGCTAGTATTTTTTGTTTAATCTGTTTAATCATCCTAATTTAATTCCTGGTTTATCAAATGTTTGAGGAAAATTGTGTTTAATTTGTCACTCAAATTTTACTAATACTCATTATTAACGATGTCATTTTTACTAATTAAGTTGTCTATTTTGCCAAACTTCAATCGAATGAGCAAAACCTAATTAATAATCTTAGAAATAAGTTATAATATTACCGTAGGTAATCGTTTTAAATTATTCATGTTTAATTGATTTACAATACAAAAAATGAAATCACTCTTTGTAAAGATGTTTCAGGAGAACATAATGTTTTAGTATATAATTAAATCATAACATGCTAAATCCTTCGAGTTAAAATTAGACTTTCTTTTTATAGTAAATAAGTTATATTAATTGTTAAAAATCATACGTAATACTAATAAATTAGCGTTGATGAGTTAAAACAAATTAGAGGCAAAAATGATTGAGATTGTTCCTTACCAAGCAGGTTACCAAGTAATGTTTAGAGCATTAAATGAAGAGTGGATTAAAAATTACTTCGAAATGGAAGAATCAGACTACAAAGCACTAGATAACCCTCAAGAATATATTTTAGACAATGGTGGGCACATCTTTATTGCTTTATTAGAAAATGTACCGGTGGGTTGCTGTGCTTTAATTAAAATGAATAATAACAATTATGATTATGAGTTAGCAAAAATGGCGGTATCACCTAAAGCTCAAGGGAAACAAATCGGCTTTCTTTTAGGAAAAACTGCCTTAGATAAGGCGAAAGAACTCGGTGCTAAAAAAATCTATTTAGAAAGTAATACCAAATTAAAACCAGCAATAGGGCTTTATCAAAAACTCGGATTTAAACAAATTTTTGGCTTACCATCACCTTACCAACGTTGTGATATTCAAATGGAATATATATTGTAAAAACTATCTATTCTACTAAATAGTTAATGAATTGAATTTTGCTAATAACGAAAAATGGTTAAGCAAATATAATCACTATGATTGTTTTACCAATGTTAATATATTCAATATAGCCGTTTTAGCCTGATGGCTATTTTTCCAACAACTGGATCCGGTTAGTAGTGCGCCTTTATTAAGAATTTCTTCTAATGAAGAATTGCGTAATTTAGCAAAGGAATCGAGCTCCATTTGTTCAAGACGCTCGATTATTTTGGTTCCAACAAACTTCAATGCCACTAGTTGATTATATTCTTGTTCTGAAAAAGCCATAATTTCCCTCTTAAGCAATGTTGAAAAAATGTTTAAAATTATCTTAAATTGCAGTATTTAATTTTTTCCATTTCCTGATTTTGGTTCTAAATGATTTAAAAGGTGCGACTGAGTTAATGTGAATAAACTTCGCAACAGTCCAAGCTTCAGGATAGGGTTTAGTCCAATTACGATTATCTTTGGTAAAGAGTGTCGCTTCACTTAAGGACTCAATCCAACGATTCCATATGTCAATTTGTTGTTTAAATGACAGGATTAACTCTTGTAACGATAAGCTTTGATAGGTTTTATAAAATTCTTGATAAAGATCACCTAACCGATTCCATTTATAACCCGGAGCCGGTAATACTGGATTGTCACCGGCAAGTTCTTGATCATCCCAAGATTTAACTAAATTTAACCAACCAAGTTGATAAGCAAGCATTTGTGAGGGTGTGCGATCGACACCGTCAACTAAAACATTTTTTTGCGACTCAGGAATCGAACTAAATTCATCAATAAATAATTGAGCCGTTTTATTAATTTCAGTTAATAACTGCTGTTTATTCGTATATCCCATGTGCAAACTCTATTTATTGTTCTTTATTATTGAAATGCTTCAATTCTTCATTAATAAAATATCTAACTAAATCGGCGTAAAGGTCTTTAATAATATCACCATTTAATCCTAACTCTATAGCCCACTGTTTGCGCTGCTCTAGCATGCTATTAAAGCGCGCTTTTGCTTGAACTTCGTTAGTATTTTTTTTGAATTTACTTGCAGCTTTCACATAAGTAAAGCGTGTAGCTAATAGTTGGATAACACTATGATCAATATTATCTATTTCAGTACGAATATCCTTCATATCTAAGCATTGTTCTGGTGTTTTCATAAGATTGTATTTCCTAGTAATGACTTATAATTGTAACTAAATTAATTAGCAAAACTCGTTTAGACACAATTAGTTACATTAATTAATATTATTCATTATTTACAAAATAGTTTTTTAAATTCCTCATCGGAAAGCATTTCACCTTTTAAGCAAGCTGACGGATTATTTTTCCAATAAGGAAGCAACGTCATATTTTTTCTAACTATTTTTTCAGCATATTCTTTAGGATAGTTTTCTTCATTTATAAAATACTCAACGCCACCTTTAAAAATATCTTCACATGACTTTACTTGTTTTTGGTCGTCAACACAATAAATACAAAAATCACCATCCGCATTATGAAGTGCTATAAACTCTTCTTTTTCAAGTGGCATTGAACAAGCTACACAGAATTTCATCTTTACGTCCTTATATAGTTTAATTAGGATTATTTGACTACTAATTTTAATTTTTTCTTTTTTATCTTTATTAATTAACTTTTTACTCACCTTTTTGTTAGTAATTCAGCGCGACAATATTAAGTTATATTATTCAATTTACGCCATAAACTCATTTTACTTATACCTAATTTTTTTATTACTTTATTTTGATCTTGTCTATAAACATCCATATAGTATTTGATTATTTTATTTTCCATATTTTGAATAATTTGTTTTAAATTCCCTTTTTCTATGTCGATAATTAGTGAAAAATCAGAACAATTCTCTGTGACTACTTTGTTTAGAGCAAAGCCTGTTAATTCTAAGATTTCAATCCAATTCAAATTAGGAAAACTATCAGATAATAATGATAAACGATCAATAAGTTGCTTAAGTTCTCTAACATTACCTTTCCATTG
The DNA here is from genome assembly GCF_001690705.1 of Gilliamella sp. wkB178. GTDB lineage: Bacteria > Pseudomonadota > Gammaproteobacteria > Enterobacterales > Orbaceae > Gilliamella > Gilliamella apicola_K. The sequence continues at coordinate 45,021 of NZ_LZGK01000013.1, read as the reverse complement.
ATAATATTTAAAATTATCTAAGAATTGATCAAGCTTAGGTAAATCTTGTTGTTTTTTTAGAAATGATTTTGCCAAATATAAAATATCACCTTTGCGTTCACGTAAAGGTGGTAATGTTAAAGGTAAAACATTTAAACGATGAAAAAGATCCGTTCTAAACAAATTTTCTGCACACATTTTCTCAAGATTTCTATTCGTTGCACTAATAATTCGGATATTGATAGGAATAACATCTTTACCCCCAATACGCATAATCTCATATTCTTGTAATACTCTTAATAATCTACTTTGCAGTAATTTGGGTAATTCACCGACTTCATCCAAAAATAATGTTCCATTATGAGCTAGTTCAATTAATCCTTCTTTACCATCTTTTTTCGCTCCAGTAAAAGCCCCTCCTTCATAACCAAATAATTCTGATTCTAAAAGATTTTCAGGAATGGCAGCACAATTAATCGCGACAAAAGGACCTTTATTACATTGACTTGCTAAATGAATACTTTGCGCAAATAATTCCTTCCCTGTTCCAGATTCACCATAAAGTAGTATTGGAGCATCAGTTCTAGAATAAATCTTAGCTAACGAAATAATCTTCTTTAAGTTTTTATCTTGAGTTTGTATATCATCAAATTTGTATTTTGCATTAAATCCCTTTTTTACTAATTTACCACGAATAATTCTCTCTGCCTTTTGGATTTGAGGAGTTTCTGAAAAAGAACAAACAACACCAATACATTTATTTGCATTAAAAATAGGAATTCTACTAGTAATAATTAAAGTGTTTCCTATATCTTGTAATTCTCCAATTTCTGGGGAACGATTTAATAATACCTGATTTATACGTGTATTTTTAACAATGAGGTCAACTTGCTTACCAATTGCATTAGATGCAGTTAAATTAAAAATTCTTTCTGCTGCTTTGTTGAAAATTAAAATTGTATTGCGTTCATCAGTAACAATGATACCTTCATTTATAGAAGAAAGAATACTTTCTAATCTAGCTAAATAATTATATTGTCGTTGTTTAGTTTCTATTATTGCTTTTGCTTCCCTTAAAGCATTATCTATAGACTCAGTTCCATTTTCAATAAGTGCCGCTTTTAAGTTATTTCTTTTAGCGGCAAAATAAACAGGTGTTCCTCCAATGATTAAGTCATATTTTTTTTTCTTACAAATATCAATGTTGTTTTCAATATCTTGTGAATTATGGAAAATATATTCATCAATCTTTATACCCATTGCTTGAGCAATTTCTTCTACAGAAGGTAAATAGCTACCAAAATTGAAATATGCGATTTTTGTTACCTGATTTTTATAAGGCATAATTGATCGTAATAGGTCTAAAGCCGTTGTTATAATTCTAACTACTGGAATTTCAGTAGTCTTATCAATAAAATCTGCTGTTCCTCCTCGACTTAAAATCACATCATAAATATCAGGATTGAGAGTCTGTGCTATTTGCGCAGCTATATCTAATGAACCATGAAAAACATGGCAATTAAATTGTCCTAATGATTGTTGCGAGACTCCATGACTCAAATTTTGATATGGAGTTATAAGTGCCAAATTAGGTAAATTTGGTTCATTCTGTTTATACATAGGTCTTTTTTACCATTAAATATAATAAAGTATTATCAGTCTTATGCTTTTATATCAAATACGATAAGAATATCAAATTTGATATCTTTATTTTGTGATGTAAATTTTTAATTATTTAAAATAACAATATTTTTCATATAGATATATTTCCTGACAATTCATTTTCTCTGTTGGCACATAAATTGCTGAATATCCATTGCAATAAAATCAACTATTTTTTTTAAAAGGAGAAAAATGATGTCAAGTTATTCAGGTGTTTTAAGTGGAGTTAAGGTTCTTGATTTAACTCGTGTTCTAGCAGGACCTTATTGTGGAATGTTACTGGCTGATATGGGTGCTGATGTAATTAAAATTGAAATGCCAGGTAAAGGAGATGATTCTCGTGCTAACGCACCACAAGTTAATGGTGAAAGTGCTTATTTTATGAATCTGAATCGTAATAAACGAGGGATCACATTAAACCTTAAAAGTGATAAGGGTAAACAACTCTTTCTTGAAATGGTTAAAACCAGCGATATTGTGTTAGAAAATTATCGACCGGGTGTGATGAGAAAACTAGGCTTAGATTATGAAGATCTAAAAAAAGTTAATCCTGCTATTGTTTATGGTGCTGTATCAGGTTTTGGTCACTACGGACCTTATTCACAAAGAGCTGGTTATGACATTATAGGCCAAGCCATGAGTGGTTTGATGAGTACAACTGGTTGGCCAGATTCACCGCCCACTCGTACTGGTACTGCAATTGCTGATGTAGCTGGTGGAATGAGTTGTGCAATTGGCATTTTGGCAGCATACATAAATCGATTAAAAACAGGAATTGGAGATAAAGTTGACATTTCTCTTGTCGATTCAATGGTTTCATCATTAGAAATCATTAATATGATTTATCTATGTTCTGGTCGAATACCTACGAGAATTGGTAATCGTTATGAAGCAATCTATCCTTACGATTCATTTAAAGCTGCAAACGGTTTTGTAATTATTGCTTGTGGTAACGACAAATTATTTAATTTATTAAAAGAGGTATTAAAAATAGATGCATTAGAAGATGAACGGTTTAGTAACAATATTAAACGTGTTGAAAATCATGCAGTATTAAAACCTATTATAGAAAATTGGACCCAAACTAAAAATATAGATGAAATTGTCGATTTACTACTTAAAGTAGGCATCCCATCGGCACCAATAAATACAATTGATCGTGTAACTAAAGATCCTCATATAGCAGTAGCTCGTGAAATGTTTATTGAAACGGTACATCCAGTTGCTGGGAAAATAACTTTAACTGGTAATCAAATTAAATTTACTAATAAAAAAACCTCTATTCGTTCTCCTGCACCATTATTAGGTCAACACAACGCTGAAGTGTTGAAAGAATTTTTCAATTTTGATGACGCAACAATTGAAGAATTAAAAAATAACGGAATTTTATAGAGGATTGGAAAAATGTCTAAAATATGTTTTCAAAAAATAAGAATTACAGAAGTTGGTCCAAGAGATGGGTTTCAAAATATTAAACACCATATTGCTACTGAAATAAAAATTAAAATAATTAAACAGCTTATAGAATCAGGTATAAAAAAAATGGAAATAACCTCAATGGTTAGCCCTAAAGCAATACCGCAACTAGCTGATTCAAAGGAGGTAATCAATGAAGTATTAACTCTTTTTCCTAATCTCATTTCTCATGTGCTTGTACCTAATTTGAAAGGAGCTCAAATAGTTTATGATTTAGGAATACGACATATAAATTATGTTATTTCCGTCAGTCCTGCACATAACAAAGCCAATATAAATCGAACTCATGAAGAGTCTATTGAAGGAATGAAAGTAATACGCCAAGATTTTCCGGATATGGATTTTACTCTTTCATTAGCAACAGTGTTTGGATGTCCATTTATTGGTGCAACTAGCCTTTATATTCTATTAAAATTAATTGAACAGGCTCATCAAGTTGGAATTAATGCTATTACTTTGTGCGATACAATTGGAGTTGCAAATCCAGCACAAACGCAACAAATTCTGACTATATTGAAGAATGAATTTCCTGATATAGACATAGGTATGCACATGCACAATACGCATGGAATGGCGTTAGCTAATATGCTAGTAGGGTTAAATAATGGTATTTCTCGTTTTGAAACAGCGATAGGTGGATTGGGTGGATGTCCATTTGCACCTGGAGCAGCTGGAAATGCAGCTACAGAAGACTTAGTCAATATGCTCAACCGCATGGGTTACGAAACTGATATATCTATCCCAAACCTTTTGTTATGTAATGAAACAATAAAACAATATGTTGAACCTAATCTATTAAGTAGCCTTTCAAAAGCTAGGCTTTATGACGAATTCAACTTTAATGCTAAATTATTGCCAATCGGTGAATAGGAGAATTTTTATGAATAATTTAAGTAAAACTATAAAGATGTCTCACTATCGTTGGTACGTAATGAGTTTTATTTTCATAATTTATACTGTTGCAAATGCAGATAGAGCCAATATAGGTTTCGCTATTCCTTATATTCAAAAAGAATACGATTTAAGTAATACGATGGCAGGTTTATTAATTAGTCTATTTTTCGCAGGTTATGCATTATTTCAAATACCATCTGGTTTTTTAACCAAAAAGTTTGGGACTAGAAAAATGTATTCACTAGGTATGTTTTTTACTTCAGTTTGTACCGGTCTAATGGGTTTAGTTAATTCTGTTTTAATGCTTAAATTTTTAAGACTACTTGTAGGTATTTGTGAAGCTCCAGTTGTTATTGGTTCTACAGCAACAATAAATCAATGGTTCCCTGCGAAAGAAAAAGGTACTGCAACAGGTCTATTTTTAGCTGGTTCAAAAGTTGGCCCGTTAATTGTACCCCCTCTATGTGCATGGATTATTATGACTTTAGGTTGGCGTTATATATTTGTTTTCTTTGCAATTCCTGGACTTATCTTTTCTATATTTTGGTATGTTATGGTTAGAGATAAACCAGAAGAAAGCCGTTTTGTTAATAAAGCTGAAGCGGATTATATTAGAGAGGATAGCTTAACATTAAACAATGTTGATAAAGCAACATCACTTCCTGAATTCAAATTTACTTGGTTAGATAAATTTATTAGAACTAAAAAAGTTCCAGAATTAACATCTTCCAAAGAAGTTTTTAAATGTTGGGATATTTATGGTGCTGCACTAGGTTATTTTACAATGGTTGGTATTGTAAGTATCCTAATGTCTTGGTTACCAAAATACTTAATTTCTGAACGTGGATTTGATCTTTATAGTTCTGCTGGTTTAGCCGCAGCTCCATTTTTAGGGACTGTATTAGGCAATTTTTTTGGTGGATTGTTATCTGATAGAGTTTTTAACAAAAGAAGAAAACCATTGATGCTAATAAGTGCTGGGATTACTATTTTTACAATGTATTCTTTAGTTTATGCTCCAGAAAATAAAATACTTTTAGCTTGTATGCTATTTGGATTAGGACTTTTTCTTTCTTTAGGTTACTCTGCTTTTTCAGTTTATGCTATGGGGCGTGTAGATAAAGCTACTTACCCAATTGCGTATGGGGTAATAAACATGGGTGGACAATTAGGCGGTACTATAATGCCATTTATTGTTGGTGTTATTCTAGATAAATTTCATTGGAACGCGGTATTTATGACAATGGCGGGATTTTGTGTTTTTTGCTTTATTTTTGTAATGTCAATTATTGAACCATTACCAAAAGGTGTTAAGGTTGTATAGCATAACCACATTTGTGATAAGGGAGACAAGAGAATTTTAATATAACCCTTTTAAAATAAGGTCATTATATTTATAAAATATAATCTGAAGTCCCAAACATAGTTCCACAACAAAAAGTGAATCTAGGCATGGGGATTTTTTAACCACAAAATTTGTATTCGTATTTTATTTTTCGTGGTTAAAAAAATTTGATTAGATGGGGGAGCCTCCTAAGGAAATAATCTATTGAGATTTACCTATCCCCCATATTCACATTTTATAGGACTTTCGAAAGCATCTTTTATCTTAGCTGCTAGATTAGCATCAATTAAAGCCTATATTCACTGCATATAATATAATTTCATTAATACACAGGCACAGTTATTGATTGTTTCTAACTCACCATTAGATCCCAATGATTTCATTGTTTTGATAAAATCTTTGTTTTTTAGTTTTATATTTGATTAAATATACTTTAGTGGTTATAAAAGAATTTTACAGAATATTGAATTGGTGGAGCCAAGGGGGATCGAACCCCTGACCTCAACGCTGCCAGCGTTGCGCTCTCCCAGCTGAGCTATGGCCCCAATAGAAAGAAATAAAACTGCGGCTAATGATATGCAACAACAAGATAACTGTCAATCTATTTGATTGTTGCTTGTTTAAAATACGATCAAATGAACTCTGCCATACAATGGCAGGGTTCAATCAATTAACGTAGAATAGAAGGCTGATCAGCACCTTCGGCTTCAACTTTAGGTGGCATAAAGTGTTCGCGTTTAACACCTAATTTCAGTGACATATAAGCAGCAACATAGATAGAAGAGATAGTACCAAGTAAAATCCCTACACCTAATGTTTCCGAGAATCCTTTCAACATAGAACCACCAAAGATATATAAAATAATAACTACCGCTAGTGTCGTTCCTGACGTCATTAAAGTTCGATGTAATGTTTGGGTCAATGAAATATTGATTACATCATAAGGTGATGCCCGACGAATTTTCCTAAAATTCTCACGGATACGGTCAAATACAACGATGGTATCATTGAGAGAATAACCAATTATGGATAACATTGCCGCAATAATAGTCAGATCTAACTCTCTATCAAATAGCGACAAATAACCTGCCGTAATTACAACGTCATGAGCCAATGCCACTACAGCACCTGTACCAAAACGCCATTCAAAACGGAAGGCAATATAAATCAAGATACAGACTAACGCGGCACAAATCGCCAAAATACCGTCTTGCGCAAGTTCGGCACCCACAGTTGGACCAACAAATTCAATACGCTTAATTTGAGCGTCGGCATCAATATCTTTATGAATTAGATTGGATATTTTAGTCCCTAAAGCATTATCTATTACCGATGAAACACTACCATCTTCTTGTTTAGCAGCTGCCAAGCGAATAATAATATCTTTACTACTACCGTAATATTGCACAATTGGTTCATGATATCCAGCGTCACGTAAGCTGTTACGCAAGTCGTCGAGATTGACTGATTTAACTACGGTTAACTCAACTGTGGTACCACCGGTAAAATCTTGACCTAAATTAAAACCTTTGACAAAGATCACTACAAACGATGCAACAACTAATAACATTGAAATAACAAAGGCAATAAAACCAAACTTCAAAAAGTCGAGGACTCTGCGACCATGATTTAGCTCTCTAACATCATGATTTTCTTTTTTATTAATAATCACAATAAACCTCTAAATTGATAACTTATTAACACGACGACCACCATAAATAAGATTGGCAAGTGCTCGTGTACCTACAATCGAAGTAAACATTGATGTTACAATACCAATGCCTAAAGTAATCGCAAAACCTTTTATTGAGCCGGTTCCAACTGCATAAAGAATAACTGCGGTGATTAATGTGGTTAAATTAGCATCGAAAATACTACTCCATGCACCCGCATAACCTTCATTGATTGCATGCTGAACTCCACGACCATTACTCAGTTCTTCTTTAATACGTTCATTTATTAAAACGTTAGCATCAACCGCCATACCAACAGTCAATACAATACCGGCGATTCCCGGCATACTTAGCGTTGCCCCCGGCAATAAAGACATAGCGCCAACAATTAAAATTAAGTTAGCAACTAAGGCTAAGCTGGCGAACACACCAAATAATCGGTACATAGCTAACATAAAGATAACTGAAACCAATAAGCCCCATAAGCAAGATTCTAAACCTTGGGTGATATTTTCTTGCCCCATTGATGGTCCAACAGTTCGCTCTTCAATAATTTGAATCGGTGCAATTAATGCCCCTGCACGTAACAATAGCGATAAATTTTTAGCTTCATCTACATTACTAATACCGGTTACTTGGAAGCGATCACTAAAGATACCTTGAATAGTAGCAACATTGATAATTTGTTCCTGTTTTTCAAGAATTGGCTTGTCATTTTCATCACGTTTGCCGGTATCTTTATATTCAACAAATAAAGTTGCCATAGATTTATGAAGATTTTTTTGCGTAAAATCTAACATGGTTTTACCACCAGCACTATCCAGTGTAATAGCAACTTCTGGTTGGCTATATTCATTAACTCTAAAGGATGAATCGGTAATATGATCACCAGTTAAAACAATACGTTTATACAGTAAAACAGGGCGACCACTGGCCATATATTTAATTTCTGAACCATAAGGTACTCGCATGTCCCCACTAAGCATAGCTGGTAAATTAGCGGTATTGTCTTCATTTACTTGTCTAAACTCAAGTGTTGCTGTTGCACCTAAAATACGTTTTGCTAAAGCAGTATCCTGAATACCTGGTAACTCTACTACGATGCGATCGGAACCTTGACGTTGAACTATTGGTTCAGCTACGCCTAACTGATTCACACGATTACGCAAAATAGTAGTATTTTGTTGGACAGCATCACTTTTGGCTTGTTGTAAGCGCTGTTCGCTGATATTTAGTACAATACTATTTTCACTTTGAGAAGCAACTTTGAAATCTTGTAACCCATTAATTTTAGTAATGGCTTTATTGCGATCTTCTGTATTTTCAAATTGCATCACTATTTGCTGATTGCTGTCTTTCGCAATAGATTTATATTTTAATTTGCTATTAGTAAACTCAATTTTTAGGTTTTCAATGGACTGTTCAGTTAGTTTACTTAAAGCTGTTGTCATATCCACTTCCATTAAAAAGTGAACACCACCACGCAAATCAAGCCCCAATTTCATTGGTTCGGCACCAAGTATGGTAAGCCAAGCTGGGGTCGCTGGAGCTAAATTTAAGGCAACAATATAAGTGTCACCTAACGCTTCAGAAATTAACTCTTTGGCTTTTAGCTGTGTATCATTATCGCCAACACGAATTAAAATAGATTTATTTTCAAATACAAATGACTTAGGTTCAATATGATTATCAGTCAGTAGCTTTTTGATTTTATCTTGGGTGGTTACAGTAATTTCAGAACCCGGTGACCCGGAAATTTGTATAGCAGGATCTTCACCATAAATATTTGGAAGCGCATAAAGGAGGCCGGCGCAAATTACGACGACCAACATTATATACTTCCACAAAGGATAGCGGTTTAACACGACATATTCTCTTGTGGGTTAGGTAATTAACACAATGAGCTATAACAAGATTATCTTATTATAGTGATTTCATTGTTCCTTTTGGTAACACTGATGTAATAAAGTCACGTTTAATTACTACTTCAGTAGAATCATTTAACTCTAACGCAATATAACCATTTTCGTTAACTTTAGATACACGACCAACTAAGCCACCATTAGTTAACACTTCGTCACCTTTAGAAATAGATGACATTAACTCACGATGAGCTTTAGCTCGTTTTTGTTGTGGGCGCATGATCATAAAATAGAAAAATAAACCAAACACTACCAACATGATAGGTAAGAAATAAGGATTGCTTTCAGATGCTTGTCCTGCGTCTGCATACGCTTTAGAGATAAAAAAGTCCATACTTGTCCTCTTAATTCAAATTTACTTTTTAAAGTTTGGAATTATAACACAATAAATAAATCTATTATTAACTATTTATTGTCAAAATGTTTCCTGAGAAGGGTACGTTTCAGTATAAAATATATCAAGCCTATAACTCATAATAGTCTGCAAAACTAATCCACCAATACAGATGATAGATTAGTAATAATCTATGTGGTTAGATATTGCGCCATACTTACTAAATTAAACAACCATTTAGGGTAAACTCCACACAACAGAATTAATAGCGCTGAGATAGCAATAAATAGTTCACTTATTCTAATATCTTGCCATTTTAATTTAATTATGGAGCTAGTTGATAGTTGGTCATCTCGACTAACTGGCCGTATATATAGATTAATAATTAAACGAGCGTAAAAGTATAGGCCTAATGCACTACCAATGACCACTGCCCCCATTAACCACCATAATTCCGCTGTAACACCTAATAATACTAGTAAAAATCTACCAATAAAACCGGCAGTGAGTGGCACACCGGCTAACGACAATAATCCTAATCCCATTGCTAAGGCAAGAATTGGGCGACGCCAAAATAACCCCGATAGATCAACTTCATTTTCATGATCTTGTAATTCATCAGAATGTGATTCTAAACTAATTACCCCTAATATACAGATATTGGCTAATACATAGCTAATTAGATACACGCCAATGGTTTCTAATGCCAGAACTTGATATTGCACCGCAATTAAAGCAATCAATAAATATCCAAAATGGGCAATGGATGAATAAGCCAATAGCCTCTTCACACTACTTTGCATTAAAGCTAATGAATTACCCCACAAAATAGAACAAAATGCCATAATCACTAAAATGATGCGAATGGTTTCATTATTGACGATCGGAGCTAATAAAAATAATCGGGCGATAGCACAAAATACAGCAACTTTACCTACTGTTGAGAATAATAATGCAACCACCGTTGGTGAACCTTGGTAAACATCTGGAAGCCAAAGTTGAAAGGGAACTAGTGATAATTTAAAACCTATCCCCACTAACATTAAGCAGACGCCTGTTAACAGTAATGTGCTTGGATATGACATGGTGGATAACTGGTAGCTTAAACCACTGAAGGTTAGTTCTCCGGTAGTGGCATAATAAAAAGCGATACCCAATAGCAAAAACACACTGGCAACAGCAGATAAAATCATATATTTTATTGCCGCTTCTAGTGAATGCGTTTGTTGATATTGATAACCGATTAGTCCAACAAATGGAATTGATAATAGTTCTAAACCTATAAAGAAAGACATTAAATGGCTAGCATAAACGAGTGTTACTCCACCTAATGTCATAAATAGTAAGATTACATAAAACAAACCATGATGACTTTGTTCATGCTTAAACCAACGATATGCTAGACTAGCCACTATAATTGAAATAATCAAAATCAAACTAGTATAAAGCAGTCCATAACCATCACAGGTAAATAAAGCAGTAATATTATGAGCTTTCCATTCGTTATTATTGTCATCTGCCTGTGAATTAGTTTCACTATTAGAGTTATTATTACTATTGTTATTCACAGCATCATTCGTTGGCGTTACTGGATCAGTCGGTACTGCATCAATGGCTATGGTTTCTTCATTAGGTGTATTAGCATCCGTAGTCGGTTCTGATGGAGTTACAGATATTTGCATATTGTCACTACTTATATCTGTAATCATTTGAGTATTGTTTGAAATTTTATAACCAATCACTGTTGAGCAAATTAGTGCACTTACTAAACCTAATATGGTTAAAATAGTGCACCATCTGGTATCCACTTTTAAAATAAATAGCGCCGACAGCAAAACAATAATGGCGAAGCTTAATACAAAAATCGGTGATAAGGCTAGCATATGTTTTACTCTCCAATTCGCTCTGAAATTATATATTGTTGTGTTTGATTCATAACTGAATAGGACATATCTAGAATCGACTGCGGGTATAAACCAATAAAAATAAGTACAAACAATATACTAGCTAATAACAATATATCTTTTTTACTAAGTAACCGTTTGGATATCGCCTCATTACCAACTTCACCATAAAAAATCGGTTGCATACGAATAATGAATGAAATAGACAATAATAATAAGCCGATCACTAATAAAATTGAATAAAAATAGAATGAGGTATAACTTCCTAGTAACATCATGTAATTACCAACAAAATTGGCAGTACCGGGAATACCTAAAACGGCCAGTATAAAAAATAATGAGAGCGAGGAAAGGTATCTAACATGTTCTTTAAGACCTGTAAATTGACAAATATTACGAGTTGAATAACATTCTACTAATAAGCCACTAACGATGAACATGCCCACTATAGCTAAGTTAATAGCTATCATCTGAATTACCACTCCTTGATAAGCAAGAATAGAACCACTATAAATAATTGCAGTGACAAACCCCATTAATGCTATATGAACATAGGCGATTATTTTTTTTATGTCGGTCTGATTAAAAGTTAATAAAGCGGCATAAATGATTGTAACCAAAGCTAGCAACAGTATTAATGGCATAATCATCAGAGATGCATTGGGAAATAATGGAATAACAAAGCGTAATAAACAAAATGTGGCAGTGTTAAGTAACAAACCGCTTATCATCATAGATCCGGTTGTAGAGGACTCAATATGGGCTTCAATAAACCAATTGTGAAATGGCACAAAGGGGATGCGTACAATAAAAGCGGCCAGAAAGCCTAACATTAATAAAAACTCTGTATAACTAGAGATAGGGGTTTTAGTTAAAATTTGATAATCAAAAGTCCAAGTATCCGTTAAATTCCAATTTATTAAAGCCAATGAAACAATAGATATTAACATTAATAAACTACTAATTTGGGTATAGATCAAGAATTTACTCGCGCCATTAAAACGTAATTGCGAACTTGAATCCCGCCTTCCCCATAATGAAATCAAGAAATAGATTGGTATTGCGACCGCTTCCCAAAAAAAGAATAATAAAAACAGGTCAGTTATTACAAATAACATCATCACGGCTGAAGTCATAAATAAAATACACAAATAAAACAGCCCTAAATTACCTAAATTTTCTTTACTGGAATAAATAATCGTTAACATCACAATAAAGAGTGTCGAGGTAATCATTAATAGCGAGAACCCATCTAAAACCAGATGAAATTGAATACCAAGTAATGGTATCCAATCAATATTTACTTCATCTATCCAATTAGTTCCCTGTTGTAAAACATCTATAGCTTCTATCCATAGATTAATCGCTATTAGTAACGTAACGAGAATGGTTATAAAAGCCACCACTATTGGTAACTTATACCACCGAACTTGGATAGTTACTGAGTTTATTATCCTTTGTACAAAAACATGGCATAGCCAGCCAATAAGTCCGCCAATTATGGGTAAAAAAACAAGCCACAGCAACATGAAAAGTCACACCTTTATCAAATAAAAATCAGTAACATCAATATAATAATGCTACCTATTACCATCGATACCATATACCATCTTAGTTGCCCATTTTCTAGGTTGACAATATACGAATTTATTTTTTTGATTCCCCATATAATCCAATCATCCCACATAGCTAAAGGATCTCTTTTAAAGAGATTAGCCAAGTAGGTATAAGGCTTAACAAATATGGTGTTTAGTAAAAAATCAAACCGCCAATCCCCACAACATAATCGCACTAAAAATTTGACTATTGGAGTATTTAATACCTCTTGTACTTCACTATTCGGGTGTGCATACAATAAATAAGCAATAAGAAAACTTAATAACGTTACCGCTGCTAACAGAAGCTGAAAGGATAACTGACCATTAGTATCTAAATCGGCAATTGGAATAACGCCTTGTATTGGTAAAGGGAAATAAATAAACAAGGCTGTAGTAAAAATCAATAAGATAAAAATAGGGCAATAAGTTATCCATTTAGTCTTGGTAAAATGGTAAATTCTTTGTTTATGATAAAATACCATGAAAATTAATCGCCAAATACTTAAACTTGAGAGTAAAACCCCAAGTAAACCTATGGTTCCAGCGACTAAACTTTCTTCAGTCATTAACCCCCAGATGATATCGCCTTTAATATAAAAGGATGCAGAAATCCAAGGCATCGCACTTAACGACAACATGATTAACAAAAAGATACTATACAAAATAGGAAAATTATTAATTAAACCACCTAATTTACTAATGTCGCGTTCACCTTGGCATTTTTTGATTAAAATAGCTGACGCTAAATTGAGTAATGTGCTAGTAACAGCATAGTTAATCAAACAGTTTAATGATAGGTTCCAATTCTCGGTGGCAAATGCATAAAAAAGGTAACTAATTTGCGCTAAATTAGTATAAGTGATAATGCGTTTAATATCATATTGAACCAATGCTATTGAGCTAGCAAATAATAATGTTAATGATGAAATTAAGGCCATAATAGCAAGTATATCGCTAGACATCATAAATAGATTACTTAATCTTAATATTAAATAAACCCCAGCCAAAATAACGGTTGAAGATTGCATTAAAGTTACGGCTGGCATTGGCGCTAATGTTGTTTCAGTAAACCATGAGTGCATAGGGAAAAGAGCTGACTTACTCATAGCACCCAGAAATAACATTAAGGTTATCCAAAATATAATGTCCGAATCAACGGCTAAATTATCATGGGCTTGAGTTAATACATCGCGAATATTTAACGTTTCAACGGTTTGATAAAGCAGGAAAATACCAATAATTAAAAAGATATCAGTTAAATGCATAATAACAAAGGCTTTAACCGCAGCATAACCGTTACGGACTTGCTTATAATAAATGCCAATAAGTAAGTAAGTGCTTATACTCACCCCTTCCCAACCAATTAGCATAACCAAAAGATTGTCAACCAACACAATGGTCAACATACTAGCAATTAATAAATTACTATAGGCATAAAAGGTATAAATTTCTTTTCTAGATGTTAGATAACAAGCCGCAAAAAAATAGATTAACAAGCCAAAAAAAGCAATGAGTACTAAAAAAGTCAGCGATAAACCATCCAATGTTAACGATATGGGGACTACAAAATCACCAACAGAAAACCAATTCCACAATGGTCTGGTATAAACTAATGACATATCTGGAACAGTGTTTTTACTAAAATCAATACAGGAAAAAATGGTAATTAACATAATCATTAGCATAGTACTAATACCAATAATCATGACATTAATTGAGCGAATATGTCTCCCTAAACAAAGTAACAATAAAAAGGAGATTAATGGAATAATAATAGTTAAATAAAGTAAATTCATCCTTTCATTTCACTCAATGAATCAATATTAAAGATTTTGCGACGGTAAAATAATTTAACAAGAAGAGCAAGTCCCACACAAGATTCGGCTAATACGGTAATAACAGCAATGATAGCAAGTACTTGCCCTTCAGATTGTTGCCAATAGCTACTAGCCGCAACCAACGCAATAATTGCACCATTACTCATTATCATAAAACTGAGTAATAAAAAGTAGAGATTCCGGCGAATCATTATACCTAATAACCCAATCACAAATAAAATAGAAGCAAATATAAGACAATACATGAGTGGTATCATGTTACTTCTCCGATAAAAGGCGATGCATAAAATGATAAGTAATTACTACAGCACCTAATAATAAAAAACCAACTAATTCAATAATCAAAATATAAGAGTTTAATGACATTTGGTGCAATAAATCATTTGATGCTTTCAATTCAGTATAGTCAGTGCTCACTACAGCATAAATGAGTACCACTAATAAAATAAAAGCCAAAATCAGTGGGCCTAACCAAATTTTCGGACTTATGCCACGCTTACTTTGTTCAATATTATCAATGCGAATTCGGAGAATAGTTGCCACTGATAAAAATAAAGTTACTGTACCACCGATAAATAAAATAATATATAAAATAGCCGAAAAATAAGTATCAAGAAAAATAAATATTAAGGCTGTTGCAAAAAATGAGATAACCAAATACAGAATAGCCTTATCAATACGTAAGCTACTAATTACTTTTATACTAGCGAAGATTGTAATGATCGACGCGATATAAAAAACAATGTTCATTAAATAACCTAACTTACATTTATCATGACGTTAGTATATACCCAAATCACTGCAAGATACAGTTTACTAATGCTTTGTCTTCATAAAAAACCAATACTTATAAAAAATTTTAAAAAAATTATTTTAGATTTAGTGTATGTTTTAGTATATTTACTTGGTTCTTATAACTAAAACCAATTAAACAAGTTAATAATATAAAATTTTATGATTTAACCTAAAAACCACATTGTTATAAAGTATATGGAACTACTAAATTAACCTATATTTATAATTAAACAGCTTTGAATTAACCATTTGATACTATTACTTAAAGTTGCTTAGATATAATAAAAATAAAACGAGAATACCATGAATACCCAATACTCTTCTATGCGAAGCAACGTCAACATGTTAGGTACTTTACTTGGTGACGCGATTAAACGTGCCACGGGTAATGCAACATTTGAACTAGTGGAACAAGTCAGACAGTTGTCGAAATCAGCTCAACAAGGTGATAAACAAGCTCACAATGAATTATTAAAGTTAATTAAAAATCTCAATGATGAAGATTTATTACATGTTGCCCGCGCTTTTAATCAATTTTTAAATTTGGTTAATACTGCGGCTGAATATTATGGTATTTCACCTCACGGTGAAGCATCAAATAGTCCACAAAAAATGAAAGAGTTATTTAGCACCCTGAAAAATCTGAATTTTTCCAATCAAACTATTTACCAAGCAATTCAAGATTTATCCATTGAACTGGTGTTAACTGCTCACCCTACGGAAATTAATCGTCGCACTATGATTAACACTTATACCGCTATCAATAATTGCTTATCGCAACTGGATCATAACGATTTAGCTGATTATGAAATTGATCGGATTATGCGGCGCTTAAAACAACTTGTATGTCAAGCCTGGTATACCGATGAAATCCGTAAAAAGCGCCCTACCCCGTTAGATGAAGCCAAATGGGGATTTTCAGTTATTGAAGACAGTTTATGGGAAGGTGTACCGCTATTTTTGCGTGAATTTAATGACCAATTAGTCGATGCTTTTGAAGAACAATTACCCGTTAATCATGTCCCAGTAAAATTTACTTCTTGGATGGGTGGGGATCGTGATGGTAATCCAAATGTTACAGCTAAAGTAACTAGCCAAGTGATGTTACAGGCTCGTTTGAAAGCTATTGAACTATTTTTAGCAGACATTCAAATATTAGTTCGCGAATTATCGATGACGGAATGTAGCCAATCTGTCATTGATTTGTTGGATGAACCGAATAAATCAGCATCTGAACCTTACCGAGTAGTGATGAAGCAACTGCGATCACGTTTGGTGAAAACTCATAGCTATATTGTTTCGCTGCTTAATAATGAGCAAGTGTTAGCTCCAAAGGATATTTTAGTTAAGAATGAACAATTATGGATTCCACTTTATACCTGTTATCAATCATTAATTGACAATGGTATGTCAACTATCGCACATGGACCTCTTTTAGATACACTACGGCGTATAAAAAGTTTTGGTTTGCAATTAGTCAAACTAGATATTCGCCAAGATAGTTCAGTACATACCGAAGCATTAGATGCCTTAACTAAAGAACTCAATTTGGGCCGCTACGCTAACTGGTCAGAACAAGAGAAACAAGATTTTTTATTGACCGAATTACAATCTAATCGTCCTTTATTACCATATAACTGGCAACCTGATGCTATGGTTCAAGAAGTGTTAGATACTTGTCGCGTAATCAAAAAAGCGGGAGAAGAATCCATTGCTGCTTATGTTATTTCCATGGCAAAAGCCCCTTCTGATATTCTAGCGGTTTACCTACTGCTTAAAATTGTCAATTGCGAAAAAAATATCCCTGTAGCACCATTATTTGAAACATTAGATGATTTGAATAATGCTAAAACAGTCATGCAAAGGCTATTAGATATCCCTTGGTATCGTGAAAAAATCCATGGGAAACAGATGGTGATGATCGGCTATTCTGACTCAGCCAAAGATGCTGGAACACTTGCGGCATCGTGGGCACAATATCGCTCACAAGAAGAATTAGTAAATTTATTTAACCAATATAATATTAATCTGGTGTTATTCCATGGTCGTGGCGGTTCAATTGGTCGTGGTGGCGCTCCAGCTCATGCTGCATTACTTTCACAACCACCTGGATCATTAAAAGGTGGATTACGAGTTACAGAACAGGGAGAAATGATTCGTTTCAAACTTGGTTTACCTGAAGTAGCTTTAAGTAGTTTAATGCTGTATGCCTCAGCTATTTTACAAGCTAATTTATTGCCACCACCAGAACCTAAACAAGCATGGCGAACAATAATGGATGAAATGTCAGATATTTCATGCCAATGTTATCGTAGCTATGTACGTGAACGACCAGAATTTGTCGATTATTTTAGATCTGTTACCCCAGAAACTGAATTAGGTAGATTACCCCTTGGTTCAAGGCCACAAAAACGCCGAACTGGTGGAGGCATAGAAAGCTTGCGTGCGATCCCTTGGATTTTTGCTTGGACCCAAAACCGTTTAATGATGCCATCTTGGCTTGGTGCTGGTAATGCTTTAAAATTTGTCATTGAAGAAGGTAAAAAAAACCTCTTGCAAGAAATGTATCATAAATGGCCATTTTTTAATGCACGCTTAGGCATGCTTGAAATGGTATATGCTAAAGCAGATCCCAATATTCATGAATATTATGAACAGCGGTTAGTCGATCCTGCAATGTGGCCACTGGGTGAAGAATTACGTAATTTGTTAACTCAAGATATCAATACTGTATTGAGTATTACTGATGATATTAGTTTGATGGCCGACTTACCTTGGATTGCCGAATCAGTCGCTTTACGTAATACCTATATTGAACCATTAAACTTGTTACAAGTAGAATTATTAAACCGTTCACGTCAGAATTATGATGATGAAAACATCATTGTAGAACAAGGATTAATGATCACAATTTCTGGGATTGCCGCAGGCATGCGTAACTCAGGTTAAGACACTGTGTACAAAAGTAAAAAAGGACATTTGTCCTTTTTATTTACCTTTTAACAATTCGTCTAAATAAGCTTTGGCGTCTTGATCACCTTGCTCCGCAGCTTTAGTAAACCAATAAACCGCACGGTTTTTATTTTTCTCAGTGCCTTCACCTTCCAAGTATTTAATAGCCAAATTATATTGAGCATCAACACTACCTTGTTCGGCTGACTTAATATACCATTCAACAGCCTTTTTGGCGTCTTTAGGCACACCACCACCTACTTCATACATCACGCCAATATTATATTGGGCATCAGCATTGCCCGCTTCGGCTGCTTTAGTAAACCAATGTGCTGCTTGAACATTATCTGGTTTGGTCCCTGTCCCAGTAGCATACATTATTCCTAAATTATACATAGCAAGTACATACCCGCGTTCGGCAGCCTGGGTATAAAAATAATTTGCTGCAACATAATCTTTAGTTAAACCATCACCATGTTCTGACATCAATCCCAGATAATATTGGGCTTCAGGATCATTGTTCTTCGCCGCTTTACTAAACCAATCGGCGGCAACCATACGATCTTGTTTTACACCATCACCAAAAAAATACATAATCCCTAAATTAAGATAAGCATCATAAATACCTTGATCGCCTGCTTTTACCAAATAATCAATAGCAGTTAAGATATCTTTTTGTACCCCTTCACCATCTTTATACATTAATCCTAAATTATATTGTGCTAATGGGTATTTTTGATCTGCGGCCAATTTAAAATATTTAAATGCAGAAACTAAATCTGGGGCAGTACCTAAACCTTTTTGGTACATATAAGCTAAATTATTTTGTGCTTTGGCCAAACCTTGATCTGCGGCCTTTTTATACCAAAATAAAGCTCGAATATCATTAATTTCAACACCTAACCCTTGTTGATAAATAGTACCTAATGAATATTGAGCTTGTGCATCACCTTTTTCAGCCGATAAGCGTAAAGAAGGAATCATTGAACTAGGATCTTTAACGTTTAACTCCGTATCAGATGGAATTTGAGGTTCACTAGCCATTACGCTAAGAGAAATAGCTAACAACAAGGCCCATAAATTTTGTATTTTTTTCATAATAATTTAGTTTTCTTTACATTAGTAGTAATTATACATAAATGAATCATAACGGAATAGTTTTTGTTCATTAAAAATTCAGACATGAAATACTAATATAAACTACCGTTGGTATAGATTGTTTAGCTAAGTAGACTATAACCCAAGTTCTTCCCAAATTGCATCCACACGCGCAACTATATTTGGATCTTTTTTGATGATTTTTCCCCACTCTCGCGTTGTTTCTCCTGGCCACTTATTAGTTGCATCTAAACCCATTTTAGAACCTAAACCAGATATAGGTGAGGCAAAATCTAAATAATCAATCGGCGTATTATCAATAAATGTCGTGTCACGGTGAGGATCCATACGTGTTGAAATAGCCCACATGACATCTTTCCAATCACGCGCATTAATATCATCATCACAAACAATTACAAATTTCGTGTACATAAATTGGCGTAAATAAGACCAAATTCCCATCATCACCCGTTTAGCATGGCCGGGATATTGCTTCTTAATAGTCACAATCGCTATACGATAAGAACAACCCTCTGGTGGTAAATAAAAATCAACAATTTCGGGAAATTGTTTTTGCAAAATCGGAATAAAAACCTCATTCAAGGCTAATCCCATGACTGCTGGTTCATCAGGTGGGCGGCCAGTATAAGTTGAATGGTAAATAGCATCTTTACGACGAGTAAAATGAGTAACCGTAACAACAGGAAATTGTTCAACTTCATTATAATAACCGGTATGATCACCATATGGCCCTTCAGGAGCAGTTTCATTCGGATCAATATAACCTTCAAGAACAATCTCTGCCGTTGCTGGTACGTCTAAATCATTTGTTAATGCTTTCACTACCTCAGTACGTTCCCCACGTAACAATCCGGCGAAAGCATATTCTGGTAAAGTATCTGGGACTGGAGTTACAGCTGCCAGAATCGTTGCTGGATCAGCACCAATTGCTACTGCTACCGGAAACTTTTCATTAGGATGAACTTGCTGCCAATCGGCAAAATCAAGCGCCCCACCACGGTGAGACAACCAACGCATAATTAACTTATTTTGACCAAGTAATTGTAAGCGATAAATACCTACATTCTGCCGATCTTTATGAGGTCCTTTAGTAATGGTTAATCCCCAAGTTAACAATGGCGCTACATCTTCAGGCCAACATTGCATAATGGGCAAACAGGTTAAATCCACTTCTTTATCTTTATAGATTACTTCCTGACACGGTGCAGATGAACGGTGTTTAACTGGCATATTTAATACTTGTTTGTATTTAGGTAATACATTAAAAAACTGTCGAATTCCTTTTGGTGGTTCGGGTTCCCGCAGAAAAGCTAGAAATTCTCCAATTTCACGTAATTGTGAGGTATCTTGCCGCCCCATTCCAAGTGCTACCCGTTTAGCGGTACCAAATAGATTACAAAGAACTGGCATATCATAACCTATTGGATTTTCAAATAATAATGCAGGCCCCTCACGGCGTAATACCCGATCAGCTATTTCCGTCATTTCAAGATAAGGATTAACAGGGTAAATGATTCTTTTTAACTCACCTTGTTGTTCAAGATAATCTAAAAATTCACGAAAACTAGCAAAATTCATCTCTTTTTACTCCATTACCTTGTCATATAACTTAATTACCTTAAGGTAGTTTAACATTTTACAAATTCCTATAATTACTATCAATCTGCATCAAAATTTTCGCTATACAGTGGTACTTGTTTATTTAGATTACACGCAATAATTTTAGGCAATAATGTTTGAAATTGTTTATGGTCGATTTTAATAATTTTATCTTGATCAACTTGATAAAATAGATATTGTTCTGATTGATTATCGGATTTAAAAGATGCTATCCAATAGTTCCTATCATCAGCATTTTCATTAGTAAAAATTTTAATTACACTGCTTTCTCGTTTTTCTGGTTGATCATGTAATTGGTAATTAATCAGTTTTTCGACTTTTTCAGAATCAATTTCATCAAAAAAAATATAGCTACTGTTATTAGGTTGGCATTTTTTTATATTGATATCAGCATAACTATTATGCGTAAAAAACAATAAGCTGGATAGAACGATGGTACATAAACTCAATTTCATTTTCTACCTCCTAATTAATTTTGACCAAAGAGTCAATTTTACTAATAGCCTCACCATTATTAGGCGATAAAGTAAGATTGACGGCATCATTGAAGCATAACCATTGATAAGCTAAGTGTTCTGTGAGTACTGGTGTTATTTCACTTAAAAGCGGTAGATAAAACCAATGCTCTTTATTTACTTTTATATCAGGAGCATATCTATGCCGAAATTGCGGAAAAATCTCAAATTCAACTGTATGTTTGGCATCAAATAATGTTAGACCTTGCTTAATAATATTAATGCCAGTTTCTTCAAGGACTTCACGAATCGCTGTATCATAAGGCTGTTCATTGTCCTCCATACTACCTGTTACAGATTGCCAAAAATTAGGATCATCTAAGCGTTGTAACATAAGACAACGCTTAGTTGTTTGGCAATAAATCACCACTAAAACAGATTCTGGTTTTTTAAAGTTTTGCATTAAGCCGTCGCTATTTTTTGCTAACTTCAATTCCGAGTTCAGTTAAAGCTGCTGGATTAGCTGGGCTTGGAGCATCAGTTAATAAACAGGTTGCAGCAGTAGTTTTAGGGAAAGCGATTACATCACGAATATTATCAGTTCCTGTTAATAACATAGTTAATCTATCTAAACCAAACGCAAGTCCAGCGTGAGGAGGGGTTCCATATTTTAGCGCATCAAGTAAAAAGCCAAATTTTTCACGCTGATCATGTTCATCTATACCTAAAATTGAAAAGACCGCTTGCTGCATTTCAGGGCGATGGATCCGCACTGAACCACCACCAACTTCGTAACCGTTAATAACCATATCATAGGCATTTGCCACAGCATTTTCAGGATTTTTGACTAATTCTTCCGGAGTATAATCTTTAGGGGAAGTAAATGGATGATGCATAGCACTTAGCCCTTCATCCGTTTTTTCAAACATTGGGAAGTCAACTACCCAAAGTACAGCCCATTTACTTTCGTCAGTTATGGCTAAATCTTTACCAACCTTCAAACGTAATGCTCCCAATGAATCACTTACTACTTTATAACTATCCGCGCCGAATAATAAAATATCACCATCTTTTGCTTTAGCTCGATTAAGTAAAGCTTCCATCTGTGTTTCGCTAAAGAATTTAGCTACCGGGCTTTGAACACCTTCAAGACCTTTGCCGCGTTCATTCACTTTTATCCATGCCATACCTTTAGCGCCATAAACTGAAATGAACTGACTATACTCATCCAATTGTTTACGGGTTAGGTGAGCCCCATTAGGCACGCAAAGCAATGCAACACGACCATTAGCATCGTTTGCTGGTGTTGAAAATACCTTGAAATCAACATCTTTAACTAAATCAGCAACATCAATAATCTCAAGAGGATTACGTAAATCAGGTTTATCACTACCAAAACGACGCATTGCTTCAGCAAAAGTCATAATTGGGAATGTACCTAAATCAATATTTTTTACATGCAACCAAAGCTCTCGAATCATTTGTTCCATGACTTCACGCACTTGTTCAGCAGTCATAAATGAAGTTTCAACATCAATTTGCGTGAATTCAGGTTGACGATCAGCTCTTAAATCTTCATCACGGAAACATTTAACGATTTGATAATAACGGTCAAAACCTGACATCATTAACAATTGTTTGAATAATTGCGGAGATTGCGGTAAAGCATAAAATTCACCTTTATGAATTCTACTTGGCACTAAATAGTCTCGAGCCCCTTCAGGAGTAGCTTTAGTTAACATTGGAGTTTCTACATCTAAAAAACCATGTTCATTCATAAATGAACGCACAAATGCTGTCACTTGAGCGCGAGTTTTAAAAATTGCAGTCATTTCCGGACGGCGTAAATCAATATAGCGATATTTTAAACGCTGTTCTTCACTATTATTTTGATTAAAATCGAGTGGTAAAACATCACTACGATTAAAAATCGTCAGTTCAGTTGCAAGAACCTCAACTTCACCTGTAGCCATATCCTTATTAACTTGCCCTTCTGGTCGGACCCTTACTTTACCTTTAATTTGAATACAAAACTCATTACGCAATTCACTCGCAAGTTGAAAGGCTTGTTGGTAATCAGGATCAAAAAAGACTTGTACAATACCTTCACGATCTCGCATATCAATAAAAATCATACCACCTAAATCACGGCGCTTATTGACCCAACCACATAATGTGACCTCTTGATTAATATGAGCTGCTGTTAACTGACCACAATAAATTGAACGCATAAAATATCCTGTTTAAATATCAACCTATAAATAATTAAGTATTATAAATTAAATAACCCCCTTATAAAGGTATTTATTGAGATTTATTCGTTAAATATTCGAATATTATTATTCACAACTTCAATACTATAATCACTATTATTAAAACAATTCATCATTATTGACGCATATAATCTAGGTTATGTATATTAATACGCTTAAAAAAACTCGTGTCATAACTTATTAAGACATCAACAATTTTCCATCTAAAAATAAATTAAGGGGTCTTTAAGTATGGAAATTTTAAAAGACTATAGAGTACACTTATTGGCTCTCATAGTGGTACTTATTTGTGAATTTATTGGTCGGCAGACTATTTGGATAGTCACGTTATACCCAATGCTATATGCCATGATTATTGGTGGCATTATTAGCCTGCCTAAATTAAAAATATTAAAAGAAAAAAATATGCACAATGCCAGTGCCGTAATGATTGTGACATTAATGTTACTCATTGCCAAACTTGGAGTTGCTGTTGGTCCTAAAATAAATGAAATTTTAAACGCAAAATTGGCTCTTCTTTTTCAAGAAGTTGGCCACTTTGCTGGAACTATTTTATTAGGTTTACCATTTGCTATGTTGTTAGGCATGGGACGTGAAGCAGTTGGCGCAACCTATTCTGTAGCTCGTGAACCCAATATTGCCATTGTAGCTGATAAATATGGTTTAGATTCACCAGAAGGTCGTGGCGTCATGGCTATGTACGTTTGTGGTACTTTATACGGCGCAATTTGGATGAGTATTTTAGCTAGTGTAATAGCCAAATTAGACATTATTCATCCCTATGCTTTAGCGATGGGGGCTGGTGTTGGTAGTGGTAGTATGATGGCTGCATCATTAGCACCGATTAGTGATCTTTACCCTAATATGGCTGGAGAAATTAAGGCCTATGCAACGGCAGCCAATTTGATGTCTAGTGTACTTGGTATCTACATCTACATCCTATTTTCACTGCCATTTGCCTCTTTTGTTTATAACACCCTTGCTCGTTTACGACATAACAAAACCGGAGTTAAATAATGAAAATTTTAGAAACAATTTTTTTACTTGTTTTAGTTGCAATTATTATGGCTGCTGGTAATACCGTAGGTTATAAAGTCGATTTTATCATTTCACTACAAGCCCTTGGTATCTTAGTTGTTATCTCAATTGTTGGATTATTTATCAGTAAAATCCCGGGGCTAAATAAATTACCAGTAATTTTATGGGTATCTGTTGTGGCTGCAGTAGCTTCATCACCTATCTTTCCTTATCATGAAATTATTGTATCAATTACGGATCAAGTATCATTACTGGCTGTGTGTACCCCTGTTCTTGCTTATGCAGGGCTTGCTATTGGTAAAGATTTAGCATTATTTAAAAGTATCTCGTGGCGAATTATTCCGGTTTCTTTAGCAGTATTTTCAGGCACATTTATTTTTGCTGCATTAATTGCACAATTCACCTTACATTGGGAAGGTGTGATCTAAGGTATATGAGGATTAACTATGACAAAAGAAGAACTAAAAAAACAGGTTTGCCAAGCAATTGAAGATCGAAAAGCAGATATTAAATCGATTGCGGCAGCAATATGGGCTGAACCTGAACTCGGTTACAAAGAAACGAAAACCGCTAAAAAAGTAGAAGATGCTTTTAATAAACTTGGGGTACCTTTTAAAAATAAATTGGCTTTAACCGGAGTTAAAGGTCGCTTAAAAGGTGGTAAAGGGAGTAAATATAGTGTGGCTGTTATTGGTGAACTAGATGCCATTATTTGCGCCGACCATCCTGCTGCTGATGATTTAACCGGTGCAGCGCATTGCTGTGGTCATAATGCCCAGATTGCTAATATGATGGCCGTAACCATGGGGCTACTTGATTCTGGAGCGATGCAATATTTAGCTGGTGATGTAGTGCCCTTTGCCGTGCCTGCTGAAGAGTATGTTGAAATAACCTACCGTAATCGCTTGATAGAAGAAGGTAAAATCAAATATATCGGCGGTAAGCCCGAACTAATTTCTCGAGGTGAATTTGATGATATTGATATGGCATTACAAATTCACTTAACCAGTGTTCCTAAAGAACGTGCTAATGGTTTTATTGAGATATCAACCACTAGTAATGGTTTTATAGGTAAGTTAATAAATTATAAAGGTGAAGCCGCACATGCAGCTGCCGCACCTCATGCAGGTATAAACGCCTTAAACGCAGCTATGATGGGAATTATGGGTGTACATGCCATCCGCGAAACATTTCAAGAAAAGGATTATATTAGATTCCATCCGATTATTACTCAAGGTGGCGATTTAGTTAATGTAGTGCCTAGTGATGTTAGAATGGAAAGTTATGTGCGTGCGGGTAATGTCACAGCTATGATTGATGCTAATGAACGAATTAATCGAGCACTTAAAGCTGGTGCTATGGCTGTGGGAGCAACTTGTGAAATTAAAGATTTACCCGGCTATTTGCCATTACAAAACAATCCTACACTTAATGATCTATTACAAAATAATGCTGGGGATCTAATAGGTAAAGAGAACGTCTGGGTTGCTCCACATATGACTGCGAGCACTGATACTGGTGATTTATCCCATATTATGCCTGTTAGTCATCCATGGATCGGTTCTATTCGAGGTGTGTTGCATGGTAAAGACTATAAAGTATTTGATGAAGATATGGCCTATATCCGCCCTGCGCAAATGATGGCGTGTACTATTATAGATTTACTTTATGCTGATGCCCACCAAGCAAAAACACTTATGTCAAACTACAAACCATTAATGACTAAAGAAGAATATTTAGCTTTTTTAGCTGGCTTTGATAAATAATCCTAATAGCTTGGCACTTTGGTGTGCCAAGTTTCTGTTATAATATATATCAATTATTAATAACTGAAATCATCCCCATGCAAGAACTTAGTGATCAAGAACTCCTGCGTTATGATAGGCAAATTACCTTACGTGGATTTGATATTGATAAACAACAAATACTGAAAAACAGTTCAGCGCTTATTATTGGTTTGGGGGGGCTAGGTTGTTCAGCTTCACTCTATTTAACCGCTGCGGGAATAGGCAAACTAACATTGATTGATTTTGATACTGTATCAAAATCCAATTTAAACCGACAAATTTTATATACTGAAAAATCTATAAATCAATATAAAGTCACTCAAGCTAAACAAGCATTAACTAATATCAATGCCGATACGGTTATTGAAACAGTTAATCAACAACTTGATGATATTGAGCTAACATCACTTATTGAACAACATAATATTGTGATTGATTGCACTGACAATTTAACAACTCGTGAACAAATTAACCGCTGTTGTTTTGCTGTAAAAAAAACATTAGTTTCCGGCGCGGCTATTCGTATGGAAGGGTTATTAACGGTGTTTACTTATCAAAATGATGAACCTTGTTATCATTGTTTGAGTCGATTATTTGGTCAAGATCAACTTACTTGTGTGGAAGCTGGAGTCATGGCTCCGTTAGTGGGTATGTTTGGTTCAATGCAAGCATTGGAAGCTATAAAAGTATTAACCAATTATGGGCAGCCATTGGTTGGACGTTTACTCATGGTAGATACGATGAACATGCAATTTAATCCGGTAACTATAATTAAACAAGCTAATTGCCCCGTATGTGGTAGTAAAGACTTACACAAGGTAACTTAATGTCACTGGAAAGAATTATCTTAGCCCCAATGGAAGGCGTACTTGACTATCACGTAAGGCAAATCTTAACTGAAATTAATCAATTTGATTATTGTGTTACCGAATTTATAAGGGTTACCCATCATAAATTATCCCAACGAACTTTTTATCGACTTTGTCCAGAATTGTATAATCAGGGTAAAACTAAATCCGGTACACCAGTTCGGGTACAACTTCTTGGACAATCACCCGAGTGGATGGCAGAAAATGCAGTTAGAGCTATTGAATTAGGATCATTTGGCGTAGATATTAACTTTGGTTGCCCGGCAAAAACCGTAGTCGGCAGCCAAGGTGGGGCTTTTTTATTAAAACACCCTGACCAGATATTTAATATTGTTAAACAAGTACGACGAGCGATTACCAATACTAATATATTATCAGTAAAAATTCGTTTAGGTTGGGATGACAAATCACTGTGCTTTGAAATTGCTGATGCCATCCAATTAGCTGGAGCAAACGAAATTGTAATTCATGGTCGAACTAAACAAGACGGTTACAAGGCCGATAAAATTGATTGGCATACTATTGGACTAATTAAACATCGCCTATCAATTCCAGTTATCGCCAATGGTGAGATTTTTTCAGTATTAGATGCCCAAAATTGTATTAATCAAAGTCAAACTAATCATATTATGCTTGGTCGTGGTATTTTAAATATTCCCAACTTAGCTAATATGGTTCGTTTTTCTCAGCCAGCTTTAAATTGGCAAGCAGTAATGCAAATACTAATGCGCTACGCCACAACACCAATTGCTAATGTTAAACCGCTTTATCATTCTGCGCGTATTAAACAGTGGCTTATCTATTTGAAACAATATTATGCTCAAGCTTCAGAATTACTCCAAGATATTAGAATGTTAAAGTCTCAACAAGAGATCTGTAATTTTTTAAAAACCAGGACTATTGAATTATAACAATAGAAGTATGCCTAACCTCTTGGTGGATTTGCAAAATAGTATTTGGTCACATAGCGTATAATTAAACAAGATAAAACCAATGATAACAGGAAAGTAAAAGTTGGTGACAACAACATGAAAACTGTATCAATATTATCAAACCAACTAATAAAATAATATGTATTAAATTGAATTACCCATAAAATAATATTTATTAATAATATTAGGACATTAATTACAGTAGCGCTTTTAATGATTCTATCTGATTGCAATACTACAAAAGTACGTTTAAACAGATTTTTGGTTAAAAATATAACTATTAAAAAATTAATTAAATAAATAATCAATGGTAACAACAAATTTGACCAATATGAAAAATGAAAATTCTGTTCGTTTAGTTGTATATTTAATCTTTTCAAAAAAGAAGCAAACATAATAAAAAGGAAAAAGAAAAACGCTAGGAATAAAATAAAGTGAATTTTTGGGCTATTGTATTGGGTTAACTCAAAAGCTTGTTTACTTTTATCAAACCAATCTCCAAAAAGTTTAATATAATAATATGTCAACAAACTAGCTAAACTAAAATATAATAAGGTAAAAACAACAATTATCTGTATAAAAATAAATGACTTTAAAACAGAATCAATAATGTCGTCCAATATATACACATAAGCTATTTGCTGGCATTTATCTAACAAGAAACCCAACACATTAATAAAAAATATATTAATCACTAATAAACCAATATTTTTTAATGTGATAATATGAATATTTATTCGATATAACGCAATAGAAGCAACTACAAAAAATAGCAAACAATCGGGAATTAAATAAAATAGCTGAAATACAATATAATCCCTTCCTATTGACCACAAATAAGAGTAATTATCAAGCACATCCCAAAAAATGATAATAAAACCGATCATTGTGACCAATAATTTCGAAATAGTCAGTAAAACCACAAAAATAAAAGGCAGTTTAAAAAAGGATAATTTTTGCATTTAACTTTCCTTTTTATTAAGGATTTTATACTGAAACGTATAGTTCTCAGGAAACATCTTGACATACATCCTTTTATTCAATACGTTTAATAAAATGTTTAATTTTAAAACCCATCACAATAAGTGAGCCAAAATAAACCGTAATACCCACAATAACTAATAGCAATAAGCGAATAACTCGTATTAACATTGACCCTGTTGACCAATCAGGTAGCCACTGGGCACCACACCATAACGCCATAGACATTAGTAAAACTGCCACCATTACTTTAATTAAGAATCCTCGCCATCCTGACTGTGGTTGGTAAAGTTGCTTCCTACGTAGTTGCCAAAACAATAATCCGGCATTAAAGCAAGCAGCAAGGCCTATTGATAGTGAAAGACCCGCATGTTTTAATGGACCAATAAAAGCAAGATTCATTAATTGTGTTAACAGTAAAGTAAAAATAGCAATTTTTACTGGTGTTTTAATATCTTGGCGAGAATAAAATGCCGGAGCTAATACTTTAATCAAAATCAAACCAAGTAAACCAATCGAATAGGCAACTAGAGCACGTTGCGTCATTAAAGTATCATTTAAAGTAAATTGTCCATACTCAAACAATGTTGAGATTAATGGGCGAGATATTACCCCTAAGGCTACTGTACTTGGTAAGGCTAATAAAAAACAGAGTCGCAATCCCCAATCAAGCAGTTCTGAATATTGTTTATGATCACCTTTGGCAAAACTCTTAGCTAACGATGGCAGCAAAATAGTTCCTAAGGCTACTCCCAGCACTCCAGCAGGAAACTCCATTAGGCGATCGGCATAATACATCCAAGATACCGAACCTGAAATTAAGAAAGAAGCAAAAATGGTGTTAATAATCAGCGAAATTTGACCAACTGATACACCCAAAATAGCAGGTCCCATTTGCTTTAATACTCGCCAAACCCCACTATCTTTAAAACTAATCCGCGGTAACACCAACATGCCAATTTTTTTCAAATAAGGAAGTTGATAAAGCAATTGTAAAATACCCCCGACCCCGACAGAAACTGCCAATGCCATGACTGGTGGATTGAAGTAAGGTGTTAAAAATAATGTAAATACAATCATGCTTAGATTAAGCAAGGTTGGTACAAATGCTGGTACTGAAAAACGATTCCAAGTATTTAAAATCGCTCCTGCCAGAGAAGCGAGTGAAATAAAAAAGATATATGGGAAAGTTATTTGCAATAAGTTAGTAGCCAGCTCAAATTTCCCCGCCGATTCTTGTAAAAACCCTGGCGCCGTCAGCATAATTATAATAGGAGCAGTAACCACACCTATTAAAGTAACTATAGCCAAAACTAAGGTTAATAAACCAGCCACATAAGCAACAAAAGTTCGTGTAGCTTCAATACCTTGTTGATTTTTATATTCAGCTAAAATCGGCACAAATGCTTGAGAAAAAGCACCTTCAGCGAAAATACGTCTGAGTAAATTAGGCAACTTAAAAGCAACAAAAAAAGCATCGGTTGCCATTCCTGCTCCAAAAAAACGAGCAATGATGGCATCACGCACGAAACCTAATACGCGTGAAACCATAGTCATTGAACTAATTGCCGCTAAGGATTTTAGAAGATTCATATATACAACCTAAAACAAATACTGAGGCATAGTCTACAAATTATTCTTTTAAATCACCATGTTTTTTTCAATAAACTTAGATTTAAAATCATTACCAGTGTTTTAAAAACGGAATTAGCTTAAGGATTTTTAAATGGAAATAAGAGTAATAAAAAAGAAAGTGGTGGGTCGTGAGCGATTCGAACGCTCGACAAACGGATTAAAAGTCCGCTGCTCTACCGACTGAGCTAACAACCCATTTTGAACGATAATTACGGTACGCTTATTGATTTAAGGGTACAAGCAATTTCGGGTTGCTATACTACTTATAATTGCCAAACAGCGCAACCCTTTTCTGTCTATTTTTTTTCAACAGATGGATATTTATACACATTATTAAAGTGATGCTAATTTTTTGTTTGCTAAATCAACGGCATTTTTGTCATTAGCATATTTATTGACGACTTGTTGAAATACTGCTTTAGCACTTTTTTTGTCACCTTTATCTAATAGAATTAGGCCTACTTTATACAGGCTGTCAGCAGCTTTAGGTGAGGATGAAAAGTCTTTTACTACAGTGGCATAATAAAATGAGGCATCATCTTTTTTACCTTGTTTATAAAATAATTGACCAAGCCAATAGTTAGCATTGGCTCGGTAACTAGACTTTGGGTAGGTTTGTAAAAACTTTTGGAAAGCAACAATTGATTCATTACTCTGTTTACTATCACCGACAAACTGCATAATGTAATTATAATCATTTTTATCATTACCAGATGTTGTCCAGCCAGTTAAATCGGCCGATGAAGATGATGATGACTGAATTGCAGTTGAATCAGAGGTTGATGTAGTTGAATCATCAGTAGTTGAATTAGAATTAGTACTTGAAGTAAACCCTGAACCATTCGCCATTTGTTGCAATATCATTTTTTGACGTTCAATCGTTTGATTGAGTTGATATTTAGTTTCTTCTAACTGCCCTCGTAGCGCATCAACATCAGATTGTAAATCACTAATTTTTTGTTGATTTTGAATTAATAATTGCCCTTGAGCTTGCACAGTTCTATCTATTTCAGAACTACCAGCTGCACAACCATAACATGTAAACAGAAGAAATAAGAACAATGAGAGAGTTTTTTTATACATATTATAAGACTCGAACGTGAACTTAAAAAATAAACGGCTGAATAATCAGCCGCTATAAGACATAAATTAATATGTAACTACTGCACGACGGTTTTTAGCATATGCTGCTTCATCATGTCCTAATACAGCAGGTTTTTCCTTACCGTAAGAAACGATTGACATTTGATCTGATGAAACACCATTACCTTGTAGGTATGATTTAACAGCAGAAGCACGACGTTCACCTAAAGCGATGTTATATTCTGGAGTACCGCGTTCATCGGCATGACCTTCAATAACTACTCTTAAGAAAGAATGTGCACGTAAAAACTCAGCATGAGCATCTAACATTCTTGTATAATCTGGTTTAACATTATATTTATCAAAGTCAAAATATACTGTATTCATTTGTTGTAGTTTTTGAAGCATTTCTTGTTCTGCTTGGGTTAAAGAACCATTTGCATTACCATTCATATTGTTCTTGCTATGAGAAGAACAAGCTGTTACAGCGATTAATGGTAAAGCAACCGCAGCTACTTTAATAAATTTAGAAAATTGCATTGTATTAACTCCTTTATGTTTGAATAAATTATTACTTATATTTTATTATACATCTAACCAACTTCAGGTAACACACTTTGTGTTATCGATTAGGAAGATTAGCAGTATATATTATAACGACCTTTCGTTTTGCACAATTTTAATATTAATAATATTGATTATATTTTAAGCACTCCTTACAAATATGGTGACCAAGCAGGGAATTTTACCTGCCCATCAGACGCTGGCAACTTAGCTTTAAAGTTCCCATCTGTTGAAACCAGATTCAATATTGTCCCTAATCCTTGTGATGAACTATAAATAATCATAGTACCATTTGGTGCAATACTTGGGGTTTCATCTAAAAATGTGTCGGTCAAACGTTGATAAGTATTGGTTGACACATCATAACGGGTAATATGTTGTTCACCATTGTTGGTTGAGATCATAGCAATAAAAGAACCATCAGGTGAAACCCGAGCATTTTGATTTTGGGTATTATCCCATGTTAATCTTTGTGGTGATCCACCATTAATATTTATACTATATAATTGTGGTCGACCAGCCTGATCTGATGTGTAAACAATTGTTTGATTATCTGGCATCCAAGATGGTTCGGTATCATTACTACGATCCGAGGTTATTTGAGTAATTTTTTTAGAACTCAAATTCATCATATATAAATTTAAACTTCCACCTTTCGATAAAGCAAAGGCTAATTTACTGCCATCAGGAGAAAACGCTGGAGCACCATTATGTTGTGGAAAAGAAGCAATCGTTTCAACAGATCCACTATCTAATGTTTTTAAAACTAATGAAGAATGTCCACCTTCAAAAGTTACATATGCCAATTTTTTACCATCAGGTGACCAAGTAGGTGACATTAAAGGTTCTTTGGAACGATGTACTGTCATTTGATCATAACCATCATAATCTGAAACCCGAAGTTCATGGGTAAATGGTCCTTTAGTTTTAACCACATAGGCAATTCGAGTTCGAAATGCCCCACGAATACCAGTTAGAGATTCAAAAATTTCATCACTGGCTGTATGAGCAGCATAACGTACCCAACGTTTGTCAATAGAAAATTGATTTTGTGCTAAAACCGCTCCCGGACGACTTACAGTATCAACTAATTGATAAGTGATAAGATATTTGCCTGAAGCGTCAGGTTGTATACTTCCAACAACCACGGCAGAGATACCGAGTTTATTCCACACCACAGGGGTAACTTCAGAAGCGGTAGTTGGTTTTTGCGGCATGCTACTAACATCGATAGGATTAAATTTACCACTATTACGAAGATCTGACGCCACAATTTCTTCTATCATTTGCGGTGGTTCACCAGATCCAGTCCATCTAAATGGTACAACTGCAATTGGTTTAGCAGAACTAACACCATCAGTAATAACAATATGTACTTCAGCATTACTAACTATAGTGTAAAATAAAATAAACAAAGTCATCAAAAAGCGAGAAGCAAATTTGATCATCTTAAATTCCTTAATAAAAAACGAAAATATTACGTTAGAATAAATCTAAATATTTAATAACGAAAAAGATAAAAATTTTTATAATTAATATGTTATCACTAATTTGTGCCACATATTAGATCTCCCAAAAAAATAAATATTTTTACAGCAAGAAAGATAGCCGATATCGTATAACAAGTCCATACTCTTTAAAACAAAAAGATTTTCTAATATTTATAATTTTAATCGAAATGAAATTATTAAGAATAATAAATAATCAGAATAAATTTTCGACTATACTAATCCGATTTAAGAAAGGTTTAAAGTATTTGTAAAGATTTTTTATGAGGAGTAGGACATTGATTATTAATAATACCAGAATAAGACAAGCCAATTTATTATATAAAAAGAAGATAAATCAAGGGGCAATATTAACTAATGATATTTATTTTTGACAATTAATACAGTAAAAAGTATTTCGTTGACCTATTTTTTGTGATTTGATTTCGCTACAACAAACCAAGCATTTTTTACCCACTCGCCCATAAACTTGCAATTGTTGCGCAAAATAACCAGGTTTGCCATCCGATTGTAAAAAATCCCTAAGTGTTGTACCGCCTTGTTCTATTGACTGAGTAAGTACTAGCTTAATTGCTGTAACTAAATTTTCTAATTCAATTAATTGTAAAGAACTAACTTTGCGGTTTGGATTAATTCTAGCCATAAAAAGTGATTCAGAGGCGTAAATATTACCTACTCCCACCACAATATGATTATCCATAATCCAACTTTTAATTGGTTTATGACTTTTTTTAGCTTTTTCTAGCAGATATTCAGCAGAAAATTCAGCACTTAACGGCTCAGGCCCTAAATGTTTTAACTGAGTTACATCATCAATTGAATCTGTCCATAGCCAACAACCAAACCTTCTTGGGTCTGTATAACGAAGTATGACTCCATTAGTTAATACCAAATCTACATGATCATGTTTGGATGGTTTTTGCTTATTTAATAAAATCCGCAAACTACCCGACATACCCAAATGAATAACTATCCAATTGTTGGTCAATTGCAATAACAAATATTTAGCCCTTCGTTTTACATCCAAAATGACTTGACCTTGAGCCTGTGTAATTGCTTTATCAATTGGCCAACGTAGTTTAGGTTGTCTAACGATGATTTGTTGGATAGTTTGTCCCTTTAAATAAGGTAAAATCCCTTGTCGACTCGTTTCAACTTCAGGTAATTCAGGCATAGTTTTTCACTTAATTATTCAACATTTCAGTTACCCAAGTGGGTGCTTGTTGCCCAGGCACCAATTGGTTATTACCAGAACATAAACTTTGCGGATTAATTGTCCACGCAGGTAAAGTTCGTCCTGCCCCACTATCACATTGCCAGCGACCATTACTATCAATTGGTACCATATAAATATTTTGAGGCACTGGTAATGTCAGTTTTTTAGGTGGATTATTTTGTAAATATTCACTATAAATTTTTAATGCCCCTGTTGCCCCAGTTAATTTCATTGGCGAATGATCATCAAGTCCAATCCAAATTACGGCAACATTTTTACCATCAATACCCGTAAACCAACTATCACGCGAATCATTACTAGTACCTGTTTTAGCAGCTAATTTAAATACACCATATTTCGGTTTTAATGAACGTGAGGTACCGGACTCAACTACTTGTTGCATTGCGTAAGTAGTTAAGTAAGCTGACTGTTGGGAAACCGCCTGAATTTGCTGCGGATAATTTTGATATACCAACTCGCCTTTTTCATCTAATACATAGCGTAAAATTGTTAATGGCGAACGTTGACCATTATTACTAATAGTTTGGAACATTTGCGCTGTTTCTAGTGGTGTTAATTCCAAAGCTCCCAGTAATCTTGATGGTAAATTAGGAATACGATCAGCTGGTACTCCTAATGCTTGTAGCGTATTTTTAGTAGCATCAAGCCCAAGTGCCATGCCCAAATTAACTGTTGGAACATTTAGTGAAAGCGCTAAAGCATCAATTAACATTACCCGATCACGATATTTGCGGTCAAAGTTTTTAGGTTCCCAATAATTGCCATTATCAAGTTTGATTGATAATGGATTATCATTGAGCCAAGTATTTAGTTGATAACGATCTGGTTGTCCTAATGCTGTTAAATAAGTCGATGGTTTAGCTAACGAGCCAATCGCTCGCCGAGTTAGCCATGCACGGTTATAGCCTGGATATCGTGGTTCGGCACTACCAATAATTGATCTTATTTCTCCAGTTTCACGACTTACAATCACCATCGCCGTTTGTAAATCTTTATTCGTTGATTTCCGTAAGGTTTCAATTTCGTTGGTTACCGATTGTTCTGCGGCAGATTGAGCTACTGGATCAAATGTGGTAAAAATCTTCATCCCGGAAAGATGATCTGCTTGATCACCTAATTGTTTACGCAATTCACTACGAACAACTTGCATAAATGCCGGTTGCGGCGAAATAACGCCCCCTTTAGGTAACACTGAAAGTGGACGTTGACTTAATAAGTTATATAACTCTTCATCAATAATTCCTTGTTGCTGAGCTAACTTCAATACTACATTACGGCGCTCAATAACCTGTTGTGGCTGGGTCCATGGATTATATAATGAAGCACCTTTTACCATACCAACTAGTACTGCTTGCTGATCTAAGGTGAGTTCGTTTACCGGTCGACCAAAATAATAAAGACTTGCTAGTGGAAAACCATGGATCTCTTCACTTCCAGCTTGACCAAAATACACCTCATTCAAATAAAGTTCTAAAATACGTTCTTTACTATAACGAGACTCTAATATTATTGCCATATAAGCTTCACGTATTTTACGGCTTAGGCTACGTTCATTAGTTAAAAAGAGATTTTTAACCGTCTGCTGAGTTAAGGTACTTCCCCCTTCTGTTCGCCCAGTAGTTAAGTTAACAAAAATTGCTCTTCCAATAGAGTAAAGACTTACACCATGATGTTCATAAAATCTTTTATCTTCCGTTGCCACCAATGTTTGTAGCAACGAATCCGGAAACTCTTTTAATGGTACAAATAATCGCTGCTCACCATTAGGTGAATGCATCATAGTAATCAATTTAGGATCAATTTTAAGTAATCCAAAATCGCGCCCCGTATCTAAATTAGTAATACGGTCAATACGATTATCATAAAAGGTAATTTTGACGCGAAATGCTTGTTCTTCACCATCAGGGAAAGTAAATGGGCGACGATAAATTTCGACACTATCATTACTAACAATAAATTCACCAGGCCTTGTTGCTTTGGTATCTTGCTGACGATATTGCGCACCGACTAGCATTGTTACTATATCGTTCAAGCTATATTCACTATCAGGTTCCAAATCAATAATTTGTCCATAAACAGCAGCCGGTAATTCCCAAACATTACCATCAATTCTTTCTTTGATTTGTTGATCAAGATAAATACCGTACACTACTGTTACAGCAACAAAAATTAGAAATAGTTTAAATAATAGTGACCACAATCGTCTTGAGAGTGTCCGTTTTTTTATTTTTTTGTCTTTTTGAGTTGATTTAGTTGACTTTTTCAAACCACACCTAGTATTCAATATTCATAATAAACTGACTTATAATAACACAATTTATATGCGATATATCTGTGTTCTTTTTGTAAAGATATTTCAGGTAAGGCTAACGTTTGAATAAAAACAATATTAAAAGCTAAGCTGTGATTTAATATTTTTAACTTTTGCTATAAATGCATTTTTAGATTTACCGGTTAAACCTTCCGAAATTGGTAAACTAGCAGTTAATGGATTTACTGGTTTATTATTGATATGTAACTCGAAATGTAAATGCGGCCCTGTAGAACGCCCGGTATTCCCAGATAAGGCAATTTTATCCCCTTGCTTAACTTGTTGACCAGGTTTTACTAAGATTTTATCTAAATGCATATAGGTGGTCATATACTGGCGCCCATGCCGAATAGCAATATAATTACCTGCTGATCCACTATATTTAGCAATAACCACTTCACCATTACCAACAGATAAAACTGGCGTCCCCCGCGATACAGCAAAATCGACACCATTATGCGGGGTTACTTGTCCAGTTATTGGATGTAAACGGCGCGGATTAAAACCTGAGGATACACGCGCACGCTTTGATAGTGGATAACGCACAAAACTTTGCGCTAAGCTAGCACCATTTACATCATAATACTTACCATCATCAGCTAAAATTGCATAATAATCTTTGCTACCATTTTTAATGCGAACACCTAATAATTGGCTATTAG
Source organism: Gilliamella sp. wkB178 (assembly GCF_001690705.1). Lineage (GTDB taxonomy): Bacteria > Pseudomonadota > Gammaproteobacteria > Enterobacterales > Orbaceae > Gilliamella > Gilliamella apicola_K. Next base: position 6,575 of record NZ_LZGK01000013.1, on the reverse strand, counting down.
ATAAACGTTTACCATGCATTTCTCGTGATAATAACACCAAAAATTTATCACCAATTTGTAAACGTCTAAAATCTAATCGCCATTGTAATGCTCGAGTAATAATACCTATTTCACTACTTGTCAATCCGCTCTTACGCGCATCTGCTACAAAATTAGATTTAATTTCACCTTTAATGACTATATCTTGAGGAACACCATCTGCCGTTTCTGAACTTTCAACAAATTTATCCCCTGATTTTTCATATATACGTATATTATTGCTTGAAATGGTCCAACTAAAAGTTTGTAAATTATGAGCATCATCAGTAGTCCAACTAATTTGTTGACCTATTCTTAAATTTGCTAATTGTTTGAATTTTGTAGTTAATTGATAAATATCATTTTTATTAACATTATAACGTATCAAAATATCATGCAAAGTATCACCACGAGAAATGGTATATTGTACCGTGTTATCTTTATCATCAATGATATCATCAAGTTCATCTTTAGCTATTTCATCTTCAGGAATATCAGATGATTCCGTTAATTGCTTAGAGGCTGATTTACTATCAACCATTTCAATTTGACCATCACCTACAACTACAGGAGAACGCGGATTATCAGTTACTGTTGTTTCAGCTTGAGGATTTAAAGGAACATAGACCGTGCGTTCCAAATTAAGAGGACGCCATAAAATGGTGAATAAGATAACAATGACAAGGACTCCTAATACTGAAAAATAAGGATTTTTAAAATTATTTTTTTCAACATTAGGGGATTTAATTTGTTGTGCCAAAATTAACCTTAACTAATTATTATCTAAACAATCCAACAGTTGCTGTGTTAATTTTAATAAAAATTGTGAATATGCATCTTTTGTCAGAATAATACCCGTTCCTAATGGATTTAATTCTCCAACGCGAACATTGGTTCCGCTCACTAATTTTTCAATCATTGCAGGGCTAAACTGCGGCTCTCTAAAAACACATACAGCTTTTTGTTCAATTAGCTCTTGTTGAATAGCATAAATTTTTTGAACACCTGGCTGTACTGCTGGATTTATGGTAAAACTACCTAGATTTTTTAATCCGAACTGTGACTCAAAATACCCGTAAGCATCATGAAACACAAAATACCCTTTATTTTGAACGCTAATTAATTTTTTTGCAATGTTTTGTTCTGTTTGGGCTAGTTTTAAAGTGAATTCGTTTAGGTTTTGGTCAATTATAGCTTTTTTATCTGGATATAGTGTAATAAGTTTATCATGAATGGTTTTAGCAATAATTTTAGCTATTGTGGGTGAAAGCCAAATATGTTCATCATATTCACCATGATGAGAATCTGAATGATTATCATGTGAGTCTTCGTGTTTTTCATTACCGGTTTGCAGTAACACTTCAATTTCTGGTACTGACATTAATTCTATTTGTTTTTGTTTATCAACATTTTTTAAAACAGTTGGCATAAAGGTTTCCATATCTTCACCAACCCAAATAACCAATTCAGCAGATTTAAGCTTAACTAAGTCTGAAGGTTTTAAAAAATAGGTATGCGGAGATGCACCATCAGGTAATAAAACATCAGTATCAACAACACCGGTCGTTATAGCCTCAGTAATAAAACCTATCGGCTTTACCGACGAAATAACGTTAGCATTAGCAAGTGAAAATACCGCACTGATTACCAAAGATAAAAGACTTATTATAATTTTCTGAACTAGTTGTTTAAAATTAATGACTATATATTTTTTCACATTATTATCCAATGATTATGAAATGTACTGGAATATGATTTATATATGTTATAATATAACATAACATACAAATGAACAAGGATTATCATTGCCGTGTCTCGATTAATTTCTCTTGATAATGTTAGTGTTGTAATCAATAAACAAAAAATATTAGATGATATTTCATTAACAGTTAGTCCTAAGCAAATTATTACATTAATTGGACCAAATGGTGCCGGGAAATCAACTTTGGTTAAAGTTATTCTAGGTTTAATCCCGCTTACTTCTGGAACTATTAATCGTGCTCCTTATTTAACTATTGGTTATGTACCTCAATCAATAAATTTAAATCCTACTTTACCCATTACTGTTAAACGCTTTATGCAATTAAATAAGCTACTAAAAGATAACGATATCATCAGTATACTATCAATGGTAAATGCTGATTATTTATTTAATAAATCTATGCATCAATTATCCGGTGGCGAGTTACAACGGGTATTACTTGCTCAAGCATTGGCTAAACACCCACAATTACTTATTCTTGATGAACCTACACAAGGTGTGGATGTTAATGGTCAAATCCTATTATATGATCTAATTGCTAATGCGAGAACTCAGTTCAATTGTGGTGTGCTGATGGTTTCTCATGATCTTCATTTGGTTATGGCCAAAACCGACGAAGTCATTTGTTTAAATCATCATATCTGCTGTTCTGGTACCCCTGCTATTGTATCGAATGATCCTGAGTTTATTGCTCTTTTTGGTCCACAAGGTGCTACTAGTATTGCTGTTTATCAACATCATCATAACCATCAACATGATTGTTGTAAAAATATTCATGACAATGCAAAACACATTATTTTACCTAATATAGAACAAGGGAAGCAGAATGATTGAGCTATTATTACCTTCATTATTAGCGGGATTATGTTTAACCATGGTAACTGGACCTTTGGGTACTTTTGTGGTTTGGCGCAGAATGTCTTATTTTGGCGATACATTATCCCATGCGGCTTTATTAGGGATTGCTTTCGGTTTCTTACTACATATTAATCTATTTTATGCGGTAATTTTTGTTACTCTTATGTTAGCTATCGGATTACTTTGGTTGGAATCTCAAAAACAGCTTCCTATTGATACATTACTAGGTATTTTGGCACATAGTGCATTATCACTAGGCATAGTCGTGATTAGTTTAATGAAAAATATTAGGGTTGATTTAATGGGTTATCTATTTGGTGATCTTTTATCGGTAACCATGACAGAAGTTTATCAAATTGCTGGTTGTGTACTCGTAATAGGCTTTTTATTAATTTGGCGTTGGAATCACTTTTTATTTATCACTGTCAGTGAAGAATTGGCTTTTAGTGATGGGATTAATATACAATTTACTAAACTACTTTTAACCCTTTTGTTAGCATTAACAATTGGTATAGCAATGAAGTTTGTAGGAGCACTTATCATTACATCATTACTCATTATCCCAGCTGCTACCGCAAAGTATTATTCTAAAACTCCTGAAAATATGGCTTTAATTGCAATAATATTAGGGATGCTATCAATTGTTGGCGGTTTATACTTTTCTTTTATTTATGATACACCAACGGGACCTACTGTTGTATTAACTAACACTTGTTTATTTTTTATATCTTTATTGATTACAAAATTATTTGCTAATCAATAAAATTGTTAATTTTTGCAAAATCACAATTCTTAATGGAAGATTGTTCTCAAGAGTGACAGATTTTATCTATTCCTTAGTATAAGGAAATTATTATACCAATATTTTAAAGACACAGATTATCCATATTATGTCACTTGCAATTATCTACACTAGAGCTTCCTTTGGTATTCAGGCGCCGCAAATTAATGTTGAAGTCCACATCAGTAATGGTTTACCGGGTTTTGTTTTAGTAGGTTTGCCTGAAACTACGGTTAAAGAAGCAAAAGACCGTGTACGTAGTGCCATTATTAATAGTGGATTTACGTTTCCTTCCAAAAAAATTACTGTAAATCTTTCTCCTGCAGATTTACCTAAAGAAGGGAGTCGTTTTGATCTGCCAATCGCTGTTGCTATTCTCGCAGCAACTGAACAAATTCCAACAGAACATATAGCGCAATACGAATTTTTAGGTGAATTAGCACTTTCAGGGGATATAAGAGCTGTAAAAGGAGCGATTCCTGCTGCACTTTCATCTAAAAGAAAAAATAGAACACTAATTATTGCTGCTGAAAATCAATCTGAAATTTCGTTAATTCATGATAATAATACTTTAATTACTAATAACTTATCTGAATTATGTCAATATTTATTTAAACAATTTAATTTGCCTAGTGTTGAATATCGTGAATATCAAGATACTGAGAACCAACAAGCTAACTTAGAAGATGTAATTGGTCAAGAACATGCCAAAAGGGCTTTAGAAATTGCTGCTGCTGGAGGCCACAATTTACTATTAATCGGTCCACCGGGAACAGGTAAAACAATGTTGGCAACACGTTTAACTTCTTTATTGCCTCCTTTAACTGATAACGAGGCACTTGAAAGTGCTGCAATAACGAGTTTAGTTAGCTTAAATGGTTCGATCAAGAACTGGCGTAAACGACCTTTTAGATCACCTCACCACAGCTCATCCCCGGCGGCACTCGTTGGTGGTGGTAGTCTTCCTAAACCAGGAGAAATATCTCTCGCACATAATGGTATTCTTTTTTTAGATGAATTACCTGAATTTGATCGTAAAGTTTTAGATGCATTACGAGAACCGATTGAATCTGGCGAAATCACTATTTCAAGAGCCAATGCTAAAATCAAGTTTCCAGCTAAATTTCAACTTATAGCAGCGATGAATCCAAGTCCAACAGGACATTATCAAGGGACACATAACCGCACCACTCCCCAACAAATTATTCGCTATTTAAATCGACTTTCAGGACCATTTTTGGATAGATTTGATCTTTCTATCGAAGTACCTTTATTACCACAAGGAACATTAAGCAAAAAAACAATTCAATCTGAATCGACACAATCAATAAAAATGCGAGTTTTACAAAGTAGAGAAAAACAATTAAAAAGAGGTAAGAAACTAAATAGCCAATTAATGTCGAAAGAAATTCAACTTTATTGTCAATTATCTGATGCCGATAGTGATTATTTAGAACAAGCTTTAATAAAATTAGGACTTTCTGCTAGAGCATGGCATCGCATATTGAAAGTATCGCGTACTATAGCGGACTTAGATTTATCAGAAACTATAGAACGAAAACATCTCTCAGAAGCTTTAAGTTATCGTTCTATGGATCGTTTACTAATTCAATTACACAAAAATATTGGCTAAAAAAGTTTAGTCGTCATTATCAACAAAATCATCACTAACATCAACTTGAGGTTTACCTCCAGATAATGTATGAAAACGTTTTGGTTTATTTATACTAGCAAGATACTTAAGCCATACTTTCTCAAAGTCTGTAGATGCTTCCTTTTTACCTTTACACACAGAAACAAATGATTTCTCTTCTGCGGTAGTAGGTTTTCTTGTTTCTGCATCAAGATCTTTAAAGGCACAACCATATTTTTCTAAAATTTGAGCTTCTTTAATAGTAAAATCACCATGACGAGAAAATCCTCTTGGATAATTTTTATTATCAAAAAAACGTTGTTGACTTACAAAACTCTCAGCCATTTTCTATCCTCTAGGTTGTTGTATACATAGTTGGGCGGGAATTATAATTAACTGAGTTAATCTGTAAACATTTTTCTGTGATTTATATAGATAGATTTAACTGATTGGTCAAAATTAAAGCAAATCATTGATATATGGCAGGGGCGGAGAGTCTCGAACTCCCAACACCCGGTTTTGGAGACCGGTGCTCTACCAATTGAACTACGCCCCTAAATAAGGTGGCGGAACGGACGGGGCTCGAACCCGCGACCCCCTGCGTGACAGGCAGGTATTCTAACCAACTGAACTACCGCTCCACCGAATTTGGTATGTATTTTACTACTATTTAATTTAAAAGTCTGGCGGCACCCTACTCTCACATGGGTAATACCCACACTACCATCGGCACTACGGCGTTTCACTTCTGAGTTCGGCATGGGGTCAGGTGGGACCACCGCGCTATTACCGCCAGACATATCCTGTACTCTCTCTATTCTTCATCAATGTGTTATTTATCTGTTAACTACAACACACCAACTCCAATCCGGAACAAACTGTTTTATATTCTTTATTCGCGCACCAAAACAACTCCGAGTTGTAAGGTTAAGACTCTCGGTTCATTAGTATCAGTTAGCTCAATGTATCACTACACTTACACACCTGACCTATCTACGTCTTAGTCTCAAACGGACCTTACAGATTCTCATCTGGGAAAACTCATCTCAAGGCTAGTTTCGTGCTTAGATGCTTTCAGCACTTATCTATCCCGCACGTAGCTACCGGGCAATGCAATTGGCATCACAACCCGTACACCAGCGGTGCGTTCACTTCGGTCCTCTCGTACTAGAAGCAAACCCTCTCAATTTTCCTACGCCCATGGCAGATAGGGACCGAACTGTCTCACGACGTTCTAAACCCAGCTCGCGTACCACTTTAAACGGCGAACAGCCGTACCCTTGGGACCTACTTCAGCCCCAGGATGTGATGAGCCGACATCGAGGTGCCAAACACCGCCGTCGATATGAACTCTTGGGCGGTATCAGCCTGTTATCCCCGGAGTACCTTTTATCCGTTGAGCGATGGCCCTTCCATTCAGAACCACCGGATCACTATGACCTACTTTCGTACCTGCTCGAGCCGTCACTCTCGCAGTCAAGCTAGCTTTTGCCATTGCACTAACCTCCTGATGTCCGACCAGG